>JACKLL010000009.1 GCA_024235935.1 Rhodoferax sp. | reverse complement strand
CAGCTCGAAGCACTGATCAGGAACCGGCCGGCGAATCCCATCAGGGTCAGCGGCAATTGCCGCACGAAAGACCGGATGTATGCACGCAATCTTTACCTTCTCGCCGTCATCGAATGAGTGCTTGGCAAAAGGGGCGTCCATGTATGCTGACGGCTGACAGCGACTTCTGCCGTTGTCGAGCCAGGCGGCTTACCCACCGCCGCGCGAGTCTTGCGTGAGATGCGCCGATCGCGCGGCCGTAATGGGATGGTCGCCCCCTTCCCAAAGGCGGCATCGAGATGCCACGCTGGAGATCCGAATCAACCTCTGGACTGGAAAGGAGCAACCGAAATGGAAATTACAACGATTGGTCTGGACTTGGCTAAGAACGTCTTCCAGGTTCACGGCGTGGACAGGCGCGGAAATGTTGTTCTGAAGAAGCAACTCAAGCGCAATCAGGTGCTTTCGTTTTTTGCCAATCTGCAGTCGTGTCGGGTCGGCATGGAGGCTTGCGCATCGGCGCACTACTGGGGGCGACGGCTGCTCGGCCTCGGTCACGACGTGAAGCTCATGGCGCCGCAATTCGTGAAGCCTTATGTCAAGACGAACAAGAACGACGCGCGTGACGCCGAAGCGATCTGCGAGGCGGTGAGTCGGCCGAACATGCGCTTCGTCGCGCTGAAGACACCGGCCCAGCAGGCGGTGCTGTCGATTCATCGCGCGCGCCAGGGGTTTGTCAAAGCGCGCACCGCCCAGGTCAACCAAATTCGAGGTCTCCTGGGCGAGTTCGGCATTGTGATGCCACAGGGGATCCGCCAACTGCCTACCCATCTTCCCGACATCCTCGAAGACGCGGAGAACGAGCTGCCCGGAGCCATGCGCGCTTTGGTCCATCGGCTGTGGGAACACTTCCAAGTGCTCGACCGCCAGGTAGGGGAACTGGAGCGGGAGATCAAGCGGTTGAACTGCGAGGACGAAGCCGTGCAACGCTTGACTGAAATTCCCGGCATTGGCCCGATTACAGCCAGTGCACTGGCCGCGACAGTGGGAGATGCCCGGGCATTCACGAATGCGAGGCAGATGGCCGCATGGCTTGGTTTGGTGCCACGTCAGCACTCAAGTGGCGGAAAGGAATCGCTCGGCGGAATCAGTAAGCGCGGAGACTGCTACCTGCGCAGCCTTCTTGTCCACGGTGCTCGGGCGGTAGTCAAGCATGCCGAGCGCAAGAATGACAATCAGAGCCATTGGATCAAGAAGCTGCTTGCGCGACGACACGACAACGTCGCGACGGTGGCAGTAGCCAACAAGAACGCACGTATCGCTTGGGCAATCTTGGCTCATGGCAGGCATTTCGAAAGCCTCCATCAACCGCGCAAGGGCGAGCACGGGTTACCCACAGGCGTCCGGCAGCCAGCGTGAGAGGCGCGCTTCCGGCCGCCTGTGGATAACCCTTCAGCGCGTCGTAACCAATACACATCCAAACGAGGAGTTCTACCGATTGCTCAGGCAAACATGAAGTGATGGCGAGACAGGTCAGACCGTGATTGATCAAACCCGACTTATCCACCGGCCCTTGAGGCCATTGGCCGTGATGGGGAATCAACCAGCAAATTCCATCAGGGACAGAGGTCGATTGAGGCCTCGCAAAAGTCCGAATGTATGGCTGCAACCTCTTCCTGCTCACTGACACCAATTGCGACCCTGGACAAAAGGGGGCGACCATGTATGGATAAGCGCTTTCGGTCCTTTTGATCAGTCGACGGCTTTGCGCGGGCGTGGAAAGCGCCGACCCGGATCGATGGATAGATCGTGCCGTGTATGCCATCGCGCAGTAGTTGCTACCGCATGGCCGGCGGCGGCGCTCCCGGGCAAGGTGCTGCGCCGCTGCGGGGCCATCGCCGTGGCACCGGGAGTTGGTGATCCCCCCAAAGGCGGATGCGTTGGCCCGCGCGCCCTGAGAAGCTGCACCACCCCAGATTCTCCATGCCCAGCGCGTGCAAACCAA
Organism: Rhodoferax sp.; assembly: GCA_024235935.1. GTDB lineage: Bacteria > Pseudomonadota > Gammaproteobacteria > Burkholderiales > Burkholderiaceae_C > CAISIP01. Next base: position 166,350 of record JACKLL010000009.1, on the reverse strand, counting down.
CGCTCACCACACCGGGAGGGCGCATTGCGATGGCGCCCCGGTCCACTACGAGCGCCACCGGCCCGAGCAGACCACGCTGTACCGGCTGGTGCAGCAGCATGCTCAGAGTTTCTTCGCCCAGTCCGAAGAGGCCGCAGGTGCCAGGCTGCCGCAATTCGTCCGTGACGAGTTCGACGCCTTCCTGGAATGCGGCATCCTGGCGCACGGCTTCCTGCGGCTGCGCTGCGGCGACTGCGGCCACGACAAGCTGCTGGCCTTCAGCTGCAAACGGCGCGGGTTCTGCCCCTCATGTGGTGCCCGGCGCATGTCGCAGACCGCCGCCCACCTGGTGGATCACGTCATCCCGCATGTGCCAGTGCGCCAGTGGGTGCTCTCGCTGCCGATCCCGCTGCGTTTGCTGCTGGCCGCGCAGCCCGAGCTGGTCACGCCGGTGCTGCAGGTGGTGCAGCGCGTGGTCACGCGCCATCTGCTGGATGGCGTTGGACTCAAAGGCGAAGAGGGCCAGGGCGGCGCCGTCACGCTGATCCAGCGTTTTGGCTCTGCCGCCAACCTCAACATCCACCTGCACTGCCTGGTGCTGGACGGGGTGTACCGGTGCGGTGCCGATGGTGTGCCGGTGTTCGTCCAAGCCGGTGCGCCCACAGACGACGAACTGCACGCGCTGCTGCACACGGTCATCGCCCGGCTGATGAAGATGCTCACGCGCCGGGGCGTGCTGGTCGAGGAGATGGGGCAGACCTGGCTGGCCGAGCCGGACGCCGACGGGGACGAAGCGCGCACCCTGCGGCCACTGCAGGTGGCAGCCATCACTTACCGCATCGCCTTCGGGCCGCGCGCCGGGCAGAAGGTCTTGACGCTGCGCGGCGCGATGGCGCGCTTTGGTCTGGCGCGCGAGCTTCTGTGTTCCGACATCGACGGCTTCAGCCTGCACGCTGCCGTGCGGGTGCAAGCGCACGAGCGCAAGCGGCTGGAGCAGCTGTGCCGTTACATCACCCGGCCGGCGCTGGCAGACGAGAGAGTGCAGCTCAACGCCGCCGGCCAGGTGGAACTCAAGCTCAAGACACCCTGGCGCGACGGCACCACGCACCTGGTGATGAGCCCGCTGGAGTTCCTGCAGCGGCTGGCGGCGCTGGTGCCACGGCCCAGGCTGCACCTGATCCGCTTCCATGGTGTACTCGCCCCGAATGCCAAGCAGCGCTCGCTGGTGGTGCCGCAGGGGCCGCCCAAGGATGAGGGAGTGCCAGGCGTTGCCGCATCCGGCGTCCAGTGCGAGGCCGAGACCGTCCAAGCCCGGCCCGCACGCATCAGCTGGGCACGGCTGCTCAAGCGCGTGTTCGACATCGACCTGCAGCGCTGCCCGAACTGCGGCGCCGGGGAACTGAGGATCATCGCCGCCATCCTGGAGCGGCCGGTGATCGAGAAGATCCTTGCGCACCTGGGGTTGGATCCGCAGCCGCCGCCCAAGGGTCGGGTGCGCGAGGCGGGGCTGCACTTCGCTGCTTGAGCCGCTTGCGCTGTCGGATACCTATCGCTGCGGGCTGCGGGTACCCTGTAGCCCCCGGTGGCGCTGCGCGCTGTGTCGGCAAACCATGGCCAACATCAGGGTCAACCCTGAGACCGGGCCAATCCTGCGCGCCGTAAACGTTCAAAGACCTGCCAACTCGCCAGCCCCGAGCCTGCAGACGCCCGGACTGCGCGCTGAATCCGCCCAGACTTGCGTACTTTGGCCCTCTGCGGGCTCGGTCGGGAGCTTTTTCAGGCCCATTCTTGGGGCGTCCTATGGCGTTTGAAAATCCTATTCCCCCCGCCACCTGGGCCGCAATCTTGGCCCGCATGCTCGGCATGGCCAGCCGCTCCTGGTGCATCTGCACGCCGTAGCTGCGGGCGATGGCCAGACGTGAGGTATCGGCCACCACCACCGCGCGGTGCGCGGCAATCGCCTCCATCGACAGCGGCTGCGTCTCGCGTGCCAGCGGGTGCCGCGGTGACACCGCAAACACCCATTGCAGCTGCGTCAACTCAAACCACTGCAGATGCGCCATCGCCGGCGGCTCGTTGGTGGCCGCCACCACCAGGTCGGCGCGCTGGTCCAGCAGCGCCTCCCAGGTACCGCCCAGCACCTCGTGGGCAAAACGCAGGCGCACGCCGCTGGCCAGCGCGTCGAAGTCGGTCACCAGCGGCAGCAGCGCCTCGATGTTCGCCAGCTCGTCGGTGGCGATGCGCAGCTCGGACTCCCAGCCATGGGCGACCTGCTTGACCCGCTCGGTGAGTCGCTGCGCCTGTGCGTGCAGCTGCGCGCCCTGTTCGACCAGCAGCAGACCGGCCGGCGTCAGCGCGATGCGGTAGCCGGCACGATCGAACAGCAGTGCATCGAGCCGGTCTTCGAGTTGGCGCGCAGCGTACGACACGGTGGAGGCAGCCTTGCCCAGCCGCTCGGCCGCGCGCGACAGGCTGCCGGTGGCACGCACCGCATCCAATAGTTGCAGATCGTCCAGGCTCAACATGTTCGAGCGTTTCGCATGAGTTCATCGAGATTATGGCGTCTGTAGCGCCTTCCTTCGCCAGACACTTGCTCCATCAGCCCTGGAAACGGGTTGAAAGACCCGGCAAGACATCAACGAAACAACGGAAGGAACCATCATGAACCGCTTCGAAGGAAAGAACATTCTGGTCACCGGTGGCAGCAGCGGCATCGGCGCAGCTGCCGCCATCGCCTTCGCCCGCGAGGGCGCCCGTGTGGCGATCACCGGTCGAGATCTGGGGGGCCTGGCCCGCGTCAAGGCCGAACTCGGGCCCGATGCGTTGGCGCTGGTCAGCGAAGCCGGCGACGTGGCGGCCCAGACCGCGCTGGTCGCCGAGCTGCAGGCGCAGATGGGCGTGATCGACGGCGTCTTCGTCAACGCCGGCGTGGCCAAATTCGGCCCGCTGGCGCAGATCGACGAAGCCCTGTGGGACAGCAGCTTCGACACCAATGTCAAAGGCCCCTACTTCCTGATCCAGCGCCTGGCCGCGCTGATGACGCGTGGCGGCTCGATCGTGCTCAATGGCTCGATCAATGCGCACATCGGCATGCCCAATTCCAGCGTGTACGCCGCCAGCAAGGCCGCGCTGATTTCACTGGCAAAAACCCTGTCGGCCGAGTTGCTGCCCCAGGGCGTGCGCGTGAATGTGCTCAGCCCCGGCCCGGTGAGCACGCCGCTGTACGGCAAGCTGGGCATGACGCCGGCCCAGCAGCAGGCGATGGCCACCAGCGTTCAGGCGCAGATACCGCTGGGGCGTTTCGGCACTCCCGATGAAATCGCCGCCACGGTGCTGCACATGGTGTCGAAGGAATCGGGATTCATCGTCGGCACCGAAATCATTGCCGACGGCGGGATGAGCCAGATGTGAGGCAGGTCAAGGGCAGTTCAATTCGGGTTGACGTGCTTCACATCGGCACCGAAGCAAAGCCTTGCCCTCCATGCGCTGGACGACGCGGAACCTGGTGCGGCGGCGCACGACGTCAAGACCGCTCGGGCCGGACCTGATAGCCGGGCATGGTGGTTATTGTTGGGTGTGTGGCGCGCGGTACGATGCCTGGGCACCCAATCGGCGGTGCGTCAGCGGGAGTGTTCACATGGGTTGGTTTTCCAAAAGCACGGACGGATTTTTCCTCAGCACCACCTTGCCCGAGGGCGTGGAACGGTCGCAGTACCTCGGAATCGTGCACGGCGAGGCCATCATCGGCGCCAATATCTTTCGCGACATGTTTGCGTCGGTGCGCGACGTGGTGGGCGGCCGAGCCGGTGGTTATGAACGTGCGCTCTCCGGCGCGCGCGATGCAGCCATGGACGACCTCGTCGCGTCGGCGCGCGAGATGGGTGCCAATGGCGTGATCGGCATCGACTTCGACTATGAAGTGCTGGGTGAAGCGAACGGCATGATGATGGTTGCCGTGAGCGGCACGGCGGTCAAGCTTTGAGCCACACACGAGCCACACGAGGGTCCGGTATGGATCTGCGGCCGGCACAGCGGCTAGGCCGGCTGCGGTGGGCGTACAACACCTTGCAACCCCGGACTTCCTCCAATGCGGTGGTACGCCGGTAGGGGGCAGGTCAACCTGGCCCCTTTTCCGCTCCATCATGCGTACGATCCACGACCCCACCTCCAGCCCCTCCCCCGCCTGGCCTGGCCTGATGCTGGCGCTGGTCGGCGCCATCGGTTTCAGCGGCAAGGCCATCATCGTCAAGCTGGCCTATCGCTACGGCGTCGATGCGGTGACGCTGATCATGTACCGCATGTTGTTTGCGTTGCCGCTGTTCGTGGCCATGGCATGGTGGGCCGGCCGCGGTAAGCCGGCCCTGACCGGCAAGGACTGGCTCGGTGTCGCCGGCCTCGGGTTCACCGGCTACTACCTGGCGAGTTTTCTGGATTTTCTGGGCCTGGCCTACATCAGCGCGTCGCTGGAGCGCCTGATCCTGTACCTGAACCCGACCTTCGTGATGGCGCTGGGCTGGTGGTTGTACCAGCGCCGTGTGCGGCCGCTGCAGATGTTCGGCATGGCAATCAGTTACGGCGGTGTCTTGCTGGTGTTCGGCATGGAGCTGTCCGCACAAGGCGCCGATGCTGCGCAGGGCGCGTTGCTTGTTTTTGGCAGCACGCTGAGTTACGCGGTGTACCTGGTCTATAGCGGCGAGCTGGTGCGCCGGCTGGGCGCGATGCGGCTGGTCGGGCTGGCCAGCTCCGTGGCCTGTGTGTTGTGCATCGGGCAGTTTCTGCTGCTGCGCCCGCTGAGCGCCGCCGCGGTCGCGCCCGAGGTGATCTGGCTCTCGGTCCTCAACGCCAGCGCCTGCACCGTGATGCCGGTACTGCTGGTGATGATGGCCATCGAGCGCGTCGGTGCCAGCCTGGCATCACAGGCGGGAATGGTCGGCCCCATGGCGACGATCGCGCTGGGGGCCCTGCTGCTGGGCGAACCCTTCACCGTATGGGTGGCGTTCGGGACGGCACTGGTGATCGCCGGGATCTACGTGTTTGCCAGGGGCGGCCTGTCCCCGGCTGGCAAGGGCCGCCACCGGCTCTGACGGTGGTACCCACGCCGCTGACGACGCGCAGGCAACTACCGCCATCGAATGTCCGCAAACGACCACTCCCGGGCGGCATATCGGCCATGATCGGCGCCTGTTCCCACGCCGCAACATCCGCCCATGCCCTCGCCTCTGCCCCGCTCCTTCAACGGCCTGGCCTGGTCCAACCTGGCGGCGCAGTCGGCCGAGCAGCTGAGCCTGGCGGCAACGCCGATCGTGGCGGTGCTGGCGCTGGGTGCCGGCCCTGGCGAGGTGGGCCTGCTGGGCACGGCGCAGACGCTGCCGTTCCTGCTGCTGTCGATCCCGCTCGGGTTGTGGGCCGACCGGACCTCGCGGCTGCGCCTGCTGGTGTGGGCCGAGAGCTTGCGCCTGCTGGCGTTCCTGGGCCTGCTCGCAGTGCTGCTCGCTGGCGGCCTGTCGCTCACCATGCTGGCGCTGCTGGGCTTCCTCGGTGCCGTTGGCACGGTCGGATTCAGCGTGGCGGCGCCGGCGCTGGTTCCATCGCTGGTGCCGCGCAGCCAGCTTGCACAGGCCAACGGCCGGCTCGAACTGGCCCGCAGCGTGGCTTTCGCCGGCGGGCCGGCGCTGGCCGGTGCGCTGGTGGCCTGGGCCGGCGCATCCGCGGCCTTCGTGCTGGCGGCGGCGCTGTCGGTTTGCGCCATCACACTGCTGCTGCGCCTGCGCGAGCCGGCCCGGCCACCGGCGGCCCCGCGCCACGCGCTGCTGGAGTTGCGCGACGGCGCGTTGCTGGTGTGGCGCCATCCGCTGCTGCGACCGGTCTTCACGACCAGCGTCGCATGGAACATGTCGTGGTTTATCTTGCAGGCGGCCTACGTGCCGTACGCCATGCGCCTGCTCGGGCTCGACGCCCGTGGCGTCGGCTTCACGTTGGCGGCCTATGGTGCCGGCATGATCGTCGGCGCGCTGGTGGCACGCCGCATCATGGGCGCGATCAGCTTCGGCCACACCATCGTGCTCGGCCCGTTGGTGTCGGTGCTGGCACAGTTCACGATGGTCAGCACCCTGCTGCTGCCGTCCGGCCTGCTCGCCGGACTGGCGTTTTTTCTGTTCGGCGCCGGCCCGATCCTGTGGACCATCAGCTCGACCACGTTGCGCCAGACCGTCACGCCCCATGCCATGCTCAGCCGCGTCAGCGCCATCTTCGTGACCGGCGGCTGGGGCGTACGGCCGCTGGGCGCGGCGCTCGGTGGCCTGGTCGGTGCCACCTGGGGCGAGCCGGCCTGCCTGGTCCTGGCCATGGCCGGCTTCGTATTGCAGGCCTGGCTGGTCTGGGCCTCGCCGCTGCGCCGGCTGCAGGTGCTGCCCGAGGCGGTGGAGTGAACTCGGAAATCGACCCGCAGCACTTGCCTGCAGCTTGTCATGCCGCCGTCGACATGCACGTCATGGCGAAAGCCATGGGCCGATTTGCAGGATCTCAAGTGCGTTGAGCCCCACGCGTGTGCAGCCGGATCCGATACAGCGACGTCGTCGCGACAATGAACAGTTCGTCACCCTGGACTCCGCCAAATGTCAGGTTACCGACTCGCTCCGGCACGGCAATGCGGCCCAGCAAGTTGCCCTCCGGCAACAACACCTGCACCGCATCTTCGCTGCTGGTGTAGATCCAGCCTTGTCGGTCAACACGCAAGCCGTCGGGCAAGCCCGGCGATATGTCGGCCACCAGGCGCATACCCGCAAGTGTTGTTCCGTCGACGTCGAACGCCACTATGCGGTGGTTCCCGCTGCCATCGGTGCGTGATGCTGCCGACGTATCGCTCACATACAACACGGTTTCGTCGGGCGAGAAGGCCAATCCGTTGGGCTCCTCGACCGCGGCACTGGCCGCATGAAGCTGCCCAGTTTGCGGGTCGTAACAGAACACATGGTTGGCAACTTGCTCCGATGGCGCCTTGTGGCCCTCCCGATCGCTGGCGATGCCATATGGCGGATCGGTAAACCAGATGGTCCCGTCACTGCGCACCACGACATCGTTGGGCGAATTCAACCGCCGCCCGCCAAACCGGTCGACGACGATCTCGTCGCGCACAAGCGCATCGATGCCGCAGCCGCCGGCCCTGGTTCGCACGATTGCGCGCAATCCGTGGGAGCAGTGCAGCAAATCACCATTGGCTTCGCGGGTGTGTCCATTCGTGAACTCGACGCCATTGCGCCAGACCGACATACCATCGCGCTGCGACCAGCGCAGCATCCGGTTGCCGGGAATGTCGCTCCACAACACCGAGTCATCCTCGCGCAGCCACACCGGCCCTTCACCCCAGGTGGCGCCAATGCACAACCGCTCCAGGACAGCGCCCCGTACCACCGATTCCAGGCGCGAATCAAATACGTCGATTCCGGACATCACGCGCGCGTCATCCTTTCTGGTCGGCGATAGTTGCGCCTGCATGCCCTGCAACATGTGCCGCCTTTCGCACACCCCAACCCACAGGCCCGGCCGAGGCGCCGGGCAAGGCCGGGTCGGTGCCCCAGATGGCCTGGTAGGTATCCAGGCAATAGCCGCGGGCCTGCAGGGACCAGGCCCATGCCAGCAACACGCTCCACCACCCGACGATTGCCAACCACATCCAGCGCGGCGCATCGGATATCCACAGTCCCATGGCGATCGTGCCCATCGCCAACACAAGAACGCAGTAACCCATGGCCTTGTGCAGGCGTTCGAAAGCGATGCGCCGGCGCGTCATGGCGTAATGGTCTCCGTGCAGGTCGAGAACCGTTCCGTCCGGGTTCAGCCGAGGGGCCGAAGGTCCGCCTTTGCTTCCTCTGGCCAAGCCGCCAAGCACTTGCAACAAGGCCAGCACCATGATGGTCCAGCCACACAAAACGTGCAGGTCACGCACGCCGCCATCTGAAACCCGACCGCCATCGCCGCGCCAGACCAGCCATACGGCGATTGAACTGGCCAGAACCGCACCGTAGTTGAACAATCGGTGGATGTGCCACCAAAGCGGGTTGTCGCAAACGGCGGGCCAGTCCTGCCTCGGCGTCACCTTGAAGAATCGCGCCATCAGCACTGCCAGCGGGACCAGCAGTCCCCAGGCAATCACCATGAGGCGCCCGTGCCAGGACACGGCGACACTGACAAGGTGCTCTGTCGCGCCGCTGATCGGCGTCGACAGCCATGCGAATGACTCCAGCAACACCGCACTGGCTCAGTTGGCGTTGCCGATCAGGCTGACGGCCTCGCCCGGAATGGGCGTATAGCTGCTGCCGCCGCGCGCCAGAATCTTCTGCACGCCGCCGTGCGCAGCAATCAACGCCGACTGATCGCGCTTGGCTTCGCGATCGACCGCAACCGGGTCGCATATCGCATTGAGTTCCCGTTCGAAGTCGACCAGCACCCCGCGCATGGCCTGGTCGCCCGCGCGATCGTTCACTTCGTCCGGATCGGCCCGCAGGTCGAACAGTTCGGGGACAAATCCCGTGTAGTGGATGTACTTGTAGTCACCCTTGCGCAGCATGTATGCGGCGCTCACACCGCCGGCAGCGTGGTATTCGCTGAAGACGACACGGTCGGGATCATAGGGAGCATCTGCCAAGTCGAAGAATGAAGTACCTGGGAGATCGGGCGGCGTCAACGACTGCGCCCCGACCGCCTGCAGTATCGACGGGAAGAAGTCGACGTGCGACACCGGCGTCTGGACCTTCGCACCCGCGCGGACTCCCGGACCAAAGCTCACCATCGGCACTGCCGCAGATTCTTCGTACATCGTCGACTTGCCCCACAACGCGCGAGATCCCAGGTTGTCGCCGTGGTCGGAGAGGAATACGACACGCGTGTTGTGGATGAGTCCGGTCTCTTCCAGCGCAGACATGATCTGGCCCACGTTCGCGTCAAGGAATGAACACAGTGCGAAGTACGACGCAATGGCGATGCTCCGCTGTTCATCACTCTCGAAATAGGAATCAAAGCGATAGCAATCGTTCCATGCCTTGATCCACGGGTGATACACCACACGCTTGGTCGGCAGCTCGATGTCCTTTGGCGGATACAAGGCGTAGTACTCCGGCGGCGCGATCAGCGGCGAGTGCGGCGACATGAAAGACGCATACAGCACCCAGGGCTTGTCATGTGCCTGGCGCCCGGTGGTTTGCAACCAACGTACGGTCCTGGCCGCTATGTCACGGTCGTAACGCGTGTAACTGCTTTCGCCCGGCCCTATGCTGCGGGCCAGGTCGGCCGACTGGTGACGGACCGGAAGCGGGTCACGTATCAAACCATACAGGTCGCCCACGCCGGCTTCGATATGCATCGGAATGATCTGCTCCGAGAAGCCACCGTCGACGTCGTCGTTGGTGTAGTGCAACTTGCCGATGGACGTGGCGGTGTGGCCAGCGCCGCGCAGCATATGCGCCCAACTGGGTATGTGGCCGTCGTACGCAATCGCGTTGTCCCAGCAACGATTGTCATGCACATACTTTCCAGTGGCGAACGCCGCGCGCGCCGGTACGCAGATGGGCGAACTGGAATAGGCGTTGGCGTAGACCGTACCGCCGGCTGCCAGTCGGTCCAGATGGGGCGTCTTGACTACTGGATGTCCGTTGTAACCGAGCACATTCTTGTTGTGCTCGTCGTCCATGATGATCAGCAGGTTCTGCGCCTGCATCATTCCACTTTCAACTTGTTATCGGAGACAACCTGTGCCCATCGCCTGGCCTCCGATGCCACGAAAGTCTCGAGTTGCGTGCCCGTGCCTGGCGTGGCCTCCGCGCCCAACTTCTGGAACTGGTCCTTGACCGTTTGCAATGCCAGCACTTTCTGCAACGCAGCCTCCAGCGTCGCGCGCGTCGCTGGCGGAAGGTTGGCAGGGGCGAACAAGGCATGCCAGTTGTCGATCTCGAAGTCCGGCAGGCCGGCTTCCACCGCCGTTGCGACGTCGGGCATCGTCGAAGAGCGCTTGCGCGATGTCACCAGGACAGGCACGACCTTTTTCGCCTGCGCCAGACCCGCTGCGGCAGGAATACCGGCGAACGCCATTTGCACTTCGCCAGCAGCCACTGCTGTCGTTGCCGCTCCGCCGCTCTTGTATGGCACATGCAGCAGCGCAACACCGAGCTGGCGCTGCAACAAGACACCTGCCAGGTGCTGCGGACCGCCGACGCCGGGCGAAGAATAGCTCAGCTGGGCCGGCGAGGCCATCAGCTTCGCCGTCGCTTGCAGTTGCGCGTAACTCGTGGCCTGCAGGGATGGTGTCGTGACCAATACCAGGGGCACGGATGCCACCATCCCGATGGGTGTGAAGCTGGAAACCGGGTCGTACTTGACCGGGTAGAACGACGGCGCGAGCGCCACGTTGGAAACAGTGCCCATCAGCAGCGTATAGCCATCGGCCGGTGACGAGGCGACAGCCATCGCGCCGATGGTACCGGTCGCGCCAGCCTTGTTGTCGACAATCACCGACTGTCCGAGCAGGGGACCCATTTCGTTGGCAAGCACGCGCGCCAGCACGTCGGGTGCACTGCCGGCCTGGGATCCGACGACGATCTTGATGGTGTGCGAGGGGAATGCGCCCTGGGCCCAAGCGGTTCCGGCGGAAGCCGTGAGCGCCAAGGCAAGTATCGGGATGCGGCAGACGATGCGATGGGTCGGCTTTTTCATGGGTGTCTCCTTGTCTATGCAGTGTGGAAGGTCCGGTCCGGATCGACGGTTGGATGATGGGCCCGCAATCCATGTCCGTAAAATGAAACTAATTGATGAATGCATATCCTGTAGCTATATAGATTCCGATGACCTCACATGCCGTCAATCAGCTGCTGAACCGATTGCGCATGCGCCAGGTAGCGCTGTTGCTGGCGATCGAGGCCAGCGGCACGCTCGGCGCGGCGGCACGCGCAATCGGAATGACCCAGCCAGCGGCGACCAAGATGCTGCACGAACTCGAGGCAACCCTCGGGCAAAACCTGTTCGATCGCGTCGGGCGGGTGTTGAAGCTTAATGCGGCCGGGCAACTGGCGACGCAGAGCTTCCGCGGCATGACCGGAACGCTCGAGCAGCTGCAGCGCGATCTCCACGAACTGAGTCTGGGCAGCGCCGGTCGCTTGTCCGTGGGCAGCATCATGGCTGCGTCGCCCACCTACCTGACGCGTGCTCTTGCCAAGCTCAAGGACCAATACCCTCTTCTCTCGGTCAATATCGAGGTGGGAACCAGCCAAGGCCTGATGGAGCAACTCGACGAGGGTAAGCTGGACACCGTGATCGGCCGGGTGCCTGGCGCGTCCGGCGAATACCTGTTCGAGCCACTATCCGAAGAGGCTATCGCCGTGGTCTGTGCGCCGGATCACCCGCTTGGCAAGCTGCGGGCTCCGGCGTTCAATCGATTGACCGAATATCCCTGGGTGTTGCAGCCCGCGGGCAATCCCATGCACGACGTGATCGTGCAAGAGTTCATGGAGCACCATACGCCACTTCCATCCGGGCTGCTCGAAACGTCGTCGACCATGATTACCGTACACCTGGTGGCCCGCTCCCGCATGATCGCGGCCCTGCCCCAATCGGTTGCAAGAGGATTTCACAAGCACCGGATGCTGGGCCTGGTACGTTATCTCGTGCGAAATCGGCTGGCCTCTTACGGAAGCATCGTCAGAGCCGATCGCCCGAAATCTCCTCAGGCCGAGCATTTCTTGCGACTGCTCCATGAGGGAGGACCCGGCACCTGGTGATGTACCTGCCAGCGTCCGGGTTACTTAGTGCGCCGCCTGCGGTTTCGGACCCCAGGTCATGATGGCGAGCACACTGGCACTGACGATCAGCAAACCCCCGGTCAAGGTGGCGGCACTTAGTAGGCACTTTCACAAATATGGCAACGTATTTTGTTGATATGTTTGGCGATATATGGCATCGTGATACCTTCTGCACGGGAGGTGTCTTCAATGCCACGGAAAAGTCCTTTTCTCATCGAACTGACGCCGGACGAGTCCACAGAGCTCAATCGCCGCGCAACCAAATATACGCGGCCGTATTTCGAGGTCGTGCGAGCCAAGATGATCCTCATGGCCGCCAGCGGCATGGACAACGATCAGATCGCTGCACGTCTGGACACCGGCCGAGATGTGGTCAGTCAGTGGCGCAAGCGCTTCTTCGAGGATCGAATAGCGGGCCTCGAGGAGAGGGCCCGCCCGGGACGCCCTCGGGCTTTTCCCCCCAGAGCTCACGATTGAGATCAAGGCGCTGGCGTGCGAATTGCCGGCGACGTTGGGGTTGCCTTTGTCGCGGCTCAGTCTGGCCGATGTGGCCAGGCACGCCCAGCGTTCCGGTCTGGTGGCGCGCATCAGTGACAGTACCGTGTGGCGTTGGCTGCATGAAGATGCGATCCGTCCTTGGCAGCATCGATGCTGGATCTTCCCGCGCGATCCGCAATTCCAGGTCAAGGCCGCACGCATCCTGGATCTGTACGAGCGGCGCTGGCAGGGGCAGCCGCTGCATGCGGATGAGTATGTCATCTCCACCGATGAGAAGACCAGCATTCAGGCGCGCTTGCGCATCCATCCGAGCCTGCCCACTGCACCAGGCCAGACCATGCGCGTGGAGCACGAGTATGTGCGTGGCGGCGCGTGGGCATACTTGGCCGCGCTGGATGTGCATCGCGCCAAGGTGTTCGGCCGCTGTGAAGCGACCACCGGCATCGCGCCTTTCGAGCGCTTGGTCGATCAAGTCATGAGCCAGCCACCGTACAACACCGCGCGGCGCGTGTTCTGGGTGATGGATAACGGCTCGTCGCATCGAGGCGAAGCTTCAGTGCGCCGCCTCACGCAAGCGCACCCTCGAATTGTCCCGGTTCACGGACCGATCCACGCGAGCTGGCTCAACCAGATAGAGATCTATTTCTCGATCATCCAACGCAAGGTACTGACGCCAAACGATTTCCCTTGCCTGGCGGCTATCGCCCAACGGCTGGCGGAATTCGAGCGCCACTTCGAGAGCATCTCCCGTCCGTTCCAGTGGAAGTTCACCCGTGCAGACCTGAACGATCTGATCGGACGCATGCGAAATCGCTGGGCGCTAAGCCACCCGTTGAAGATGGCCGCCTGAAAATACGTGGACGAATTTCTGAAATGGACTACTTAGCTGCGCGCTGCCCGCCCACCATGCCGACACGCTGGCCACCAGGATCTCGGCCAGCATCAGCACCGACAAGACATTGGCGCGCAACCGCGTGGCGCCGTATTGCAAGGCCAGGTTGCCGAACAACACGGCCAGCGCGAACAGCAGCAGCACCAGCCAGGCCGAGCCTTGCAGGGCCAGCGGCGTCGTATGCCCGATCAGCGCCAGGATCAGCATCGCGACCGGCGCACAGAACACGGCACCGGAGAACATCGCCAGGCTGCGCACGTCGTCGCCCAAGTGCGCATACCGGCGCAGCAACACGTTGTTCAGGCCGAAGCAGAAGCCGGCGACCAGCGCCAGCCAGTCGGCCACGGATGACGGCACCGGCAGAACCAGGCGGCCGTCACCCAGCACCAGCACCGCCCCGGTCAGGGCCAGCGCGACACGACCGAGCGCCCACGCCGTGACGGCCTCGTGCAGCAACCAGCGCGCCAGCATCACCACCCACATCGGCATCAGGTAAAACAGCAGTACCGAGCGCACCACGTCGCCGGTGGCCAGTGCCACGTTGAAACCCACGTTGGTCAGCCCCGAGGCCAGCATGATCCACAGCAGTTGCGGCGACACCAGGCTGCGCTTGATGGCGCCCGGGCGCACCGCGAGCACGGCCAGCGTGCAAGCCGTGAAGATGAACAAGGTGGTCCACAAGGTGCCCACGCCATGCGCCTGGAGCCACTTGAGCGGAATCCAGGCCAGGCCCCAGACCGTGGCATTGACGAGCGCGGCAAACGCGGCAGGTACAAAAGAGGAGCGGAACATGGGCACGCGCCATTATCCGGGCATGTCAGCGGCGTCATCGACTCGGAGAGTCCGGAGCAGGAGCTTGACGCAGCCGCTGCGGGAGGCGCACGTGCTGGCGCGATCGGGCAAGCGCAGGGACCGCGGGCGGCGCTTGGACTGCGGCAACGGTTCGCGGTGCAACGGCTGGCGACGCGCTTGTGCCTATGAGCGTCATTGGCAAAACCAAGTAGCCATCAACACACCCGGTCATTAGACTGGGTGTTCACTCACCCGACGCCTACTGTCAACACAAGGAAACCGCCCATGTCCAACCAAGCCCAATGCCCATTCTCCGGCGGCGCCGCAAAACCTTCCGTCGCCGGTGCACGCGGCAACGCCCAATGGTGGCCGAACCAGCTCAGTGTCAAGATGCTGCACCAGCACTCGGCGCTGTCCAACCCGATGAAGCCGGACTTCGACTATGCCAAGGCGTTCAACAGCCTGGACCTGAAGGCCGTGATCGCCGATCTGCATGTCTTGATGACAGATTCGCAGGATTGGTGGCCGGCCGACTATGGCCACTACGGGCCGTTCTTCATCCGCATGGCCTGGCACAGCGCCGGCACCTACCGTGTGTCCGACGGCCGCGGCGGCGCTTCGACCGGCACGCAGCGTTTCGCGCCGCTCAACAGCTGGCCCGACAACGTCAGCTGTACCGGTGCGGTGCCGATGGTGTGCCGGTGTTCGTCCAAGCCGGTGCGCCCACAGACGACGAACTGCACGCGCTGCTGCACACGGTCATCGCCCGGCTGATGAAGATGCTCACGCGCCGGGGCGTGCTGGTCGAGGAGATGGGGCAGACCTGGCTGGCCGAGCCGGACGCCGACGGGGACGAAGCGCGCACCCTGCGGCCACTGCAGGTGGCAGCCATCACTTACCGCATCGCCTTCGGGCCGCGCGCCGGGCAGAAGGTCTTGACGCTGCGCGGCGCGATGGCGCGCTTTGGTCTGGCGCGCGAGCTTCTGTGTTCCGACATCGACGGCTTCAGCCTGCACGCTGCCGTGCGGGTGCAAGCGCACGAGCGCAAGCGGCTGGAGCAGCTGTGCCGTTACATCACCCGGCCGGCGCTGGCAGACGAGAGAGTGCAGCTCAACGCCGCCGGCCAGGTGGAACTCAAGCTCAAGACACCCTGGCGCGACGGCACCACGCACCTGGTGATGAGCCCGCTGGAGTTCCTGCAGCGGCTGGCGGCGCTGGTGCCACGGCCCAGGCTGCACCTGATCCGCTTCCATGGTGTACTCGCCCCGAATGCCAAGCAGCGCTCGCTGGTGGTGCCGCAGGGGCCGCCCAAGGATGAGGGAGTGCCAGGCGTTGCCGCATCCGGCGTCCAGTGCGAGGCCGAGACCGTCCAAGCCCGGCCCGCACGCATCAGCTGGGCACGGCTGCTCAAGCGCGTGTTCGACATCGACCTGCAGCGCTGCCCGAACTGCGGCGCCGGGGAACTGAGGATCATCGCCGCCATCCTGGAGCGGCCGGTGATCGAGAAGATCCTTGCGCACCTGGGGTTGGATCCGCAGCCGCCGCCCAAGGGTCGGGTGCGCGAGGCGGGGCTGCACTTCGCTGCTTGAGCCGCTTGCGCTGTCGGATACCTATCGCTGCGGGCTGCGGGTACCCTGTAGCCCCCGGTGGCGCTGCGCGCTGTGTCGGCAAACCATGGCCAACATCAGGGTCAACCCTGAGACCGGGCCAATCCTGCGCGCCGTAAACGTTCAAAGACCTGCCAACTCGCCAGCCCCGAGCCTGCAGACGCCCGGACTGCGCGCTGAATCCGCCCAGACTTGCGTACTTTGGCCCTCTGCGGGCTCGGTCGGGAGCTTTTTCAGGCCCATTCTTGGGGCGTCCTATGGCGTTTGAAAATCCTATTCCCTGCCATCGCAATGACATATCGCGGCACGCCGCCCCCATACGAGCATGCTCTGGCTGGCTCTGCCCCATGCCGGCTGCCACTGCCCGCGCCCCAGCAAAACTGCATCAGCTCACGGCCCTTCATCGCACGCTCTGATCGCATTTCTTGCGGTGGGTCACAACGAGTGGGGGCATGGTTGACCAAGTGTGGCACTGCAAGTTTGACGCTATCCAGCCTCCCCGCATGCACAGACATTGGGGCCCTTGATGCCGAATCAGTGCCTCGTCCAGGCTCCAATTGCACCGCAGCGGGACGGCCTTTGATGGAAACATCGGTACTTCCATTGACAGCCACGAGGTGACCACCATGTCTCAACCCAACCAACGCGAGCCAGCGTTTCTGCGCCGCAAGGACGTCCAGATCCGCACAGGTCTTGCGCGCAGCACCATCTATCTGTACATCCAGCAAGGCGCCTTCCCCAAGCCCGTGACGCTTGGTCGGCGCGCTGTCGGTTGGCTCGAATCGGAGGTCAGCGCGTGGATCACCGAGCGCGTCAGGGTTGCCCGCGACCACCAACGCGAGGCGCGTTAGCCTGGCATGGTGAGCAACCGCACGCGGGCGGCGATAAGGCCAGGGACGCGACCCATGCCGGGCAACTTCCGACCATTCGCCTTTGACCGGCGCTTGCTCCCCACCCCTGTGGACTACTACGCGGGCGAAGGCGTCAGGTTGTTCGGCCGCAGTGTCTGGCGCGACGCCCTATGTCCGTTCCACCCGGATACGACCCCGTCATTTCGGGTGAACATCGAGACCGGCGCATTTCGCTGCATGGCGTGCGGTGCGCGTGGTGGCGACGTGCTGGCGTTCCACATGCGCCGGCACGCACTGCGGTTCATCGAGGCGGCGAAGTCGCTGGGCGCGTGGGAGCTTGAGCCATGACCGTCACTCAGGAAACGCCGATGGACGCGGCGTTCCGGCTGGCCTCCGGCGCCCTGGATCGCGGCTTCAAGTTCGAGGCGCTGCACCGATATACCGACCGCGATGCGAACCCGCTTTATTGGCGCATCCGTGCCAAGCATCCGGCAACCGGCAAGAAGTGGATTCGGCCGATGAAGCTCACCGGCACGGGGTATGAGTTGCGCGAGCCCGGGCGGCCCGCCAATGGCAAGCCGCTGTACCGGCTGCACGAACTGCCATTGCGTCCCGACGACATGGTGATCGTTACCGAAGGCGAATACAAGGCGGACCAGTTGGCCGCGCTCGGGCTGCTGGTGACGACGTCGGGCGCGGCGGATTCCGCAGGCGAAGCGGACTGGCAGGCGCTGGCCGGTCGTGATGTGTTGATTTGGCCCGACAACGATACGCCTGGCCGGCACTACGCCGATGCAGTATTGGCTGCGCTGAGGTCATTGGGTTGCAAGTTGAAGGTGATCGACGTCGACCTGTTGGGCCTTCCGCCCAAGGGCGATGCCGTCGACTGGCTCGCCAGCCATCCCGAAGCGAAAGCGGTAGATGTGCTAGCCCTCGCCTGTGAGCAAGATCCGAGAATCACGCCAGGCGACGATGGCGCAAAGCTCGTGGGGTCCGAAGCAGCCCACGCAGATACGCAAGCCCAGGCGCCGGCCGATCCGCTCAACACCTGCAGATACGGCGGGGGCCGCTTCGAGCTGACACAGCGCGGGGTGTTGTTCGCCGGGACCGACCACGAGGGCAACGAGAAGGAGCCCGTGTGGGTGTGTTCCCCATTGGGTGTCATCGCCAAGACGAGAAACGGCAAGAGCGGGGAATGGGGCCGGCTTCTCGAATGGTTTGATGACGACGACGTCCGGCACCAATGGGCCATGCCCCTGGAACTGCTGGAAGGCGACGGCACCGACGTGCGGCGCGAACTGGCTCGCCTGGGCTTGCACATCGCCACCGGCCGCTCGGCCCGTGATCTGTTGGCAGCCTACATCAAGGTTTGGCCGGTCGACCAGCGGGCGCGTTGCGTCGAGCGGCTGGGCTGGCATGGTGCGGTCTACGCACTGCCCTCGGAGACCATCGGCGACGCTGGCGAGTTGGTGGTGTTTCAGAACGCGCACGCGATCGAGCCCGCATTTGCAACTGTGGGCACGGCCCAAGAGTGGCGCGATTCGGTGGCGGCGCTGGCAGCGGGAAACACGCGGGTGGTGTTCGCGGTCTGCACGGCATTCGCCGGGGCATTGGTCGGAATGGTCGGCGAGGATTCCGGTGGATTCCACCTGCGCGGCAAATCGTCTTGCGGCAAGTCGACGGCACTCAAAGCCGCGGCATCTGTGTGGGGCGATCCCCTGACCTATGCAAGGGCTTGGCGCGCCACGGCCAACGGTTTAGAAAGTCTGGCATCACTGCACAACGACGGCCTGCTGATTCTGGATGAACTCAGCCAGTGCGACCCGAAAGAGGCAGGGGAAGCGGCCTATTTGCTGGCCAATGGCCAGGGCAAGGCGCGTGCGCACCGAAACGGGACGGCACGCGCCTCGTTGCGCTGGAGATTGCTGCTCCTGAGTGCAGGCGAGGAATCGCTGGCGACGCTGATTGCGCGAACTGGACGCAAGGCCAATGCCGGGCAGGAGGTTCGGCTGGCCGACTTCGACGCCGATGCCGGGGCCGGCTTGGGCGCCTTCGAGACCTTGAACGGATGCGACAGCCCGGCGGCGCTGTCGCTGGCTCTGAAGGACGCGGCGACGCGCCACCACGGCGTGGCCGGATTGGTTTGGCTGCGTGCCGTCGTCAATGACCGCGACAAGCTGGCCGACAACATCACCGGTGGCGTGCGCCAGTTCGTTGCCCAGAACACACCGCCAGACGCGGCCGGGCAGGTGCTGCGCGTGGCGCAACGTTTCGGCCTGGTGGCAGTAGCCGGCGAGCTTGCCACGCACTATGGGGTCACGGGCTGGGTTGAAGGTGAAGCCACCCAGGCGGCGAGTCGGTGCTTTGCCGCTTGGTTGGATTCCTTTGGAGGTGCTGGCAACCGGGAAGACCGACTCTTGCTGGCGCACGTGCGCGGGTTCTTCGAGACGCACGGCGCCAGTCGCTTCGAGGACATGGGTACGAGCATCGATCACCGCGTCATCAATCGCGCCGGGTTCTACCGGGCGGGCATGGAGGGGACCAGGGAGTTCCTGGTATTGCCCGAGGCCTTCAAGCGTGACGTGTGCGCCGGATTCGACCTGAAAGCCGCGACACAGTGTCTGCTGGCGCAGGGCTGGATCGTGCCCGGCAGCGACGGCCGACCGACACAGAAACCCCGCTTGCCTGGCATCGGCACGGCGCGGGTGTACGTCTTCACGAACAAGTGGGCCGACGCCGATTGAAGCTCGATTTCTGGACCCTCATGCAACTTGCTGAAAACATGCGGGGACAAGTGGGGACAACGGGGACACCAGCAATGACGCGGGTTTCAGTGTCCCCACGTGCCCGGACCGAAGTGGGGACAACTGGGGACAAATGGGGACATGGTGGTACCGGTGTGTGACCTATTCGTGCAGATTCCTGCGACTTGTCCCCAGTGTCCCCATCGAAACGCCGCAGGTTTCGGGAGCCGCAGGAGGATCACCAAGCATCAACGACACGAGGCAAGACGGCTACAATTGTTAGCCCGGGTGACGCCGATTCGGCTTGCCCCCATTCCCGTTGGCGGCACTTCTCCTTTTGTAGCGTGCCGCGGGTAAATTCTTGGCAGTGGAGTTGAATCAATACGTGCAGGTGCCTGTGGTGGCGCCGAAGGAGGTTCAAGTGAACGCGATCGTAATCGAACATGTGCCTGTGGCCGAGTTGCCTTCGGCTTGGCGTGCCAGGCTGGTGCAATCCCCGGGCGCGCATGTAACGGTGCGCATCGAGCAGGAGGCAACGCAGACCACCGTTCCGAATGAAGAGTTCGTGACCGACGATCCATTGTTCGGAATGTGGCGTGACCGCGAGGACATGGCCGATGTGGCTGCCTACGTGCGACATATCCGTGCGCCCCGTTTTGACCGCAACGGCACGCGCAACGAACCGTGAGTCCAGCCCTACCGGTGTTGATTGACTCGGACGTGCTGATTTGGCTCACACGCGGCCACGTGGGCGCTGCACAGCGGCTGGGACAGATCAGCACTTGGCGCATCTCGGTGGTCACCTACATGGAGCTGGCCCAGGGCTGTCGCAACAAAGCCGAACTGGCGCGGCTGAAGAAGGGGCTGGCTGCGCGCAACACCGATGTGCTTCAAGTCACACCGGCCATTTCGGAGCGTGCGGCAGAACTGGTCGATTCGCTCGCCCTGTCACATGGAATGCGGCTGGCCGATGCGCTCATCGGAGCCACGGCGATCGTGCATGGTGCCACGCTGATGACCGCGAACACGAGGCACTTTGAAGCCGTCCAGAACTTGGTCATTGAGGCCTTCATACCTTGAAACAGATGAAGTCTTCGACGGCAGCGGGCCGCGCGGAAATCTGGTTCCCAAAATACTAGCCCTAGGCGGTCGGACGCGATTGCCGGCCCAATAAGGCAACGCGCAGGGATGGGAGCATTTCGGTCGCGCCATTGAATGACCAGGTAACAGGAAACTAGACCGGGTAACTTTCCGGGTAACTTGTAGACTTCGGTCTGGTGAATGTGAGCATTCATGCGGCTTCCACGCCATATTTCAAGTGAGTGAAGCCCACCAGACACCCAGAGCCCGCAGGAACTGTGATTCTTGCGGGCTTTTTCAATGGCGGTTGCAAAGAGGCGGTGCCGCCCCGGTTGAAGGGCGCGCCCTCGGCGCAGGTCAAGCCCTCTTCAGGGCCGTGGACGACACCGCAGCAATCGACTGGAATGCCGGCTTCGCGAACAGATAGCCCTGCATCAGGTGGATGCCGGCGTCGCTCAGGCAATCGCGTTCCGCCACCGTCTCGATGCCCTCGGCGATCACCTCTATCTGCATGTCGGCACACAGTGCGACCAGGCTTTTCACGATGGCCTGCCTGGCGCGGCTTTGTTCGATGTTGCGCACCAGGTCCATGTCGATCTTGATCATGTCGGGCTGGAATTCCGCCAGCAGCTTCAGGCCCGCATAGCCGGCGCCGAAATCGTCGATGGCGGTCTTGAATCCGCACTGCTGGTACTCGCGCAGGATTTGCGCAAACCAGGGGCCATCCTCGACGCGCTCACCCTCGGTCACCTCGAAGATGATGCGCTCCAGCGGGAATCCGAAGGTCTGCGCGGCCTGCAGCGTCGTGCGTATGCAGAGTTCCGGCTTGTAGATCGCGTTGGGCAGGAAGTTGATGGACAGGCGCTCCCGGATGCCGAGCGCGGCTGCGCCCTTGATGGCCTTGACTCGGCAGGCCTGGTCGAATCGGTACCGATTCCTTTCGTTGACTTGCGCCAGCACGGATGCCGCGCTTTCACCCGCAGGGCCCCGGACCAGGGCTTCGTGTGCAAAGACCCGGGCGGTCCGCAGGTCGACGATGGGCTGATAGGCGTAAGCGAACTGGAAGCCGACTTTTTCACCTTTGCCGCAGTCCTCACAATCGCGCCGGCTTCCTTCCAGCGGCATGAAGCCTGACGGAAAGGTCGTTTTGCGCGAAGGCAGCTGAATCGAATGCATCGTTTGCTTTTGCTTTTGAAAGCTTGGGTGGGTTGGCGCTTACGGGCAATTGTGCTTCGTGCAGGGATGCGTCACACACGGCCCCGGCCACTCGGCGTCATTGGCTTCAATAGTTCAGCAGGTTGCGCCGCACATGCAGCAGGTGTGCCACCGCCAGTTCCCGGGCCTGCGCCGGGTCGCGGCTCTTGAGGGCGCGCACCAGTTCGCGGTGTTCGACCTGGTAGGCCAGGCGCCGCTCCGGTGTCAGGCTGCGCTTCTTGAGCATGCCCCACTCGCCTTGCGCACGTGCCGCGTTCATCAGCTGGAACACATTGGCGACAAAGGCGTTGTGCGCAGCCTGGGCAATGACCTCGTGCAGCTTGCCGTCCCAGACCTCGAACTCTTCGACGCTGCCGGCGGCCTCCGCCTTTGCGCAGCAGATCTCCATCTGCTCGAAGTCGGCCGTCGTCGCATTGCCGATCACCATGTCGATGATGGCGGGCTCCAGGGCCAGGCGTGCCTCCATCAGCACGGCCGGGCTGACCTGTGTGGGTGGCGCCTCTGCGGCCCAGGCCTGCACGATGGACGCGGCCTGTTCCGTCACGTAGGTGCCGCTGCCCACGGTCTGGCTGACCAGCCCCTGGTCCTTGAATTCCTGCAGCACCTTGCGCACCGTGGTGCGGCTGAGCGCGAACTGTTCGGCGAATGCGCGCTCGGTCGGCAAGCGTTCGCCGGCACGCCATTGGCCCGATCGCACGTTGTCGATGATGGTGTCGCGAAGGGTGTAGGTGGTGTCCATGGTGTTCACGGCGGAGTTGGCAGATTCAACCAAATCATACCAATCGAGCAGGCCGGGGATCATCGCGCTGCGCAACCCGCACTGGCCGCGAGGACCACCCGCAAATCACCAAGTTGTAACGCGGGTTGACTGCCGCCGATATTTGCCTATCATTGCGCTCTTTGGTATTTAATGGTTTGGAAAAATACCAATTGCAACCAAATGGACTTCGGTGGCAACGCGCCGCCGCAACACAGGAGACTCGCTTGCGCATTGCGACATTCATCCGGAACGCGGAACGTTTCGTCGGTCAGGTTTCCAGCGATGGAACCCAGGTCACCCCCTTCAAGCTCGACGCCGGCGCGGCCCGTCGCGGCGCCTTGCCGCTGATCGAGGCCCTGGCCCGGGGTGAGTCCCTGCCGGCCCTGGCCGAGCAGGCCATTGCACTGGACGCGGTCCGTCTGGAGGCGCCATTGCCCGCGCAGCGGCGCAATCTGTGGTGTGTGGGGCGCAACTACCACGCCCACGCCAAGGAGCTGGCGGCGTCGGTCTTCAAGAACAACAGCGCCGACCCGCAGGCCTGGCCCATCGTGTTCACCAAGGTGCCTGAATGCGTGATCGGTCCGGTGGATGACGTGCATCTGCCGGATCCCGCCATCTCGGCGCAGATCGATTACGAGGCTGAGCTTGCCGTGGTCATCGGGACCGGCGGCAAGAACATTGCGCGTGCAGACGCGATGCGCCACGTCTTCGGCTACACCGTGGTCAACGACGTCACCGCGCGCGACGTGCAGATGCGCCACCAGCAGTGGGACATGGGCAAGTCGTTCGATACCTTCTGCCCCATGGGGCCGTGGATCGTCACGGCGGACGAGCTCGACGGTACCCGTACGCGCGTGCGCTGCTGGGTCAATGGCGAATTGCGCCAGGACGGTCCGACCGAGAACATGATCTTCGACATCCCCACGCTGATCGAAACCATCTCGCGCGGCATCACCCTGTACCCGGGCGATGTGATCGCCACCGGAACACCTGCAGGCGTCGGCATGGGCCTGACGCCACCGCGCTACATCCAGCAGGGCGACGTGATCCGCATCGAAATCGACGGCATCGGCGCCATCGAAAACCGATTCGTCTGACACCTGCGCCACCGGCCGCCTTTGCGAGAGGCCGGGGCGGGCCCCACTTTCCAACGACAAGGAGACAACCATGACATTTCTACGCAAACTGCCTTGCATGCTGGGGCTGTTGCTGGCCGCCTGCATGGCGACACCGGCCATGGCCCAGGATGCCTATCCGAGCCGCCCGGTCACCATGGTCGTGCCATTCCCGCCTGGCGGCGTGGCCGACACCGTGGGGCGACCGGTCGCCGAAGCAATGGCGCGCCAACTCAAGCAACCCATGGTGGTGGAGAACCGCGCCGGCGCCGGTGGCGGCATCGGCATGGCCTATGTGGCCAAGGCCAAGCCCGACGGCTACACCGTGCTGATGGCCTTGTCATCGCTGGTCGTGTTGCCTGAGGCAGACAAGATCCTGAACCGGTCGCAGATGTTCCGGGTCGACCAGCTCAAGCCGATCGCCCGCTTCACGGCCGATCCCACCGTGCTGGTCGTGCGCGCCGACAGCCCGTGGAAGACCTATGCCGAGTTCATGGCCTATGTCAAGGCGAACCCGGGCAAGGTGACGTTCGGCTCCAGCGGCAATTACGGCACCATGCATGTGCCGATGGAGCAACTGAAGGTCGCAACCTCCAGCTTCATGCTGCATGTGCCCTACACCGGCGCCGGCCCCGCCGTGCTGGCCCTGCTGGCCGGCAACGTCGATGCGCTGTCCACGGGCCCCGCCAGCGTGCTGCAGCACATCAAGGGCGGCAAGCTGCGGGCCCTTGCGCATTGGGGCGATGGCCGCCTGGCGGTGATGCCGGATGTGCCCAGCCTGAAGGAGCTCGGTGTCGGCGTGCAGTACTCGCAGTGGGCCGGCCTGTTCGTGCCGGCTGACACGCCTGCAGATGCGGTAGAGGCCTTGCGCCAGGCCGCGCGCTTTGCGGCCCAGGACGCACGCGCCGTCGCGGCGCTCGCCGGCGCGGGAACCGCCTTCCAGTTCCAGGACGCGCCGGAGTTCGACCGCTTCGTGCAGGGCGATGCCAAGAGCATGGCTGTGCTGGTGCAGCGCATCGGCAAGGTCGACTGAACCGGTTCAAGCCATTCGTGGACGCGACGTCCACTTCCTTTCAGGAGACATTCAACATGAAACAGACCTTCGGATTTCTCAAGCTCGCCGTCGCGTTCGCCACGGCATGCCTCGCTGCCGGCGGGGCCTCTGCGCAGGACTATCCCAACCGCACGGTCAGGATCGTCGTGCCCTTTGCCGCCGGCGGCCCGGCCGACAACTACGCGCGCTTCATCGCGCAGCGCTTGCAGGACGAACTCAAGCAGTCCTTCATCATCGACAACAAACCCGGCGCCGGCTCGGTCATCGGTACCGACGTGGTGGCCAAGTCCCCGGCTGACGGCTACACCCTGCTGATGATGTCCAACACCCACACGGTGAACGAATCGCTGCTGAACAACAAGCCGTTCGCGCTGATGAAGGACTTCACCGCGATTGCGCCGGTGAATTCCTCCGGGCTGCTGCTGGTCGTCCATCCGGCGGTGCAGATCAAGAGCGTGGGCGAACTGATCCAGTACGCCAAGGCCCATCCGGGCAAGCTCAACTACGCCTCGTCCGGCAATGGAACGCCTTACCACATGGCCGGTGAGCTGTTCAAGTACATGGCCGGCATCGACATGACCCATGTGCCCTACAAAGGCAGTTCCGGCGCACGAACCGACATCCTGGGCGGCCAGGTCGATGTGATGTTCGACGCCGAGACCACGATGGCCGACTATTCGCGCCAGGGCAAGGTGCGCGCGCTCGCCAGCACCGGCCTGACGCGTTCGGCCAACCTGCCGGACATGCCCACGGTTGCAGAGGCGGGCGTGCCCAAATACGAGGCCACGATCTGGCTCGGCCTGATGGCACCCAAGGGTACGCCCACCGACGTGGTCAATCGGCTGAATACGGCCGTACGCAAGATCGTGGCGCAGCCGGACGTGAAGGCCTTGTGGGCCAAGCAGGGTGCGGTTCCGATGTCGATGTCGCCAGGCGAATTCGACCAGTACCTGACGGCCGACATCGCCAAGTGGGCGACGATCGTCAAAGCGGCCAATATCAAGCCGGATTGATACGCTGGCCATGGCGCAGGCGATCCGTTTTCATCTGAACGGGCAGGACGTCACGGTTCAGGCGCCGCACGACCAGTCCTTGCTCGACTGCCTGCGCAGCACCTGCGGCCTCAAGGCCACGCGCCTGGGATGCGGACTCGGACAGTGCGGCGCCTGCAAGGTCCTGCTCGGCGACCGCGCCGTTGCGGCCTGCGACACCCCGATGGAGGCCGTCGCCGGCCAGCATGTCACCACGCTCGAAGGCCTGGGCACGCGCGCGGCGCCGCATCCGCTGCAGACGGCCTTCTTCGAGGTGCAGGCGATGCAGTGCGGCTTCTGTACCAGCGGCATGATCATGACGGCAGCGGCCTTGCTCAGGCGCAATCCGCATCCTTCGCAAGACGATATCCGGCGGGCGCTCGACGACAACCTGTGCCGCTGCGGCATTCACAACCGCGTGGTGCAGGCCGTTGCGCGTGCCGCCGGCTGAGAGGGTGCCGATGGATCCTGCTTCATTGCCGGACGCGGTCAAGGCCCACCCGCGGCTGGGCCAATGGCTGGATATCGGGACCGATGGCGGGGTGCGTGCGTACTCGGGCAAGGTCGACATCGGTCAGGGCATCTCGCATGCGCTGCGCCTGATCGTTGCCGAGGAACTGTGCCTGCCGCCGCAGCGCATCGAGATGCAGCCCGCCAGCACCCGCTGCAGCCCGGACGAGGCCGTCACCTCGGGCAGCCTGTCGGTGCAGCATTCCGGCGCCGCGCTGCGCTGCGCGGCGGCCCACATGCGCGAGACCTGCCGCCACACACTGGCGCTGCGCCATGGCGTGGCGCCGGACGCCGTCACTTTGGCCGAAGGTGTGTTTCGCGTCGACGGGCAGGGGCTTGCTGTGGACTATGCTGCCCTGGTCGACGCGCAGATGCTGGCCGGGGCCATCGATCCCGCCCATGGCCGCATGGCGCAGGATGCAGCCGCATGCCATCGCGACAGCCAGCGCCCGGACATTGCGGCCAAGGTGTTTGGCGAGTTCACGTTCATCCAAGACATGGAGCTGCCAGGCATGTGCCATGGCCGGGTGTTTCGTCCGCGCACGCTGACGGCGGAACTGGACCCGACCGCCGCGCAGCGGCTGGTCGAGCGGCTGCGCACCAGTGACGGGATCCTGGCCGTGCCGTGCGACGGCGTGCTGATCGGCGTCATTGCGCTGTCGGAGTACGCACTGGCGCGGGCCGCGCGGCAGGTGGCCAGGGCCGAGGCGTCGGACGGCCTGTGGTCGGGGCGTGCCGACGTGCCGACAGCGGACGGCGTGGTCGCGTGGCTGAAGTCGCAACCGCTGGAGAGCAGCGTGGTGCTGGAGCGCGCCGATGGCGGCGTCTCCGATGGAACGGAGCGCGGAACCTTGTACCGCGCCGAATATGACCGCGCCTATCTGCAGCATGCCTCGGTCGGGCTGTGTTGTGCGATCGGGCAGTGGACCGGCGGTGGGCAGGATCTGGCCGTCTGGAGCCACAGCCAGGGCATCTTCAATCTGCGGCGTGATTTGGCGCTGGCCTTTGGTGTGCGAGAGGCGCAGGTGCAGGTGTCGCACGCCGAAGGTGCCGGCTGTTACGGCCACAACGGCGCCGACGACGTGGCCTTCGATGCGGCCTGGCTGGCCCGTGCGGCTCTCGGACGGCCGGTGCGTGCGCTGTGGTCGCGTGCCGACGAGATGGGCCAGGCGCCGATGGGGCCGGCCATGGCGGTGGCGATCGAGGCCCGTGTCGGGCCCGATGGGGTGCTGCAGTCGTGGCAGCAGGACGTGTGGAGTCAGGGGCATGGCACCCGGCCCGGACGTGGCGCGACACCGTCGCTGCTGGGCGCCTGGCAGACTGCGTCGCCATTCCCGGTTCCGCTGGCCGTCAATGCGGCACTGGCCGCGGGTGGCGGGTCGCAGCGCAATGCGGTGCCGCCCTACGATATTGCGTCGCTGCGGGTGCTGAACCACCGTGTGCTGGCCATGCCGCTGCGGGTCTCCGCCTTGCGGGCGCTGGGCGCCCATGCCAATGTGTTTGCCGCCGAGTCGTTCATGGACGAGATCGCCGCGCAGCAGTCGATGGACCCGCTGGCCTTTCGTCTCGCACAGCTGCAGCGTGCCGAGGACGCGCGCGCCGTGGCCGTCCTCACCGAGGTGGCGCGCTTGGCAGACTGGGGCGGGTCGCGCCCGGCGACCGAGGGCTGGGGCCGCGGCCTGGCCTATGCGCGCTACAAGAACACCGGAGCCTATTGCGCGGTGGTGGTCGAGCTGGTGGTGCAGGCATCGGTCCGGCTGCAGCGGATCTGGATCGCCGCCGACATGGGGCGGGTGGTGCATCCCGATGGCGCACGCAACCAGCTCGAGGGCGGCGCCATCCAGGCCGCCAGCTGGACCTTGTGCGAGGCGGCGCAGTTCGACCCCAGCGGCATACGGTCCACCGACTGGGAAAGCTATCCCATCCTGCGGTTCCGCGATGTGCCACAGGTGCAGATCGCGTTGCTGGAGCGCCCCGACCATGCTTCGGTGGGCGCCGGCGAGTGCACGGCCGGCCCCGTGGCTGGTGCCATCGCCAATGCGATTGCCGACGCCACCGGCATCCGGATGCGCAGCATGCCGTTCACAGCCGAACGACTGATGCAGCAGGCACTGGCGCAGGCGGACGGATGACTTGCAAGCCCGCCGATTTTCGAAACAAGCAATCCGATGGAGAAAAGAATGAATATCTTGAGTGGTGGCGCGGCTGCGGCCCTCGTGAAGGCGATGCAGGAGGCCTTCACGCGCGAAACCGGTGCCGGCATCGATGGCACGTTCAGCGCCGTGGGCATGATGCGCGACCAATTGCTGGCCGGTGCGCCCTGCGACTTGGTGATCCTGACGGCGCCGCTGATCGACGACCTGATCCGCTCCGGCCATGTCGTGGCGGGTTCGGCGCAGTCGCTGGGGCGGGTGCGGACCGGCATTGCCCTGCGCAGTGGGGAGCCACTGCGAGCGCTTGCCAATGCCGATGAACTGCGCACGGCCCTGCGCAGCGCCAAGGGCGTCTACTTTCCCGACGCCGAGAAGTCCACGGCCGGTCGGCACTTCATGGCGGTGCTGCGCAAGCTGGGCCTGGACCAGGAGCTCGTGCCGGTGCTGCGGCAGTACCCGAACGGCGAGACGGCGATGCGGGAGATGGCCGCCTGTGACGCGCCCGGGCTGATCGGATGCACGCAGGTGACGGAGATCAACGGTACCGCTGGTGTGGAGCTGGTCGCCATGCTGCCGGCCGAGTTCGAGCTGGCCACCGACTACACGCTGGGCATCTGTACCGGCGCCCGCCATCCCGCGCAGGCGCGCGTCCTGGCGGCGATGTTGACAGGGCCGGCATCGGCAGAGATCCGGCGGCGGGGCGGTTTCGAGTTCTGAAGCGGCCTGGCATGCGCGGGCGCCAGCGACGGGACACCAGGCGCGACGGACGGCGACGACCGCCGATAGCCTGATTCCGGGCGGCCGCTGCCGCTCTGCGTGCAGTGGTCGCGCGCGTATCATCGGTTCGAGCCGTGATGGCCAGGGTCTGTTTCCGCAGAAACAGACCGGCCGCGCATCCGCATCCACAATCGCTCCGAGACCATGCGCCGACGTTCCTCCGCCCCCTGGCTGCTCCAGCTCTTTCCATTCTTGCGCTGGTGGCACATGGTGGATCGGGTCACCTTGCGCGCCGATGCGGTCGCCGGCCTGACCGGCGGCCTGGTGCTGGTGCCCCAGGCGGTGGCGTTTGCCACCATTGCCGGCATGCCGCCGGAATATGGCCTGTATGCGGCGATGCTGCCGGCCATCGTGGCCGCCATGTGGGGCTCGTCCTGGCACCTGGTGTCAGGGCCGACGACTGCGATCTCCATCGTCGTGTTTGCCACCATCAGTCCGCTGGCGAGCCCGGGCAGCAGCGAGTACATCGCGCTGGTGCTGACGCTGACCTTTCTGGTGGGGGTTTTCAAGCTGAGCATGGGCTTGCTGCGGTTGGGCACGCTGGTCAATTTCGTGTCGCATGCGGTCGTGCTGGGCTTCACGGCCGGTGCTGCCGTGCTCATTGCGGCCAGCCAGATCAAGAATTTCTTCGGCATCGACATCGCACGCGGCAGTTCGGTCTATCGCATCCTGCTGGCACTGGGGGAGCAGATCACGCAGATCAACCCCTGGGTGACGGCCGTGGCCTGCGTCACCGTGCTGGCCGGTGTGTTGACACGCCGCCGCTGGCACAAGGCGCCGTACCTGATCGTGGGCATGGTGGCCGGAGGTGTTGCGGCTGCGCTGATGGACCTGGCATGGGGCAATGCGCGCACCCTGATCGGCAATGTCGGCGCGCTGAACGTGGGATTGCCGCCGCTGTCGTACCCGCCCATGTCAGCGGTCGCGCTGGAGCAACTGGCGCCGGTGGCGATCGCTGTCACGCTGCTGTCCCTGACCGAGGCGATCTCGGTGGCGCGGGCGATTGCGGTGAAATCGGGCCAGGTCATCGACGCCAACCAGGAGTTCGTCGGCCAGGGATTGTCCAACCTGGCCGGGGCGTTCTTTTCGGGGTATGCGTCCAGCGGGTCGTTCAACCGCAGTGGCCTGAACTTCGACTCCGGCGCACGCACGCCACTGGCGGCGGCGTTTTCGGCGGTCTTCCTGCTGCTGATCGTGGTGTTTCTGGCGCCGCTGGCGCGTTACCTGCCGGTGCCGGCCATGGCCGGCATCCTGTTCATCGTTGCCTGGGGTCTGATCGATTTTCGCAATATTGCTGAAGTCATGCGCGTCAGCCGGCAGGAAACCGTGGTGATGGCGGTCACGTTTGTGGCAACGCTGACGCTGCAGCTGCAGTACGCCATCTTCATCGGCGTATTGATGTCGCTGCTGCTGTTTCTCAACCGCACGGCCAAGCCGGGCATCGAGGATGTGAAGCCGGTGCTGCTCAATGGTCCGACCGGGTTTGCCAATGACACCGGCCTGCCGGATTGTCCGCAGCTCAAGATCGTGCGCATCAATGGTCCGATCTTCTTTGGCGCGGTCAACTATGTTGCGGCCGAGCTGCGCCGGGTCGATGAACGCAATCCGATGCAGCGCAGTCTGTTGCTGATCGGTACCGGCATCGGCTTCGTCGATCTCGAGGGCGCCCATCTGCTGGCACAGGAGGCGCGTCGGCGCCGCAAACTCGGCGGAGCCCTGTACGTTGCCAACATGAAGGACGAGCCGCAGGAGATGATGCGCCGCTGCGGCGCCGATGCGGAGATTGGCGCCGAGAACCAGTTCCGGATCGGCGAGGACGTGATCGGCCAGATCTTCCCCCGGCTGGACAAGGCCATCTGCAGCACCTGCAAGGTGCGCATTTTCGGCCCGTGCAAGATCGACACCTCGGTGGAGTCACAGGTCGAGGCGGCTGGCGACGCCGTTGCGATGGTGCCTGTCGGCCGCGCCCGTGACATGCTGCGCCCGACGGCCGCAGACAAGCCCGATGCCATCGGCGACTAGAATTCCGGCTTGAGACCGGCCCGCGCGTATCCTGGGATGCCCCAGGCCGGGTCCGCATGCCCCTTGTCCCACAGCCCCTGGATGTAAACCATGACCCGCTGTTTCAATCTTTTCACCGTCGGCGCCTTGCGTCGCGCGACAGCATGGATGTTGTCTGCGCTGATCGGCACACTGCTGCTGGCGACCGCTGCGCACGCGCAGGCGGTGGCGTCGCGCCAGTTTCCGGCCAACGTCAAACGTGGCGTGATGACGGTGACGGCGCCTCCCGAGGTGCAGATCAATGGCACGGCCATGCGGCTTTCGCCGGGTGTGCGCATCCGCGGCCCGAACAATCTGCTGCTGATGTCCGGCGCGCTGATCGGCCAGCAATATGCGGTGAACTACGTTCTCGAGCAGCAGGGCCTGGTGCGTGAGGTGTGGATTCTCTCGCAGGCCGAGGTCGACCAATTGCCCAGGGGCTGGGACACCACGACCAATTTCGTGTTCGGCTCCGACGCCGACAAGCCCAAGGTCGACGACGGCAAGACGCCGTTCGACCAACTGCCCAAGTTCCCCAAGCAATAGCGCGCGTGTCGGCGTGGACCGGTCGCAAGCCTGGTGGCAGGGCGGCGCCAGTCACGGCATGGATTCCGATGGGCCCGACCGCAGCCGATGCGGCGCCGACCTTCCCCCTGATTTTTCCGGTACTGGATCTCCCATGAGCAAGAAAGTTTTCATCAAGACCTTTGGCTGCCAGATGAACGAGTACGACTCGGACAAGATGGTCGACGTCATGCATGCGGCCGAGGGCTACGAGTCGACGACAAATGTCGACGAGGCCGACCTGATCCTGTTCAACACCTGCTCGGTGCGCGAAAAGGCCCAGGAAAAGGTGTTCTCCGACCTGGGCCGTGTGCGCCATCTGAAGAAGAAGGGCGTGCAGATCGGCGTTGGCGGTTGCGTGGCGAGCCAGGAGGGTGAGGCCATCATCGCGCGCGCGCCGTATGTGGACGTGGTGTTCGGGCCGCAGACCCTGCATCGACTTCCCGAGTTGCTGCGCCAGCGGGTACAGCAGGACCGGGCGCAGGTCGACATCAGCTTTCCGGAGATCGAGAAGTTCGACCACCTGCCGCCGGCGCGGGTTGAGGGCGCGACCGCCTTCGTCAGCATCATGGAGGGCTGCTCCAAGTACTGCAGCTATTGCGTCGTGCCGTATACCCGCGGCGAAGAGGTGTCGCGTCCGTTCGAGGACGTGCTGGTCGAGGTTGCCGGCCTGGCGGACCAGGGTGTGCGCGAGGTCACGCTGCTGGGTCAGAATGTCAACGCCTTCCGCTCGCCGATGGGCGAGGGCGGCGAGACGGCCGACCTGGCGACGCTGATCGAATACGTGGCCGAAATTCCGGGGATCGAGCGCATCCGCTACACCACCAGCCATCCGAACGAGTTCACGCCGGCATTGATCGAGGCCTATGCCCGTGTGCCCAAGCTGGTCAACCATCTGCACCTGCCGGTGCAGCATGGCTCCGACCGCATCCTGATGGCGATGAAGCGCGGCTACACCGCGATGGAATACAAGTCCACGGTGCGCAAGCTGCGCGCGATCCGGCCGGACCTGGCCTTGTCCAGCGACTTCATCGTCGGATTCCCGGGCGAGACCGATGCCGATTTCGACAAGCTGATGAAGCTGGTCGACGACGTGGGATACGACAGCTCGTTCAGTTTCATCTTCAGCCCGCGGCCCGGTACGCCCGCGGCCGCGCTGCAGGACGAAACACCGCATGCGGTGAAGCTGGCGCGGCTGCAACGGCTGCAGGCCGCGCTGGACGACAGCGTGCGGCGCATCAGCGCCAGCCGCCATGGCACGGTGCAGCGGGTGCTGGTGGAGGGCATGGCGCGCAAGGACGCCACCGAACTGTTCGGGCGTACCGAGTGCAACCGGGCCGTGGTGTTCAAGGGCCCGCAGCGGCTGGTCGGGCAGATGGTCGACGTACGCATCACCGAGGCGCCGCAGCGCTCCTTGCGCGGCGAGGTGGTGACGCAGGAAGTGCTGGCGGGCTGAGGCAACGCGGGCGCTCGGCGGCGAAGTCCAGCCGCCGTCACTTCACGTATCTGCGCCAGTCGTGTTCTTCGGTGAAGCCCAGCATGTCGCGGATCTTGCGGTTGGCGTACAGGGCCTCGTGCTCTCCCATCGCGCGGGTGAAGGGCACGCCGGGAAAGAAGCGCCGGGCAATGTCTGCGGTCGGCATGTCGACCGAATTGGTGTTGTTGCCGGCATTGAAGACCTGGAATCCGAGCCCGTCGGTGTTCAGGCATCGATCGACGATCTGGCCCAGATCGCGCGCGTCGATGTAGCAGAAGATGTTGCGCCGTCGTACCTGCGGGTTCGCGAAGAAGCCGGGGAAGCGGCCATACTCATGCGGCTCGATCACATTGCCGATGCGCAAGGCGTAGATGTCGAAGCCCGAGCGGCGCTGGAAGCTGCGGGCGGTCTGTTCGTTGACCACTTTCGACATGCCGTAGGAATCCATCGGATTGACATCCATGTCTTCTTCCACCGGCAAGGACGGCGGGCTGACCTCCCCATCGGCGAAACACACGCCGTACGTGGTTTCCGATGAGGCGATGATGATCTTGCGGATGCCAAGCTTGACCGCCGCCTCGATGACGTTGTAGGTGCCCACGGTGTTGATCCGGAAAGTCTCGTTGTCCGGACGGATGAGAATGCGCGGCACCGCGGCGAAGTGCACCACGGCGTCGAGTTTGGGCACGCCGGCCCCAGGCTCCAGCTCACCGAAGTTGGCATAGCTGGTCATGGCATTGAACATCTGCCCGGAGTCGGTGATGTCGGCCGTGAGGTTGTCGACACCCGGATGCGCGAGGGGCGTCAAGTCGACATTGAGCACATGGTGGCCGTGATCGACCAGATAGGGAATGACGTGCCGTCCGGCCTTGCCGGACCCACCGGTGAACAAAACGCGCATCTCGCTCTCCTCGTTGCTTTCAGTGGTTCGACGTGCGCGGCGCCGCGCGAGCGGCAGACCCGGCAGCGCCCGGGAAGGGGTCAGCCGCGCATCGTCTGCCCGGAGATCCTGAAGTCCTTCAGGATCTCCGGCCGGAAGGCCAGGCCATGGCCTGGCCGCTCGGGCGGCGACATCATGCCGGTCTTCGAGGGCAGGATCGGATCGATCCAGAGGTCGTCGTTCCAGGTCATGTATTCGAGGTAGCTGGCATTGGGGATCGAGGCCAGCACATGCACCATCGTCTCATGGAACAGGTGCGGAGCCAGTCGGATGCCCCAGGTCTCGGCGGTGGCGGCGATCTTGCGCAACTCG
The DNA here is from genome assembly GCA_024235935.1 of Rhodoferax sp. GTDB lineage: Bacteria > Pseudomonadota > Gammaproteobacteria > Burkholderiales > Burkholderiaceae_C > CAISIP01. Next base: position 132,173 of record JACKLL010000009.1, on the reverse strand, counting down.
GTAAAGCCGCCGCGCATGGGGTCGGGCTGCAGGATGGGCACGCAGGGGGTCTCGAAAAACGGCCGCAGGTCCTGCCGCGTAAAGTGGCTTTCGCCACCGACGACGCGGGTCTTGAGTGCGGCGGCGATCCGGCGGTAGCCGGCGACATCCTCGGCGACCACCGGCTCTTCCAGCCAGTAGGGGTCGAATGCGTCGAGGTGGTGGCCGGCCTGGATGGCGGTGTCGGCGTCCCAGCCCATGTTGACGTCGATCATGATCTCGATGTCCTCGCCCAGGGCTTCGCGCATCGCCTGTACGTTGCGCACGTCCTCCCGCCACGGGCGGATGTGGGCGACCTGCATCTTGATGGCGGTGAGACCCATGGCCGTGAACTCCTGGGCCCGGGCAATCATGCCGTCGCGACCCATGCCGCGGAAGCAGCCCGAGCCATAGGCCGGGATCTCCGTCCGGGCGGCGCCCCACAGGCGGAACAGCGGCAGATCGGCGCGCTTGCCCACAATGTCCCACAGCGCCATGTCGACCGCACTCTGGGCGAAGACGGTGACGCCCATGCGGCCGAGCCAGAAGTTGCTTTTGTACAGCGTCTGCCAGATGCCTTCGATCTCGGTCGCGTCGCGCCCGATCAGATGCGGTGCGATCAACTCCTTCATGCAGGCATCGAGTGTGTGCAGGCCGCCGCGCAGCGGCATCAGGTAACTCATGCCGACCAGTCCGCCCTGGGTTTCGATCTCCAGCACGTAGATGTCGCGCAGCGGCGCGGCCAGGATACCTGCTGGCGGCGGTGGACCGTTCCACGGCACCTGCAGGAGATGGCTGCGCAGTTCGACAATGGTGGTGGGGGTTGTCATGGGCGGTCTCCTGGTGTTTTTTGTCGTTTGGGTGCGCGCATGGCTCACGCTCTTGGGGGCGCTCGGTTGGAACAGCCGGACATCCGACAAAATGTTGGGGACAGAGCGAAATTCACTTCGTGTAATTTCGGTCTTTCCCACAAGGTCTCAGGCTGCTCAGAAGGGCATTTTCCCCATCCCCTTCATGCCGCCGAGGCGCTTCATCATCTTCATCATGCCGCCGCCTTTCATCTTCTTCATCATGTCCTGCATCTGCTCGAATTCCTTGAGCATGCGGTTGACTTCCTGTACATGTACGCCGGCGCCGTTGGCGATGCGGCGTTTGCGGGTGGCCTTGATCAGCTCGGGTTTGCGGCGCTCGAGCGGGGTCATGCTGTGGATGATGCCTTCCTTGCGCCGGATGTCTTTTTCGGCCCGGTTCATGTCGACCTGACCCGCCTTGGCCGCCATGGCGGCGGGTAGCTTGTCCATCAGGCTGGACAGGCCGCCCATCTGTTTCATCTGCTGGATCTGACCGAGAAAATCGTTGAGGTCGAAGTGGGCGCCGCTCTTGACCTTGGCGGCCAGTTTCTGCGCCGCCGCCATGTCGACGCCGGAGCTGACCTGCTCGACCAGCGCGACGATGTCGCCCATGCCCAGGATGCGCCCGGCATGGCGCTGGGCGTCGAACACCTCCAGCCCGTCGATCTTCTCGCTGGTGCCGGCGAACTTGATCGGCGCGCCGGTCACCTGGCGCGCAGACAGCGCGGCGCCGCCGCGGGAATCACCGTCGGTCTTGGTCAGGATGATGCCGGTCAGCGGCAGGGCTTCCTTGAAGGCCCGGGCCGTGTTGATCGCGTCCTGGCCCTGCATCGCGTCGACGACGAACAGGGTTTCGACCGGATCCAGCACCTGGTGCAGTTCCTTGATCTCGCGCATCAGTACTTCGTCGATCGCGAGGCGGCCGGCGGTGTCGACCAGCAGGACGTCGAAATAGTGCTTGCGCGCGTAGTCGAGTGCGGCACGGGCGATATCGACCGGCTTCTGATCGGCGCTGCTGGGGAACCACTGCGCGCCGGCCTGGGCCGTCACGGTCTTGAGTTGTTCGATGGCGGCCGGGCGGTAGACGTCGCCTGACACCGTCAGCACCTTTTTCTTGCGCTTTTCGATCAGGTGGCGCGCCAGCTTGGCGGTGCTGGTCGTCTTGCCCGAGCCTTGCAGACCCGCCATCAGGATCACCGCCGGTGGCTGCGCCGCCAGGTTGATGTCGCTGATGCCCTCTCCCATCGTTGCGGAGAGCTCCTTGTTCACGATGCCCACCAGTGCCTGACCCGGCGACAGCGAGCCCATCACCTCCTGGCCGAGGGCCTTCTCCTTGACTCGGGCAATGAAGTCGCGCACCACGGGCAGTGCCACATCGGCCTCGAGCAAGGCCATGCGCACCTCGCGCAGCATGTCGGTGACGTTGGACTCGGTGATGCGGGCCTGCCCGCGCATTTCCTTGACAAGGCGCGACAGTTTTTCGGAAAGCGATGAGGCCATGGGTGCTTGGGGTTTCGGGTGCGCGCGGGGGTGATTCTCGCCAGCGGAACGCGCAGGTGGGGGCGGGCGAGAGGCTAAACTGTAGCCATGATTCTAGCCAGTGGCTCCGTGTTGACCCATGTTCTTGCGTGGCTCGCCGCCATTGGTTACCTGGTCCCGGCCGTTTGGCAAGGCTTCGGGGACCGCATGGGCCGGCTGGTGCTGCTGCTGGGCTGGCTGCTGGGCTGGCTGCTGCACGCGGTGGTGCTGGCCATCAGCCTGGCCGGTGCTGCGCCGCATTTCGGCTTTGCGCCAGCCTTGTCGGTTACCGCCTGGCTGGTGGGGGCGGTCTATGCGATCGAGTCGCACTTTTACCCGCAGTTGCGGCTGCGCCGCGTGTTGTCGGCGCTGGCGGCCGTGGCGGTGTTGCTGCCGCTGCTGTTCCCCGGCTCTGCGCTGCACCCCGCGGCATCGGCCTGGTTGCCCTTGCATTGGGCGCTGGGCATCGCGTCCTATGGCCTGTTCGGCGCGGCCGTGGTCCATGCCTGGATGATGGGGCGCGCCGAGGATCGCATCCGCCAGGGCGCGGACCCGGAAAGCGGCATGCCGCTGCTGACGCTGGAGCGGCTGACCTTCCGCTTCGTGGAGGCCGGGTTTGCGCTGCTGACGGCGACCTTGCTGGTCGTGCTGGCCTACGGAGAGACCTTGTATGGCCCCGGCATGGGTTTGCGCATGGACCACAAGAGTGTGTTCACGGTCCTGTCATGGCTGACCTTTGCGGCATTGCTGCTGGGCCGGCTTCGGTATGGCTGGCGCGGCCGGCGCGCGGTGCGGGTGCTGTATGCCGGCGCCGGCCTGCTGTTTCTGGCCTATGTCGGTTCGCGGTTCGTCATGGAAGTCGTATTGGGTCGCATGCCATGAAATTCCTGCTGGTGCTGATCGTGGTCATGGTGGGGGTCTGGATCTGGCGCTCCAATCGGGCGGCCGAGCGGTCGGATGACGCCGAGCGCGACGCCGCCAGACCGCGGCGCAAGGCCCCGGGGGCCATCGCCATGGGCCGGTGCGATCACTGCGGCATGCATTGCCCCAGCGATGACCTGATCGTCGGCGAGCACGGCACCTACTGTTCCACCGAACACCGCAACCGGGCCGAGGCCTGAGCGGCACCATGGCTGCCGCGCCATCCCGCCCGTGGCTGGATCTGCGGTCGAACCAGCGCGACGGTAACGTCGACGCCGACGGACCGGGCGAGTTCGTGCGCCTGTGGAGCGGCTTCATGACCGCCCGCGTAACCCTGGGCTTCGTGCTGCTGGCCTTGCAGGCCAGCCTGTACGTACTGGGTCAGGCGTCCGACCCGTTGCTGGTCATCTCCTGTGGCGCCTACCTGGTGGCGACGCTGGTCACGCGGCTGTTCGGACGTCCACACCGTCTGGGGACGACGCTGGGAGCGCGCTGGATCCTGACGGTTGGCGTCGACGTGGCCACCTTTGCCCTGCTCCAATATGTCCAGGGCAACGCGGGCATCAACTATTCACCGTTGCTGGCCTTGCCGGTGCTGATGGCGGCGGTACTGGGGTCGCTGCCGGTGGCCATGGCAACGGCGGCCGGTGCCACCTTGCTGTTGCTGCTGCGTGCCACGCTGGACGGGCTGGCGGGCAGCGCAGATTCACCGTCGGTGGTTGCGCAGTCGGCCTTGACCGGCGCCGGCTATTTCGTGATCGCGTTTCTGGCCAGCCAGTTGTCGGCGCGGCTGGCCAGCGAGGAGCAGCGGTCGCGGCGCAGCCAGATGGTGGCCCAGGTGCAGCGCGAGGTCAATGCCTTGGTCATCGAGTCGCTCACCGACGGAATACTGGTGGTGGACGAGCAGGATCTGGTGCTGGCGGCAAACCCGGCCGCGTGCCGGCTGCTGGGGCGTGACGTTGCGGCGATGCAGCAGTCTTTTTCGCTCGCGACCGAGCCTGGCTGGCAGGCTCTGGTGCAACTCAACCGGCGAACGCTGGCGCAGAACACCGGGCAAAGCGCCAGCATCGTGCTGTCGCTTGCCGGTGCCGGCCCGCAGTTCACCCATGTCCGCACCCGCATTGCCGCCACCGGCGACGCGCCGTCCGAGCGCCTGTGCGTGATGTTCGTGCAGGACCAGCGCGAGGTCGAAGCTCGCATGCGCACCGAGAAACTGGTCAGCATGGGGCGCATGTCCAGCGCGGTGGCGCATGAGATCCGCAATCCGCTGGCCGCCATCGTGCAGGCCAACGCACTGCTGGACGAAGGTGTCGAGGATCCGCGGCTCAAGCCCTTGATCCGCATGGTGCAGCAAAATGCCAGCCGGCTCGAGCGCATCGTCGACGAGGTGCTCGACATTGCCCGGGTGCAGCAGCGTGCGCCCGAGGCCGATCCGTCCAGTGTGCGGCTGAACCAGGTCGTCGCGCAGATCTGTGCCGACTGGGACCAGCGCGGTGGCCGTGCTTCGCCGCTGGCCTTGCACCTGAGCGAGGTCGATGCGGATGTTTCGTTCGAGGCCGAGCATCTGCGCCGGGTTTTGGTCAACCTGCTCGATAACGCCAATCGTTATGCCGGCGCATCCGCTGCATCGATCCAGGTGATCACCAGCCGCGCCCCGGGAGGGCCGGTGTCGCTGATGGTCTGGAGCGATGGCAAACCGATGGAGCCGTCGGTCGAACGCCATCTGTTCGAGCCCTTCTTTTCGTCCGAGAGCCGCTCCACCGGTCTGGGCCTCTATATATGTCGGGAACTGTGCGACGGCCATGGTGCGTCGATTGGCTTTGCCCGGACAGCGCGACGGATAGCGGCCGCCACCGTCGATGGCAACGAATTCCGCATCCGGTTTGCGTCCGCCGCGTGGGGCAAGCCATCTGCCAAAATAGCGCCGTGACCATGGATGCAACTGCCGCCCAGAAGGATGTGAACATCCTCGTCGTGGACGACGAGCCGGATCTGCGCACCCTGTACGAGCTGGCCCTGGTTCGCGAGGGGTATTCGGTGTTCAGCGTCGGCGATCTGGCACAGGCATGGGAGCAACTCGATGCCCGCCGATTTGAAGTGGTCATCACCGACATGCGCCTGCCAGACGGCATGGGCATCAGCCTGTTGCAGCGGCTGCGCGAAAACCAGCGCCGCGAACGCTGCGTGGTGATCACGGCCTACGGATCGGCTGACAACGCGGTCGAATCGCTCAAGGCGGGGGCCTTCGACTACCTGACCAAGCCGGTCGACATCCAGCAGTTCCGCTCCGTCATTGCGTCTGCGGTGCTCGGTGCCCGCAAGGAAGCCGTGGCCGGACGGCGGCACAACGCCGGGCAGGCCTCCCGCGAGGGTTTCAACCGGCGCAAGACCGATGCTGCAATCGGGGTCGGCGAGGCCGCCTTGCAGCGCCTGGTGGGCGAGTCGGTGGCCATGCGCCAGGTCAAGGAGCGGGTGGCCAAGGTGGCGCGGTCGATGGCGCCGGTGCTGGTCACCGGCGAGTCCGGCACCGGTAAGGAATTGGTGGCGCGTGCCTTGCACGCCAACAGCCACCGCTCTGGCGGTCCGATGGTGGCTGTCAATTGCAGCGCCATCCCCGAGCAGTTGCTGGAGGCGGAGTTCTTCGGGACGCGCAAGGGTTCGTTCACCGGCGCGACGCAGGACCGGGATGGCTTCTTCCAGGCAGCGCGTGGCGGAAGCCTGTTCCTGGACGAGATCGGCGATCTGCCGCTGGCCATGCAGTCCAAGCTGCTGCGGGCGATCCAGGAGCGCAGCGTGCGCAGCGTCGGCTCGACCCAGGAAGAGCCGGTTGACGTGCGCATCATCAGTGCGACCCACCGTGACCTCGCGGCCGAGGTGCAGGCGGGGCGGTTCCGGCAGGATCTGTATTACCGGCTCAATGTCATCGACATCGTGATCCCGCCGCTGCGCGAGCGGCTCGACGATCTGCCGGCCCTGTGTGCCAGTCTGCTGGGGCGCATCGCACAGGAGGCCGGCATGCCGGTGCCAACCTTGTCCGCCAGCGTGCTCGAGCGTATCTGCCTGGCGCCGCTCAAGGGCAATGTGCGGGAACTGGAGAATCTGCTGCACCGCGCGGTGGCCTTGAGCGAAGGCGGGGACCTGCGCGTCGATGTGCTGGGGGATTCGACCTTGCCGATGCCCCTGGAGTCGATGCCCGAGGAGAACCTTCGGCAGGCCGCAGTTGCGCCGCCGCCGCCGGGGGAAGTGGTCGATGCCGCAGCGCCGATCGTCATTCCCAGCGACCTGCAAAGCCATCTGGACCGGCAGGAGCGTGAAATCCTGGTGCAGACCTTGCACGAGACCGGGTTCAACCGGACGGCCGCTGCGGCAAGGCTGGGCCTGAGCTTGCGCCAGATCCGTTACCGGATCGCCCGGCTGAAGATCGACGTACCCGCAGACCGGGATGCGGTGGATGACGCCGACTGAAACCTGCGACCAGGGGCAGGATCCGACATCGGCCTGGGACCAGGGCTGGTTCCGCGACGCCCGTCGCCTGGACTCGCCGAACTTCGGTCCGCGTCCGCCGGGCATGGCGGTCGACCTGGTGGTGCTGCATTCGATCAGCCTGCCGCCGGGGGTCTATGGCGGCCTGGCGGTTCAACAGCTGTTCACCAACACGCTGGACTGGGATGCCCATCCCTATTACCAGCAGATCCGCGGCTTGACGGTGTCGGCGCACTTTTTCGTCCGGCGCGACGGCCGTCTGTGGCAATTCGTCAGCTGCGATGCGCGTGCCTGGCATGCGGGTGCGTCCTGCCATCAGGGCCGCGACAACTGCAACGATTTTTCGATCGGCATCGAGCTCGAGGGCCTGGAGGGCGAACGGTTCGCGCCGGTCCAGTACTGCGTGGTGGCGGACCTGTGCACGGCGATCCGCGCCAACTACCCGATTCGTCAGGTGGTCGGGCATGAGCATGTGGCACCGGGGCGCAAGTTTGATCCAGGCGCCGGGTTCGACTGGCCGCTGCTGCGCCAGTCCCTGGACTGGGGTGAAGATTTATTTCCGCCGACTGTGTAAAAAAATCTACGGCAGCAGCACGGTGAAATGTGCGCCGGCGATGGGCGAACACCTGTTGTCGGATCCGGGTGGCGATCGGCGGGACGCAGGATTCATGCGGTTATCCGCGTCAAAACGCGGTGCTGGTCGCATGAATCCTGGGTTTCAATCTGCATTTCCCATGTCGCAAGGCATGGCGCCGGGTCGGGAGCGCATGCCGTCGCCAAGCCATCGACCGGAAGCTGGAAAATGCTGCGCCGCGGGATGGCCGTGGCCTGCGCGATACACTACCGGTAGTGGCTTGTAAACGATTTGCACCCCATATATAGTGTGCGCTGGTCGGAAGCATGCGCTTGCCGCGATAGCCCGAAAACAAGCCACCGCCCATCCGAATCCTCCCCATAAGACGTTCCCAGAGACGAGGAAAGAACAATGCAGACTGTCCTGAATACACCCCCCTCCCAGCAACCCGGACCCGCAGCGACGGGCCGTGCGCCCGCGGCGCCGGCCGCCGCCGCTTCCGCGCTGGCCCACTTCCAGATCATCCGCCGCAACGGCGCTGTCGTGCCGTTCGAGCCCAACAAGATTGCCGTGGCCATGATGAAGGCCTTTCTGGCGGTTCATGGCACGCATGGCGCGGCGTCTGCGAGCGTGCGCGAGGTCGTCGATGAGCTGACCCAGACCGTGGTGCGCGCGCTGATGCGTTCGCGTCCGGGCGGCGGCACCTTTCATATCGAAGACGTGCAGGACCATGTCGAGCTCGGCCTGATGCGCGGTGGGCACCACGAGATTGCCCGTGCCTATGTGCTGTACCGCGAGAAGCGGACGCAGGAGCGGGCGCGCAAGGTCGAGCAGGAGGCGCCGGCTGCGCCGCAGCTGTTTGCCATCGACAACGGCCAGCGTGTACCTCTGGACCTGGACCGGTTGCAGAACCTGATCCGCGCGGCCTGCGAAGGCCTGGGCCCGGATATCCGTTTCGAGCCGATCATGGCCGAGACGCTGCGCAACCTGTACGACGGGGTGCCGATGGACGAGGTCTACAAGGCGTCGGTTCTGGCCGCACGCACGCTGATCGAAAAGGATCCCGACTACACCTACGCGACCGCGCGTCTGCTGTTCCACACCATCGCCAAGGAGGTACTGGGCCAGGACATCGCACCGTCCGAGATGGGCCCGGCCTATGCCGAGTACTTTCCGCAATTCGTGCGCAAGGGCGTCGATGCCGAGCTGCTCGACGAGCGCCTGCTGCAGTTCGACCTGAAGCGTCTGGGCGCCGCGCTCAAGCCTGAGCGTGACCTGCAGTTCGACTACCTGGGCCTGCAGACGCTTTATGACCGCTATTTCCTGCATATCCGCAAGACCCGCATCGAATTGCCGCAGGCGTTCTTCATGCGCGTGGCGATGGGCCTGTCGCTCAATGAGATCGACCGCGAAACCCGTGCCATCGAGTTCTACGAGATCCTGTCCTCGTTCGACTTCATGTCCAGCACGCCAACGTTGTTCAACAGTGGCACGCTGCGCTCGCAGCTGTCTTCTTGCTACCTGACGACGGTGCCGGACGACCTGGACGGCATCTACGAGTCGATCAAGGAAAACGCGCTGCTGTCCAAGTTTGCAGGCGGCCTGGGCAACGACTGGACCCGCGTACGTGCATTGGGCTCGCGCATCAAGGGTACCAATGGCGAATCGCAGGGTGTGGTGCCCTTCCTCAAGGTCGTCAACGACACCGCCGTGGCGGTCAACCAGGGCGGCAAGCGCAAGGGCGCGGTTTGTACCTACCTGGAAACCTGGCACCTGGACATCGAGGAATTCCTGGAGCTGCGCAAGAACACCGGCGATGACCGCCGCCGCACGCACGACATGAACACGGCGAACTGGATTCCCGACCTGTTCATGCGCCGCGTCATGGAGAAGGGCAACTGGACGCTGTTTTCGCCATCGAACGTGCCGGACCTGCATGACAAGTTCGGCGCCGACTTCGAGCGCGCCTATGTCGCCTACGAAGCGCAGGCCGCACGCGGCGAGATCAAGCCCTCGCGCACGCTGCCGGCGTCCGACCTGTGGCGCAAGATGCTGACGATGCTGTTCGAGACCGGCCACCCCTGGATCACCTTCAAGGACGCCTGCAACGTGCGTTCGCCGCAGCAGCACGCCGGCGTCGTGCATTCGTCCAATCTGTGCACCGAGATCACGCTGAATACCAGCGACACCGAGACCGCCGTCTGCAACCTGGGTTCGGTGAACCTGCTGCAGCACCTGAAGGACGGCGCCATCGACCACGACAAGCTGCGCCGCACGATCGGCATCGCGATGCGCATGCTCGACAACGTCATCGACATCAACTACTACGCGGTCAAGAAGGCCCGTGACTCCAACATGCGCCACCGACCGGTCGGCCTGGGCGTGATGGGCTTCCAGGACAGCCTGTACCAGCTGCGGGTGCCGTACGCCAGCGATGCGGCCGTGCAGTTCGCCGACGAGTCGATGGAGGCCGTCTGCTACTACGCCTACTGGGCCTCGACCGAGCTGGCGCGCGAACGCGGCCGCTACTCGAGCTTCAAGGGCTCGCTGTGGGACCGCGGTATTCTGCCGATCGATACGCTGGACATGCTGGCCGAAGCACGGGGCGGCTATGTCGAGGTCGATCGCTCCTCGACGCTGGACTGGGAGGCGCTGCGCAAGAAGATCGCCCAGGACGGCATGCGCAACTCCAACTGCGTGGCCATCGCACCGACCGCAACCATCTCCAACATCATCGGCGTGGACGCCTCGATCGAACCCTGCTTCGGCAACCTGTCGGTCAAGTCGAACCTGTCGGGCGAATTCACCGTCATCAACGGCAGCCTGGTGCATGACCTCAAGCGCCTGGGACTGTGGGACGACGTGATGGTCATGGACCTCAAGCACTTCGATGGCTCGCTGCAGCCGATCGACCGCGTGCCGCAGGAGATCAAGTCCCTGTATGCGACCGCGTTCGAGGTCGAGACACACTGGCTGGTCGAGGCTGCTGCGCGGCGCCAGAAGTGGATCGACCAGGCGCAGTCGCTCAACATCTACATGGCCGGTGCATCGGGCAAGAAGCTCGACGACACCTACAAGCTGGCCTGGCTGCGCGGCCTCAAGACGACCTACTACCTGCGCACGCAATCGTCGTCGCACGTGGAGAAATCCACGGTCGCTGCCGGACGCATGAATGCCGTGTCGTCCGGTGGTGGCGATGCGCCGATGAGTGCGCTCGACAAGGCAGCCGCTGCAGCGCGTGAGCAGCTGGCAGCGAGTCCGGCCACCGACGTGAAGTTCTGTGGTGTCGATGATCCGACCTGCGAGGCGTGCCAGTAATTCGTGATTGCCATGCGCCCGCACATGTTGCGGGCGATGCAATTGAACAACACATATCGGCAGTGAATACCATGAATACTTTTCAATTCATCACACTGCTCTGATAATTCGCAGATTGGAATCCTCTATGTTGACCTGGGACGAAGAAGTCAAGCCCACACCGCCATCGTCTTTTTCTCGCGACCCGCAAGCGGGCCGCCCGATGGAGACTCCGCCGCAATCGCCGAGCAAGCGTGTTCTCGACGATGGTGCAGCGATACCGGCAGCGCCGACAGCTGTCGCCGATGCACCGGCCCCCCGTCGCGTCAATGCTGCCGACAAGCGCATCATCAACGGCAAGACCGACGTCAACCAGCTGGTGCCGTTCAAGTACAAATGGGCCTGGGAGAAATACCTCGCCAGTTGCGCCAACCACTGGATGCCGCAAGAAGTGAACATGACGCGTGACATCGCGTTGTGGAAAGACCCGGCCGGACTGACCGAAGACGAGCGCCGCATCGTCAAGCGCAATCTCGGTTTCTTCGTCACCGCCGATTCGCTGGCCGCCAACAACATCGTGCTGGGCAGCTACCGCCACATCACGGCGCCGGAGTGCCGCCAGTTCCTGTTGCGCCAGGCGTTCGAGGAAGCCATCCATACCCACGCATACCAGTACATCGTCGAGTCGCTTGGCCTGGACGAGAGCGAGATCTTCAACGCCTACAACGAGGTCGCGTCGATCCGCAACAAGGACAACTTCCTGATCCCGTTCATCGAGACGTTGACCAATCCGCACTTTACGACGGGTACGCTGGAAAACGACCAGAAGCTGCTCAAGTCGCTGATCGTGTTCGCCTGCCTGATGGAAGGCCTGTTCTTCTATGTGGGTTTCACGCAGATCCTGGCGCTGGGCCGGCAGAACAAGATGACCGGTGCCGCCGAGCAGTACCAGTACATCCTGCGTGACGAATCCATGCACTGCAATTTCGGCATCGACCTGATCAACCAGATCAAGCTCGAAAACCCGATGCTGTGGACGGCCACGTTCAAGGCCGAGATCCGCGACCTGTTCGAGCAAGCCGTGGCGCTCGAGTACCAATATGCCGAAGACACCATGCCGCGTGGCGTGCTGGGCATGAACGCGTCGATGTTCAAGGGCTATCTGCGCTATATCGCCAATCGCCGTGCCACCCAGATCGGTCTGGAGGCCCTGTATCCGAACGAGGAAAACCCGTTCCCATGGATGAGCGAGATGATCGATCTGAAGAAGGAACGCAACTTCTTCGAGACCCGTGTCATCGAGTATCAGTCCGGTGGCGCGTTGTCCTGGGACTGAAGACGGAACGAACGGCTGTGGCAACCCGAATTTCATGCGATGTGTCAGGTGGCAAAGACCGCCGATGCGTCGTGTGTCAACCCATTCAAGGTGCTGGGATAAGGCCCAACACCCTGAATCGCTTCTTGCGCTCCAACAGGCTTGAAGTGCTCTTTGTTACTTGATCAAGGAGAAAATGATGGCAACTGCAAAAAAACCGGCGGCTAAAAAAGCCGCACCCGCGAAGAAGGCTCCGGCAAAGAAAGCTGCAGCCAAGAAGGCTCCGGCGAAAAAGGCCGTAGCGAAGAAGGCCCCGGCCAAGAAGGTCGTGGCTAAAAAAGCTCCGGCGAAAAAAGTCGTAGCGAAGAAGGCACCTGCGAAGAAGGCAGCGGCCAAGAAGGCTCCGGCGAAAAAAGCGGTAGCGAAGAAAGCCCCGGCGAAGAAGGTCGTAGCCAAGAAGGCGCCAGCCAAGAAGGCCCCGGCCAAGAAAGCTGCTGCCAAAAAGGTAGCTGCCAAGAAGCCAGCGGCCAAGAAGCCCGCTGCCAAGAAGGCTGCCAAGAAGCCGGCCGCCAAGAAAGCCGCGAAGGCGCCCGCTGCCCCTGCCCCTGCTGCATCCGCCGCTCAGACGACGTTGAACCCGCAGGCGGCCTGGCCGTTCCCGACAGCCAGCAAGCCCTGAACGAACCTAGGTTCGTTGCAAGTCCGATACCTCACGGTGTCGGGCTTTTTTTTGCCTGGCGCTCCCGTGATCACAGGCCGATGGCGGCCTTGTCGATGCTGTAGTTCTGGGGGCCGCGTTCGGCGATCTTGATCGCGCCGAGATGGTTGCCCAGTTGCGCGCAGCGTTCCAGCGACCAGCCCTGTTCCAGGCCGAACAGCAAGGCGCCCCGGAACGCGTCGCCGCAGCCGGTGGGATCCACGACACTGCGGGCCTTGATGCCAGGCACCTGGGTCTTCTTGCCGTCAACCCAGACATCGCAGCCCTGGGCGCCGGTGGTGACGATCAGCCCGCGCACATGCCGCGAGACCTCGTCGATATCCCAGCCCGTGCGATCGCACAGCATCTTGCCTTCGTAGTCGTTGACGGCAACCCAACTGGCCTTCTCGACGAAGTCGCGCAACTCGGCGCCATCGAAGCGCGGCAACTGCTGGCCCGGATCAAATACGAACGGGATGCCGGCTGCGGCGAACTGTTCGGCATGCTGCACCATGGCATCGCGACCGTCGGGGGCGATGATGCCCAGTGCAATATCGCTGCGCGCTTCGATCCTGGTCTGCCAGGCCTGCTCCATGGCGCCCGGGTGAAAGCCGTTGATCTGGTTGTTGTCCTGGTCGGTGATGATCATCGCCTGCGCCGTGTAGGCATCGGCGATGGTGCGCACGAATTCGCTGCGAATGCCCAGATCGGCAAGCCGCTTGAGGTAGCCGTCACCGTCCATGCCGACGGTGGCCATCGGCAGCGGCTCGCCGCCCAGCAACTTCAGGCTGTAGGCGATGTTGCCGGCACAACCGCCAAAGTCGCGGCGCAGCGAAGGCACCAGGAACGAGACGTTGAGGATGTGCAGTTGTTCGGGCAGGATCTGCTGTGCGAAACGGCCCTCGAAATTCATGATGGTGTCGAAGGCGAGCGAGCCGCAGATGATGGATGCCATGGTGCAAAAGATCCGGTTGTCAGGGGTAGAAAGCGAGCAGGCGATAGCCGGCAATGCGGTCGGTGTTGGCGCTGGGTCGAACCGACATGGAGAGCGAACCGGTCCACACCGATGACTTGGCCAGCGACAGGGTGCCGGCCGCAAACTCGGCGGGTTGAATCACGCGGCGGATCACCGCCTGGTCCTGCGGGTCGGTCAGCGAAAGTTCTATCGCCGGCATCGCAATGGCGATCGGTGCCGTGTTGCGCAGGGCGAATCCCAGCCGGTAGTCGTCGCCGCGGATACGGCTGAATGTGGAACTGTCGATGACGATCGATTCGATCTGCCGCAGCGGAGACAGGCTGCAACCGGCCATGCCGCACAAGGCCTGCAGCACCGGGCGTGTGGCGGGTTCCAGCGCGGCGATGCGGTTGCGCTCCTTCAGCACGATCTGAAAGACGAGCAGCACCAGCAAGGCCAGCAGGACCAGCAGCAAGGTCCAGCGCATGACGGGCCGGCTCCAGAATGACGGCGCATCGGCAGCCTGACGCAGGAACGATACCGGCGGCACGTCTTCGGCTGGTGGAGGCCGCGGCGGCGAGGTCGATGGGCGAACGACAGCCTCGACAGGTGGCTCGGCAGCGGGCGCCGGCTCCGACAGGGGCAGGTCGATCCTTGCGGTGTCCTGTGCCTGTGTCAGCGGCTGCGTGGACGGCTCGGCTTCACTGTCCCGATCCAGGAATACCGTTTCGGGATCGGTCAATGGCGCGTCGGCCCAGTCCGGTTCATCGGCGACGGGATCAGGCTGCGGCGCCGGCGGGGCTGGCTCCGGTGTTCGCGCGGTGGGGATGCCTGGCGCATCGGTGGCGGGGAACTGCGAGTCCGCCGCGGGCCTGATGAAGCTGGGTTGCGAAGAGGGGGGCGGGACCTGAGCCGGAACCGGTGCCGGCGCAGGCGCTGCGGCCTGTGGCCGCGTCTCGTGGATCGGCTGCGGTGCGACGCTTGGTGCTGGTGCTGGTGCTGGTGCTGGTGCTGGTGCTGGTGCTGGTGCTGGTGCTGGTGCTGGTGCCTCGGGCGACGTGACCATGTGCTGCGTGGCGTCGAAGATCTCGGCGCATTGACCGCAGCGTACCCAGCCCTCGGACACGCGGAGCTGATCCGGTACGACCCTGAACATGGTTTCGCATGTCGGACAACGCGTGATCAGGCTCATGGACAGGCGATTGTAGTGGCGCAGTTTGGCGCGTCAGGTGCTGGCTGTCATCAGAACCCAGCCGTCCTGGGCCGCTGCCACCTTGAGTTTGACGGAGGGTGCATACGCCTGCGCCAGTTCGTCGGCCTGACGCTCCAGGATGCCGGAGAGGACCAGATGGCCGCCTGCCGCCACGCGTGCACACAGCAGCGGTGCCAGCACCTTGAGCGGCGTCGCCAGGATGTTGGCCAGCACGGTCTGGTACTGGCCGCTGGTCATGTCGGGCAGGCCGCAGCGGATCGTGACATGGTTGGCCTGGGCATTGAGCATCGAAGATTCGACGGCCGCCGGATCGATGTCCAGCGCGTCGACTTCCTGGGCGCCCATCATTGCAGCGGCGATCGCCAGGATGCCGGAGCCGCAGCCATAGTCCAGCACCCGTCCCAGCGGATGCGGACCGCGGCCCTCGGCGATCCACTGCAGGCACATGCGCGTGGTCGGATGGGTGCCGGTGCCGAATGCCAGGCCCGGATCGAGCCGAATCACGTGTTTTGCGTCTGCCGGCGGCTCATGCCAGGTGGGCACGATCCAGAAGCCGGGGCTGATCGGCACCGGCGCGAACTGCGATTGGGTCAGGCGTACCCAGTCCTGATCCGCCAGGGCATGGATACCGACCATCTTGCATTCGGTGAAGAAGTCCTGGGCCTGCAGGATGGATGTCGCTTCCTGCGCCAATGCCTCCGTCGCAAACAAGGCCTTGACGGTGGAGTGGCGCCAGCCGATCTGCGTCGGAACCATGCCCGGCTCGCCGAACAGGGGCTGCTCGGTGTCGGTCAGCGCATCACTGTCCTCGACGCTGATGCTTTGCGCCTCCAGCGCCTCCAGGGCATCCGAGACGATCTCGACCTGGGCTTGTGGACACTGCAGACTCAGTTCGAACATGCCGGACCCTTATCGCTTGTGCTGGGCAAGCCACTCTTCCAGGTAGTGGATGTTGGTTCCGCCACCGCAGAATTTCGCATCCACCATGAGTTCCCGGTGCAGCGGAATGTTCGTATTGATGCCTTCGACCACGGTTTCGCCCAGCGCGGTGCGCATGCGGGCCAGCGCCTGTTCGCGCGTGTCACCGTGCACGATGATCTTGCCGATCATCGAGTCGTAGTTGGGCGGCACGAAATAGTTGGTGTACGCGTGGGAGTCCACGCGCACGCCTGGCCCGCCTGGCGGGTGCCACATGGTGATGCGTCCGGGCGAAGGCACGAACTTGTACGGGTCCTCGGCATTGATGCGGCACTCGATGGCATGGCCGCGGATCTCGATCTGGCGCTGCGTGAATGGCAGTTTCTCGCCGGCGGCGACCATGATCTGGGTCTTGACGATGTCCACACCGGTGATCCATTCGGTCACCGGGTGCTCGACCTGGACCCGGGTGTTCATCTCGATGAAATAGAACTCGCCGTTCTCGAACAGGAACTCGAAGGTGCCGGCGCCACGGTAGCCGATCTTCTTGCAGGCTGCCACGCAACGTTCGCCGATGCGCTCGATCAGCTTGCGCGGAATGCCCGGTGCAGGCGCCTCTTCGATGACCTTCTGGTGGCGGCGCTGCATCGAGCAGTCGCGCTCGCCGAGGTAGACGGCATTCTTGTATTTGTCGGCCAGGATCTGGATTTCGATATGGCGCGGGTTCTGCAGGAATTTCTCCATGTAGACCGCGGGATTGCCGAATGCCGCCGCCGCCTCGGCCTTGGTCATCTGCACGGCGTTGACCAGCGCTGCCTCGGTGTGCACGACACGCATGCCGCGCCCGCCGCCGCCGCCGGCTGCCTTGATGATGACCGGGTAGCCAATGGACTTGGCGATGCGCCGGATCTGCACGGCATCTTCAGGCAGTTCCCCTTCCGAGCCGGGGACGCAGGGTACACCGGCCTTGATCATGGCCTGCTTGGCCGAGACCTTGTCGCCCATGATGCGGATCGACTCCGGCGTCGGGCCGATGAACTGGAATCCGCTTTTCTCGACCCGTTCGGCAAATCCCGCGTTTTCGCTGAGGAAGCCATAACCGGGATGGATCGCCTCGGCATCGGTCACCTCGGCCGCCGAAATGATGGCAGGCATGTTGAGGTAACTCAGTGCGGACGGCCCCGGGCCGATGCACACGGCCTCTTCCGCCAGTTTGACGTACTTGGCTTCCCGGTCCGCCTCCGAGTACACCATCACTGCCGTGACACCGAGCTCTCGGCAGGCGCGCTGAATCCGCAGTGCAATTTCGCCTCGGTTGGCAACCAGAATCTTCTTGAACATGGGTCGCTGGGTCCGTCGTCAGGCGATTTCGAACATCGGCTGTCCGTACTCGACGGCCTGGCCATTGGCGCACAGGATGTTGGTCACGGTACCGGTCTTGTCGGCTTCGATTTCGTTGAGGATCTTCATGGCCTCGATGATGCAGATCGTGTCACCTTCCTTGACCGCGCTGCCGACCTCGACAAACGCCTTGGCGCCTGGCGAGGCGCTGCGATAGAAGGTGCCGACCATCGGCGATTTCACGACATGGCTGGCCGGTACGGCCGGCGCCGCCGGTTCTGCTGCGGCAGACGGCGCGGGGGCTGTCGCTGCAACTGCAGCCGGCGCCGCGGTGGGCGGCATCACCTGGTATTGCGGCGCAGCGGCCGGACCGCCTTTGACGATGCGGACCTTGCCTTCGGCTTCGGTGATTTCCAGTTCGGACACGTTCGAATCGGAAACAAGATCGATCAGAGTCTTGAGTTTTCGCAAATCCATGGGGGCTCCAACGACGGTGGTTTTGGTGAGGCGCAAATTTACCCTAAATAAGGCTAACTTTGCTCAACATCGCCTATTTTGGCATTAATCGGCATTCCGATGGGGAGTGCCTGGGGATTCGGGGGGCGCTGCCGAGGCCGGCAAAGCGCCTGTCGGCCTGCCTTTTTGTCTAGGTGGCAGACCGCCATTGTTGCAGGTCCTGCGCCCCGAGTTGACCCATTTTACGTTGGACAATCCTGCCCGACCGATCAAACGCCACCGAAAAGGGCAGTCCACCCGCAGAATTGCCCAGGGTTCGGCTCAGGTCCGTCCCCGCAAGTCCGGCCAGCGCAATCGCAAAACCGACCGGCCGCGCTTCCAGGAAACGCTTCACGGGCGCGGCCTGGTCAACGGCAAGCCCTAGAACTTGCCATCCGTTGGCGCTGTTTTCCGTGAAGAAGCGGTCCAATAAGGGCATTTCCTCGACACACGGGGGGCACCAGGTGGCCCAGAAATTGAGCAGCAGGGGTTTGCCCTTGAAACTGGCCATCGCCAGCGTGGTGCCTTGCGGCGTCTGGAACGAGAGTCCCCAAAGACCATCGGGCGGTGCCGAACCTGGCGTGGTCTTCACCACATGGCCATTGCGCCAGGCCAGGCCGGCGCCGGCGGCGGCCGCGACGCCTGCCACCACGCCATACAGCCAGCGGCGTCGTGCCGTACGCATCGGCGCGGCGTGTGCGGCATCTTCCTTGGCGGTGGCGTTCATGGTTGTTGGGTCTCCATCCGGTGGCGTAGCGCATTCAGATCGCCCCTGGGCGTGCGGCCCCGTGCATCCGTCCGCAATGCGCCGCGCAGCTGGTCGAGGTCGTAGACGCGCAGATGCACCGGGACCCGGCCGTCGATCCCGGGGCAATGATCCATCACGATCAGAGCTTCGACGGTTTCTCCGCGCATGCCGCCTACCGTATGCGCCTGGTAGCGGACCCGCATGTCGATCAAGGCCAGCTCCGCCGACTTGCAATCGTCACAGAACAGGTCGATCACGATGTCGGAGCGGCGCGTCGCACTGCCGCGCCACACCGCCGACGTCAGGTGCGGCCGGAAGGCGGCCATGCGTTCCATCCAGCGCACGGCCAATGCCCGCAAGGCGGCCAGTTCCTGGCGCTGGGTATCGGCGCAGAACACGGCGATGTGCTCGAACACCGCATCCTCGATGTCTTCGTTGTCGGGCAGGGCGGTACGGGCCGGCAGGCCCAGGATGTGCACGGCCTGTCGCTTGGCGGGGCCGTATTCAAGCCCATCTTCCACCACCAGTCGGGCCGCACTGGCGGCAATTTCGGACTTGAGGTCCGTGCTACGCATGTCCATCACCGCATTTTGCATGCTTGCAGGGCAGCCCTGCCCGATGCCTGCCGTACGACCCGCCACGGACCATGGCAATCCCCGTAGGGAAGGCCGGCATTGGGCGCGTGCTGTCGCTGGCCGTGGCGGCTCGCGGCGCGCAGGCCGTCGCCTAAAATCCTGCGATGCACATTCATATCCTGGGCATCTGCGGCACCTTCATGGGCGGGCTCGCGGCGCTGGCGCGTGAACTGGGCCATACCGTCACCGGTTGCGATACCGGCGTCTACCCGCCGATGAGCGACCAGTTGCGGGCCCTGGGCATCGAGCTGATGGAGGGTTATGGGGCCGAACAACTGGCGCTTGCGCCCGACATGTTCGTGGTCGGCAATGTCGTGAGCCGTGCGCGCCGGCCGGACGGCACGGCGCGTTATCCACTGATGGAGGCGATCCTCGATGCGGGAGCACCCTACACCAGTGGACCGCAGTGGCTGTCCGACCATGTGCTGCAGGGCCGGCATGTGCTGGCGGTTGCTGGCACCCACGGCAAGACCACGACCACTGCGATGCTGGCCTGGATCCTGGAGCAGGCCGGCCTGGCGCCGGGCTTTCTGATCGGCGGCGTGCCGATGAACTTCGATCGTTCGGCGCGTCTGGGCGGCATGCCGCCCGCCACGCCGGACGGGTGCGCCCGCAAGCCCCTGTTCGTGATCGAGGCCGATGAGTACGACACCGCATTTTTCGACAAGCGCAGCAAGTTCGTCCATTACCGTCCCCGTACGGTCATCCTGAACAACCTTGAATTCGATCACGCGGACATCTTCGACGATCTGGCTGCAATCGAGCGCCAATTCCGCCATCTGGTACGCATCGTTCCTGGCGCCGGACCGAACGGCAGTGGCCGCATCATCGTCAACGGTCTGGAAGAAAGCCTGGCCCGTGTCATGGCAGCCGGGTGCTGGAGCGAACTGCGCAGCTTCGGTGCCGCCGTCAGCGACTACACCGCGCTGGGCGAGCCCGACCGCTTCCAGGTGCTGCGCCATGGCGAGGTGGTGGCCAGCGTCGCGTGGTCACTCAGTGGCACCCACAACCAGCTCAACGCGCTGGCGGCGATCGCCGCCGCAGAGCACGTGGGTGTGGCGCCTGCAGATGCCGCGCAGGCCCTGGCGCAATTCGGCAACGTGCGCCGGCGCATGGAGCTGCGTGCCAGCATCGCGCTGGCGGGCGCGCCTGCCGGTGCGGCGCCAGTCCAGCTTTACGACGACTTCGCCCACCACCCGACGGCGATCCGCACCACGGTCGACGGGCTGCGGCACAAGGTCGGCGATTCGGTGCGGATTCTGGCCGTGTTCGAGCCGCGCACCAACACCATGAAACTCGGCGCCATGAAGGCGCAGCTGCCCTGGAGCCTGGACGCGGTCGATCTGGCGTTCTGCCATTCGGGCGGACTGGGCTGGGACGCAGCCGATGCCTTGGCGCCGCTGGGGGACAAGGCCATCGTGGCGCCCGACATCGATACGCTGGTGGCGCAGGTGCTGGCCCGGGTGCGTCCGGGTGACCAGATTCTTTGCATGAGCAACGGTGGTTTCGGTGGCATCCACCAGAAGCTGATTGACGCCCTGGGGGCGCCGCGCGTAGCCGCCGTCTCGCGGCCTGTCGCCGCCGTGGCCTGACACCGGCGCGGGGTAGCCGTCGCCGGCAGGCCCGGTTCCGGGCCGTACCTAGCTTGCGCGCGCCCGGCGTGCCGCCACCGATTCGGACAGGCAGGCGAGCAGTTCCAGCGAATGGTCCCAGCCCAGGCAGGCATCGGTGATGCTCTTGCCGTATTCCAGTGACTGCGGGGTGTCCTTGCCCGGGGTGAATTTCTGCGCACCGGGCTGCAGATGGCTCTCGACCATGACGCCGAACACGCTGTGCGAGCCACCTGCGACCTGGCTGGCGACTGCGCGCGCCACATCGAGCTGCTTCTCGTGCTGCTTGCTGCTGTTGGCATGGCTGCAGTCGACCATCAGGGTGGGCGGCAGTCCGGCGGCGGTCAAGGCCTTGCAGGCGGCGGCGACACTGTCCGCATCGTAGTTCGGCGCCTTGCCACCGCGCAGAATCACGTGGCAGTTCTGGTTGCCGTTGGTCTGTACGATCGCCACCTGGCCGTTCTTGTGCACCGACAGAAAGTGGTGGCCGCCGGCGGCCGCCTGGATCGCGTCGGTGGCGATCTTGATGTTGCCATCGGTGCCGTTCTTGAAACCGATGGGTGCCGACAGGCCCGAGGCCAGCTCGCGGTGCACCTGGCTTTCGGTCGTGCGTGCGCCGATGGCGCCCCAGGAGATCAGGTCACCGAGGTACTGCGGCGAGATCACGTCCAGGAACTCGCTGCCGGCCGGCAGGCCCAGGCGATTGATCTCGATCAGCAGCTGGCGCGCGATGCGCAGGCCCTCGTCGATCCGGAAGGTCTCGTCCAGGTAAGGGTCGTTGATCAGGCCTTTCCAGCCCACCGTGGTGCGTGGCTTCTCGAAGTAGACCCGCATGACGATCTCCAGCGTATCGCGGTATTTGTGGCGTTGCTGCAGCAATTGGCGCGCATATTCCTGCGCTGCCACCGGGTCATGGATCGAGCAGGGGCCGATGACGACCAGCAGCCGGTCGTCGCGACCTTCCATGATGTTCTGGATATTGCCGCGGGTGCGGGTGATCAGTTCTTCGACCGGCGTTCCGCTGATCGGGAAGAAGCGGATCAGGTGATCGGGTGGGGGTAACACGTTGATGGCCTTGATACGTTCGTCATCGGTCTGGCTGGTCCGGTCGCTGATCGATTGGCTGTTGCTGCGGTCCTGCTGGCTGCGTTGTGCGGGCGTATCGGATTGCCAGGGGGATGTCTGTGAGGTCATGGTTGTGATCCTGGAAGAAAGTGAAGGGCCAAAAACAAAAAAACCGCCGGGGTTGCCGGCGGTTTCGGGGAGATTCGGGTATCAGCTGGGTGACACGACTACTTCTCTCTTCCGCCGTCGGCGCTTGAGAACCAGAAATAGCTAAAGAAAAATCGTGCGGTCAGCATGGCGGCGACTTTAGCATGAAAAAAAAGTGCCGGCCCAAAGCGTGTTCAGGCCGTGCCGCCGACCGTCAGGCCGTCGATGCGCAGTGTCGGCTGGCCGACGCCGACCGGCACACTCTGGCCTTCCTTGCCGCAGGTGCCCACGCCGCTGTCGAGCTGCATGTCGTTGCCGATCATGCTGACCCGGGTCAGCGCGTCGGGGCCGTTGCCCACGATGGTCGCGCCCTTGACCGGATACTGGATCTTGCCATTCTCGACCCAGTAGGCCTGGCTGGCCGAGAACACGAACTTGCCCGAGGTGATGTCGACCTGGCCGCCGCCGAAATTGGTGGCATACAGGCCGCGCTTGATGCTCGAGACGATCTCCTGCGGCGCCATGTCGCCGGCCAGCATGTAGGTGTTGGTCATGCGCGGCATCGGCACGTGGGCATAACTCTCGCGACGGCCATTGCCGGTGGGCGCGACGCCCATCAGTCGGGCATTCATCGCATCCTGGATGTAGCCCTTGAGGATGCCGTCTTCGATCAGCACATTGCGCTGGCTGGCATTGCCTTCGTCGTCCACGTTCAGCGAACCGCGCCGGTCATTGATGGTGCCATCGTCGAGCACCGTCACGCCCTTGGCGGCCACGCGCTGGCCGATGCGGCCGCTGAAGGCGCTGGACCCTTTGCGGTTGAAGTCGCCTTCCAGTCCATGGCCGATGGCCTCGTGCAGCAAAATGCCAGGCCAGCCCGGGCCAAGGACCACCGTCATCTCGCCGGCCGGGGCCGGACGCGACTCGAGGTTGGTCAAGGCGGCCGTCACGGCCTCATCGACATATTTGCCGATCAGCGCGTCGTCGAAATAGGCCAGGGAGAAGCGGCCGCCGCCTCCGGCGCTGCCGACCTCGCGGCGACCCTTCTGCTCGGCGATCACGGTTACGCTCAGCCGCACCAGCGGACGCACGTCGGCGGCCAATGTGCCATCGGCGCGCGCCACCAGCACCACGTCGTACTCACTGGCCAGATTGGCCATGACCTGCGCCACGCGCGGGTCCTTGGCCCGCGCCAGCTTCTCGACCCTGCCCAGCAGGGCCACCTTGGCGGCGCTGTCCATGGTGGCGATCGGGTCCAGATCGGGATACAGGGAGCGGGTTGCGGCAATGCTGCGCGGGCTGACCTTGGTACGCCCGCTGCGCGAGGCAGTGGCGATGGCGCGCACCGTCAGGGCTGCGTCGGTCAGCGAGGCCTGGGAGATATCGTCCGAATAGGCAAATGCGGTTTTCTCGCCACTGACCGCCCGGACCCCCACGCCCTGGTCGATGCTGAACGAACCCGACTTGACGATGCCTTCCTCCAGCCCCCAGCCTTCGCTGCGGGTGTACTGGAAATACAGGTCCGCGTCGTCGACCTTGTGCGCCCGGATCTGGGCCAGGGCTGCGCTCAGATGCGACTCGTCCAGGCCGAAAGGGGTGAGCAGCAGGGCCTTGGCGATGGCCAGGCGTTCGATGGTGGGTTCGCGAGAGATCATGGCGCATTTTAGGCTGCGTGCCTTGCCCGCGTCCGCAGCGAGGCAATCGGCGCCGTACCCCCACCGTGCCTGATCAGCCGGGTGGCGCGTCCCGCGACAACCATTGCAGCAATGCCGCATCGTCCAGTTCGGACATGCCGCCCGCGCTGGCCTGGGCGAACACGTCGCGCGCGCGGGCGCCCAGCGGCCCGTCGAAACCCACGTCCCGGGCTGCCTGCAGCGCCAGCCGGGTGTCTTTCTCCAGCAGCGTCATGTGGGCGCGCGGCACCAGGTCGCCGCGGATGGCACGGCGCATGCGGTCGGAGCCGATCCAGCTCTGGCCGCTGGATTGCTCGATCACGTCCAGCGTAGCTGCCGCGTCCAGTCCCATGCGCTGCGCCAGTGCCAGCACCTCCGCTGCGCCCACCAGGTTGATGCCGGCCGCCAGATTGTTGACGAGCTTGGTGCGGGCGCCGTCACCGGGGTTCTCGCTGATGCGGAACACCTTGTTCGACAGCGTCTCGATCAATGCGCGGTGGCGTTCGAAGACGGTTGGCGGGCAGGCCAGCATCAGGCTCATGCTGCCTTCGCGCGCCCGCGCGGGTCCGCCCGACATCGGCGCGTCGATCAGGTGCAGGCCGAACGGCCGCAGTTGCAGCGCGATCGCCTCGACGTCACCGGGCGACAGGGTTGGACACAGCATCACGGTATGGCCCAGGTGCATGGCATCGGCCACCGCGCCGGCGCCGAACAGCACGTCCTGGCTTTGCGCCGCGTCGACGACGCAGACGATGGTGAGCTTCGCAGCCTGTGCCGCGTCGGCCGCGTTCGCGTGCGCCGTCGCACCCCGTGCCGCCAGCGCCTGGCTGCGCGCGGGCAGGCAATCGCAGACATGCACCGGCCAGCCGCGGTCGAGCAAGCGCCCGGCCATCGCACCGCCCATGTTGCCGACGCCGATGATCGCCACCGGGTAGGGGGCGCTCATGGCGTTGTCTGCGGCTGCGCGCAGTGGCAGAGCGACTCTGGCTGCGGTGCGGCCACGTTCATGACTGAATCAGCCGGTGCGACTTGCTGATCGACATCAGCATGCCCAGCGCCAGTCCCAGCGTCACCATGGCGGTGCCACCGTAGCTGATGAAGGGCAGCGGAACGCCCACCACCGGCAGGATGCCGCTGACCATGCCCATGTTCACGAAGGCATAGGAGAAGAACATCATGGCCA
Organism: Rhodoferax sp.; assembly: GCA_024235935.1. Lineage (GTDB taxonomy): Bacteria > Pseudomonadota > Gammaproteobacteria > Burkholderiales > Burkholderiaceae_C > CAISIP01. The sequence continues at coordinate 107,516 of JACKLL010000009.1, read as the reverse complement.
GCGCGCCGGCCAGCAGCCGCGAGAACAGCGTGGGCGCCTCCAGCGCAATCGTCAGCGCCCGGATCACCAGAAAGGAAAAGGCGAATATCAGCAGCAGGTTGCCGATCAGGCCGAACTCCTCGCCAAATGCGGCAAAGATGAAGTCGGTCGTGCGCTCCGGAATGAACTCCAGATGGGTTTGCGTGCCCTGCATGAAGCCCTTGCCCCAGACCCCGCCGGAGCCGATGGCGATCATGCCCTGGATGATGTGAAAGCCCTTGCCCAGCGGGTCCTTGGTCGGGTCGAGCAGCGTGCAGATGCGCTGCTGCTGGTAGTCGCGCAGCACCGACCAGCGCACGCCGTCGGCGCACAGGCTGGGCTCGAAGATCACCAGCAGCACGATGCCGGCAATGGCCAGGGCCACCGGCGGCAGCACCAGTTTCCAGCTCAGGCCGGCAAAAAAGATGACGGAAAGCCCGGCAGCCAGCACCAGCAGCGAGGTTCCGAGGTCGGGCTGCTTCATGATGAGTCCGACCGGAATCGCCAGCAGGATGGCGCCCACCGCAAAGTCGAGAGGCCGCAACTGCCCTTCGCGCTTCTGGAACCACCAGGCCAGCATCAGCGGCATCGCGATCTTCAGGATTTCGCTGGGCTGTATCGTCACGCCCAGATTGAGCCAGCGGGTCGCGCCCTTGCGCGTGATGCCGAACAGGGCCACGGCAATCAGCAGCGCCACGCCGGTCGCATACAGCGGCAATGCAACCGCCATCAGGCGCTGCGGCGGAATCTGTGCCACCACGAACATGATGCCGGCGGCAATCAGCATGTTGCGCCCGTGGTCGTTGAAACGGGTGCCGTGGTCGTAGCCGGACGAATACATCGTCAACAGGCCGGCGCCCGCCAGCATCAGGACGGCAAAGAGGAGGAGGGCGTCGAAACCGCCAAACAGCGGGGAGACGCGGCGCCACAAGGACGGCTTTTCAAATACTGCGGCCATGCCGGATTATCCTGCCGCCGCGCCCGGGCGCAGCCGGCTCCCTATCATTGCGCCATGTCCCGAGCCGAGTCCACCACCCACGTGCTGTACCTGCACGGTTTCCGATCCTCGCCCGGATCGGCCAAGTCCCGCATGATGGCCGAGCGGATCGCCCGTGTGCATCCGGCCGTGACCTGGTGGTGTCCGCAGCTTCCGATGTCGCCGCGCCAGGCCATGGCCCTGGTGCAGCAGGGGGTTTGCGACTGGCCCCGCGAGCGGATGGCCGTGATCGGGTCCTCGCTGGGGGGCTTTTATGCCACCTGGCTGGCCGAGCAGAGCACGGCGAAGGCGGTGCTGCTCAACCCGGCGGTTCATGCGGCGCGCGACCTGGCGACACAGGGGGGCGAGCACGCGGCATGGCATGACCCGACGCAGCGGCTGGTGTTCGAGCCCGGTTTCGTCGATGAACTGCGCGACCTGGCATGCGGCGGACCGACGCAGCCGGAGCGCTATTACCTGCTGGCCGCCAAGGGGGACGAGGTGTTGGACTGGCGCGAGATGGTGGCGCGGTATCCCGGGGTACGACTGCAACTGCTGGAAGCCAGCGACCATGGAATCAGCGATTTTGCAGACCATATCGACACCGTCATGCGCTTTCTGAACCTGGCCTGAACCGCTGTTGCATTCCGTCACGCGGCTGGCGCGGCAGGCCCTGCGATGTTTGCAGGGACAATACCGGCCATGTTTGTATTGTTTGAAGAAGCCGGCAAGTTCCTGACCGGTCGGGTATTGTCACAGTCGGACGCGTCGGCCCAGGTGGAGCTCGACAGCGGAAAGCGTGCCAAGGTCAAGGCGGCCAACATTCTGGTCACGTTCGAGAAGCCGGCGCCGGCGCAGCTGCTGGCCGCGGCGCGCGAGATCTGCGCCGGAATCGAACTCGACATGGCCTGGGAGTTCGCGCCAGACGCGGAGTTCGGCTTTGCCGATCTGGCGCGCGAGTACTTCAGCGACAAGGCCACGCTGGAACAGCAGGTCGGTGCCCTGATCTGCCTGTTCGAGGCGCCGCATTATTTCCGCCGTGCCGGCAAGGGACGTTTTCGCAAGGCGTCCGCCGACGTGCTGGCGCTGGCGCTGGCCGCGATCGAGAAGAAGAAGCAGGTGCAGCAGCAGATAGACCATTGGGTGGTCGAACTGGGCGCCGGGCGCTGTCCGGAGCCGGTGCGCGAGCAGCTGTACAAGATCCTGTTCAAGCCGGACAAGAATGCGCCGGAGTACCGTGCGGTGGTGGAAGCCTCGCGTGCCACCCACCTGGCGCCGCTGGACCTGCTCCAGAAGGCTGGTGCGATCGACTCGGCCTACCAGTTCCACTGGCGCCGGTTCCTGTTCGAGAATTTCCCCAAGGGCATCGACTTTCCCGCACTGCAGGCCGAGGCCATCCGCGACGAGTTGCCGCTGGCGCCGGTGCGGGCGTTCTCCATCGACGATTCGGCCACCACCGAGATCGACGATGCGCTGAGCCTGCAGGGCCTGGGCAGCGGCAAGGTGATTCTGGGCATCCATATTGCGGCGCCGGGGCTCGCCATCCAGCCGGGCGACGCGATCGACCAGCTGGGTCGGGCGCGCCTGTCCACGGTCTACATGCCGGGTTTCAAGGTCACGATGCTGCCGGATGCCGTGGTGCAGACCTATACCCTGCGCGAAGGCCGCGATTGCCCGGCGGTCTCGCTGTATGTGACCATGGACGAGCAGACGCTGGAGATCAGCGCAACCGAGACCCGGATCGAGCGGGTGCCGATTGCCGCCAATCTGCGCCATGACCAGCTCGACCAGGTCGTCACCACGCAGTGGCTGCAGCAGCCCGAATTCCAGCATGCGCCAGGTACGGATCCATTGGCGCCGGACATGCGCGCCCAGCTGGCATTTCTGTATCGCGTGGCGGAGCATCTCAAGGCCCAGCGCATCCAGGTGCGAGGCAAGCCGGAGACCTTCAACCGGCCCGACTACAACTTCCGCCTGGTCGGCGGCGCGGGTGCGCAGCCCGAAGGCCATGAGCAGGTGCAGATATCGGTGCGCCAGCGCGGTGCGCCACTGGACCTGATCGTGGCCGAGGCCATGATCCTGGCCAACAGCAGCTGGGGCAACTGGATGGCGGAACTCGGTGTTCCCGGGATCTACCGCAGCCAGGCCAGCCTGGCGCCCGGCGTCAAGGTGCGCATGGGCACCCGTGCGTTGCCGCACGCGGGCATCGGCGTGCCGAGCTACGCCTGGAGCACATCGCCGCTGCGCCGCTACACCGATCTGGTCAACCAGTGGCAGATCATTGCCTGCGCGCGCCACGGGCGAACTGCCGCACTGGCGGCGCCGTTCAAGCCCAAGGACGCCGAGCTGTTCTCCATCATTTCCGGCTTCGATGCGGCCTATGCGGCCTACGGCGCGTTCCAGGGTGCGATGGAGCGCTTCTGGACCTTGCAGTACCTGATGCAGAACCAGATCACCGAACTCGATGCGGCGGTGTTCAAGGAAAACATGGTGCGGGCCGAATCGCTGCCGCTGGTGCTGATGGTCGCCGGTGCGCGCGATCTGCCGCGAGGTGCACGGGTGCGGGTGCGCCTGGGCGACATCGACACCATTGCGCTGGACGTCTCCGGCACCGTGGTCGAGCGACTGGATGCGACGACCCCTGACGCCGATGCCGGCTCCGACGACGAGGGTGACGACGATGCGGTTGCAGGGCCGATTGCCATTGCCGTCGACATGGGCGAGGGCACGGATGCCAAGCCCGAGGGCGGCGATAATCCGGACTCGTGAAACTGCTGCGTACATTCACCACCCTGCAACTGGCGTTGGGCTTTTCGCTCGTCGTCCATGCGGCATTGCTGACGGTGCGCTTTGTCGATCCGGAGCGTTTCAACCGGGTGTTCGAGGACACGCCGCTGGAGGTCATCCTGGTCAATGCCCGGACCCAGGACAAGCCGGAGAAGGCCCAGGCGCTGGCACAGGCCAGCATGGGTGGCGGTGGCGAACTTGACAAGGGACGGGCGACCACACCGCTGCCGGCATCGGCCCTGGTGTCGGTCGGCGACTCACTCGAAGAGCAGAACCGCAGCAGCACCCAGACGCTGCTCGAGCAGCAGCAGGTCATGCTGGCCCAGGTGCGCACCCAGCTCGCAGCCTTGCGCCCGCCCGAACTGAACAGCCCGGCGACCTCGCCCGAACAGGTCACGCGTGAGGAAAAGCGCCGTCGCCTGATCAAGCTGCTGGCCGAGATCGAACGGCGCATCCAGGAGGAGAACGCGCGACCCAAGAAGCGCTACGTGAGCCCGGCCACGCGCGAGGTGCCCTATGCGGTGTACTACGACACCATGCGCCGGCTGATCGAGGACATGGGGACGACCAATTTCCCGACCGCCGGCGGCAAGAAGCTCTACGGCGAGCTGACGATGCTGATCACCGTCAACCATGACGGCCAGGTGCTGGCGACCGAGGTGGTGGACAGCTCCGGCATTCCCCTGCTGGACCGCCGGGCCGAGATGATCGCGCGCTCCTCCGGTCCGTTCGGCAGCTTCAGCGACGAGATGCGGCGCAGCTTCGATCAGCTGGTGCTGGTGTCCCGCTTCAAGTTCACGCGCGACGAAATGCTCGAAGCCAAGGTCAGCGGGAAATGAGGGCCTTCTGGCGCTGGCTGGGTCTGGTGGTTCTGGCAGGCTTGCTGCTGCAGCTGTTCTTCGTGGCGCGGATCGCCACCATGGTCGTGATCGATCCGCAGTCGACGAGCTTCCAGCGCTCCGAGGCCTGGCGCATCGCCCATGCCACCGGTGCCTTGCCCTGGCGCCAGCAGTGGGTGCCGTACGCGCAGATATCCGACCAGCTCAAGCGAGCGGTCATCGCATCCGAAGACGACGGCTACGTCGACCACGATGGCGTGGACTGGGATGCGATCGAGAAGGCCTGGGCACGCAACAGCCGCGCCGAGGAACTGGCGCAGCGGCGGGCCGCCGCGGCACGCGGCGCGAAGAACGCGCGCGCGCCCAAGGTGATCGGCGGCTCCACCATCACCCAGCAACTGGCCAAGAATCTGTTTCTGTCCGGTGAGCGCACCTTGCTGCGCAAGGGGCAGGAGCTGGTGTTGACGCTGTTGCTCGAACTGCTGCTCGACAAGCAGCGCATCCTCGAGATCTACCTCAACAATGTCGAATGGGGCAACGGCGTGTTTGGCGCGCAGGCGGCGGCCGAACACTATTTCCGCAAGCCGGCATCGCGCCTGACCGCCTTCGAGGCGGCACGGCTGGCGGTGATGTTGCCGCGGCCCAAGTATTTCGAGAAGCTGCCGCAGTCGGCCTATCTGTCGGGTCGGGCCGCCACCATCGTCGAGCGCATGCCCCACGCCCAGCTGCCCTGATCCGCGCCGGATGCGCTCTGTATCATCGCTTCCATGCGTGCCAAGTTGATGGGATGGTTCCTGCTCGGTCTGATCCGGCTGCTGACCGGCGCGCAGGCCCGCTGGTATGGCTGCCCGCCCAAGGCCGAGCAGCGCATCTACTTTGCCAACCACCAGAGCCATGCCGATCTGCTGCTGATCTGGGCCGCGCTGCCGCAGGTGCTGCGCACGCTGACCCGTCCGATCGCCGCACGCGACTACTGGACACGCACCCCGTTTCGCAGCTGGATCACGACCGCTGTGTTCAATGCGATCTACGTGTCGCGCGATCGCACGGCCGACCAGGACCCGCTCGAGCCCCTGGTCGACGCGCTCGAGCGCGGCGACTCGATCATCCTGTTTCCCGAAGGCACCCGGGGCCATGCCGATGAGCCGCAGGATTTCAAGGCCGGCCTGTACAACCTGGCCTTGCGGTTCCCGCAGGTGGTGCTGGTGCCGGCCTGGATCAACAACGTGCAGCGCGTCATGCCCAAGGGCGAGGTGGTGCCGGTGCCTGTCCTGTGTTCGGTGACTTTCGGCGTGCCGCTGGCGCTGCACGATGGCGAGGACCGCAAGGACTTTCTGGTACGCGCACGGCAAGCCGTCGTGGATCTGCGCGATGTCTGATGCCTTGCCCGCGCGGTGCCTGGGCTTGCCGGACGCGCGGCCATGAACCGTTATTTGAGCAGTCTCACGGCCACCGAGCAGGTCGGTGCGATGTTCTTCTTCGTGTTCGGCTGCCTGTTCCTGGCCAGCGCCGTGCTGCTGGTGCTGTCACTGCGCGAGCACGGGGACGATGCGGCCGGCGAGGCGCGCCAGCAGTCGCTGGCCCATGCGAACCGGCTGCTGCGCAGCAGCTGGGGCATGGTGATCGTGTTCTGGGTCGGCTGGTTGTCCGGCGATGTGGGCGCGATCGTGCTGTTCGGGCTGGTCTCGTTCTTTGCCCTGCGCGAGTTCATGACGCTGTCGCCGACCCGCCGTGGCGACCACCGCAGCCTGGTGCTGGCGTTCTTCGTGATTCTTCCGGTCCAGTACACGCTGGTCGGCACCCGGCATTTCGACCTGTTCACCGTGTTCATCCCGGTCTATGTGTTCCTGGCCATCCCGGTGGTCAGTGCGCTGGCCAACGATCCGCAGCGTTTCCTCGAGCGCAATGCCAAGCTGCAATGGGGCATCATGGTCTGCATCTATGGCATGAGCCATGTGCCGGCGCTGTTGCTGCTGGAGTTCCCGCGCTATGTCGACCGCGGGGCCTTCCTGGTGCTGTTCCTGGCGCTGGTGGTGCAGACCTGCATGCTGGTTCAGCACCTGGCGGCGCGACGCTTGCGCCGCGCACCGACGGCCGCCGCCATCAGTGGCAGTTTCAACTGGATGAGCTGGGGCATCGGTGTCGGTGCTGCGGCGCTGCTGGGCGGCCTGCTGGCCGGCATCACGCCGTTCAAGCCAGGGCAGGCGCTGGCCATGGCCCTGATCGCCAGCGCTGCGGGCTCGCTGGGGCACCTGGTGATGAAGGCCATCAAGCGGGACCGCGGCATTCCGAACTGGGGCAAGCAGGGCGAAGGCGTGACCGGTGCCGGTGGGCTGCTCGACCGGGTCGACGCCCTGTGTTTCGCCGCGCCGGTGTTCTTCCATTCGGTGCGCTGGTATTTCAACCTTTAGCCGCGCCCCGCCCATGCGAATCCTCGGTATCGATCCCGGCCTGCGCACCACCGGCTTTGGCGTCATCGACGTGCAGGGTTCGGTGCTGTCCTATGTTGCCAGTGGCACCATCAGCACGCTGGGCCTGGCGCACAACGCCTTGCCGGGACGGCTGAAGCTGCTGTTTGATGGTGTGTGCGAGGTGGCGCAGCGTTACCAGGCCGATTGCGCCTGCGTCGAGATCGTGTTCGTCAACGTGAATCCCCAGTCCACCTTGTTGCTGGGGCAGGCCCGGGGTGCCTGCATCACGGCACTGGTCTCGCGCGACCTGCCGGTGGCCGAATACACGGCCTTGCAGATGAAGCAGGCCGTCGTGGGCTACGGTCGGGCGCAAAAGAGCCAGGTCCAGGAGATGGTGCGCCGACTGCTCGACCTGCCGGGGCTGCCCGGCACCGATGCGGCCGACGCGCTGGGGATGGCGATCACGCATGCCCATGCGGGCAAGGTCCACCACCTGCGCGCCCTCGCTGCCGCCGCCTACGACCGCGCCAAAGGCTGATGGCCGGGCGCGCGCGCCGTGTTACTGCCAGGCCTGCTGGCTGTCGGTGGACAGCGCGAACGGCACGTGCTGCGGCATGACCACGATGCCCTGTGCGTTGGCGATGGGCTGGATCTGGATCACCGGGGCACTGCCGCGCACGCCGCCGAACAGCGTCGCGAACGCCGAGTCCGCCGCATCGCGGCCGGTGCCGAAACGCACGAATCCCATCGGGATCGCGACCCCGGACGCGTCGAAGATGTACCAGCGGTCGCCCAGGAACACCTCGACATAGGCATGGAAATCGGTCGGGCCCAGCGCCGGGTCCGCGCCATAGTCGATGCCGGTGGCAAAACGCGCCGGTATGTTCAGTGCGCGGCACAGGGCGATCATCAGATGGGCGAAGTCGCGGCACACCCCGGTCCCCTCGACCAGTGTGTCGATCGCCGAGGTGTTGACGTCCGACGAGTTGGAGCGGAACTTGACACGATTGATGACCCAGTCGCGAATGGCCTGGACGCGGCTGTAGCCATGCCACAGGTGGCCGAATTCGTTGAATGCGAAACGCAGCAGGCGGTCGGACTGGCAGTAGCGGCTGGGATAGAGGTAGGGCAGCACCGAACCCGGCAGGTCGGCCACGGCGACCTCGCCGATCTGTTCGGGCTGGGCCTGGTAGTGGTCCAGGTCCACCGTGGCGTCGTAGCGCACGGTCAGTGGTCCCTGCATGGCCAGGAGTCGCAGGTAGCGGGTGTGGGTCACCGGGTCGGTGTACAGCGACTGCTGCAGGGGCTGGCTCAGCTGCAGGGATTCGGACACCACGCGCTGGTGGGCCGTCTGCGCGGCATGGATGCTGAAGATGAAATCGCAGCCTGGCGCGTCGATGTCGTAGGCGAGCTCGATCGAGAACTGGAGTCGGACCATGGTGGGGTTTTCCGTACGTTGGCGGGATGCAACCGGAAACGTGCGGCACTCACGGCATCCAGCCGACAATGGCGGACCAGCCCCATTGTGCGCCTGGGGCAGACCTTTGTCGCAAAAGCCCGAGATTAAGCCCTGCCCCTGCCAGGGCCGCAAGGCAGGCAGGCCGTTCGCTATTGCGACAGGTTGATGGCGATCAGCACCGCAAAGAATCCGAACGCGGCCAACAGAGAACCCACCAGCACCCGCATCCCGAGCCGCTTGTAGCGCGGGTTGCCCGTGAACATGAAGGCGGCGAACAACACGCCGGCCACAACGAACAGGACGGGGATCAGCCAGCGGAAGAAGAGCATGTCGAAGCGTGAAGCGCGATCTGGGCTGGCTACCAGGCAGGGGCCAGCTGCGCAAACCCTGGCGGCGCCATGGCCTCATCCTCAAAGGTTGCGATCTCCCAGCACTGGGGCTGCGCCATCAGTGCCCGCGCCAGCCGGTTGTTCAGCTCGTGGCCGGAGCGAAACGCGGTGTAGCTGGCCAGCAGCGGCTTGCCCAGCATGTACATGTCGCCGATCGCATCCAGGATCTTGTGCTTGGCGAACTCGTCGTCATAGCGCAGGCCCTCGGCATTGAGGATCTTGTAGTCGTCCATGACGATGGCGTTGTCCAGCCCACCGCCGAGTGCAAGCCCGTTCACGCGCATGGTCTCGACATCGCGCGTGAAGCCGAAGGTGCGGGCCCGCGCGATGTCACGCGAATAGGACCCGGTGCCCATGTCGAAGCTGACGCGCTGCCCCGTCGAGTCGACCGCGGGATGGTCGAACACGATCTCGAAACTCAGGCGGTAGCCATGGTAGGGCTCCAGCCGGGCCCAACGGACCTGGGCGCCTTCGCCGTCGCGGATCTCCACCGGCTGGGTCACGCGAATGAACTGGCGCGCGGCGTTTTGCCAGACCACGCCGGCGTTTTGCAGCAGGAACAGAAACGACGCGGCCGAACCATCCAGGATGGGCACTTCCTCGGCCGTGATGTCGATGATCAGGTTGTCGATGCCCAGGCCGGCACAGGCCGACATCAGGTGCTCGACCGTGGCCACCTTGGCCGACCCATTCGATGCGGTGGTCGCCATCCGGGTGTCGGACACCGAGGCGGCCGACATCGGAATCTCGACCGGAACCGGCAGGTCGACGCGCCGGAACACGATGCCGGTGTCCGGTGGCGCCGGGCGCAGCGTCAGCTCCACCCTCTGTCCGCTGTGCAGACCCACGCCGATGGCGCGGGTCTGGGATTTCAGGGTTCGTTGGCGCAGCATCCCCTGATTGTAGGAAGGCTGTGACGAACCGATCGTCGGCAGGGCTTAATCCGCCTGCTTGCGCAGAAACGCCGGGATCTCGTAGTCGTCCATGCCGCCGCTGGACAAGGCGTCGACCTTGGCCGCTGCCGCGCCCCGGCCGCGCCAGACGGCCGGCGTGCCCAGGCTGCCGTAGTCGGTCTGTGCCATGCCGTTGCCGGCTTGCGCAACACCGGCCGTGGTGGCGCTTCCAGTGACCTGGTTGGTGAGGGTCGGGATCTGGAACGGAACGTTGTCGGTACCCGTGCGCAGCACCTGCAGCGGGGGCGCCGTGCGGCGCTGGCCCTGGCGTGACAGGCCGGTGGCCACGACGGTCACGCGGATCTGGTCACCCAGGCTGTCGTCGTAGGCGGTACCGTAGATCACCAGCGCGTCTGGCGACGCAAACGCGCGGATGGTGTTCATCGCCAGCTTGGACTCGGACAGCTTCAGCGAGCCCTTGGACGCGGTGATCAGCACCAGCACGCCCTTGGCGCCGGACAGGTCCACGCCTTCGAGCAGCGGGCAGGCGACGGCCTGCTCGGCTGCGATGCAGGCGCAGTCCGGGCCGCCGGCCGTGGCCGTGCCCATCATCGCCTTGCCAGGCTCGCCCATCACAGTGCGCACGTCCTCGAAGTCGACGTTCGCAGGGCCGGCACGTTGATGATCTCGGCGATGCCGCCGACGGCGTTCTTGAGCACGTCGTTGGCGTGGGCAAAGGCCTCGTCCTGCGTGATGTCGTCGCCCAGCATTCCTCGAGCTTCTCGTTGAGAACGACGATCAGCGAATCGACGTTGACCTCGAGCTCGGACAGGCCGCTGTCTGCAATCAGCATGCGGCGGCCGCCTTCGAAGTCGAAAGGCTTGGTGACCACACCCACGGTCAGGATGCCCATCTCGCGGGCGACGCGGGCGATCACCGGCGCAGCGCCGGTCCCGGTGCCGCCGCCCATGCCGGCGGTGATGAACAACATGTGGGCGCCTTCGATCGATGCGCGAATCTCTTCCACCGCCTGCTCGGCTGCGTCGCGGCCCTTGTCCGGCTTGCTGCCGGCGCCCAGGCCGGTGACGCCGAGCTGAATGGTCTTGTGCGCGGCGCTGCGGCTCAGCGCCTGCGCGTCCGTGTTGGCGCAGATGAACTCGACGCCGCCCACGTCGCAGGCGATCATGTGCTCGACCGCGTTGCCGCCGCCGCCACCGACACCGATCACCTTGATCTGCGTGCCCATGTTGAACGTCTGTTCTTCAATCATTTCAATACTCATGTTGTTCTCCAAAAATGTTGCAGTTGCCTTGATCTGTCGTCTGAATCGTTTGCCGCCCGCCTCCCGGGTCAGGCGGCCTGGGACATCGCCATCGGAGGTGGGGACTGCCGCGTGCCAGCCAGGTCCTGTCGCCGCCGTGGCGCTCGCCGCGCGGGCGGCTGCGATCCGCAAAGTGAAGCTGTGCCATCAGAAGTTCCCCACGAACCAGTCCTTGACCTGGCCAAAAGCGGTTCGCATCGAGCCGTTCTTCTGGGCCACCTTGAGACCGCGCATGCGCGCCAGCCGGGCTTCCTCGAGCAGACCCATCACGGTGGCAGCGCGCGGTTGCGCCACCATGTCGGACAGCACGCCCGAATACTTGGGTACGCCGCGGCGCACCGGTTTCAGAAAAATGTCTTCACCCAGTTCGACCATGCCCGGCATGATGCTGGAGCCTCCGGTGAGCACGATGCCCGAGGACAGCACCTCCTCGAAGCCGGACTCACGCATCACCTGGTGCACCAGCGCGAAGATCTCCTCGACCCGCGGCTCGATCACGCCGGCCAGCACCTGGCGGCTGAGCAGGCGGGGCCCGCGATCGCCCAGACCGGGGACCTCGACCTGCGTCTCGGCATCGGTCAGCAACTGCTTGGCGCAGCCGCTGTCGATCTTCACGTCCTCGGCGTCCTTGGTCGGGGTGCGCAGCGCCATCGCGATGTCACTGGTGATCAGGTCTCCGGCGATCGGAATCACCGCGGTATGCCGGATCGCGCCGTTGGCGAAAATCGCCACGTCGGTGGTGCCGGCGCCGATGTCGACCAGGCCAACACCGAGTTCGCGTTCGTCGTCGGTCAGCACCGACAGGCTGGACGCCAGCAGGTTGAGCATCAGCTGCTCGACCTCCAGCCCGCAGCGGCGCACGCACTTGATGATGTTCTCGGCCGCGCTCTGGGCACCGGTCACGATATGCACCTTGGCCTCGAGCCGGATGCCGCTCTGCCGATCGGCTCCTTGACGTCCTGCCCGTCGATGATGAATTCCTGCGGCTCCACCAGCAGCAGCCGCTGGTCGGTCGAGATATTGATTGCCTTGGCCGTCTCGACGACCCGGCCACGTCGGCCTGCGTGACCTCGCGGTCCTGATCGCCACCATGCCGCTGGAATTGATACCGCGGATATGGCTGCCGGTGATGCCGGTGTAGACCCGCGTGATCTTGCAGTCGGCCATCAACTCGGCCTCCTTGAGGGCCAGCTGGATGCTCTGCACGGTGGCGTCGATGTTGACCACCACGCCGCGCCGGATGCCGGTGCTGGGTGCCACGCCCAGTCCGGCCAGCTTGAGTTTGCCGCCGGGCATGACTTCGGCCACCACCACCATCACCTTGGCGGTTCCGATGTCCAGTCCGACGACCAGGTCCTTGTATTCTTTCGCCATATCGATACCTGTTGTTTGCGCTATTTCTTCTGACTGTCCATGACCACCGTGCTCACGCCACGCAGCCGCAGCGCGTAACCATCCGCATGCCGCAGGTCGGCCGACTCCACGGCATCGGGATTGCGGTTGTAGCGGGAGGTGACCTGCGCGATCGTGCGCAGGAAGCGGGTCATGCGCTGGATGACTTCGTCGTCGCTGCCGCGGCCGAGCTCGATCACCGCACCGGTGTCGAGTTCGGCGGTCCAGCCGCCACGGCCGCTGAGCGTGAGCTGTTCCAGGCCGAGTTCGAGCTTCTCGAGCATCGGTTGCAGCACCTGGTACATCGCCAGTACCTGCGGCTCCTGCCCCGCGGGGCCGTCCAGGCGCGGCAGCGTTTCATGCTCGACCTCGCCCACGTTGGCTTCGAACACCTCGCCATGGGTGTTGAGCAGCCGCGACGCATCCTCCGGGCCCCAGTAAGCGGCGGCCTGGTGTTCCTGCAATTCGACGCGCAGCCGGTTCGGAAAGACCCGGCGCACGACGGCGTGGCGGACCCAGGGTGTGGCTTCGAACAGCTGGCGCGCCTGGACCAGGTCGAGCGTGAAGAAGTTGCCACCGAGCCGGGGCAGCACGTTGGCACGCAGCGTCGGCTCATTGTTGTGGGTCACGTCGCCGGTCACGGTGATAGCCGCGATGGCGAATTGCGGACGCTGTGCAACCCAGCCGGCCAGCGCCGTCAGTGTCATTACCGCAAAGACCGCAAACAGCACCGAGGCTGTCATGTGCATCAGCCGGACGTCGAAGGGCAGCATCAGCGCGTCGTTCATGCGCGTGTCTCCACTGCGCGGGGAGCGGCGCAAGGCACCAGGGGCGCGACCCTTGGACTCGGAGGTGGGACCCGTGCGTGGACTTGCCATGTCATGGCGTCCCACCGGGCTGCGGGCCATCCGCCGGCTGCGAATGGTGGTTGTCCAGGGCCGCGTTCTGCAGCAGCTGCAGACACAGGTCCTCGTAGCTGATGCCGGCCGCGCGTGCAGACATGGGCACCAGCGAATGGCTGGTCATGCCGGGCGAGGTGTTGATCTCCAGCAGGCTGGGCGCCCGCGTGGCGCCGTCGATCATCACATCGACGCGGCCCCAGCCGCGGCACCCCAGCAACTGGTAGGCGCGCAGGGCCAGCGCCTGGATTCGCGCTTCTTCGCCTGCGGGAAGCCCGCACGGCACCAGGTACTGGGTGTCGTCGGTGAAGTACTTGTTCTGGTAATCGTAGTTGCCTTCGGGCGCGACGATGCGGATCACCGGCAAGGCCCGCGCCTGTGCGCCGATCCCCAGGATCGGGCATGTCACCTCGTCGCCGCTGATGAATTGTTCGCACAGCACGTCGCTGTCGAGCGCGGCCGCCTGTGCCACCGCCTCCTGCATCTGCGAATAACCGAGCACCTTGGCCACGCCGATGGACGAGCCCTCGCGTGCCGGCTTGACGATCAGCGGCAGGCCCAGCGTGTCGGGCAGCGCGATCACGTCCTTGGCCTGATAGCCGCCCGCCTGCAGCAAGCGGTAGGCGGGGGTGGGGAGACCTTCGGCCAGCCAGACCCGCTTGGTCATGACCTTGTCGATCGCGATCGCGCTGGCCATCACGCCTGAGCCGGTATACGGGATACCCAGCAGCTCCAGTGCACCCTGCACCGTGCCGTCTTCGCCAAAGCGGCCGTGCAGGGCAATGAAACAACGCGTGAATCCGTCGCTGCGCAGTTCGTGCAGGTCGCGCTCGGACGGATCGAAGGGGTGGGCATCGACGCCGCGGTCGCGCAGTGCCTGCAGCACGCCGGTACCCGACATCAGCGAGATCTCGCGTTCGGCCGAGGCGCCGCCCATCAGCACGGCGACCTTGCCCATGGCGGCTGGCGACGGCGTCGTCATGCCGTCTGCTCCTGGGCCTGCGCACCGAGCTCGACCACGCGGGCCGGTACCGAACCGATGGTGCCGGCGCCCATGCACAGCACCACGTCGCCGTCCTGGCTGTTGTCGATGATGGCCTGCGCCATGGTCTTGATGTCGTCGATGAACACCGGCTCCACCTGACCGGCAACCCGCAGCGCGCGGGCCAGTGCCCGGCCGTCTGCCGCGACGATCGGTGTCTCGCCGGCCGGATAGACGTCGGACAGCAGAACGCCATCGACCTGGCCGATGACCTTGACGAAGTCGTCGAAACAATCGCGGGTGCGCGTGTAGCGGTGCGGCTGGAAGGCCAGCAGCAGCCGGCGACCCGGAAATGCGCCGCGTGCGGCCGCAATCGTGGCCGCCATCTCGACCGGATGGTGGCCGTAGTCGTCGACCAGCGTGAAGCGTCCGCCATGGCTGCAGGCGATGTCGCCGTAGCGCTGGAAGCGGCGCCCGACGCCCTGGAAGCGTGCCAGTGCCTGTTGCACGGCGGCGTCCGGGATGTTGAGTTCGACCGCGACCGCAATTGCCGCCAGGGCATTGAGCACATTGTGCCGGCCCGCCAGGTTCAGGACCACCGGCAGGTCGGGCAGGATGATGCCGTTGCGCCGGTGCACCGTGAAATGCATCTGCCCGTCGAGCGCGCGCACGTCGACCGCACGCACCTGCGCGTCCTCGCCGAAGCCGTAGCTGGTGATCGGGCACGAGACCTGCGGCAGGATGTCGCGCACCGGCGCATCGTCGGTGCACAGGATGGCGGTGCCATAGAAGGGCATGCGGTGCAGGAAGTCGACGAACGCGGTTTTCAGGCGTTCGAAGTCATGCCCGTAGGTCTGCATGTGGTCGGCATCGATGTTGGTGACGATGGCCATCACCGGCAGCAGGTTCAGGAACGAGGCGTCGGATTCATCGGCCTCGACCACGATGTAGTCACCCTTGCCCAGCCGCGCGTTGGCGCCGGCGCTGTTGAGGCGCCCGCCGATGACGAAGGTCGGGTCGAGCCCGGCTTCGGCCAGCACGCTGGCGACCAGGCTGGTGGTGGTGGTCTTGCCATGGGTGCCGGCGATCGCGATCCCCTGCTTGAGCCGCATCAGCTCGGCCAGCATGATGGCGCGTGGCACCACCGGTATGCGCCGCGCGCGGGCTTCCATCACCTCCGCGTTGTCTTCGTGCACGGCCGTGGTCGTGACGACCGCATCGGCCCCTTCGACGTTGGCCGCGTCGTGGCCGACGAAGACCTGGATACCCAGGCTGCCGAGACGCTGCAGCGTGGCGCTGGGCGCGATGTCGGAGCCCGAAATCGTGTAGCCCAGGCCCAGCAGCACCTCGGCGATGGCCGACATGCCGGAGCCGCCGATGCCGATGAAGTGAATGTGCTTGATTGCGTATTTCATGAAGTCACCAATTCCGCACAGGCGCGAGCCACCTGCGCGGTTGCATCCGTTTTCGCGCAGCGCCGCGCCGTGCTGGCACAGGCCAGCAGGTTCTCGCGCGTGGCCTGGCGAAAGAACTGCGCCAGACGCTCAGGATCGAGATCGGCCTGCGCCATCAGCCAGCCACCACCCTGATCGACCAGAAAGCGGGCATTGCGCGTCTGATGGTCGTCCACGGCCGATGGCAGCGGGACGAACAGCGCGGCCACGCCCAGCGCGGCGAGCTCGGTCACGGTGCTGGCGCCGGCGCGGCAGACCACCAGGTCCGCATCGGCAAAGGCAGCCGCCATGTCGTCGATGAACGGGGTCAGATCGGCGTCGACGCCGGCACGCTGGTAGTTGGCCCGCAGCGCATCGATCTGGGCGCTGCCGCTCTGGTGGCGCACCTGCGGACGTTGTTCCGGCGCCATCAGTGCCAGTGCCTGCGGGACGGTGTCGTTGAGCACGCGGGCACCCAGGCTGCCGCCGACCACCAGCACCCGCAACGGGCCGCTGCGGCCGGCAAAGCGCTGCTCGGGCGAGGGTTGGTCGATGAATTCGCTGCGCAGCGGATTGCCGACCCACTGTGCCTTGGGCAGCACATCGGGAAACGCGCTGTAGACCCGGTCGGCCACGCCCGCCAGCACCCGGTTGGCCATGCCGGCCACGGCATTCTGTTCGTGCAGCACCAGGGGCTTGCCCAGCAGCACCGCCATCATCGCGCCGGGAAAGGTGATGTAGCCCCCCAGACCGATGACGATGTCGGGCCGCACGCGGCGCACCACCTGGATGCTTTGCCAGAACGCCCGCAGCAGGCGCAGCGGCAGCAGCGCCAGCGGCACCACGCCTTTGCCCCGCACGCCGGAGAAGTCCAGGGTCTCGAAGCGAAAGCCCTGGGGGGGAACCAGCCGGCTCTCCATGCTGCCGCTGGGGCTGTTGCCCTTGCCGCCCAGCCAGCAGACGGTCCAGCCCTGCGCGCGCAGCGCATGCGCCACGGCCAGCCCGGGGAAGATATGGCCACCGGTGCCGCCGGCCATGACCAGCGCGCAGCGCGGCCGTGCACCATCGGCAGACGCCGTGGAGCGGGCGGTGTCGGTACGGGACCGCTGTGGCCGCACGGTGTCGTCGGAGACGTCCGAGCGCCGGCTCAAGGTGTTCATGTGCGGCCTCCATGCATCAGCTGGCGGCTTTCGATGTCGATGCGCAGAACCACGGCAATCGCCACCAGATTGACGAGGATGGCGGTACCGCCAAAACTCATCAAGGGCAGTGTCAGGCCCTTGGTCGGAAGGGCACCCAGATTGACCCCCATGTTGATGAAGGCCTGAAAGCCGATCCAGATGCCCACGCCCTGCGCCACCAGACCGGCAAAGATGCGGTCCAGTGCAATCGCCTGGCGGCCGATGTGGATCATGCGGCGGGTCAGCCAGATGAACAGGCCGATCAGGCACAGCACGCCGACCAGTCCGAATTCCTCGCCGATCACGGCCAGCAGGAAGTCGGTGTGCGCTTCGGGCAACCAGTGCAGCTTCTCGACGCTGCCGCCCAGGCCGACGCCGAAGATCTCGCCGCGGCCGATCGCGATCAGCGAATGCGACAGCTGGTAGCCCTTGCCCAGTGCGTACTGTTCGTTCCAGGGGTCGAGGTAGGCAAAGATCCGCTCCCGGCGCCAGTCGTTGAACATGATCATCATCGAGAACGCGACAACCAGAATCGCCGCGATCAGGAAGAACATGCGCGCGTTGACGCCGCCCAGGAACAGGATGCCCATGGCGATGACAGCGATCACCATGAACGCACCCATGTCGGGCTCGGCCAGCAGCAGCACGCCGACCATGGCCACCGCAACTGCCATCGGCAGCACGGCGCGGAAGAAGCGCTCCTTCACGTCCATCTTGCGCACCATGTAGTCGGCGGCGTACAGCAGTACCGAGAACTTGGCCAGTTCGGACGGCTGGAAGCTGATGGGGCCGATCACCAGCCAGCGGCGTGCGCCGTTGACGCCCTTGCCCAGTCCGGGGATCAGCACCGCGACCAGCAGCAGCAGGGAGACCACGAACAGCCAGGGCGCCCAGCGTTCCCAGGTGGCCACCGGTACCTGGAAGGCGATCAGTGCGGCGACGAAGGCGATCGCCAGCCACAGCACGTGGCGCACCAGGAAATAGCTGTGGCTGTAGCGTGCGAAACGGGGGTTGTCGGGCATGGCGATGGTGGCCGAATACACCATGACCAGGCCCCAGGCCAGCAGCGCGACCGTGACCCACACCAGGACCTGGTCGAAACTCTCCAGCCGCACTGGCGCCTGCATGGTGTCGCGCTTGCCGCGGCCCAGCCGCACCGGCAGCTTCTCGCGCGCCGACGATCCGTCGGCACCGGAAAACAGGCCGCCCAGGCTGCGCACGCGATCCCAGGTCAGACTCATGCGGCCCCCTGCAAGGACGCGCCGGCGTCCAGCGCCAGTGTCTCGACGGCTTCGAGAAAGACCTGGGCGCGGTGTTCGTAGTTGTCGAACATGTCGAAGCTGGCGCAGGCCGGCGACAGCAGCACTGCGTCGCCCCCCTGCGCCTGGCGCATGGCCAGCGTCACCGCATGGTGCATGTCCCGGGCGTCGAGCAGCGGCACGCCGGTGTCGGCCAGCGCGCGGCGGATCAGCGCAGCGTCGCGGCCGATCAGCACCACCGCGCGCGCCACCTTGGCGATCGGGGCGGCCAGCGGCGCGAAGTCCTGGCCCTTGCCTTCGCCTCCGAGGATGGCGACCAGTTTGCGCTCGGCACCCAGTCCGGCCAGCGCGGCTGCAGTGGCGCCGACATTCGTTCCCTTGCTGTCGTCGAAGAATTCGACCTCGCCCAGGATGCCGATCGATTCGACCCGGTGCGGCTCGCCGCGGTACTCACGCAGTCCGTACAGCAAAGGCGCCAGTGCACAACCGGCCGCAGCCGCCAGTGCCAATGCGGTCAGTGCATTGACGGCGTTGTGGCGTCCGCGGATGCGCAGCGCTTCGGCCGGCATCAGGCGCTGCATGTGCAGGTCTTCGGCCGCCTGACCTTTGCGGATCTTGATCGTGGGGTCGAGCTCCTGGGCCCGCACCAGCCACACCATGCCATGGACCTGCTCGAGGCCGAAGGCACCCGGAATGTCGGGCATGCCGGCGCCGACGCTGGTCCAGCGGCGCAGCGGCCGGCCCTTGACGGGCGCCGGTTGCATGGCCATGACCAACGGGTCATCGCGGTTGAGCACCATCAGGCCCTGGGTTCCGAAAACCCGCGCCTTGGCCTGGGTGTAGGCCGTCATGTCGCCGTGCCAGTCCAGGTGGTCCTGGGTCAGGTTCAGTACGCAGGCGGCCGTGGGCTCGAAAGGCGTGGCCGCCATGGCATCGTTCGCCAGTGCAGGCGCGGCCATGTCGGCCAGCTGAAAACTGGACAACTCGAGCACCCACACCTGCGGCAGGGCGTTCGCGTCGATGCGTGCCGCCAGTGTGTCCAGCATGGTGGGGCCGATGTTGCCGGCCAGCGCCACGGTCTTGCCGGCACGCTCCAGCAACTGGGCCGTCAACGACGCCACGGTGGTCTTGCCGTTGGTGCCGGTGATGGCCAGCACCTCGGGCGCGTAGTCGCGCGTGCTGCGCAGTTCGGCCAGCGCCTGGCTGAACAGGTCGAGTTCGCCCCAGACCGGCAGGTCGGCGGCACGGGCCGCGTCCAGCAGCGGAGCGACCTGGGCTGGGCTCAGGCCCGGGCTCTTCAGCACCAGGGCCGGCTGGACCTGCGCAAGCAGGGCGGCATCGGGCGTGGCACAGATGAAGCGGGCCTGCGGCCATTCTTCGGCCAGGCGCGCCCGCTGGGGCGGGTCGGCACGGGTGTCGGTTACGGTGACACGTGCCCCTGCACGCGCGCACCAGCGCGCCATCGCCAGGCCGGAGCTACCCAGGCCCAGGATGAGTACGGTGGTGTCTTGCAGCGTGGCCATGGCGTCAGCGCAGCTTCAGGGTGGACAGGCCCACCAGGCACAGCAACATGGTGATGATCCAGAAGCGGACCACGACCTGCGACTCTTTCCAGCCGGTCTTCTCGAAATGGTGGTGCAGGGGGGCCATCTTGAGCAGCCGACGCCCTTCGCCATAGCGGCGCCGGGTGTACTTGAAGTAGGTGACCTGGGCCATCACCGACACCGCTTCGACGACGAAGATGCCACCCATGATGGCGAGCACGATCTCCTGGCGCACGATCACGGCAATGGTGCCCAGCGCGCCGCCGAGCGCCAGCGCGCCGACGTCACCCATGAAGACCTGGGCCGGATGGGTGTTGAACCACAGGAAGGCCAGTCCGGCGCCCGCCATGGCAGAGCAGAACACCAGCAGCTCGCCCGAGCCGGGGATGTGCGGGAACAGCAGATACTTGGAAAACACGGCGCTGCCGGTGACGTAGGCGAACACGCCCAGCGCCGAACCGACCATGACCACCGGCATGATGGCCAGACCGTCCAGGCCATCGGTCAGGTTGACGGCGTTGCTGGAGCCGACGATCACCAGATAGGTCAGCACCACGAAGCCCAGCACCCCCAGCGGATAGCTGACTTCCTTGAAGAAGGGCAGCAGCAGGCCCGCCTTCGGCGGCAGGCTGAGGTCGAACCCGGACTGCACCCATCGGATGAACAGCTCGAGCACACGCATGTTCGAGTTCTCGGAGATGCTGAACACCAGGTACAGCGCCGCGACCAAGCCGATCACCGACTGCCACAGGTACTTTTCGCGCGAGCGCATGCCCTCCGGATTCTTGTCGACGACCTTGCGCCAGTCGTCCACCCAGCCGATGGCGCCGAAGCCCAGCGTGACCAGCAGCACGATCCAGACGAAGCGGTTCGACAAGTCCATCCACAGCAGCGTCGACACCGCGATGCAGATCAGGATCAGCACCCCGCCCATGGTGGGGGTTCCGCTCTTGCTCAGGTGGGTTTCCATGCCGTAGCCCCGGATCGGCTGACCGATCTTGAGCCGGGCCAGGTTGCGGATCACGGAGGGGCCGGCAATCAGGCCGATCAGCAGGGCGGTCATGGCCGACAGCACGGCCCGCAGCGTGAGGTACTGGAACACCCGCAGAAAGCCGAATTCCGGCCCCAGCGTCTGCAACCATTGCGCAAGGCTCAGCAGCATGCGGCGTCTCCGGTGGCGGGTGACAGGGACTGTGCGTGGTCGGCGAGTGCCTCGACCACTTTTTCCATTTGCATGAAGCGTGAACCTTTGACGAGGATGCTGGCCATGGCGCCGGCCTGGTCCCGCACCGCGGAGATCAGCGCGGCCATGGTGTCGAAATGGCGGGCACCGGGAAAGCCCTCGCCGGCATGGGCCGACAAGGCGCCCAGCGTGAACAGCGACGCGATGCCCAGCGCGTGGGCGTGTTCACCGGCCTGGGCATGGAACAGCGGCCCCTGGTCGCCGACCTCGCCCATGTCGCCGAGCACCAGCAGGCGCGGTGCCGGCAGGGACGCCAGCATCGCAATCGCTGCATCGACCGAGTCGGGGTTGGCGTTGTAGCTGTCGTCGACCAGGGTGCAGGCGTGTCCGGGCAACTGCAGGATCTGGGTGCGCGATCGGCCTTTCACCGGCTCGAAGGCCTCCAGGCCGCGCACGATATGCCGCATCGGTACGCCGGCAGCCCATGCGCTGGTGGCAGCGGCCAGTGCGTTGTGCACGTTGTGCAGACCTGCCATGCGCAGCGTGAATGCCAGGGGGCCTTCGGGTGTCTGCGCCTGAACCTGCCATGCATCGCCCCGCCACTGCGCGGAGGTACCGGTGACGTCGCTTTGCGTCGTGTGTTCGCTGCCGGTCGACGGGATGGCAAAGGTCCGGCACGGGCGCGGGCCTGCCAGGCTGCGCCACATCGGGGCGAAGGCGTCGTCCTGCGGGAACACCGCCGTGCCGTCGCTGGCCAGCGCGTCGATGACGGCGCCATTCTCCTGTGCGACGGCCTCCACGGTGGCCATGAACTCCATGTGTTCACGCTGTGCGTTGTTGATCAGGGCCACGGTGGGGCGGGCGATGGCGGCCAGCCGGGCAATCTCGCCGGGGTGGTTCATGCCCAGTTCCACCACGGCGACCCGATGCTGGGGCCGCAGGCGCAGCAGCGTGAGCGGCAGACCGATATCGTTGTTGAAGTTGCCCTGGGTCGCCAACGCGGCGTCACCATGCCACTGGCGCACGATGGCGGCCAGCATCTGGGTCACCGTGGTCTTGCCATTGCTGCCCGTCACGGCGATCAGCGGCAGCGCGAACTGCGCGCGCCAGCCACGTGCCAGATCGCCCAGTGCCTGGCGCGTGTCGGCGACCACGATGCCCGGCATGCCTGCCGCATCCAGCGCCGCGGCGTCGCTGCACAGCGTAGCGGCTGCGCCAGCTGCCTTGGCCTGCGCCAGGAACTGATTGGCGTCGAACTTCTCCCCCTGGATCGCGACGAACAGATCGCCTGCGCGCAGGCTGCGCGTGTCGGAGTGGACCCGCTGGATCGGCTGGCGTGGGTCGCCATGCAGCTTGGCACCGGACAACCAGCGCAGGGCTTGTGCCAGTTCCATCATGCTGCGGCTCCTGCGCTGCGGTGCATCGCTGCACGCCGCTGCAAGGCGGCGTTGACCTGTGCCAGATCCGAGAACGGGCGTCGCTGGCCGTCGACCTCCTGGTAGTCCTCGTGGCCCTTGCCGGCGACCAGCACCACGTCGGCAGCCTTGGCGTCGGCCACGGCCAGCGCGATGGCCTGGCCACGGTCGGCCTGCGCGTGGACGCCGGGATGGCCGGCCAGTGCCGGCAGGATCTGCGCGATGATGGTCTGCGGGTCTTCGCGGCGGGGGTTGTCGCTGGTCACGACGACCTGGTCGGCCGCGCGGGCAGCCGCACCCATGGGCGCGCGCTTGCCCGGATCGCGGTTGCCGCCGCAGCCGAACACGCACCACAGGTGACCGCCGCGCTGCTCGGCCAGCGGACGCAGTGCGGCCAGCGCCTTGTCCAGGGCATCCGGCGTATGGGCGTAGTCGATCGCCACCAGTGGCATGCCGGGGAGGTGCACGCGCTGCATGCGGCCGGGGACCGGCAGCAACCTGGTGCAGGCACGCAGGCATTGCGCCAGGGGTACGCCCAGCGAGCGCATGGCTGCGATCACACCCAGCAGATTGGCCACGTTGTACTGGCCGATCAGGCCGGTGGCCAGATGGCCGCGTTGCTGTTCCTCGACCACGTCGAATGCCAGGCCGTCACCGTCGATGACGATGTTGCAGGCCTGCAGCCTGGCCGGGCGCTCGCAGGAGACGCTCCAGATGTCGAGCTTGCGCGTGTCCAGCGACTGCAGCAGTTCCTGCCCCTTGGGGTCGTCGATGTTGATGACGGCGGCTTTGAGTCCTGGCCAGGCGAACAGGCGGGTCTTGGCACGCCAGTAGGCGTCCATCGAGCCGTGGTAGTCCAGGTGGTCCTGCGTGAGGTTGGTGAAGATGGCGGTGTGGATCTCGGTGCCGTCCAGGCGGTGCTCGTCGATGCCGATGGAAGAGGCCTCCAGCGCACAGGCACGTACGCCCGCGTCCGCGAATTGGCGCAGGCTGGCCTGCAGCAGCACCGGATCTGGCGTTGTCAGGCCCGTGGCCGTGAGCGCGGACACCTCCGTGTCTGCGGCACCGGCGGCCGGCGGGCGTCCGACACCCAGCGTGCCGACCATTGCGCACGGGAGGGCCGGTGTCAGCAGCGGGCTCGACAAGGCCTGTGCCAGCCACCAGGCGGTAGAGGTCTTGCCATTGGTGCCGGTCACGGCCAGCATCTTGAGATCATGCGAGGGCCGGCCGTAGTACGCGCTGGCGATGTGGGCGCTGGCGGCCTTGAGTCCGCGGTAGCTGGCGATGCCGGCGTCGGGCAGGTGATGGTGTTCGACGCCCTCGCGTTCCACCAGGCAGGCCACGGCACCTTGCGCCAGCGCGGCCGACACATGGGCGCGCGCATCGTGGGCCGCGCCCGGCCAGGCGATGAATCCGTCGCCGGGCGTGACCTTGCGGCTATCGGTCTGCAACTGGCCGCGCACCTGCTGGTGCAGCCACTGCGCGGCGAGCTCGGGCGAGTGCAGTTCCTGCATCACAGGCTTTCCTCGACCGCGGTGACGATCTGCGGCTTGACCGCCATGTCCGGCGTCACGCCCATCAGGCGCAGCGTCTGCTGTACGGTCTCGCTGAACACCGGCGCCGCCACCTCGCCGCCATAGTACTTGCCGGCGCTGGGCTCGTCGATCATCACCGCCACGACGATGCGCGGCTTGTCGATCGGCGCCATGCCGGTGAACCAGGAGCGGTACTTGTTGGTCGCGTAGCCCTTGCCGACCTGCTTGTGCGCGGTGCCGGACTTGCCGCCCACGGAATAGCCGATGGTCTGCGCGCGTTGTCCGGTTCCGCCAGGGCCGGCCGCCATCTGCAGCATCTTGCGCACGGCGGCCGCGTTCTGGGCCGAGAACACCGGAATGCCGGTGGCGGGCTCCGGGCTCTTGAGGATGGTGGCCGGAATCAGCGCGCCGTCGTGGGCGAAGGCGGTGTAGGAGTGGGCCATCTGGAACAGCGAGGCCGACAGCCCGTAGCCGTAGGCCATCGTGGCCTGTTCGACCGGTTTCCATGTCTTCCAGGGCCGCAAACGGCCGGTCACGGTGCCGGGAAACTGCAACTGCGGCTTCTGGCCGTAGCCCAGGGCCGTATAGGTGTTCCACATCTCGTGCGGACTCATCTTCTGGGCGATCTTCAGCGCCCCGACATTGCTCGACTTCTGGATCACGCCTTCGACCGTCAAGGTGCCGTAGTCGTGGGTGTCGCGGATCGTGAAGCCGCCGATGCTGAAGCGGCCGGGGCCGGTCTCGATCAGCGTCTGGGGTGTCACGCGGTGCGCCTCGAGCGCCATCGCCACGGTGATCGGCTTCATCGTCGAGCCCGGCTCGAAGACGTCGGTCAGGGCCCGGTTGCGCAGTTGTTCGCCGGTCAGGCCGCGGCGGTCGTCGGGCGAGAAGCTCGGGTAGTTGGCCATGGCCAGGACCTCGCCGGTGATGGCGTCGATGACGACGACACTGCCGGCCTTGGCCTTGTTGGCGGTCACGGCTTCCTTGAGCTTCTGGTAGGCGAAGAACTGGATCTTGCTGTCGATACTCAGCTGGATGTCCTTGCCATCGACCGGCGGCACCTGCTCGCCGACGCTTTCGACGACGCGTCCCAGACGATCCTTGATGACGCGGCGCGAACCTGCGCGGCCGGCCAGCTGGTCGTCGAATGCCAGCTCGATGCCTTCCTGGCCCTTGTCCTCGATATTGGTGAAGCCCACCACGTGCGCCGTGGCTTCGCCCTCGGGGTGTTCGCGGCGGTATTCCTTGCGCTGGTAGATGCCCTTGATGCCCAGCGCATGGATCTGCTTGCCCACCGATTCGTCGACCTGGCGCTTGAGCCAGACAAAGGTCTTGTCCTCGTCCTCGAGCTTGCGCTTGAGGCTGGCCAGCGGCATGTCGAGCAGCTTGGCCAGTTGCTTGAGCGCGGCCGGATCGTCGCGCGGCACGTCTTCGGGGATGGCCCAGATGCTGGGCGCCGGTACGCTGGACGCCAGGATCATGCCGTTGCGGTCGATGATGCGGCCGCGGTTGGCTGGCAACTCCAGCGTGCGCGCGAAGCGCACCTCGCCCTGGCGCTGGTAGAAGTCGTTGGCCAGCACCTGGATGTGCACGGCGCGTGCCGCCAGCGCAGTGAATCCCACGGCGGCGGCGGCCACGACCAGCTTGCTGCGCCAGACCGGCGTGCGGCTGGCCAGCAAGGGGCTGGAGGTGTAGGGGATGCTCTTGCGGCTCATGCGCAGACCCCTGCGTCCGATGCGCCACGACTCGAGCGGCTGCGCAGCAGCGACTTCATGGCAGCCTCCCTGACGCTGCGCGTGCGGCGCCGTCGGCGGCAGCCGGCGCGGTGCTGGCGTCGGAGTAGGCGACGTAGTGGGTGATCGCCGGCGTCGCCGGGCGCATCTGCAGCTTTTCGCGCGCCAGCTTTTCCACCCGCTGCGGCGTGGCCTGCAGGCGGCGTTCGAGTTGCAGGCGGTCGCGCTCGGTTTCGATGCGTCGGCCTTCGGCGTTGGCGCGCTCCATCTCGGTAAACAGGCGGCGCGACTCGTACTGGACGTTGACCAGGTACAGGGCACTGGCCAGCACGGCCAGCAGCAGGACCAGGTTGAGGCGGGTCATGCGTCGGTCCTTTGCGCGATGCGCATCACGGCGCTGCGCGAACGTGCATTGGCACTGACCTCGCTGGCCGAGGGCTTGACGCGGCCGAGCGCGCGCAGACGCAAGGTCTGCGCAGGGGCGAACGGAACCCGACGGTCAACCTGTTCCCGCGCTTGGCTGGCGATGAACTGTTTGACGATACGGTCTTCGAGAGAGTGAAAGCTGATCACGACCAGCATGCCCTGGGTTTGCAATACGTCGATGCTGGCGGCTAGCGCTGTCTGCAAGGCTTCAAGCTCGGCGTTGATGAAAATCCGAAAAGCCTGAAATGTGCGCGTTGCAGGGTTCTGGCCCTGCTCGCGGGTTTTGACCGTGTCAGCCACGAGCTGGGCCAGCTCGGTGGTGGATGAAATTGCGCCCCGTTCCTGTCGGCGAGCAACAATCGCCTTTGCAATGGCGCCAGCAAACCGTTCCTCACCATAGTCACGAATCACCTCCGCAATTTGATTGACTGGTGCATCCGCAAGCCATTGCGCTACGCTCTGGCCGCGTGTCGTGTCCATGCGCATGTCCAGCGGCCCGTCGAAACGGAAGCTGAACCCGCGACCAGGGTCGTCGATCTGGGGCGAACTGATGCCCAGATCCATCAGGATGCCGGCCACCGATCCGGCTGCCAGCGCTCCAATCCCGTCGAAGTCCTGGTGCCGGATCGAGAAGCGGGGATCGTCGATCTGCGCAGCACTGGCCACCGCCTGCGGGTCCTTGTCGAACGCGATCAGACGGTCCTGGGGCCGCAGCCGTGACAGGATCAGCCGGCTGTGGCCGCCGCGTCCGAAAGTCGCGTCGACAAAGGTCTGCGGCTGCGCAGGCTGCGGCTGGCCGAGCAAGGCGTCGACCGCTTCCTGCAACAAAACGGTGGTGTGGATCAACCCGGTGTTCACAATCGGCTTTCAAAAGGAAAAGTCCTTGAACACATCGGGCATCGGACCCTGGATGGCCTTGGCTTCCCTGTCTTCATAGGTCGCCTTGTCCCAGAGTTCGAGGTGCGTGCCCATGCCCAGCAGCATGGTCTCCCGGGTGATGCCGGCCGCCTGGCGCAACTCCGGGGACACCAGCACCCGGCCGGTGCCGTCCATGTCCACGTCCATCGCGTTGCCCAGGAAGATGCGTTTCCACCACTGCGCAGACATCGGCAATGCGGCCACGCGATCACGGAACTGCTCCCATTCGGCGCGCGGAAACACCAGCAGGCAACCGTCCGGATGCCGGGTGATCGTCAGCTGTCCGCCGTCAGTGCCGCCCAGGGCGTCGCGATGGCGCGTCGGGACCGACAAGCGGCCCTTGGCATCCAGGTTTAACGACGAAGCCCCTTGAAACACGACGATTTGGCCCTTGGCTGTGAAAATCTGTGCAAAACGGGTTTGGTATGGCACCAAACCCCACTAAATTGCACTTTTTTGCACTGTAGCAGCATTTGCAAGGGATGCAACAGCCGTCGCGTGAAATTTTTCCAATGAAATCAACGACTTAGAAGGCGATTTGCAGCTGAAATGGCGGCAAAATCCCTTCTAAAAGAACGACTTACGGCAATGAATGAAAGTAACGCTTGAGACTGGCGCGGCGCCAGGCCTCTCGCGCTATTACAGGATGTAACGCGACAGGTCTTCGTCCTGGCTGAGTTCTGCCAGTCGTGCATTCACATATTCGGCATCGATGACGATGGTTTTCCCGCTCAGTGTACTGGCTTCGAAGCTGACTTCCTCCAGCAAGCGCTCCATCACCGTCGATAGCCGCCGCGCACCGATGTTCTCGGTGCGTTCGTTGACCTCGAAGGCGATCTGCGCCAGCCGTGTCACGCCGTCGGGGGCGTAGTCGATGGTGACGTTCTCGGTAGCCAGCAAGGCCTGGTACTGCTTGACCAGGGACGCATGGGTCTGGGTCAGGATCGATTCGAAGTCCTGCACCGACAGCGACTGCAGTTCGACCCGGATCGGAAAGCGGCCCTGCAGCTCAGGGATCAGGTCGCTGGGTTTGCTCAGGTGGAACGCGCCCGAGGCGATGAACAGGATGTGGTCGGTCTTGATCATGCCGTACTTGGTCGATACCGTCGTGCCCTCGACCAGCGGCAACAGGTCGCGCTGAACGCCCTGGCGCGACACCTCGCCGGCACTGGCGCCTTCGGAGCGCGAGGTTACCTTGTCGATCTCGTCGATGAAGACGATGCCGTTCTGCTCGGCCGCGAGCAGGGCCTGCGTCTTGATGTCTTCTTCATTGACCAGCTTTGCCGCTTCCTCGTCCTGGGCCAGCTTGAGCGCCTCGGCCACCGGCAGCTTGCGCGTCTGGCGCTTTTGCTGCCCCAGCTGCCCGAACATGCCGCGCAACTGCTCGGTCATCTCCTCCATGCCGGCGGGCCCCATGATCTCGAGTTGCTGGCTGGCCTGGCTCAGGTCGATCTCGATCTCGCGGCTGTCCAGCTGCCCTTCGCGCAGCTTCTTGCGAAACGCCTGGCGCGCGGCACTCTCGGGCTGGTCGGGATTGCGCCTTCCGCCTTCCTCACCGCGCGGCGGCGGGATCAGGATGTCCAGGATGCGCTCCTCGGCCGCGTCGAGTGCGCGTTCACGCACCATCTTCTTGGCCGATTCGCGCGTTTGCTTGACCGCGACGTCGGCGAGGTCGCGGATGATGGCATCGACATCCTTGCCGACATAGCCGACCTCGGTGAACTTGCTGGCCTCGACCTTGATGAAAGGCGCATCGGCCAGCCGTGCCAGGCGGCGGGCAATCTCGGTCTTGCCGACGCCGGTGGGGCCGATCATCAGGATGTTTTTCGGCGTGATCTCGGCACGCAGGCTGCCTTGCACCTGCTGGCGCCGCCAGCGGTTGCGCAGGGCGATCGCGACGGCGCGCTTGGCCTGGTTCTGGCCGACGATGTGCTTGTCGAGCTCTTCGACGATCTGCTGGGGGGTGAGGGAGGACATGTTCATGGGATGACGCGCGCAATGCGCTGCTTCGATTTCAGGGCTTGCCTGGGCCA
Source organism: Rhodoferax sp. (assembly GCA_024235935.1). GTDB lineage: Bacteria > Pseudomonadota > Gammaproteobacteria > Burkholderiales > Burkholderiaceae_C > CAISIP01. The sequence goes on along the minus strand of JACKLL010000009.1, from coordinate 78,490 downwards.
CGGGGCGGCAGCGGCAGTGCAGGGAGCAAGGCCGCGCCGGGCTGATGTCAGGGCAGGGTTTCGATGGTGTGGTGCATGTTGGTGTAGATGCACAGCTCGCCGGCAATCTCCAGCGACCGGCGCACGATGTCGGCGGCCGGCATTTCGGTATGGTTCAGCAGGGCCACAGCCGCCGCCTGGGCATAGGCGCCACCCGAGCCGATGGTCACAATGCCGTTCTCCGGCTCGAGCACATCGCCGTTGCCGGTGATGATCAGCGACGCATCCTTGTCGGCAACCGCCAGCATGGCCTCCAGGCGCCGCAACACCCGGTCGGTGCGCCAGTCGCGCGTGAGTTCGATGGCGGCACGCACCAGGTGGCCCTGGTGCTTTTCCAGTTTGGCCTCGAAGCGCTCGAACAGCGTGAAGGCATCAGCCGTGGCGCCGGCAAAGCCGGCCAGCACCTTGCCGTGGTAGAGCTTGCGCACCTTGCGTGCCGTTCCCTTGACGACGATGTTGCCCAGCGTGACCTGGCCATCGCCGCCGATGGCGACGTCGTATCCGTCGGCGGTCTTGCGCCGCACGCTGATGATGGTGGTTCCGTGAAATTGTTCCATGATTACCTGTTGTCAGGGCCGAGGCGGCCCGCTGCCGGAAGAAGACGGGCGGCAGCTCAATGTGATCGCATCACGACCCTGGCGTGGTCGTGGATACCGACCACGCCGAAGAACGCCGCCACCAGGCGATGCAGTTCGAGGAACTGGACCTGGCAACCATCGTTCTGCAGGTTGGCCGCCCAATTCAATATGCTGCCGGCCGCTGAAAAATCAACCCTCACCAGGTTGGCACAGGAAACGACCAGTTGCTGCGACCCATGGCGGTCTTCCTCCAGGCGCCGGAGTGCCTCGGCGGCATCCCCCAGGACTTCGCCCGAGAGTTCGGATACCGCGGCCTGGACGGACTCGATGCCCATGTGCAGTGTGGCCGCCTGCGGGTTGCTGGCGCCTGCCATCCTGGGGTCGAGCGTGCCGCGGTCGGTGTCGTCCGACGCATTGACGGATTCCTGCGCGCCGACGCGCGCAAATTCGCAGCGCGCGTCCTGCCAGTTCGGGGGCGACACTTCAAAGGTGACGCAGTAGTCGAGCGCGACCAGTTCGAACGCGTCGCGCATGCCCATGACGCGCAGGGCATCGAGGCGCAGCTTCCAGCCGGCCTGGCTGATGCCGCGCTCGCCCGAAGGTGCACAGCGACGCAGCGCCGCTTCCAGCGCCTTGACTCCGGAAAACTGCAGCTGGACCGGCGTGGTGCACCATTCGGCGAACAGGCCCGCCAGCGGCTCGACCGCGGCCGGTTCGATGGCGGTGATCGGCTCCCAGTCGAGGTACCACGGAGCCTCGGCATTGGCGACGGCCAGACGCAGGTCGTCGACGGAGCCATCGGTGAAACTGGCCGGGCTGCGCCACAGGGGATCTGCGCTGAGCCGCGACGGCAAGGTCCGCACGAGCGCGCTGGCGTTGTGCAGTCCCAGATTGGCGGGGATTGAAAACCACGGCGGCGCAGAGCGGTTGAAACGCTCGGCGAATTCGATGGCGGCAACGTCGAAGTGGCCCTGTCGTCCGGTGGCACGGTACAGGTCGAGCAAGGCCATGCCCCATCGCACGGCCCGGTCGGGCTTGGCCTGTGGATTGGACAGCGCGGCCTGCAGGCTGGCCTCTGCGCCGCCCTCGTCGCCATTGGCAAAGCGGATCGCGGCTTCTTCCAGGTCGGGGTCGGACATGCCCTCGACCCATTCCACCGGCGTCGGGCGTGAATGCGTGAAGCCATGCCCAGGCGTTGTCGGCGGCGGTACCGAATCCGGCGGCCTTGTCGCAGGCAGTTCGGTGGGGCCGGTGCTCGGGCCGAATCCGGAATGGCTCTGGGTTGGCGGGAAATCGGACGCTTCGGCCTCGGCCATGGTGGCGTCCGGCCGCATCGGGCTCAGGCGCGTGGGTGCATACGAGAGGTCGGATTCGGCCTGCGGCGGCTGCGACGGTGCAGCGTCCGCACTGGCTGCCGGTGCGGTGCCGCCGGGGCGCGGAGAGCCCGAACTCTTGCCCTGCCACCATTGGTTGGACATCTGGGCTTCGATCTCGTCGATCTTCTTGATCGTCATCGCCCGTTCGTCCGGGTTGGAGGGCAGGCTGCTCTGGAAGTAGGAGGGGCGGCCCGCGAGGTCGGGGCTGGACGAAGGGTCGCGGCTGCGCAGCTTGCGCAGCTGATCGAACTCGCGCTTGCGCACGAAGTCATTCTGCCGCTTGCGCTCGATCATCTCCTTGAGCGCCTGCTTGCTGTAGCCGGCTTCCGGCTCCGGATCCTGCTTGTCGAGATCCGTCCAGTTCGTCGTCGGGTTGCGAACGAACTTCGCGACCTTGGACAAAAGGCTGGGGTTGTTGTCTTTTGCGGACATCTTCAGATCAGTATGTGCAAAAGATTCTACGCGCCAGCCGCGGGTCGACCTTCCGATCAGTCGCCGAACATCTTCTGCTTGAGTTCGCGGCGCTGCTGGGCCTCCAGTGACAGGGTCGCCGTCGGGCGGGCGAGCAGGCGGCCGACACCGATGGGTTCGCCGGTTTCGTCGCAGTATCCGTAGTCGCCGGCGTCGATGCGTCCGATCGACTGTTCGATCTTCTTGAGCAGCTTGCGTTCGCGGTCACGGGTGCGCAGTTCCAGCGCATGTTCTTCTTCGATCGTTGCACGGTCGGCCGGGTCGGGAACGACGACGGTGTCTTCGCGCAGATGCTCGGTGGTTTCACCAGCGCTGGCCAGGATGTCGCGCTTGAGGGTGATCAGCTTGAGGCGAAACGCCGCCAGCTGCTTTTCATTCATGTACGCATCATCGGGCATGGCCAGCAATTCCGCGTCGGTCAACTGCTCCGCCGACTTGGTCTTCCAGTTGTTTGCCAGCTTCGGGTCCTTGTTGGCGGACGACGCCAGCGGCGGAATGATCACCGGCGTAGCAGGCAGCGGGGCATAGCTGGCCTTTGCCGCCGTGGACGCCACCGACTGCGCCATCGACGGAACGGTCAATGAAGCGAGGCGTGACGATGGCCTGCCGGTACGCTGGGGCACGCCGGAGGCGGTCATCACGCTGGTAGGGGGCATCACGCGGGTGTCGGATTTGCTTGCGGAAGCGCTGGTTTCGGTCTTGGTGGCAGTTGTCGAGGGAGAGGGCATTGGCTTCTTGGTCGGGGCGACACTCTTGGTCGCCGGCTTCTTCACGGAGGTGGCGGGAGCCGATTTGGCTGCTGCCGGCTTGGCAGTGGCGGCTGTTGACTTGGCTGCGGGACGGGGGGCCGGCTTCTTGGCAACGGCCTTGCTGGCCGGCTTGGAACTCGGCGTCTTGGCGGCGGCTGATTTGGTCGCGGTCGTAGATCCCTTTGCGGGTGCTTTGGCGGCCGGTTTGACCTTGGCTGGCGTGGCTTTCACTTCGAGACTCCTCACAAAACCAGACTGTCCATGGCTGTTGACATCAGACCTGCCACTGACTGACGCCCCCATCCCTCGTTTGCGGCCAGGGTTGGTGGTCCCCGGTCAAGGCCCCACCGCATGCGGCGGACCCTTTCTTCGGCGGGCGAGTGTACCCCTTATCGCTGACGAACCCCATTATTCGCGTCAATGGTATGGAAAAGATCGGCAATTCCGGCATCTGTGCGCGGCCTGTCAGGTCAGGCATTGCTCCAGGCCCTGCAACAGGATGTCCTTGGGCAGGTCGATACCGATGAACACCATCTTGCTGACGCGTTGCTCTTCGGGTTTCCACTGCGGTCCCAGGTCGCTGCCCATCAACTGGTGCACGCCCTGGAAGATCACCTTGCGGTCGGTGCCCTTCATGTTCAGCACGCCCTTGTAGCGCAGCATGCGCGGGCCGTAGATATTGACGATGGCACCCAGAAAATCTTCCAGCTTGGCGGGATCCAGCGCGCGCTCGGAGCGGAACACGAAACTCTTCACATCATCGTCATGGTGATGGTGGTGTCCGCCTTCGTGCTGGTGCGAGGGATGGTCGCAATGCTCCCCGTGCGCATGGTTGTGGTCGTGCCCATGCGCGTGATCGTGGTCGTGGTCGTGGTCTTCTTCCTTCAGGAAGTCCGGGTCGATCTCCAGCTTGGTGTTCAGGTTGAAGCCGCGCAGGTCGAACACGTCCTTGATCGGCACTTCGCCGAAATGCACCGCCGTCTGTGGCGCGCGCGGATTCATGTGCTTGAGGCGGTGCATCAGGGCCTCGACCTCGTCCTTGGCGACCAGATCGGTCTTGCTGATAAAGATCTGGTCGGCGAAACCGACCTGGCGGCGCGCCTCCTGGCGGTCGTTGAGCTGGGTCGCCGCATGCTTGGCGTCGACCAGGGTCAGGATGGAGTCGAGCAGAAAGCTCTCGGCAATCTCCTCGTCCATGAAGAAGGTCTGCGCCACCGGGCCGGGGTCGGCCAGGCCGGTGGTCTCGATGACGATCCGGTCGAAATCCAGCTCGCCGCGGCGCTTCCTGGCGGCCAGGTCCTGCAGCGTGCTGCGCAGGTCTTCGCGGATGGTGCAGCAGATGCAGCCGTTGCTCATCTGGATGATCTGCTCCTTGACGTCGGTTACCAGGATGTCGTTGTCGATGTTCTCTTCGCCGAACTCGTTCTCGATGACCGCGATCTTCTGGCCATGGGCCTCGGACAGCACGCGCTTGAGCAGCGTTGTCTTGCCCGAGCCGAGGAAGCCGGTGAGGATGGTTGCGGGGATGAGGCTCATGGGGTGCTCCTGACGGTCTGAGGCTGTTTGGGTGCGTGGTCCGGGCCCTGTGGTGGCCCGACGCGTTCCAAAAAAGCAAGGTGGGGAGTGTACCGGCCAAATTCAAGCAACCATTTACCTGCGGCCATTCGCAGGACGCTGGCGCCTACCTGCGCATGACCACCAGACCCTTGAGGTATTCGCCTTCCGGAAACCGGATGGTCATGGGATGGTCCGGTGCGCCGCCCAGGTGCCCGAGGATGAAGCCGTCGACGGCGGCATCGGTGCCAGCCGAGGCCACGATCTTGTGGAACAGGTCCACGCTGATTCCGCCCGAACATGAGAACGTGAACAGGGTGCCGCCCGGCGCCAGCAGCTTCAGCGCCAGCCGGTTGATATCCTTGTACGCACGCGCTGCGCGCTCGGCATGCGCGACAGTGGGCGCAAACTTGGGCGGATCGAGCACGATGGCATCGAACTGTCGGCCCGCAGTTACAAACTGTCGCAACGCCGCATTCACATCGGCCTCCTGCAGGGTCGAACGGCGGGCGTCGAAGCCGTTGCGCGCGATGTTCAGGCCTGCCAGCGCCAGCGCCGGGCCCGACGAATCGATCGAGGTGACATGGCCGGCCCCGCCCGCCAGCGCAGCCACGCTGAAGCCGCCGGTATAGCAGTAGCAGTTCAGCACCTGCGCAAAGCCCAGTTGGCGCGTGGTGCGGGCGAAACGGGCCCGGCTGTCGCGCTGGTCAAGATAGAAGCCTGTCTTGTGTCCTTGCGCGATGTTCAGCGCCAGTTGCCAGTCGTGCTCGCGGATCACCAGGTCGAGCGGCCCATCGCCCCGCAGCCAGCCGGTTTCCTCGGGCAGGCCTTCCAGCTTGCGGCTGCTGGTGTCCGAGCGCTCGTACAGCCGCTCCAGGCCGGTGTGGCGCAGCAGCGCATCGGCCAGCACGGCCTTCCAGCGCTGGGCGCCCGCAGACAGGAACTGCGCCACCAGGGTGTCGCCATAGCGGTCCACGACCAGGCCGGGCAGACCGTCCGACTCGCCGTGTACCAGGCGCATGGCGTCGCTCTGGATGTCGAAGCGGCTGCGCGCGGCAATGGCGGCTGCGCAGGTCATGTCGAAGAAGGCGGCGTCAATGCGCTGATCGACGTCGAAGCTCCAGATCCGGGCCCGGATGCGCGACTGGGGGCTGAAGGCCGCCCAGGCCAGGAATTCGCCAGCGTCGGACTCGACCCGCACGGTTTCGCCGGAATCCGCGCCACCCCGCGCGATCGCCGATTCGAAGATCCAGGGATGGCGGCGCAGCAGTGAGCGCTCCTTGCCAGGGTGCAGGCGAAGTACTTTCATGGGCCGGATTGTCGGCCCTGTGGCAGTCGCGGGCCGCACAGTTTTCGGGATGATGTGTGCTTGGCGGGTGGGCCGACGCTGCACTGGCAAGGGCATCGGGTCGAACGCACGTTCATCCGGCCACCTTCGCACGGATGCAACGCCTACAGGCTGTGCCGGATGATGATTTCATAGGGTACTTTGCGGATGATCGAATCGACCCTGCCTGTTTCGATCTTCTGCACGAGCATTTCCCCTGCCGCGCGACCGATATCCTTGCCATTCGTTTTGACAGTGGTGAGGCCGGGAGGTACCTCCGATGCAATTTCGTAGTCGCCATATCCAGCCACCGAAAATTGCTCAGGAAGACGCCAGCCGCGGCGCATGCATTCGAACAGCGCGCCAGCCGCCACGACGTCGGTCACGCAGCAAAGCCCTTGTAGTCGGGGTTCCTGGCGTGTCAGTGTCTCGATCGCCAGACGCCCCGTGGCGAAGCCTGCACTTTCAGGTGTGTGGAACAAGAGGTCACTGCGCAAGCCGGCTTCCGTCATGGCCTGTTGGAAACCCTGCCGCCGTTGAACATAGCGCTCGTTGTCCGGATCGTTGTACCCTGCCCACCCGATGTGCTGCAACCCCTTGCCAACCATCATGTTGGCAATATCGCGTGCGGCGTCGAATAGTGAGAATCCGACAGCCATGTCAATGCTGGGTGCGGTGTCTCGCCATGTCTCGACGACCGGCACGTCTGCCTGACGAATGAGATTGATGGTCTCCTCGCTGTGGGCGCTGCCTGTCATGATGATTCCAGCGGGCCTGCGGCCAAGAAGCCCCCGCACCACGCGTTCCTCCAACTCGGGGTGTTCTGCCACTGCCAGCAGCAACTCGTAGCTGCGCGTGCGTAGATAGTCACTCAGGCCCTCCAGCGTCTTGGCGAAATTGGAGTTGCGCAGTGAAGGCACCAGAGCGGCAACGGTCCGATTGTTCCCGGATGCCAGGTTGCTGGCGATGAGGTTGGGAACGTAACCCAATGTGGCGGCCATGGCCATGACTTTGCTTCGTGTGTCGGCGTGGACCTTGTGCGGACTCTTAAAGCAGTTGGACACCGTCATGGGAGACACGCCGGCGGCCGCAGCAATGTCGGCCATGGTTGTCTCCCGTTTGCGTTCAGATCGCATGCATTGCTCCACTTGCGTTAAAATTTTGTAGCGCTACAATATCTCTGCCTAATCGCTAATTCACTGAGGCAAATCAATATTTTGGGAGCGATTAAGGCGAATTCATTCAGTCACATACTTTTAGCGCTACATTCTATCTGGACCATTTCTCATGAATCACCTTCTCCGACTGCTGGCGGTGGCTGTATTTGCCACTTCATCATTTGCCGCGCATGGCGATACCTATCCGAACAAGCTGATCAAGATTGTCGTCCCGTTCCCGTCGGGTGGCGACCTGGATCCGATGGCGCGCGGCTTGGGAGACCACTTTCGTGCGGTCTGGGGGCAGCCATACATTGTCGAAAACAGGCCAGGTGCCAACGCCATGATTGGAACCGGGCATGTGGCGAAGGCTGTGGGCGATGGCCATACGCTGCTGATCTGCTCGCCCGGGCCAATGACCATCAATCCCAACCTCTACCCCAAGACGCCGTACGCAGTGGGCAAGGACATCGTGCCAGTGTCGCTGATTGGCACGACCCCGATGATTCTCGTTGCCAGCACACGGATGCAGGTGACGAACTATGCAGAGTTCATCGCCCACCTGAAAGCCAATGTCGGGAAAGTCTTCTACGCGTCTGCGGGCACGGGCAATCTTACCCACCTCGTGCCTGAAGTCTTCTTGAGCCAGGCGGGAGTATCGGCAATCCACACGCCCTTCCGAGGCGGGCAAGCCGCCATCACCGATCTGCTCGGCGGGCACGTCGATTTCTATTTCAACCCTTTGCCGTCGGCACTCGGATACGTTCGCACGAAAAAGGACAAAGTGGTCCCCTTGGCGGTCACTTCGCTGGAGCGCTCCCCCTATCTGCCTGAGGTCCCAACGCTGAACGAACTTGGCCTGAAAGGTTTTGACGTCAACTCTTGGTACGGATTGTGTGCCCCGGGCGATGTGCCGAAAGACGTTCTTGCCAAGCTCAGCGCTGAAACAGCCAAGGCATTGGCTTCCGGGCCATTGCCGGAGCGGCTGCGCGCCGTTGGGACCACCCCGCAGGCCAGCACACCGGAGCAACTTGCCGAGCAGATCCGCCGGGAAAGCGCGAACTGGGCGGCCATCATCAAGGCCAAAGACATCCGGGTTGACTGACCAGGGCGCTCCGTATGACCACCCCCGACATCACCAGTGGAATCGCCGCCATCGACCACCATTCGCACGCATCGATGGCAGGCTTTCGGACGGTTGAACAGATCGAGAGGCACTTTTCAACCGCCCACTTGGAAGCCAATGTGGCCCCCGAGGTCTACGATGCCTTCATCCTCGCGCGCAACCGAGGCGACACCTTGACGCTGGCGCAACTTGAGACGGACCATGGGACTGAGCGCCTGATGCAACAAGGTGTGGCGTTTCGGTCGACAACTTTCTTTTCCCGAGCGCTTCGGCAGGGATGTCAGCTTCTATATGGCCCGCACCAAGACCAGGACAGTCTTGCGCAGAAGGCGCGGGAGTGGGGTGGACGAAGCCCCTCCTACACCTACGATCAGGCCCTGAAGGCTGCCAATACGCCCATCGTACTGGTGGATGTTCCCTACCTTGATCGCGAAACATGGAATCCCGCGCAGTACCGCCAGATCATGCGAATCGATCCTTATGTGTACCCGTTCCACAATGGAAAGGCTACCTTGCGGGGGACGGAGTTTCAGCGCTTTCATGCGGGCTTTGCCGCAGTGCTGAGGTCCGAACTCAAGTCACATGCGCTTGACGATCCGCCCTTGACGTTCGACGCGTATCTGCAATTCATGGACGCGTCGATCCAAAGACGCGTACAAAATGGTGTCATAGGACTCAAGATTGCTTCCGCTTACGTTCGGCCCATTGACTTCAGGCCAGCCTCCTTTGACGATGCGCGCGCAAGCTACGAGGCCCTGGCCGTGGGGAAAGATGCGGACCGTCGACCCATGGAGAACTTTCTGGTGCAACGTGCGGCGCAATATGCGGCGGACAACGCCCTGCCCATGCAGATACATGTTGGCATGGGGCACCCCGAGCCTGGCATGCTCATCGCCAACGGAGCGCCCTTCCTGTTGGAAACCTTTCTGAATATTCGATCCCTCAGCAGACTCAAGGTGACGTTGCTGCATGGGGGGTATCCCTTTTCGAGCGACATGGCTGCGCTGGTGCAGACGTATGGAAATGTCTACTTGGACTTCTCATGGATGCCATACCTGCACCACTACTATCTTCGCCAGAAGCTGACCGAATGGCTGGAAATATTGCCTGCAAACAAGTTGCTATACGGCTCGGACTCGGGTGCTCCGGAGTTTCATGTGGCTGCCGCCAGCTATGCACGGGAGGCCTTGAATCACGTGCTCAGCGATGGCATCCAGCGTAAAGTCTGGGATGCCAGACAAGCGCAGTGGCTGGCCCGCAGGGTGCTCTTCGAGAATGCAGCGGAGATCTATCGTCTCGATTGAAGGCCAAGGGTTCCTGACGAAGGGGTGTGCTGGAATTCCGGCTCTCCCACGCGGTGGTGCGGACCGTCTGCCGTTAGTCTTGTCCCGGCGCAATTCGGGACCAGAGGTTCCGCACGGGTCATTCGCCTAGGTCGGCCCGGAGGTCTTGCGCCGCGCCCGCGGGTGCGCCGCATCGTAGGCCTTGGCCAGGTGCTGGAAATCCAGCCGGGTGTAGACCTGCGTGGTGGTGATGTTGGCGTGCCCCAGCAGTTCCTGGACGGCGCGCAGGTCGCCGCTGGACTGCAGCACATGGCTGGCAAACGAGTGCCGCAGCATGTGGGGATGCACGGGTGTCGGCAGCCCCGCCTGCTGGCTGCGCCGCTGCAGCCGCTGCCAGATCGCCTGTGCGCTCAGCCGCGTGCCGTTGCGCCCGACGAACAGCGCCGGCTGCGGGCTGCGCAAGCGCGAATCGCGGACCGCCAGCCATGCCACCACGGCCGCGATGGCCTTGGCGCCAATCGGTACGCTGCGCCGCTTGGAACCCTTGCCCAGCACATGGGCATCGCCGGCATCCAGATCGAGCCAGCCGCGGGCCTGCGCGCCGGCCTGCACGTCCAGGCCCGCCAGTTCGCCCACCCGCAGTCCGCCGCCATAGAGCAATTCGACAATGGCCGCATCGCGGGCCTCGAGCCAGGCGTCGGCGGCATCGTCGTCATGGAAGCCGGCCAGCTGTACCGCGTCGTCCACGCTCAAGGCCTTGGGCAGGGGTTTTGCCGCCTTGGGCGCATGCACGTCCTGCACCGGGTTGGCCGCGATCAGGCCTTCGCGGCCGAGCCAGGCGTAGAAGCCACGCCAGCCCGAGAGTATCAACGCAATGCCGCGGGGGCTGCGGCCCTGGCTGTGCATCTGCGCCACCCAGCGCCGCACATGCACATGCATCACCTGCGTCAATGGCACCTTGGCGTCTGCCGCGCAACGGGCGAGCCGCTGCAGGTCCAGCGTGTAAAGGCTTACCGTGCGATCGGCCAGGCGCTTTTGCACCCGTACATAATCCAGGTAACGCGCAACCAGCGGGTCGTCGAGCAGGTCAGCTGCGCCTGTGGCGGGCAGGGCGGGCATTCGGAGGCCCTTGCGGTGGGTCGAATCAGGCCGGGCGCAGCCGCTCGAGCGCCGCGCTGGCGATGTCGGCCACGTGCTGCAGGAAGTCGGTCCCCATGCCGCTGTTGAAGCGCTGGCCGTCCGGCGACGACAGCACCAGCATGCCGAAAGCCGGCTGCATCCCGGCAGAGCCGGGTTCGCGCAGCGGCAGCAGCGCAATCGACGCGGCCGCGGTCGGGTCGGCCAGCCAGGTCACGGCTTCAAAGCCCGTGTTGACGCCGCAGAAGGGCTCCGTCAGCGAGTTGGCGAACAGCTTCGCGTCTTCGGTGACGCCTTGCGCGAAATCCGCCTGCTGGTACTGCGGGCTCACGCCCCAGACCTTGATCGTGACCTGCGGAACCGAGAATTGCTCGCGCACTTGTTCGGCGATCTGCATCGGCATGGTCGCAGCGTCGGCGCCGCGGAACAGCGATGCGGCCCAGCGCAGCAGCCGGTCGGACAGCAGGGCGTTTTCGTTGCCGTGGCGGATCATGTCCATCAGCCGGTGCTCGAGCAGCTTGATCTTGTCGCGCAGCATCTCGGCCTGGCGCTCCTGCAGGCTGACCGCGCGCTTGCTGTGCGGGCTGGTCATGTGCACGCTGGCCAGCAGTTCGGCATGGCGCTCGAAAAAGTCGGGGGTGTTCGCCAGGTAGTTGGCGATGTCGTCTTCGGTGATCGGATTGGTGAATGCGTTGTGGGTCATCATGCGGTTTCAGGTAGGGCGATTTCGCCTTCGAATACGGTATGGGCCGGGCCGGTCATCATGACGGCGCTGTCGCCGCCGGCCCAGGCAATGGTGAGGCGTCCGCCATGGGTCTGCACATCGACCTGCGCGTCGAGCAGGCCGAGCCGGATGCCGGCCACCACCGCCGCACAGGCGCCGGTGCCGCAGCTGAGCGTTTCGCCGGCGCCGCGCTCGAACACACGCAGCCGGATCTCGCTGCGGCTCACGATCTGCATGAAGCCGGCGTTGACCCGCTGCGGAAAGGCCGCGTGGCCCTCGATCAGGGGGCCGAGGCCCTTGACGTCGGCCGTCTCGACGTTGTCGACGACACACACGGCGTGCGGGTTGCCCATCGACAGGACCGCCAGTTCCACTGTCTGTCTTCCGTCAGCCGTGTCCAGGGGCACAGGCCACTGCTGCCAGTCGCCACGTGTGCGTGCCTGCAGGCCGGCGCGATCGAACGGGATGGCATCCAGCGCGAACACCGGGGCACCCATGTCGACCGTGACCCGGTCGTCGGCACTGCGGCGCAGTGTCAGGATGCGGTTCATGGTCTTGACCGTGACGGTGTCCTTGTCGGTCAGGCCGCGGTTGCGCACATGGACCAGAAAGCAGCGGGCGCCATTGCCGCAGTGCTCGACCTGGCCGCCGTCGGCGTTGTGGATGACGTATTCGAAGTCGATTCCGGGGCCGGGGGACGGCCGTACGGTCAGGATCTGGTCGGCACCGACGCCAAAATGTCGATCGGCGAGCATGCGGTATTGGGCCGGGCCCAGGCCCAGCGAGGCGCGCGTCTCGTCGAGCACGACAAAGTCATTGCCCGCGCCCTGCATCTTGGTAAACGGGATTCGCATCGCGGGATTATCCATCGCCTGAAGACCGGCGAGCCCGGCGAGGCGTGAATGGCGGCAAAATGCCGCCATGGTCCGACCCGCCCAACTCCTGCATCTGCAACGCGAACCGGCGCCCACCCGGCCTGCCGCCACCGTACTGCTGCTGCGCGATGGTCCGCAAGGCCTCGAGGTGCTGATGACCCGCCGCGCCCTGACGGCCAGCTTCGCTCCCGGCGCTTATGTGTTTCCCGGCGGCGGCGTCGACGCCGCAGATGCCGCGGCCCACGGGCTTGCGTGCCGCAGGCCGGCTCAGAGCGATCTGCACCTGACACAGGCGATCGCGGCAATCCGCGAAAGCTTCGAGGAACTCGGCGTGCTGCTGGCGCGTCATGGCGACGGACGGGCGCCAACCGATGCCGACATCGCGGGCATGGACCGCAAGGCGGCTTTTGCGCCGCAATGTGCCGAACGCGGCCTGCGGCTGGCCGCGGACGAGGTGTTCGTGCTGGCGCACTGGATCACCGACCGGGACCTGCCGCGCCGGTTCGATGTGCCGTTTCTGGTCGCCCGCATGCCGCCGGACCAGCAGCCGGTGGCAGACGAGACCGAGCAGTTCGAGCCTTTGTGGGTGAGCCCCAGGGACGCGCTGGCACGCCATGCCAGCGGCGGCTTCTTCATCATCTTTCCGACCATCCGCACGCTCGAGCGGCTGCAGGCCTTCGACTCGGTCGACGCGGTGCTGCGCGCCTGCGCCGTCGACGAGCAGCCGCTGTGGACCAGTTGCCCGCGCGCGGGCTGGCTGGCCGGCAAGGAGGTGCGCTACATGGAGCACGAACATCCCTATGGCGAACTGCAGCTGGTGTCGCCGGACGGGCAGATCGTGCACCACCTCGATTGGCGAACCGGGCAGCCGGTGCCCTTGCTGCGCAACGTGATGCGGCTGACGGCACCCAACCCGGGCGCCATGACCGGGCCCGGCACCAACAGCTACCTGGTCGGTGATCCGTCCAGCGGGTACATCGCCATCGATCCGGGCCCGGCCGATGCCCTGCACCTGGAGCGCCTGTGGCGGGCTGCGGGTGGCGACATCCGCATGATCGTGTGCACGCATTCGCATCCGGACCACGCGCCGGGTGCGCGGCCGCTGCAGGCCATGTGCCCGTCCCGCCCGCCGGTTCTGGGGCTGCCCAGTGCGGCAACTTCACGTGCCAGCAGTGCGTTTCAGCCCGACGCGGCGTTGCAGGATGGTCAGGAACTGGCGCTCGTCGCCGGTGACGAATTGCATGCCCACACGCTTCGGGTGATCCATACGCCAGGCCATGCAGCCAACCACCTCTGCCTGGTTCTGCTGCAGGACGGCTTGCTGTTCAGCGGCGACCATGTGCTCAATGGCAGCACGACCGTGATCGATCCGCCGGATGGCGAGATGACGGCCTACCTGGAGTCGCTGGACCGCCTGTCGGCGGCGTGTGCGCTGCACCGGATCGAGTTCATTCTTCCCGCGCACGGATACGTGCTGGGGCAGGCCGCGCAGGCGATTGCCGCCTTGAAGGCGCATCGGCTCAAGCGCGAGGCCAAGATCCTGGGCGTGATGCAGGCGCTGCCTGACGGTACGCTGGACGACTGGGTCGCGCAGGCGTACGACGATGTGCCGCCCCGCATGTGGCCGGTTGCCAAGCGCTCGCTGCTGGCCCATGTGCAGCGTATCGAAGGCATGGCTGCCGGCTTCTGAGCGGCGGCATCGGCCGCGCGCGGCTGATTCGCGCTACAGGGGCGCGCTGCTGGGGCGCGCTACAGATCAAAGTCGCCGTGCTTTTCGCTGAGCACGTCCAGCTTGAGCGGTCGCACCGCGCCCATCCACATCGCGCGGTCGCGGTGGTCGACCAGGTCGTTGTTGCTGATCGGGTGGATGAAGACCACCAGGCCTGCGCGGCGCATCGCCAGCCAGGGGATGAGCTGGCCGAACAGTTCGGGCTTGAAGGCCAGTTGGCAACTCCAGTCCGGATGCGGCCCGACCGGTTGCTGGTGCACCCGCCCGAGCTTGAGGGGAAACGCCTGTGCGGCAGCTTCGCACAGCGCGCGGGCCTGGTCGACCGTCTCGGGTCCGAAGTACACGTGGGCATGAAAGCCGCGGATGGCGGGGATGCTGTCGTCGGTCATGGAGGTCCTTTGCGCAAAGCGGGTCAGAGGCCCCGGGCGTCGGGACGAAGTCCGGACCGGGGATCTCTGGTCAGCGGTAATAGTGTGAAGCCCACCGATAAGCCGGATTCTGTGCACCGGGGTTGCCCCCGGCGTGACTGTCATTAATCTGGGCCGCCGGTCACCCGACGGCTCGGTGCTACCTACCCGCACACACCCCGGGGGCCCCGGGTAGGGGGCGCAGCGAACTGCGCGTCCCAACATGTGCCTATTTGGTATTGCTGCGCGTAGAGATTGCCCGTTTCACCCGCCGCATGGGTTGCCCCATCCGGCGACTCGTCTCTGTTGCTCTGATCCTCACCTTATGCCATGCACTTGCGTACATGGGGTTCAGTGGACAGCCGTTAGCTGCTACGCTGCCCTGTGCAGTCCGGACGTTCCTCCAGTGCGGTGTTTCCACCCGACGCCGAGGCGTCGGCCCCGAGGGGCTTGCACCAGCGACAGTCTGGTGGGCTTCACGACCGGGATTATCCACTCCTGAGACAATCGGGCGCAACCCAACTTCGGAGCGCCTGTCATGAAAGCCGACAACATCCTGCAGACGATTGGCAATACGCCGCATGTGCGCGTGAACCGCCTGTTTGGTGATACCCACCAGGTCTGGATCAAGTCCGAGCGGGGCAACCCCGGCGGCTCGATCAAGGACCGGATCGCCTTGTCCATGGTCGAGGCCGCCGAGAAAAGCGGTGCACTTGCGCCGGGTGGCACCATCGTCGAGCCGACCTCGGGCAATACCGGCGTGGGCCTGGCCATGGTGGCAGCCGTCAAGGGGTACAAGCTGATCCTGGTGATGCCCGACAGCATGTCCGTGGAGCGGCGCCGGCTGATGCTCGCGTACGGTGCCAGCTTTGACCTGACGCCGCGCGAAAAGGGCATGAAGGGCGCGATTGCCCGTGCGCTGGAGATCGCTGCCGATATTCCCGGCGCCTGGATCCCGCAGCAGTTCGACAATCCGGCCAATATCGACGCCCATGTTCGCACCACGGCGCAGGAGATCCTGGCCGACTTTCCGGATGGCCTGGACGCCCTGATCACGGGTGTCGGCACCGGCGGCCACATCACCGGCTGCGCGCAGGTGCTGAAGGCGAAGTGGCCGCAGCTCAAGGTCTATGCGGTCGAGCCGGTGGCGTCGCCGGTAATCTCGGGCGGCGCACCGGCGCCGCACCCGATCCAGGGCATAGGCGCCGGTTTCATTCCGGTCAACCTGAACAAGGACCTGCTCGATGGCGTGATCCAGGTCGATGCCGAACCGGCCCGCGAAATGGCGCGCCGCTGTGCGCGCGAGGAGGGCATGCTGGTGGGGATCTCGTCGGGGGCCACGCTGGCCGCGATCGCCCAGAAGCTGCCGGAACTGCCGGCCGGCGCCAGGGTGCTGGGCTTCAATTACGACACCGGCGAGCGTTATCTGTCGGTGGAAGGTTTCCTCCCGGCCTGACCTGACCTCCATTTTCCTGCTGCCGGACGTCGTGGCTCTGCCGCGGTGACCTGCATTTTCTGTGTCCGGACCCGTGCGTGCACGGGCCGGTTCTTGCCATGATTCGACTGACTGAACTGAAGTTTCCGCTTGAGCACCAGGTTGCGGACCTGGAGCGGCTGGTGCTGCAGACCCTGGGCCTGCCGGCACAGGCCGTGCGGCATGTCCATGTGTTCAAACGCAGCGTTGATGCCCGCAAGGCGCAGCTGCTGGTCGTCTATGTGGTCGATGTCGAACTGACGGATCCGGCGCAGGAGACGCAGTTGCTGCAGCAGTTGGCCGGCAAGCCGCACCTGGGCCCGACGCCGGACATGGTGTACCGGCTGCCGTGCCAGGCCCCGGCCGACAGCGTGGCGGATATGCAGTGGCAGCGCCCGGTGGTGATCGGCTTCGGCCCCTGCGGCATCTTCGCGGCGCTGATGCTGGCACAGATGGGACTCAAGCCGATCGTGCTCGAGCGTGGACGCAAGGTGCGTCAGCGTACCAAGGACACCTGGGGACTGTGGCGCAAGTCGGCGCTGGACCCGGAGTCGAATGTGCAGTTCGGCGAAGGCGGAGCAGGTACGTTTTCGGACGGCAAGTTGTGGAGCCAGATCAAGGACCCGCGTTACCTGGGGCGCAAGGTGATGGCCGAATTCGTCAAGGCCGGGGCGCCCGAGGAGATCCTGGTCGAATCCCATCCGCATATCGGGACCTTCAAGCTGGTCAAGGTGGTGGAGAACATGCGCGAGCAGATCATTGCGCTGGGCGGGGAGATCCGCTTCGAGCAGCGCATGGTCGACATCGCCTTCGACGAGGGGCCCCCGGATGGCAGCGGCCGAACCCGGCGCGTGCGGGCCTTGACGGTCCGGGATCTGGCCACCGCATCCGATTACGAGTTGCCGACCCGCCATGTCGTGCTGGCGCCGGGCCATAGTGCCCGGGACACCTTCGTGATGCTGCATGCCCGCGGGGTGGAGATCGCCGCCAAGCCGTTTTCGATCGGCTTTCGCATCGAGCACCCGCAAGGCGTCATCGACCGTTCGCGCTGGGGCCGCCATGCCGGCCATCCGGCCCTGGGCGCGGCCGAGTACCGGCTGGTGCACCATGCGGCCAATGGCCGGTCGGTCTACAGTTTCTGCATGTGTCCTGGCGGTACGGTCGTGGCGGCAACCTCGGAGGCTGGACGTGTGGTCACCAATGGCATGAGCCAGTATTCGCGCAATGAGCGCAACGCCAATGCCGGGATTGTCGTGGGCATCGATCCTGCGGACTTTCCCGCCGACGCCTCCCGCATGCGCGCTGCGCTGGGTGACGACGCTTTTATTGGCGACAACCAGGCCGAGGGCCATCCGCTGGCGGGCATCGTGTTGCAGCGCGAGCTGGAGTCCAATGCCTATCTGCTCGGGGGTAGCAGCTACCAGGCACCGGGGCAGTTGGTCGGAGATTTTCTGTCTGACCGCGCGTCGACTGCACTCGGCGGCGTCGAGCCTTCGTACAAACCCGGCGTCCTGTTGGGGCAACTCGCGAGCGCCTTGCCCAGCTATGCGATCGACGCGATCCGCGAGGCCTTGCCGGTATTCGGACGCAAGATCAAGGGCTTCGACATGCCCGACGCAGTACTAACGGGTGTGGAGACGCGAACTTCGTCGCCGGTTCGTATTGGGCGGGGTGATGACTTCCAGAGCCTGAATGTGCAGGGTCTGTATCCGGCGGGCGAGGGGGCCAGCTATGCGGGCGGCATCCTGTCAGCGGGCGTGGACGGGATTCGGGTGGCGGAGGCGGTGGCGAAGTCGGTGCTCGGATCGCACTGAGTCGGTCGGCTTGTATCGGGCAGGAGCGTGTGTGCGCGATCAGGCGGGCGTGGCACTCTGCTCCGCGAATGTCCCCCGGCCTTCGGCCTCCTCCTTTATTTCGCTGCACAGAGTGCCCCACCCACCTGATCGGGCCCCGTGTTTGGCGGGATGGGTCAAGCACGTAGCACGTAGCACGGTGGCAGGGCTTATTGCTCCGCGGGCCAGCGGCGCTACTTGCCGGGAGGCAGGGGTGAGCGGCGCAGCGAAATAAAGGGGGAGACATGGGCGAAGCCCATGGCGGAGGACATTCGCGGAGCCGTTCACCCCTGCCTCCCGGCACACCCGCGGCCCTAGCGACACCAGCCAGTCCCTCGGCACACCCGTAGCCCTGCGATATCCGCCTGCCGCAAAAAGCGAAACAGCCGCTTGGCAAATCTGCCCGGCGGCTGTCGGATGTTCCGTCCGCGGCAAGCACCGCGGTCGACAAACGAAGTGCGATCAGGCGATCGGGTTGTTCTGCAAGGCGGCGATGCGTTCTTCGATCGGCGGATGGGTCGAGAACAGCTTGCCGATGCCGCCGGCAATGCCCATGGCGGCTACGCTCTTGGGCAGTTCGCCGGGGGTCATGCCGCCCAGGCGGGCCAGTGCGTTCATCATCGGCTGGCGGCGGCCCATCAGTTGCGCGGCGCCGGCGTCGGCGCGGAACTCGCGCTGGCGCGAGAACCAGGCCACGATGATGGCAGCGACGAAGCCGAGCACGATGTCCAGCACGATGGTGGTGACCCAGTAGCCGATGCCCGGCCCGGACTGGCGATCGTTGCCGCGGTTGAGGAAGCTGTCGACCGCGTACCCGATCACCCGGCTCAGGAACACGACAAAGGTGTTCATGACACCTTGGATCAGCGTCATCGTGACCATGTCTCCATTGGAGATGTGGGCGACCTCGTGCCCGATCACGGCCTCGACTTCTTCGCGCGTCATGCCCTGCAGCAGGCCGGTCGACACTGCCACCAGCGCCGAGTTCTTGAAGGCACCGGTCGCAAACGCGTTGGGTGCGCCGTCGAAGATGCCGACCTCGGGCATGCCGATGCCGGCCTTGTCGGCAAACTTCTGCACCGTCTGGACGATCCAGGCCTCATCCGCATTCTGGGGTTGGTTGATGACCCGCACGCCGGCGCTCCACTTGGCCACCGGCTTGCTGATCAGCAGCGAGATGATCGCGCCGCCAAAGCCCATGATCAGCGCAAAGCCGAGCAGGGCGCCGAGGTTCAGGCCGTTGGCGGTCAGATAGCGGTTGACACCGAGCAGATTGGCCACAATGCCCAGCACGACGACCACGGCCAGGTTGGTCATGACAAAAAGCAGGATTCTCTTCATGGATGCGTTCAAGTTTGGGTCGATCGACCGATGGCAGGAATGGTAGGGGCAAAGGCGCTGAAATCAAGCCCTCATGGTGCCAATGCCCACGGCAGCTGCGGTTATTGCAGGGGTTTTTCCGGCGCGCGCGGTGGCCGGAAGACCGCCGGGTCATTGTAGAAGTCGGGCGATGCGTTGCCCGGCCACCAGGCGGGAACGCCAAGGACGGGCAGGTGGGCGAACGGCTTGCGTGCCAGGTGCTCGCTGCGCAGGTCGCCGGCGACCCAGCTGTCGATGTCGGGGATGGATCGCACCGGGCACCCGATCCGGTACACGTGGGCCGTCATGGACTTGCGGGGCTGCTGCAGTTTCTCCAGCAGGGCGTGTCCGAACAGCAGCAACTGCGCTTGCTGCCACAGTGGCCGCAGGCGGCCGAACAGGTCGTGCCACTGCTTGGCCGCAAGTGCATCCCACAGCGCGTCGGGGGCGCTGAGAAAGGCCGCGTTTTCATCGAACACGGTCAATGCGTCGCGCACAGGACCCCGCACCGGACGCACGCCATCGGTGGCGATCTGGGCCGATTGCAGCTGGTTCAGCCGCCGTTTGGTGGCCGGATACCGCATCCAGCACAGGCCGTTGAAGAAGTCGTGCAGGCCCTCGCGGGTCGGGACCCGGCCGGTCTGTGCGATGAAGGCTTCGTAGGCGGTGCCGGCGGGAAGTTCGGACTGCGGCACGAACTGCACCGGCGCCGGCCCGGCACGGTTGAGGGCCTCCCACAGCGGCAGGCCTTGCGCGCAGGATTGGGCAACGGTCTTGCCGGTCTCGCGCAGCGGGGCGAGCCAGGCCTGCTCCCAGTCGATGTCCGGCAGGCTGCTGCTACTGCTGCCGGCGCCATTACGCGGCGCCAGGACGGGCCGGTCGGCCGCTTCGCTCACGCAGGCAGGAGTTTCCAGGGCAGCGTTTCGCCGCCCTGCAGCGGTTTGAGTTCCGCGGCACCGAAGGGAAACTGCGTAGGTGTCTGCCAGTCCATGCGCTGCAAGGTGCGGGTGCCGCTGTTGCGCGGCAGGCCATAGAAATCGGCACCGTGGAAACTGGCAAAGCCCTCAAGCTTGTCCAGGGCACCTGCCGCGTCGAAGGCCTGGGCATACATCTCAAGCGCGGCATGGGCGGTGTAGCAGCCGGCGCATCCGCTGGCGTGCTCCTTCAGGTGGGCAGGATGCGGCGCGCTGTCGGTTCCCAGGAAGAACCGCGGGTTGCCGCTGGTGGCGGCTTCGACCAGTGCCAGCCGATGGGTTTCGCGCTTGAGCACCGGCAGGCAGTAGTAGTGCGGCCGTATGCCGCCGGTGAAGATCGCGTTGCGGTTGAACAGCAGGTGGTGGGCGGTGATGGTGGCAGCGGTATGCGGGCCGGCATCGCGCACATAGTGGGCGGCTTCGCGTGTCGTGATGTGTTCCATCACGATGCGCAGCTCCGGAAAGTCGCGTCGCAGCGGAATCAGTTGCTCCTCGATGAAGACCGCCTCCCGGTCGAACAGGTCGATGTCCGGTGAGGTGACCTCGCCATGCACCAGCAGCAGCAGACCTTCGCGCTGCATGGCTTCGAGTACCGGGTAGATGCGCCGGATGTCGGTGACGCCGGCGTCGCTGTTGGTGGTTGCGCCGGCGGGATACAGCTTGGCGGCCACGATCGGCGCCTGGTGCGTTGCGGCGCGTGTGGCGCCGGCACGCCGGATCTCCGCAGGGTCGAGTCGGTCGGTCAGGTACAGCGTCATCAAGGGTGTGAAGTCGCTGCCCGGTGGCAGTACCGCCCGGATACGTCCGGCGTAGGCCTGTGCCTGCTCCACCGTCGTCACCGGCGGCTTGAGGTTGGGCATGATGATGGCGCGGGCAAACTGCGCCGCCGTGTGGGGGACGACCGTGCCCAGCACGTCGCCGTCGCGCACATGCAGGTGCCAGTCGTCCGGGCGGGTCAGGGTCAATGTGGTGGTGGCGTCTGTCGGATGCATGCGGAAGTAGGGGGTTCGGGGTCGGTTCAGGGATTGTCGGCAGAGGCGGCCACCAGGTAGTCCCACAAGGCCTGGTTGTTGGCGCGGCCGTTTCCAGTCTTGGTTTTGCCATGGGTGGTGGCAACCGGCTTGCCATTGGCGGTGGGGTTGCGGTGCCCTTCCGATGGATTCGGCCGTTCGCGGTAGGCACGGACCTCCATCGTCAGCTGCAGGCTGGCCATGTCGGGGGGCAAGGCGCTGACCAGGCGCCGGTTGCGCAACTCCTTCTTGACGGCACTGTATGGCAGGAAGGCGACACCATGGCCTTCGACGGCCATGGCCTTGAGGCCTTCGGCCATGTCGGTTTCGTAGACGCGGTCGAAATGGATCGGTGCCGGCGACTGCTTGAGGATCAGGTCGACCATCTGGCCCAGGTAGGCGCCGGGCGCATAGCCCAGGTACGGCAGCGGATGGGCGGCGCGACCGGGCAACACGAACTGGGGCGTGCCGTCGGCCAGGGGCCTGGAATATGGTGCGATGACTTCCTGTCCCAGGTTGACCATCTCGAAGCGCTGCGGGTCGAGCTGGAACGGATGGGCGCTGTGGTGGTAGGCGATCAGCAGGTCGCAGCTGCCCTCGACCAGGCGCATCACGGCGTCATGCACGTTGAGCGCGATCAGGCGGCTCTTGATCGGCCCGAAACGTTCACGCAGATCCGACACCCAGGCGGGAAAGAAGGTGAAAGCCAGCGTATGCGGCACCGCAAATTCGATCAGGTCCTGGGCGCTCGAACGGTGGCTGCGCAGCATCGCGCGAGTGCTCTGCAGCGCCTGCAGCATTTCCAGCGACTGGTCGTACAAGGTCTCGCCGGCCGGCGTCAGCCGGGTCGGATAGGAGCTTCGGTCGACCAGGTCGGTTCCGGCCCAGGCTTCCAGCGACTGGATGCGGCGTGAAAACGCGGGCTGGGTGACATGGCGCAACTGTGCCGAGCGGCTGAAACTGCGGGTCTCAGCCAGGCTGACGAAGTCTTCGAGCCATTTGGTTTCCATGGGCGAATTATGCGGGTGCGCCGCGCCGGCGAACCGGGGCGCGGCAGCCGCCAGCAGGCGACTCGGACTTCATGGCGCGGCGCCGGGAAACACCCACAGAAGGGACGCTGTCATGACCAGATAGCGCAGGAATTTGCCGATCGTCATGTACAGCAGGCAGGGCCAGAACGGCATGCGCAACCAGCCGGCAACCGCACACAAGGGGTCGCCGACCAGGGGCAGCCAGGCCAGCAGACAGGCCTTCGGCCCCAGCCGCTCGAGCCAGCGCAGCGCGCGCACATGGGATGCGGAATGGCCGTACTTGTCCACCACCTGGTGGGTGCCAAAGCCCATCAGCCAGGTCAGTGCGCCGCCCAGCGTGTTGCCGGCGGTGGCCACCAGGATGGCTGGCCAGAACATGGCGGGATTGATCTTGACCAGTGCGAAGACCGCGGGCTCCGACCCCATCGGCAGCAGCGTGGCGGAGACAAACGAAATCACCAGGATCGTGCTGAGGCCGACCTGGGGCAGCGCGAGCAGCGTGACGAGGGGTTCCATCCAGGTGGGCATTGGCCTGCAGTATAGGGAGGTGGTGGCCCTCCACAGACTTGCCGCAACCGGACTTTCTCCTGTTTCATTTCAATTGCTGAAATTTTGGGCAGTTAGAATCAGTCCCCGCGCCAAAACGCCGCCGCTTTTTTCAGCACCCTCGTTTCCTGTCCACACATTCACCGAACGCATGCAGATCGGCCAGTACGCTCTCGCCAACCGTTTCATGGTCGCCCCAATGGCGGGCGTGACGGATCGGCCGTTCCGCCAGCTGTGCCGGCAGCTCGGTGCCGGCCATGCGGTGAGCGAGATGGTCACGTCCCGGCGCGACCTGTGGCAGTCGCTGAAGACGTCACGGCGCGCCAACCATGATGGCGAGCCGGGTCCGATTGCGGTGCAGATCGCCGGTACCGAGCCGCAGATGATGGCCGATGCCGCCGCCTACAACGTGGACCGCGGTGCCCAGATCATCGACATCAACATGGGTTGTCCGGCCAAGAAGGTCTGCAACAAGTGGGCAGGCTCGGCCTTGATGCAGGACGAGGCCCTGGCCCTGTCCATCGTCGAGGCCGTCGTGGGTGCATGTACGCCACACAATGTGCCGGTGACACTGAAGATGCGCACCGGCTGGTGCGACACCGAGCGCAACGCGGTGCGCATTGCCCGCGACGCCGAGCGTGCGGGCGTGCAGATGCTGGTCATCCATGGCCGCACGCGCGAACAGGGGTACCGCGGCGCGGCCGAGTACGAAACCGTGACCGCCGTCAAGAACGCGGTACACATTCCGGTGGTGGCCAATGGGGACATCACCACCCCTGCCAAGGCGCGCGACGTGCTGGCCCTCACCGGAGCGGATGCAGTCATGGTCGGCCGCGCGGCCCAGGGCCAGCCCTGGATCTTCCGCGAGATGGCCCATTTTCTGGAGACCGGCACTGAACTGGCGCCGCCCCTGGTGGGCGAGGTAAGGCGCTTGCTGCTGGCGCACCTGGAGGACCACTATGACCTGTACGGCGAACATATCGGCGTGCTGAGCGCGCGCAAGCACATCGGCTGGTATGTCCGGTCCTTGCCGGGTGGCGAGGCGTTCCGCAGCGCCATGAATCGCCTTGCGGACACGCAGTCGCAGACGCGCGCCGTGGCCGACTATTTCGACAGCCTGGGCACGGTCATGGACCGGCTGCCCCGGCCTGCGGCGGACGACGTGCCGCTCGCAGCCATGTCCCTGGAGACACCATGAGCAAGAAACACATCGAAGAGTGCGTTCGCGCCAGCCTGGATGGTTATTTCCGCGACCTGCACGGCACCGAACCGGATGGCATGTACGACATGATGGTGCGGGTGGTGGAAAAACCCCTGCTCGAAGTCGTCATGCAGCAAGCCGACAACAACCAGTCCCGGGCCGCGCAGTGGCTGGGATTGAATCGCAACACCCTGCGCAAGAAGCTGCTGGAACACAAGCTGCTCAAATGAACGAAAGACCGACCGTGACCAACGCCCTGATATCCGTTTCCGACAAGACCGGCATCGTCGAATTTGCCGCCGCATTGCATGCCCTGGGCATAGGCCTGCTGTCGACCGGCGGCACGGCGAGCCTGCTGGCGTCCAAGGGCGTTCCGGTGAGCGAGGTGGCCGATGTGACCGGGTTTCCGGAAATGCTCGACGGCCGTGTCAAGACGCTGCATCCGGTGGTGCATGGCGGTCTGCTGGCGCGGCGTGACGTGCCCCAGCACATGAAGGCCCTGAGCGACCATGGCATTGCCACGATCGACATCCTGGTCGTGAACCTGTACCCGTTCGAGGCCACGGTGGCCAAGCCGGGTTGCACGCTGGAAGACGCGATCGAGAACATCGACATCGGCGGGCCGGCGATGGTGCGCAGCGCCGCCAAGAACTGGAAGGACGTGGCCGTTCTGACCGATGCCTCCCAGTACGCCGGCGTGCTCGAAGAGCTCCGGCAAAACGGCAAGGTGAGCGATGCGACGAAGTTCGCGTTGTCGGTGGCGGCCTTCAACCGCATCAGCCAGTACGACGGCGCCATCAGCGACTACCTGTCACGGATCCAGCCCGACGGCAGCCACGCCGTGTTTCCCGGCCAGACCAACGGCCGCTTCGTGAAGCTGCAGGACCTGCGCTACGGCGAGAACCCGCACCAGCAGGCCGCGTATTACCGCGACCTGCATCCGGCCCCGGGCTCGCTGGTCAGCGCGGAGCAGTTGCAGGGCAAGGAGCTGAGCTACAACAACATCGCCGACGCCGACGCGGCCTGGGAGGCTGTCAAGAGTTTCGAGCAGAACGCCTGCGTCATCGTCAAGCACGCGAACCCGTGCGGCGTCGCGGTCGGCGCCGGGGCGCTGCAAGCCTACGCGAAGGCGTTCCAGACCGATCCGACGTCGGCTTTCGGCGGCATCATCGCGTTCAATGCGCCTGTCGATGGGCCGGTGGCCGAGGCGGTGACCAAGCAGTTTGTCGAAGTGCTGATCGCACCCGCGTTCTCCGACGAGGCCCTGGCAGTGCTGCGCGGCAAGCCGAACGTGCGGGTCCTGCGCATTGCCTTGCCGCCAGGCGGCGCCAGCGACTGGGAGCAGGGGCGCAATGCCGTCGACATGAAACGCATCGGCTCCGGCATCCTGCTGCAGAGCGCCGACAACCATGTGCTGCGCCTGGAAGACCTCAAGGTCGTCACGCGCAAACAGCCCACGCCGGCGCAGCTGCAGGACATGCTGTTCGCATGGACCGTGGCCAAGTACGTCAAGTCCAATGCCATCGTGTTCTGCGCGGACGGCATGACGCTGGGCGTTGGCGCCGGCCAGATGAGCCGTGTCGACTCGGCCCGCATCGCCAGCATCAAGGCGCAGCATGCCGGACTGAGCCTCAAGGACAGCGTGGTGGCCAGCGATGCCTTCTTCCCGTTCCGCGATGGTCTGGATGTCGTCGTCGACGCCGGCGCCAGCTGTGTCATCCAGCCGGGCGGCAGCATGCGCGACGACGAAGTGATTGCAGCCGCCGACGAGCGCGGCGTCGCCATGGTGCTGACCGGCGTGCGCCACTTCCGCCACTGACCGATTGCCGCGCCCGGCCGGCAGGCGCTGCGCGCGCCACCGGCGTCAACGCCAGCGGGGTTCGTGCTGGCGTGGGTAGCCGTGGCCCTGGGCGCGCGGCCCGCGATAGTGGCGCGAATGCCCGCCGTAGGAGAGGATCGGCACGGTGATGAACACCGGCACGGCCGCACGGAATGCCGGCGCCGGCATCGCATAGACCGGGTTGCGGGTGATCACCGGGTCCTCGTACATCCGCGGTGCAAAAGTGACGGGCGGCGGCAGCGAGGCTCCCACCGGCGTGACCTGCAGCCGGACGGTCGGTCCCGGGTCCTGGGGCAACTGCGCGGCATAGGTCTTGCCGCCATATTCGTACACCACGTCGTAGTGCACGACCCGGTTTTCAACCTGGTGCTGGATCGTGCAATTGCGTACCTGCTGCACCTGCTGCCTGCCGGGGCCCTCGAGCCGGTCGCCGATCACGGCACCACCGACGATTCCCAGCACAGTGGCGGCCGCGCGCCCGCCGCCATGGCCGATCGCATTGCCGATGGCGCCACCGGCGATGGCCCCGATGGCGGCACCGCCGCCCCGGTTTTCGTCGGGCACCCAATACGACTCCTGGCTGCAGACCTGTTGCGGGATGGTGAATTGCTGGATGACGGGCGTACTGGAGAGCACGCGTCCGATTTCCTGGCCGGCGGCCAGTGTGCTGGCGAGCGCGGCGGCAAGTGCGAGACCGATGGTTTTCATGGCGTGCTCCCTGCGCGAGTGTCAGCGGGCATCCTACCGCGTCAGCACGTGCATGGCGGCCCGTGCCAGGCACAGGAAACGTAAGCAATTGCGTAAGCAGGTGCGATAGCCGGTAAAGCCGGTAAAGCCGGTAAAGCCGACATGGCCGGTGAACCCGGCGCCGGGTGCGCGTGGCTGCGCGCCGGGGCCGGTCTAGAGCGTCTTGAAGACTGCGCGCGCAGCCTCGATGGTTTCGGCGATGTCGGCATCCGAATGGGCGGCACTCACGAACCCGGCCTCGTACAGTGCGGGTGCGAAATAGATGCCGCGCTCCAGCATGCCGTGGAACAGCTTGTTGAACCGCGCGCCGTCGGACTTCATCACCTGCGCGTAGTTCTGCGGCAACTGCTCCAGCAGGAAGAAGCCGAACATGCCGCCTTCGCAATCACCGCTGAACGGAACGCCTGCCTCGCGGGCCGCCTGCGCCAGGCCGTCGACCAGGGTGCGCGATTTGCGCGCCAGGCCGTCGAAGAAGCCCGGCTTGCTGATCTCGGCCAGCGTGGCCAGGCCACAGGCCGTGGCGACCGGGTTGCCCGACAGCGTACCGGCCTGGTAGACCGGGCCCATCGGTGCCAGGTGTTCCATCACGGCGCGCTTGGCGCCGAAGGCCGCCAGCGGCATGCCGCCACCGATCACCTTGCCCATGATGGTCATGTCCGGCTCGAAGCCGGGGATGGCCTTGGCGTAGAGGCTCTGGGCACTGCCAAGAGCGACCCGGCAACCGGTCATGACCTCGTCGAATGCCAGCAAGGCGCCATGCTCGGTGCACAACTCGCGGCAACGTTGCATGAATGCCACACTGGCGCGGACAAAGTTCATGTTTCCGGCAATCGGTTCGATGACCACGCAGGCCAGTTCCTTGCCGTATAGCGCAAATGCTTCTTCGAGCTGCGCGATGTTGTTGTACTCGAGCACCAGCGTGTGCTGCACCACCTCGGGCGGCACGCCGGCGCTGGTCGGGTTGCCGAAGGTGGCCAGGCCGGAGCCCGCCTTCACCAGCAGGGCGTCGGCATGTCCGTGGTAGCAGCCTTCGAACTTGATCAGCTTGTGCCGTCCGGTCACGCCGCGGGCCAGCCGCAGCGCACTCATGGCCGCCTCGGTGCCCGAACTGACCAGGCGCACCATGTCCATCGATGGCACCAGCCGAAGAATCGCTTCGGCCAGGTCGACCTCGCGCGCGGTGGGGGCGCCGTAGGAGAAGCCTTCCAGCACGGCGGCCTGCACCGCCTGCACCACGCCATGGTGGCCGTGGCCCAGGATCATCGGGCCCCAGGAGCCGATGTAGTCGATGTAGCGCTGCCCTTCGACGTCCCAGAAATATGCGCCCTGGGCACGTTTGACGAAACGCGGTGTTCCGCCCACGGCCTTGAAGGCCCGTACCGGCGAATTCACGCCGCCAGGGATGACGCGCTGGGCGCGTGCGAACAGTTGTTCGTTGGTTTCAGTGTTTGGTGTCATGGGCAGGCAGGTCGAATAGGGCGGCGGCGGCTTGCACCTCCTCGGAGGCCTCTTCCTCGTCGGCGTCGGTATCGGGCTGGGCCCAGAACAGCCGATCCGGCACGATATGGCCCATGCCTGGGCGGAAGCCCGCGTCCAGACAGCGGTCGAGGTAGCCGAGCGACTCCTTGACCGATTCGGCCAGGTCGCTGCCGCTGGCCAGCAAGGCCGCCAGTGCCGCCGACAAGGTGTCGCCGGCGCCGGCAAAGGTGGCTTCAAAACGTTCAAAGCGCTCGCTGTACAGCACGCCTTGCGGCGACGCGAGCGCATTCTCGATCTGCTGGTCCTCGGCCAGGATGCCGGTCACCAGCGTGTAGGGAACGCCCATCTCGTTGGCGGCGCGCGCAATATCGCGGGGACCCGGCGGTTTGTCGGAAGTCCAGTCCGGCAGCAGCCAGCGCCACAGGGTACTGTGGTTTCCAGCCAACACGGTCGTCTGCGGCAAAACCAGCTCGCGAAACGCGTCCAGGTACAGGTCGATCTGCACTTCGTCCCACCAGGACAGGTCGGGCATGTAGGCAATGACCGGCACATCGGCGTAGTCGGCGGCGATCTCGGCAATCGCGCTCAGGTTCTCGGCGGAGCCGCAGAATCCGATCTTGATGACCTGTGCCGTGACGTCTTCCAGGATGGTGCGGGCCTGCTCGGCCACGGCCTCTTCGTCCATGGCGTGGTGGTCCACGATTTCCGCTGTGTCGCGGGCGTAGGCACCGGTGACGACGGGCAGCGCATGGGCACCCACGGAGGCGATCGCGTTGATGTCGCCGGCAAGGCCGCCGGCACCGCTGGGATCGTTGGCGTTGAAGACCAGGACGCAGGCCGGCTGGGCAGATTGCACATCGTTATCGGATGTGTCTTCGGGGAGAGCGGAGGGCATGTTCAGGACGGGGTGGCCGCTAAGGCAGAATATCGTGGGTTCCGGCACGCCAGGCGCGTTTGGCCAGGACCGTCTCTATACAATGTTTGCATTCTATTCGAAGGCCCTTTAAGCTGTGAGTGAACCTAAAACCTGGATGTGTCTGATTTGTGGCTGGATCTATGACGAGGAGGCCGGATCACCCGATGACGGCTTGGCGCCCGGCACCAAATGGGCCGACGTCCCGATGAACTGGACCTGTCCCGAGTGCGGCGCGCGCAAAGAAGACTTCGAGATGGTCCAGGTCTGAAACCTGCGATCGCAGGCGCATGGATCGGCACCGATGACCCGGTCCCTGAACAATTTCAGTGCAGGAGAGCAATCGCGTGAACCCTAACGGCTCGACCTTCAAGGTCCTGGTCATCGATGACAGCAATACGATCCGGCGCAGTGCCGAAATCTTCCTCAAGCAGGGAGGCCACGAAGTCTTGCTCGCGGAGGACGGTTTCGATGCCTTGTCCAAGGTCAACGACTACCAGCCCGACCTGATCTTCTGCGACATCCTGATGCCGCGCCTGGACGGCTATCAGACCTGCGCCATCATCAAGCGCAATGCGCGGTTCTCGCAGGTGCCGGTCGTCATGTTGTCGTCCAAGGACGGTGTGTTCGACAAGGCGCGCGGGCGCATGGTGGGCGCGCAGGAATACCTGACCAAACCCTTCACCAAGGAGCAGCTGCTGCAGGCGGTCGAGCAGATGGCCAACCAGGTTCCGGGAGACGCATGATGGCGATTCGCAACGTCCTGATCATTGATGACTCGAAGACGGAACTGATGTTCCTGACCAACCTGCTGCAGAAGAACAGCATGACGGTGCGCACGGCCGAAGGTGCGGACGAGGCGTTCAAGCAGTTGGCCGAGGCCAAGCCCGACCTGATCCTGATGGATGTCGTCATGCCCGGCCAGAATGGCTACCAGCTCACCCGGGCCATCAGCCGCTCGCCCGAATACGCTGGCATTCCCATCATTCTGTGCACCAGCAAGAGCCTGGAGACCGATAGGGTGTGGGGGATGCGCCAGGGCGCACGCGACTACATCACCAAGCCGGTCAACCCGAGCGAATTGCTGGCGAAGATCAAGGCGCTGGGCTGAGCGCAAGCCAAGAGATGGCCAATCGCGAAGCAATCCGGGAACTGCAGACGCGTCTGGCCCATCGGCTGCGTACGGCGCGCGACGAGGGTCTTTCGGTGTCCTGGCTGGCAGTGCGTTGCGCCGGCATGAACTACCTGCTCCCGCTGGCCCAGTCGGGCGAGATCTTTCCCATGACGGCGGTGCAGCCTGTGCCGTACGCGCAGCCCTGGTTCCTGGGGGTGGTCAATCTGCGCGGGGGGCTGTACGGCGTCGTGAACATTGCGCAATATGTGGCCGCCGAAACCGGCGAGCGTCCAGTGGTCGCCAGCCAGCGCCGGGCCGCAGCCCCGCAGGTGGTTGTGACCCTGAACGCGGCGCTGGACGTCAATTGCGCGCTGCTGGTCGATGAACTTGCCGGGCTGCGCAATCCCCTGGTCTTCTCTGCCGCCCAGCCCCGGGCCGCGGACGCGCCGCCCTATTTTGGCAATCGGTTCATCGATGCCGGCGGCCAGTCCTGGCAGGAGATCAATATCCAGACGCTGTCCCAGCATCCCCGTTTCCTGAGCATCACCGCTCCGGCACATTCCTGAGGCTCCAACATGTCCGTAGGTCCGCTCAAGCGTTTCTTCTCGAAAACCGTGGTTGACTCCAAGCACGATGACACGGTCACGCAGGCGGGGCACTCGGGCCACTCGGTGCACTCCGGCCATTCGGTGATGCCGCAGTCCGCGCCTGCCACGCTGTCGCCCCGGTCCACAGCCGACGACGGCGACACGGCGGCTCCGGCGGGACAGGTGACGCTTCCGCTGCTGGGCACGCGTGCGCCCGAGCAGCACCAGCAGGTGCTCAAGGTCGGACTGGTTCTGGCGCTGGTGTTGCTGGCCGGCGCCGCGGTCTATGCACTGACGCTGCAGGACCCGGCCGGGCCGCAGATCGCGTTGACCGTGCTGATCGCGCTGGTGCTGGCCGTACTGTGCGGTGTTGCGATGTCGCGGCTGCAGCGCGTGTTCGGGACTGCGCAGCAGGCGGTGGCGGAGTCGCAGATGCACGACGCGGAACAACTTCAGCAGGAGGCCAGGCGCGTCAACGATGCCAACCAGGCGGCGATCTTGCGCCTGATGAACGAGTTGCAGACGGTGGCCGAAGGCGATCTGACGCAGCAGGCGACCGTGACCGAGGACATCACCGGTGCGATTGCCGACTCCGTGAACTACACGGTCGAGGAGTTGCGCAACCTGGTCACCAGTGTGCAGAGCACGGCGTCGCGGGTGGCGCAGACCACCACCGATGTGGATGCTACATCGACTGAACTGCTGGCCGCCTCCAACGAGCAGATGAACGAGATCCAGGCCACCGGCAAGTCGGTGCTGGAGATGGCGGCGCGCATCAACACGGTGTCCAGCCAGGCGCAGGAGTCGGCCGCGGTGGCGCGCCAGTCGCTGGAGGCCGCGGACTTGGGCCTCAAGGCGGTGCAGAACGCGATCGGCGGCATGAACACGATCCGCGACCAGATCCAGGAAACCTCCAAGCGCATCAAGCGCCTGGGCGAGTCCTCGCAGGAGATCGGCGAGATCACCGAGCTGATTTCCGACATTACCGAGCAGACCAACGTGCTGGCACTCAATGCGGCGATCCAGGCGGCATCGGCCGGGGAGGCCGGTCGCGGCTTCTCGGTGGTGGCCGAGGAGGTGCAGCGTCTGGCCGAGCGTTCGGCGGACGCCACGCGCCAGATCACGGCGCTGGTGCGCGCGATCCAGACCGACACGCAGGATGCCGTGGCCGCCATGGAGCGGTCCACCCAGGGTGTGGTCGAAGGAGCCAAGCTGTCCGACAACGCCGGCGCGCGCCTGGGCGAGATCGACCAGGTGTCGCGCCGCCTGTCCGAGCTGATCCAGCAAATTTCCGACGCGGCACTGCGCGAGGCCAATCTGGCCAATGCGGTGGCCGACAGCATCCAGAACATTTTCGCTGTGACCGAACAGACCAGTGAAGGAACGCGAACCACCGCCGGGCAGGTGCGCGAGTTGTCCCGCATGGCGGAAGAATTGCGCCAGTCCGTGGCACGGTTCAAGATCAGCTGATGGCCAGCCAGTGGACCGTGCAAACCGCAGGAGCCGACAAGCAGATGCAAACACAGACTACGCCAGACGCTGAAACCGACGTCGCGGCCAATGACCTGGGCCCCTTGGCCTGGGTTCTGGATGAACTGCGCAAGTCGCTCGATGGTGCGAGCAAGGCCTTGCGGCGCTTTGTGCGCGACGCCGAACTCGCACGCGGTTCCGATCTCGCCGAACTCGACGCCAGCCAGTTGCGGATCGCACGCCAGCAATTGCACCAGGCCGTGGGTGCCCTCGAGATGGTCGGGCTCGGCGTTCCCGCCAAGTTGCTGCGTGGCATGGAGGCGCTGGCGCAGAAGTTCGTGCAGCGCCCCGAACTGTGCAGCGACGATGCCGCCATAAAGGTCGAGCGCGCCAGCTTTGCGCTGACCGAATACCTCGAAGGTGTGCTCAAGGGCCGCAAGGCATCGCCGGTGGCTTTGTTTCCGCAATACCGTGACGTGCTCGACCTGGTCGGTGGCGACCGGGTGCATCCGGCAGACCTTTGGGAGCAGGAGTGGCGCTGGATCGACACCCCGATCCCGATTGCGGTGCAACCGCTGGCCTATGGCCCTGCCGTGCGCGCCAAGCTCGATCAGGCCGTGCTCAAGGTCGTCCGCTCCGGCGATGAGGCGTCCGCGCGTGCCATGGAGCAGATCAGCCTGGGGCTGGCCGAGGCAGCCGAGGCTACCGAGCCGCGGGTGTTCTGGAAGATCAGTGCGGCCTTCTTTGAGGCGCTGCGACTGGGGCTTTGTCCTGCTGACGTCTTCGTCAAGCGTACGGCCTCCAGGGTCATCGCCCAGTACACCACGCTGGCCCGTGGCGAGGCGGGTGTCATCGACCGTCTGACCCAGGACCTGTTGTTCTACTGCGCCCATGCCGTACCCGAACACGAAGCTGCGGCGCCCATCCTGGTGGCGGTGCGCCAGGCCTATGGTCTGTCGCAGGTGCGTGCCATCGATTACGCGACGCCGCTGTATGGCCGCTTCGATCCGGCACTGCTGGTGCAGGCGCGCAAGCGCATTGCCGCGGCGACCGAAACCTGGGCGACGCTTGCCGGTGGTGACACCAGCCGCATCAAGCTGGCGGCCGACCAGTTTGCCGCCGTTGCCGAGTCCATGGTCAAGCTGCATCCCGAAAGCAGCGACCTGGCCCGCGCGCTGACGCGCACGTTGGATGTCGTGGGCCGCTCCGGCGAGCCGCCGAACGCCTCGGTGGCGATGGAGGTCGCCACGGCCGTCTTGTACCTCGAAGCGGCCTACGACGACCTCGATCCTGCCGATGTGCAGATGGCGCCGCGCTGTGCGCGGTTGGCCCAGCGGCTCGAGCAGGTGCTGGGCGGCCAGCAACCGGAGCCGCTGGAGCCGTGGATGGAGGAACTGTACCGCCGCGTCAGTGACCGCCAGACCATGGGCAGCGTCGTCGACGAGTTGCGGACCACGCTGGCGCAGGTCGAGAAATCGCTCGACCAGTTCTTTCGCAATCCGCAGGAACGTGCACCGCTGCACGAGGTGCCCAGCCAACTGGCACAGATGCGTGGCGTGTTTTCGGTTCTTGGTCTGGACCAGGCCTCGCTGGCCGCCCGGCGCATGCGCGACAGCGTCGAGAAATTCCTGGTGGACCAGGTCCAGGAAGGCGGCACCGAAGTATTCGAGCGCCTGGGCAACAGCCTGGGTGCGATGGGCTTCCTGATCGACATGCTGAGCTATCAGCGGGCACTGGCCAAGCAGTTGTTCGTCTACGACGAGGACCTGGGTGAGTTCCGTCCGCTGATGGGGCGCGAGAAGCTGCCCGAGGCCGTCGCCCCGGTGGCCGAAGAGCCGGCGCCAGCGCCTGCGGCCGCACCGGCACCGGTAACAGCTGCCAGCACGCCCGTGGCCACGCAGACGGAACCCGCGGTGCCGAGCAATGTGCTGTCCGACGAAGACGCCGAGATGCGCGATATCTTCCTGGACGAAGCACGGGAAGTGGTCCAGACCGGCTTGCAGGCCGTGACCGCACTGGATGCTGCCCCTGACGATCTGGGCGAGCAGACCACTTTGCGCCGCGCCTTCCACACGCTCAAGGGCAGTTCGCGCATGGTCGGGCTCACCGAGTTCGGCGAAGCGGCGTGGGCCATGGAGCAAATGGTCAACACCTGGCTGGCCGAACAGAAGCCGGCCAGCGACGATTTGCGCGCCGTGTGCGGTGAAGCCATGCGGCAATTCAGCCGCTGGGTCGAAGACATCGCCACAGGCGCCGCCACGCCCTGGTCGGCGCAGCCGTTCCGCAAGTCGGCCGATGCCTTGCGCGTGGACAACCAGCGTGTCGATCTGCTGCCGCCGGGGGCCAGTCCGGCGGCCGAGGCTTCGGCCGCTGCGCCGACGGTAGAGCCCACGCAGCCGCCGGCTCAGGAACCGGTGCCGAGCGGGAAGGACATGCCGGCCTTCGCTGCCGCCGAGGATGCCTCCGACGCCGACATGCTTTCGCAGACAGCGTCCGCACCGATGGAGACGCGCCTGCAGACCTCTCCGGTGCCGATGGAAGATGCCTCGGCAGAGGAAACGCCGGCCGACGCGGTGCTGACCGAGGACGATGCACTCCTGTTCGACGCCGCGGACTCTGCGTTCG
Source organism: Rhodoferax sp. (assembly GCA_024235935.1). Classification (GTDB taxonomy): domain Bacteria; phylum Pseudomonadota; class Gammaproteobacteria; order Burkholderiales; family Burkholderiaceae_C; genus CAISIP01. The sequence continues at coordinate 43,756 of JACKLL010000009.1, read as the reverse complement.
GCACGCGGGAGCCGCAGCCCGATGCGCCTGCCAGCCGCGATGCGCCCGATTTCGTCGCGACCCAGATGTTCCAGGACTCTGTGTCTGCCGCCGGCCCGGCCTCGGTGCTGCCAGACTTCCACACTACCGAACTGGCCTCCGGCCATGGGGAGGGACCGGACACACAGCAACCCGACTTTCAGCCGACGCAGACATTCGAAAAAGCGCCGTCCGGTCCACCGCAGGAGTCCGACGCAGCACCGGTGTCGGGGCTGGGTGATATCGACTTCGATTTCGGATCGCCTCCGGCGCCCGAGGTCGAGGCCGACGCGCCGACGCCCGACTTCGAGACCATCACCGAACGTGGCGCGCTGCTCGACGAATCGGACGAGGGGCGGCAGCCGCAGGAAACCGAGGAGCCGGAGGAGCCGGTCAAGGTCATTGGCGACCTGCACATCGGGATCCCGCTGTACAACGTCTATCTGAACGAAGCGGACGAATGGTCCCGCCGGCTGCTGACCGAGCTCAGCGAATGGGCGCTGGAGCTCGACAAGCCGATTGCGGACAGTACCGTGGGCCTGGCCCATTCGCTGGGCGGGAGCTCGGCCACTGTCGGTTTTGTCGCGGTTGCCGATCTGGCGCGCCTGCTCGAACAGGCCCTGCAGCATGTGCAGTTGCACGGCCAGGGGCGTGCGGAGCATGCGCAGGCCTTCAACCAGGCGGCGGAGGACATCCGGCGTTTGCTGCACCAGTTCGCAGCCGGATTCCTGAAGGAAGCAGACCCTGCCATCGTGGCGGCTTTGCGTGCGGTGCTGGCCACCGAATTCGATACGACGACGTCCTTGCCGGCAGAGGCTCCGATCGACGTTGCCGCTCCGATGCCAGCCGGTGCGGCGCCGCTGATCGTGGGCAGCGACGAGCACTCCGATGCTGTCGATGCCCTTGATGCCGACCTGTTCCCGATCTTCGAGGAAGAGGCGATCGAGCTGTTCCCAAAACTCGGCGCGGCATTGCGCCAGTGGCTGGCCCAGCCCGACCGGCCGGCTGCCCGGACCGAGGCCTTGCGGGTGCTGCACACGCTCAAGGGCAGCGCCCGGCTCGCGGGCGCGATGCGCCTGGGCGACATGACACACCGGATGGAGTCGGCGATCGAGTCGCTGGGCTCCGAGTCCGTGCCCCCGGGGCGCATCGAGCCGATGCTGGGCCGCTTCGACAATCTGCAATCGTTGTTCGACGGCTTGCGGGATTTCGTGCATCGCAGCGCACAGGCGCCGGCAACCGATCCGAAAACCGGTGCCGGGCCGGTCATCGTCGATGTGGCGACGGCAGCGCCGCGCGAGAGCGACGAGGCTGCGGCCGTCTCCGACCGGCGGACCCGCGAACGCGGTGCCGGCGCCATGGTCGTGCCGCGTCCGTCGACGGGGCAGAGCCTGCGGGTGCAATCGCAATTGCTCGACCGGCTGGTCAACCAGGCTGGCGAGGTCATCATCACGCGCTCGCGGCTCGATGGCCGGGTGGCGCAGATGCGCACCGCGCTGAAGGATCTGACCGGCAACCTGGACCGCCTGCGCGAGCAGTTGCGTGAGATGGAGGTTCAGTCTGAAAGCCAGCTGCAGTCCCGCATGGCGCAAGCCAAGGACCAGGCGCGCGATTTCGATCCGCTGGAGTTCGACCGTTTCACCCGGGTGCAGGAACTGACCCGCCTGATGGCCGAGTCGGTGTCCGACGTCGCCACGCTGCAGCGCCAGTTGCAGCGTTCGATGCAAGGGGCCGAGGACGATCTGATTGCCCAGGCGCGCCAGGCACGGGAGCTGCAGCGCGATCTGCTGCGCACCCGCATGATCGAATTCGAGTCGGTCTCCGAGCGCCTGTACGGCATCGTTCGCCAGACGGCCAAGGAAACCGGCAAGCAGGTCAAGCTCGACATCGAAGGTGGCTCGATGGAGCTCGATCGGGGTGTGCTTGAGCGCATGGTGCCGGCCTTCGAGCACATGCTGCGCAACGCGATCGGGCATGGCATCGAGAGCCCGCAGGAGCGCGAGGCAGCGGGCAAGCCGGCCAGCGGCACCATCACGATTGCGCTGCAGCAGGAAGGCAATGACGTGTCCGTGGTGTTCGGCGATGACGGTGCCGGCCTGAACCTGGAGCGCATCCGAGAGAAGGCGCTTGCCAAGGGCCTGGTCAATGCCGGGCAGACGCTGGGTGACGATGAGACGGCCAACCTGGTGTTCATGCCGGGCTTTTCCACGGCGGAAAGCGTCACCGCGCTGTCGGGCCGGGGCGTCGGGCTGGACGTGGTGCGCGCTGAAGTCGACGCACTGGGCGGACGCATCGAGACCACCAGCACCTGGGGCAAGGGTACGCAGTTCAAGCTGGTGGTGCCACTGACAACCGCTGTCACGCAGGTGGTGATGCTGCGACTGGGCGACATGTCCATGGGCGTTCCGTCGAATCTGGTCGAGATCGTGCGCCGGGTTCCCGACGCCGAGGTGGTGCAGGGATACGAATCGGGGCAGTTCGCCCATGGCGGCGAGATGCTGCCGTTCTACTGGGCCGGTGCCCTGCTCAAGGTGTCCGGTGCCAGCAAGGCGCCGGCGCAAAAGCACCGCGTGGTCGTGATCTTCCGCAGTGCGGGGCGCCGCGTGGCGGTGCACGTGGACGAGGTGCTGGGCAACCAGGAGGTGGTGGTCAAGAACCTGGGGCCACAGCTCTCGCGCATGCCGGGCCTGACCGGTATGTCGGTGCTGGCTTCGGGTGCGGTGGTGCTGATCTACAACCCGGTGGCCTTGGCCACCGTCTATGGCGTGTCGGCCCTGGCATTGCAGGCCCAGGCCCGCAATGCCGGCACTGCGGGCGCGCTGCCTGCCGATGCGCAAGGGCAGCTGCCGGTGGTGACACCGTCACCGGCAGCCAGTCTGCCGCCGCTGATCATGGTCGTCGACGACTCGATCACGGTGCGCCGCGTGACGCAGCGGCTGCTGCTGCGCGAAGGCTATCGCGTGGTGCTGGCCAACGACGGACTGCAGGCGCTGGAGCGGCTGCAGGAAGAGTTGCCGGACGTGGTGTTGTCTGACATCGAGATGCCGCGCATGGACGGCTTCGACCTGGCGCGCAACATCCGGGGCGACGATCGCATGCGTGCGCTGCCGGTCATCATGATCACCTCGCGGATCGCTGAAAAGCACCGCGAGCATGCCAGCGAACTGGGCGTCGACCATTACCTGGGCAAGCCTTATTCGGAAGACGAGTTGTTGGGTCTGATCGCGCATTACTGCGCCCGCGAGCTCGACGCAGACGCGATGGGCTGATGCCCGCCCCCGCGAGGCGGCTTCAGCGCCGTCTGGCAGGGTTGGCGCTGCCGGTGTCGGGCTTGATCTTGCGCACGACCGCGTAGCGCTCCAGGGTCTGGGCGCGCGCCGTGTCATGGTCGACCACGGGCTCGGGGTAGTCCTTGCCCAGCTGCACACCGGCAGACTCCAGTTCCAGGGCGCCGTTCTGCCACGGCGCATGGATCGCCTTGTCCTGCAGTGCGGACAGCTGCGGCAGGTAGCGGCGGATGAACCGGCCCTGCGGGTCGAAGTTCTCGCTCTGGCGCAGCGGATTGAAGATGCGAAACCAGGGCTGCGCATCGCAGCCGCTGGATGCCACCCATTGCCATCCTCCGTTGTTGGCCGAGAGGTCGAAGTCGTTGAGCTTCTCGGCGAAGTAGGCCTCGCCACGGCGCCAGTCGATGCCCAGATCCTTGACCAGGAAGCTGCCGGCCACCATGCGCAAGCGGTTGTGCATGTAGCCGGTCTGGTTGATCTGCGCCATCGCGGCGTCGACGATCGGATAGCCGGTGCGGCCCTCGCACCAGGCCTGGAACAGCTTGTCGGCGGCAGCGCCGTGGCGCCAGCGGATCGCGTCGAACTCGGGTTTGAACGCGCTGTCGGCCACATGCGGGAAGTTGGACAGGATCTGGAAATAGAACTCGCGCCAGACCAGCTCGCTGAGCCAGACCGCTGCGCCGGGGCTGCCGGTCATCGATGCCTGCAAGGCCGCTGCTGCCAGTCTGCGGATCGACACCGTTCCGAAGCGCAGGTGCACGCCCAGGTAGCTGGGGCCCTTGACTGCCGGAAAGTCGCGCGTCGCATGGTACTGGTCCATGCGCTCGAAGAAGTCGGCGAACAGACTCCGCGCTCCGCTGATGCCGGGCGCAATCTTCAGGTCATGCAGGTTGGTGCGCGCGAACCCGATTTCCTGCAACTGCGGCACCGGCTGGCGCATGCCTTCGGGGCGGGGCGCCAGGGCCGCGACATGGGGCATGACATCGTGGCTGCGCAGCCGATCTTCGTCCACCAACGCCAGCCAGGCCTTCTTGTAGGGCGTGAAAACGGTGTAGGGCGTACCGGTGCGTGTCAGCAGTTCGCGGCCTTCGAGCACCACATGGTCCTTGACCGTGTGCAGCGCGATACCGGCATGGGCCAGCGCACCGAAGACCATGCGGTCGCGCGTCTGCGCCGCCGGTTCGTAGTCGTGCGCCGCAAAAACCGATTGGACGCCAAGCTGCACGGCCAGAGCGACGATCTCGTCGACGGCATGCCCGTGGCGTACCACCAGGCCTGCGTGCGGATGGCCACTGGCATCCCGCAGCGCCTGGTCCAGCTCGACCAGCGACTCGCGGATGAACTCGACCCGGCGGTCGGCGCGGGGCAACGGGTCCAGGATCGCGCGATCGAAGACGAAGGCGCAATGGACCTTGCGGCAGTGTGTGAGTGCCAGATGCAGCGCCGCGTTGTCATCCAGCCGGAGATCACGCCGCAACCACACCAGTCCGCTGTCGAATTGCTTGTTCATGGAGGCCGCTAAAATTGGGATATGCCCGACGATTCTGCGCCGATCAACTTGACGAATCATTTCTTGATCGCCATGCCCGGGCTCGACGATGCGGCATTCTCGCGCAGTGTCGTCTACGTATGCGAACACAGCGAGCGCGGTGCGCTCGGACTGGTGATCAACAAACCCAGCGACATCAACCTCAAGGGCCTGTTCGACAAGGTCCAGCTGCCCCTGGGGCGTGACGACCTGCAGCAGCTCCCGGTGTTCCAGGGCGGACCGGTGCAGACCGACCGCGGCTTCGTGCTGCACGAGGCCTTCTTCAGCGCGGCCGAGAAGCCGGACGAACCGGTCTATGCGTCCACCATGTCCATCCCTGGTGGGCTGGAGATGACCACCTCCAAGGATGTGCTCGAAGCCCTGTCCACCGGCAACGGTCCGCGCCGCGTGCTGGTGTCGCTCGGGTATTCCGCCTGGGGCGAAGGCCAGCTTGAATCGGAACTGGGCGACAACAGCTGGCTCACCGTCGACGCCGACCTGGGCGTGATCTTCGATACGCCCGTCGATCAGCGCTACGACAAGGCCCTGGGCCTGCTCGGCCTGGAGGTGTGGATGCTGTCTCCGCAGGCCGGCCGTGCCTGAGGCCGGCGTCACCATGGCCACGGTCGGCGCCGACCTCGACAGTTTTCTGGCGCTGGATTTCGGCACCCGGCGTACCGGCGTGGCCTACGCCTCGCGGATGCTGGGCCAGGCCCGACCGCTGGCGACCATTCACGCGCATGCTGGCGAGTTGCGGCTGCAGCAGGTGCAAGCCCGCGTGACCGAATGGCAGCCGCAGGCGCTGGTGGTCGGCATTCCGCTGCATCCCGATGGCGCCGAGCACGAGAACACCTTGCTGGCGCGCAAGTTCGCGCGCAGCCTGCGCAACCGGTTCAAGCTTCCGGTGTTCGAGGTCGATGAACGTTACAGCACCACGGCGGCCTTGTCCGACGGTGCCAGGGATCCGGATGCCGGCGCCGCCTGCGTCATCCTGGACCAGTTTCTCAGGAGCATTGCGTGAGACCAGAACCGCGTCCTGCCGACGATGCAGCAGCCATTGCCCTGGCCAACGAAGCCGTCAGCGATGTGCCGGCCTTGTACAGCCGCCTGCTGCAGGGCGTCTCTGCGCTGTGTGGACCGGACACCCGGCTGGTGGGCATCACCACCGGCGGTGCCTGGCTGGCCGAGCGACTGCATGCCGATCTGAAGATGCCCGGTGAGCCCGGCGTGTTGTCGTCGGCCCTGCACCGCGACGATTTCGCCCAGCGTGGCCTGTCGGCACGCGAGCCGACGCGGCTGGCGTTCGACGTCAACGGGGCCGACATCATCGTCATCGACGACGTGCTGCATACCGGGCGCACCATTCGTGCCGTCGTCAACGAGTTGTTCGATTTCGGCCGGCCGGCCGATGTGAAGCTGGCCGTGCTGATTGCGCGCAACGGCCGTCAGTTGCCGATCCAGGCCGACTTTGCCGCCGCCCAGGTGCAACTGCCTGCCAGCCAGTCGGTGGCGCTGCGGCGTGACGATGCCGGTCGACTGTCGGTCGTGATCGAGGCGCGCCGATGATGTCCGGGCCGCGTTGGCGCACATCCATTTTTTGACCAGGAATCAGCGACGTGTTGTACCGACGAAATCCCCAGCTCAACAAGAACGGCGAACTGGTCCACCTGCTGTCGATCGAGGGCCTGCCCGCCAGCATCCTGCGCCAGGTGCTGGATACGGCCGAGAGTTTTGTCAGTGTCAGCGACCGCGAGGTCAAGAAGGTTCCGCTGCTGCGCGGACGCAGCGTGTTCAACCTGTTCTTCGAGAACTCCACGCGCACCCGTACCACCTTCGAGATTGCGGCCAAGCGCCTGAGCGCCGACGTCATCAACCTGGACATCGCGCGTTCGTCGGCATCCAAGGGCGAGTCGCTGCTCGACACCATTGCCAATCTCAGTGCCATGGCGGCCGACATCTTCGTCGTGCGCCACAGTGAATCGGGCGCACCGTATCTGATTGCAAAGCACGTGGCGCCGCATGTGCATGTGATCAACGCCGGCGACGGCCGGCACTCGCACCCGACCCAGGGTCTGCTGGACATGTTCACGATCCGGCACTACAAGAAGGATTTCTCCAACCTCACGGTGGCCATCGTCGGCGACGTGCTGCATTCGCGCGTGGCGCGCTCCGACATCCATGCGCTGACCACGCTGGGCTGTGCCGAGGTGCGGGTGGTGGGCCCCAAGACCCTGGTGCCGGCGGATCTGGCGCAGATGGGTGTGCGGGTCTGCCATACGCTGGCCGAGGGCATCCGGGATTGCGATGTCGTGATCATGCTGCGGCTGCAGAACGAGCGCATGAGCGGGGCCTTGCTGCCCTCGGCACAGGAATTCTTCATGAGCTTCGGCCTCACGCGCGAGAAGCTGCAACTGGCCAAGCCCGATGCCATCGTCATGCATCCGGGTCCGATCAACCGGGGGGTCGAAATCGATTCGGCCGTGGTCGACGGTGCGCAAAGCGTGATCCTGCCGCAGGTGACCTTCGGCATCGCGGTGCGCATGGCGGTCATGAGCCTGGTCGCCGGCAACGAGGCGACACCCTGACGCAGACACGAGCGGGACGACACGGCATGAAGATACTGATCAAGGGAGGCAGGGTCATCGACCCCGCCAGCGGGACCGACCAGACGGCGGACGTGGCGGTGGCCGCGGGGCATGTGCTTTCCATCGGCCCGGTGCCGGCGGATTTCACGCCGGGCAAGACCATCGACGCGAGTGGCTGCATCGTCATTCCCGGCCTGGTGGATCTGGCGGTGCGCCTGCGCGAACCCGGCCATGAGCACGCCAACAGCCTGAAGTCCGAAATGGCCGCGTCGGTCGCCGGTGGGGTCACCAGCCTGGTCTGCCCGCCGGACACCGACCCGGTGCTGGACGAGCCCGGCCTGGTCGAGATGCTCAAGTTCCGCTCGGCGCGGCTGCACCAGTCGCGCGTGTATCCGCTGGGCGCGCTGACGCGTGGCCTCAAGGGCGAGGTGCTGACCGAGATGGTCGAACTCACGCAGGCCGGCTGCGTCGGTTTTGGCCAGGCCGATGTGCCTCTGCCCAATATCCAGATGCTGCTGCGCGCGCTGCAATACGCCAGCACCTTCGGATACTGCGTCTGGTTGCGGCCCCAGGACCGCGACCTCGGAACCGGTGTCGTCGCCAGCGGCCCGCTGGCCACCCGCATGGGCCTGTCCGGCATTCCCGTGGCGGCTGAGACGATTGCGCTGTTCACCATCATCGAGCTCATGCGCTCCAGTGGCGCGCGCGTCCACCTGTGCCGGCTCAGCAGCGCCGCCGGGCTGGAACTGGTGCGCCAGGCCAAGCGCGAGGGACTGCCGCTGACCTGCGACGTCAGCATCAACTCCTTGCACCTGATGGACACCGACATCGGATATTTCGACAGCCGCTCGCACCTGATTCCGCCACTGCGCCAGCAGCGCGACCGCGATGCCCTGCGCCTGGCGCTGGCTGACGGCACGATCGATGCGCTGGTATCCGACCACAGCCCGGTCGACGACGACGACAAGACCTTGCCGTTTGCAGAAAGCGAGCCCGGCGCAAGCGGCGTCGAGCTGTTGCTCGGGCTGGCCTTGAAGTGGGCCACGGAGTCCGGCGTGCCGCTGCAGCGTGCACTGGCGGCGGTCACCAGTGAACCTGCGCGTATTCTGGCGACATCCGCAGGCGCGCTTGCAGGCTCCGGTGCCGGCCGTCTGGTGGCTGGCGGCGTTGCCGATGTATGTGTGTTCGATCCGCAGCAGGAATGGGTCATCAACGCGCAGAATCTGCGCAGCCAGGGCAAACATACGCCGTTCTCCGGCTATGCCTTGCAGGCGCGCGTGCGCGCGACGCTGGTCGGCGGCCATCTCGCCTACGAGGCGTGAGGCTGCTGCGGGCCTGCGGGCGCGCAGCCCGCGTCGTGGCCCATATCTTCGGTGGCCTGGCTACCATCCTGTTCCGCTTTCCGCGCATGGCGCAGGCGCAGCGCGACCTGCAGGTTCAGGCCTGGGCCACGGAGATGCTGGCGCGTCTGGGTGTGCGCCTGGTCGTGCATGGCACGCCACCCGTCGGCGGACCGGTGCTGCTGGTGTCCAACCATATCTCCTGGCTTGATATTCTGGTGCTACACGCGGCGCGGCATTGCCGTTTCGTGTCCAAGTCCGACGTCCGGAACTGGCCGCTGATCGGCCGGCTGGCCACCGGGGCCGGAACGCTGTACGTGGAGCGCCGTTCGCGCCGGGACGCGATGCGGGTCGTGCATGCGATGGCGCAGGCGCTGCGCGATGGCGAGATCCTGGCGATCTTTCCCGAGGGCACCACCGGCGATGGTGATGTGCTGCTGCCCTTCCACGCCAATCTACTGCAGGCCGCCATTTCCACCAATGTGCCGATTCAGCCGGTGGCGCTGCGTTTTGTCGATGCGCAGGGGCGGACCACGCAGGCCGCCAGTTACATCGGTGACGAGTCGCTGGTTGGCTCGCTGTGGCGGACCTTGTGCACATCGGGTATCGCGGCCCATGTGCGCTTCGGGACCGCGGAGTCGGCCCAGGGGCGCGACCGGCGTGGCTGGGCCCAGGACCTGTGGACGGAAGTGGAACGGCTGCGCCGGATCTGATCGGCGCTGTCAGCGCCAGGCGAATTCCGGCTGACCGAAATGGGCGACCCGGGTCGGGCGGCTGCACAGGCAGACCTCGCGGAACTGGTACAGCGCGGCGGCGGTGGGCGCGGCGATCCAGGTGTCGCCCACCGGCATGCGCAGCACCGGGTGCGGCACGTTGGGCACAGGTTCGAGCAGCGGCGCGTCCGGACGCAGAAACTCGGTCAATGCAATGCGGTGGATCGACGCCACCTCGTCGGCGTTCGGTGCCATCGCGCGGGCCGCATCGGCCCACAGAACGACCGGCACGATGATGAAGCCCGAGCGCGTCGCGTAGTCGTCCAGTCGGCCCAGGACCGCATCGGGGGTCAACGACAAGCCCACTTCTTCGCGCAATTCGCGCAAGGCCGCCTGCTCGGGAGACTCCCCGGCCTCGATACGCCCGCCAGGCAGTGCCCACTGGTTGGCATGGTGGCGCAGATGCAGGGCACGGCGGGTCAGCACCATCGCTGCCTGCGAACTCCACTGCGTGTGCGCAGGAAGGCCGCCGACCTGCGCGCCTCGCCCTTCCTCGGTGACCACCAGGGCCACGGCCGCGCGGCCCCTCGGTGCCTGCTCGTCAGGCAGGGCCTGCACCGCGAAGCGCTGCAGTTGCGTGGTGATGGATTGCCGCAGCGCGTGGTCGTGGTGCATGGCCGTGCCAGTGGCGGTGGGCGGATCCGGCGGCGTGGGTTGCCGGTGTGGTCTACCAGCTGTTGCGCAGTTCGCGCAGCTTGACGAACACGGTGCGGGCGTCCGGATGGGCCGGCAGGTCGGGAAAGCTTTCGCGCAGGCGCGCGATCACCGATGCGCTGGTCAGGCGGAAGAAGGTGTTGAACTGCTTTTCGTCGGCCAGCGTGGTGACCATGGAGCTGGCCGGATCATGGTCGGTGACGGCGGGCAGCAAGGTCCTGGCCGCCGTGTTGTCCGGCTCGCGGTCGAGCGTGAACTTCAGGTTGTTCTCGATGTAGTCGTGGCCAGGGTAGACCTGGGTGTTGTCGGGCAGCTGCGCCAGCTGTTCGGCGAAGCTGGCGTACATCAGCAGCGGGTCGCCGCCGTTGTGGCAGTTGCCGGCGCCGGCATTGAACAAGGTGTCGCCCGAGAACAGGGCGGGCTGCTCGGTGTGCGAACGCAGGCAGATGTGGCACATGGTGTGGCCGGGGGTGTCCAGGCACTCGAGCTCCACGGTCTTGCCGACCTTGATCACGTCGCCGGCCTTGACGCCGCGATCCATGCCGGCAATCTTGCCGCCGGCCTTGTGGTGTGCGATCACCTTGGCGCCGGTGGCCGCGACGATCGCGTCGTTGCCGCCGGTATGGTCATGGTGCTCGTGGGTATTGAGCAGTTGCGTGATCTGCCAGCCGCGCACCTTGGCGGCGCTGAGGCACTTCTCATGGTCCAGCGGATCGATGGCCAGCGCTTCGCCGGTCTCCGGGCAGGCGATCAGGTAGTTGTAGTTGCGGTAGGCGTTGCCGGTCCAGATGCGTTCGACGATCACGATGACTCCTTCAATGCGATGAATGGGGGTGTTCGGACCATTGTAGAAACCCGTTGCAGGCCATGGGCGCGGCCAGGCATTGCGGCAACCTGCGCGTCAGAGTGGCACCGAGCGCAACAAGGCCGGGTAGTAGCGCAGCAGCGCGATGCTGCGCGCCAGGTAGTTCACATACAGGGCCGCCCAAAGTCCATGGTTGCCCCAGGGCAGCAGCAGCCACCAGGCCAGCAGGAACACCGCTGTCGATGCCAGCATGGCGTTGCGCATGTCGGCCGTGCGCGTGGCGCCGATGAAGATGCCGTCGAGCTGGAATGCCCACACGCCCAGCAGCGGTGCACCGGCGGCCCAGGGCAGGTAGATGCGGGCGGCTGCGCGCACGTCGGCATCCACCGTCAGCATGTCGATCAGCTGCGCACCCGAAAGCCACAGCAGCACGCTGATCACCAGGGCGATGACGCCGGCCCACAGCGTGGTGCGGCCGGCCGCGATCGCCAGCGCGGCGCGGCGACCGGCTCCGACCGCGCGCCCGACCAGGGCTTCGGCCGCGAACGCAAGGCCATCGAGAAAATACGCGCTGACCGAAATGAACTGCAGCAGCACTGCATTGGCGGCCAGCCGCACATTGCCCTGGGCTGCGCCCTGCGCGGTGAACCAGACCATGACGAACATCAGTGCCAGCGAGCGCACCATGATGTCGCTGTTGACGCGCAGGGTGCGCTGGAGTTGCTGTGGCACCAGCAGCCGCTTCAGCGACCAGCGCCCGCCGATGCTGCGCACATGGCGTGCCGCCAGCAACAGGCCGGTGCCGGCGGCCAGCATCTCGGCCAGCACCGTGCCGGCGGCGACGCCGCGCACGTCCCAGCCCAGGCCCAGCACGAACCAGACGTCGAGCACGATGTTGGTCAGGTTGAGCACCAGCTGCAGGATCAGCGCGATGTCGGTGCGCCCCAACCCGATGAACCAGCCCAGCAAGGCGTAATTGGCCAGCGTCGCGGGCGCGGCCCAGATGCGAATGTCGAAGTAGCCGCGCCCCAGCCCTTCGACGCTGTCGCTGGCATGCAGCAGCGCGAATGCCAGCTCGCGCAGCGGCCATTGCAGCACCAGCAGCAGACTGCCGGCGGCCAGGGCGATCAGCAGCGAGCGCCCCAGGCTGGCCACCAGTTCCGCGTGGTCGTGCGCTCCGAGCGCCTGTGCGGTCAGTCCGGTGGTTCCCATGCGCAGAAAGCCGAAGGCCCAGAACAGGAAGGTGAAGATCAGCGAGCCGACGGCCACCGCGCCGATATAGGCCGGGTCGGGAATCTGCCCCACGACGGCGGTGTCGACCGCGCCCAGCAGCGGGGTCGACACATTGGAGAGCATGATCGGCAGCGCGATCGCCAGGATGCTGCGGTGGCTGGTGATTGCGGGAGCGGCGGGGGAAGGGGTGGGGTGCATGGGTGGCGGTCGGCCTTGCAGGCCGGTACGGGCATCACGATGATAGGGTGCAGGCGCCTTCGGCCGTTTGGGGGCCGCCATGCAGCGCGATGGGGGTACCATTCGCGGGCAACCGTTTGCAGTCCCCCGAAACTGGAACCCATGACTTCAAAATCCATCCCCGACGTCGCTTTTGCCGGTGTCACTTTCAACGACCTGCGCGGGCGCGGCGTCATCGTCACCGGTGGCGCCAGCGGCATCGGCGCCGACATCGTCCGTGGCTTTGCCGCGCAGGGCTGCAAGGTCGGATTCGTCGACCTCGACGCCAGTGCCGGTCAGGCGATGGCAGATGCCTTGCCCGAGGTGTTCTTCCAGGCCTGCGACGTGACCGACATCGAGGCCTTGCGCACGGCGCTGTCGGTCCTGATCGACAAGATCGGTGGTGTCGACGTACTGGTCAACAACGTGGCCAACGACGCCCGCCATACGATCGAGAGCGTCACCCCCGAATACTTCGATGAACGGGTGGCGATCAACCTGCGGCCCCACTTCTTCGCCATGCAGTCGGTGCTGTCCAGCATGCGCGCGCGCGGCGGCGGCGCGATCGTCAACATGGGCTCCGTCAGCTGGAAGTTCAAGGGCACCGGTTATGCCGTCTATGCCACCTGCAAGTCGGCCATGCTGGGCTTTACCCGTGTGCTGGCGCGCGAACTCGGCAGCGACAACATCCGCGTCAACTGCGTGGTTCCGGGCTGGGTGATGACCGAGCGACAGGTCAAGCTGTGGCTGGACGACAAGGGCGAGGCCGCCATGGACCAGAACCAGTGCCTGCCCGGTCGCATCGTCGGCACCGACATTGCCCATATGGTGATGTTCCTGGCGGCCGACACGGCACGCATGGTCACGGCGCAGGAGTTCGTCGTCGACGCCGGCTGGTCCTGATCTGCGGCCGGGCCAGGCCCGGTGTCCGCCGGCAACTCAGGTCGTTGCCGGCTTGCGCAGCGGGGGCTGGGAAACGCGGGCCTGGGCCTTGCGGGCCGTGTCGATCGGGGGGGCTCCGTCCAGCGGCTTTGCGGGTACGCTGCGCTCGAAGGTGACCACATGGTCGACCTCGGCGCGGATACCGATCCACTCGCCGATGCGGTGGTCATGGTGGCTGGGCACATGCGCCAGCACCGTCTCGCCGCTGCGCAGGCGCAAGGTGTACAGGAACTCGGAGCCGCGAAAGGCCTTGCGGATGATCTCGGCCTTCACCGGTGCGTTGTCGTCGTGCACGATGTCGTCGGCACGCAGCAGCACATCGCAATGTCCGTGCGGGAACGCCGTGGGCAGTGGACATCCGGCGATGTCGGTCAGGTCGCCGAGCACGGTCTGCACCACCATCCGGCCGTCGACCGCGCGGATCGTGGCCGGCGTGAACACCCCGTGTCCGATGAAGTCGGCAACGAATCGGGTGGTTGGCCGGTGGTACAGCGTGTAGGCATCGTCCCACTGGTGCAGCCGGCCGTCCTGCATGACACCGATATAGTCGCCGACGGCAAATGCCTCGAGCTGGTCGTGCGTCACGAACAGTGCCGTGGCCCTGGCCTCCTTCAGGATGGTTCGTATCTCATGGGCCAGCCGCTCGCGCAGATCGACGTCCAGGTTGGAGAACGGTTCGTCCAGCAACAACAGATGCGGTGACGGCGCCAGCGCGCGCGCCAGTGCCACTCGCTGCTGCTGCCCGCCCGAGAGCTCATGCGCGTAGCGCCGTTCGCTGCCGCCCAGGCCGACCAGCTCCAGCACCTCGGCCACCCGACGGGCGCGCGCGGCCGGCTCCAGATGGGCAATGCCGAAGCCGACGTTGTGGCCGACGTCGAGGTGAGGAAACAGCGCGTAGTCCTGGAACACCATGCCGATGCGCCGGTGTTCGGCGCTCATGTGGGTCTGTGCGCTGCTCACCAGCGTATCGCCCAGGCGGATGCTGCCACCCTGCGCCCGCTCCAGTCCGGCGACCGCGCGCAGCAAGGTGGTCTTGCCGCAACCGGATGGGCCGATCAGCACGCCGATGTCGCCTGCCTGCAGGCCGAAGGACACATCCTGCACCGCCGCGCGCTCGGCGCCGGCGTAACGGACCTGCAATTGGGCAAGCTCAAGAAACATGGTGATTCATTCTAGATGATTACAATTCTCATTTGACTGGATCCGATCGGAATCTCCATGCCGCTGCGCCGGCTTTCCCAATCTGCTTTCTTGCTGCTTGCCGCCGCGCTGTGCCTGCCGGTGCTGGTCGTGCTGGGATCCTGGCTGCAATGGGACGCGCGCAGCGCTCAAATCCTCGGCGAGATGGCCCGCACGGTGCTGCCCGACTACGTGGCGACCACCGTGCTGCTGTGCCTGCTGGTGGCGGTGGGTGTGGTGGTGGTCGGTACGGCCAGCGCCGCCGCGGTGACCCTGTTCGACTTTCCCGGGCGCCGCAGCTTCGAATGGGCCCTGCTGCTGCCGCTGGCCATGCCGGCCTATGTGGTGGCGTACGCCTATACCGACTTTCTGCAGTTCGGTGGCCCCTTGCAGAACGCGATGCGCGCGGCCACCGGACTGCAGGGGCGCATGCTGCCCGAAGTGCGCAGCCTGGGCGGTGCGGCCTGGGTGTTCACGTTCTCGCTCTATCCCTATGTGTACCTGCTGGCGCGCGGCGCACTCAGCGAACGCGCCGGTCACCTGATGGAAGCGGCGCGCCTGCTTGGCGCACCGCTGCACCGGCGCATCCGCGAGGTGGCCTTGCCACTGGCCCGTCCGGCCGTGGCGGCCGGTGCCGCCTTGGCCTTGATGGAGACGCTGGCCGATTTCGGCGTGGTGAGCTATTTCGGCATCCAGACCTTCACCGCCGGGGTCTACAAGGCCTGGCTGGCCATGGACAACCGGCTGGCCGCCGCGCAGCTGGCGACGATGCTGCTGGTGCTGGTGGCGGTGTTGCTGCAGATCGAGCAGCACGCGCAGCGGCGGGCGCGTTTCGTTGCCAGCCGCGGCGCGCGCGCCGGCGTCGCCGACGCCTTGCCGGTACCGCTGCACGGCGGGGCCCGCGTGCTGGCCTGGCTGGTCTGCGGCCTGCCGGTGCTGATGGGTTTCGTGCTGCCGGTGCTGTTCATGTTCCGGCCGCTGGCCGCCGAATGGGAACTGCTGGCCTGGGGGAAATTCCTGCAGTGGTCGGGCAACAGCCTGCGGCTGGGCGCGATCACCGCGGTGCTGGCGGTGGGGATCGCGCTGATGCTGGCGTTTGCGCTGCGGCGGCGACCGGACCGTGTGACCCGCGCCGTGGCCCGGTTGGCCAGTCTGGGTTATGCGGTGCCGGGTGCGGTCATTGTGGTCGGGCTGCTGCTGCCCGTGGGCTGGATCCAGTCGGTCGCCCCGTCGCTGGGGGTGGGATATTTCATGACGGCCACGTCGATCGGTCTGGTCTGGGCGTATCTGGTGCGCTTCTGCGCCGTGGCATTGCAGTCGGTGCAAAGTGGCTATGCGCGGATCCCGCCGAGTTTCGATGACTCGGCCCGCATGCTCGGTGCCGGTGGCTGGCGGCTGATGACCCAGGTGCACTGGCCGCTGCTGCGGCGCTCCACTGCGGCTGCCGCCCTGCTGGTCTTCGTCGATGTGATGAAGGAGCTGCCAGCCACACTGGTGCTGCGCCCGTTCGACTCCGACACGCTGGCGGTCGTCGCCTACCAGCTGGCGCGCGACGAGCGGCTGGGGGAGGCGGCATTGCCCTCGCTGGCCCTGGTGCTGGTGGGTCTGCTGCCGGTGGTCCTGCTCAGCCGCACGCTGCGCACGCAGCCGCTGTGATTGGCGGGCCGGTGCCGCAGCCTGGCGCCGGTTGTTGATAATCGGTCCGGATAAAGGATGACAGCGGCCATTCGATACGAATGCCGCATGGGCGTCCGCCAAAAGCGCCATCCGAGGAGAACACACGCCATGTCCCTGCAGCAGCTGGTCCTGAGCCTGGTCCTGGCGACCATGGTCTTTTCGGTGGCGCTCGAATTGCGGCTACAGGACTTCCGGCGCGTGGCCACGATGCCGCGCGCCGTGGTGGCCGGGTTGATTCCGCAGTTCGTGCTGCTGCCGGTCGGTACCTGGCTGGCGACGCTGGTGCTGGACCTGCCACCCAATGTCGAGGCGGCGATGATCCTGGTGGCCGCCTGCCCCGGCGGCTCGCTGTCGAACTACCTCACGCACTTCGGGCGCGGCAACACCGCCTTGTCGGTGACGGTGTCGTGTGTCGCAGCGCTGATGGCGCTGGTGCTGACGCCCTTCAATTTCGCCTGGATGGTGGCCAGCAATCCGGCCACGGCCGGCTGGTTGCGCCAGCTCGACATCGACCCCTCGGGCATCTGGTTCAGCCTGCTGGCCTTGCTGGCCCTGCCCATGGCGGCCGGCATGACGGTGAGCCACCAATGGCCCCGGCTGTCGGCGCGCTGGCGCAAGCCGCTGGGCAATTTCTCGCTGATCGCATTGCTGGCTTTCATCGTGGCCGGGCTGATCAGCCAGCGCCAGCTGCTGACGCTGGGCCTGCTGCCGATGCTGCTCATCGTCATCGTGCACAACGCCAGCGGCCTGATGTTCGGCTACCTGACCAGCGTGGCCATGCGCATCAGCGTGGCCGACCGGCGCGCGGTGATGCTCGAGGGCGGCATGCAGAATTCGGGACTGGCGCTGGGCATCATCGCGGTGCAGTTCCATTCGGACCTGGGCATGGTCATCATTGCCAGCCTGTGGGGCATGTGGCACATCGTCAGTGGCCTGGCCTGTGCATTGTGGTGGCGGCGTTCGCCCGTCCTGATCCCTGAAATGGAGCCTCCCCATGTTTGACCTGCTGTTTCAATCCGCCATCGTCGTCGACGGCAATGGCGCGCAACCGGTGACGGCCGACGTGGGTATTCGCGATGGCCGGATTGCCGAGGTCGGCCTGCTGAAAGGCGCGGCTGCGCGCGAGACCATCGACGCCACCGGCGCCTGGCTGACACCGGGGTTCGTCGACATCCATACCCACTACGACGGGCAGGCCACCTGGGACGAAACCTTCTCGCCCAGCATCCACCATGGGGTGACGACACTGGTAATGGGTAACTGCGGCGTCGGCTTTGCACCGCTGCGCCCCGGTGAGCAGGATCGGCTGATCAGCCTGATGGAAGGTGTAGAAGACATTCCGGGCGTGGCGCTGTCCGAGGGCATCGACTTCCAGTGGTCGAGTTTTCCGCAATACATGGACCGGCTGGCCGCGCTGCCGCACAGCCTGGACTTCGCCTGCCTGGTACCGCACGACCCGCTGCGCATGTACGTCATGGGTGAACGCGCGCGTGGCCATGAAGCCGCCACGCCCGACGACGTGGCGCAGATGCGTGGGCTGTTGCGTGAGGCCTTGCAGGCTGGTGCGATCGGCTTCTCGACCGGGCGCAGCGACAACCATCGCACGTCCAAAGGCCAGGAAACGCCGGCGTCGGAAGCCGATGCCGCGGAACTCACCGGCCTGGCCCGGGCCTTCGACGGTCTGAAGCATGGCGTGGTGCAACTGGTCAGCGACTTCGACGTGTTGCGCTCGCCCGACCGGTTCGATCCCGAGTTCGACCTGGTCGAGCAACTGGCGATTGCGGCCAGGCGCCCCCTGGCCATGACCTGGCTGCAGCGCGACCCCGGCGGCGAGCAGTACCAGCAGGTGGCCCGTCGCGTCGAGGCCGCCGTGGCGCGCGGCTTGCCCCTGTACCTGCAGACGGCCGCGCGCGGCATCGGCGTCATCACCGGGCTGGACGCGAGCTTCCATCCGTTCATGGGGTTCCCGGCGTACAAGGAGGTTGCGAAGCTGCCGCTGGCCGAACGCGCACAGGCGCTGCGGGATCCGGCGCGCCGCGCGCGCGTGCTGGCGGAAAAATCGGAGCGCCTGGCCGGGGACGGCTCCTCGGTGCCGCCGCTGGTCGACCTGCTGCTGGCGCGTATCGACATGATCTCGGCGCGCATGTTCCCGCTCGGCGAAGTGCCGAACTACGAACCCACGCTGCAGGACTCGATGCTGCTGCGCGCCAAGGCACAAGGCATCGCGCCGTTGGCGGCGATCTACGACTACCTCAGCGAAGGCGATGGCAGCCATCTGTTGTATTTCCCGATCTTCAACTACAACCACGGCAACCTGGACTGCGTGGGCGAGATGCTCCAGCACCCGCGGGCCTTGTTCAGCCTGGGCGACGCCGGCGCGCATGTGGGAACGATCTGCGATGCGAGCTTCACGACCTTTGCACTGACGCATTGGGTGGCCAAGGCTTACCTGCCACTGCAGCAGGCGGTGCAGATGCTCAGCAGCCGCAATGCCGACTACCTCGGCCTGCGTGACCGCGGGCGGATTGCGGTGGGCCAGCGCGCCGACCTGAACCTGATCGACCCTGCAAGGCTGACGCTGCCCAAGCCGCAATTGCGGCACGACCTGCCCGCAGGCGGCAAGAGATTCGTGCAGACGGCGGTGGGCTACGTCGGAAGCTGGGTCGCGGGCGCGTGCGTGCAGCGCGAGAGCGTGGTCACCGACGCGCGACCGGGCCGGCTGGTGCGGGCGGGGTGAACGCGTATCCTCGCGCCATGAACGATGTTCGCGACATGCAATACACGACGCTCGGTCGTACGGGGCTCAAGGTCAGTGTGGCCGGGCTGGGCTGCGGCGGTTTCAGCCGGCTGGGCCAGGGCCATGGCCGCAGTGTGGCCCAGTCGGTCGACGTGGTGCGGGCGGCGCTCGATGCGGGCGTCAATTTTCTGGATACGGCAGAGAACTACGGAACCGAAGCCATCGTCGGGCAGGCGATAAAACCCTCCGAGCGCGACCGGCTCGTCATCTCCACCAAGACGATGATCGTCGAAGCCGGCCAGCGTCGCACGCCCGCGCAGGTCGTGGCCAGTCTGCATGGCTCGCTCAAGCGCTTGCGGATGGAGCGCGTGGACGTATTCCATCTGCATGCGGTCTCGCCACAGCATGTGGACCATGCGATCGAGGTCATTGCGCCGGCACTGCGCAAGGAGCAGGAGGCGGGGCGCATCGGGCACCTGGGCATCACCGAGACTGCGCCCAACGACCACTCGCACGCGGCATTGCCCAAGGCGATCGACAGCGGCCTGTTCGACGTGGTGATGGTGGCTTTTCATCTGCTGCACCAGAATGCGCGGGAGCGCGTGTTCCCGTTGACACGGGCCAGTGGTGTGGCGACCTTGCTGATGTTCGCGGTCCGGCGCATCTTCAGCGAGCCGGGCCGACTGCAGGCGACGCTGGAAGCGTTGGTGCAGCGCGGCGAGCTGCCGGCGGCCCTGCTGGAGGATGCGTCACCGCTGGGCTTTCTGACCCCGCAGCCGGGACCGCTGGGCATCATCGATGCAGCCTATCGGTATGCGCGGCACGAGCCTGGGGTGGACGTGGTGCTGTTCGGCACCGGCAATATCGGCCATCTGCACACCAACATCCAGTCCATTCTGGCCGACCCCCTGCCTGCCCAGGCGCTGGCGCTGGCGCAGCAGCGTTTCGGCCACCTCGTCGGCGTGGGCCTGGACGCACCGGGCATCGCGGCCCGGCCGTAATGCCGGGGCCGGGGACTTATTTCGCAGGCCGGTGCAAGGCGCAGATCTTGTTGCCGTCCGGGTCGCGGAAATACGCCAGATAGAGCTTGCCGGTCGGCCCTTCGCGAAAGCCAGGGGGCTCTTCACAGGTCGTGCCGCCATTGGCGATCGCCGCGGCATGGAAGGCGTCACCTTGCTCGGGCGAGGTCACCGTGAAGCCGATGGTGCTGCCATTGCCGTGGCTTGCGGGCTCGCCGTTGATGGGAATGGTGATGGCGAACGTGCCGGTGGGGCCGCGGTAGAAGTAGCGGCTCTTGTTGGCAACACCCGGGCCGATGCCCAGCGTGCCGAGCACGGCGTCGTAGAACTTGCGGGAGGCTTCGAGGTCGTTGACTCCGAGCATGACGTGGCTGAACATGGTGGCCTGCTTTCCTTGCGTTGTAATGGGCGCCCGGTACCGGGACGGTGGATGATGCCGCGCAATGGTAGCGGACGTTCCGCATGGCAAGATCGCGCAGGCGTTCATGGGCCCGACATTCCGTTGTTGAACTCGCGGGCGCCGGTAGTGTCCAACCGGACCGGGCCGCCAACCACGCCCTCTGGAGTCTTTGCCATGCGTTTCGTGTTTCATTCCGTCGTGTTGTCCAGTCTGCTCGCATTTACGGCCTGCAGCAGCTATGCGCCACCTTCCGACCTGGCCGGCATGACGCAGGACCAGATCCTGGCCCGCATGGGGACGCCCGAGACACAGCGGCCATTGGAGGGTGGCGCCATACGGCTGGAATATCCGACCGGGCCGTATGGCCACCACACATGGTTCGTCGACGTCGACGCGACGGGCAAGGTGCTTCGCGCGCAGCAGGTGCTGACCGAGCAGAACTTCAACCAGATCGTGCCAGGCATGGCCCAGGCGCAGGTCCGCCAGCGCCTGGGCCGGCCGAACAGCGTGTCGACACTGGCGCGTTCTCGGGGTGTGGTGTGGAATTACCGCTTCGAGGGGCCGTTCTGCGAGTGGTTTCAGGTCGAGATTTCTGCGGAACAGACAGTGCGCGCTGCAGGTTATGGCAAGCCGCCGGAGTGCGAGCGCGGCGAGAAGATCATCTTTCCGTGACCGCTGACCGCTGACCGCTGACCGCGTCCCGGCGGGCGCCGCCAGTGTGTGCCGGCTTGCTTGCACGTGCCGCCGATTGGCCGCGGGTCGCCACCGGATCCGCGCCGGGCTAAGATGATCCTGTGACGTGTTCGTCCCATCCGGCCTGGTACGGTCGTGGTGCAGTCCCATAGTCCATTCCTTGTTTACCCTACCTGTTACAGGCAATCCTTCCATCAGCCGTCTCACGCTGCGGCTGACCGGCTTCGTGCGCGGTCGGCTGTGGCTGCAGGTGCTGGTGGCCATGTTTGCCGGCATTGCCACCGGCATGGCGATCGGTCCCACGGGCGGCTGGTTGTCGCCCCCGATGGCGAACCTGGCCAGCAACTGGCTGGCGATTCCCGGCTATCTGTTCCTGGCCATGGTGCAGATGATCGTCATTCCGCTGGTCGTCGCGTCGATCATCCTGGGCATGACCAGTTCGCGTGACATGGCGCAACTGCGCAGCATGGGCGTGCGCACGGGTTTGTTCTTTCTGTTCACGACCGTGGTCGCGGCTTTGATCGGTGTGCTGGTGGCGCTGGCGGTCGAGCCGGGCGCCTATCTGCAGGCGGCCCAGTTGCCGGTCCCTGCTGCAGCCGAGGTCGCGGGGTCGGCCGCACGTACGGCGCCGTCGCTGACCACCTTGCCGGCGCAGCTGGTGCGCGTGGTGCCGACCAATCCCTTGCAGGCCAGTGTCGAGCAGAACATGCTGCAGGTGGTGGTGTTCGCGATCTTTGTCGGTGTCGCATTGGTCACGATGGACGCCAAGCTGGCGCGTCCGCTGGTCGACCTGCTGGGCGCCGTCCAGGAGGTCAGCATGGTGGTTGTCCGCTGGGCCATGTACCTGGTGCCGGCCGCGGTATTCGGACTGATGACGCAGCTCACGGCACGCATGGGGCTCGATGCCTTGCTCGGCATGGGCGTCTACGTCCTGACCGTGCTGGGGGCCTTGCTGCTGGCGTTCGCGTTCCTGATGCTGGTGTATGCCGTGGGCCGGCGCCGCTCGCCGCTGGCATTTCTGCGCGCCAGCCGCGACGTGCTGCTGCTGGCGTTTTCCACTTCCAGCTCGGCAGCGGTGATGCCGCTGACCATCCGTACCGCCGAGGAGTTGCTCGGCGTGCACAAGGGCGTTTCGCGATTCGTGATTCCGCTGGGCACCACCATCAACATGGCCGGTACTGCGCTGTACCAGGTCATCGCCACACTGTTCCTGGCGCAGGTCTACCAGGTCGATGTGGGTCTGTCCGGCCTGCTGCTGGTCGTGGTGCTGGCCGTCGGCGCGTCCATCGGTTCGCCGGGCACACCGGGCATTGGCATCGTGATTTTGTCGATGATGCTGGGTACGGTCGGCATTCCGGCCGAAGGCATCGCGCTGATCATCGGCGTGGACCGGGTTCTGGACATGAGCCGCACTACGCTCAACGTGGCCGGCGACCTGGTGGCCGCCAGCGTGATCGACCAGCACACGCCGCGCAGCGACCCTGTGGCCACTGCGGGCGGCGACGCGCCGGCGTGAGGGTGCCGCACGGCCCGGTGCTCACACGGCGGTGACCGTGGCGTCCCCCTGGCTGTCGGACGCAGTGACTTCGCGTTCAGGTGGATGCGTGACGATGCTGCGCAGTTCCGGCCGGGCTGTTCGCAGGGCCTGCAGATCGGGCCGGGGGCGCCGCAGTGCCGGGTCCGAGGCAAAAGCCTGCTCCATCGCCGAAGCCATCGCCAGCAGGCGTGCGTCGCCGCGCAGCGGCGCGATCAGCTGCAGTCCGAACGGCATGCCGGCCTCGTCCAGCCCGCTGGGCAGCGCCAGTGCCGGGTTGGTGGCCAGCGTGGGGATGTAGGTCAGGGCCAGCCAGTGGTAGTAGTTGCGCATGGTCTGGCCATCGATTTCCTGCGCATACAGCGTGGTCCAGGCGAAGGGCGTCAGCGGCGAGGTCGGCGCGATGATCAGGTCGAAGTCGGCGAAGCTGCGGGCAAAGCGCTGCGCAATACGTGTCTGCGTCAGGTGTGCCCAGGCGCGGTCGGCCAGGGTCATGGACGCGGCCATCTCGATGTTGGCACGCACATGGGGCGCCAGTGTCTCGGGTGCGCGCGCCAGCGTGTCGGCATAGCCGACATAGAAGCTCTCGGCGCGAAGAATGTCGAACACCCGGTCGGCGTCGACCATGTCCAGCGACACCGGTTCGCAGCGCGCGACCAGGCCTTGCAGCGCCTGGATGCGCTGCCGAAAGCTGCGCCGTATCGAGGGGTCGACGGCGCAGATGCCGAAGTCTTCGGTGAATCCTATGCGCAGTTTCGACAGGTCCACCGTTGCCGCGGGCGAGGCCAGGCTCGGCATCTCGCAGGACAGGGGGTCGTGCGGATCGAAGCCGGCGCTGGCGCGCAGCATCAGTGCCGTATCGGCCACGTCACGGGCCATCGGCCCCAGCACCGAGATCACCGACCATCCCAGCGGACGCGCGCTGTTGACGACCACGCCGGGTGAAGGACGCAGTCCGACGACGCCACACAAGGCTGCGGGTATGCGCAGCGACCCGCCGGTGTCGGAGCCGGTCGCCAGTGGCAGCATGTCCGTGGCCAGTGCCGCTGCCGAGCCCCCGGACGAACCACCGGCATTGAGCGCCGGATTGAAGGGGTTTCCGGTCGCCCCCCACACCGGATTGCGGGTGTTGGCGCCGGCGCCCATGTCAGGCACGTTGGTCTTGGCGGTGACGATGGCACCGGCGGCACGCAGCCGCGTGACCAGCGCCACATCATGCGCGGGCACGTGGTTGCGCCGGCCGATGTTTCCGCTGGTCGTGCGCAGTCCTGCCGTGTCCTGCAGGTCCTTCACGCCCAGCGGCAGGCCATGCAGCGGGCCCAGTGGCACACCCCGCATCACCGCGTCTTCGGCGGCGCGGGCAGCCGCGCGGGCCCGCTCGAAGTCGGTGGCCGCGATCGCATTGATGGCCGGGTTGACGGCCTCGATGCGGGCGATGCAGGCATCCATCAATTCGACCGGCGAGATCGCGCGCTGCGCGATCATGGCGCGCAGTGCGACGGCGCTGTGGGAGATCAGGTCGGTGTCGGATCCCATGAAGCGCTTATTGCTCCGACAGCCCGGCCTTGTGCACGTAGGCACGCAGCTTGGGCAATTCTTCGGCAATGCGCTGGCCGTATACGGATGGTGCTTCCGGGTGCACGTCCACGCCGGCTTTCTCCAGCGTGGCGCGGGTTTCCGGATCGGCCAGGCTCTCACTGTAGGCCCGTACCAGCTTCGCACTGACCGCAGCGGGCAGACCACGCGGGGCGACCACGGTGATCCACGGCACCATCTCGTAGCCGGGGTAGCCGGCGCTGGCAATCGTGGGAACGCCTGGCATCGTCGACGTGGGTTTGGCCGAGGTCACGGCGATCGCCTTGACCTTGCCGGCCTTGATCTGCGGCATGGCAGCGACATTGGTGTCGAAGGTCAGCGGAATCTGGCCGCCGATCAGGTCCTGCATCGCCGGAGCGCTGCCCTTGTAGGGCACGTGCAGGATGTCGATGCCGGCCATGGCCTTGAACATCTCACCGGCGAAATGGGCCGTGGTACCGGCACCGAAGGAGCCGAACGACAGCTTGCCGGGCTGGGCCTTGGCCAGTGCGACCAGTTCCTTGACATTGTTGGCCGGCACCGAAGGGTGCGCCAGCAGCACCAGCGGCGATGTGCCCAGGATGCCGAGTGATTCGAAGCTCTTGATCGGGTCGTAAGGCAGCGAGGCCTTGAGCGCCGGGTTGATCGTGAACGTGGTGTTGGAGCTGATCAGCAGCGTATAGCCGTCCGGTGCGGACTGAGCCACGTAACCGGCACCGATGGTGGTGCCGGCACCGGCCTTGTTCTCGACGATCACCGGCTGGCCGAGCTTTTGCGACATGGTTTTGGCCAGAATGCGGCCCAAGGTGTCGGTGGCGCCGCCGGCGGGATAGGGCACGACCAGCGTCACCGGCCGTTGCGGGAAGTCCTGGGCAAGCGCGATCAAGGGCAAAGCGGCGCAGCCTGCGAGCAGGGCGGCACGGCGCAGTACGCGGCGGCGGGTGGTGGATGGGGTCATCATGTCTCCTTGCGGGTGGTGGATGCGGCAGGCTGCCGCGATGGGGATGGGGTGGCGCACCAGGCGGCAATGACCATGGCCAGCTGATCGCGCTGTGCCGCCTCGTACGGTGGATTGGCGCCGAACAGCCGCCCGACGCCGATGCCGCGCAAGGCCGAGAGCACCAGTTCGACAAATGGCGACAGGTCGTCACGGCCATGGGCTTCGGGAAATACCTGCGCGAAGCGCTGGTGCATGGAGTGGCGCAACTCCCGCCGCATGCCGGCGGCATGCGACTGCATCTCCGGCTGATCTGCGGCGCCGAAATAGACGCTCCATGCGGTCAGAAAACGGGGCGGTTCATAAGCGCGGCTCCACAGGCATTCGACGAAGGCCATGGCGCGCAAAGGCAGCGGGAGCGATGCATCCGGCCATGGAGCGGAGGCCTCGTTGTTGGCGATCAGGATGGCCTGCAGCACCGACAGCATCAGCGTTGCACGCGAGCCGAAATGGTGTTGCAGCGCTCCCGGCGTGACGCCGGCCGCCTTGGCGACTTCGAACATGGTGGCCGCGCCATAGGTGCGCTGGCGCACCACGTCGATGGCCGTGGCGATCAGATGTTCACGGGTGGCGCGGGCCTTGTCGGCCCTGCTGGCGGGCGCTGGAGAGGTTGGCATGGGGTGATATTAGACATTACAGGTGTAATGTGAAATGGTGAAAACCCTTGGCCAGGGGGTTGACGCGGCCGCCGCGCTGTTCGGCCTGACCCGCGGGGCACCGGGGTCCGTAAACTTGTGCCTCCACCACGTCGTCACCGAAAGCGAGGCCAAGGCATGCCTGTCCAGACATTTACCAGCGGACGCATCCGCAAGGCCGACTACGACACGGCATCGCGCCAGCTCGAGCTGCACTGGGACAACCGGCAGGTGCTGGCCTACAAACAGGTTCCGGAGGAGGTGTTTCGGCGACTGTGCCGCGCCCCCAATCCGGCCACCTACTGGGAGGACCGGATTGCCGAGGAGTATCCGAAGGGGCAGCCCAGGGCCGGCGCCAGGGATGGCGACGCCGCGCGCCGCATCGAGGATCTTTTTGGTGGGGGCGGGGGCACCGGCGACACCTGAGGCATGCCGCCCAGGGGCGTTGCGGGACGCTTGCCCTTCAAAGCGCCCGGTAGCGGGCTGAGCCGAGTGTCAGGCGATATGCGCCTTGGCCGCGTGCGGCTTCTTGGCCATGGCCGTCTTGGACTTGTGCTTTTTCTTGGCCACCGTGGACTTGGCCTTGTGTGCCTTCTGGGTGGTGTGCTTCTTGGCAACGACTTTCTTGCCAGCCGGATTGGCCTTCTTCACCATGGCCGGAGCTTCCACCTTGCCTGCAGCGTCATTCACGGGTGCCGGGGCTTGTGCAAATGCGGTGGCAGCAAGGCCGCAGAACAGGACTGATACGAAGGCCGACTTGATGTTCAACATGCTGTTTTCTCACTCATCTGGCGACGGTCGCAAAGCCCAGGCCGTCATGTGCGAGCCGGAAAATCGATCAGGCCTGTATCCATAACGCCCGCATCGTGCTGGCGTTGACAGGCCCTGCGATATTGCGGCTCAGGCGGCAGGAACGGTCGGCGCTTGCAGGTGCTTGCGCATGAAGGCGTTGGGCACCACCACCCCCTGTCGCACGGGTTGGCGCTGCTCGACGATGGCGAATCCGTGGTGCAGGAAGAAGGGCTGTGCGGTGCGGCTCACATCGGACGTGAGCGTTGCCATGCCCTGCCGCGCTGCTTCCTCGTGAAGACGCGCCATCAGTGCATTGCCGATGCCCTGGCGCGGATGCTCGGCCGAGACGAAGAAGTAGTCGATGTAACCCGAGGGCTGTACGTCGGCGAACCCGACGATCTGCCCGTCCATCTCTGCAATGAACGGTCGGTTGGCCGCCATCTTTTCCGCCCAGGCCTGGGCGTCGATGGTTGCCGGTGCCCATGCCGCAATCTGCTGCGGCGTGTAGTCGCGCGCTGCGATCTGGTGGATCGCGTCATGCCGCAGCCTGTGCAAGGCCGGCGCTTCGCCGCCCTGGAATCGTCGAATCTGCATGGCCTGTCTTCGGTGGCGCCCGCTCCATGGAGAAAAGCCGCATTGTGACGGGACATGCAGGCCTGGGGCCGTTGGGCGGCAACGAAGAAGTGCCGCGGTCCGTGCGCAATCGGTTCGCGTCCTCGATGACCGTGTCAGCCACAGGGGCTTGCTCTAATCAATGCGAATCATTATCATTCGCTGCGTAGCGCCTGATTGCGGCGCCTGTTCGGTGTTGCTGGAATGGTCTATTTGATGAAATACATGCTGCTTTCCACTTCATTGCTGCTGGTTGCCGCACCTGTGCTGGCTGCAGCGGACGCTTACACGCTGACGATCGAGAACCATGCCTTCGTGCCGAAGGAGATCAAGGTTCCGGCCGGACAGAAGCTGCGGTTGCTGGTTGTGAACAAGGATCCGACGCCGGCCGAATTCGAGAGCAAGCCGCTGGCCAGGGAAAAGATCATCGCCGGCAAGTCGTCAGCCACCATTCTGATCGGGCCGCTCAAGCCTGGTCGTTATCCGTTCGTGGAGGAATACCACGAGAAAGATGCTGCGGCTCAGGGCGTGATCGTCGCCGAATAGACCAGCGGCCGTAGCTTCCCCATGTTTGGTGCCGCCCTGATTGTCTTTCGCGAGTCGCTGGAGGCTGCGCTCATCATCGGCGTGATGGCAGCCGCGACCCGTGGGGTTGCATGGCGCGGGCGCTGGATCGTTGCAGGGCTTCTGGCGGGACTCGTCGGCTCCGCCGTGGTGGCGTCGAGCATGGCCGCGATTTCCAATCTCGCCAGTGGCGTGGGTCAGGAGATTTTCAACGCCGGAATCTTGACCTTGGCCGTCTGCATGCTGGCCTGGCACAACATCTGGATGGCCCAACATGGCCGCGAAATGGCGGCGCGCGCCAGGGACACGGCCCAGGCCATCCAGCAGGGCAGCCGGGAAGGTTCGGTGATCCTGCTCGTGGTCGGGCTGGCGGTTGTGCGCGAAGGCTCGGAAACCGTGCTGTTTCTGTACGGCCTGGCCGCCAGCAGCACCGAGGGTCTGCATGCCACGCTGGTCGGCGCCCTGGCGGGAGTCGGGGCGGGGGCGCTGGTGGGTGGACTCCTGTATCTGGGCCTGCTGCGGATTCCGCTGCGCTGGTTCTTCTCGGTCACCGCCGTCCTGGTTCTGCTGCTGGCAGCGAGCATGGCGTCGCAGGTGGCACGCAACCTGGTACAGGCAGACCTCATCCCCAGCCTGGGTGCGCCCGTCTGGGACAGCTCGGCATGGCTGTCGCAGTCCTCGCCGATGGGGACCTTGCTGCATGGTCTTGTCGGCTATGACGCGCAGCCGGCCGGCGCGCAGCTGCTCTTCTATCTGCTTGCGCTGCTCCTCATCGGTGGCGCAATGCTTTGGGTCGGCCGGCGCCAGCCGGCCACGGATCTGCTCCGGCGCTGACCCGCGCTTGCCGGCTTCGGCCAGGCGCGCATCAACAGGCGATCGACTGCATTGCACCGGCAGGCACCGGTTCCCACGGCATAAGACAACATGTATACTAGTTTTTCACTATGGCTGAAAAGCTGACGCCACCCCCCCGACTGGGCATCACCGTGATGCCCGAATGGTTCCAGAGCGAGGGCATCGACGCGGTGCTGGATCGCCTGCAGGCCAGTGGCGTGACCGCCCTGGCGACCAGCCCCTACCTGCTGGAGATTGCCGCTGCGGGCGAAGGCGCGCGCGAGCCCCCGCCCGATGGCGACGCCGGCAGTGTGCGTCCGCTGGACCGCACGCTGTGGGGGGTGCGCGAGACCTGGGTGCGCACCGCACCGTCCCTGGTCCACGATCCGGCGCGCTACCGCGGCCTGCGCTACCAGCCCAGCCCGCCATCGGCGCTCACACTGGCACAGCCGCGGCTGATCGACGACGTGGTCGAGGCGGCCGCCCGGCGTTCGATCGCCGTCTACCTGCAGGTCATGGCTGCCAGTCCGCCGGGCTACAAGGTCCAGTTTTCGTCGGCGGTGCAGGAAGACCAGTGCCTGGGCCCGGACGGGTTGCCGCATCCGCAGCGCGTCGACGCCAACGCCAGCCTGGCCAGCCCGCACGTGCGGGACTACGGCGGCGCCTTGCTGGCCGAACTGGCGCAGCGCTATCCGGGCGTGCACGGCTTTCGGATCGACTGGCCGGAGTATCCGCCGTACGACCTGCGCAGCGCGCTGTTCGACTTCAACCCCCATGCCCATGCGGCGCTGCGGGCCCAGGGCGTGGCACCCGACGCCTATGGGCGCCAGATTTGCGCTCTGCTGGCGTCCTGGCGCAGCCAGGCGCGTGCCGCGGCCGGCGCAGGCGCTGCCGCGGTGCGCACGCAGCTGGCGCAAGCCGGATGGGACGATTTCTTCGCAGCGAATGGAGCCGGCGCGCCCTTGTGGGCCAGCAAGCGCGCCAGTGTTGCGGCGCTGTTGCGCCACTACCGCGAGGCACTGGACCAGGTGGCGGGTCCACGCCGAAGTCTGGAGCCACAGGTATTTCCGGCACCGCTGTCGCGCTTTTCCGGTTTTGACTGGGACGCGCTGGCGCAGACCTCCGATGCCGTGGGCGTCAAGCTGTACACCATGCACTGGCCGATGATGGCGCGCTTGTGGGCCCGCGACCTTGTCGGTGAGCAGGACAAGGCGGTGCTGGACGTGGTGACCGCGGCGATGATGGATTTCCTGGGCTTTTCCGACCAGTTGCCCGCCGATGGCGCAGCGCTGATCTATCCGCCGCCAGCGCTTGCCCACCCGGTGGGCATTCAGGCCCAGCAAGACAAGCTCGCGCAGGCGCGCGCAGCGGCGGCCACGGTGCCGGTGATCGCCTTTGCCCACAGCTACGGACCCCGCGCCGACGTGGCGCTGCGTACCCGCACCGCGCTGCAGGCTTCGACCAATGCCTCGGGTGCCTACCTGTGGGTCAACCGCTATGGCTACCTGTCGGATGCCAAGCTCGCCGATCTGGCGCAGCTGATGCAGGTGCAGGAGTCCTGCGCATGAAGCTCCGCTCCCCACGCCCGCGCTCGAGCCTGCAGGCGCTCAAGCACGCTGGCGCGGCGGCTCCGTCGGCGCTCGCGCAGCAGGTGTTCGAGCAGCTGCG
The DNA here is from genome assembly GCA_024235935.1 of Rhodoferax sp. Lineage (GTDB taxonomy): Bacteria > Pseudomonadota > Gammaproteobacteria > Burkholderiales > Burkholderiaceae_C > CAISIP01. Next base: position 13,459 of record JACKLL010000009.1, on the reverse strand, counting down.
CTCCGACATCCTGCACGCCCGGCTGCGTCCGGGTGAAGCCTTGTCGGAGAACCGGCTGGCCGAAAATCTGGCGGTGAGTCGCACCCCGGTGCGCGAAGCGGTGCAGCGGCTCGCGCGCGAGGGCCTGGTGCAGGTCTTGCCGCAACGCGGCAGCTATGTCGCGTTGCTGAGCCTGCGTCGCATCCGCGATGCCTTGTTCGTGCGCGAGGCGGTGGAGACCGAAATCGTGCGGCGCATCCTGGCGGCAACGGAAAACCCGGCCGGGCTGGATGCCCTCGCGGCATCGATCGAGCGCCAGGCGCTTGCGCTGGGCGCCGGCGACCTGGAGGCCACGATGCGTGCCGACGAGGAGTTCCACCGCTGCCTGCTGCAAGGGGCCGGCTTCTCCGGGGTCTGGCCCGTCGTCGCGCAGGCCCGCGACATGCACCAGCGTACCCGCGCGATTGCGGTCCCGGAACTGCAATCCGGTGAGCAGGCCGTGGCCGACCACCGCGCCATTCTGGCCGGGCTGCGGGCGCGCGATCCGGCGCTCGCGCATCGGGCCATCACCATCCATCTGGGGCGCAACGATGTGCTGACGCAGCGTGTCGCCGCCTTGCATCCAGACTACTTCGAGGAGCAGGACGACCATGCTGAAACCGGAGTTTGAGCCGCTGGATCCGCGCTTTCACGCCCTGGTGCTGGGCAACGTTCACCTCGAGCGCCTGTACACCGGCTGTCGCTGGTCCGAGGGGCCGGCCTATTTCGCGGCCGGCCGGTACCTGGTCTGGTCGGACATTCCGAATGACCGGGTCATGCGCTGGGACGAGACCGACGGCTCGGTCTCGGTGTTCCAGCAGCCGGCCTGGAATGCCAATGGCCACACGGTGGACCGGCAGGGGCGGCTGCTGAGCTGCGAACATCGCGGGCGCTGCGTCTCGCGCACCGAACACGACGGTCGGCGCACCGTGCTGGCGACGCAGTTCGAGGGGCGTCGCCTGAACTCGCCCAATGACCTGGTCGTCAAGTCCGACGGCAGCATCTGGTTCACCGATCCGACCTACGGCATCGACTCGGAATATGAAGGTGACGCCGCGCCATCGGAGCTCGGTGCGTCGAATGTCTACCGCATCGACCCGGACAGCGGCGACGTGCAGGCCGTCATCACCGACATGGTCAAGCCCAATGGGCTGGCGTTCTCGCCCGACGAGCGCCAGCTCTATGTGGCCGATACCGGTGCCACGCACGTCAGCGGCGGACCACGCCATCTGCGCCGCTACGCGCTGCGTGCCGACGGACGTGGCGTGCAGGGGAATGGCCCGCTGTTCGCCAGCCTGGACGCCGGCTTCTTCGACGGCTTGCGGGTCGACCGGCATGGCAATGTCTGGACCAGTGCCGCAGACGGCGTCGCCTGTTTCGCGCCGGATGGCACGCTGCTGGGCCGCATCCGCGTGCCGGAGGTCGTGGCCAACGTCTGCTTTGGCGGCGCCAAGCGCAACCGTCTGTTCATATGCGGCACGACCAGCCTGTATGCGGCGTATCTGAATACGCAGGGCGCGACATGGCCCGCATGACGCCGGCTGCCCTGGTACGGACACAGCTGATGGCGCGGGCGCGCGTGGCGGCCGGCATCCGGCGGCGCATGCGCTGGCTGTCGCCGGGCTGATGGCGCGGCGCGCCATGCACGGGAACCGAAGGAGCGACAGGAATACCCTGTCATTTCTCAGAGCGGCAGACAAAGCCGCCATGGTGGGTTCGAGGGGTTTGATCACTGACTTCACAAGGAGACATCCATGAAACGCATATTCACGCTTTTGCTGGCCTGCTGCCTGCCTGTTCTTGCCGCCGCACAGACCTGGCCGGAAAAACCGATCAAGGTGGTCGTGCCCTTCGGCCCTGGCGGCTCCAGCGACCTGATGGCGCGGCTGCTGCAGAAGACCATCGAAGACGAGAAGCTGTTGAGCCAGCCCATGGCCATCGTCAATGTCAAGGGCCATTTCTCGATCGGCTCGCAGCAGGTCAAGAACGCCGCGCCCGACGGCACCAACTTCCTGGTGCTGCACCTGGCCCTGCTTTCAGGCGAGGTGGTCGATCCAAGCAAGGGCGTCTCGTACCGCGACTTCGAGCCGGTGGCGATGACCGGCGGCTTCTGCCTGCACCATGTCGTGCGCGAGGACGCTCCCTGGAAAACCCTCGATGACCTGGTCAAGGCGGCCAAGGCCAAGCCCAGCACCATCCTGTTCGGAGTGAACATCGGCGCGCTCAACCACCTCGGTGGAGGCTTCCTGGAGCGGGCCACCGGCGCCAAGTTCCGCTTCGTGCAGATCGGTGGCGGTTCCGAGAACTATGCGGCGCTCAAGGGATCTCAGACACAGACCACGATGTTGTCCAGCTCCGAGTACAGCAACTTCAAGTCCGGCGGCATGCGTTCACTGGCCTTCACCGGACCGACCCGGCTGGAGAGCGAGCCCCATATTCCGACGACCAAGGAGTTGGGTCTGGGTTACGAGTTCTGCATCAACAACTACTGGTTTGCGCCCAAGGGCACACCGAAGGCGGCGATCGAAGGCATGGCCAATGCGCTGGAGAAGGCGATGAAGTCGCCCGCACTGCGCAAGGTGCAGATCGAGGAGCGTGCATCGACCGTCGAGTTCCTGAAGGGGGACGCGTTCAAGAAGAACCTGGACGATACGTTCAAGGCGGTCGAACCGATCGCCAAGACCCTGGTCAGCAACAAGTAGCAGCCTGCCATGGATGACCATGAGCGCCGGGCGGAGAGCGCGCTGGCTCTGATCGCCATCGCGCTCTCCGTGCTGTTCCTGTTCGAGGGTGCGAAGCTCAAACCCGGTGTTTTCGAGCCTATCGGTCCGGGTGCGGTGCCGATGGGCGTGGCCGTCATCACCATCGTGTTGAGCCTTCTGGTGCTGCTGGCACGTCGGCGCTCCGGCGTGCCGGTGGCCGGCGCGGGCGATGCCACGCCGGCCGCCGCCGAACGCTGGGTGCTGTTGCTGGGCATGGCCGCCCTGACACTGGTCTACGCGGCGCTGCTGCAGTCGGGGACGGTGCGCTACGGCACTGCGACAGTGGCGTACCTCCTGATTTCCTTCCTGCTGCTGTCGGACCGGGTTCGCCACGACCTGCCCTGGGCCCTGGCGCTCGCACTGGTGTTCGGCCTCGGGCTGGACTATGTGTTCCGCTACCTGCTGGTGGCCGACCTTCCCTGAGACTGCACGATGGACTTGCTCGACTCCTTTCTGTATCTGCTGGGCCCCTGGCCGCTGTTCCTGTGCGTGCTCGGCACCGCCCTGGGTATCATCGTGGGCGCCATTCCCGGCTTGTCCGGCGCGATGCTGATTGCATTGACATTGCCGCTGACATTCAAGATGGCACCGGAACAGGCCATGGCGCTCATCGTCTGCATGTACACCGGCTCGATCACCGGAGGGCTGGTGTCGGCCGTGTTGTTGCGCATACCCGGCACACCTTCGAATGTCATTACGGTCTTCGACGGCTATGCGATGGCCCAGAAGGGCCAGGCCGGACGGGCGCTGGGGCTGGGCGTAGCGGCGTCCTTCTTCGGCGCGGTCTTCGCTTGGATTGCGCTGGTCCTGCTGACCAGGCCGCTGGCCGACGTGGCAGTGCGTTTCACGCCGTTTGACTACTTCGCGCTCGTGCTCACCGCACTGGTACTGATCTCGTCGGTGAGTGGCAAGTCGATGACCAAGGGCCTGCTGGCCGGCATGATCGGGGTGCTGCTTGCCTTTCCCGGCATGGACGACAACACCGGTCGCACCCGCTTCACGATGGGGCTTTGGCAGCTGACCTCGGGATTCGACATCCTGCCGGTGCTGGTCGGTGTGTTCGGGGTCGGCACCGTGATGGCCGAACTGGTCAAGCCCATGGGCAAGGCACAGGCGCTGGTCTACTCGTCAGAGGGCCTGTGGATGAAGTTGTCGGAATGGAAGGCGCAGTTCTGGAACCTGCTGCGTTCGTCGGCCATCGGCACCTGGATCGGCATCCTGCCGGGCATCGGAGCCAGCGTGGGATCGTTGGTCGCCTACACCGTGGCCAAGAACGTCTCACGCAAGCCAGACGAGTTCGGCACCGGGTCGGCCAGCGGCATCGTCGCCTCGGAGGCTGCGAACAATGCCACCGTCGGCGGCGCGCTGATTCCCTTGCTGGCGATCGGCATCCCGGGCAGCGTGATCGACGTGTTCCTGATGAGCGCCATGATGATCCACGGCATCCAGCCCGGTCCGCTGCTGTTCGAACAGCATGCCGGCATCGTCTACGTCGTGATCGCGGCCTGCCTGCTGTCCAGTGTGCTGATGCTCGGCCAGATGTACCTGATGATCCCGTTCCTGCGCCGCGTGCTCGACGTGCCGCGCCAGTTCGTGCTGCCGCTGATCATGGTGTTCTGCGTCGTCGGCGTGTTTGCGTCCAGCAACCGCATGTTCGACGTCTGGATCATGCTGGGCTTTGGTCTGCTCGGCTTTCTGATGGAGCGCGGCGGCCTGCCGCTGGGGCCGTTCGTCATCGGTTTCATTCTCGCGCCAATTGCCGAGTCGCGGCTGCGCCAGGGCCTGATGATGACCGATGGCGACTACTCGCCTCTGTTCACCCAGCCGCTGACGCTGTCGCTGATGATGTTGTCGGTGATCCTGCTGTTCTGGCCGTTCATCCGCGGCATGCGCCGTCCGCGGCATTGACGCCGCTTGCGATCTGAAGGAGAGACACCGGCATGGCTGACAGCTTGAAGACCTATCCCGAAGGCACACCCTTCACCGGCAGCATCGGCCGCACCGCATCCGATTCCGAAGCCGCCTGGCCGATGCCGGCCAAGGCGCGCGCTGGCGCTCCGAACGTGCTGCTGGTGCTGCTGGACGACGTCGGCTTTGCCCAGCTCGGCTGCTACGGCTCGACGATCCGCACGCCGAACATCGACCGCCTGGCGGCAGGCGGACTGCGCTACCGCGACTTCCACACCACCGCCATCTGTTCGCCCACGCGGGCCTGCCTGCTGACCGGGCGCAACCACCACTCCAACGGCGTGGGCATCATCCAGGAAATGGCCACCGGATTTCCCGGCTACAACGGCATGGTGCCACGGGAGAACGGCTTTCTGTCCGAGGTGCTGCGGGCGCAGGGCTATGCCACGTTCGCGGTCGGCAAGTGGCACCTGACGCTGGCCAGCGAATATGCATCGGGGGCGAACAAGGCGCGCTGGCCGCTGTCGCGCGGGTTCGACCGCTTCTACGGATTCCTCGGCGGCAAGACCAGCCAGTGGGCGCCGACGCTGGTGCACGACAACCACTACATCGAGCCGCCGGCGCGCCCTGAGCAGGGCTACCACCTCAACGCCGACCTGGCCGACCAGGCGATGCGCTACATCACCGACCTGCGCTCGTTCGACCCGGACAAGCCGTTCTTCATGTATTACTGCCTCGGCGCGGGCCATGCGCCGCACCATGTCGAGCCGCAGTGGATCGCCCGCTACCGGGGCCAGTTCGACCAGGGCTGGGAGCGCTGGCGCGAGACCGTCTATGCACGGCAACTGGCCGAAGGCATCATCCCGCCGGACACCCGGCTCAGCGAGCGTCCGCCATGGGTCAAGGCCTGGGATACGCTGGGTGCGGATGCGCAGCGCCTGTTCGCACGCCAGATGGAGGTCTATGCCGGCTTTCTGGAGCAGACCGACCACCATATCGGCCGGGTGCTGCAGTCGCTCGAGCGTCGCGGCGAACTGGACAACACCATCGTCATGCTGGCATCCGACAACGGCGCCTCGGCCGAGGGGGGCGAGAACGGTTCCTTCAACGAGTGCCAGTTCCCGAACCGCTACGAGGCCAGCATCGCGGAGAACCTGCAGCACCTGGACGACTGGGGCAGTGTCAAGTCCTATCCCAACTATGCCTGGGGCTGGGCCTGGGCCGGCAATACGCCGCTGCGCCGCTGGAAGCGCTATCTGCACCAGGGCGGCATGAGCGACCCGTTCATCGTGCACTGGCCGCGCGGCATTGCGGCGCGCGGCGAGATCCGCAGCCAGTACATCCACGCCGTCGACGTGATGCCGACGCTGCTCGACGCCATCGGCATTGCGCCGCCAACCGCGCTGCAGGGCGTGGCCCAGACACCGCTGGAGGGCGTGAGTTTTGCCCATACGCTGAACACGGCCGAGGCGCCGACCCGCAAGCAGGTGCAGTACTACGAGATGATCGGTTCACGCGCGATCTGGGCCGACGGCTGGAAGGCCGTGGTCGAGCAGCCGCAGGGCGACATGCTGACCGAGGCCATGCTGCAGGCCCAGCAGTGGGAGCTCTACCACGTGGCCCGCGACTTTTCGGAAACCACCGACCTGGCCCGGGAACATCCCGAGAAGCTGCAGGCCCTGATCGACCAGTGGTGGGTCGAGGCGGCCAAATACAAGGTACTTCCCCTCGATGCGCGCATGCAGCTGCGCATGGGCGAGCGCAAGCCGGGTGGCCGCGCGCCCACCAGCCGCTATGTCTACGAACCGTTTGCGGCCCCGCAGTTCGAGTACACGGCAGCCAATGTCAAGAACCGGTCGCACACGATCAGTGCGCGGGTAGTGATTCCGGAGACCGGTGCGCAAGGCGTGCTGCTGGCCCACGGCAGCTGGTTTGCCGGTTACGCGCTGTTCGTGCAGGACGATCGGCTGGTCTATGTGCACAACTACCTGGGATTGCAGGAGTACCGCGTGCAGTCCGCCAGCACGCTGCCGCGCGGCGATGTCGTGCTGCAGATGCGTTTCATCCGTACCGGCGAGCACTGCGGCCGGGCCTTTCTGTGCGTCGACGGTGTGCGTGTCGGAGAGGGCGAGATTGCGCGCACCGTACCTGCGGTCATCGAAACCTCGGGGGAAGGCCTGTGCTGTGGATTCGACAGCGGTTTGCCGGTCAGTGCGTCGTATACGGCGCCGTTTCGCTTCACCGGGACAATCCACGAGGTGGTGGTGGAGCTGCATGACGGGCCGGCCACACCCGATGCGCACGCGCAACTGCGTGCCGCCTGGGCCGATCACTGAGGCCGCGCCGGCCCTTCGTCGGTGGGGGCCCTGGCGCACGGTTGGAACACGGACGCGACATAGGCCCGGATGCGTCGACAGGCCTCGGCCAGCAGGGGCTCATCGACGACCAGACCCATGCGCAGGAAACCCGCCGCCGAAGGGCCGAAGGCCTGGGCATCGAGCACCGACACGCCGGTAGCGCGGAACAGGCCCCAGGCAAATTCGGAACTGGTCAGCCCGGTGGCGCGGATGTCGAGCAGCATGAACATGCCGGCCTCGGGCAAGGGGCAACGCAGGCCGGGAACATCCGACAACAGGCGGTGTACAAGGTCACGCCGGCTCCGGTAAAGGGCGCGGATCTGCGCCGCAACCGCATCGTACCGGTCCAGTGCCGCGCAGGCGGCCTCCTGTGTGAAGCCCGGCGCACCATACAGCATGCACAGCAGCAGGTTGCCCATGTGGCGGATCAGTTCGGGCGGGGCGACCACCCAGCCGATGCGAAAACCCGCCATCGCATGCGACTTGGACAGGCTGGACACCGTGACCGTGCGCTCGCTCATGCCGGGCAGGCTGGCAATGCTCACATGTGGGGGCTCGAAGCTCAGCGCGCCATACACTTCGTCGGCCACTACCCACAGGCCATGCCGGCAGGCCAGTTCGGCAATCGCGTCCAGTTCGTCCCTGCGCATCACCACGCCGGTGGGGTTGCAGGGCGTGGCGAGGAAGATGGCCCGGGTTCGCGGGGTGATGGCGTCGCGCAGGGCTTGGATGTCGATGCGAAAGCCCTTGTCGGCCTGTACCGGCACCGGAACCAGCGTGGCACCGCTGGCGCGGATGGTGGCCTCGTAGGTGAGGTACAGCGGCTCGGGGACCAGGACCTCGTCGCCGGCCTCGCATAGGCACAGGCTGGCAACGAACATGCCGTTCTGTGCGCCGCCGACCACGACCACGTGGCTGGCGTCGACCGGCTGGCCACTGCTGCGGCTGTGCTGGCGCGCGATGCGCTCGCGCAGCGGCAGCCGTCCGGCGATGGTCGTGTAGTGGGTATCGCCCGACTGCAGTGCCGCAATCGCCGCGGCCGTGATGCTCTCGGGTGCTGCGAATTCCGGGTCGCCGACGCTGAGCACGATGACGTCTTCCTTGCGGGCCGCCGCGGCCACCGCTTCTGCGTGGATCTTCCACGCGTCGACGCGGCTGCCGCCGATGCGGTCGACCAGACTGGCAAATTGCATGGGACTCCTTGTGAACCTGCCCCGGCCTGCGGGCCGGAAGCCGAAACCGCCATTCTTGCCGATCGTGCCCGCGCGTGCCCGCGCGACCGAATGGCCGCCGGGTGTGCTGACGCTGCGAAACGGGTCGAAGTGCCGGTTCGGCTTGCGCCAGGTCAAGATACCGGATTTAATATTCGTTAGTATTGATATACAGAATTAAAGGGTGAGACGTACGCATGGACCTGACCGGCATACTGGATCGATTTGGTGATGCCCGCGTGCTGATCGTCGGTGGCCTGGTCATCGGGGGGCTGTTCGGATTCTTCGCCCAGCGTTCGCGCTTCTGCCTGCGCGCAGCCGTCATCGAATTCTGGCGCGGCCAGTTCGGCGAGAAGCTGTCGGTCTGGTTGCTGGCGTTTTCGACCGCCGTCGTGGCGGTGCAATTGCTGGTGCTGCTGCACCTGCTGGACCCGTCGGCCACGCGCCAGATCGCGGCGCGTGGAAGCCTGTCCGGTGCGCTGGTCGGCGGTCTGCTGTTCGGTGCCGGCATGATCATGACGCGCGGCTGTGCCAGCCGCTTGCTGGTGCTGTCGGCCAACGGCAACCTGCGGGCCCTGCTGTCGGGGCTGATCTTCGCTGTGGCGGCGCAGGCGGCACTGGCCGGCATGTTGTCCCCGCTGCGCGAAACCATCAGCGCCTGGTGGACGGTGGAGGGCGGTGTTTCGCGCGACCTGCTGGCGCTGACCCATGCCGGACGCTGGGGCGGCCTCGTAGTCGGACTGGTCTGGATGGCGGCGGCCTGGGTGTTCGCGCTGCGCAGTGGGGCTGGCAAATGGCAATGGGTCGGCGGCATGGGCTCGGGCCTGGCGGTTGCGGCTGCATGGGCCTTCAGTGCCGGGGTTTCCGCCCATTCCTTCGAGCCGGTGGCGCTGCAGGGCATCACCTTCAGCGGTCCGTCGGCCGAGTGGCTGATGCGGGTGCTGGCGGATCCCACGCCGCTGGCCGGCTTCAGTTCCGGGCTTTTGCCAGGGGTCTTCCTCGGCTCGCTCATCGGCGGCTGGATCGGCGGTGATCTGCGGCTGGAGGGCTTCACCGATGGCTACGGCATGCGCCGCTACATTGCGGGCGCGGTGCTGATGGGTTTCGGTGCCATGCTGGCCGGCGGTTGCGCCGTGGGTGCCGGCATCACAGGCGGCTCGATCTTTGCGTTGACGGCATGGTTGGCACTGATCGGCATGTGGGCCGGCGCCGGTGTCACCGACCGCCTGATGGACCAGCGGGTCCAGCTGGCGCCGTGACGCGCGGGCGGCGGGCTGTCAGCGCAGCCGTCGGGCCATGCGCCAAGGGTTGAACCCGGTGATCAGCGCGGTGGCCAGCAGGATCAGCAGGCTGCCGGGCAGCATGCCGGCGGTGACGGGCTCGCCGAGAAACAGACCGCCCCAGGTCACGCCGAACAAGGGGATCATGAAGGCCGAGGAGGTGGCCGCACTGGCCGGGATCTCCCGCATCAGCCGCATGCTGATCCAGTACATGAATCCCGACGTGACGAGGCCCAGCAGGGCCACGGCCATCCATGCGCCGGTGTTCAGTTGCATCGTGGGTATGGCGACACCGACCGGGACCACCAGTACCATGGCCGCGGCGACATGGATGGTCGCGGCCGCCGCCAGCGGTGGATGGTGGGCCGAGGCCCGTTTCATGAAGATGGATCCGATGCCATAGCAGCCGGCTGCCGCGGTACACGCGACAGCGGCCAGGACGACGGCCGGCGTGGCTTCGACCGGGCCCAGTTGCACCAGCAGCGCAACGCCGGTGAAGCCGAACAAACAGCCGAACAGGCGGCGCACCGTGATCTTCTCGTCGCCGGCCATGGCTGCAGCCAGCACGCCGAATACCGGTGCCGTCGCATTGAGCACCGCCGAATAGCCGGCGGGCAGGCTCAGCGCCGCCCAGTTGAACAGCACGAAGGGCGCCACCACGGTCAGCAGGCCCAGCGCTGCCAATGGCAGCCACGCCTTGCGGGCGGGCCAGCGTTCGCCGAGCAGGCGCATCAGCAAGGCCAGCACCAGTGCCGCCAGCGCGCAGCGGATGCCGGCCAGGGCCATCGGCCCGAACGCAGGGCTTGCGATGCGCAGCAGCGGAAACGACGCACCCCACAAGGCGGACATCGCGATGAGCTGGAGGAAGTGGCGGGTTTTCATGGGGCGCGGTTGCGAATGACGGGGTGTTCGAGTCCGTGTGGCGCGGCACCATTGTCATGCAGCCGGCATGGTTGCATGTGGATGGCGGTATGGATGCATAGCCGCCGTGCCATGCGGCGCAATGGCGGGCGCTGCCGCAGGCGCCGCGCGGGTGCCGCAGCGATCGCGTTTTCAGGCGATACCGGGATCCAGAAATCGGCGCGCCAGCCCGGCACGCCCGGGAAAGATATTGAAGTATGGGCGCGCCTGGTCAATGGTGGCTGCCACTGCGGGATGCGCCATCAGGCGTTCGAAGTAGGCCGACAGGTGCAGGTGTTCCGGTGGCAGCGGAACATAGGCCACGGCATAGAACAATGCGGGTGCGGCGGCGCAGTCCGCCATGCTGATGGCGTCGCCTGCAAGCCAGTGCCGGCCTTCGAGGTGACCCTCCATCACCGAATACGCCGTTGCCAGATCCCGCCCTGCCCTGGCCACGCTGCCGGCATCCCGATCGGACGCGGGCTTGAGCAGGTCGGCGGTGAAGGCCTGCATCGGTGTCATCACGTACTGGTCACAGAAGCGGTCCCATAGCCGCACGTCCAGCGCTGCGTCCGGAGCCGCGGGAATAAGCGCAACACCGGTGCGCGCGTGGTGCTGCTGCAGGTACTCGATGATGATGCTGGTCTCGGGAATGGTGCGCCCCTGGTCCACCAACAGCGGCATCTTGCCGATCGGCCATGACGCAAGGTATGCCGCGCGTGCTGCGGGATCCCCGAGATTGAGCAACTGCCTGTCGAGCGCGATGCCCAGCACATTGGCCGCAATCAGGACCTTGTGGCAGTAGGACGACAGGGGGTGGTAGTGCAATGTGGGAGACGTCATGGCGATCGTTTCGCGTGTGGGTCGGAATATATCGACAGCCGTGTGGCCTGTCGATGGATGCGGGCGGGTCGGGTCGACGGTCACGCGAGCGCACTCTGTCGACGAATCGCCGTGGCGGTATACGACCAGCCCGGCTGACAATGTCTGCCGGGCCTGTGTCGAAACCGGCAGCTGCCATTCGTCGACGGACGGATACTGTCTGTCTCAACCCAGGAGAAAGCCCATGCTCAGCAAGAACACGATCTGTCTTTGGTACGACGGCGCCGCGCTGGAGGCTGCGACGTTCTATGCAAGGACGTTCCCGGACAGCGCGGTGGGTGCTGTTCACCACGCACCGGGCGACTATCCCTCCGGAAGGCAGGGCGATGTCCTGACGGTCGAATTCACCGTTGCGGGGATACCGTGTCTGGGTCTGAACGGGGGGCCGGCGTTCCGGCACGACGAGGCGTTCTCGTTCCAGATTGCCACCGACGATCAGGAAGAGACCGACCGTTTGTGGAATGCGATCGTCGGCAACGGTGGGCAGGAAAGCGCGTGTGGCTGGTGCAAGGACAAATGGGGGCTGTCATGGCAAATCACGCCGCGTGCGTTGACGGACGCCATCGCCGGCCCCGATCGCATGGCCGCCAAGCGGGTGTTCGACGCGATGATGACCATGCGCAAGATCGACATCGCTGCGATCGAGGCGGCGCGGCGGGGCTGATCGCGTTAGTCATTGGCCAGGCGCCGTCACAGGGCGCTGCCCGATGGGACTGCGCCCCGCATGTGCGCGGATCGATGCCTGCCAGCCGGTGTCGCCGGCCTTGGGTGGCCCATGGCCAGCCGCGGGTTCAGTCGGCGCGGACCCAGCGCCCTGACTCCGGGCACAGCCGGGCCGGCGCGCCATTGCGCCGGAGCTGCTGTTCGGCCATGGGCCCCGCATCCACAGCCTCGACGTCGAACCTGATGCCCAGCGCGCCCGCAACAGCGGCATCTTCGATGGGTAGTTCCCAGGTCAGGAAAACCAGCGTGCAATCCTGACCGGCCGCGAAGTCTGCCGCATCGAAGCTGCTGCGGCCGTGCCGGACCACGGCATGGGGCTGGCCGGTGTCGAAGATCACGGACGTGCCCTGGCGCAGGGGAATGCGGCAACCCGTCTCGGGAAAATGCAGGTCCAGGCCCTTGTCCGCGCTCAGAAAGAGATTGCAGAATGCCGCCCGGCCATAGCGCGTGGCGTCGTGGTGGTATTTCGCACCGCGGCAGCTCATGAGGTCGACCTGGGTGCGGGCCAGCAGGTTTCGAAGTCCGAGCGCGCCGGTCCAGTCGGATGTCGCACGCATGCCGGACGCGTATCCGGGCCACAGCGCCAGGTCCAAGGGCAGTGGCTCGACCTCGCCGGGCTCCAGATCCAGGGCTGCGGTCTCTTGTTCCCAGTCCGCCACCAGGGATCCAGGGGCCGCAGGCAGGTCGAGCGTAGCCCACGGAACGGCATCAGCCACGCTTCGGCTGCGCAGGGTGTCGCCACTGCGGAACCAGCAGCTCAGGCGGTCTCGTGCCGGTTGCGTTGCGGGGGACTGGCTCATCGGTGAGGCTCTTGCGGGTTGGGCATGGCCGAAGTGTCGCTCAATCGGGCCGGCACAACAGCGCGAAAGCCAGCACAGCGCCGACAGTCTGACTGATGATGAAGCCCGACACATCGACGGGGCGAATACCGCACCGAATGTCCGCCGGGGCGGCCACGCTCCCACGGGCCGCTACCGGCTGCCCGGACCAGAATGGACACTTCCTTCCGCTTGCGCCGTTGCCGGAGTGGTCGGGCGATGGTCACGGTGCGGCGTCCCCACGGCCACCACCTGCCTTCAGGACACGACCTGGTAGTACAGGTTCTGCGGATGCTTCGCCTGCGCAAAGAACACCCAGCGTTCGGCAACCAGGCCCGGTGCCTGTACCAGCACGGCCCAAACCCATGGCCCGCTGTGGTCGCTGTTGAGGCCCCACAGCATCAGCAGCGCCGGCACGGCAAAGGCCAGCAGCTGAAAGCCGATGCGGGCGTTCTGCATGGCCGACTGCGTGGCACCGTGAAAAAACTCCCGCGTGTTGAATGCGCCTGCCGACATGCCCATCGATTTCTGCACCAGGTGGGGTGACCGAATGCCGGTGGCCGATTGCAGCGTGGACTTGTGGCGGATGCCGGCATTGCG
>JACKLL010000008.1 GCA_024235935.1 Rhodoferax sp. | reverse complement strand
AAAACGCATCATGTTCCGCCGCGCCATGAAACGCGCCATGCAGAACGCGATGCGCCTGGGCGCCCTGGGCATCAAGATCATGTCGTCCGGCCGTCTGAACGGCATCGAGATCGCGCGTTGCGAGTGGTATCGCGAAGGCCGTGTGCCATTGCATACCTTGCGCGCCGACATCGACTACGGAACCTCGGAAGCCAAGACCACCTACGGCGTCATCGGCGTCAAGGTCTGGGTCTACAAGGGTGACACGCTGGGTCGTAATGATCTGCCGGCCGTTGTCGAGCCCCGTGCTGACGAAGAGCGCCGCCCGCGTGGCCCGCGTCGTGATGCACGTCCAGGTGCCGACCGTCCCGCTTCCCGTCCTGCCGCCCGTCGTCCTGTGGGTGCCAATGCGGCTCCTGCAGACGGCAGCGACAAGCCGGCTGAAGCCACGGCTGGCGCTGACGCCACCAAACCCGCCGTTAAGCGCGTCCGCAAGGCAAGCGCGCCAGCTGCAGCAGCTGACGGAACCAAGACCTGATCAGGTCTAGCAATCGGAGAATTACATGCTGCAACCCGCTCGCAGAAAGTACCGCAAGGAGCAGAAAGGCCGCAATACCGGCCTGGCGACTCGCGGCAACACCGTGGCATTTGGTGACTTCGGTCTCAAATCCACCGACCGTGGCCGTCTGACGGCCCGGCAAATCGAATCCGCCCGTCGTGCGATTTCGCGTCACGTCAAGCGTGGTGGACGTATCTGGATCCGCATCTTCCCGGACAAGCCCATCTCGCAGAAGCCTGCCGAGGTTCGCATGGGTAACGGCAAGGGTAACCCCGAGTACTACGTTGCCGAGATCCAGCCCGGCAAGGTGCTCTACGAGATCGTTGGCGTGCCGGAAGAACTGGCACGTGAGGCGTTCCGTCTGGCAGCGGCCAAGCTGCCGCTGCGCACCACGTTTGTGGCGCGCATGATCGGCCAATAAGCGCCACTGCCCGGAGAACACTCGTGAATACCAAAGAACTGCGTCAGAAAGACGTCACCGCCCTCGAGGCGGAGGTCAAGTCGCTGCAAAAGGCCCATTTCGGCCTGCGCATGCAAAAGGCCACCCAGCAACTCAACAACACCGCAACGCTGCGTTCGACACGCCGCGATATTGCCCGCGCCAAGACCATCCTGGTCGAGAAGCAGCATGCGGCCAAGTCCACCGAAGGAGCGGCCAAATGACCGAAGCGCCTGAAGCCAAGGTAACCCGCAAACGCACACTGATCGGCAAGGTCGTCAGCGACAAGCGCGCCAAGACCGTGACCGTTCTGATCGAGCGCCGTGTCAAGCACGAGCTCTACGGCAAGATCGTCGGCAAGTCCAGCAAGTACCACGCCCATGACGAAAAGGGCGAGTACAAGATGGGCGACACCATCGAGATCACCGAGAGCCGTCCGCTGTCCAAGACCAAGAACTGGGTTGCGACCCGCCTGGTTCAGAAAGCTGCCATCGTCTGATGGTATTGCGCAGCGGTGCTGCGCATCATGTCGAAACGGCTCACAATGTGAGCCGTTTTGCTTTGGGTTGCTGTGGTCGCCGCTGGCGGCGGCAGTGCCCGATCCGGACACCGTCCATTTCCCCATTTACAGGAGTACACGATGATCAAAGTAGGCGACACGCTTCCGCAGGCAACGCTGATGGAATTCTCGGAAGTCGAAGGCAATGGCTGCAGCATCGGCCCCAATCCGGTTCCCGTGGCCACCGCCACTGCCGGCAAGACGATTGCGCTGTTTGCGCTGCCAGGCGCGTTCACGCCCACCTGCTCCGCGAAGCATGTCCCAGGCTATCTGGAGAAGTTCTCCGAACTCAAGGCTGCCGGCATCGACGAGATCTGGTGCGTCAGCGTCAATGACGCGTTCGTGATGGGTGCCTGGGCGCGCGACCTCAAGACCGATGGCAAGGTGCGCATGCTGGGTGACGGCGATGCCGCGTTCACCAAGGCGACCGGTTTGACGCTGGATCTGACCGGCAAGGGCATGGGCCTGCGCAGCAACCGTTATTCGATGCTGGTCAAGGATGGCAAGGTCACCTCGCTGAATATCGAAGCCCCTGGCAAATTCGAAGTCAGCGACGCGGCAACGATGCTGGCCCAGGCCAAGGCCTGAGCCTGCTGGCTCAGAGGTCCGCCTTCAGGTAGTGCGACCCGGCGATCGGGTTGAAATAGTAAGGCGGAATCTCGACGAATCCCAGCTCCTGGTACATGGCCCGCGCCGTTTCCATGTCGTCCAGCGTGTCCAGCAACACGCTGGCGTAACCGCAAAGGCGCGCGGCCTCCAGAATTTCCTCGGCCAGACGCCGGCCCAGACCCAGGCCACGGTACTGCGGACGAACGTAGAGACGCTTCATCTCGCAGGCGTTCGCATAGTCGACCGCGTCCAGCGGTCGCAACGCACAACAACCGGCCGCGACACCGTCCACACGCACCAGGCGCATGGTTCCTCGCGGCGCTGCGTAGGCGCCCGGCAACAGCGCCAGTTCGTGGTCGAAATCCTGAAAACAAAGATCCACACCCAGGCCTTGGGCGTATTCCTGCAGCAACTGGCGGATATCCGCCCAATCGGCCTCGGATTCAGGCACAAGCAACGCGGTTGCGTGGATATCGCCAACCGCCTGCGGCAAGTCCGGTTCGTCAGCCACCCAGAGACACCCCCCACGTAACCAGCGTCGCACAAGCCGCGAAGACCACTGCCGCCGACAGGCGGGAGACTGCGTCGTCGCGGGAGCCGGGCAGTGTACCGGCATGCGGCTTGTCGCCCACCAGCATTGGCTTGACGAGGTTGCTGCGGCGCGCGAACCAGTAGAACAGGATGGCACCCACGTGCAATGCGACAAGGGCGATCAGCATCAGCTTGCCGTAGCCCTTGTGGTAGGCCGTCGCCGCCGACACCGTGGCATTGCTGACAAACTTGGCAAATGGACCGACCGCGGCAATTTCGTCATCACTGATGGTGCCGGTCGAAACCTGGGCAATGAGTACCACCAGCATGGCGAAGACGGATGCTGCGCCCAGCGGGTTGTGACCGATCGCATGCTCGGGGCGTCCCTGCCCCTTCAGATACCGCATCACCGTCGATGGGCTGTAGATGAATGACGCAAACCTGGACCAGCGACCGCCAACGACACCCCATACGAGGCGGAACAGCAGCAAGGTGGCGATTGCGAAACCAAAACGGAAATGCCAGACCATGGCATTGCCGCCAAGCTGTGCCGTCACCACGGAACCGGTGACGGCTGCGACCAGCAACCAGTGGAACAAGCGGGTGGGAAGGTCCCAAACCCGGATGGAGTCAGTTGGCGTAGGCATTGTTCGTTGCGGATCAGAGGTGGTGCGCAGGGCTGCGTGGCAATGATACGGCAAGGTCTGGCTTGCAATCAGGGGCCGCCGGGCGCTGTGCGCGGGAGGCCTGGGGCAAATTCAATGGTAAAAGATGCGCACCCGGGCCCACTTGCGCATTGCCAATGGCATGCGGTTCGGAGCAAGATGCTCGCTTGGGAATCACAACAGGAAAACATGATGAACCGTCGAGACTTCACCACCACGTCGAGCCGCACTCTGGCGGCCATGGTCGCTTTGGCCTATACCCATGCATACGCCTTGTCGCTGAATGATCTGACCGACGGCGAGGCGTCACAGGGCCTGAAGACTGCGCTGGAAAAAGGAGCTCAGGCCGCGATCAGCCTGCTGGGTCGCCCGGGTGGATTCCTGAGCAACGACAAGGTTCGCATTCCCCTGCCTGGATTTCTCGAGGACGCGGGCAAATTGCTCAAGACCTTCGGCCAGGGCAAGCGGGTGGACGAACTGGTCACGGCCATGAACAGTGCCGCCGAAACCGCCGTGCCCATGGGGAAGGATCTGTTGATGGGAGCCGTCAAGTCCATGTCCGTCACCGATGCCAAGAAGATCCTGACGGGCGGGGACACCTCGGTCACCGATTTCTTTGCCGAGAAGACGCGTGAGCCGCTGGGCGGCAAATTTCTGCCGGTGGTCACGAAGGCAACCGAAAAAGTGTCGCTGGCATCCAAGTACAACCGGGTCGCGTCGAAGGCGGTCGGCATCGGCCTGGTGAGCAAGCAGGACGCCAATATCGAACAGTACGTCACCGGCAAGACGCTGGACGGCCTGTACCTGGTCATTGGCGAGGAAGAGCGCAAGATCCGCCAGGACCCGGTCGGCACGGGCAGTGCCATCCTGAAGAAGGTCTTCGGCGTCTTCAAGTAATCCCGTCGGATGATTGTTGCGACCAAGACCTGAGGCTGCTCATGGCGCCCGGGTCGCGGCCATGTGGCTTGTCCGGCACGCGACTTGCCCCGGTGCGGGGCGGCGCGGCATCGGGATAATCCGCACATGCGTGCACTGTCCATCGTCCATGCCCTCAGTGCCTGCGCTGCGCTTTGTGCGTGCGCGCCGTCGCTCAATTGGCGTGACGTGCCGATAGCAGACACTGCGCTGATGGCCTTGTTCCCGTGCAAGCCCGACGATACCGAGCGCACCGTGCCCCTGGCCGAGCAGGCCGCGCTGGTGACGATGCGCAGTTGCGAGGCAGGCGGCGCAACCTATGCCGTCGGCCATGCGCGCTTGTCCGACCCGTCCGGCGCCGCGCGTGCGCTTGCGCAATGGCGCGACGCCACGCGCAACGGCCTGGGCCCCCAGCCCGTTGCGGTATCGTTGCAGCCGCCGCAGGACGCGCCGGCGCTACCGCAGTTGCTGGCCTTGCAGGCCACCCGCGACCCGAGCCAGACACCTGCGCAGACCCTGCAGGGCGTGTGGTTCGCACGCGGGCCGGATGTCTTTGCGGCCTTCGTACTGGGTGATGGGCTGACGCCGGCAGCGACCGAGCTGTTCTTTTCCGGACTGCGCCTGCGATGACGGTCCTGGCCAAGCGCACGGCGGTTGCCGTATTCCTGACATTTGCGGTTGCGTACTTTCTCTCGGCGCTGATCCGCAGCATCACCGCAACGCTTTCCGCGGAGCTGACCCAGGAGTTCCAGCTCCATGCGCGGGATCTGGGGCTGCTTGCGGGCGGATACTTTCTGGGTTTCTCGGCCACCCAATTGCCCCTGGGCACTTGGCTCGACCGGTATGGTCCGGGCCGGGTGCTGGCCTGCTTTCTGGCGGTGGCCACGCTGGGTTGCCTGGCATTTGCCAATGCCCACGGATTCAGTGCGCTGCTGGCGGCGCGCTTCCTGTGCGGCGTAGGCCTGAGCGCATGCCTGATGGCGCCGCTGACCGGATACCGCCGCTGGTTCGGGCCCGCCATCCAGACCCGCGCCAATGCGTGGATGCTGATGACCGGTTCCTGCGGCATGGTGGCATCGACGCTGCCGGTGCAGTGGCTGCTGCCGACCATAGGCTGGCGTCCCATGTTCCTGGGCCTGGCCATTTTGCTGGTGCTGTCCCTGTTGCTGATCGTCTGGCAGGTTCCTGCCTGGGCCGGGCCCGTGAACGCGCCAGGGGCCGCCGGGCAAGAGGACCGTTACGCCCGGATCTGGCGGGATCCGTACTTCCGGCGCCTGGCACCGTTGGGCTTCTTCGGATACGGCGGTCTGCTGTCGGTACAGACCCTGTGGGCTGCGCCCTGGATGGAGCAGATGGCGGGTTACACACCTTTGCAATCCGCCACCGGCCTGTTCTGGATCAACATGGCCATGCTGTGCACCTTCTGGACCTGGGGCATGGTGGGCCCCTGGCTGGCGCATCGGGGCTGGAGCGCCGACCGGCTGATAGGCAGGGGACTGCCCGCCAGCTTTCTGGTGCTGGCATTGGTCATCGCGTCGCCGGAGGCGCTCAAGCCACATGCCGGTGCGCTGCTGGCGCTGTATTGCGTGACCTGCAGCTTCGTGACGCCATCGCAGCCGGCAGTCGCCATGGCATTCCCGCCCGAACTGGCGGGACGGGCACTGACGGCATTCAACCTGGTGATCTTCCTCGGGGTTTTCGCGATTCAATGGGGTATCGGCCTGGCGATCGACGGCCTGATGGCCGTTGGTGCGAGCCAGGCGGCGGCCTATCGTCTCGCATTTGCCGCATTCCTGGCCTGCAGTGTGTCGGCCTACGTGTACTTCGTGCTTGGCGCGAGACATAATCAGACAGCTTGAACCCATGACTGCCGGCCTGTTGATCATCGCCCATTCACCACTGGCCAGTGCGCTGCGCGAGTGTGTCCTGCACGTGTTTGCGGATAGCGCCGACGTGGTGGCGGCGGTCGACATCCGCAGTGACCTGCCGTTCGACCAGCTGGTGGAAGAGTCGCGCCAGGCGATGGCCGCCTTGAATACGCCGCGCACGCTGGTGTTCACCGACGTCTTTGGTGCCACGCCCTGCAACGTGGCGCAGAAACTGGTCGACGGCGGTCACACCCGGCTTATCGCAGGTGTGAATTTGCCCATGCTGCTGCGTGCGATGACCTATCGGCGCGAACCGATCGAGGCGCTGGTCGCGCGCGCCATGGCTGGTGGGGTTCAAGGTGTGATGCAGGTGGCGACAGCCGCGCCACAGAACCAAGCCAGGAAGAAACATGATCAAAACCCCGGCGACCATCAGCAATAGGCTGGGTCTGCATGCAAGGGCTTCGGCCAAACTGACCAAACTGGCGGGGAGTTTTCCTTGCGAGGTCTGGTTGTCGCGCGGCGAGCGGCGCGTCAATGGCAAGAGCATCATGGGCGTCATGATGCTGGCGGCAGGCATGGGCGTCGAGATCGTGGTCGAGACCGATGGGGACCAGGAACAGCCGGCAATGGACGCCTTGCTGGCGCTGATCGCCGACAAGTTCGGAGAGGGCGAGTGAGCTTTTCGATCCACGGACTGGCGGTGGCACGCGGCATCGCGGTCGGCCGGGCCGTGCTGGTGGCCTCGAGCCGGGTCAATGTGGCGCACTACTTCATCGCCGAGGACCAGGTGCCGGCGGAGATCGACCGGGTGCGGGTCGGCCGCAATGCGGTCATCGACGAGATCCACCGTCTGCAGCGCACGATCAGTCTGATGGGGCCCAAGGAGGCGCCGCACGAACTGACGGCACTGATGGACGTGCACCTGATGCTGTTGCAGGACGAGGAACTGATCCAGGGCGTCAAGCACTGGATCGAGGAGCGCCTGTACAACGCCGAATGGGCGCTGACGACGCAGCTCGAAGTGATCGCGCGCCAGTTCGATGAAATGGAGGACGAGTATCTGCGCGAGCGCAAGGCCGACCTCGAGCAGATCACGGAAAAAGTGCTTGCGGCCATGCAGGGGCTGGCGTCCCCCATGGCCACGGCCACCCTGCGCCCCACCCGCAAGGCGTCCGCATCGGATTCGGCATCGGAGGCGGCGGCCGACACCCCGCTGATCCTGATCGCGCACGACCTCTCGCCGGCCGACATGCTGCAGTTCAAGCAAAGCGTGTTTGCGGGCTTCGTCACCGATGTCGGCGGGCGTACCTCCCATACCGCCATTGTTGCGCGCAGCATGGACATTCCCGCAGTGGTGGGCGCGCGCCTGTCCAGCCACCTGATCCGCCAGGACGACTGGGTGATCGTCGATGGCGACGCCGGCATCGTGATCGTCGATCCATCGCCCATCGTGCTGGCCGAGTACGAATTCAAGCAGCGCCAGGGCGAGATCGACCGCGGTCGCCTCACGCGGCTGCGGCACACACCGGCCGTCACGCTGGACGGGCAGAAGGTGGAGTTGCTGGCCAATATCGAGATGCCGGAAGACGCCGCAGCGGCGGTGAGCGCCGGTGCCGTCGGCGTGGGCCTTTTCCGCAGCGAGTTTCTCTTCATGGGCCGGCAGGGCCGCCTTCCCGACGAGGATGAGCAATACCTGGCCTACCGCAATGCACTCGAAGGCATGGCCGGTTTGCCCGTGACCATCCGCACGGTGGACATCGGCTCCGACAAGCCGCTGGACAAATCCTCCAAGGACGAGACCCACCTCAACCCGGCGCTGGGCCTGCGGGCCATTCGCTGGTGTCTGGCCGACCCCGACATGTTCCTGACGCAGTTGCGCGCCATCCTGCGCGCTGCCGCGTTCGGACGGATCAATCTGCTGGTCCCTATGCTTGCGCATGTGACCGAAATCCGCCAGACGCTGGAACTGCTGGACCGGGCCCGCGCGCAGCTCGACGAGCGCGGTATGGTCTATGGCCCGCTCAAGCTCGGAGCCATGATCGAGATTCCGGCGGCCGCCCTGATGCTGGACGTGTTCCTGAAATATTTCGATTTCCTGTCCATCGGCACCAATGACCTGATTCAGTACACGCTGGCCATCGACCGCGCCGACGAGTCGGTCGCGCATCTGTACGATCCGCTGCACCCGGCCGTGCTGCATCTGGTGGCCGATACCATCGCGCGCTGCAATGCCTGCTCCAAAGACGTCAGTGTCTGCGGCGAGATGGCGGGTGACGTCACCTTCACCCGCCTGCTGCTGGGCCTGGGCCTGCGCAGCTTCTCGATGCACCCTTCACAGATCCTCGCCGTCAAGCACGAGGTCCTGCGGGCCGACGCCGGCAAGCTCGCAAGCTGGGCGCAGGCCGTGCTTACGTCGGAGGACCCGGCGGCTACCTTTGCCGGCTGAATCGATCCAGGCGGCGTGGTGGCTCAGCGCGCGCGGGTCCCCAGAATGGCCGCCGAGATGATCATCGCCGCTGCCAGCGCGATGCTCCAGCTGAACGGGCCGGCGCCGGTGAGCATCAGCACCGCGGTCGATGACAAGGGCGTCAGGTAGCTCAGGATGCCGATCTGGCGTGGATCGCCCAGTTTCAGCGCCTTGTCCCACAACAGGAATGCCATGCCCAATGGCCCCAGGCCGGCAAGGATCAGCAGTATCCAGTCCCGGGTGCCAAGCGCGGTGACCGGCTCCAGCACAGCGTGGCACAGCAGCGACAGGATGCCCGAGACCAGGCCGAACAGGCCGACCGCCACCGTCGGAAAGGGCGGCACCCGACGCGTCAGCAGCGAATAGCAGGCCCAGATCAGGGCCGAGCCCAGCGCCAGCAGGTAACCCCATGACCAGGCGCCATCGAGTTGCGTGCTGCGCCCGAGTATGGCCACCGCGGCACCGGCAAAACCCAGCATCGCGGCGAACACATGGATGGGGCGCAAGCCCATTCCAGGCAGCAGCACCGGCGCCAGGACGACGATGAACAAGGGCCAGAGGTAATTCACCAGATTGGCCTGCACCGGGGGCGCCGTGCGCAGTGCAAGGAAGAGCAGGAAATGAAAACCGAACAGGCCTGCGACACCCAGCGCCAGGGTGGGCAGCGGGATTCGCCACAGGGCAGGGTGCCGCGCCACCAGCGGCCAGGTCGGGATGCTGCCCACCACCAGCGCAATGCCGGTCAGCAGAAATGGCGGTACATTCCGCAGTGCGACCCCCAACGCCGCCAGCAAGGCCCACGACGCGATCGCGCCCAGGGCATACAACGTGGCGGCGCGCGATGGATTGGCTTGCATGGTCAGAACAAAGGCGGGCCAGCCGTCGCAGGATGACGGTCGATCGTCGCGCGGCGTTGGTGGGTCAGGCTGTCCTGTTGTGGCGCAACGCGACGCTCAGTGCCGAAGGCAGGCGGTAGCTGCTGCACCGCGCCGATTCGGCCACGCACAGCCCTCGCAGCGGCAATTGCCGGGCATGGGCCGGCGTCCGACTGACCGGCACCTGGCCATGTACCCGCACCGACAAGCGGTCGATACCCGGCATGGTGTCAGACTGTCGCGGCCGGGTTCAACACGCCGTGCGCCTGCTGGTCGGCGTGGTAGCTCGAGCGCACCATGGCTCCCACGGCCGCATGCGTGAAGCCCATCGCATACGCCTCGCGCTCGAACATCGCAAAAGTGTCCGGATGCACGTAGCGCTTGACCGTCAGATGGCTGGTGCTCGGCGCCAGGTACTGGCCGATGGTCAGCATGTTGATGCCGTGGGCGCGCATGTCGCGCATGACTGCCAGGATCTCCTCGTCGGTCTCTCCCAGACCGACCATCAGGCCGCTCTTGGTGGGGACGTCGGGGAACAGCGCCTTGAATTTGCGCAGCAGGTTCAGGCTGAACTGGTAGTCGGACCCCGGGCGCGCCTCCTTGTACAGGCGCGGCACGGTTTCCAGGTTGTGGTTCATGACGTCCGGTGGCGCTGCCTTCAGGATCTCCAGCGCCCGGTCGTCGCGGCCCCGGAAATCGGGCACCAGGATTTCGATGCGCGTCTGCGGCGACGAGGCACGGATCTGCCGGATGCATTCGACGAAGTGGCCGCTGCCGCCATCGCGCAGGTCGTCGCGGTCGACGCTGGTGATCACCACGTATTGCAGCTTCAGGGCCGCAATCGTGTTGGCCAGGTTCTGCGGCTCGTCGGCATCCAGCGGGTCTGGCCGGCCGTGGCCGACGTCGCAGAACGGGCAGCGCCGCGTGCATTTGTCGCCCATGATCATGAACGTTGCCGTGCCCTTGCCGAAACACTCACCAATGTTCGGGCAGGACGCCTCTTCGCAGACGGTGACCAGCTTGTTCTTGCGCAGAATGTCCTTGATCTCGTAGAAGCGCGTCGTGGGAGACCCTGCCCGGACCCGGATCCACGAGGGCTTCTTCAGGATCTCGCCCTGGACGACCTTGACCGGAATACGCGACAGCTTGGCGCCCGCCTTCTGCTTGACGCTGGCGTCATAGTTCTCGGTGGATGGGGCCTCTCGGACGACGTCGGGTGTGGGATTGCTCATGATGGATGGTGGGTCCGTGGTCACGGTGCCAGGTAGGTCGCGAGTTTCTTGCTCAGCAGATCCGCGGCATCGGACCAGCCGACGGATACCCCTATTGTAGAAAGGTCGACCGTTTGCAGGCCCGCATAGCCACATGGGTTGATGCGGGCAAAGGGTTCCAGGTCCATCTGCACGTTCAGCGCCACCCCGTGGTAGGTGCAATTGCGGCTGACCTTGATCCCGAGCGCGGCGATCTTGGCCAGGCCGGTGAAGTCGAGCGGGGCCGGTGCCGCCGTACCGTCTGCGGCGCGCCGCATCGGGCGCTGTGCCAGCATCGCGTGGGAGCCGGGATCGTGTGGCCGCACGTAGATTCCGGGCGCGCCGCCGACGCGGTGGCCGGTCACGCCGAACTGGGCCAGCGTCTGGATCACCGCCTCCTCGATCCGGTAGACGTATTCCTTGACGAAGTAGCCGGCGCGGCGCAGGTCGATCATCGGATAGGCGACCACCTGGCCCGGCCCGTGGTAGGTGATCTGTCCGCCGCGGTTGGTCGATACCACCGGGATCTCACCTGGCTGGAGCACGTGTTCGGCCTTGCCGGCCAGGCCCTGGGTATAGACCGGCGGATGTTCACAGATCCACAGCTGGTCTTCGGTCTGCGCGTCACGCGTGGCGGTGAACGCCTGCATCTGCGCATAGGTGGGCAGGTACGCAACCCGGCCCCGCATCTGCGTCTGCACGGTCGGCACCCGTCAGAGAACGACCTTGACCATCGGGTGCGTGGACAGGGTTCGATACAGCTCGTCGAGCTGTTCGCGGCTGGTGGCGGTGATGGTGATCGTGACGCCCAGGTATTTCCCGCCGCTGCTCTCGCGCAGCTCGATCGTCGCCGCGTCGAAGTCGGGGTCGAATTTGCGGGCCACCATCGTGACGGCATGCACGAATCCGTCGACCCGCTCACCCATGACCTTGATCGGGAATTGCGACGGGTACTCGATCAGGGATTCTTTGTCGGTGGCCATGGATCAGACTCGGAACAGGGGCGGAGGTCTCTGCCGGCGCGCTCAGCCGACGTCGGCCAGCTTGGCGGCCTGGTAGGCGGCGTACAGCTCCTGGCAGACCGGGCCCGGGCGACCCTTGTGGGCCGGGTTGCCGACGGCCTGGCCGTCCAGCGTCGTGATTGCCAGCACTTCCTTGGTTGCACTGGTCAGCAGCAATTCGTCGGCGGCGAGCACATCGGCGCGGCTCAGGCGCTTGAGTTGGTATTCGCGGCCCAGTGACGCGCACATCTCCTCGATCAGCCCGTAGCGGATGCCTTCGAGCACCAGGTGGTCCTTGGGGGTGCCGTAGACAACGCCATCCTTGACCACCCATACATTGCTGGCCGCGGCCTCGCTCAGAAAGCCGTTGCGGAACATCACGGTCTCGAGTGCGTCCGCGTCGAAGCTGATCTGGCGCGCAAACACCGAGCCGAGCAGGCTGGTGCTCTTGATATGTGCCTTTTCCCAGCGGAAATCGTCGGCGGTGACGCAGCGCACGCCGTTTTCCAGTTGTCCGGATGTGGGCGGGCGCATCACATTGGCCATCGCGAAGACCGTGGGCGCGATGTCGGTGGGCATGACATGGTCCCGCATCGCGACGCCGCGCGTGATCTGGATGTAGACCAGCTGGTTCAGTGCGTCCGGAGCGACACCTTCTGCCTTCGCACCGTGGCCGATCAGGCCCATTGCGATGCCCAGCCATTGCTCGCGCGTGTGGGGATTGGTCATCCGCATCTCGACCAGGCTGCGTTCGAGACGGGCCATGTGCTGGGAAAATCGGAACGGGCGTCCGTTGTAGACCGGCACTACTTCGTAGATGCCGTCGCCGAAGATGAAGCCGCGGTCCATGACGCTGATCTTGGCGTCGCACAGTGGCGTGAATGCGCCGTTGAGGTAGCAGGGGGTCGAAGGCAGTGAATTCATGGCCGGATTATCGTGCCAGATGCCGTCGTGCCCGGCGCGCGACGCGGCAATTGACGCGTCTCGCCGATCTTCAGCAGAGAAAAATCCTGCGGCGCGACGGATTGCTGCTTCAGTGCCTGTGCCAGGTCGCCGGGGGGCTGGTCCAGCGGTTCATCGGTCAGGTTGAACGTGCCCCAGTGCACGCCGACGCTGTGCCGGGCGCCCAGGTCGAGATGGATCTGCACGGCTTCGGCCGGGTTTACGTGCTGGTCCTTCATGAACCAGCGCGGCTCATAGGCGCCGACCGCGATCAGCGCCAGATCGAAACTGTCGGGTGTGCCTGGGTAGAAGTGCTGGCGCGTATCGCGAAAATCCGGGCTGTAGCCCGAATCGCCGCTGAAATACCAGTGAAAGTCGGCGCCGAATACCGCCCAGCCGCCCCACAGCGTCCGGTTGCGGTCGGTCAGACCCCGCGCCGACCAGTGCTGCACCGGCGTCAGGTGGAACCGCACGCCGCCGATCTCGTGCTGCTGCCACCAGTCGAGCTCGACGACATGGGTCACGCCAAGCTGTGCGAGCCAGGGCTTGATTCCCAATGGCACCAGGAACAGTGTCTCGCCCCTGGAGCGGGCATTCAGGCCACGGATGCTGTCCTCGTCCAGGTGGTCGTAGTGGTTGTGGGAGATCACGACCACATCGATGGGCGGCAGGTCCGCCAGGGCGACGCCGGGCGCCTGTGCCCGCCGGGGTCCGAGAAACGACACCGGTGACGCGCGCTCGCTGAAAGCCGGGTCGGTCAGTACGTTCAGGCCGCTGGCCTGAACCAGCATGCTGGCGTGGCCGATCCAGGTGATGGCGGGCTGCATCTCTCCTGGGCTCCGTCGCGCGTTGGCATGAATGGCCGCCAGATCCGGGGCGACCTGGGGTGTCGGCGTCTGCGGCGGTCGGGGCAAGCCGTCCCGCAAGGATTCCCAGCGCCAGCGCATCAGTTGTCCCAACGATTTGTCGGCAGCGTCGATGTAGTTGTTCTTGAACCCGTCGGGCGTGTGGTGCGCGCGCGACGCATCGAAATAGGGATTGCGTGAGCCGCAGCCGGCCAGCAGCGCAGCGAGCACCACCAGCATGGCGGAGGCGACCATCCGTGCGCCTGGAGTCACGGTCGCTGTCCGGTGGACACGGTGGTGGCGCGCGAGGGTAATCATGGATGGGTCATGGGGGGCAGGTACGTTGGCTGGGGAGCGCAGGCGCCTCATCGCGCGCCGGGCGAGGCGTTGCATTTAGGTCACGCTGGATTCTGCCGACCGTTCGAAAACCCTGCCCGATGGCATTGAAATCACACCCGCGCATCGGTTTTCGCGGGAGTCTGCGGGTTTTTACTTATAATCAGGGGCTTTGCGAAACTCAAGGGACGTGTACGGGCGCCATTTCAAATGAAATCCATGCCCTACACAGACCCCGAGGACGCAGAGAATCCTGAGGTGTTCACGCCACTGAGTGCTGAAGAGGCGCGCAGCTTGCGGGAACGCAATCCGTCGGTTCCGCCTTGGAAGGTGGTGGTCGGGCAGGCGGTGGTGGGTGTTGTCGTGGCTTTGGCTGCGTGGCTCATCACCGGAAGTCAGAATGTTGGATGGTCGGCCGCTTATGGCGCGTTGACCGTGGTCTTGCCCGCTGCCTTGTTTGCGCGGGGTTTGACCGGACGTTTTGCGTCCCTGAACGCCGCAACTGCGATGTTCGGGTTTTTTTTGTGGGAGATGGTCAAGCTCGCCTTGACCGTGGCGATGTTGATCGCCGCGCCAAATTTGGTGGTGGCATTGAGCTGGCCGGCTTTGCTGGTGGGCTTGGTGCTGACGATGAAGGTGTATTGGGTTGCGCTGCTTTTTGCGCCTCGGTACAGACAACGATAAATCGGGTAATAACAGATGGCTGCTGAACACGGACCTACCGCTGGTGAATACATCGTTCACCATCTGACGCACTTGCAGAGCCAGCCTGCGAAGGCGGTTGTCGATTTCTCGGTGTTCAACCTTGATTCGCTGTTTTTCTCGATCACCCTGGGTGTCCTGATGTGCTGGCTGCTCTGGCTGGCTGCCCGCAAGGCCACCTCCGGGGTGCCGGGGCGTTTCCAGGCGGCGGTGGAAATTCTGGTCGAGATGGTTGAGTCGCAGGCCAAGGGCATCGTGCACAACGCCAACAGCCGCAAACTCGTTTCGCCGCTCGCATTGGTCGTTTTCGTGTGGATCTTCCTGCTCAACGCGATGGACCTGCTGCCGGTTGACCTGATTCCGGTGATCTGGGAGGCCATTTACGGCGCTGCCGGTGGTGATCCGCACCATGCCTACATGCGTGTCGTGCCGACGGCCGACCTGTCGATCTCCATGGGTCTGTCGGTTTCCGTGCTGATTGTCTGCCTGGTCTACAACGTCAAGATCAAGGGCCTGGGCGGCTGGATCCACGAGTTGTTCACTGCGCCGTTTGGTGCGCACCCCTTGCTGTGGCCGTTCAACTTCGCCATGCAGCTGATCGAATTCATCGCCAAGACCGTGTCGCACGGCATGCGACTGTTCGGCAACATGTATGCTGGCGAACTCATATTCATGCTGATTGCCCTGATGGGTGGTGCCTGGGCCTTCACGGCCACCGGTATCGGCCTGGCAATCGGCCACATCATTGCAGGCACTGCGTGGGCGATCTTTCACATTCTGATCATCACGTTGCAGGCATTTGTGTTCATGATGCTGACCTTGGTCTATATCGGCCAGGCGCATGACGCGCACTAAGTTCCCGGGTTTCCCTTTTCTCGTTTTTCTTTTCTCGTCAACCAAAGTCCTTTAGGAGTCATCATGGAAGTAATCAGCTTTGTTGCACTGGCCGCCGGCCTGATCATCGGTCTCGGCGCTGTCGGCGCCTGTATCGGCATCGGCATCATGGGCAGCAAATACCTCGAGTCCGCAGCACGCCAGCCCGAACTGATGGGTGAACTGCAGACCAAGATGTTCCTGCTTGCAGGTCTGATTGACGCGGCGTTCATTATCGGTACCGGTATCGCCCTGTGGTTCGCGACGGCCAACCCGTTCCTGGCCCAAATCGCCAACCTGCCGAAGTAAGTTTTCGCGGGATCAACGTCATTCCCTGGTGCGTTTCGTGCCGGGGTGAAGGATGAAAAGTGAGCATTACCGGTACCCTCATCATTCAGATGATCGTGTTCCTGATCCTGGTCTGGTTCACGATGAAATTCGTGTGGCCGCCGATCGCGAGCGCACTGGACGAGCGCGCCAGCAAGATCGCTGACGGTCTGGCGGCGGCTGACAAGGCCAAGTCCGAGCTGTCGTCCGCGAATCAGCGGGTGGAAGCCGAACTGGCGAAGTCGCGCACCGAAACCGCGGCACGTCTGGCCGATGCGGAGCGTCGGGCGCAAGCCATCATCGAGCAGGCCAAGGCCAGCGCGGTTGAAGAGGGCAACAAGATCGTTGCCGCTGCACGTGTCGAGGCAGAGCAGCAGACCCTCAAGGCGCGGGACTCCCTGCGTGACCAGGTCGCTGCACTGGCTGTCAAGGGCGCGGAGCAGATTCTGCGCAAGGAAGTCAATGCCACCGTGCATGCCGACTTGCTCAACCGCCTCAAGACCGAGCTGTAAGAGGACTTTATGGCCGAACTCGCCACCATCGCCCGCCCCTACGCGGAAGCCCTGTTCAAATCGGCCAAGGCCGACCTGAACGGAACTGCCGTCTGGCTCGATCAGCTTGCCGCAATTGCCGGTAACGAGCAACTGCTGAAGTTTGCCGACAGCCCGAAGGTGACCGACCAGCAGATTTTCGACGTGATCAGCGGCGTGGTGAAGACGGCGCTTGCGGAAAACGGCAAGAACTTTCTGCGGGTCGTGATCGAAAACGGCCGCGTCGACGCATTGCCCGAAATTGCCGCACAGTTCCGTGCATTGAAGAACGCCCAGGGCGGTTCTGCCGATGCGACGGTGTACAGCGCGTTTCCGATGGATGACAAGGCGATCGCCGAGTTGTCGGGCGTGCTGGAGAAGCGCTTTGGCAGCAAGCTCAACATCATGGTGGAGCTCGACGCTTCCCTGATCGGTGGCATTCGTGTGGTGGTCGGTGACGAAGTGCTGGACACCTCGGTCAAAGCCCGCCTGGATCAAATGAAAATCGCGCTGACCGCCTGAGCCCCGTGCTCCGGTAAACAGCCACCTAAAGAAAGAAGGAAAGAGTCATGCAACTCAATCCCGCAGAAATCTCGGAACTGATCAAGAGCCGTATCGAAGGCCTCGCGGCCAGCACCGATATCCGCAACCAGGGTACCGTGGTATCGGTGTCCGACGGCATTTGCCGCATCCACGGCCTGTCCGACGTGATGCAGGGCGAGATGCTGGAATTTCCGGCCGGCAGCGATGGCTTGCCCACCTACGGCCTGGCACTGAACCTCGAGCGCGACTCGGTCGGTTCCGTGATTCTGGGTGAATACGAACACATCTCCGAAGGCGACACCGTCAAATGCACGGGCCGCATTCTGGAAGTGCCGGTCGGCCCCGAACTGATCGGCCGCGTTGTCAATGCGCTGGGTCAGCCGATCGACGGCAAGGGCCCGATCAACGCCAAGATGACCGACGTGATCGAAAAAGTCGCTCCAGGCGTGATTGCCCGTAAATCGGTGGACCAGCCGGTGCAGACCGGCCTGAAGTCGATCGACTCGATGGTTCCGATCGGCCGTGGCCAGCGCGAGCTGATCATCGGTGACCGCCAGACCGGCAAGACCGCTGTTGCGATCGACGCGATCATCAACCAGCGCGGTCAGAACATGACCTGCGTGTATGTTGCGATCGGCCAGAAGGCCTCTTCGGTCAAGAACGTCGTGCGCGCACTGGAAGAAGCCGGCGCCATGGACTACACCATCGTGGTCGCAGCCACCGCCTCTGAATCGGCTGCCATGCAGTATGTGTCGGCCTACTCCGGCTGCACCATGGGCGAGTATTTCCGCGACCGCGGCCAGGACGCGCTGATCGTCTATGACGATCTGTCCAAGCAGGCCGTGGCCTATCGCCAGGTCTCGCTGCTGCTGCGCCGCCCGCCAGGCCGTGAAGCCTATCCCGGCGACGTGTTCTATCTCCACAGCCGTCTGCTCGAGCGCGCCGCGCGCGTGAATGCCGACTACGTCGAGGCCTTCACCAAGGGTGAAGTCAAGGGCCAGACCGGTTCGCTGACCGCATTGCCGATCATCGAAACCCAGGCGGGTGACGTTTCCGCATTCGTTCCGACCAACGTGATCTCGATCACCGACGGCCAGATCTTCCTGGAAACCAGCCTGTTCAACGCCGGTATCCGCCCCGCCATCAACGCCGGTATCTCGGTGTCGCGGGTCGGCAGCTCGGCGCAGACCAAGCTGATCAAGAACCTGTCCGGCGGTATCCGTACCGACCTGGCCCAGTACCGTGAGCTGGCTGCATTTGCGCAGTTCGCTTCCGACCTGGACGAGGCCACCCGCAAACAGCTCGACCGCGGTGCCCGCGTGACCGAACTGCTCAAGCAGGCCCAGTACAGCCCGCAGCCGATCGCGCTGATGGCGTCGACGCTGTTTGCCGTGAACAAGGGTTTCATGGACGACATCGAGGTCAAGCAGATCCTGGCCTTCGAGCACGGCCTGCATGCCTACCTGAAGGACAAGCACGCGGCGTTGCTGACGAAATTGAACAACGACAAGGCGATGGACAAGGATGCCGAGGCAGAACTGTCGGCCGCCACGGCTGCGTTCAAGAAGTCCTTCGCCTGATCCCGGTTTGATGGCACGAGCGTCCAGAGGCAGGAGTCACTATGGCAGCAGGTAAGGAGATTCGCGGCAAGATCAAATCGGTGGAAAACACCAAGAAGATCACCAAGGCCATGGAGATGGTTGCCGCTTCCAAGATGCGCAAGGCGCAGGAACGCATGCGTGCGGCCCGTCCCTATGCCGAGAAGATCCGCAACATCGCGGCCAATCTCGGCAAGGCCAATCCCGAGTATGTGCACCCATTCATGCGCACCAACGACGCCAAGGCGGCCGGTGTGATCGTGGTGACTACCGACAAGGGCTTGTGCGGCGGCATGAACACCAACGTATTGCGCGTCGTCACGGGCAAGCTGCGCGAGTTGCAGTCAGCCGGCACGACGATCAATGCGGTTGCCATCGGCAACAAGGGCCTGGGGTTCCTGAACCGCATCGGTGCCAAGACCGTGGCGCACGTGACCCAGCTCGGTGACACGCCGCACCTGGACAAGCTGATCGGCCCTGTCAAGGTGCTGCTCGACGCGTACGCCAAGGGCGAAGTCGGTACGGTCTATCTCAGCTACACCCGCTTCATCAATACGATGAAGCAGGAGCCGGTGATGGAGCAGTTGCTGCCCCTGTCGGCCGCGAAGATGGAAGCGGATGCCCAGGCCAGCGGGCCACAGGCATCGTGGGACTACATCTATGAGCCTGATGCCCAGGCCGTGATCGACGACCTGTTGCTGCGCTATGTCGAAGCCATCGTGTACCAGGCTGTTGCCGAGAACATGGCGTCCGAACAGTCCGCACGCATGGTGGCCATGAAGTCGGCCACCGACAACGCAGGCAACGTGATCGCCGAACTCAAGCTGGTCTACAACAAGACCCGGCAGGCTGGCATCACCAAGGAACTTTCAGAAATCGTGGCCGGTGCGGCTGCGGTTTAAACCCGATTAATTTGTTGGAGCGAAAACGATGGCTCAAGAGAACTCACCAGTGAACGCAGGCGTTCAGGGCAAGATTGTTCAGTGTATCGGCGCGGTGGTCGACGTGGAGTTTCCACGTGACCAGATGCCCAAGATCTACGATGCGCTCAAGATGGACGGCTCTGCGTTGACGCTGGAAGTCCAGCAGCAACTCGGTGACGGCGTGGTGCGTACGATTGCGCTGGGCTCCTCCGACGGTCTGCGCCGCGGCATGGTGGTGCAGAACACGGCGAACCCGATCATGGTTCCCGTGGGCAAGGCCACGCTGGGCCGCATCATGGACGTGCTGGGTGCGCCGATCGACGAGCGCGGTCCGGTGGCTGCAACGCAGACCGCCTCGATCCACCGCAAAGCGCCGGTGTACGACGAGCTGAGCCCGTCGCAGGAACTGCTGGAAACCGGCATCAAGGTGATTGACCTGGTCTGCCCGTTCGCCAAGGGCGGCAAGGTGGGTCTGTTCGGTGGTGCCGGCGTGGGCAAGACCGTGAACATGATGGAGCTGATCAACAACATCGCCAAGGCGCACAGCGGCCTGTCGGTGTTTGCCGGTGTGGGCGAGCGTACCCGCGAAGGCAACGACTTCTACCACGAGATGGCTGACTCCGGCGTCGTGAACCTGAAGAACCTCGAAGAGTCCAAAGTGGCCATGGTCTACGGCCAGATGAACGAGCCCCGGGCAACCGTCTGCGCGTGGCCCTGACCGGCCTGACCATTGCCGAGTCGTTCCGCGACGAAGGCAAGGACGTGCTGTTCTTCGTGGACAACATCTACCGTTACACGCTGGCCGGTACCGAAGTGTCCGCGCTGCTGGGCCGTATGCCTTCCGCCGTGGGTTACCAGCCGACGCTGGCCGAGGAAATGGGCCGTCTGCAGGAGCGGATCACGTCG
The DNA here is from genome assembly GCA_024235935.1 of Rhodoferax sp. Taxonomy (GTDB): domain Bacteria; phylum Pseudomonadota; class Gammaproteobacteria; order Burkholderiales; family Burkholderiaceae_C; genus CAISIP01. The sequence goes on along the minus strand of JACKLL010000008.1, from coordinate 163,541 downwards.
ACCAAGGTCGGCTCGATCACCTCGATCCAGGCCGTGTACGTGCCGGCCGATGACTTGACCGACCCATCGCCTGCCACCACCTTCGCCCACCTGGACTCCACCGTGGTGCTGTCGCGTGACATCGCCGCACTCGGTATCTACCCGCCGTGGACCCGCTGGACTCCACCAGCCGCCAGCTGTCGCCGCTGGTTGTGGGCGAAGAGCACTACAACACCGCCCGTGCGGTGCAGGGTACGCTGCAGCGCTACAAGGAACTGCGCGACATCATCGCGATCCTGGGTATGGATGAGCTGGCACCTGAAGACAAGCTGGCCGTGGCCCGCGCCCGCAAGATCCAGCGTTTCCTGAGCCAGCCGTTCTTCGTGGCCGAGGTGTTCACCGGCGCGCCTGGCAAGTATGTCTCGCTGGCAGAGACGATTCGCGGCTTCAAGATGATCGTGAACGGCGAATGCGACCACATGCCCGAGCAGGCGTTCTACATGGTTGGAACCATTGACGAAGCCTTCGAGAAAGCCAAGAAGATGGCTTGACGGCCAGTTCTTCCTGATTGAACGAAAGGAAACCCCATGGCAACAACGATGCGCGTCGACGTGGTCAGTGCCGAGGAATCGATTTTCTCCGGCGAAGCCAAATTTGTGGCGCTGCCTGGTGAAGTCGGCGAACTCGGTATCCTGCCGCGCCATACGCCGCTGATCAGCCGGATCAAGGCCGGCTCGGTGCGAATCGAAATGGCCGATGGCTCCGAGGAATTCGTCTTCGTCGCCGGTGGCATCCTCGAGGTGCAACCCGATGGCGTGACCGTGTTGTCCGACACCGCCGTGCGCGGCAAGGACCTCGACGACGAGAAGGCCAACGAAGCCAAGCGGGCGGCCGAAGAGGCGCTCAAGAACGCCAAGAACGACATCGACATCGCCAAGGCGCAGTCGGAACTGGCGGTCATGGCGGCGCAGATCGCGGCATTGCGCAAGTACCGGCAGAAACGCTGAACGGCGCCACCGCCAAAGGGTCGCCCTCGGCCTGCTCTGAAAGCCCCTCGCTACATGCAGGGGCTTTTTTGTTGCCGACGACCCTTACTGACGTGGCGCTCGGTCAACTCAGAGCGGTGCGCGCATGTGCCGATGGCATCGACGAATGGGCTCGGCAGAACCCGCGCTGAACGCTGTCAACCGAGTACGGGCGTATCCGGCAGATCGTTGGGATTGGGGACGGACCCCGCCGGAAAATGCGTCACCAGCGGCACCGAAACCTCCTCCAATGCCTGGGTCAGTCCGTCCTCGAACTGCCCACGCGCAAAGGCATCTGCCATGCGACCGACCATGCCTTGCCACTCCTGCGTTGGCACGATGGCATTGAGTCCCCGATCGGCCACCAGTTCGATCTCGCGCTCGGCCAGCAACAGGTAGATCAGTACGCCGTTGTTGTGCTCGGTGTCCCATACCCGCAGGGCACCGAACATTTCGGTGGCGCGTTCGCGCACCAGCGTCGCCATGGCCGTGCGATGGCGCACATGTCGCCAGAGATAGGCCAGCGGCAACCCGGCCTCGACATAGATGCGGATCTCTCCGGTATGGCGGGTCTCGCTGGCGGCCACGCGCGCGCGCAGTCGCTCGAGTATTCCGTTGTCGATGGTGCGTCGGGTATCGGATTCGTCGAGCCAGCGGTGGCGAAAACCCGTGCGCAGGTACTGCAACATAGGCCCGCGCTCCTACCAGCGTCCGGAGGCGCCGCCGCCTCCGAAGTTGCCGCCGCCGCCCGAACTGAATCCGCCGCCACCACCACCGCCCCAACCGCCGCCGCGACCACCACCACCCCAGCCACCACGTCCACCGGAACCGCCGCGAGGCAGGGAGACTCCGGCAAACAAGGCATACCCCAGTGCGGCGACCCCGGCCACTACGGCAATGAGCACACTAGTGGTGAACACGAAGGCAAGCACCCCGGTGATGGCGCCGGTGGCCAGTGCGGAAAACTTGCGGCCCACCATGCTGCGCAGGATGCCGGCCCCGATGGGCAAAGCAAACACCATGAACACCAGCAGATTGCTCAGCGTATTCGAATCCACATTGCGGACGGCTGACGGCGCATCCGGCGCCGGCAGTGGCTCGCCGGACACCAGGGCTGCAATCTGGTCGACACCGGCGAGCAGACCCCCGGCAAAGTCGCCACGCTTGAAGCCCGGGGTGATCGCGCCATCGATGATGCGCTTGGCCGCCAGATCGGGGATGGCACCCTCCAGCGTCTTGGCGACCTCGATCCGCAGCGTCCGGTCATTCTTGGCGACGATCAGCAATACACCGTCGCCGACATCACGTCGGCCGATCTTCCATGCGTTGCCGACCCGGTTGGCATAGCTGGCAATGTCTTCTGGCGCCGTGGTCGGCACCATCAGCACCACGACCTGCGAACCCTTCTTTTCTTCCAATGCCGCCAGCCTGGCTGTCAAAGCCGCCACCTGGCCGGCATCGAGTGTTCCCGTCTGGTCGATGACCCGTCCCGTCAATGCGGGAACGGGCAGCACACCCTGCGCCTGGCTCAGGCCTGCGAGCAGCGTCAACAGACTGAACAACAGCGCGGCGCGGATCCACCGGCCGGCCCGGTCAACGGCTTGCGGCAATGACCACGTGCGCAGGCATGGACCCATCGGTGCCTACTTCTTGTTGAAATCCACCACCGGAGGGGCAGAGATCTGCGCCTCGTTGGCCACCGTGAATCCGGCCTTGGGCTGGTAGCTGAAGACCATGGCTGTCAGGTTGGTCGGGAAGCTGCGTGCCAGCACGTTGTATTCCTGGATAGCCTGGATATAGCGGTTGCGCGCCACGGTGATGCGGTTCTCGGTGCCCTCGAGCTGCACCCGCAGATCGGAGAAGCCCTGGTTGGCCTTGAGGTTGGGATACTGCTCCACCACCACCATCAGCCGGCTCAGGGCACTGCCGAGCTCACCCTGGGCGGACTGGAACTTCTGCATGGCGGCAGGGTCGTTGAGCGTCTCCGGCGTGACCTGGATCGAAGTCGCCTTGGCGCGGGCCTCGATGACCTTGGTCAGCGTCTCCTGCTCGAAATTGGCTTCGCCCTTGACCGTGGCCACGATGTTGGGCACCAGATCGGCGCGGCGCTGGTATTGGTTCAGCACCTCGCTCCAGGCGGCCTTGGACTGCTCGTCTAGCTTCTGAAAATCGTTGTAACCGCAGCCGCTGAGGCCCATGACGGTGAGAAGAAGCCATAGCCAGCGTTTCATGGAGAGAGCCCTCATGGTTGAATATTCCGCAAGACAAAGGTCGACACTAGCACAGGTGGGACGTGCGCCAACCGATTTCAAGCCCCCGGCATGTGCTGCAGGCACGAACACCGGCACAATCGGGGCTGTACGAACCCGACACCCGAACCATGCCGAAAGCCCCGGGCGCCGCCGACCTGATCGGCGTGAGCGCCGACGAAACCGAAGCCGCCTTTTACGAGGCACTGCAGACTGGCGACCTGGAGCGCTTGATGGCCTGCTGGTCGGACGATGAAGACATCGTCTGCGTGCACCCCGGCGGGCCGCGCATCGTGGGCCATGCGGCCATCCGCTCCACTTTCGAGTCCATCTTTGCCAACGGCAGCATACAGGCGCGGCCGGACCATGTGCGCAAGATCGACGGGCTGTCGAGTGCCGTTCACAACGTGCTCGAACGGGTCGACGTGATGACTCCGGGCGGGCCGTCGCAGGCCTATGTCCTGGCGACCAATGTCTATCACAAGACGCGCCATGGATGGCGCATGGTGGCCCACCATGCGAGCCCGGGCAATCAGAGCGAAGTGCAGGAGATCCACGAAGCCCCCCAGGTCCTGCATTGAGGGCTACGTCCCCGGGCGCCCGTGCAGCGCAAGCGCATCCATGAACTACCACGCTCCTTTCTGGTTGCCCGGCGGAAACCTGCAGACCATCTGGCCCGCACTGTTTGCGCGGCGCACGCGCGCCGCCGCGCCGCGGTACCGCCGTGAGCGCTGGGACACCCCCGATGCGGATTTCATCGACGTCGACTGGCTCGACGGCATGGTGCCTGCGACCGCCCCGGCGGCACAAGGACAGCCTCTGATCGTGATGTTCCACGGTCTCGAAGGATCTTCGTCCAGCCACTATGCCCAGGCCTTTGCCGATTTCGCCGACGCCCGCGGTGCAGCTTTTGCCGTAGCCCATTTCCGCGGTTGCAGCGGAGACCTCAATCACGGGCCACGCGCCTACCATTCCGGTGATTTTCAGGAGATCGACTGGATCCTGCGTCGTTTTCGGTCAATCCATGCAGGACCGGTGGTGGCGGTCGGGGTGTCTTTGGGCGGCAATGCGCTGATGCGTTGGGCGGGAGAAATGGGTGCATCCGCCGGTCAGGTCGTGGCAGCAGCAGCGTCCGTCTGTGCACCCCTGGACCTGGCCGCCGGTGGCCACGCCATCGGGCGTGGCTTCAACCGACTGGTCTATACCCGCATGTTCCTGAACACGATGCGGCCCAAGGCACTGCGCAAATATGCACAGCACCCGGGCCTGTTCGACCGCGATGCCTTGCTCCGGGCGCAGAACCTGTTCGAGTTCGACAACATCTTTACCGCCCCGGTCCATGGTTTTCGCGACACCGAAGATTATTGGCGGCGTGCGTCGGCCAAGCCGCATCTGCCGCACATCGGCATACCCGCGCTGCTGGTGAATGCACGCAATGACCCCTTCGTGCCTGCCTGGAGCCTGCCGGAACAGGGCGACGTCTCTGACGCCGTGACCCTGTGGCAACCCGCCACGGGCGGACATGTCGGGTTTGCACAAGGGCGGCTGCCAGGCCATGTGATGGCGATGCCGTTGGCTGTGGGGGAGTGGCTGCTCACGCACGCACGCTGAGGCTGCCGCCCCTCCGCCGTTGCCTGCGCATGGATGTGCCCTTGCCGTTCCCGCGGGCTTCGGTGGCCGCTGCGATGGCCGACGGCGGCTGCCACCATAATGGCAGTCATGGATGACATCGTCAGGCAGGCCATGGCCAAATGGCCCAACGTCCCGCATTGTTACGGCTGGCTGGGTCTCGATGCGCGCGGCAACTGGTATCTGCGCGACGATGCCACGCAGGAGAGCGGCCCTTTCGCGGCCGGGCAGTCCGCGTCCAAAGGCACATTGCTGCAGCACGAGAAACTGCTGGCGTTCATCGGCCGCAACTACGGTGTCGACGCCCACGGGCAATGGCTGTTCCAGAATGGACCGCAATGCGTTTATGTGGAACTCGAAGCCACGCCCTGGATCTGGCGCATTGCCGCTGACCATGCGGTCACCAGCCATACCGGGCAGGCGGCCCGTGCGCAGCGGTGTTTCGTGGATGAAGATGGACGGGTCTATCTGAAAACCGACACGGGCTTCGGCCTGGTGCACACACTGGATGTTGCAACGGCCGCCGATGCCATCGAGGCCGGTTTGTGGGTGCCGCAGGACGCGCGGTCTGCCGACCTGCCGGGGCGCTTTGGCTATGTGATGAGCCCGAAGAGCCGCCTCGCCCTTTCGCATTGAACACGGCCTGCGTCCGCGGTGCGGATCGTGGCTTCGTGCGTGCTCTCCTGGCGTGTGGGGAGGCAGAAAGCAAAAAGCCGGACACTGTCCGGCTTTTGCGCGTCCAGGGCCTGCGCCCCGTGATTACTTCTTGGCCGTTTCGGCGGCCGGGGCTGCAGCAGCGGCATCCGAGGCCGCGCCGGCAGGGCCCGGAGCGGCAGGCGCTTCGAATTTGCCGCCAGCCGCATTGGCCATGTAGACCACGGCACGCGTGATTTCCAGATCGTCAAAATCTCCGCCGCCCTGGGCACCCATGGCGCCCTTGCCCTTGAGTGCCGAAGTCACCAGGGCTTCCAGGCCGGTGGCAATACGCGCGCTCCACGCGGCCGCGTCACCAAACTTGGGTGCACCCACGACACCTGCCGCATGGCAGTTGGTGCACTGGGCCTTGTAGACCTCTTCACCCGACTTACGCTCGCGGTTGGCATCGCGAATTTCGACCATGCCCACTTTCTGGATGCGTTCGGCGATCGCTTTTTCAGCGTTGACCGTGCCTGCTGCAGGTTTGTTGCCCGAGGTGACGAAGGCCACCAGGCCAATAATGATGAAGATGGGTGCTACGAACGCGAAAAACACCGTCATCAGCAATTGCTTCGGCGTCTTGATCGGGCCGGTGTGGTCTTCTTCGTGACTGATGTCGCTCATGGTGTCCTCGGAATGGATGCGCTTCGCAAAACAACGGGGGATTATAGCTATCGGCCCCTCACCCGCCTGAGCGCCTGACTCACCGGGCAAGCGCACTTTGACGCCGGTTCGGATTGCTTGCATCGTTTGGATCGTGGATCACTCCACCGACACCGACACCGACACCCGCTCCGACTCTGGCACCACCAGCCCCGGTGCTGACACCTGCACCGGCATTGCCACCTGCCCGGCCTGCCTGGCGCACATCCGCCCCGGCACTCACCGGACCGTGGCCCGCCGAAACGCCCGCTTCACGCCGCCACTTCCAACCCCGACACCGATGACCCACGATGCTTGGAGCGCGGAATCGGCCTTGCGTTTCAGCAAGCGCGCCATGGTGCCAGCCAGTGCATGCGTTTGCTGAGCAGGATACCCGGCATGGGTTCGGGCGACTGGCTGGCGGATTGCATGGGCACGCAGCGCGTATCAAACCAACCCGGCATGCATCGCCCAAGCACCTGAGCCGACCAGCAAGGTGATGGCAACCACCAGCGAGGTGACCAGTCTCCCTGCCAGGTAGCGATGCAGGCGTTCCGCAGCGCAAGCCAGGCTGAATATCACGCCTTGTTGTCGACGACACGAAGACAGATGGTCGCTCAACGCCGCAAGTTCCATCGGCGAGGTGCCGGCAGGGCCACCGAACGATGTGGTGCTCCAGCCGGAGTTGTTGCGGGCGTGCGGCATGACGGACTCAAGCCTGGCGTTCGGCCAGCAGCTGCTGCTTGCGCTCTGTCATCTGGACGCCGAGTTCGGCCATGTCCAGACGGGTCTTCCTGGCCTTTGGAAACATCTCGTTCTGCTCTTCCTTGACGTGATGCTTGACGTACTCCGACATCACCTTGACTTTGGCGTCGTACATTTCGCCGTCGGGTGCAATTCCTTCAACCTGGCTGATGAGATTCTTCAGGGTCGCATGTTCAACAGTGGCCTCAGGCACCAGTTCCTTGTCTTTCAGCGCGCGCTTGACCGCCGGATAGAAGATCTCCTCCTCGATCTGCGCATGCACCGTCAATTCGGTACAGATCTCGGCGACGAGCGCGGCTTTCTTGCTCGTCGAGCGGGCTTTCTCGAATGCGTCGAAGAGGCCGCTCACCTTTTTGTGATCGGCGCGCAGCAGCGCGATCGCGTCCGGTTGCTTGGTACTGCCGCGGGTGGTTTTTTTTGCGGGCGCTTTCGATGTCTTGCGTGCGTTCGTGGTGGTCATGGGGTCATCCTTTTGCAAGTGTGGAGTGGGTGAGGCAGGGGTAATGGTGTCGCGGGTCAGAGAAAAATGGCCAGCAAGATGATGATGGGGATCGGGATGCCTAGAAACAGCAGCAGTAGTGAGCGCATGGGGTTCTCCTCGTGGGTTTGAATGGGCAATCAGAGATCGCGGCGACGGCCGCCAAAGGTCGCGAACAGACTGGCGACAAACGCGCCTGCCAGCAAAGAAATGAATATCCACAACATCGCATGCGAAGAAGCCTTGCGTGCCTTGTCCGCGGCCTCACGGACCTGCTGTTGCTGGCTTTCCAGTTCGTTCTGAAGCTTCTGGTAGGTGCTGCTGACCCTGCTTTCGGCATCGGTTTGCGTCAAGCCGGTGCGTGTTGCAACCAACGCGGCGATATGGCGCTTGTCTTCCTGCGGCAAGGCACCGCCGGCGAGGGCATGGGTCAGAATCGCCGCCACCTCTGCGCTGGAGCGACCGCCAGTTGCCATGCCTTCGGAGTGTGAGCCCTGCTGGCCGCCCATACCTGGTTGCACTGCTGGCACCTGTTGCGCAGGCTGACCGGCTGGTGCACTCGCCTGGGCCGTGTCCGCTGCTGGGGACGCGCTGGCAGCATTCGCAGGGCCTGTCCGGAACAGCGTATCGACAAAATAGCCCAGCGCCACACCATCCACGTTTGCGGCGGAAGCGGGGCCGGACGATGCACGGTCTGTGACAGCTGCCTTTGGCTCAGCAACAGCAACCGTGGCTGCAGTACTTCCGGTGAGCGCAGCGCCGGCCTGGACGCCCGTGCCGACAATCGCGCCGACAACCGACGTCAGCAAGGCCGCGGTGGCGAGCGATGCAATGGCCCATGCCAGAAATCCGTGGGCGGTATCGCGGAAGTACACCTCGTCCGCATGTGTAGCTGTCCAACGTGTGCGCAAGCGACCGGCCAGATAGCCGCCCATGCCGGAAGCCAGCAACTGCGTGACCGTCAGCCAAAGGATTGTGGAGATCCCGAATGCCGCAGCACCAGCACCCTGGCCCGAGAACGGCGACACGGACGAAAGACCGAGCCCTGCTCCCAGCATCAGCAGAATCAAGGACAGTGCGGCGGCGCCCGCTGCCCCTGCCAGGATGGCACCCCAGGAGACGGCAGAGCGATGCGCAGCATCGACATCATGCGCAACTGCAACTGCAAGTGCAGGCGTCGTCCTCAGCCCGGCGTCGTTGTAAAGAGGGGGAGTAGGGTTCATGGTCGGGGCGTCCTTGTTGAGATACCCGATGATGCTGAAGACAGGGCCTCGGACCTGTCGGCGTTTTCAACTTCGGGACGTAGGAAATCACTGTCTTCGTGCATCGCGCCGGTCTTGTTCTGCCAATGCGTATCGTCGAGTGTCTGGATCGGTTCAGACAGAGGGGCGCGCAGTGGCGCTGTGAGGGGGCCTCGCTGAGCGCTGTCCCACCGCGCTTTGTGGAGAAGGCGTGCGGCCTGGTACGGGAAGCATCTTGAAGCACCTCGCCAGTCGCCACGGCCGGCCGGTGCATGGGCAGTGCCGCGGTCGGGTGAAGCTGGTTCCAGTCGCGTCAGAGGACGTCGCCTCGTCGAACCCGTCTTCCCGGGAGATGGAAGTCCCGGGTGTGCAGCACCCATCGCTGCCAATGTCCCCTGAATTCCGAATTTATGAAGGTCCGGCCCCGCATGCGGGTCGCAGGTCGGATCGCCCCATGCGGGGCGCTATTTCCGCACAGGCCTGCCTGTGTGCTCTGGATCGAACTCTCTCCGATACAGCTTGTCCACGACCGGTCCGCGATCCGTATCGACCAGTCCCCGGTCGATGTCTGCCTTCGCCTGGCGACCGATCCGCACGTTCTGTGGGGTGTCGGTGTGCTGGTTGCTTGCAGACTCGTCGGCTTCATGGGGCAGTTGCGGTTCGGAGCGTCTGCCAGCTTGCGGGTCGCGCGTATCGGTGCGGCTGACGGCCGGTTTCACAGGTTCGGTGGTTTTGGGTGAAGTCTTCTTCGTCATAGGGGTTTCTCCGTCACTCGTTCGTTTTTTGTAGCTGCGGGTATTCATGACCGCCAGCGCCTGTTGCAACACCACGCGGGAGCTGCGCCTGCGCCGATGGCCCAGGCCCTCCACCGCAGTGTGCTCAAGAGACAGAGCCAGACACCCGTGCCGTTACGTCGCATAGGCTGGGCACTTGCCAGCCAGGCCGCAGCAATGCATGGCATGCATGGCCGGTCAGTGAAGCAAATCGCTCATGCGGAAACCCTCCGTCCACCAAGCCGGAGAATGGCCCCAGCGCACGGGCCGCGCCCCCTACGCCTGCGTTGCTGGTATCGGTCATGCAGGGACCGACCCCTTGGCAGCTGCAAAACCTGTCGATGGTGAGGGCGGGCAAGTTCGAGCGTGCAAAATTCGCCATGGTGATTGCCATTGATGTGGATCTTGTAGCCACACTAACCGTCCGTTGTGCGCATGGGTATCGGACGACCGCTGAAATCGGGTGTCGGACAGGGCCTACACCTGTACCGCGCCAAACCAGTTGACGGGCGATGGCTCCACGGGTGTTCCCGGCATCACGCGGAACTTGCGCAGTCGCGCAGCGCCGCGTCGCGATATGTAGGAAATGACCCACGCGGGACGGTGCGCCCATCCTATTTCCGCGAACCTGCGATTCACCGAGGATCGGTATCCACCACGCTGGAGGAATCCGATGGCAGCATTGCCGACGACAAGAAAGTTCGCGCAGCCGACCGCGATTCGGTGGCATTCAGCTTCGACAGACGGGGTGGGGCTTGCCCTGCGGGCGCAATGGAACCGTGGCGAATCCGCATTCGACAAGAACAGGGCATTCATGGCGTTGCTGGCCGCATATCGTGCCAGTGGCGGCCTTGCGCGTAGCCAGGAAATCATCGGTTGGCTCAGGCGGCACAACAGATGCAATGTCGACGCACTCTCCCGTTGGGTCCACTGCCGCGAAGTCGTCAGCCTGGATTGGCAGGATGAGACATGGTTGCCGTGGTTTCAATTCGACCATGCAGCGGGGCAGCGCTCGCCCTGCGTTGCGGAGATTGTCAAAGAGCTACGCTGCGGCATGGACGATTGGAGCATCGCCTGCTGGTTTGCGTATCCGCATGCCCGACTGGGCGATCACAGCCCGGCCGAGGCATTGCCGTGCCGCGCGGCGGAGGTGCTGGCGGCGGCCCGGGGCAGTCCATTTACAGCTGCGGCATGAATGCCATGGCCATGCCATTGCGGCAGAACGCCGCGCCACATCGCATAGACGCAGCTGCAAGGGTGGCGAGGACCGCAGTTTCAACTCCGACAGCGTCGCCAAATAAAGCGCTGCCAGCAGTGTCTCTGATCATCGGCCGCATGCAGGAGTGCGAGCAGGCTGCGACCCGGACATTGCCGCGATGCCGGCATACCTGCGCACTGGGACGGGAGGTGGGACTTTTTCGTACGCTGCGCATCACCCCCCTGCAGCAGGAAAGCACCGGCACAGGCTGCTGGCGCGGTCTGATGGTTGCCCTTGGCGGGGCTGCGTACGCTTCGCTTTGCCCCCTCCCAAGAGGTGCCGATGACGACCATGTTCACTTTGCGCAGCGTGTGCTTGACCAGGAGCCAACCATGTCCAGAGCCGGTAAAGGCAACTATCACGAGAAGGACCCTGCCACCCCGGCAGGAACCGCAGATACCGACGTCAAACGCAGAGACGGAAAAACTGCACGGGCGCGGCGCGCGCATGCGTTCCGGTGACTGGGAATCGCGCGAATGGGATTGGAGTCCGGCGCTGGTCGGCGCCGCCAGACCGATTTCGAATAATTCACGGAGCAGACCATGAATAAATCTCTGGATCAAACCGGCGGAGGTGCGGCGAGGCAAGCGCCGCGCGCGAAACCCAAGCCTTTGCCGTTCCGTTATGGCGACGAGCAAGGTGGCTTTCTCGTGGACGCCGAACACGAGCACGCCGTGGCGCCGGGTGGTACACCCGATTCCGATGCTGCCGACCGACCAGACTCCAGCGATGACCGGATGAATCCGGCCAAGGGATCAAAGTTGTGATCCCAGCAGCGACGCCAGACGTTCCTGCACCTTCTCGTGCAACGGGCGATCAAGCCATTCCTGGTAACTGACGGCTCTGGCCTGCGCAAGATCGCGCTCGAACACCTGTACCTGTTCGGTGGCGAATGCATGCGACAGGATATTGAGTGTCGCTTCGTCGTTCAACTTGAACGACCGGTTGTCGAAATTGGTGGAGCCAACTGAAACCAGGTATTCATCCACCACCATCACCTTGCAGTGGTACATCGTCGGGCGGTACTCGGCAATCGTGGCGCCGGTTTCCAACAGAGGCCCCCAGCGCACGCGCGAGGCCTTGCGCACGATCTCGCTGTCGATATGTTCGCCTGGGACGATGATGCGGATGCGGACGCCGCGCTTGAGGGCTGCCAACAGGGCTTCCACGCTTTGTGCGTCCGGAACGAAGTAGGCAGCAGACAAATCGATGGAGCGCGTCGCCGCGGTGATCGCCAGCAGGTACATCAACTGCATGCTTTCGCTACCACCTCCAGGAGAACTGCTGAACACCTGGGCGGGGGTATCGCCCGTGCGTGTGAGCACCGGGAAATAGCGCTCGCCGTAGAGTACCTTTCCGGTCTCCTTGGTCCAGTTTTCCATGAACGTCGCCTGCATCTGCGCGACGGCAGGTCCGGTCAACAGAAAGTGGCTGTCGCGCCAGTGATCCGGATCCTGCGCGTTTCCCGTCCACTGTGTCGCGATCCCGACACCACCGGTAAAGCCGATACGGCCATCGACCACCAGCAGTTTGCGGTGCGTACGCTTGTTCAAGCGATCGATATTCGTCCAGTGCGGCCGATGAAAGCGGCGAATCTCCACACCGGCGGCTACCATTTCGTCGAGCAGTGCCTGGTCCATCTTCGCGCTGCCGACCCAGTCCAGCAACACATGAACAGCGATCCCCCGGCGCGCACGATCCGACAAGGCGTCGGCGAATTGTTTGCCGATCTCGCCCGACCAGTAGATATAGGTCTCGAAGGTCACGGACACTTGCGCCGCGTCGATGGCCGCGAGCATGGCCGGAAAAATTTCGGCGCCATTGCGCAACAGTTTGACGTCATTGCCACCAACGAACGCCGGGCCGAGCAACAGGCCGAGTTGGCGCGCAAATGCGGGGGATTCCACATCGAAATGGCGCGCCAAACGCTGCTTGATCCTGGCGGTCTCGCCGCCAGGATTGGCGACCAACCAGATCCAGGCCGGCACGGACAGGGCAGCAAGAAGCGTCAAGCCTGCGAGATAGTAGGACCGTCGTCTGGGCATGATTTCCGGATACCTGTCAATGGAACAAGGCAAAGCCGCAGCAGGCATTGCGCCTGCGCGGGGCTGGGCCCGGTCCGACTGATCGAGCTGCCGGGAATTGGGTTGAGCGCCGGCGCGAAATATACATCACCGGGCGCAAGGATCCGACTCGCAAGTCGGCGCTGGAAGGATGGAGGGGCGGGCCGGAAGCGTCGTACGCGCTCCATGGCCCGCGAAACACGGGTGAAGCGTTCCGAGGCCTTGCATCCCGTTGAACCTGGCAGACCCGAGGCCGTAGGTTATTTCCTACATCCGGATGGCTTGCTGGCAGGCAAGTGCCTGGCGCTTGATCCGTGTGCTTTGGGGCCGCGAGCTGCATAACATGGAGCACAGTCAATCCATCAGGTAGCTGCCATGAACGTCACAGAGAAATTTCAACATGCAATGGCCGAAGGCGAGCCCTTGTATTGGGAGAACTTGTGCATCGAGTTGGAGGCAGAGCATGCAGCAGTTCAGAGCCAGCGGGAGCGGGAAAACCTGTTGGCCTTGTTTACCATCATGTCGGACAAGGTCGAGCGCAACCACACCGATGCGAAGTCTCAGGACGAATTCAAGGATGAGCGTCAGCGCATCTACCACCGGCTGCTGCTGCGCGAAGCCTGTCTTGGCGGTACTTTGTGTGCAAAGACGCTGTTCGCGGTGACAGAGCGCGAATACTTCAACGGCCGCATGCTGCAGGATGATCCGATGCGCTCGGCTGCGCAGGCCGGATTTGTCCGCTTCTCGCAAATGGCGGGTCCTGTCTCCGAAGCCCCTGCAGCCTGTTCGAGCGCGCACTCCGCCGCAGTCGATGGCTCGCGCGGGCCATGGTATCTGTGGCTCATACGAATGATGGCGCAGATTCGTCTTTCTTCGGTCCCGACGCATGGGTCCATGTAGGAAACAAACGCTTGGCCCCAGTTTTGAATGAGGCGCCTGAGGTGTGTTCGCGTCGGCAGGCAAGCCGAAGGCGACGCTTCGGCGTTGCCTCTGGCCGCATGCGACTCCCACGCGCTCGCATTGCTGCGGGTGCCCGGATCGCTGCCGCCATGCTGATGGTGTTTCTGGCTGGATGCTCAATCAACCTGAGCACCGAGCCAGACCGGGAGGCGAGAACACCGCAAGAGACGCCGGCCGAAGTGTGGGAATATCCGGCAGGCGAGTTTCCGGCGACCTGCATGCTTTTCATGGCAGATGGACGTCTGCAGTTTCGAGGTGGATTTCTGTTTTTTAATCCGAGCCAATGGGCCAGAGACACTGCCACTGGCATGGTCAACGTGGTGTTGGGTGGCGACGTCCCGTTCAGTCGCGAGGGCACGAATGGGCGTGCGGCTGACCATGTGGCCGTGGCAAGCTCTTTGGACCCATCCACACGCACTTTGCGATATCGCATCACCCACACCGATAAGGCGATGGAGTTTGGAGGCTTGATTTTCTATCGAAGCGCGACTTGCAGCGCTTTGTGATGTCGGTCCGACTGGCCTTGCAAAAGTGGGTCGAGCCTGGTCCGTATGAGAACGCTCGGCTCAGGTTGCCAGCAAAGCAGCGATAGCCCGGATGGTGTGCATACCCATGCGCGTGCTTGTGCATCCATTTGCAGCCTCCTGCTGTTGCTGTTGTAGCGACTTCACAACCTGGAGAATTCGTGGATCGGGCTGCGAATGGTCTGCCGATGGGGCAGCTTGGCGGGTCCAGGACTTCGCCCAATCCCAGCGACCGCGCGCACGAAAAGGATTGCTTCCGAACCGGGGCAACGGGTAAACCAACTTGGCTGAACCGATTCACCGCGCCCGCAAGGCCGGCACTGTTGCCGCTGTGTCGGCCTTGATCCGGATTGGCCGTCACCCGATATGACGCTAGGCCGTTCGCGGCATTTCAATCTGGCTCTCGAAGCATTTTCTGTCGATGAAACTCCATGATGGTTGCACGCTGGCAGACCCGTACGCGGAAACTGCGAGCTGGTTGGAGCGCAGACGGACCGAGGCACTTTTGACGGCGATGGATCCAGTGCTCCCGTCGGTCTGCGCTGTGCGAGGTCAGCGGGTCGCACCCTCACAAGGCTGGTGATGGCAAATCGTCGATGCTCCGGGGCATTTGGCGCAATCTGCGCGGCAACTGCCTCCGCCTGGCTTGGATCTGGCTGAGTTCCACTGGTTTTCTGATTGCAGCATCCGTGGCTGCACGGGGTGCATCGCATGGCGTCGCCTGCATCCTGCCAGCGTATGCTCGGCAATCGCCGCCGCTCAATCCAGTTCGGAATAGATGACCGATGGCGTGAAATCCGGCGCCCCGGTCGGCCTTTCCCCGTCTATCCATTTCTGCAGGTCGCGTGCGGCCATGGGGCGGGCCAGCAGAAACCCCTGCAATTCATCACACCCCATCTTGAGCAGGATGTCGCGTTGGCCTTGCGTCTCCACCCCCTCAGCCACGACCCGCAAGCTCAGCGCATGGGCAAGCCGAATGACCGCATCGACCACCGCCCGGGCGTCACGGCTGGTTTCCAGGTCCAGGACGAAGCTTTTGTCGATCTTGAGCTGCCGGGCCGGCAGCTTGCGCAGATAGCTCAGGGACGAGAATCCGGTCCCGAAGTCGTCGATGGACAGAAACACCCCGATTTTTGCGAGGCCCTCGAACGTGCGCTGCGTCGTCTCGACATCCTCCATGGCGACCGACTCCGTGATTTCACACAGCAGGCGTGACGGGCTCACCCCATGCTGCTGCAGCGTGGTCTCGATTTTCTGCACCAGCCGCGGATCCCGCAGCTGGTGCGCGGATACATTGATCGCCACCCGCATATTGGTGCCCGCCTGCGCCCATTCGGCCATCTGGCGGCAGGCTTCATGGATGATCCAGTCGCCGAGACTGCCGATCAGGCCAAAACGCTCCGCCAGCGGAATGAACAGGGCCGGGCTGATCTGTCCCCGCTCGGGATGGTTCCAGCGCAGCAATGCCTCCACGCCACTGAACTTGGCCAGCGCGCCGTTCATCTTCGGCTGGTAGTGCAACTCCATCTGACCCTTCGCCACGGCATTCTTGAGGTCGCTCTGCAGGCTCATCTGTTCCTGTGCGGCATTGCCCATGCTGGATTCGAACACCGCATAGGTATTTCTTCCCATCGCCTTGGCTGCGTACATGGCCGCATCCGCGTGGATCACGATACGCTCTGCGGGGCCATGGTCGGGATGGATCGCAATGCCGATCGATGCCGACACCGCGACGCGCTCCGTGCCCAGGTCGTACGGGCGTGCGACCGACACCAGTACCCGCTGGGCCAAGGCCACGCTGTCGGCCATACTGCCCGCCGCCTCGATCAACAACAGGAATTCGTCCCCGCCGACGCGGGCCGCGGTATCCGACTCGCGGATCTCCGCACGCAGGCGCTGCGCGACTTCCTTGAGCACGGCATCTCCTGCCGCGTGGCCGAAGGAGTCATTGACGGGCTTGAAGCCGTCGAGATCGATGAACAGCACCGCCACCTTCTCGGCATTGCGCGATGCCACCTGTCCGACCGACCGATCGACGCGCGCCACGGCGTGACGCAGCCGGTCTTCGAACAACAGCCGGTTCGCCAGGCCTGTCAGCGGATCGATGAACGCACGTTTGCGCAATTCATCGTTGGCAGCCTTCAGGTTCTCGTTGGCCTGTTGCAGCGAGACTTCCATGCGTCGGGTGTTGCGCCGCACGCGGGCGTCATATTGCGAGGTCAACAGGGCCAGCAACAGAACGACCGTGCATGCCAGGGCTACAGCGCTGGCCAGATGGTCACTGCCCAAGGCATCGGCACTACGGCAAACGGAGCCGACCGGAAAGCCTGCGGCTTCCATGCCGGTGTAATGCATGCCGGCAATGGCCGCCCCCATCACCAGCGATGACAGCATCTGGCGGGTGGGGCTTTTGCCTTCGTCCATCGCGCGCAGCCAGAAAAAGATGCCCAATGCCGTGGCCGAGGCTGCCACGGCAATCACGACCGACAGAGCGACCAGCCGCCAGTCCCAAACGATGCCTGGCACCATGTCCAGGGCATGCATGCCGACATAGTGCATGGCGCTGATGCCAGCGCCCATGGCCAGCGATCCTGCGACCAGGCGGGCGCGGTTCAGCGTCTGGGCGCTGGCCACTCCCAGTGCGATACCGGATGCGGCAAGCGCGGCCAGCCAGGACAGAAAAGTCCAGAAAGTGGAATAGCCCAGCGTGATGGGCAATGAGAACGAGAGCATGCCCACGAAATGCATGGACCATATGCCAGTGGCCATGACCACCGAGCCGCCGGCCCACCACAACACGGCGCCCCCCCCCGAATTGGACTGGACCCTGCGCGCCAGATCCAGTGTGACGTAGGACGCGAAGGTCGCAATCAGGATGGACGCGACCACGCCCCAAGGGTGATAGGTTGAGGCAAGCAGGTTCATACGGGCCCCGCGGTTGCTGAGTGGACCAGATTATCACAGGGCACACAACATTCGCTTGCCCGCGACGATCACGTCGGGGATGCCCCGCAATGGCTTTCCCCCAGGAGGCAACGTACCTGCGCCCGGTGCCACCTTTGCCATGGCCAGTGCCCGCAACGTGCGGACGCGGCGACCACCGAAGCGCTATCTACTTCTTGCCGTGGTGCTTGTCGTCCTTGCGCTTGAAGTGCTTTTTTCCGTTGCGATTGTCGTGTTCGCGACCATATTCCTGCTGGACCCAGTTCTCCTGCACGAAGTACACCGGTTGCCCACAGGCCCCATATCGACCGCAATAGCGGCCCCAGCTGGCTTGGTGTGACTGCGGTACATACAGGTAGATCGGCCGCTGGTAGGCCGCTACCGGAGAGGGTGCATAGATGACGGGCTGCGGCGCAACCAGTTGCACCTGCGGGTAATTGTCGATGTTGATGCGGCCGTATTGGCCCGGTGCGTTGATGCCGATGGTCACGCCGATGTTGGGGCCGGCGTGGACCGGCAGCACAGCGGCGACCGCGAGGGTCAGGATGGCAAGCAACTTCATGATGGGTATCGCTTTCTGAGTGTTCGATGCGGCTCTACCGGCGGCGCCGGCAGCTGCTTCATGGGGCCATTCTGGTTTTGATCGCAGGTCCATGCGATCGGCGCAAACCGTTCTCACAGGTAGGACAGCACGCCTTGCCATCCGGGCCGCGATGGGCTTGCTGGCTGCCTTCGGTAGTCCCTGTCCCACATAGGCAGGCGCCGCAGTCTGATGGCTGCGGGCCCGTGCGCCTCCTAAGCTGGAGCCAGAGTGCCTGGCCGCTACTGGCCGCACACGCGACGGCAAATCCCTGGGCACCCGTATCGGCCAGTGGCATCAGACATTCACCCTTTTCCTCAGGAGACTTCATGAAAAATTCCTTCCCGCTTGTGGCGCTTGCCCTTGCCCTTTCCTTGAGCGGCCCGGCCGCCGTGCTGGCGCAGACGCCCAACGCGCACGCCATGCACGTTCCGGCTGCCACTGTGGAGAGCTTTGGCGTCGACCAACTGCAGACGCTGGCACCTGGCAGCGAACTGGCGTTCCGATTGAACGGAACTCCGGGGGCCAGCGTGCGCCTGCAGATCGCCGGGGCGACGGGCGAGGTGCAGATGAACGAGACCCGGCCGGGTTCCTATGTGGGGCGCTATACCGTGCGCAGCCGCGACCGCCTGAGCGCAGCCAGTCTGGTAACGGCATGGTTGACCCGGGACGGGCAGACGATCAGCGTGGCCATGGACCAGTCACTGGTGCGTGGCGCACGCAGCCCCGCGCCACAGTCCCTTGCCCGCATTTCGGATTTCAATGTCACGGCGCGCGACCGGGTGCGCCCGGGCGACGAGATCACCTTCATGCTGTCGGGTGCGCCCGCAGGCGCGGCCCGGGTCGTGGTGCAGGGGGTATCGACCCCCATTGCCCTGACCGAAGTGCGCCGTGGCGTCTATGAAGGCCGCTATACGCTGCGCCGGGGCGATCGCGTCACGCGCGATCTGGATGCGACCGGATTCCTGGTTGTGAACCGGCAGGAAAGCAGCCAGCGGTTCACGCGCGGTGCGGGCGATGGTGACGATGCCCATGTCAATGCCAATGGCACCGACCGTCATGGCAGCGAGCGGAACGCGGCAGCGGCTGCGTGCATCGACTGCGGCGTCGTCGAGTCGGTCAACCTGGTCACGGTCAAGGGCGACAAGCCCAACGTGCTGGGGACCATCGCAGGTGGCCTGCTCGGGGGGGTGCTCGGCAATCAGGTCGGCGGCGGTACGGGCAAGGACCTGGCGACCATTGCCGGTGCGGTGGGCGGCGCCTATGCAGGCAACCGGGTGGAAAACAACATGGACAAGACCCAGGTGTACCGCATGCTGGTGCGGCTGGACTCCGGCGAGACCCGCAGCATCGACTATGCGACCGACCCGGGGCTTCAGGTCGGCACCCTGGTGCGGTTCGACAATGGCACGGTTGTCGTTCAATAACCCTGCAAGGAAACCCCATGAATATCCATCTCGGCCTGACGCCGCTGATCTCCCTGCTGGCCGGGGTGCTCATCCTGGTCATGCCCAAACTGCTCAACTACATCGTAGCCCTGTACCTGATCGCCATCGGACTGATAGGGATCCTGGGTAGCGGCGGCATGCGTTTGGGATAGCGGACGCCTTCCATTGGTGGCGGACGAGCGACGCCATCGGTTGCGGCTGCAAGGCCGCGTGGGGGTGCGTTTTGCACGATGCGATTCTGGTGGGTGCCAAGCCCATATAATCGCGAACTGGCGCTCACGCTCCAACTCGCTGTATTTCAACGGATAGAATTCGGCCCTCCGAAGGCTGAGATCCAGGTTCGATTCCTGGCGGCGGGACCAGATGATTGCGGGGTGGTCGATGGTGGTTTTCACGGCCATCCGCCGGCCTGCTGCAGAGGCAGGCACAGGCAAGGCAGGGTTCTGACAGTGCCGGGCCTTGCCAGATGAAGCCGTTGCGTCGCCAACGGCTTTCATTTTTTCGGGTTTCTTGCTGTACCGGGCCATTCGCGGCTGCAGACTCCCCATCTTCCTTTACAAGAATTGACGTTCAGCATCACGGGCTTCATGTTGCGGGGCTAAGCTCCGTGCATGCATCTCATATCCCGCACCCGGTTGGCAGCACATGCCGACTGATCCCGAAGACTGTCCGCGGCGCACCTGGCAACGGTGCATTCTTCCGGTCGTTATGGCGGGTGGGCTGGTTCTTTCCGGCTGTGCATCGCTGGTGACTTCGGACAACGCTGCGCTGACGCCGATGGCGCTCCCCGCCCAATGGTCTGGCGCCGAAGCTTCGGCCGCAACGTCGCCGACGTCGCTGTCGCAGTGGTGGCAGGCGTTCGATGATCCCGTTCTGGTGGACTTGGTCGAGCGCTCCCAGCAGGCGAATACCCGGATACAGCTCGCCCAGGCAGCCTTGCGCCAGGCCCGTGCACAGCGCGACGTTTCGGCGGCCAGTCTGGCGCCGAGCGTGGGCAGTTCGGCGTCGGCGCGGCGCAATCCGGGCGCCGGCAGCGACGGAAACACCTTTGCCGCGGGGCTGGATGCCAGCTGGGAACTCGACCTGTTCGGTGCCAATCGCCGCGGCGTCGATGCCGGCGACGCGACGGCGGCCGCCAGCGCCGCCAGCCTGGGTGACGTGCAGGTGTCGATTGCGGCCGAGGTCGCGCTGAACTACATCACGCTGCGCAGTGCGCAGCAGCGGCTGGGTATTGCGACCCAGAATCTGGCCAGCCAGGCGGACACGCTGCAGATCACGCAGTGGCGGGTCCAGGCCGGCCTGGCGACCTCGCTCGAATCCGAACAGGCGCGCGCTGCGGTCGAGCAGACCCGCGCCCAGTTGCCGCTGCTGCAGACGCAGATCGCGCAGTCGCGCCATGCGCTGGCAGTACTGGTCGCGCAGGCGCCGGACGCGCTCTCTGCGCAACTGGACGCCGTGGCCCCGGTACCCCAGGCCCGTGGAGACATCGCGCTGGCGTTTCCCGCCGACACCTTGCGCCAGCGCGCCGACGTGCGCGCCGCCGAGCTGCAGGCCGTGGCCGCGCTGGCCCGGGTGGCCCAGGCCGATGCCCAGCGGCTGCCCAGCTTCCAGATCGGGGGGTCGCTGGGCCTGAGCGCACTGACGCTGGCAGGCCTTGCCAACGGCGCTTCGCTCACCAGTGCGCTGCTGGCCAGTGTTTCGCTGCCGGTGTTCGACGGTGGGGCGATCCGCGCCCAGGTCGGCGTGCAGCAGGCCGCACTGGACCAGGCACGCGCCAGTTACCAGGGCACCATTCTCACGGCCCTGCAGGAGGTCGAGGATGCCCTGGTCACATTGCGCCAGGACCGTGCGCGCCTGGTCAATCTGCAGGCCGCTGCCGATGCCGCCGGCAACGCGGCCTTGTTGGCGCGCCAGCGCTACAGCAGCGGCCTGGTCGATTTTCAGACCGTGCTGGACACCCAGCGCACCCAGCTCAATGCCCAGGACAGCGTGGCCAGTACCGTTGCCACGGTCAGCGCCGACCACGTGCGCCTGTACAAGGCCTTGGGCGGTGGCTGGCAACCGCTTGCCGCCGATGCCCTCGCAACCCCGTTACCCGTCAACCCGTCAGGACGCCCGTCCACATGAAACCCTCCTCCCATGATGATGCTTCCGGATCCGGCTCCGCGGCGCCCCTGCAAACCGCGGCGGTGACGTCCCCCGATACGTCGGCGGCCGACATCGCCACCTTGCTCGGCGAGCCCGCAGCCCGCCCCTGGTACCGCCGGACCGGCCTGTGGCTCGGCCTGCTGGTGCTTTTGCTGGCCGCTGGTGGTGCGTGGTACTGGCAGACGCGCCAGATGGCCCAGGCGGCGCCGACCTACACGACCCAGCCCGTGGCACGCGGCAACCTGACGCTCAACGTCACGGCCAATGGCAGCCTGCAGCCCACCCGCTCGGTGAACATCGGCAGCGAGCTTTCGGGTACGGTGCTCAAGGTTCATGTGGACGTGAATGACCGGATCCGCAAGGGCCAGGTGCTGGTCGAACTCGACACCGCCAAGCTGCGCGACCAGATCCTGCGCTCGCGCGCCACGCTGGCGGCGGCCAATGCCAAGGTGGCGCAGACCGTGGCCACGGTGGCCGAAGCGCGCGCCAGCCTCGCACGGTTGGAGGAGGTGGCGCGCCTGTCCGGTGGCAAGGTGCCGTCCAAGGCCGAACTCGATACCGGGCGTGCCACCCTGGAGCGTGCGGTCGCCGACAACGCCAGCGCCCGCGCCGGCGTGGCCGATGCGCAGGCGGCCCTGTCGACCGACGAAATCAACCTCTCCAAGGCATCGATCCGCGCGCCGTCCGACGGCGTGGTGCTGACCCGCAGTGTCGACCCCGGCAATGCGGTGGCCGCATCGCTGCAGGCCGTGACGCTGTTCACCGTCGCCGAGGACCTGACGCAGCTGCGTCTGCTGGTCAATGTCGACGAGGCGGACGTCGGGTCTGTCAAGGTGGGGCAGAAGGCGACATTCACCGTCAGCGCCTATCCGAGCCGAAAATTTCCGGCCACCATCACCCGCGTATCGTATGGCTCGACCATCACCGACAACGTGGTGACCTACCTGACCTACCTCGATGTCGACAACAAAGACATGAGTCTGCGTCCCGGCATGACGGCCACGGCCACCATCACGGCGGTGCAGCGTGACGACGTGCTGGTGGTGCCCAACAGCGCACTGCGGTTCGAGCCCACGCTGGCAGAGGATGGTGCCGCGGCGGCGTCGAAGTCTGGTGGTTTCAGCCTGATTCCGCGCATGCCACGCAGCACCACGCGCAGGTCGGCCGCCAGCAACGCCGGCCCCGGACAGGCCCGCCGGGTCTGGGTGCTGCGCGAAGGTGCCGCAGTCCCGGTCAAGGTCGTCCCCGGCATCAACGACGGCCGCATGACCGAAATCGTCTCGGGTGACCTGCAAGAAGGCATGGCCGTGATCACCGACCAGAAGATGGCGGCAGCGAAATGACCATTCCCCTGATCCAGCTGCGAGGGGTCACGAAGGTCTATGGCAGTGGTGCGGTGGCGCTGATGGCGCTCAAGGGCGTCGACATCGACATCCATGCCGGAGAGTTCGTTGCCATCATGGGCCCCAGCGGCAGCGGCAAGTCGACGGCGATGAACATCCTGGGCTGCCTCGACACCCCGTCCGCGGGGCAGTACCTGTTCCGTGGCGCACGTGTCGATGCGTTGACCCGCGACCAGCGGGCGCGCCTGCGCCGGCGCTATCTGGGTTTCGTGTTTCAGGGCTTCAATCTGCTGGCGCGCACCTCGGCGCAGGAAAACGTCGAATTGCCGCTGCTGTACCGCGGGGAGAGTGCGCGTGCACGGCGAGCCGCTGCCACGCGGGCCCTGCAGTCGGTGGGACTTGGCGGCTGGGAGCACCATACGCCCGGAGAGCTTTCGGGGGGGCAGCAGCAGCGGGTCGCGATCGCACGCGCCATCGTCACCGAACCGGCCGTGCTGCTGGCCGATGAACCTACCGGCAACCTCGATACCCAGCGCAGCCAGGAGATCATGGAGTTGCTGCGTGCGCTGAATGCCGACCAGGGCATCACGGTGCTGATGGTGACGCACGAGCCCGACATGGCCGCCTATGCGCATCGCATGGTGCGTTTCGTCGACGGACGGATCGAGCGCGACGAGCCCAATCCGCATCCGGTGCAGGCCCCGCGCCAGGCAGCGGCAGAGGTCGCCTGATGTTGTGGAGCACGCTGTTGCTGGCCTTGCGCTCGATCCAGCGCAACCTGATGCGCTCCTTCCTCACCGTGCTGGGCATCGTCATCGGTGTCAGTGCCGTCATCACCATGGTCACGCTGGGGCATGGCGCCACCTTGTCGGTGCAGACGCAGATCTCCAGCCTGGGCAGCAACCTTCTGATGGTACGGCCGGGTCAGCGCCAGGGACCAGGCGGAAGTGGCGGCGGGGCCCCCGCGTTCAAGGAGACCGATGCGGAGGCGATTGCGTCGCAGATCGGCGGTATTGCAGCCGTTGCGCCCGAGGCGCGCACCGGTGTCACCGTGGTGGCCAATGGGCGCAACTGGACCAGCACCGTCACCGGCAGCACCAATGCATGGCTGGCGACCGGCAACTGGAAGCTCGCGTCGGGCCGCGAATTCGCGCCGGCCGAGTTGCAGGCCGGCGGCGCCGTGTGCATCGTCGGCGAGACGGTTCGGCGTGAACTGTTCGGCGGCAAGGCCGGCGAAACCGGGCTGGGCGACCTGTTGCGCATCAAGCAGTTCTCCTGCGAAGTCGTGGGTGTGCTGGCCTCCAAGGGGCAGGCGGCCATGGGCAACGATCAGGATGATGTGGTGCTGGTGCCATTGCGCACCTTGCAGCGACGCGTCACCGGCAGCCAGCGCATCAACACCTTGCTGGTGTCGATGGAAGACGGCAGCGACAGTACCCGGCTGAAGACCGGCCTGACGCAATTGCTGCGCGAGCGTCGCAAGCTGGCCGACAGCGACGACGACAACTTCAACATCCTGGACACGCAGCAACTGGCCGAGGCGCTGTCGGGCACGACGCAGATCATGACGGCCCTGCTGGGCGCCGTGGCGGCGGTGAGCCTGCTGGTCGGTGGCATCGGCATCATGAACATCATGCTGGTCAGCGTGACCGAACGCACCCGCGAGATCGGCCTGCGCCTGGCGATAGGCGCGCTGGAGCGCGAGGTGTTGCTGCAGTTCCTGATCGAGGCGGTGGCACTGGCCGCGTTCGGCGGCGTGGTCGGCATCGTGATCGCCACGGCGGCGTCGTACGGGCTGTCGCTGGCGATGGGGCTGCCGTATGTGTTCGACCCGACGATCAATGTGCTGTCGTTCCTGTTCTCGGCCGGTATCGGTGTGGTGTTCGGCTATTTTCCGGCCCGCCGCGCGGCGCGGCTCGACCCTATCGAGGCCTTGCGGCACGAGTGAGCGGCGCGCCGGCCGGCGATCATGGCATCAACGTGGTTCGCGGGAAACGTCGGCGTCGAAGTCGGCGTCGGTCAATGCGCCTTCGGCGATCTGCCAAGCCGGGTAGTAGCGGGCAAAGTCGGTGCGAATGCGCTGCAGCGGAACATCGTCGAAGCTGCCGTGCTCACGCAGGTACTCCATGTGGCGTTGCCCGCGGCTGTCAAACGGGTGGTAGATCGAATCGTCGACGCCGTCGAATTCCAGCGGCAGCAGACCGAACCGGGTGCACAGCTCGATGTTGAAGGCCGGTGTCGCCTTGCGCCACGCGCCGTCCAGCCAGATCTCGGAATAGCCGTGCCAGACGAATTCATCGGTCTGCATCAAGGCCCGCATGCGTTCGGTCGACAGGTGGTTGCGCACGTCGGCGAAACCCAGCCGCGACGCGATCCCAACGGCCCGGCAGGCCGCGCTCAGCAGCGCAGCCTTGGTCACGCACCAGCCCGCGCCCTGGGCCAGCACGGTGCTGGCGCGCATACCCTGTTCGCGCAGATCGACGCAGTAGGGGTCATAGCGGAACCCGTCGCGGACCGCGTAATAGAGCGCGACCGCGCGTGCACGGTCATCGGCGCCAATGGCGTGTCTGTGTGCGAATTCTGTGACGGCGGGATGGTCTGCGTCGACCATGTCGGCGGCTGCCAGCGAGGCCGGTGTCGGCGCATCACCGCCAGGGGCTGCGGAGTGCGGTGCGGTGGTGTCGGGCATGGTGCGTTTTCTCCATGGGTGCAACCGGTGCGCGTTGCGGCCGCCGGACGGGTCCGGTGCCAGCGGCGATCCGGCGTGCAGGTCCACGATGGTAGCTGCATGCCCCAGAGACGTCTCAGGACACGGCGCCCGACCCGTAGCTGCCCGTGAGCAGCCGCCCGCTGCGAAAGCGTTCCAGCGCATAGGGTGCCAGCGATACGTCGGTGGGCAGACCCAGGGCTTCCTGCGCCAGGACACGGCCCACGGCGGGCGAGAGCTTGAAGCCGTGACCGGAGAAGCCGAAACCCACCACCAGCCCCGGCACATCGTCCACGCGGCCCAGCACCGGGTTCCAGTCAGGCGTCACATCGTAGACACCGGTCCAGCTCGATGCCAGCCCAGCGGTCTCGAACGACGGGAAACGCTCCGCGGCCTGTGCGCCGACCTCGACCACGTAGTCCATGGAAATATCGCCCTGCTCGTTGTCGGGTTCGCTCAGCGTCTCACCGACCGTACCTTCGCTGACAAGCATCTGGCTGCCACCATAGCTGCGGCAATACAGCATGCCCGGCGAACCGAGGTCCTTGTAGACCGGCATAGAGTAGCTGTAGGCCTCGGGGCCCTCCAGGGCCAGTACGGCATGGCGTTCCGGTTTGACCGGCGTCTCGATGCCGGTCCAGCGCGAGAGTTCGGTGGCCCAGATGTTCTGTGCACTGACAACCACCGGCGCGTTGAAGCGTCCTTGCGAGGTTTCCACCCCGGTGATGCGACCGTTCTCGCGCACCAGGCCTTGCACCGCCACCCCTTCCATGATCTTCACGCCGCGGCGGCGCGCGGCACGGGCAAAGCTGGTGGCGACCAGCGTCGCGTCGGCGAATCCGGCTTGCGGTTCGAATCCGATCAGCGCAGCATCATCGAAGCGGCAGATCGGCAGGCGTTCGCTGGCCTGCGCCTGCGTCAGCAGCTCGAGCGGGATGCCCGTGGCCACCTGAGCCGCCAGTGCTGCGCGCAGGGGCTCGAGCTTGGGGCCTTCGGGTGCGGCGATCAGATAGCCGCACTTGACCAGTCCGGCAGCGGCATCTTCGTCGCCGACATAGGCCGCAAAGTTGTCGAAGGCCTGCCAGGAGCGGCGCGCGAGTTCGACGTTCTCGATCACCGAGTAGTGCGTGCGCAGAATGCCGCTCGATTGCGACGAGGTGCCGTTGCCGATCTGGCCGCGCTCCAGAACCAGTACGCGGCCAGCGCCGAGTGCGGCGAGGTGCCAGGCGACGGAGCTGCCGATGACGCCGGCTCCGATGACGATCACATCCGGGTTGTACATGTTGGAATGGCCATAAGTGCTTGTGAGGATGGCAAGCCTAGCGCGCGCAGGGCCGATCGCCGCCAGACGGACGCAGCGCTGATCCATAGCATCACGCCTGCTGCAACTGGCGTTCGGCTTCGGCCGTCAGTTGTCGATTTCGAGCACGCCCTTGGACAGCTCCAGTGCGCCGGTGATCTCGCGCTGCAGCTCGCGCACGGCAACCCGCACCAGGTCGGCCACCTCGCGCGGCAGACTGCCCAGCTCGCCTTCGCGATGCACCAGGCGGAACTGCCGCGTCAGCACCGGATACGGCTGCCCCTGGTGGTGGAAGGCGGACAGCGGCAGCAGCCGCACACCGGCGCTGTGGTGGCGCGACTGCCACAGGCACAGCGGTGTCGTCAGCGCAAAACCGAGTCCGTCCCGCACCAGGGCGAGCAGCGGATCGGTGGCGTCGAACTCGAACGCCAGTTCGATGTCGGGATGGCGGGCACGCAGATAGCTGTCGATCTGCCGACCGATCAGTGAGCGCAGGCTGTAGTTCATGAACGGCAGCTTGCGGCCGAGCTGCTGCAGCGATTCATTGGCGCCCAGCGGATGGTCCATCGGCAAGGCAACGACATATTGCTCGGTGAACAGCGGCAGCTGCGCCATCCCGGATTCGCCGGCCGCGTCGCTGGTGGTCATCAACAGGTCCAGCTGGTGGTTCTGGAACTGGCTGAACAGATCGGGCGACAGGCCCGAATACATGCGCACCCGGTGCAGCCGGCCGACCAGGCCCCGCACCAGGTGCGGCCCGATGGTGGCGCCGAACGAATCGATGCAGCCCAGGCGTACCAGCGCACGCTTGGCGCGAGTCAGTGCGCGGATGCTTTCGGTCATCTGATCGGCGCGCCCGAACAGCTCGATCGCGTGTTCATACAGCCGCTGGCCCGATGCGGTGGCGCGTGCAGGACGGGTCGACCGGTCCAGCAGCAAGGTGTCGAAGTCCTGCTCGAGTTGCCGGATGTGCTGCGACACACCGGCCTGCGATATCGCCAGCCGAGTGGCGGCGGCGGATACCGATCCGGTTTCCACCACCGCAACCCAGCTGCCGAGATGCTCCCAGGCCGGGGGCAGGTCAGGTTTTGCAATGTGCTTGCTCATGCGCCAAGTGTGCACCAGCTGCAACCGGATTTCTGATGCTGAGCATCAGGCCGGACGATGGCGTGCCAGCGCTGCGGAGCTGGCCCCAGACTTGCATGTCCACCTTACCACGCAAGCCATCTTGCGGGCTAATACCGATGGTGCCGGGTGCCGACCGCAGATACCATTGTTCACTTTTTTAAAGGAATCTCCCCATGAAACTCAATCGCAGAATCGCCCTGGCTGTTGTTGCTGCCGCGGTCACCGTTTCGGGTGCCGCCATTGCGCAGCAGCGCATCTTCTTCGGTGTGGCCACGGGCGGCACCGGGGGTACCTACTATCCGCTGGGCGGCATGCTGGCGCAGCTGATTTCGAACAAGGCTGTGGTCGACGGCAAGAAGATCACCGCAACGGCCGAAGCGGCTGGCGCGTCGGTGGCCAATGCCAAGCTGCTGGGCAACAAGGACATCGAGTCCGCCTTCGTCGCGGCCGATATTCTGGATGCGGCCTACAACGGCAAGGGCCAGTTCGCCGGCGCACCGATCAAGAACTTGCGCGCCCTGGGTGCGCTGTACCCCGAAACGGTGCAGCTGATCACCCGCGCCGACCGCGGCATCAACAGCGTCAAGGACCTCAAGGGCAAGAGCATCTCGTCGGGCTCGCCCGGATCCGGCCAGTACCAGCTGCTGACCGACCTGCTGACCGTGTACGGCATGAAGCGCTCCGACGTCAAGGAAGACCTGTCCTCGTTCACGCAGGCGGTCGACAAGATCAAGGACGGCAACCTCGATGCCACGCTGATCACCGCCGGTGTGCCCACCGCTGCCGTGACCGACTTCGCACAGAGCCACGACCTCAAGGTCATTCCGCTGTCCGGCCCCGAGATCGCGGAATTGCAGAAGCAGCAGCCGTACTACACCAAGGTGCAGATGCCGGCCAACAGCTACAAGGGTCAGACCTCTCCGGTCGACACGCTGGCCGTGATGGCAGTGTGGACGACGCATGACGCCGTGCCTGACAACGTTGCCTACGAGGTGACCAAGGCCTTGTACGAGAACGTTGCCATCATGGGCCAGGTGCACGTGCAGGGCAAGAACATCAGCCTGCAGACCGCGACGGCGGTCGGTACCGCGCCGATCCATCCGGGTTCGCTGAAGTACTTCAAGGAAAAAGGCCTGGTCAAGTGATGGCCTGGCGGCGCACCGCCCTGGTGGCGTGTGTGCTGCCACTTGCCGCCACAGCCGCCTTCGGCTGTGAACTGGTGCTGTCCGAGCACCGCAGCGAACGGGCGCTGACGCGGCTGCCGCTCGACCCGGTGCGGCCCGCCGCACAGATTGCGTTCACGCATTCGGTGCTGGGTACTCCGGTGGTGGACTACTACGAATGGCGCGTCGATGGCGCAGGCCGATGGCGCGCCCACATGGTGCAGGAGCACTACGAGGGGGACGGCTACGGGCTGCCGAATGCCGCTGGACCGGGCGAACGCCTGGTCCGCGACGGCGAGGGTTGGCGCCTGTACCTGGACCGCATCGTGCATCCGCTGGTCGTGTTGCCACTGCCCTCGCAGTTCATGCGTGTCGTCATCGGCGACCACCCTGCCGTGTTGCTGGGCGGGCTGAGCGACAAATCGATAGACATGCGGGCAGAGAACTGCCTGCCTCAATGACAGGGTTCCCATGAGTGCGACCACGCAACAGGAAATCGATCGGCTGATCGAGCAGTTCGACCCCGAGTCGACCTTCAGGCGACTGGCCGGTTTTGCGGCCATTTTTGTCACCGTCATGACGGTGGGCTTGTCGGCCTGGCACTACTACACCGCCGGCTTTGGCCTGGAGAACGAGATCGCCCACCGCGCGATTCACCTCACGGTGGTGCTGGGCCTTTGTTTCCTGGTGTTTCCGCGCCAGAAGCGCCTGCCAGGTCCCTGGGAGTGGATCAGCTCGCTGGTGCTGGTGAGCTTCTACCTGATGCTGGGATTCCGTTTGCTCAATGCGATCAACGACCCGATCCCACCGCTAGCCCAGGGCATCTTTATCGCCGTGCTGCTGTCGATCGCGGCGCTGTCGCTGCCGTTCAAGGCCTACGACGGCAGCACGACCCGCATCCCGCTGCGCGACTGGATCTTCGCGGCGCTGGCCTCGGGTTTCTCGCTGTACCTGCTGGTGAACTTCCACAATATCTTCATCGAGCGGCCGGGTGAACATACGCCGATCGACCTGATGGTGGGCGTGATCGCCATTGCCATGGTGATCGAGGCGACGCGCCGCACCATGGGCATCTTCCTGCCGCTGCTGGCCATCGTCACCGTGCTCTACGGCATCTTCGGGCCCTACCTGCCCGGCGGCCTGGGGCACCGGGGCTACAGCGTGCCGCGCGTGGTCGCCCACCTGTACAAGGGTACCGAAGGCATCTACGGCATCCCGGTCGGGGTGGTCGCCACCTTCGTGTTCCATTTCGTGCTGTTCGGCATCATGGCGCAGCTGACCGGGCTGGGCCAGTTGTTCGTCAACCTGGCCACGATTGCGGCCGGGCGTTTTTCGGGCGGACCGGCCAAGGTCAGTGTGGTCTCGTCGGGCCTGTTCGGCATGATTTCCGGCTCGCCAATCGCCAACACCGTGACCACTGGTGTCATGACGATTCCGCTGATGAAGAAGGTCGGCTTCTCGCCGCGCTTCGCCGGTGCGGTCGAGGCTTCGGCTTCGTGCGGTGGGCAGGTGACGCCGCCGATCATGGGGGCCGCGGCCTTCATCATGGCCGAGACGCTGGGGATTCCCTACAACCAGCTGATCCTGGTGGCCATCATCCCGGCGGCGCTGCATTACTTCGCGATCCTGTACATGGTGCATCTGGAGGCCAAGCGGCTCAAGCTCAGCGGCATGGATGCGTCGGAGATCCCTTCGCTGACGCTGGTGCTGCGCAGTTCCTGGCACCTGTTCATTCCGCTGGTCGTGATGGTGACGCTGCTGCTGATGCAGTACACGCCCTTCCTCGCCGCCTTCTGGGGTATCACGCTGACGGTCGCCTGCTCGTGGATTCCGAAATTGCTGGGCGACTACGGCAAACGCATGTCCGGCCTGACCGTCGGGCCGACGGCCCTGGTGCAGGGCTTCGAGATGGGGGCCAAGGCGGCACTGGGCATTGGCGCGGCCTGTGCCTGCGTGGGCTTCGTGCTCGGCATCACCACGCTGACAGGCATGGGTTTCAAGTTCTCGGCCTGGATCCTCGATCTGTCGGGCATTGCGGCGCAGATGGTGTCGTCCATCGACGTCTACCAGTGGTGGAACCTGAACCAGATCACCATCCTGTTCGGGCTGTTCTTCACCGCCGGTGCCTGCATCGTGATGGGCTCGGGCGTGCCGACCACACCGACCTACATCATCCTGGCCGCGATCGTGGCGCCGGCGCTGGCCCAGCTGGGCGTGCCGCAGCTGGCCACGCACTTCTTCGTCTTCTACTACGGGGTGCTGGCCGACGTGACGCCGCCGGTGGCGCTGGCCGCCTTCGCCGCGGCCGGCATCGCGCGCAGCGAACCGATGCGCACCGGCACCACCGCGTTCCGCCTGTCCATGGGCAAGGCGCTGGTGCCGTTTGCCTTTGTCTACTCGCCGGTGTTGCTGCTGATCGACTTCACCTGGGGCGCGTTCCTGCTCGCACTGGGATCGGTCATCGTCGCGGTGGTGGGCCTGGGTGCGGCCTACACCGGCTACATCCGCCGTCCGATCGGCCGCATCGCCTTCGTGCTGCTCAACGTGTTCTCGCTGTCGCTGATCTTCGCGAACCCGACCATGACGGCGATCGCGGTGCCGGTGGTGCTGCTGATCGTGGCCTGGCACATGCGACCATTGTCCGAGGTCGACTTTTCGCGTCGAGCGGCCTGACCCGGGTACATGGCCGGCCGTGGCAGAGGCGGCGGGTCGGTGCCACGCAGGCGCTTCAGGTCGCCGACTGCAACACCACCCGATTGCGGCCGGCCGCCTTGGCCGCGTACAGGGCCGCATCGGCTGCGCGCGCTGCCGATTCCCACTGCCCCAGTGCGCTGAACGGCTGCGACACGCCGACGCTGATGGTGCAGTGCAGGGGGGCCGCCTGGCCCGGTACGGCGATGCGCAATGCCGCTACACCGGCACGCAGGCGCTCGGCCAGCTGGCCTGCGGTCTCGCTGCTGGCGTCGACACAGGCCACCAGGAACTCTTCGCCGCCGGTACGTGCGACGAAGTCGTCTGCGCGCACCATTTGCGTCAATACGCCGGCCACCGCGCGCAACACCGCATCGCCGGCCTGGTGGCCGTGGTCGTCGTTGATGTGCTTGAAGTGGTCGATGTCGACCTGCAGCCAGGCGATCCGGCGCTGTGTGCGTGCGCCGAAATGCCGCTGCAAGGCCTCGTCCAGCCCGTTGCGGTTGAGGGTGCGGGTCAGGGCGTCGCGGGACGCCAGTTCTGCCAGTTGCCGGTTCAGCCGCAGGAACACCATCCACAGCAGGTTCGGGCCCAGCAGCACCGCCGTCAGCGACGCATAGGCATAGTAGATCTGGGCGGCCAATCCCTGGAAGATGGCATCGGCGCCTTGAATGCCGATCGACGTCGCGCGGCCCAGGGTCATCAGGCCCAGTGCGCCCATCAGTGTCGAGAGCAGCCGCAAGGGCAATTGCAGCGCCTGGGGCTCTGAGCGCAGGCCTTGCGCCGCCTCGTACGCCAGCAGCAGGTACAGCGCACCCAGCACGGCATTGAGCAGCACATGCCGGCCGACGGTCCCCCATGCCATGATCACCACGGCGTGCAGCACACCATACATCAGCAACACGCCGATCAGCACCGCAGGCGCGATCGGCGCCGCGGTGCGACCGACGAACTGGCGCACGCCGGTGATGAACAGCAAGGTTCCGAGGATCATCGCGCAGTCGGCCAGTGCGGCCAGCAGTGACGGTCCCTGCATGCCGACGGCCAGTCGCAGTGCGTACGCCGCGCCGAAGGTGCTGGCGCCGGCGGCAAACGCCCCCAGGCCACCGTGCGGCGGCATCTTGCGGGCAATCAGGTAGAACAGGCCACCCGACGACAGCAGGTTCAGCGTCAGGATGATGATGACGGTGTGGGGATCCATGGTGCGCGCCGTCCCGCCGGTTCAACGGCGAGCCGCTTGCCCAGCCGTAGCCGTCTCCGGGGCCGGTTGTGGTGTGCGCATTGCGCGTGCGAACAGACGCACCCCCGGGAGGTCGTGTCCGTTGAAGGTGATGGGGAAGCGATCGGAACTGCGGAACCCGACGGCGACCGCATGTGCGGACGGAACATCGACGAAAACCGGGTGGGGTATGGGCACACCCGACTTTAACCCGTGCCATGCCTCCCCAACTGTTGCGTCGGCGGCCCGTGTGCGATCTGCGCGACACTGGGCGGCGCAGCGGCGCGGCCCGGTTTATGTGTCCAGGCCCGCCAGGCAGATGTACTTGATTTCCTGGAATTCATCGAGGCCGTACTTCGAACCTTCCCGGCCCAGGCCCGACTGCTTGACGCCGCCAAACGGCGCCTCGGCGGTCGAGATCAGCCCGGTATTCACACCCACCATGCCCGACTCCAGCCGCTCGGCCACGCGCATCACACGGCCGATGTCGCGGCTGTAGAAATAGGCGGCCAGGCCGAACTCGCTGTCATTGGCCAGGGCCA
This sequence comes from Rhodoferax sp., assembly GCA_024235935.1. Taxonomy (GTDB): domain Bacteria; phylum Pseudomonadota; class Gammaproteobacteria; order Burkholderiales; family Burkholderiaceae_C; genus CAISIP01. Next base: position 130,047 of record JACKLL010000008.1, on the reverse strand, counting down.
GCACTTCTTCCTCGGTATCGAAGGCGAACACCGGCGCCAGCGGGCCGAAGGTCTCTTCCTTGGCGAACAGCATGTCGGAGGTGGCACCGGCGACCACGGTCGGCTCGAAGAACAGACCGCCCAGTGCATGGCGCTTGCCGCCGGTCAGCACCTTGCCGCCCTTGGCCGTCGCATCGGCGATGTGTTCCTCGATCTTGGCCACGGCCTTGGCGTCGATCAGCGGCCCCTGGGTCACGCCGGCCTCGGTGCCGGGGCCGACTTTCAGCGCATTGACCTTGGCCACCAGCTTGGTGGTGAAGGCTTCCAGCACGCCCTTTTGCACGTAGATGCGGTTGGCGCAGACGCAGGTCTGGCCGGTGTTGCGGTACTTGGAGATCATCGCGCCTTCGACGGCAGCGTCCAGGTCGGCATCGTCGAACACGATGAACGGCGCATTGCCGCCGAGTTCGAGCGAGAGCTTCTTGATCGTGTCGGCGCTCTGGCGCATCAGCGTGCGGCCGACCTCGGTCGAGCCGGTGAAGGTGAGCTTACGCACCAGCGGGTTGCGCGTCATCTCGCCGCCGATCTTCGTGGCGGAGCCGGTCAGCACCGACAGCAGGCCCTTGGGCACGCCGGCGCGTTCGGCCAGAAGCGCGAATGCCAGCGCCGAATACGGCGTCTGGGTGGCCGGCTTGACCACCATCGAGCAGCCGGCCGCCAGTGCCGGCCCGGCCTTGCGGGTCAGCATCGCGGTGGGGAAGTTCCATGGCGTGATGGCCGCCGTGGTGCCCACCGGCTGCTTGACGGCCAGGATGCGCCGGTCGCCGGTCGGCGCCGGAATCGTGTCGCCGTAGGTGCGACGCGCCTCGTCGGCGAACCATTCGATGAATGACGCGGCATAGGCGATCTCGCCCTTGGCCTCGGCCATGGGTTTGCCCTGCTCGGAGGTCATGATCAGCGCCAGGTCGTCGGTGTTGGCCAGCATCAGGTCATTGAGCTTGCGCAGCACGGCGGCCTTCTGCTTGGCCGGCACATCGCGCCAGGTCTTCTGGGCCTGGTCGGCGGCGGCGATCGCGCGTTCGGTTTCGGCCGCGCCGCACATCGGCACGGTGCCGAGCTTTTCGCCGTTGGCCGGGTTGGTCACGTCGACCGTGGACTTGTCGTCGGCATCCACCCATTCGCCGGCCACGTAGGCCTTTTGCTGGAACAGGGACGGGTCTTTCAGTTGGAGCATGGTGTGAGGGTCAGGAAGTGGGGGTTGCAGGGGTGTCGGCGGGTTCAGGGTGCGATCGCCTTGGCCAGGATCGCCATGGCTTCCGCGTACACCTTGTCCTCGATCGTCAGCGGGAACAGGAAGCGGATCACGTTGCCGTAAACCCCGCAGGTCAGCAGCAGCAGCCCGGCGTCCTGTGCGCGCTTTTGCACCTGCCGGGTGTAGTCGGCATCGGGCGTGCCGTCGGCTTTGGCGAATTCGACCGCCGTCATGCAGCCCAGGCCGCGCACGTCGCTGATCGCCGGCACCTTGGCGCGCCAGGCCGTGAGCCGGTCACGCAGATCCTGGCCCAGGCGCTCGGCCCGCGCGCACAGCTTCTCGTCGTCGATGACCTCGAGCACCGCAAGTGCCGACGCGATCGCCAGCGGGTTGGCCGCGTAGGTGCCGCCCAGGCCGCCAGGTGCCGGTGCGTCCATGATCTCGGCGCGGCCGCACACCGCCGACAGCGGCATGCCACCGGCCAGGCTCTTGGCCAGCGTCATCAGGTCGGGCACGACGCCGTAGTGCTCCATCGCGAACATCTTGCCGGTACGTGCGAAGCCGGTCTGGATCTCGTCGGCGATCAGCAGGATGCCGTGCTGGTCGCAGAGTTTGCGCAAGGCCTGCATGAAGTCCCGGGGCACGACGTAGAAGCCGCCTTCCCCCTGGATCGGCTCGACGATGATGGCCGCGACCTGTTCCGGTTCGATGTCGGCCTTGAACAGCTGCGTGATCGCCTTGAGCGAATCCGCGACCGACACGCCATGCAGCGCCACCGGCATCGGTACGTGGTAGACGCCGGCCGGGAATGGCCCGAAGCCGGCCTTGTAGGGCTGCACCTTGCCGGTCAGCGCCAGGCCCATCATCGTGCGGCCATGGAAACCGCCGCCCAGCGCGATGATGCCGGGCCGCTTGGTGGCAGCGCGCGCGATCTTGATCGCGTTCTCCACCGCTTCGGCGCCGGTGGTGAAGAACGCCGTCTTCTTGGCGTGGTCGCCCGGTGTCAGCGCATTGATCTTCTCGGCCAGCTCGACCGTGCTCTCATAGGGAACGACCTGGTAGGCGGTGTGCGTGAAGCGCTCGAGCTGCGCGCCGATGGCGGCGACGATCTTCGGATGGCGGTGGCCGGTGTTGAGCACGGCGATGCCCGAGCCGAAGTCGATGTAGCGCCGGCCCTCGACGTCCCACAGTTCGGAATTCAGCGCGCGTTCGGCATAGATCGGAAAGCCGATGCCGACACCCCGCGGTGTGGCAGCGATGCGGCGCGCGTCGAGGCTGGCGTTGGTGGGCTTGCCGGCCTTGGCGACATGCGCAGATTCAGTCGTGTTGACGGTGTTCATGGGTTTCCTCGCACCGGCCCGGAATGGGCCTGTCAGCTAGTGAGAAAGTCAGTATAGGATCACATTGGATCTATTATGGGAACCAATCGTGGCTATTCACTAGAACCAATTCATGCCATCCAGCCGTTCAGTCCCGACCGTGCGCAAGGCGACCTTGCCGGATTTCGTGCTGCGCCAGTTCGACCGGGGCAGCCCCGAATATGACCACCGCCAGCTGTACACCATCCTGCAGACCGGCATCCGCGATGCGGTGCTGGCGGCGGGCAGCCGGCTGCCGCCGACGCGGCTGCTGGCGCAGGCGCTGGGCATTGCGCGCAACACGGTGGTCCATGTCTACGAGCAGCTGGCACTCGAAGGCTATGTGCAGGCCGGCGTCGGGCGCGGCACCTTTGTTGCCGACCTGGGCCCGCGGCTGGCCAGGCCGCCCTTGCCGGTCACCGCAGGCGCGGCCACGGCCGGTCGCAGCACCTTGTCGCGCCGCGGCGCGCAGCTGGTGCAGGCGGCAGGCGCGGCGTCGCTGCAATGGGGCGCCTTCACCCCGGGTGTGCCCGAGGTGCGCTTGTTTCCGTCGGCGGTGTGGAGCCGCCTGCAGGCGCGCATGTGGCGCAGCGCGCAGCCGCAGCAGCTGAGTTATGCCACCGGTGCCGGAGAGCCGTCATTGCGCCAGGCCCTGGCCGAGTACCTGCAAGGGACGCGGGGCGTGGCCTGCACCGCCGAACAGATCGTCATCACCAGCGGGACGCAGCAATCGCTGCACCTGGTCGCCCAACTGCTGGCCGACCCGGGCGACAGCCTGTGGCTGGAGGATCCAGGCTACTGGGGCGCGCGCAGCGTGTTCCGCGCCATGGGCCTGAAGCTGGTGCCGGTGGCGGTGGACGCCGAAGGCATGGCGCCGAGCGCGCACCAGCTGCGCACGCCGCCGCGGGCCATGTTCGTGTCACCGTCGCACCAGTATCCGACCGGCGCGATCATGAGCCACGGCCGGCGCCAGCAGCTGCTCGACTATGCCGCGGTGCACGGCGTGTGGGTGGTTGAGGACGATTACGACAGCGAGTTCCGGTATGGCGCGCGGCCCCTGCCGGCGCTGCAGGGGCTGGACACGCATGGCCGCGTGATCTACCTGGGCACTTTCTCCAAGACCCTGTTTCCGGCCTTGCGCCTGGCCTATCTGGTGTTGCCGCCTGATCTGGTCGCCGGCTTCACGCGGGCCCTCAATGAGTTGTACCGGGAGGGCCAGACGCCGCAGCAGCTGGTGCTGGCGCGCTTCATGGCCGAGGGGCATTACACCAGCCATATCCGGCGCATGCGCAGTGTCTATGGCGCGCGCCACGACGCGCTGATCCATGCGATCCGCCACCATTTCGGCGACGCGCTGCCGGTGATCGGCGGTGACGCCGGCCTGCACCTGGTGCTGGGCCTGCCGCCAGGGCTGGACGACCAGGCGGTGGTCGAGCGCATTGCGCGCGCCAAGGTGATGGCGCGTCCACTGTCGCTGTACCACATGCAGCAGCCGGCCAGGGCCAGGGGCCTGCTGCTGGGGTATGGCGCGGTGCAGGAGGACGAGGTGGCGGCCAACTTCGCGCGGCTGGCCCACGCGGTGCAGCATTTCCTGTGACGCCAGGCCCGGCAGGGGCCGAGGTGCATGGGGCGCAGCTCTACTGCTGGAACTCCGGCATTCGGACCACCAGGCCCTGCAGGTCCTCGGTGATCGTGATCTGGCACGCCAGCCGGCTCTGGGGCAGGCGCTCGGCCGCCGTGCAGTCCAGCATGGCCTGTTCGATCGGTCGCGGCGCAGGCAGCCGATCGGACCAGGCCGGATCCACGTAGACATGGCAGGTCGCGCACTGGGCCTGGCCGCCGCAGTCGGCCAGGATGCCGGCAATGCCCGCCCCGGTGGCGACCTGCATCAGGCTGACGCCTGCCGGCGCCTCGAGTCCGTGTTCGGTGCCGTCGGCCTGGATGAAAGTGATGTCGGGCATGGTGGAGGTTCGGGTTCGCCCGGCCGGCAGCACTGCCAGCGGCGGGTGGTCAGCCCCGATTCTCGCGGATCACCGGCCAAGCCCGTTTGACCTGTATGCCCCGCGCACTGCACACTGCTTGCCGGCCAGCGTCGCCCGATCCCGGCGAAAGGCGCGGTTCATTTACATTTTGCATAGAATGCAAATTGCAGCTGCATGGCGGACACCCCTGTCCGCGGCAGCCCCGTTCCGGCGTCGATGTGCCGGTGCCGTCCATCCCACGGGAGTGCCATGACCGCCGCGCGACCTTCCCTCGCCATTGCCGCACGCAAGCGCGTGCGCCGCACCCATGCCGAGCGCAGCCAGGCCACGCAGCAGGACCTGATCGACGCGACGATCCGGGTCATCGCCGAACGCGGCCTGGCGAATGCCTCGACCTTCGAGATCGCGAAGGCGGCCGGCGTCACGCCGGGCGCGTTGCAGCACCACTTCGCCAGCAAGAATGACCTGATCCTGCGCGCTGCGCTGGAACTGGTGCGCTCGGACGACCGCCACGGCACCGCCACGGTGTGGCCATCGCCGGATCTGCCGCTGCGCGAGCGTGCGCAGGCGGCGGTCGAGTCGGCCTGGCAGACGGTTTACGGCCGGCCCAACTACGTGACGGTATGGAGCATCTTCATGGCCTGTCGCACCGACGATTCGCTGCTCGCGCACATGGCGGCCGAGCGCGAAGCGCTGCGCGTGCGCATGGCCGCCAATTTCCTGCGCGCCTTCCCGGAGTTGCGGGGCACGTCCGGCGTCGAGAGTTTCGCCAACCTGGTGTTCTCTGCGCTGCGCGGCATGGGCGTGCAGGAGATGTTCCATCCGCCGCAAGCCCTGTCGGGCGAGCAGCGCGCAATGCTGGCCGATCTGATCGTGCAGCGCTGTGCAGCGGCGGGCACCTCCGGTCCGGGACCTGCCGCCAAGACATCGCCGGGTCGCCGCACACCGATCAGGCGCGGCCGCACCTCCTCCTCGTCGCCCACCTGAAAGTCTGCCGCGATGCGTTTCTTCTCCTACCGAGACCGGCCCGTCCACCTGGGTCCGTATCCGCTCGAACGCCTGACCCGGGCCGAGGCGGTCGACCTGTCGGCGCTGCCGCCGATGCAGGCGCTGTCGTTCGACGATTCGAATCCCGAGTCGCTGTCCCATGCGATGGCGCGTTACATCGGCATGTTCGACCTGGTGCGCGACGGGGCCGTCAACCCGCAGTCGGGCGAAGTTCCGGAGGATCCACAGCAGCGCAGTGCGCACCTCAAGGCCGCGGGTTACTACTTCGATGCCAGCATGATGGGCGTGTGCGCGCTGCCCGCCGCAGCGCGTCTGTCCACGCGGATCCGCAATCCGATGGTCAAGCGCATCGGCGAGGAACTGGCGCAAAGCCAGCCCAGGAGTTTTGCCGCCGGCATGGACATGATCCTGGCTGACGTGATGGACTCGGCACGCACGGTGCACGGGCCGATCGATCACCACACCCATGTCATCACCATCCTGGTGGAGTATCCGCGCGACCCGGCGCCGGGTGAGCCTGGTTGCGACTGGATCGTCGGCACCCAGGCCCAGCGGGCGGCGGTGCTGTCGGCCCAGACGGCGGTGCTGTTGTCGAGCTATCTGCGCATGCTCGGCCATGCGGCCCGTGCGCACAGCGCCACCTGCTCCGACCTGGATCTTGGCAAGCTGGCCATCGCCTGCGGCCTGGCGCATGCGGATGGTTCCAACCCCTATGTCGGCAGGCGTTATGGCCTTGCGGCGGTCAGCACGAGCTTCGCCATGGCGCCGGACCAGCCCCTGGCGCCCGCGGCGCAGCAACAGAAGTGGCAGTCGCACGGCCTGGCCTGGTGGCTTGGGAAGGGCACCCTGAAAAACGCATTCAACCGGGAGGCTTACAAGAACCGGGAGTTTCGCAAAGGTGCCTATCCGTTTGAGGACCTGAAGCGTGTCGATGAGCCGACGACCTTCATCGACCATGACCGTGTGCCGCGTTTTCCCAAGCGCGCTGACTTCTTTGCCCGTTCGCTGTTCGGCGACCTGGGCAAGACGGTGCAGGAAGCGGCCAAGGGCGGCAACTACGTGCTCAAGAGCCCGATCGGCGCCTGTGCCCGGCGTGCGCTGGGGGCCTTGCTGCTGCTGCAGTTCGGCGAAGCGCGCGGACCGGTGGCGGCCAGCACGGCCGATCCGAAACGCAATGCCGACAACCTCAAGGCGGCCTCGTATTACATGGGGGTCGATGCGGTGGGCCTGTGCAAGGTCCCCGAGTGGGCGTATTACTCGCATGATGCCGGCGGCAACGAGATGCCGGCCTACCATGCCAACGGCGTCAATCTGCTGCTCGACCAGGGCCACGAGACCATGGAAGGGGCCAGCGGCGACGACTGGATCGGCGTGGCGCAAAGCATGCGGGCCTATCTGCGTTTCTCGATGCTGGGCGGCATCATCGGCGAGCAGATCCGCCGCCTGGGCTATTCGGCCCGCGTGCATTCGGTGCTCGACGGTGACGTGCTGCAGCCGCCCTTGCTGCTGCTGTCCGGCCTGGGCGAGGTCAGCCGCATCGGCGAGGTGATCCTCAATCCCTACCTCGGGCCGCGCCTGAAAAGCGGCACCGTGACCACCGACCTGCCGATGGCCTACGACAAGCCGATCGACTTCGGCCTGCAGACCTTCTGCCAGAACTGCAACAAGTGCGCGCGCGACTCAGAATGCCCGTCGGGTGCGATCAGCGCCGGCCCCAAGCTGATGTACAACGGCTACGAGATCTGGAAGAGCGACGCCGAGAAATGCACACGCTACCGCATTACCAATGCCGCCGGTGCCATGTGCGGGCGCTGCATGAAGACCTGCCCGTGGAACCTGGAGGGCCTGTTTGCCGAAAGCGGCTTTCGCTGGCTGGCGATGAACCTGCCGCAAAGCGCGCGCATGCTGGCCGAGCTCGACGACCGGCTGGACAACGGCTCGATCAACCCCGTCAAGAAGTGGTGGTGGGATGTCGAACTCGACCGCAAGACCGGACGCTATGTGCGCGCGGCCCAGGTCAACCAGCGTGGCCTGCAGAAGGAGCTCAAGCTCAGGTACGAGGACCAGACGCTGGCCGTGTATCCGGCCGACCGCATGCCGCCGCCGTACCCGGTGACCTTCGTCGCCAACCGCGAGGAGGGCATCGCGCGCTACAAGGCCATGCTCACGCCAGCGCAGCACAAGGCACGCATCGCCGCCGGCGATACCGAGAATCTGGTGCCGAAATTCACGATGCCCGCGGGTGAGCCGCCGGTGTTTCCGGTGCTGCTGCGCCGGCGCGAGGAAATGGCCGAAGGTGTGGCGAAATACGAGTTCACCGCACTGGACGGCCAGCCGCTACCGCCATTCGACGCCGGCGCGCATATCGACATCGTCATCGCGCCCGAGTACCAGCGCCAGTACAGCCTGGCCGGTGACCCGGCGGACCGCAGCAAGTATGTGCTGGGGGTCCTGCGGGAGCCGCCGGAGGGTGTCGGGCGCGGGGGTTCGGCACTGATGCACCGGGCGTTCCGCGAAGGGCGCAAGGTCTTCATCACCAAACCGACGAACCACTTCCCGCTGTACGAAGACGCGGTGATGAGCCTGCTGTTCGCCGGCGGCATCGGCGTCACGCCGATGATCGCGATGGCGCACCGGCTGTATGCGCTGGGCAAGCCGTTTGCGCTGCACTACAGCGCCGCCAGCCGCAGGACGGCGGGCTTCCTGGAGGATCTGGCACAGATGCCGTGGAAGGGCAGTGTCCATTACCACTTCAAGGACGAAGGCGCGCGTGCCGACCTGCAGGCATTGATGCCGCCGTACGCTGCCAGCATGCACGTCTACACCTGCGGCGCGCCGCGTTTCATGGACGGCGTGTTCGCGGCGGCCGTGGCCAGGGGCTGGCCGGAGGACGCGATGCACCGCGAGTATTTCAGCGTGCCCGAGGCGGATGCCTGGGTCAACCACGCGTTCACGCTGCGCCTGGCCAGGACCGGACGCACGCTCGAGGTACCTGCCGATCGCAGCGCCACCGATGTGCTGGCGCAGGCCAGCATCAAGGTCGACACCAAGTGCAGTGACGGCCTGTGCGGTGTCTGCGCGACGCCGTATGACGCCAGCGCCTCGGGCGAGGTCGAGCACCGCGACTTCGTGCTGGGAAGCCAGGAGCGCACACACAAGATCATTCTGTGTTGCTCCCGCCCCAAGGCAGCGGGCGGCTCGCTGGTGGTCGACCTGTAGCGCGCGGCAAACCGCGCCCATGGCGCGAGGGGATTGCCGCCGCCATGCTTGAGCCTCAGTCTGCGCATAATGGTACGAAGCGGGAATCGGCCTTGTGGTTCCTGCAGCAGACAACGAAGGAGTGAACCATGAGCATCAGCGAAGAACTGGAAAAACTGGGCGAACTGCACCAGCGCGGCGTACTGACGGACGAAGAGTTCGCCCGTGCCAAATCGCGGCTCATCGGGTCTCAGGGCGGTGCGGCTTCGGCCTCGTCGGTGCCGCCGCAATCCGGCGTGCCGTTTGTCGCGGGTTTCAACGCGCTGCGGCGCAGCGTCAGCGACCGCTGGATCGGTGGCGTCTGTGGCGGCATCGCGCCGGTGCTGGGTCTGGAGTCCTGGGTCTGCCGCCTGCTGGTGGCGGTGCTGACACTGTTCGGCGGATTCGGCGTGATTCTGTACCTGCTGCTGTGGATCTTCGTGCCGCAGGAGTGAGGGTAAGGATCCATCCGGGCAGCATCGTTGTGGCTTTCTTGACCATGCTCAAGGCCGCCGACGCCGGTGGGCGCGATGCTCAGCGTACAGATTCCACTTGATCGAAAGCAGACACCATGTACAGCCGCATTCTTGTTCCGGTAGACGGAAGTCCGACCTCCAACGCGGGCCTGGACGAGGCCATCAAGCTGGCAAAACAGTTCGGTTCAAGGTTGCGCCTGCTGCACGTCGTCGACCAGATGCCGCTGGCGGTGTCGGCCGAGGGTTTCGGCGTGATGTCGGTCGATGTGCTGGGCCTGCTCAAGGAGGCGGGGGAGCGGGTGCTGGCCGACGCCAAGGCGCGCGTCGATGCCGCCGGGGTGCCGGTCGACACGCTGCTGGTCGACAGCCCGAACAGCCGCCTGAGTGACCATGTCACGGCCGTGGCAAAGGAATGGCCGGCGGAGCTGATCGTGATCGGCACGCATGGGCGGCGCGGCATCGGCCGGGTGCTGATGGGCAGTGACGCCGAGCAGGTGGTGCGCCACGCACCGGTGCCGGTGCTGTTGTACCGGGCCGTAGAAGGGGGGCAGACCGACGCCGCTTCGGCCTGACGCGGCGGGGCAGCGGGCAGGTATTGCGCCACGGAGGCGCTGACGTACGGCGCCCGCGGTTCAGCGGGCCAGCGCGCGTCGCATGGCGGCGATGAATTCCGTGGGTTTGTCGGCATGCACCCAGTGGCCGGCGCCCGCCACGACCTCTACAGTCAGCTTCGGAAACATCGGTGCAAATGCGCTGGCGTCACCGCCCGGGATGTAGTCAGATAGGGCGCCGGCTATGACAGTGGTCGGCTTGCTGAACACGTGTTCGCGCAACGGGGCAGGGAAATCCACTAGGGTCGCCATGGCGGATGTGATGACGGCCAGGTTGATGCGCCAGTCGAAGTGTTCGTTGCGCTGGACCAGGTTCTGAACCAGGAATGGCGCCACCGAGGCATCCGGCAGCAGCGATTGCAACTGACGCTGCACCTCGGCGCGGCTGGCGGCGGCCATCAGGTCGACGCTGCGCATGGCCTGCGCATAGCTGCTCAGCGCGTCATGGTAGGAGCGTGGCGCAATGTCGACCACGATCAGGCGCTCCAGCAGTCCGGGCTGGGCCAGGGCCAATGCCATGGCGGTCTTGCCGCCCATGCTGTGGCCCATCAGGCTGACCTTCTTCAACTGGTGGCGCGTGATGTAGTCGCCCACGTCGGCGGCCATCTCGGCGTAGGTCATGGTATCGGCCCACGGCGAGGCGCCATGGTTGCGCAGATCCAGCGCGTGGACCTGGTGCGTGTCGGCCAGTTGCCGTGCGACGCTGCGCCAGTTGGTCGCCGAGCCGAAAAGCCCGTGCAGCAGGAGCAGCGGCGTGCCGCTGCCAGAAATTTCGCTGTTCAGTTCCAGTGGCATCGGGCGATTATCCTCCCCGCACGTGCGAATGCCGCTTGCGCAGCTGGCGCCTCAATCCGAAGACGTGTCGTCCTGTTGTCGACGCAGCGCAAGCGCAGCGTCGTACAGGCGGTTGCGCGGCGAACCGGTGATCTCGACCGCGAGCCGGACCGCGGTCTTGAGTGGCAGCTCTGCGATCAGCAATTGCAGCACCCGCAGGTCGTCACCGGTGTCGGCGGCGACCACCTGCGGATGCACGACCAGCACGAACTCGCCCCGGGCGCGATTGGCGTCCTGCGCCAGCCAGGCGGCAAACTCGGCCGCCGACAACGTCACCACCTGCTCGAACTGCTTGGTGAGCTCGCGTGCCACCGTCAGCTTGCGTGGACCCAGGGGTGCCAAGGCGCAGGCGAGCGCATCGATGCGGTGCGGAGCCTCCAGCAGCACGATGGCGCGCGGCTCGCTGGCCAAGCTGTCGATCCGTGCCGCACGCTCCGTACTGCGCGAGGGCAGGAAGCCGGCAAACACGAAGGTATCGCCGGCCGATATGTCCAGCCCGGCCACGCTCAGTGCCGCGGTGACGCTGCTGGGGCCTGGAATCGGGATAGCCCGCAATGCTTCGGTGGCCAGCATGGCCACCAGCCGTGCGCCCGGATCGCTGATGGCGGGCGTTCCGGCATCGCTGACGTAGGCCACGCGCTGGCCCTGGCGCAACCGCGCGACGACCTGTTGCGATGCCTCCGACTCGTTGTGCTGGTGCAGTGCCAGCAGCTGGGCCCCGGGCTTGTCGATGCCATAGGCCCGCAGCAAGGCCTGGGTGTGGCGCGTGTCCTCGCAGGCGATGGTGTCGGCCAGCTGCAGCACATGCAGCGCTCGCAGGCTGATATCCGCAAGATTGCCGATGGGCGTGGCCACCAGATACAGGGCCGCCTGCGGATAATGCTGCGAGGCGGCTGCGTCGTGCGCAGCAGCGAGGGCCGAGGCATAGGTGGTCATCGATGGATTTGTCCAGGTTCGGGGCGCTTGCGGGGAAAGCCAGCAGCAAGCAGTCGGGCGATGCAGCCGAAGACATCGCCCTGCGCCACCTGCAGCAGGCAGGTCTGATTCTGCTGGTGCGCAATTATCGGACGCCCGGGCGGGGTGGCGGCGAGATCGATCTGATCATGCGGGACCGCGACGGGACCACCGTGTTCGTCGAAGTCCGTGCACGCCGTGCCGTGGGCCATGGAGGCGCCGCCGCCAGCATCGGCAGCGTCAAGCGCCGGCGCATCGTGTTTGCGGCGCGCCACTATCTGGCAGGCCGTGCGCTGCAGTCCCCTTGCCGTTTCGACGTGGTCGCCTTCGACGCCGGCCAGTTGCAATGGCTCCAGGCGGCGTTCGATGCCGACTGAATCGGGCGTGGGGATTACAAAACGTTGCAGATGGCACGGGTATCATCATCCCCATGTTGGAGCAGCGCATCGAGCAACAATTCATTGACAGTGCCGACCTGAAATACCAGGTGGCGCAGATCCTGAGCCAGCCCATTGCGGCTGCGGTGCAGGCGCTGCTCGCGTGCGTGACCAATGGTGCCAAGGTGCTGGCCTGCGGCAATGGCGGTTGTGCAGCGCTGGCACAGTATTTTGCGACCAGCTTCGTCGGTCGCTTCGAGCGCGAGCGGCCGGAACTGGCGGCGCTGGCCCTGGCGGCCGACAGCACCATGCTGGGAGCCGAGCCGAACGAGCAGTCGATGGCCTCGCTGTTTGCGCGCCAGGTGCGTGCACTGGGCAGCTCCGGCGATGTCCTGCTGGCCCTGTCGGTCAGCGGAAATTGTGCGAACCTGCAGCAGGCCATCGATGCTGCGCACGAACGCGAGATGGTTGTGGTCGGTCTTTCCGGCCGTGGTGGTGGCCAGATGGCGCAATTGCTGCGCGACACCGACATCCATGTCAGCGTGCCGCACGAACGTTCTGCGCGCATACTGGAGATTCAGATGCTGGCCTTGCACTGCATGTGCGATGCCGTCGATGCCCAGTTGCTGGGCGAACAAGAGGAAACAACATGATGATCAAGATGAGACCTTCCGCGATCCGGCTTTGCGCAACCGCCCTTTGCGTGGCCAGCCTGGGCAGCATGCTCAGCGCCTGCGCGCCGATCATGCTGGGTGGCGCTGCCATGGGCGCGCTGGTGGCCACCGACCGGCGGACATCCGGAACCCAGCTCGAGGACGAGGGCATCGAGCTGCGTTCGATCGGCCGCATCAACGAAAACCTGGGCGACCGTGTGCACGTCAACGTGACCAGCTACAACCGCCAGGTGCTGCTGACCGGCGAAGTTCCCAGTGCGCAGGACAAGCAGCTGGTCGAGCAGATCGTCTCGCGCGTCGACAACGTGCGCCTGGTGGCGAACGAGCTGGCGGTACTGGGATCGTCCTCGCTGACCCAGCGTTCGTCCGATTCGCTGATCACCGGCAAGGTCAAGGCGGCCATGGTCGACAGCAAGGACCTGTTCGCCAATGCGTTCAAGGTCGTCACCGAGCGCGGCATCGTCTACCTGATGGGTCGGGTCACGCAGCGCGAAGCCGATCGCGCGACCGATATCGCACGCAGCACCGGCGGTGTCCAGAAGGTGGTGCGTCTGCTCGAGATCATCTCCGAGGAGGAGCTGCAGCGTACCTTGCCGGCCCAGTCGCCGCAGACACCCCCCAAGTCCTGAGCGTTCCTATTTCAGCCGCTTGATCAGGCTGGACGTGTCCCAGCGCGCGCCGCCCATCTGCTGCACGTCGGCATAGAACTGGTCGACCAGCGCCGTCACCGGCAGGCGCGCGCCGTTGCGGCGGGATTCGTCGAGCACCAGCCCGAGATCCTTGCGCATCCAGTCGACGGCAAAGCCGAACTCGAACTGGTCGGCCACCATGGTCTTGCCACGGTTGTCCATTTGCCAGCTCTGGGCCGCACCCTTGCCAATCACCTCCAGCACCTGCACCATGTCCAGGCCGGCGCGTTGCCCGAAGGCAATGGCTTCGCTCAGGCCCTGGACCAGGCCTGCGATGCAGATCTGGTTGACCATCTTGGCCAGCTGACCGGCACCGCTTGCACCCAGCAAGGTCACCGCGCGCGAGAACGCCTGCGCCACCGGCGCTGCGATATCGAAGGCGGCCTGGTCGCCACCACACATGACGGTCAGCATGCCGTTCTGTGCGCCGGCCTGGCCACCGGAGACCGGGGCGTCGATGAAGTGCACGCCCTGCGTCTGCGCGATCGCGTGCAGTTCCCGCGCCACGCTGGCGGATGCCGTCGTATGGTCGACAAAGATCGCGCCCTTCTTCATGCCGCTGAAGGCGCCTCCTGCGGCACGCGTGCCATCGCCCTGGTCCGCGCCCAGGGTGACCGCGCGCAGGTCGTCGTCATTGCCGACACAGCAGAACACGATGTCGGCGCCCTGGGCCGCCTGTTGCGGCGTGTCCGCCGTGGCGCAGCCGGGAACATCGGAAAACTCCTTGAGCCAGGCAGCCGACTTGGCCGCATTGCGGTTGTAGACCGTGACCTGGTGGCCGGCGCGTGCGAGGTGCCCGGCCATCGGGTAGCCCATCACCCCGAGTCCGAGGAAGGCGGTCTTGCGGGGGGCGGTAGCGGTATAGGTCTTTGCGTTGATGTTGGACATGGTTTTGTGGCCGCTGGACACGGCAGGAAAAAAAGCGCTGGGCGGCGTGCGAGGCGCTTGCGCGCCAACGCGGACGCCGACCGGCGGGACCGGAAGGTCCGGGTCAGACGATGGCGAAGTTTTCCGTGCCGGCGCTCAGATCCTGTGACTTGCCGCGCTGGCTGTTGAGTTTGATCTGCAGTCGCAGGTCGTTGAGCGAGTCGGCATTGCGCAATGCGTCCTCATAGGAAATGATGTTGTTTTCGTAGGCGTCGAACAAGGCCTGGTCGAAGGTCTGCATGCCCAGATTGCGGCTCTTCTTCATGATCTCCTTGATCTCGGAGACATCGCCCTTGAAGATCAGGTCGGACACCAGCGGCGTGTTCAGCATGATTTCGACTGCCGCCGCACGTCCCTTGCCGTCCTGCTTGGGGATCAGGCGCTGCGATACCAGGGCCTTGAGGTTGAGCGAGAGGTCCATCAGCAGCTGCGAACGGCGCTCTTCCGGGAAGAAGTTGATGATCCGGTCCAGCGCCTGGTTGGCGCTGTTGGCGTGCAGCGTGGCCAGGCACAGGTGGCCGGTCTCGGCAAAGGCGACCGCATGCTCCATGGTCTCGCGGTCGCGAATCTCGCCCATCAGGATCACGTCGGGGGCCTGGCGCAAGGTGTTCTTCAGCGCAATCTCCCAGCTGTCGGTATCGATCCCGACCTCGCGCTGGGTGACGACGCAGTTCTTGTGCATGTGCACGAACTCGACCGGATCCTCGATGGTGATGATGTGCCCGTAGCTGTTCTCGTTGCGCCAGTCGACCATGGCCGCCAGCGTGGTCGACTTGCCCGAGCCGGTGGCTCCCACCAGAATGCACAGGCCGCGCTTGGACGTGACGATCTCCTTGAGCACCTGCGGCACGCCGAGCCCGTCGATGGTCGGCAGCGTGGCCGGAATGGTCCGCATCACCAGGCCGACCTTGCCCTGCTGGATGAAGGCATTGACCCGGAACCGCCCGACGCCGGGCGGCGAGATCGCGAAGTTGCACTCCTTGGTGCGCTCGAACTCGGCGATCTGCTTGTCGTTCATGACCGAACGCGCCAGTGCGCGGGTATGGTCGGCATTGAGTGGCTGGGGCGAGACCTTGGTCACCTTGCCGTCGACCTTGATCGCAGGCGGGAAGTCGCCGGTGATGAACAGATCGCTTCCGTTGCGGTTGATCATCAGCCGCAGCAGGTCGGTGATGAATTTGGTGGCCTGATCGCGTTCCATGAGGTAGGGACTCCCGTGCGGTTACTTCTTTTCGCTCAAGCGCGCGCTGACGACCCTGAGCCGCAATGACAGTTTGCGTGCCAGCAGCGCAATGAGATAGGCGGCCAGCAGGGGCCGCGTCGCCATCATCTGGTCGATGCCTTCTGCGGTCAGCACCGCGATCTCGCAATCGGTCGTCGTCATGCAGGCGGAGAAACGGATGCCGCTGTCGAGCAGCGACATTTCCCCGAGGATCTCGCCCGGGCGGATCTCGGCCAGTCGCAGCCGCTCGCCCCAGGGCTGGACGCGGTCGACGGCCACCGAGCCGGACAAGAGCACGATCATGAAGTTGCCGTACTCGTCCTGGCGGATCAGGTCGCGGCCGGCGGGTACCGATGCAAAGTCGAAATGCTGCTCCAGCTGCGCAATCGCCTGCGGCTCCAGGTGCTGCATGTAGCGATCCTTGGCCCACAGGGATTGCAGCAGTTTGGTGCCGCGGGCAGGGTTCAGCCGCTTGGCATCGATTTCTGCCGCCCGGGCCTCCCAGGGCACCAGCAGCGATGCGTCGACACCCAGGCCCGCGAACGCGGTGCTGAACAGGACCGAGTCCTGGCGCTCGCCCGGCTCGTCGGCCCCGTCCTTGTTCTTGAGGATGTCGAATATGCCCATGGTGTGTCGGTGGGTCTGGCGGCGCGCGCTCAGCCGGGGAAGTTCTCCGGGATCTTGGCCTTGCTGCGGGCCTCGGCCGGACTGATGATGTTGCGCTTGACCAGGTCGGTCAGGTTCTGGTCGAGGGTCTGCATGCCGACGCTGTTGCCGGTCTGGATCGACGAGTACATCTGTGCCACCTTGGCTTCGCGGATCAGGTTGCGGATCGCGCTGGTGCCCAGCATGATCTCGTGCGCCGCCACACGGCCTTGCCCGTCCTTGGTCTTGCACAGGGTCTGAGAGATCACCGCCTGCAGCGATTCCGACAACATGGCCCGCACCATTTCCTTCTCGTCGGCCGGGAACACGTCGATGATCCGGTCGATGGTCTTGGCCGCGCTCGAGGTGTGCAGCGTGCCGAACACCAGGTGACCGGTCTCTGCCGCCGTCATCGCAAGCCGGATGGTCTCCAGGTCGCGCATTTCGCCGACCAGAATGCAGTCCGGGTCCTCGCGCAGTGCCGAGCGCAGCGCCGCTGCGAAGCTCAGCGTCTGGGGCCCGACCTCTCGCTGGTTGACCAGGCACTTCTTGGATTCGTGGACGAATTCGATCGGATCTTCGACCGTCAGGATGTGGCCGAACTCGGTTTCGTTGAGGTAGTTGACCATCGCCGCCAGCGTGGTCGACTTGCCCGAGCCGGTGGGGCCGGTCACCAGCACCATGCCGCGTGGCTTGAGAGCTAGGTCGGCAAAGATCTTGGGCGCGTTGAGTTGCTCCAGCGACAGGATCTTGGACGGGATGGTCCGGAACACCGCGCCGGCGCCGCGGTTGTGGTTGAACGCGTTGACCCGAAACCGCGCCAGACCTTCGATCTCGAACGAGAAGTCAATCTCCAGGAACTCCTCGTAATGCTTGCGCTGCGTGTCGTTCATGATGTCGTACACCATGGCGTGCACGGCCTTGTGGTCCAGCGGCTCGACGTTGATGCGCCGCACGTCGCCATGCACCCGGATCATGGGGGGCAATTCGGCTGACAGGTGGAGGTCGGAGGCCTTGTTCTTGACGCTGAACGCGAGTAACTGGGTGATGTCCACGAATTCCCCGTTGGTTTGTTACGCTACGGGCCAATTATGACCACGATTGAGAACAATCTCCAAGCCGTGCGCCAGCGCATCGCTGCAGCCTGCGAGGCGGCCGGACGCAAGCCGTCCGAGGTTCGTCTGCTGGCGGTCTCCAAGACCTTCCCGGCCGCATCGGTACGCGAGGTGCTCGCGGCAGGGCAGCAGGAACTGGGCGAGAACTACATCCAGGAGGCGGTCGCCAAGATCGCCGAGCTGGGCGATGCCGGGGCGACCTGGCACTGCATCGGGCCGATCCAGGGCAACAAGACGCGCCTGGTGGCCGCGCACTTCGACTGGGCGCAGTCGGTGGACCGGCTCAAGATCGCGCAGCGTCTGAATGACCAGCGCCCGGCGCATCTGCCGCCGCTGCAGGTCTGCATCCAGGTCAATACCGACGGCGGGCCGACCAAGGCCGGGGTGGCACCCGAGGCACTGCCGGAACTGGCGCAGCAGATTGCGCAACTGCCCCGCCTGCGCCTGCGCGGATTGATGACGATTCCCGAGCCGGCGCCCGATTTCGCCGCGGCCTGCGCGCTGCATGCGCGTGCCCGTGCGCTGTTCGACCGTCTCAATACGCAAGGCCTGGGGCTCGACACCTTGTCGATGGGCATGAGTGCCGACCTGGAGGCCGCCATCCATGCCGGCAGTACCATGGTGCGGGTCGGTACGGCGATCTTCGGCGGGCGAACCCGCGCCGCGCCCTGAGCCTGCCGGGCTGCGACGCCGCCCCGGGTACGTCCGCTCAGGGCTTGCTGGCGCCTACCGGCTTGATGGCGCCGCATTCGGCAGATAGCCACTTGCCCTGGCTGTCCATCGTCATCCGCTCGGCCTTGCCGGAGGCCGTGGTGTTGACCGTCACCTTGCTGGTATAGGCCTGCGGGCTGACGAAGGTGACCTCGCCTTCGCCGCTGGACGGCGGCTGGGTGCAGCTGAACGCGAACTTCATGCTGTTGCCGCTGCGCGGTGACTGCGTGGTCTTGCAGTCGCCTTGCTGTACCGGGATCTCATTGCGCTCGACCATCTCCTTGGTCAGGCAGACCTTGACGCTCATGCCACCCGGAGCGGCGGCACCTATGCCAACGCCCTGCTTGCCCATCATGTCCTGCATCATCTTGCGCTGCTCCGGGGTCATGGCCGCCATCTGCTGTTGCATCTGGACCATGGCCTTTTCGATGTCACCCGAGCCGCTTTGCATCTTGGTCTGCATTTCCCACAAACCGGGCTTCATGGACTGGGCCTGGGCGGCCAGGGCGACGGCGGCCAGCAGGCCGGCAGCGATGCGGAAGCTGTTTTTCATGTGTTCCCCAAAAAAGTGGAAATTCTCGCAAAGGGCTCTGCGGCCGGGTTGTGCATTTGTGGCGCAATTCACGACTTCGTTGCCGCTCACAGCAGGCGCAGACGGGTGGAATTGACGACCTCTTCCATCACCGCATAGGTCCGGGTCTCGCGCACGCCGGGCAACTGCCACAGCACCGTGCCGGCAAAGTTGCGGTACGCGTCCATGTCGGCCATGCGGGTCTTGAGCAGGTAGTCGAAGCCACCGGCCACCATGTGGCATTCCATGATTTCACTGCGCACCTGTACCGCGGCCTTGAATGCGTCGAAGACATTGGGCGTGGTGCGGTCGAGCAGCACCTCGACGAACACCAGCATGCCGCGCCCGAGCTTGTGCGGGTTGAGCCGCGCCTCGTAACCGAGGATGTAGCCGTCGCGCGTCAGCCGCTGCACCCGCGCCAGCACGGCCGTCGGTGACAGTGCCACGCTCTCGGCCAGTTTGAGATTGGAGATCCGCCCGTCGTTCTGCAGTTCCTGCAGGATCTTGAGGTCCATACGGTCGAGTTCCGCTGCCGGGGGCTGTTTCATGTCAGTTGCTCCATGGCGCTGCGCGCCACCCGCAGGTTCTGAAATGTCAAGGGGCCGCCGCGCACGGCCGCTCCGAAGCGGCCGGCCCGCCCCCCAGTGGGGCTGAGGCCCGCGGCTCCAAGGCTGCCTGCGCAGGCCTGGTCGGGTCGAAGGGGCGCCTGCCTCTGGCAGGGCCACGACTCGGCCGGGTTACACGCAGTGAGACCGGACAGACGGGGGGTGTCCTTCATCCTAACCGGTAGGTTTCGAGGTGGATGCTGGTCTCGGAGCTGCTGATGCCGCGGATCAGGCGGATGCGTTCGAGCGCCTGCGACAGTTCAGACAGGGTGCCCGCCCGCAGTTCGGCGAGCAGGTCCCAGCGGCCATTGGTGTCGTGCAGTGTCGCCACCGCCGGCTCACCCAGCAGGCTGGCGATGACCGAGCGGGTCTCGTTGCCTTCGACCGCCACCCCCATCCAGGCGCGGATTTCGTTCGGTTGCGCGTCCGGGCGCAGCCGCACCGTGTAGCCCACGATGATGCCGGCATCTTCAAGCTTGGTGATGCGGTTGCTGACGGTGCCTCTGGAAACGCCGAGCTTGCGCGCCAGGATGGCGACGCTGGTGCGGGCGTCCTTGCGTAGCAGGGAGAGCAGTTCGCGGTCGGTGGCGTCCATGTTCTTGCCATTTTGGCATATTTGATTGCCTAAATGGCAGAAATGTGACGTTTCGCTTGCAATGTTGGCGATTTACATTGTCAGCAGGCTGCGTGAGACTGGAGGTGTTCCTTTCCAAGCCCATTGCCTTTTCATTCAGGAAGGAGGCCAACACCATGACAAACCATCCCATGCCCATCCGCACCCGTTTTCTCAGCCCCGCCGACGTCGCGACCATCCTGCAGCGGCAAGGCCTGGCGCAGACGCTGCGCGGCATGCACGACGAAATCCATGCCGACTATCTGCGCTGGCAGGATTTCGACAAGAACGCCCGGGTCGGCAACCATTCGCCGGTCGGTGTGATCGAGCTGATGCCGATTGCCGACGACACAATCTACACCTTCAAGTGTGTCAACGGCCATCCGGGCAACACCCGCTTCGGCCTGCCGACCGTGATGGCCTTTGGCGTCATGTCCCGGGTGGATACCGGCGTGCCCGAATTTCTCAGCGAGCTGACCCTGACCACGGCGGTGCGCACGGCGGCGATGTCCGCGCTGGCAGCCCGCGCACTGGCCCGGCCCGACAGCCGCACGATGGCGCTGATCGGCAACGGCGCGCAAAGCGATTTCCAGGCGCTGGCTTTTCACCACCTGCTGGGCATCGACGAAATACGGCTTTTCGATACCGACCCGCGGGCGACCGACAAACTGGTGGCCAACCTGCGTTCGACGGGCATCCGGCTGTTGCGCTGTGCCAGCGTGGCCGAGGCCGTGCAGGCAGCAGATATAGTGACCACCGTGACAGCCGACAAGACCAACGCCACCATCATCACCCCGGACATGGTCGAGCCCGGCATGTTCTTCAACGCGGTTGGCGGCGACTGCCCCGGCAAGACGGAGCTGCATGCCGACGTGCTGCGCGGTGCCGACGTGTTCGTCGAATACGAGCCGCAGACCCGCATCGAGGGCGAATTGCAGCAGATGCCAGCCGATTTCGCGGTGACCGAGTTGTGGAAGGTATTGCAGGGCCGGGAGGCCGGTCGCA
The DNA here is from genome assembly GCA_024235935.1 of Rhodoferax sp. Taxonomy (GTDB): domain Bacteria; phylum Pseudomonadota; class Gammaproteobacteria; order Burkholderiales; family Burkholderiaceae_C; genus CAISIP01. The sequence goes on along the minus strand of JACKLL010000008.1, from coordinate 109,202 downwards.
CCGATGCGCAGCAGGTCACGGTGTTCGACTCGGTCGGGTTTGCGCTGGAAGATTTCTCTGCGCTGCGCTACATGCGCAGTTGTGCGCAGCAACTGGGTGTGGGCCAGGACCTGGCGCTGATCCCGAACTTTGCCGACGCCAAGGACTTGTTCGGACTGGTCGACGCACTGGCGCTGCCGCCGGCGCGCCGGCGCGCAGCCACGGTTTTTGACGAGGCGCTGGCATGACGGATGCCAAGCCACTTGCCAGCGGCCTGGCAGGCGTCAGTCTGATCGGTGCGCCGACCGATATCGGCGCCGGCATGCTCGGCGCCCGCATGGGGCCTGCCGCGCTGCGTGTCGCCGGCATCGCGCAGGCGGTATCCCAGTTCGGCATCGACGTGCGCGATTGCGGCAACCTGGATGGCCCGGCCAATCCGTGGCAGGACGCCGTCGACGGATTTCGCCACCTGCCGGAAGTCGTCGCCTGGAACCGGCTGCTGCATGACGCGGTGTTTGCCGAGTTGTCCGACGCACGCCTGCCCATCGTCCTGGGCGGCGACCATTGCCTGGGTATCGGCTCCATCAGCGCGGTGGCACGCCATTGCCGCGAACGCGGCAAGAAGCTGCGGGTGCTGTGGTTCGACGCCCATGCCGACTTCAATACCGCCACGCTGACGCCCAGCGGCAATATCCACGGCATGCCGGTGGCCTGCCTGTGCGGCCAGGGGCCGCAGGCGCTGGTGGAAATCGGTGGCCATGTGCCAGCACTGAACCCGCGCGAATTGCGCCAGATCGGCATTCGCAGCGTCGACGCCGGCGAAAAGCGCCTGGTGCACGACATGGGTATCGAGGTGTTCGACATGCGCTACATCGACGAGATGGGCATGCGGCACACGATGGAACTGGCGCTGGCGCTGGTGGATGCGAACACCCACCTGCATGTCAGCCTGGACGTCGATTTTCTCGATCCGGACATCGCGCCGGGTGTAGGAACCACGGTGCGTGGCGGGCCCACCTACCGGGAGGCGCAGCTGTGCATGGAGATGGTTGCCGACACCGGTCGCCTGTCGTCGCTGGACCTGGTCGAACTCAATCCGGCGCTGGACGTCCGCAACCAGACCGCCGAACTGGCCGTCGACCTGATCGAGAGCCTGTTCGGCAAGAGCACCTTGATGCGCAAGGCGGGCGCCGCGCGCAAGTAGCCGAAGCTGAAAATCCCGGACCGGGGTCCGGGACGGGCATCAGCCGCCCTTGTGCGGACGCTTGCCCGGGTTCTTCTTGCTGCGCGTGGCGGTGCCGCGCTCCAGGCTGACCTTCTGACCATGGGTCACGGGCATGGAAAAGCCTTTGGTAGGGATCGGGCGGGGGGTTGCCAGACGGTCGGCTTCGGTACGAATGGCTTTGGCCATGATGAATAACTCCAGAAAATTCAGTACAACCCGCTATTAGGCCACAGGGCGAGACCCGCCGGCCAATTCTTTGTGGATTTGCTGGCAGGTCGCATCGGCCGGCAGCGCCGCTGCGTTGCACGCAAGCGTCAACCCAGCAGATCCATGTCGACTTCGTCGACCTTGTCGCGCAGTCCACTGGCGCGTTGGGCGCGCGCGGCGCGGGCCTGCGCGTCAGGCAGCAGGGCCTGCATGACTTCCGACAGGCCCGCATGCAGGCGCTCTCTTTGCGCCGCATCCGCGAACTCGAAAACCCGCATATGGGTCCATGGTGCGTCGGCGCGCCGGTCGATCAGCGTGGCAAACCGTGTCAGCACGCCATGCTGCTGCGCGGCATGGTCGATCGGTTCCACCTCGGTGCGCAGGTACTCGGTGTAGGCGTCGAATTGCCCCGGTCGGGCCCGCCAGTAGATGACTTTGGCGCAAGTGGGGGTCGTCATGAAGAGGGGGGCGAGCGGCGGTGCATGCGTGTTTATACCCTGTGTCGTAGCTGGTGTGATCGGTTAGAGTCGACCCAAGACAGGCGCGTATTCGCGCCGAATCATCAACGACATTCCGGAGGTTCAATGGGTGCTCAGCTTTTGCAGGATATCTATCTTTTCAAGGAATTCCAGCCCAAGGAGCTCGAAGAACTCAGCGCCAAGGGCAGCGTCAAGACCTACAACCGGGATGACGTGATTTTCTCGGAAGGCGAGAAGGGCCAGTCGCTGTTCGTGATCCGCCACGGCACGGTGCACATCCGGACTTCGGGCAAGAAGGACGACGTCGACGTGGTGCAGCTGGGCACCGGCGCCCATCTGGGCGAAATGCCCTTCGTCAACGACGAGCCGCGCTCGGCTACAGCGGTGGCGCTGGAGCGCTCCGAGCTGCTGGAGATCGGCTACGACGCCTTGCAGGCCCATCTGGACAAGCACCCGGCGACGGCCGTGAAGTTCTACCGTGCGCTGGCCCATTTCCTGGCCGGCCGTCTGCGCGCCACGACGCTGGACCTGTCCTTCTCGCGCGAAAAGAACCTGCGCCACTTCTAGTTTGTGTCGGCGCGCGGCGCTGGTCGTACGGGCGCCCGCATGCCGGGCGCCATGCATCAGGCGGTGGCAAACTGCCGGTGCGCGTGGTGCCCCAGCCCTTGAGCCACGCTGGCAAAGCGGTGGCCGCGCACCACTTGTGCCGATGCAAATTGCCCGGCGATCCGTTGTGCCAATGGCGCCAGCCCGGTGGAGCCGCCGGTGAAATAGACCGCATCGACCTGTGCCGGTTCAAGGCCCGCCATCGCAACCGTCTGCAGACTCGCCTCGGCGATGCGTGCCATGTCGTCCTCGACGCATGCGATCACCCCGGCCTCGGACACCTCGATGTCCAGCCCACGCTCGACCTGCTCCAGAGCGATCCGGGTGCTGCGCGACTCGGCCACTGCAATCTTCGCCTCTTCCGCACGTCCGGCCAGCATGTGGCCCAGCCGCTGCTGCACCACGACCATCAGACGTTCGTATTGCCGCAGGTCTGCGTAGAAGGATTTCATGGCGCGCAGCTCGGCCACCCGGTTCGCGCCATAGACCGTATTGATCAGATGCCAGGTCGCCAGGTCGAAATAGACCTTGCTGGGAACCTCCCGCCCTTGCGGGCCAAGGCCCTTGTAGCCGAAGGCGGGCAGCACATGGGCCAGTTCGACCTGCCGGTCGAAGTCGGTGCCGGCGACGTGCACGCCATGGTTGGCCAGGATGTCGCTGCGTCGGTCGGACGCCTGCCGCCGCAGCGGTCCGACCCGCACCAGAGAAAAGTCCGAGGTGCCCCCGCCGATGTCGGCCACCAGAACCCGCTGTTCGCGCTGCACTGTGGCTTCGTAATCGAGCGCGGCGGCAATCGGCTCGAACTGGAAGCGCACGTCGTGAAAGCCGACCTGCCGGGCGGCCTGCTCGAGCGCTGACTGGGCCGCCTTGTCGCGCACCGGGTCGTCATCGACGAAGAACACCGGACGCCCCAGCACGACCTGGTCCAGCTTCTGGCCGGCCTGGCGTTCCGCCATCTGCTTGAGGTGGCGCAGGTAGGTGCCGATCACATCGAGGTACCGCACGGCATGACCACCACCGATATCGGTGGCCTGCTCGGCCAGGTTGGAGCCCAGGATGCTCTTCATCGAGCGCATCAGCCGACCCTCGGTCCCTTCAACATAGGCTGCGATCGCGGCGCGCCCAAAGCAACGCTCGGGCTCCTGAAACGGCGAGAGGTCTTCCACCGCGTAGAAGACGGCTGTCGGCATGCTGGAGTGGCCGGGCTCCAGTTCGACCAGCGTCACGCCGCCTGCGTCGTCGGGCAGCGCAATGGCGGAATTGGAAGTGCCGAAGTCAATGGCGCAGCAATGGGGCATGGGGCAGGCCTGCCGCAAGCAGGGGGTGCGGGCCGATGGCCGAAAAGGCGAGCCGGCGATTCTAGCGGCCGAGGCGACCGGCAGATGCGCCGGGAGGTGTGCGGTGCGCAGGGGGCCGACTTTGGGTTGACATTGGTGGCCGATATTTCTGGCCGCTTGCGGTACTTTTCCGCAGTTCTTCCCGTGAAAACAGGGGGTTGACACGTTTTTCCGGTTTTCCGATCCTCATGGGCGCGCCATGATTTGGCTGCGGGATTGCCGGCCTGGCCGCATGCGTGTCCCGTGATGGACGCCGTTGCCCAGACTTCGGGGCGGTGCCAGGGGGACGGGAGAAGCAAAAAATGATCCGATGGCCCACATTTCTGAAAGCGCCTGGTCGCCCGGGCGAGGTCGCCTCGCGTGCGCATGTCCCGTCGCGCCTGCCGCCGCACCGGCGCAAGATCCTGTTCGAGAGTCTGGAGCCGCGGCTGCTGCTGTCGGCAGATATCGCACCCGAAGTGGCTGCCAACTTGCAGGACGGGCTACAGCAATTCAAGGATTGGGCCGGCGCATTGACGTCGTACCAGCAATTGGGTCAGCAACTGCCGGTGGTCAGTACGGCCCTGGGTTCTGCCGCCGACCTGTCGGGCTGGTTGCAGACCAGCCTGGTCGACCCGGTGCAACTGTATCTGTCGGGTGGCGGAACCAGGACCACCGACGGGCTGGTCAGCGCGCTGGCGGGCGTTGCGGGCCTGTCGGCTGTCAGTGGCGATCAGTACGGCAACGAGATCCGTTTCGATCTGGTGCTCGACGCCAGCCGCAGCCTCCCAGGTCTGGACCTGACCGTGCCGCAGTCGACCAACGGCGTGGCAATCACCGCGACAGGTGGGGCCCTTGACCTGACGGCCAGCCTGCACCTGGACTTTGCGTTCGGTTTCGACCTCACGCCTGGCCTGTCGCTGGACGACGCGTTCTTCCTGCGCTTCGACAGCTTCACCGTGTCGGGCGATATCCATGCCACGGGCCTGAATTTCGGCGTCAGCCTCGGCTTCCTGGGTGCCAGCGTCGCTGGCGGCAGCGTCAACATGGACGCGGACCTGCAGGTTCACGTGGCCAACCCCGATGGCGATGCCGCGGGCTCCATCACGCTGGGCGAGTTGCAGGGCACGACGCTGGAGACGCTGGTCAGCCTCGATGGTGCGGCAGCCACGGTGAGCGCCAATTTGCCGATCACGATTTCCGATCTGGGCAGCTTCAATCCGGGGTCGGTGCAGGTGGCGCTCGGTGGCAACCCGTTCACCGGGATCTCGGTCAATCTGACCGGGGCCAATGCGGCAGAGATCAGCAACTTCGGGCGCCTGACCCCGTTCGCGGTCAGCACCACGATGCACCGGATCGCCCAGTGGCTCAGCGACGTCGGCGCATCGTCCAGCGTGTTCGGCCAGGACGTGCCCTTCGCCGACAGCCTCCAGCTCAAGGATCTGCTGGACTTCTCCACCGCGCTGACCGATCGCATCAACGACCAGTTGCAGGCCGCGCCCGGCGTGCCCAACTTCAACAATGCACAGGAGTTCGCCCAGCGCCTGTCGACGCTGCTGGGGCTGTCGCCGTCCGCCATTGCCGCGGGCTACAACACCTCGACCAACCAGCTGACTTTCTTCTTCCGGCTCGACCACACGTTTGCGGACCTGACGGCTCCGCTGAACCTGAACCTCAACCTGGCGCCGCTGGGTGGCCTGAACACCACCAGCACGCTGTCCGCCGGTGCCGATGGTCGTTTGCAGTTCACGCTGGGCTTCGACCTGTCGCCATTCGAGGCCTTCGTGCTGGGCAACATCCTGCTGCCCGCCAACGGCGTGCTGTCGGCCAACGCGGTGTTCCAGGTGGCGGTCAATGGCGCGGCGCCAGTGGCCGTCACGGTCAACCGCCAGGCCGGCAATACCACCCGCAACCAGCTGATCGCCAATATCAACACCGCACTGGCCGACGCCGGTCTCAGTGGGGTCACCGCGTCGCTGGTGTCCAACAAGTTGCAGTTCAAGGCCAGCGGCGACATGTTCGGCGCCAGCATCAGTGTCTTCGTGTCGGATCCGCTGACCAACACCGCCAAGACCGAGCTGGGCTTGAACGAAATCATGGCCGATGCGGCAACACCGGTCTCGCGCGCCTTCGTGCGCGACCTGCAGATCACCGGCAATGTCCATGTGTCTGCCACCGACATCGACGCCAGCGCGAATTTCGGGTTCATCGGCGTGGACATCGTCAACGGCACGGCCACGGCCGATGCGACGGTGCTGGCCAAGATCCGCAACCCTTCGGCGACAACGGCGCCGGTGCGGGTGGGTGACTTCTTCACGGCCATCACCAACCTGGACACCTGGACCCAGCTCACCACCAGCGGCACGGCGTCGGCCAACCTGCCTGTGCAGGTGCAAGGCGGCATTCTCACGCTGGGTGCCGATCCGCACGTGCAGCTGAGCATGAGCAACGTGTTCAATCCGGCCACGCTGAACGTCAGCTTCCCCGATCTGACGGCGCTGACCAATTACAAGAATCTGGACATCAACACCGTGCTTGCGGGGCTGAACCAGTTCACCAGCTACCTGGGCAATGTCGAGGGCTTCTCTTTCCTCAACCTCGACCTGCCGGTCATCGACAAGAGCGTGTCGGATCTGCTGTCCTTCATTCCGCGACTGGGCACCGACATCGCCGATCTGCAGGCGCTGGGGGCGCCCAACCTGCAGGCACTGGAGCTGCGCATCGAGCAGGCCTTCGGCCTGGCGCCGAGCGATCTTTCGCTGGTCTTCGCCAACAACGACCTGCGCTTTGCGCTGCATCTGTCCGAGAGCCTGCCGGCGCAGTTCCAGAACCTGCATGTCAACCTGGACCTGGCGCAGCTGGCCGGTTACGTGGCCGGCGGCGTGCCCAACCTTGCAGGGGTCGGCAGCCTGATCGACGTCGGCGGCAGTGCCGACCTGTCGGTCTCGGGCAGTGCCGTGATGGATCTGGTGTTCGGCTTCGACCTGGCCAACCCGAACAGCCCGCGTGCCTATATTCACGACGATTCCACGATCGGCCTGAACCTGCGGGTCGATGGCACCGATCTGGACTTCGACGCGGCGATCGGGCCGCTGGGGCTGTTCATCCGCGATGGCGTGGTGACCGTGGGCAATGGCCTGGGGCCGGCGGCATTCGCGGTCGGATTCAAACCGGCAACCGGCGACCGCTGGTACAGCAACCAATGGAACACCTCGATCCTGACCACCAGCCTGGTCGGGCAGGCGTCGGCGACCTTGCCGGTGTATTTCCCGCTCGAGACGAATTACGCCGGCGACATTGCGCTGAACATCGGCAACCTGGCCAACATCGGCGGCACCACCACGCTCACGGCGCCCAACCTGGCGGCCGAAATCGGATCGATCGATCTCTTCAACGACCTGGGCAGCCTGATCCAGGGCATCGACCTGGTGCTGGCCGGCATCGAGGATGCGATGGACGGCGAAGTCTGGGGCCTCGAGCTGCCGATCGTTGGCGACAACCTCAAGGACGCTGCCAATTTCATCTCCGACCTGCGCACGCAGATCGTGCCCAAGCTCACAACCGCGTTCGCCGGTGGCGACAAGAGTGCCGCCATGGTGCGCAACGCCTTGTTCGACGTGCTGGGCAATGCCGATGTGCTGGGCGACGGTGGCGGCTTCCTGAACATCATCCTGGACCGCAACAACGACGGCGTCGTCAATGCCGACGACATCCAGCTGGTCAGCACCGGCAGCGCGGGCGACATCAGCCAGGTGCAGTTCAACCTGAAGATCGGCCAGACTTACGTGTCGTCGGTGCCGATCGGATTCGACATCGGCCTGCCCGGGCTGGGCCTGCAGGCCGGTGCCAACAGCGCGGTGCAGGTGGCATTCACCTACGCGCTGGACCTGGGGCTGGGCGTCAGCCGCAGCGACGGCGTCTACATCGACACCTCGGCGGCCAACGAGCTGTCGGTGACGGTCGACGCGACGACGCCCAACATGGCCATCGGCGGCGAGCTGGCCTTCCTGCGCGTCAAGCTGGAAGACGACGATGCGAACCCGACCCACCTGAGCGGCACCTTCGCCATCGACCTGAAGGACCCGATCGGCAGCAATAACCGGCTGACCTTCAACGAGCTGGCCGGCGGCGTCAATTTTGCGCAGGTCGTCGACGTGGTGCTGAACCTGCAGGCCGAGGCCAACCTCAAGCTCACCGCCGGCGTCATGGGTTCCAGCGACGATGTCGAAAGCGCCGCCTTCTTCGATGCCGGTTTCCCGCAGCTGATGGCCGACTTCCACCTGCTGTGGACCTTCGACGCCATCAACGGCTTCGAGGGCAACCTGCAGGATGTGAGCTTCAACGACGTGCGGCTGAACCTCGGCCAGTTCCTGAACCGCATCGTCAGCCCCATCGTCAACACCATCAATCCGATCCTGGAGCCGATCCGCCCGGTACTCGATGTGCTCAATGCACGCATACCAGTGATCTCGGACATCACCGGCAACGATGTCACCTTCATCGAGATGGCGCACCTGCTCGCGCCCGAACTGGTGTCGGCGGAAGCGGCGGATTTCGTCGAAGCGGCAGGGCAGCTGGTCGACTTCCTGGACCGGCTCGACAGCCTGGGCGACGACGTCTTCCTCGATTTCGGCAGCTTCAACCTGAACAACCTGGGTGGCAGCCAGGACCTGCGCACCGGCGGCAGCGTCAATTTCGGCGGTATCGATTTTTCGGGTCGCAAGACCGATCCGACCGAGGCACTGTCCAGCCAGCTATCGAACAAGAGCCCGGGTTTCAACAGTGCCAAGAACGACGTCAAGGGCACCGGCGGGTCCGGCTTTTCGTTCCCGCTGCTGGACGATCCGTCGATCGCGTTCAAGCTGCTGCTGGGGCAGGACGTCGACATCTTCCGCTACGACATGCCGGAGTTCAGTGTCGGCTTCGACATCGAGCAGGCCTTCGGTCCGGTGTACGCACCGCCGCCGGTCTACATCACGCTCGAGGGCGGGCTGCGCGCCGGCGTGCGCTTTGGCTTCGGCTACGACACGCACGGCATCCGCTCCTATGCCGAGTCTATCCAGCAGGGCGCACGCAACGAGCTGCTGCTGTTCGACGGCTTCTATGTGGCCGACACCTACAACGTCGGCGGCGAATGGCAGGATCTGCCCGAGCTGTTCCTCGAGGCCCACATCGGCGCCGGGGTGCGCGTCAGCGCGGTGATCCTGTCCATCGAGGTCGAGGGCGGTATCTACGCGCAGCTGGGTCTGAATCTGCACGACACCGATGGCGACGGCAAGATGCGCTTCGGCGAGTTCCTGGACCGCATCCAGGGTGGGGGCCCGCTGTGCATCTTCGACTTCGAAGGCGAGTTTGGTGCCTATGTGGAGCTCGAGCTGCGCATCGGCCTCGACCTGGGTCTCTTCTTTGTCGGCGTCACCATCCCGTTCGAGATCGCCCGCGTCACGCTGGTCAGCTTCAGCGTCGATTGCGATGCGCCGCCGCCGATCCTGGCGACGCTGGACGAAGCCGATGGAACGCTGTACCTGAACATGGGCGATCGGGCGATCTACCGACAGCACGGGGACATCAGTGACGGTGACGAGTCGTTCAAGGTCACCGCCGTCGGCAGCGACTCGGTGCTGGTCGAGGCCTTCGGCTTTACCCAGCTGTACGGTTCGCTGCAGGAGGTAGGCGAAGGCGAGCCGGCGCACCATGCGGTGACGCGCATCGTCGCCAACGGCGGCATGGGCAACGACGTGATCGAACTCGACCCGGGCGTTCTCGCACCGGCTGAACTGCGCGGGGGTGACGGCGACGACATCATCATCGCCGGCGGAGGCGCGGCTTTCATCCAGGGCGGTGCCGGGCGCGATACGCTCAAGGGCGGCAACAAGGACGACCGCATCTACGGTCATTCCGAAAGCGGTGCCGGCGACGACATGGCCGATGACATCATCGACGGCCGTGGCGGAGATGACCAGCTGTATGGTCAGGGCGGCAACGACTGGATCGACGGTGGTGCCGGCGAGGACATGCTGTTCGGCGGCGACGGGCAGGACAACCTGTTCGGCGGTGCCGACAACGACCAGCTGCATGGCGGTGCGGGCAACGACCTGCTGTATGGCGAACAGGGCAACGACCTGCTCGAAGGCGATGCCGGTGTCGACTGGTTGTATGGCGGTGCCGGCGATGACGTGCTGTACGGGCATGCCGTCGGCGGTGCCGGTGACGACGGCGCTGCCGACGTGTTGTATGGCGACCTGGGGCTCGGCCATGAAGGGGCAGCGGACCGTATGGGCGGCACGGCCGGCAACGATGTGCTGTATGGCCAGGCCGGTGCCGACTTCCTGTCGGGCGAGGGTGGCGACGATGTCTTGTTCGGCGGTGCCGGCGACGATGACATGCGGGGCAACGACGGAAACGACCTGATGTGGGGCGAGGCCGGATCCGACCTGATGCGCGGCGGCGCCGGCATCGACACCATGCACGGGGGCGACAACGGCGACCGCATCTATGGCGACAGCGGCGACGACATCCTGTATGGCGATGCCGGCGATGACCTGATCTGGGGTGGCACCGGAAACGACCTGATTCTGGGTGGTGCCGACAACGACACGGTGCGCGGCCAGGAGGGCAATGATCGCATCTACGGCGAGACCGGCGCCGACGCCTTGTATGGCGATGCGGGTGATGACCTGATCCTGGGCAACGAGGGCAATGACCTGATCGTCGGCGGCGACGGTGTCGACCGGCTGTATGGCGGCATCGGCGACGATGCCCTCTACGGCAGCGCCGGCGACGACCAGCTCTACGGCGAATCCGGTGATGACAGCCTGTATGGCAATGCCGGTCGCGACCGGGTCTATGGCGGCGACGGCAACGACCTTCTGCATGGCAACGAGGACGACGACCATCTGCTGGGCGAGGCCGGTGACGACACCTTGTTCGGTGACGCGGGTGCGGATCTGCTCGAAGGCGGCAGCGGTGCCGATGTCCTGCGTGGCGGCATCGGCAACGACGTGCTGCTGGCCGGCGTGGGCCTGGGCAAGATCCTCTACGGCGATGACGGCGACGACACCATCATCGGTGCCGACAGCGGTGGCAACGACAGCGACCTGTTCGACGGCATCTATGTCGGTGACCGGATCTTCGGCGGCTCCGGCAAGGACCGCATCTGGGGCCTGGGTGGCGCCGACATCATCGACGGCGGCGCGGATGACGACGAGATCTGGGGTGGCGAGCATGGCGACCTGATCTACGGCCAGGGCGGCAACGACCGCCTGTACGGTGGCTTCGGCGAGGACCATATCTTCGGCGGCGACGATGGCGACTACATCGATGGCGGGCTGGACGCCGACTGGCTGTACGGCCAGGCCGGCGAGGACGAACTGCTCGGTGGTGGCGGCAATGGCGACCAGTTGTGGGGCGGGTCCGACGACGACATCCTGCGCGGCTCCGACGACGGTGCCGACACGCTGTACGGCGAAGCGGGCCGGGACCGCCTGTACGGCAATGGCGGCAACGACCATCTGCTGGGCGGTGACGGTGACGACATCCTGGAAGGCCATGCGGGCGACGACCTGCTCGAAGGCGGCGCCGGTTCGGATGTGCTGCTGGGGGGCGCGCAGCACGATGTGCTTTATGGCCACAGCGTCTCGGGTGCTGGCGACGACAACGCGGCCGACTGGCTGTACGGCGATTTCGGCACCAATGGCGATGAAGCCGGCTCCGGGGGCGACCAGCTGTTCGGCCAGGGCGGCAACGACCTGCTGTATGGCGAAGGCGGCGACGACCTGATCGCGCTGGTCGGCACGGCAGCCAACGGGTTCAACCAGCAGGAAGTGGGTGGCGGCAATTCCAACGTGGTCGACTTCGGCAGCGGCGATGGCGCGTCGCCGGGCAGCTTTGTCGCGCCGACGCCCAGCCTGCCACCACTCACGCAGATCACGCGCAACGACCCGATGGCGCTGGCCAGTCTTCCCACGGGGCCGGATGTGGACGGACTGTGGCGCGAACTGGCCGGTTCGGCCAGTGGGGCGGGCCTCTCCGGCGGCATGGGTCTGGCGGTCGAGCCTGCGGTTGCGGCCGATGCGCTGGGTCGCCCGGTGGTCGCCTGGGCCGACGCGCGCAATGGCAATTTCGAAATCTACGTGCTGCGCCATGACGGCAGCGCCTGGCAGATGCTGGGTGCCAGCGCGCTGGGCGGTGGTGTCAGCGCCACCGCCGGCAGTTCACGCCAACCCAGCCTGACGTTCGCTGCCGATGGCAGTCCGGTCGTGGCCTGGGTCGAGACGACGGGCAGCCAGAGCAATGTGCGGGTCGCGCGTTTCGACGCGACGGCCAATGCGGGGGCGGGTGCCTGGGTGGCACTCGGCAGTTCCCTGTCGGCCGGCGGCATCAGCAACACCGGCAGTGTCTCCGAGGTCCAACTGGTGAACACCAGCGCCGGTCTGGCCGCCTTGTGGCTGGACGATGCGAGCGGTACCGTGCAGGTGTTTGGGCGCCGTTTCGACGGCGCCAACTGGGTCGCTTTGGGGGCAGGCAGCACCAGCGGCGGGGGTATTTCCGGCGCTGCCAGCGATGTGTCGGAGCTCAGCGTCGCCACCGATGGCGTACGCGTTGCGGTGGGCTGGACCCAAACCGTGTCCGGACACCAGCAGGTCTTTGCCAAGCAGTACGATGCCGGTGTCTGGTTCGGCATGTCCGGCTCGGCCAGCGGCAATGGCGTGTCGGACAGCAGTGGCAACAGCCGCGCGTCGACGCTGGCCTATGCCGGTGGCACGCTCTACATGGTCTGGCAGGACATGGAAGACGGATTCCAGAATCTGCGCGGCGAACGCTACAGCGCAGGGGCCTGGTCCAGTGTGGGCGCATTGACCAGCCACGGTCCGACGACCGACAACGCCACGGTGGCCAGGGATGCTACGCTGGCGTCCGGTGGCGGCGCACTGTGGCTGTTCTGGACCGACGAGGACACCCGGCGCGCCGACCAGCCGCAGGCGCTGTACGCCAAGGCCTGGGACGGCGCCGGTTTTGTGGCGCGCACACCGGCCGATGCCGATGGGGATGGCATCAGTGAGTCCGGTGGTCGTCTTTCGGGTGCGGCGCTGGCGGTCGATGCCCTCGGGCGTCCGGTCATTGCCTGGAGCGAAGCCGACCGGGGTTATGCCGGCGATCCGGCGACGCCCCAGATCTATCTGCGCGCCGATGCGCCGGCCGTGAACCGCATTTTCCAGGCGGCTGACCTGGCGCAGCTGCAGCTCATTCTGGGCAGCCAGGACCTGGGCGCGGGCGACTTCATCGTGCTCGGTGCGGGCGCCTTTGGCGGCTTCAGCATCGAGGCCCAGGACGGCGGCGTCACGCTCGTCGGCGCACCCGGCCACGCGACGCAGATCACCGGCGGGGTGACGATCAATGGCGCCGCCAATGTCGTGATGCAGGGCCTGACGTTCGCGGCCAATGTCAATGTCGTCAATGCGGACGGCTTCACGCTGCGCGACAGCCGCCTGCTGACGGGCAAGCTGGTGCTGGCCGGCGGCGACGGCATGCGCATCGTATACAACCAGATCGGCAGCGGCGGCATCCAGATCACGGCATCCGGCGATGGAGCCATCGCGCACAACGACATCGCCGGAACGCTGGACATCGACGCCAGCTTCAGCGGAGCGATTGCGTACAACGACATCCATGGCGCGGCCATCGGCGTCGACTATGGCGCGGCGGCGGCGCTGACCGACAACCGCATCCACGGCAACACGACCGGTATCCGCACCACGGTTGCCGGCACCAGTGCCGGCCTGGGCTTCGCTGCCGGCGCAGGCGTGAACCATGTGTTCGGCAACGGCACCGGCGTCGTGTCGGTGGGGGCGCAGTTCCAGAACCAGCATGTGTACGACAACACCACCGGCGTTGCAGGTAGCGGCATCGTCGGCGGCACCGACCTGCAGTTGGCCAACCTGATCGCGGGCAATGGCGTCGGCGTATCCGGTTTCACCGGGACCGTCCAGTACAACCGCATCGCCGAAAACGGCACCGGCATCCAGGCCAGCAATGGACTGAAGGTCTGGCACAACCTGATCTACCGCAACACCAGCTACGGCCTGCTGGTGTCGGGCGTGTCCGACGTTCGCATCTACCAGAACACCTTCTATGCGCCGACGGGCGACAACATCCGGGTGCAGGGCGGCGCCAGCAATGTCGAGGTGCGCGGCAACATCCTGTGGGCCCGATCGGGGTACGACATCTATGTCGCCAACGACGCGCAGACTGGCTTCTTCAGCGACTACAACAACCTGTATGCGGACCAGGGTGGCCGCATCGGCTACTGGACGCGCGACTTCGCCGACCTGATCGACTGGCAGGCCGACATCGCACGCTTCGACCTGCATTCGATCGGTGCCACGGCGGTCAATCCGCTGTGGGCGAAGCCGCAGTTCATGGATACCGATTTCGACGATTTCCGGCTGTTCGCGACGACTGCCGGTCTGCGTTTCACCAGTCCGGACGTAGATGCGGCCGATGCCCGGCTCGACCAGGCGGTGCCCGCGCACTACCAGAACCTGCTGGTCAACCCGGGTTTCGAGTCCGGCCTCACCGGCTGGACCGCCAATGCCGGCGCCGCCGTCAAGACCGGCAGTCCGGCAGCCTACCAGGGCAGTCAGTATTTCTCGTCTGGCAATGTCGAGTCCGGACAGATTCAGCAGACCGTGGATCTGCTTGCCGCAGGATTCACGCTGGGGCAACTCGACTCCGGCCGGCTCGACCTGCTGTACGGCGGCCGCATGCGCAGCGCGGCGGAAAACCCGGTCGACCGCGGCAGCATCAGCCTGCAGTTCTTCGACGCGTCCAGCAACCCGATCGCGCTGGGCAGCAATGCGGCGGCTGCGAATGCCGGTTCGCTCAATCCATCCGACCGCTGGGAACTGGTGGGCGGTCGCGTGACGGTGCCGACCGGTGCGCGCTTTGTCGTGATCCGCTTCCTGGCCGACCGCGACAGCGGCAGCAGCAACGATGCCTGGCTCGATGCCGCCTTCCTGTATGCGGTGTCCGAGGCCTATGTGCCCGACCTGGGCGCGTACGGCCATGGCAGCCACGAGGCGTCGGCCGGCACCGACACCCGCATCATGCTGCGCTTCCCGGACATGTATACCGACTGGGAGAAGTTCGAGCCGCTGACGATCCGCTGGGAGACGGTCAACAACCTGAGCAGTTCGCCGGTGCGTATCGACCTGGTGCAGGACACCGCGAACGGGCCGGCGCTGGTACTCAACATCGCGCCCAATACGGCGGACGATGGCGAGTTCATCTGGATCCCGGGCAACAGCGGCATCGACTTCGGCACCCATGGCCTGCGCATCCAGGTCTCACTGGTGCACGACATGACGGTGCTCGACCGCAGCCAGGAAAGTTTCTCGGTGCCCGAGGATGGCGGCGACTACTACGTCGACGATGCCAGCAATGTCGGAGACCAGTTCACGCCCGGTGCCACCGGCTCGAACCGCCATACCGGCAAGACGCCGGATGCCCCCAAGCCCAATCCGGTCAACGTGCTGCGCGAATACACGCTGGACAGTTTCTCCACGCTGCACATCGACACCGGCGACTACCCGATGATCTATGCGGTGGCGGTCTCGGGAAGCATCGATACCGGCCTGGGCCTGGACGAAGGTTTCCTGATGACCGGGCCGGACAGCGCGCTGGTCGCCGCGACGCTATACCCGGCCATTCCGGGGGACCGGACCTGGGCACTGATCGAGCTCAACGACGCCGATTTCGTGACCATCCGCCATCTGTCGCTGCGCGATGCCGATCGCGGCCTGTATGTGCGCAACGGGTCCGAGGCCTTCTCGGCGTCATGGATCACCGCCTGGGGACATGACCAGGACGGCATCTGGATCGACACCAACGCGCCGTTCAACACGCTGGACCATCTGGTGGCCCACGACAACACCCGTTACGGCATTTACGTGACGGGCGACATCGCGACCTTCAGCCATGCCGAAGCCTTCGGCAACGGCAACTTCGGCATCTACCTGTCCGGCACGGTCGACAACGTCACCGACAACCTGGCCCACGGCAACCAGAGCTGGGGCTTTTACATCAACCAGCCGGGCAACAGCCGCATCGTGCGCAACGAGGCGTATGGCAACACCCATGGCATGTACGTCCTCAACAGCACCGGCATGGCCTGGGTGGGCGACTCCGACCTGGCGGCGGGCAACGGCAACCTGATCCACGACAACAGCTACAACGGCCTGTCGATCGCCTATTCCGGCGTGCATGCAGTGGGCAATGCCATCTGGGGCCAGACCCGAAGCGGCTACTACGGTCTGGATGTCAACAGCAGCGCCCAGGCCAGCTACAACATCGTCTACGGCAACCATGGCGGTATCAACGCCTACACCGGCGCCGGTGCCATCAGCTACAACCGGGTCTACGACAATCTGGCGACCGGCATCTACGCCTACTACTCCAACCTGGTCGGCAACGTCGTTTACTCCAATGGCGGCCAGGGCATCGTCTGGACGGGCTCCGGCGCCTATGCGGCGCGCAGCAACCTGGTGTACGACAACACGCTGGGCGGAATCACGGTCTCTGGCAACGGACTGGCGCTGACCAACAACACCGTCTACCAGACGACCGGCAATGCGGTGGCGATCGACAATGCCAGCAACATCCGCCTGTACAACAATATCCTGTGGACCGCCGGTGGCTATGCGCTTGCGGTCTCGTCGAACAGCCAGGTCGGCTTTGAGTCCGACTACAACCTGTTCTACACCACCGGCCCTGCCATGGTGGGGCAGTGGCAAGGGGCGGGACGCAACACGCTCAACACATGGCGCGTGGCCAGTTTCTCCGACGCCAACAGCCTGTATGCCGACCCGCTGTTCGTCGACGTCGACGGCGCTGATGGCCTGCTGGGTTATGTGTCACCCGCCGCCGATGGCCGGGACGATGATTTCCATCTGCGCAGCCTGTTCGGCAGCGTCCACGGAGGCTGGCTGGCGCCGGTTCGCAGCGCGACCACCGGCTTGCCGGTGCAGTCGGCGGGCGCGACCGTCGCCGACGCAGTGCAATCGCCCGGCATTGACCGCGGCCGCAGCAGCGACGACTTCAGCCTGGAGCCGCAACCCAATGGCGGTTTCATCAACATCGGTGCCTATGGTGGCACCGCGCAGGCTTCGCTGAGCCCGGCCCAATACATCACGGTGTTTGCGCCCAATGGGGGCGAAAGCGTGCCGCAGGAAACCAATTACGACATCCGCTGGCGTGCCCACGGCTTCGCAGGCAATGTCGACATCGAGGTTTCCGGCGACAGTGGTGTGTCCTGGAGCCTGCTGGCCGACAGCGAGACCAACGATGGCAGCTATTCGTGGAATGTCGATCCGGCCATGTTCCCGGTGGGCATGCAATACCTGGTGCGGGTTTCGGCCGAGGTCGACAATGCCATCAACGACCGCTCGGATCGCGAGTTCACTGTCACCGAGCCGATCCATGTCTACTACGTCAACCTCGCCGATGACGTCGACTTCTCCGACAACGAGTACACGACCGCGGCCGGCAGCGACCTGAACGATGGCCTCAGTGCGGCCACGCCGATGGCGTCGATCCGGGCCGTGCTCGAACGCTACGACCTGGACGAGGGCGATGTCATCGTCGTCGACACCGGCAGGTACCTGCTGACGACGAACATCAGCATCGGCGCGCAGGACAGCGGCGTGGTGATCCGCGGCGCGATGCAGGCCGGCCATGTCACGCTGCTGGACCGGGGCAACAGCAACAGCACGTCCTACGTGTTCCAGTTTGCCGGTGCCGACGACGTCACGCTGGACCATCTGTCGATGACAGGTGCCTACCATGCGGTCTACCTGGCCAATGGTGTTGACTCCGACCGCATCACGGTCAGCAACAGCGACATCTACCGCAATGCCAGCTATGGCGTGTATGCCGCGGCCGGCAATGAAGGTTTCTCCTTCATCGCAGGTCAGGTGCGCGACAACGCCAGTTACGGCATCTACCTGACCGCCTTGCGGGCGCAGGTGACCGACAGCAGCATCTGGGGCAACGGAAGCTGGGGACTTGTGGCGCAGGCGAACGGCGCTGGGAGTGTGGCGGACTGGATCGTGGTGGAGGGGAACCGGGTGTTTGACAACGCCCACGGGATCTCTGCGACGTATGACGTCATGGTGCGGGGGAACGAGAGCTGGGGTCAGGGGCAGGGTATTGCGGTGAGCTACGGCGCGGTGGCCGAGGGCAACGCGGTGTGGGGCAACACGACCGGCATCGACATGGGTTACCAGGGCACGGCGCGGGACAACCGGGTGTGGGGCAACACGGGCGTGGGGATCACGGGCTACCAGTCGCTGTTCGAAGGCAACCGGGTGTATGGCAACAACATCGGAATCGAGGACGGTGGCTACGGACGGGTGTTCAACAACCTGGTGTACGACAACGCGACGGTGGGTATCCGGGTGACCTACAGCCATACGGCCGGAGCCGATGGGGTGGTGAACAACACGGTGCACCAGGTGGGAGGGCGCGCACTGGAGGTGACGGGTACGAACAACGTGGTGCTGCGCAACAACATTCTGTGGAGCGATGGCGGCATTGCGCTGTGGGTGAACAGCGACAGCCAGAGCGGGTTCGTGTCGGACTACAACCTGTTCCACCTGACGGGTGGGGCGCAGCTGGGCTGGTGGGAAGACCGGGCGTTCGATGACCGCACCGACTGGTACTACGAGACGGGCTTCGATGCGCACAGCATCACGGGGGATCCGCGGTTCGTGAACGTGAACGGTGCCGACGGCATCAATGGCTGGAACGGCAACCCGGGATCGTTCAGCCAGCTGATCGACGACGAGGGTGCGGGGCAGGCCTTCACCGGGACCTGGACGGAGAACGTCACCAAGGGCTACAGCGGAGACTTCTGGCAGACGCCGGCGGGGGACGGCAGCGCGACGTCGACGTGGAGCTTTACGGGGCTGGCGGCGGGCACGTACCGCATTGCGGTGACTTGGCCGCTGGACAACCCGTCTGCGACCAATGCGCGCTACACGGTCACGGATGGTGGCGGCACGGTGCTGGCGTACCGCAGCTTGAACCTGCAGTCGGCGGCCAATGACTTCAATGCCGATGGGGCGGCCTGGGAGACGATCGGCCTGGCGCGGCTGGAGGGCGACACGCTGGTGGTGACGCTGTCCAACTACGCCGGCAACAGGGTGTTTGCCGACGCGGTGCGCATCGAGCTGCTGGAGGGCGACTACGGCTCGGACGATGACTACCACCTGCAGGCGGACTCGCCGGCGATCGACCGGGGCAGCCTGAACGACTACTGGCTGGCCGAGCCGCTGGCCAATGGCGGGCGGCGCAACCTGGGGGCCTACGGGGGCACCGAGGAGGCCACGCAGAGCACGGATCCGATGATCCAGGTGCTGGGCCCCAACGGGCTGGAGAAGTACGAGGTGGGGCAGAGCTACCAGATCGACTGGCGCTCTGCGGGGCTGACCAGCACCGACACGGTGGCGCTGATCAACACCGGCAATGCGGGGCAGGTCGAGAATTGGCTGCCCAACGCGTACCAGACGCAGAGCTACAGCACCGGCGTCATCGGTGGCAGTGTGGTGGTCGATCGCTCGGGTGTGGTGGATCCGGCGCCGGAGGCGGTGTACCACAGCTATGCGGTTGCGGTCACCAGCGCGGGCAGCCAGATTGCCTGGACGCTGCCGGTGGACGATGGGGACTACCGGGTCCGGCTGCACTTCAGCGAGCCGAGCAATATTGCGGTGGGCACGCGCAAGTTCGACATCCGCATCAACGGGGTGCTGGCGGCCGATGACTACGATGTGCGGGCGGCCGCCGGCGGGTACAACAAGGCGGTGGTGTTCGAGTACGACCTGAGCGTCAGTGGCGGCGCGGGGCTGCTGCTGGAGTTGCTGAGCCAGAGCCCGAGCACGAGCTACCCGGCGTTCATCAACGGCATCGAGCTGGTGCGGGTGAACGCGGCGGGCGTGGCCACGCCGACGGCGGACCTGGAGGTTTCGCTGGACAACGGGGCGAGCTGGAGTCCGATTGCGTCGGGCCTGGCGATGGACCGCTACGGGCGGGGCAGTTATGTGTGGACGCCGACCGAGGAGACGGCGGGCAACACGGCGATGATCCGGGCGGTGGGTCATGCGGGGGCGCTGACGGTCTCGGACGTGAGCGACGAGGCGTTCCTGATCGCCAATGGCGGGCAGAGCTACTACGTGAACATTGCCGGGGACGTGAACCTGTCGGACAACGAGTTCACGAGTGCGGCGGGCGACAACGCGAACTCGGGCAAGAGTGCGGATGCGCCGATGGCCAGCCTGGCGGCGCTGCTGCGGGCCTACGACCTGGATCCGGGCGACGTGATCTATGTGGACACGGGGGTGTACAACCTGGCCACGAACATCGTGCTCGATGCACAGGACAGCGGCGTGAGGATCCAGGGCCCGCAGGTGGTGGGCCATGTGGCCGAGCTGAACCGGGGCAACACTGCCGCGGGCCGGGTCGTGTTCGAGTTCGCCGGTGCCGACGACATCACCATCGCCAACCTGGCCATCACCGGCGGGCAGTACGGACTCTATGCCGCAGGCGTGGACTCCGACCGGATCACCGTGATGCGTTCGGATATCTATGGCAATACGCAGGATGGACTGTCGTTCGCAGCAGGCAACGACGACCTGCAGGTGCTCGACAACCAGGTCCATGGCAATGGCCAGCGCGGACTCGAGATCAGTGCCGCCCGTGCGCTGGTGCGGGGTAACGATGTGTTCGGCAATGCGAGCTACGGCATGTACGTGTACTACTCCGGAGCGCTGGCTGACCGTATCGTCGTGCAGGCCAACCGCGTGCACGACAACGCCAGCCACGGTATTGTCGCCAGTGGTGTCGCCTGGATCGTCGACAACGACGTATTCGGGCATACCAACAGCAACCTGTATGGCATCACCAGCAACAGTGGCAACGTGCGGATCGAAGGCAACGACATCCACGGCAACTACCATGGCGTGAGTGCCGACTACAGCACCTGGGTGACCGGTAACGAGATCTATGGCAACAGCCAGTACGGGGTCTATACCGGCAGTTCGTCCGGCAGCGGTGGCAACATCGTCGGCAACCGCATCTATGGCAATTCGTTCGGCATTGTCGACAGTGGCTACGGCAACATCGTCAACAACGTCATCTATGCCAACACCAATGTCGGCATCTCGCTGGCGTGGCGCCACAATGCCGACGACCTGGTCAGCAACAACACGATCTACCAGCCGGTGGGCGATGCGATCCGGCTGACCAGCAATGCGCAGGACGTGCGGCTGTTCAACAACATCCTGTGGGTGGCTGCGGGTTACGGTATCAACGCCGACCCCGGTGGCGTGACCGGCATGTTGTCCGACTACAACCTGATCTTCACCGCCGGCGCTGCTGCACGCACCGGCCTGTGGAACAACCTGGAGCAGGTGACGCTGGCCAACTGGAAACTCGCCAGCGTCAAGGACGTGTTCTCGGTCGCCGGCGACCCGCTGTTCCTGGACATCGACGGTGCCGACAACGTACTGGGTGCGAATCCCGCCGCCGAGGGTGACGGGCATGATGACAACTTCGGCCTCAAGGCGTACTCGCCGGCCATCGACGCTGCCAACGCGTACCGCGCCACGCTGTACGACATCGAAGGCCGTGAGCGGCACGACGATCCCAGCACGGCCAACACCGGCGACGGCTGGCCGCTGTACGTGCCCAGTGCCAGTGGCGGCAATCTGTTCAACGAGAGTGGCACGGCCAAGCCTTACCGGACGACCCAGGGCAGCTTCACACAGGCGCTGGGCTTTGGCTTCACGTTCTACGGTACCACCTACACCTCGGTGACGGTATCGACCGAGGGCTACCTGCAGTTTGCCGGCCCGGACACCGCGGTGTACCAGGCCAACAACCTGGAGATCTTCCAGCGCAACACCATCATTGCGCCGTTCTGGGACAACCTGACCACGGCCAACGTCGGCGGCAACATCTTCGTCGACACGACGACCGCGAACCAGATCACCTTCCGCTGGGCGGCCGCGCTGCAGGCCGACAACAGCAAGACGGCCAACTTCTCGGTGACGCTGTTCAGCGACGGAAGCTACCGCTTCGACTACGGCGCCGGCAACACCGGCTTCACGCCGCGGATCGGTGTGTCGGCCGGCAATGGATTCAGCTTCGTGCTGGCGCCGGGCTACGACGGCGCGCCGAACCTGGCCTCCGCCAATTCGGTGCAGTGGCAGGCACAGGAAGGCCTACGCTTCTACGACATCGGTGCCTACGAATTCCAGGGCGACTCCGACGACGCCACGCCGCCGCAGGTCACGGCGATCTCGCAGCTGCCGCCGAACGGCGGTACGACGGCACTGGCCTTCTCCAGCGTCCAGGTCAGCTTCAGCGAGTCGCTCGACGGCATCTCGGCGCGCAGCCCGGCCAATTACGAATTGCTGTTTGCCGGTGCCGACGGTGTGCTCGACACGCCGGACGACGTCGAGATCGCGCTGACCCCGGCCTACTCGTTCCCGGAGACCGACCTCACGCTGCAGTTCGGCGGCGGTGTGCTGGCCGATGGCCTGTACCGGCTGCGCCTGTCGGGCACGCTGGCCATCTACGACACGGCCGGCAATGCGCTGGACGGTGATGCCAACGGAACGGCCGGCGGCGACTACCTGCATGTGTTCTCGATCGACCGTGCCGGCAACACCGACCCGGTGGCGCAGTCCCAGGCCGTCAACGTCAATGAGGATGGCAGCGTGGTGATCACGCTGGCGGGTTCCGATGCCGACCTGGACCCGCTGAGCTTCGGCCTGTACAGCAATCCAGCCCATGGAAGCCTGTCCGGCTTCGACCCGGTGACCCGCCAGGTCACCTACACGCCAGATCCCGACTACTGGGGTGCGGACAGCTTCCAGTTCCAGGTCGACGATGGCAAGCTGGGCACCGCGATCGGAACCATCAGCCTGAACGTGCTGCCGGTCAACGACCTGCCACTGGCGCCGGGACAGATCGTGAACCTGACCGAAGACAACCCGGTCACGCTGACCCTGCCGGCGATCGACAAGGAAACACCGCGCAGCGGCCTGGTCTTCACCCTGGTGACGCCGCCGCAGCATGGCAGCCTGGTGCAAGGCAGCAATGGAAGCTGGACCTATACGCCGGATCCCGACTTCGCCGGTGACGATGCCTTCACCTATACGGTGACAGATCGCGGGCGCAACGACGCCGACCCGGCAACGGCGCTCACCTCGGTCGCAGGAACCATCTCGCTGATCGTCAACCCGACCAACGACCCGCCGACGCTCGATGCGATTGCCGACCAGGATGTCGATGAAGGCGGCCTTGTCAGCGTGCAGCTGGTTGGCCAGGATCCTGAAGGCCAGACCCTGAGCTACAGCCTGGTCACCGGGCCGTCCGGCGCCACGGTCAACGCCGGTACCGGTGTCTTCACATGGACCGCCATCGACGGCGATGCGTCGACCGACGTCACGGTACGGGTCAGCGATGGCGTGGCGAGCGTACAGCGCACGTTCCAGATCCATGTGCACAACGTGGCGCCAGGTCTGAGTGTCTCCGGTGCCGCGCAGGTCCTGCTGGGCCAGACGTATGTGCTCTCGCTGGGTGCGACCGACCCGGGCCAGGACACGGTGTCGGCATGGGACATCAACTGGGGTGACGGCAACCTGCAGACGGTGGCTGGCAATGCGACCAGCGTCAGCCACGTCTATGCGCTCGACGGCGACTACAGCATCACGGTCACGGCAACCGACGAGGATGGCAGTTACGATGCGGTGCCAGTGGCGGTGAACGTGTTGGCGCCGAACCGCAACCCGGTGGCGACGGGCCAGTTCACGCAGACCGACGAGGACCAGCCGCTGGTGATCACGCTTGCGGCCACCGATCCGGATGGCGATACGCTGACCTACAGCATCCTGACCCAGCCTGCATTCGGCACGCTGGGGCCGCTCGACCCGGTGACGCACCAGCTGACCTACACCCCGCCTGCGGATTTCGTCGGGCAGGTGAACTTCATGTACCAGGTGGTCGACGGGCAGGGTGGCAGTGCCACGGCCAGCATCGACATCAAGGTGTTGCCGGTCAACGATGCGCCCACGGCCAACGCGCAGTCCGTCTCCACCGACGAGGACACGGCGCTCGCGATCCAGCTCAGCGGCAGCGACCTGGAAACCGCCCCGACAGCCCTGCTGTTCAACCTGGTCGAAGGTCCTCAGCACGGTACCCTGACGCTGGCCGCCGGCGGCGCCTGGACCTACGTGCCCGACATCGACTATTTCGGCGCCGACAGCTTCTCGTTCAGTGTCACCGATGCCGGGCAGGCCTTCACCTGCGGCTGCGGCACCGACTACGTGTCGCCGGCGCTGACGTCCTTGCCGGTAACGGTGGCCATCAACGTGCTGCCGGTCAACGACGCTCCGACCTTGGCCAACCCTGGTGCGCAAGACCTGCGCGCGGGTGACCTGCTCGACCTGGCCCTGGTCGCCGACGATGTGGATGGCAGCGATACCCTGAGCTTCGAGCTGCTGGACGGCCCGGCCGGGCTGCAGATCGACAGCAGCTCCGGCGTCCTGCAATGGACGGCGCCGTACCTGGATGCCGTGGCGGTGTACCCGGTCACGGTGCGGGTCAGCGACGGGCACGGCGGCGAGGACCAGGCCAGCTTCACGGTCACGGTCGATCCCCACCTGCTGGCCGTGACCAGTTTCCAGCTGACCCACAGCGGCTACCAGGTGCGCTTCAACCAGGCGGTGGATCCGTCGACGCTCAATCTGGTGGACGGGCAGTCCTACGGATGGGGCGCCTCCGATGCGGTGTTCAGCGATGGCGCCAACAAGCCGGTGGCCGGCAGCGTGGTACTGGATGCCGATGGCATGGGCTATACCTTCGTGAAGACGGGCGGCCCGGCGATTGCCGGTGTGCTTGCCGGCGGCAACTACGCGCTGACGCTGTCCAGCCGGGCCGATGGCTTCGTGGACACGCATGGCCGGCTGCTGGATGGCGATGGGGACGGTGTGGCGGGTGGGAATTTCGTGGCTTCGAGGACACAGGCCGCCGCCAGTGGCGTGGTCCTGGGCCTGGGTGAGTTCACCCGTGGCGCAGGGCAGGATGTCAACCTGCCGGCCAGTGGCTCCGGTCTGCCGCTGCGCATCAGCAATGGCATTGGCGTCAACACTGTCAGCTTCACGTTGCACTACGACCCCAGCTTGCTGACGATCTCTGGCGCCAGCAGCGCGCTGGCCGGGGCGAGTGTCGTGACCGATATGTCCGTGGCAGGCCAGATCGGTATCCAGGTCACCGGCATCAGCGGCCTGACCAATGCGCAAACGGATCTGCTGCGGCTGGAAGCCCATGTGCCTGCAAGCGCGATGGCGCGCTATGGTGCCAGCCACGTGCTCGATCTGCGGGATGTGTCGGTCAACGGTGGTGCCATGGCGGCGCGAGACGATGATGGCTTGCACGTAGCGGCCTACCTTGCGGACACCAGTGGCGATGGTGCCTATGCGCTGAATGATGCGCAGGCCATTCTGGATGTCATTTCGGGCAGGTACTCCGGATTCGGCGCTTACCCGCTGATCGATCCGGTGCTTGTCGGTGGCGCTTACGGCAATGGCCAGCTGAGCGTGTTCGACTACCGACTGGTCGGGAACATGATTCGTGGTGTGGCACAGGTTTACATCCCGCCATTGCCGGTGGCGCCAGTGCAAGCGGCGATGCAGGATGTACCCGAAGCAGCCGCACCCGCCGTGGCCTTGCCGCAGGCGGGATCCACTGCTGTGTCAGATGCGCAAGCGCCAGTCGATTCGCCGCTGCCGGGGCCCGACCGCACGACTGCGCCGATAGCGGTCATGGCAGATGTCGAACCTGTATCGATCAGGCCGGAGGCTGAGGGCGTGGTGTTCGAGCCCGCTTCGTCGCAGACGGGTAATCCGCTCATGCCAGCTTTCACCGACTTGTCGACGCTTCTGGACCCGATGGCTGCGCGTCGCCAGGAATGGGTCAACGGCCTCGGATCTGCGGAAAGTGCACAGCAGTTTTCTTCGCAGGCCATCGTGTCGTCCGACAGCGGTCAGCCCGCGGGGGTTCCGAATGTGCGGTTCGACCGCAGCGCACGCATCGACGAAGGAAATGCGCCTGCTGGGCGCGCAAATGAATGGCTGGGCCATTGGGTCAGTGGGCGTGACTCCCATGTGCCTCGCAAGAGTGCGGATTGGCGAATTGTGTTGCCACGTGTGTGAACATGATCGCCAGATGTCGAAATACGTTACATCCCTATCACTTTGGGGTTTGGGCAAGACGGTTTGTCGCCGTGTGATGTGCGTTTCCGATGTGTGGCGTGAATTTTGCTTTTAATGGTTGTCAAATGATGTCGGGCCTGTCCAGGGTCTGAATCCTGCATTTCTGGAGGAAGAAAAATGCCAACGAAGAGTGTGTGGAAGCTGGGTGCGGTGTTGTCGGTCGCGGGCTTGATGGCGTTTTCCAGCCCGATGGTGCAAGCGATCGAGACCTCGTCAAGTGGTGCCATTGCGCCCGTGTCCAGCCAGGCCTTTCCGTCGTTCACCTTCACATTCGACAGCGATTTCGATTTGGCGGCGTTCGACGTCACAATCCAATTCGTACCAACGCTTTTGTCATTCAACGCTGCAGCGTCGACCTTGTCGATCGGCTCGGATTCCGCGCCGATATCGACAGTCCTCAATGGATTGAAGGCGGCGTCGTTCGATGGCTCGGATTTCGATTTCAATTTCAGCACGTCGTCGGGCAGTTTTGGTACAGCGGATACGTCGGGGGCGTTCAGGTTCGTAGGTGGCTACTTGTTTGACTCATACCTGATTCCTGCAGGAAGCAGCGTGACGTTGACCGGTGTCTTCAACCTCACGGGACTGGCTGCAGGCGAAAGTACCAATGTGCGTGTTTTTGGCAATGCACTCGACACGTCGTTTCAGAACCCAACGTTCGATGTCTCCGCCTCCGTGGCTGCCGTCCCCGAACCCGAAACCTGGATGCTGCTGCTCGGTGGCCTGGGCCTGATCGCAAGCCGTGTGCGCCGCGCCTCCAAGGCACGGACGGATAGCGAGGCCGCATCGGCCTGATCCCCCACGCGACGCGCCCGACGACAGATCGTCGGGCCTGAATCCAGCACAACGGGCCTTTCATGGCCCGTTGCCTTTTCCGGCTCCGCCATTGCGCATGGCGCGGTGCCGCGCAGGCATACTGAGGCCATGTCTTCCGCTGCCGGTCCATCGCCCGCCACTCCAGGCGCGAGCCGCATCCGGCTGGCGCTGGTGCTCTCGCTCGGCGCTGCCGTCTCCCTGGGCATCACCCGCTTCGCCTATGGCCTGTTGTTGCCGCCGATGCGTGACGACCTGGGCTGGAGTTATGCACTGGCCGGCGCCATGAACACCAGCAACGCGGCCGGGTATCTGCTCGGAGCCTTGCTGACGCCGATGCTGCTGCGCCGCGCCCAGCCGGGTTCGGTGATGCTGGCCGGGGCCCTGGCGGCGAGCGTGCTGATGGCGGTCAGTGGCCTGTTCACCGATACCGGCATCTGGTTGCTGCAACGCCTGGCGGCCGGCCTCACCAGTGCGCTGGTATTCATCACCGGCGGGCTGCTGGCTGCACGCCTGGCCGCCGGCGATCCCGCACGGGCGGGGCTGCTGATTGGTCTTTATTACGGCGGAACCGGGCTGGGCATCAGCTTGTCGGCGCTGGTGGTACCACTCGCCTTGCAACAGGCCGCGGGGCAGGCGCATGGCTGGGCGTATGCCTGGGCGGCGCTGGCGCTGCTGTGCTTTGTCGGCACCGGGCTGCTGCGCTGGGCCGTGCGCCAGTTGGCGTGGGCCGATAGCGGTGGGTCGCCCGGTGCCGTGCCGTCGGGCGCGACGGCCGGTACTGCCCTGGCCCCGATGCCGCTGCGGCGATTTGCGTTTGCGCTGGCCGGCTACGGCATGTTCGGTGTCGGCTATATCGGCTACATGACCTTCATCGTGGCCTTGTTGCGCGCGCAGGGCATGGCCGGCGGCACCATCATGGCCTTCTATGCCTTGCTCGGAGTGGCCGTGATGGCGTCGCCGCGCCTGTGGGCGGGCCTGCTCGACCGCTACCGCGACGGGCGGCCGCTGGCCTTGCTCAATGCCTTGCTGGGCGCCGCGACGCTGGCACCGGCGCTAAGCGCTGCATGGCCGGTGGTGCTGGCATCCGGCATCCTGTTCGGCGCGGTGTTCCTGTCGGTCGTCGCGTCGACCACCGCCTGGGTGCGGCACAACCTGCCGCCGGCCCAGTGGGCCGCAGGCATCGGTGCATTCACCATCGTGTTTGCCGGCGGCCAGATCATCGGGCCGACGGTGGTGGGCTGGATCGCCGATGGCCCCGGCGGCCTCGAACGGGGCTTCGTCGTCTCGGCACTGGCGCTGTGGATCGGGGCCGTGCTGGCGCTGCGCCAGGGAGCGCTGCATCGCGCTGCCCCGTGAGCCCCGGACAGCGCGCGATGGCCTGGTGCGGCCCCTGCGGATGGTCGCACGGCAGGGCCCGTTACACTGGCCCGCCGTACCGACTCCCTTATGTCCTTCTCCGATTTCGCCCTGGCCCCTGACCTTTTGCGGGCCGCTACCGGTTCGGGTTACCTGGTGGCGACACCGATACAGCAGGCGGTGATTCCGGCCGTGCTGGCCGCAAGCGACGTGCTGGGCATTGCGCAGACGGGGTCGGGCAAGACCGCGGCGTTCGTGCTGCCGCTGCTGCAGCACCTCCTGCAGTCGCCACCCCGAGGCGATCGCCGGGTGCGGGCCCTGGTGCTGGTGCCCACGCGCGAGCTGGCCAGCCAGGTGGCAGAGTCCGTGCGCACACTGTCCCGTTTCCTGGCCGCGCCGCCCCAGCTGGTCGCGTTGTTCGGCGGCGTATCGATCAATCCGCAGATGATGCGGCTGCGCGGCGGTGCCGACATCGTGGTCGCGACGCCGGGGCGGCTGCTGGATCTGGCCGACAAGAATGCCGTGGCACTGGACGCGGTGCAGTGGCTGGTGCTGGACGAGGCCGACCGCATGCTCGACGCCGGTTTTGCCGAGGAACTTGCGCGGGTGCTGGCATTGTTGCCGCCGCGACGCCAGACCCTGCTGTTCTCGGCCACGATGCCTGCCGCCGTGGAGTCGCTGGCGCAGGCCTTGCTGCTGGAACCGCTGCGGGTACAGATTGCTGACGATGCGCACAACGTGCCGGACATCGTGCAGCGCTGCATTGCCGTCGATCCGGCGCGGCGCACGCAGTTGCTGCGCCAGCTGATCAAGGACCATGCCTGGAAGCGGGTGCTGGTGTTCGTGGCCACGCAGCATGCGGCCGAGACCATCGCGGCCAAGCTGTATGCCCATGGCGTCTATGCCACGCCGTTTCATGGCGGGCTGAGCCAGGGCGCCCGCACCCAGGCCTTGCAGGAACTGCGCAATGGGCAGTGGGACGTGGTCGTCACGACCGACCTGGCGGCCCGGGGCCTGGATATTGCGCAGCTGCCAGTGGTGGTGAACTACGACCTGCCGCGTTCAGCCGTCGACTACGTGCACCGCATCGGACGCACCGGGCGCGCCGGTGCCAGCGGACTGGCGCTGAGTTTCGTCAGTGCCGACACCGAGGCCCATATGCGCCTGATCGAGAAGCGCCAGGGCATGGTTCTCGCGCGGGAAGTGGTGGCGGGCTTCGAGCCGACCCAGGTGGCTGTCCCGGACCGGGCACCGGTGCCGGGCACCGGTGGCATCAAGGGCAAGCGTCCGAGCAAGAAGGACAAGCTGCGCGCCGAAGCCGCGCGTCAGGCCGGGTCGACCCCGCCGGACGCCGACAAGCGCGGGCCCCGCTGAGCCGAGCTGCTGCGACGCAGCGGGGCTGTTCGCGCAGGCCGGGTCTCGCTTTGCGTGCGTCTCAGGCCTTGTCGCCCTGGTCGGCGACGGAAGTGGGATGGAAATCCTCGGGCAGGGCCGTCGCTTCCACGTCTGCGTCGGCGTCTGCTTCGGCACGGGGCGGCCGCGGCGTGCGCACACCGGGTTTGGCCAGCAATTCCACGTAGACCTGGCTGGCCCCTGACGTGGCGGCCGCATCGATCTGGCGTATCAGTTCCTGCAGGTCCGTGGTTTGGGCGTCATCAGCCGTCAGGCCGAAGCGGCAGTCGAAGTCCAGAAAGTCGACACCTTCGGCCAAGGGCTTGCGCCGTTCACGCTTGAGGTATTGGCGGATTTCATGCTTCAGCGCGTCGCGCACGCGGTCCGGATGCCGGCCGGGCAGCGTCAGAGGGAAAGTTTTCTTCATGGGTGATGGTAGCAAGCTACAGTGCAGTCTTCACCACCGAGGAATCAAACCATGGCACGCAACAGCAGCGTCTGGGCGGACAAGGTGCTGGCGCTGGTACGCGCCGGCAACACCGGCGCGGCCGTGGCGCAGATCAAGGTCGCGCCCAGCGTCAAGGATCTGCGGGCCCTGCAGGCCGCGTTCATCGTGCACCGCTTCCAGGGGCGCTGGCCCACCGTCGACGCCGCCATCTCGGACAACCTCGACCTGTTGTCCGCGCCGCGCCTGCACCGCGCGCCCTGAGCGCCCGCCGCCTGGCGCGCTGGGCGATGGGCCCGGCGGCCACATGGCCAGCAGGCCCGCCATTCACCTGGCCGCGGGGGCGCTGACACCGGTACCGAAACCATCCTGTCGTCGGTCGCCGTCCGCGCGATCGTCTTTGTCCATACGCGCCGTGGCCGTGCCGAGACGCCGGGAAATGGGCATGGCGCTGCCAGGGTCTTGGATAAACCTGCCTTGACAATAATTGCCTAGGCAAATATATTCGCCCCATGCCTCCTGGCCTTGCCCCCGCTGTGTCCGACCACCCACCCAAGACCCGAATCCGTGCCAAAGGCAGCGCCAAGGCCGGCGGCCGTGCGAAGCCAGGCACGGGCGCAGACGCAGTTGTGGCCGTCGCGCCGACGCCCGCTGTGGCGGCGAATGGCGCTGACGCACCCGGCGCCCCGCAGGCGCAGCCCCGCTTTTACCGGCCGGCGGCCTACGGTGTCGAGGACAGCGTCGGATTCCTGATGAAGAAGGTGATGATGTCCATCGTCGCACAGGCCGACAAGCGCCTGGGCGAACATGGGCTGACCAATTCGCAGTGGAGTCCCTTGATGCGCATGCGCCTGTCGGGTGCGTGTACCGTGGCCGAGCTTGCCCGCTGGCTGCAGACCGATGCCGGCGCCACCACGCGGCTGCTCGATCGGCTGGAGAAAAAAGGCCTGTGCCAGCGCACGCGGTGCACCGAAGACCGCCGCGTCGTGCGGGTGGCCCTCACGCCCGAAGGCGAGGCCGCCATTGCCGAAGTGCCGGCCGTGATGTCGGCCATCATGAACGATCACCTGGCCGGTTTCAGCGAGGCCGAATGGCGGCTGATGCTCTCCCTGCTGCAGCGCATGCTGCGCAACGGCGAGGCGCTGCGCGACCCAGACTGACGTGCAGCGGCCAGGCCCTTGGCGCCTGCAGCCGTCGCACCGCCCCCATTCACAGCTTTTCACGACCATGACTTCTTCTGCCGTTTCCGCCCCTGTGTGCCAGACCCTCTTGCCCCGACCCGGCCGCGCCCGGCGCCTGCCGCGCGTCCTGCTGGCAGCCGCATCCCTGCTGGCGCTGATCGGCATGTCGGCCACGCTGAGCGGCTGCGTCAGCAGTGCCGGCATCGTGGCCGCTGCGAAGCCGGTCACGCCTGCAGCCGTCGGCCTGGCCGCGTCGGACGTGGCGGTGGCGCCCGCACCAGCGGCCGACTGGTGGCACGACCTGGGCGCACCGGCACTGGACGACCTGGTACAGCGCGCGCTGGCCGACAGCCCTTCGCTGGCGCTCGCGCAGGCCCGTCTGGCACGTGCGCAGGCGGCTGTCGCAGGCGCCAATGCGTCCGAGGGCCTGCAGGTCAATGGCAGCATGGATGCCACGCGCCAGCGCTTCAGTGGCAACAGCATCTACCCGCCACCCCTGGGCGGCTCCACGCGCACGCTGGCCACGGCCCAGCTCAATGCCAGCTGGGA
Organism: Rhodoferax sp.; assembly: GCA_024235935.1. GTDB lineage: Bacteria > Pseudomonadota > Gammaproteobacteria > Burkholderiales > Burkholderiaceae_C > CAISIP01. The sequence goes on along the minus strand of JACKLL010000008.1, from coordinate 77,320 downwards.
GTTCGACTTCTTCGGTCGCAACCGTGCGGCCATCGCGGCTGCGGTAGGTGCCGAGCGCGCCGCGCAGGCCGAGATCTCCGCTGCGCGGGTGCTGCTGGCGGCGAACGTGGCGCAGACCTATGTGCGTATCGGCCAGCTGTTCGCCCTGCGCGACGTGGCCCAGCGGGCGCTGCAACAGCGCAAGGACCTGCTGGCGCTGATCCAGCAGCGCGTGCAGGCCGGCCTCGACACCGCGGTCGAAGCGCGGCAGGGAGAGGGCGCCTTGCCCGATGCCCGCACGCAGATCGAACAGCTCGACGAGCAGATCATGCTGGCGCGCCATGCCCTGTCGGTGCTGACCGCGCAGCCGCCGCATGCGCTGGATGCCCTGGTCGTGGACCTGTCCCAACTGCGTCGCCTGGACCTGCCGGCCGTGCTGCCCGCCGACCTGCTGGGCCGCCGTGCCGACATCGAGGCCGCGCGCTGGCGTGTGGAGGCCGCGACCCGCGACACCGACGTGGCGCGCGCGCAGTTCTATCCCAACATCAACCTCAACGCGTTTGTCGGCCTGTCCAGCATCGGCCTCGGCGAACTGCTCAAGGCGGACAGCCGGCAACTTGGTTTCGGTCCGGCCATCCATCTGCCGATCTTCGATGCCGGCCGCCTGCGCGCGAACCTGCGTGCCCGCAATGCAGACCTCGATGTGGCGGTCGAAAGCTACAACGCCGTCGTGCGCGACGGTGTGCGCGATGTGGTCGACCAGCTCGGCAGCCTTCAATCGCTGGAACGCCAGCAGCGTGAACAGGCCCAGGCGCAGGCCGCGGCCGAGTCGGCCTACGACCTGGTCTCGCAGCGCTACAAGGCCGGCCTGTCGACCTATCTTTCCGTGCTCAATGCCGAGAGCCAGCTGCTGACGCAGCGCCGCCTGGCCGCCGAGCTCGAAGCCCGCGTGCGCGATCGCCAGGTCGCGCTGGTGCGGGCCCTCGGCGGTGGCTATGCGGGCACCGGCGATGTCGTCGCCCACGCCACGGTTCCGTCGACGCAGCCCTGAGCGCGCCAGCACCTTCACCCCATTCATCTTTCCCGGAGCCTGTCCATGACCACCCCCGAAACCGCTGCTGCCGCGACAGCACCCCGCAACCCGGCCCGCAAGAAGGCGCTGACGGCCGTCACCGCGCTGGTCGCCGTGGCCGGCCTTGCCTACGGTGCCTACTGGGCACTGGTGCTGAACCACTACGAGAGCACCGACAACGCCTATGTGCAAGGCAATGTGGTCCAGATCACGCCGCAGGTCTCTGGCACCGTGGTGGCCATCGGTACCGATGACACCGCCCATGTGAAGGCGGGTGACGTGCTGGTGCGTTTCGACCCGGCCGATGCCCGGGTGGCGCTGGACCAGGCCGAGGCGCAGCTGGCGCAGACCGTGCGCGAGGTGCGTGCGCTGTATGCCAACAACAGCACCCTGCAGGCGCAGATCGCCGCGCGCGAAGCCGATCTGGCGCGGGTGCAGGTCGACTATGCCCGGGCGCAGGACGACGTGAACCGGCGTGCGCCGCTGGTGGCCACCGGTGCCGTCGGCAAGGAGGAGTTCAACCACGCCAATGCGCAACTGGCCGCAGCGCGCAGCGCGCAGGTCGCCGCGCAGTCGGCCGTGACCGCCGCACGCGAGCAGCTGGCATCGAACCAGACGCAGACCGGCGGCGTGACCGTGGATCAGCACCCGAACGTGGTGCGCGCCGCCGCGCGGGTGCGCGAGGCATTTCTGGCGCTGCACCGGACCGAGCTGGTGGCGCCGATCGACGGCTATGTGGCCAAGCGCAGCGTGCAACTGGGCCAGCGGGTGGCTGCGGGTACGCCGCTGATGTCGCTGATCGCGCTCGACCGGGTCTGGATCGAGGCCAACTTCAAGGAGAGCCAGTTGCAGCGCCTGCGCATCGGCCAGCCGGTGACCCTGCAGGCGGATGTGTACGGCAAGAAGGTCCAGTACCACGGCAGCATCGAAGGCCTGGGTGCCGGAACCGGCGCCGCGTTTGCGCTGCTGCCGGCCCAGAATGCCACCGGCAACTGGATCAAGGTGGTACAGCGCGTTCCGGTGCGCATCAGCCTGGATCCGAAGGAGCTGGTCGACCATCCGCTGCGGGTCGGTCTGTCGATGGAGGCCGAGGTCGATATCAGCAAGACCGACGGACGCATGCTCGCCGACGGTTCGGCGCCGCCCACCACGACCCAGACCGGGGTCTATGACAAGGACGACAGCGAGGCCGACATCCTGGTGCGCCGTGTGATCGCGGCCAATGGGGGCGCCAGCCCTGCGGCGCGTGCGCGACCGGCCACGGCCGCGCCGCGTGCCGCCGTGGCGGCGCTGGCCGGTGCCCGGCTGGCGGCGTCCTCGAGCGCACTGCATACCAAGTAAGCGCATCGCCGGAGCGCCGCACCATGTCCACATCCATCACGGCCGACGACGCCTCCGGACCGGCGCCGAAACCGCCTGCGGCAGCGCCTGCAGCTGCCAGGGCACCCGTGTTTGCGCCACTGGAAGGCCGCGAGCGCGCGCTGGGAACCATCGCCTTGTCGCTGGCCACGTTCATGAACGTGCTCGACACCTCGATCGCCAACGTGTCGATCCCGGCCATCTCGGGCAACCTCGGCGTCAGCCCGGCCCAGGGTACCTGGGTCATCACCTCGTTCGCGGTGGCCAACGCCATCTCGTTGCCGCTCACTGGCTGGCTGACCCAGCGCCTGGGACAGGTTCGCCTGTTCACGGTCAGCGTGCTGCTGTTCGTGATCGCGTCCTGGTTGTGCGGCCTGTCGCCCAACATCGAGTCGCTGATTGCATTCCGCGTGCTGCAGGGTTTTGTCGCCGGGCCGATGATTCCGCTGTCGCAGACCTTGCTGCTGGCCAGCTACCCGAAGGCCAAGGCAGGCACCGCCATGGCCATGTGGGCGATGACGGTGCTGGTCGCGCCGGTGGCCGGGCCGCTGCTCGGCGGCTGGATCACCGACAACATCTCCTGGCCCTGGATCTTCTACATCAACGTGCCGGTCGGCATCGTCGCCGCCGCCATGACCTGGTCGATCTACCGCAAGCGCGACCCGGGTCCGCGCCGGGTGCCACTGGACGTGGTCGGGCTGGTGCTGCTGGTGCTGTTTGTCGGTGCCATGCAGATCATGATCGACAAGGGCAAGGAACTGGACTGGTTCTCATCGGGCCAGATCGTGACGCTGGCGGCAGTATCCGCCGTCTCCTTCCTGTTCTTCCTGGCCTGGGAGCTGACCGAAAAGCATCCGATCGTGGACCTGCGCCTGTTTGCGCAGCGCAATTTCCTGGTCGGCACCATGTCGCTGGCACTGGCCTACGGGCTGTTCTTCGGCAATATCGTGCTGCTGCCCTTGTGGCTGCAGCAGTACATGGGCTATACCGCCACCTGGGCCGGGCTGGCAACGGCGCCGGTCGGCATCCTGGCCATCGTGTTGTCACCGTGGGTGGGCAAGAACGTCAGCAAGATCGACCCGCGCACACTGGCGACGATCTCGTTCATCGGTTTCGGCATCGTGCTGGGCATGCGCGCGCACTTCAATGCGCAGGCCGACTTCGTCACCATCCTGATTCCCACCGTGCTGCAGGGCGCTGCGGTCGCATTCTTTTTCATCCCCTTGCAGGCCATCGTGTTCTCGGGCCTTTCGCCGGAGCGCATGCCGTCGGCGTCGGGCCTGTCGAACTTCGCGCGCATCACGGCCGGCGCGATCGGCACCTCGCTGTTCACCACCTTGTGGGAGGACCGCGCCGTGTTGCACCACGCCCACCTGGCCGAAGGGCTGAGCCAGACCAACAACGCATTGGGGCAGACCCTGGCGCAGTTGCGTGCCGGTGGCTTCAGCGAATCGCAGGCGCTCGCCACGGTCAACCGCATGATCGACCAGCAGGCCTACACGATGGCGGTCACCGATCTGTTCTACCTGTCGTCGATGGTGTTCTTCGTGCTGATCGGTGTGGTCTGGCTGGCCCGCCCGCAGCCCGGTGGTGGCGCCGGAGGCGGCGGCGCACACTGAGTGCGTGGGCCATCGGCCCACGCTGGCGCGTGCCTGCCGGTGACAGCGGTGTCGCGCCTCAGCGCTCGAGCAATTCGAAGTTCAGCAACTGCGTCGCGATCACCGTCTCGGCCAGAAAGCACAGCAGCGCCAGCAGGAAGCAGCCGATGCCGCTGAGGAAGCCGGCGATGGCCCAGCGCGCACCCATGAAGGCCGTGGTTTCACCCAGGAACAGCAGGATGATGGTCAGGCCGATCAGGAAGGCGCAGGTGGTCAGCAACGCAATGCAGGCGTTGGTCAGGCGGCCGCGCGTGCGCAGCGTGGTGAGCTCGGCCAGGCAGCCGGCAATGACGGCATCGTCCTGGGCCGCACGCACCCGCTGTTCGACCACCCGGGCCCGGTCGATGATGCGGGCCAGACGACCGGCCACGGCGCCGATCATGCCGGCCACGGCCGTCAGCAGGAACACCGGCGCCACGGCCAGCTGAATGCCATGGGTGATGGTGTCGGAATCCAGGGGAACTAGCGCCATGGCGGAGGTGCCGGAAGTTTGCGGTGCGCCCATTATCGGCAAGGCTGGCACGGCAGGCGATGGCGGAAGAACTCCAGGGCATCGACCGGTTGCAGGCCAATGGCAAATGTCGTGTTCCCGGTGTTCGCCACGCGGGTTCAGTCAGCGTGTCGCACCAGGCGGCGCACCAGCACGCTGGCCGCGAGCGCCAGCAACGCTCCACCACCAGCCAGCACCATGCTGGCCTGCGCGACGCTGGACGCTGTCAACACCTGGTCCAGCCCCAGGCTGTTGCCGGCCAGCCCGGCAAGCGCAGCGCCGACCGCACCGCCGAGAGCGCCCAGCGTCGGCGCCGCACCCGCGGTCGCATCCTCCTGCCCGCTTTGTGCCGCCGCCATCACGCGCTGGTTCAGGAACGCATACGAGATGCCGAACCCGGTCCCTATCAGCAGCATGGCCATCACCACCCAAGGCAGTGGCTGTGCCGGCAGCGAGATGGCCAGGCCGGCCAGACCCAGCGCCAGCAGCAGCGGGCCGGCTTGCAGTGCCCGTTTCTGTGCCGGTGCCGACAGCGGCGCCACCAGTACGGCCGAGACCGACCATGCGATGGCATGCACCGCCCCCAGATAACCGGCCCAGGTCGGACTCAGGCCGCGGTGCAGTTGCAGGATGTAGGGCGTGTAGACATAGATGGCCATTTGCGCCATCGGCATCAGCAGCAGCACCCACAGTCCCAGTGCAACCGGGTGGTGGAGGTCGGGAAACACGGTCGGGAACATGTGGCGGCCGGCCTTGCGGTCGACGCGCAGCATGGCGGCGATCAGGCCGAAGCCCAGTGAGACCATGGCCAGGCCCGCCCATGCGCCCGGCGCCCGGTTGGCCACCGCAATCGCCATCACGCCCAGCACCAGCAGTACCAGGCGCAGCCACGGAACGGTGCTGCCGGCACGGGCGGCCGCCGTCCGGTCATCGGGCAACACCCCGCCCGCCAGCACCAGCAGCGGCAGGGGCAACAGGGCCGTGCCGACAAAGGCGCCGCGCCAGGTCCAGGCCTCGGTCAGCCAGCCGCCCGCCATGGGGCCGAGAAAAATCGCGAAGCCCCAGGTCACGGCCTGGATGCCGAAGACCCGTGGGACGATGCGGATGTCGAACAGTTCACGCACCAGCGCGTAGCTCAGCGCCACCAGCACGCCTTCCCCCAGGCCTTGCAGCACCCGCCCCGCCAGCACCAGCGCGATGCCCGGCGCAGCCGCCGCCAGCAGTCCGCCAGCCGTCACGACGATGCCGCCCGCCAGCATCGCCCGCCGGCCACCGAAGCGGGCCTTGAGCAGCGCCATCATGGCGCCGCCGACGATCGTCGACACCAGGTAGACGCTGGTGGCCCAGCTCAGATAGGGTTCGGCTTTCAGGTCGTCGACCACGCTGGGCATGGCCGTGACGACCATGAACCAGACGATGGCATGGGTGCCCACCCCCAGGTTGACCAGCACCAGCGGCGCCAGGTTGTGGCGTTGCAGCAGTGCGGGGGCGGGTTCCTGCATGGGGGTGTGCGGCGGTCTTTCAGCGCGTGGGACGTGCGCTGGCCAAGACCATCTGCGTCTGCAAGCGCGTGGCCCAGGGGCCGCCCTTGTCTTGCGACGGTGTGCAGTCGGTCATGGTCCGGTGGGAAGTCCGCGGGCGAGGTCGGCCGGCACCGCAAGCGGCATCGACAGCAGAATCTGCGCCATGCCTTTGCCCAGCGCATCGTTGCGCATGGACGCCATGCCGCCGCCGTCCAGTGCCTGTTCGCAGACGAAGTTGAACGCGTATATGCCCGGAACCTCGAAACGCGTGACACGGCCCTTGACCAGATGCGCCAGATAGTCGGCCACGGCGGCCTCCGTGAGCTGCGCGCGCAGGAGCGGCAGCCACTGCGGGCGGCGGGCGATCACGCCGATGTTGGAGATGTCGCCCTTGTCGCCGCTGCGAGCCCAGGCGAGGCGGATCAGCGGCAGTGTGATGCTGTCGCTGTCGGTGCCGGCCGGCGCCATCCCACCCGCCGCGTCCTCGGACGTCGACGCAAGCTGACCGCGTGCCATCGGTTCGGGCGTGACCACGGAGGGTGCAATGGCCAGCGTCGCCCCGCCGATGATCGCCACCTGCGCGGTCACACGGTCCTTGGGCAACAGGAAGGCGAATTGGCGGATCAGGGGTGACGGCGACGCGCGTCCGCCACCCGCACCGGTGGTGCCCGGTGCCCAGGACGTGCCGGCCGGTGCGATCTCCCGCGCCAGCAGGGCCAGTGCCTCCTTGCGCGGGTGGCTGGCGCTGAGTCGCAGAATGACCTCGCGCGCACCACTTGCGCGGGCATGCGGCCCGTAGCATGACTCGGCGCCCAGCACTTCGATGCGGGTGGCCGTATAAGGCCCCAGGCCGGCGGCCACCAGCAGCTCCGATGTGCGCGCCACGATGGATTCGCCGGTGCGCCGGGCCTTGGCCGGTGCCTCCATGCCGACGATGGTGAGCTGGCTGGCGACGCGGTAGCCGTCCATCCAGGTCGCACTGACCTTGTAGCTGTCGGTGGGTGGCAGGCCTCTGGCGCCGCGGACCTCGACCTGGTCCGGGCCTACCTGCCGCATCGTGACCTGGGTGAAGTCGCAGACCACGTCGGGCAGGATGTAGCGCGCCGGATCGCCGATCTCGTACAGCATCTGCTCCGACACAACGGCAGGTGTCACCAATCCACCAGTGCCAGGGGGCTTGGTACAGACGAAATCGCCATCGACGCCGACGTCGACGATCGGGTAACCGATGTGCGGCCAGTCGGGCACCTCGGCCCAGTCGGTGAACAAACCACCGGTGGCCTGGCAGCCGCACTCAATGATGTGACCGGCCAGACTGCCTGCGGCCAGCCGGTCGAGGTCGGACAGCTTCCAGTCGAAGGCATGCATCAGCACGCCCAGCGTCACCGCCGAGTCGACACAGCGCCCGGTGATCACCACCTGTGCGCCGGCATCGAGCGCGGCCTTGATCGGTGCAGCGCCCAGATAGGCGTTGGCGGTCAGCAGGCGTTCGGGCAGGGCTGCGCCGCTTTGCATCTCGCGCGGGGGCGCGCTCTCGCTCTGTGCCTGCAGTTCCGGGAACAGGGGCATGACGTCGTCGCCTGTGACAACGGCGATCTTCAGGTCGACACCCTGCGCCTGGGCCAGCGTCGCCAACGCAGCCGCACAGGCCTGCGGGTTCACACCGCCGGCATTGCTGACGACCCGGATGCCGCGCGCCACGACGTCCTTGAGTACCGACTGCATGGCTACCGTGATGAAGTCGGTGGCATACCCCAGCTCGGGCTTCTTGAGTCGGGCGCCAGCCAGGATGGCCATCGTCAGCTCGGCCAGGTAATCGAACACCAGGTAATTGATCTGTCCATGTGCGACCAGTTGTGGCGCGCCGACGCTGCTGTCGCCCCAGAACCCCGATGCGCCGCCGATACGCACCCGCTTGCCGGCCGTGGTCGAGGTGGCCATGGCTAGCGGCCGGTCCAGGTGGGCTTGCGCTTTTCGCGAAACGCCAGTTGCCCCTCCGCAGCGTCCTCGGTCTGCGCAAACAGGGCGATCTGGCTTTCGGTGAAGGCCATCGACTCCTCGAAGGCCATCATCTCGATCTTCTTCATCGTGTACAGGCCGCGGCGGATGGCGGCGGGCGACTTGTCCAGCACGCGATTCAGCAGCCAGTCGACCCCTTCGTCCAGGTCTTCGCGTACGTGGTTGACCAGGCCGTACGCGAGCGCCTGGGCCGCGGTGATCGGCTCACCCGTGATGCACATCTCGGACAGGATGCGCCGCGGCAGCAGTTTGTCGAGCACACTGAGCACCTGGGCCGGAAACAGCCCGACCTTGACCTCGGGCAGTCCGAAGATCGCCTTGGGTGTGGCGACCACCATGTCGCACATTGCCATCACGCCCATGCCGCCGGCCATGCAGGCGCCGTTGACACGGGCGATCAGCGGCACGGAGGAATGGTGCGCAATCCGGAACAGGTTCGCAAAGCCTGAGTGGGGCTCCGAATAGTCGAACTTGAACGAGGTTCCGGTCTGCAGATCGGCACCGGCACAGAAGGCGCGATCGCCGGCGCCGGTGATGACGACGGCGCGCACCGACCGGTCCTGGTTGGCCCGTGTCAGGGCCTGGCCCAGGCTGTTCAGCACACCAGGGCTGATCGCATTGCGCCGCTCCTCGCGGTTGATCGTCAGCCACAGCACCGGGCCGCGCTGGTCTTCGAGAAGTTCGTTCTGGGACGGGGTGGACATGTTGTGCTCCTGTTATGGGGGGCGAGGCAAAGGCGGTGGGCGTATCGCTGGCGTGACCCAAGGGTGTCGCGCGGGACGCAAGCATCGCCAAGCGCCGACAAATGGCATCGCCGCATGCCGGCCCCTGGTGGACGCCATGCCCCGTGGCATGGCCGTGCCGCGGCCCAGCTGCGGGCTGGCATCGTATGCCGGATTCTAGGACGCGGTCGACCCGGGCGGTCGGCGAAGTCCGGTTGCGGTGAGGCCCATTGCCCATCCCCTTGTCGCGTTGTCGTTCGGCTCTGGGATACTTTGCCCATGGCCTTCGTCAACATCCCCCTGCTGGCCGTCTCCGCGCTGGTGTTCCTGAGCGTATTGATCGGCCTGTTCTCGACCCGTGTCGGCTTCTCCTTCCTGCTGGTATTCCTGCTGGCTGGCGTGCTGACGGGCGAGGACGGCGTGGTGGGGTACCGCTTCGACGACTATGTGCTCAGCTTCTGGGTCGGCAATATTGCGCTGGCCATCATCCTGCTCGACGGCGGTCTGCGCACCGCCTATGCGACCTTTCGCACCGGCCTGCGGCCGGCGTCGCTGCTGGCTTCGCTGGGGGTGCTCATCAGCGCCGGCATCACGGCGGCGGCGGGGGTGCTGTTCGTGGGGCTGGAGTGGCGTACCGCCTTGCTGCTCGGCGCCATCGTCGGCTCGACCGATGCCGCCGCGGTGTTCGCGCTGCTGACCCGCTCGGGGGTCGTGCTCAACGAGCGGGTGGCGACGACGCTGGAGATCGAGTCCGGTGTCAACGATCCGATGGCCGTGTACCTGACGCTCACGTTCATCGCGCTGATCAGCGCCGCAGCGCCCACGGCCTCGCCCTGGTCGACGATGGCATTGGCCTTCGTGCAGCAGTTCGGCTGGGGCGCGCTGTTCGGCATCGCCGGCGGTTTCGCCATGGCCGGTCTGCTGCACAAGGTGGCTTCGCGCGATGCCGGCGGCGGCGTGCTGGCGCTGCTGGTCGGTGCCGGCGGCCTGGCCGTGTTTGCCGCGACCGGGCTGATCGGCGGCTCGGGCTTCCTGGCGGTCTACCTGTTCGGCCTGATCGTCGCCAACCGCGCCGGCGATGTTGTCAAGCCCATCCTGGGCGCGATGGACGGGTATGCCTGGCTGGCCCAGGCCGGCATGTTCCTGTTGCTCGGCCTGCTGGTCACGCCCTCGTCGATGCAGGGCTATGTGGGAGCCGGACTGGCGGTGGCCCTGACACTGATCTTCGTCGCCCGGCCGATTGCGGTGTGGATCTGCCTGCTGCCATTCCGCTTCACGGCCCGCGAAACCTGGTTCATCGCCTGGGTCGGCCTGCGCGGTGCAGTGCCGGTCGTTCTGGCGCTGTTTCCGCTGCTGGCCGGCACACCGCAGGCCGGTCTGGTGTTCAACATCGCGTTTCTGGCGGTGGTGACCTCGCTGCTGCTGCAGGGGACGACCATCGGGCTGGTGGCGCGGCGGCTGGGGGTGGCCATGCCCGATGCCGACGACGAGCGCCAGCAGCGGGCCCTGTTCCGCGACTTCGCGCTCGATGCGTCCACGCCCATCGGGTCCATCTGCGCGTTCTATAACCTGCCTGCGGTGGCCGACCCCGATCAGACGCTGGGTGCGTGGATGGCCGCCGAATTGCGTCGCCCGCCGGTGGTTGGTGATGGTGTGGTCTGGGGGAGCGCCAGCTTCGTGGTGCGTACGCTGGAAGACGGGCGTATTGCCGGTGTCGGCATGGGCCTGGAGGCGTAGACCGGCGGGGTGGGCTGCGCTAGCATGGCCTTCACCATGTCCACCATCGGATTCGCCCTGTTCGAGACCGCCATCGGGCATTGCGGCATTGCCTGGGGCCCGCAGGGCCTGACCGGTGTGCAATTGCCCGAGTCCGATGTCACCGCGACCCGTGCGCGCATGTCCGACCGGTTCCCGCTTGTGCAAGAAGGCGTGCCGCCGCCAACGGTGCTGAGCGCCATCCGCAAGATCGAGGCGCTGCTGTGCGGAATTCCCGCAGACCTGTCGGATATCGTGCTCGACCTGGCCGGGGTTCCAGCGTTTCATCAGCGCGTCTATGCGCTGGCACGGCGCATGGCGCCGGGCGAGACCATGACCTACGGCGAGATGGCGCAGCGCCTGGGCGATCCGGGTGCGGCCCGCGCAGTGGGGCAGGCGCTGGGGCACAACCCCTTCGCGCCGGTGGTTCCCTGTCACCGCATCCTGGCCGCCAAGGGCGGTGCCGGCGGCTTCTCCGCTGCCGGCGGCACGCGCACCAAGCTGCGGCTGCTGGAGATCGAAGGCGCGCAGTTCGGCGGGCCGGGCCTGTTCGACCTGTCGCCGTAGCGGCCGGGTGCTGCGCAGCTGCTGGCGCGCGATGGCCCGCGGGCCCGGTCGGATGCGTCATCGCAGGTTCACGAAACTGTCACGCAGGAACACTAGCATCCGCAGCAGACAGATCGCGCCAGCCGGCGGTCGAGCGTCCCGCATGCACGTGCCGGGCCCGCGCCGGCCGGGTCTATCCAGCCATTCCATCAACCTCGCAGGACACCGCATCCCATGCAAAAAAGTTCTTTCACCTCACGCCGCCAGGCGCTCAAGCTGCTGGCCAGTGCCCCCATGTTGCCCCTGGGTGCCATGGCCGCAGGCAGTCTGCTGTCCGGCTGTGCCACCAGCAGCAGCGGCAGCGCCGGCGGATTCGCGTCGGCCCGGTTCATGCCGATGCCGGCACCCACGCTGGCCGATCCGGCCGCGATGGCCCGCACCACGGTCGGCTCCAGCCTGCAGGTGACGCACAAGGGCGGCGGCTCCAGCACCTACAAGCTGGCCCACCAGTCCTTCTTCACGACCGGCGACCTGGTGCCCGACGGCGCTGGCGGCAAGATTCTCAGCGGCGGCTACTACGACATCGTGAACCGCCCGATCATCGACCGTTCGGTGCCCGGCCGCGAGCGCCAGTTCTTCTCCGACTGCCCGGATGGCACTTCGCTGCTGAAGCTGCCCAAGGCCAGCGTCAAGGGTCTCAAGGGCAACGCCGTGTTCGCGGTGGTGCAGTTCGAATACACCTCGCAGGACCAGAAGGGCGATTCGGCCTACGGCACGCTGCCATCGCCCATCGCGGTGCTGACGCTGGACCAGGACCCGAAGACCGGCAAGCTGGAACTGGTCAAGTACCACAACGTTGACACCTCGTCGGTGAACGGACTGTGGATCACCTGCGGCGCCAGCCTGTCGCCCTGGAACACCCATCTGTCCAGCGAAGAGTACGAGCCCGATGCGACCGTGGTCGACAAGGACAAGCGTTTCAAGGCCTTCAGCCAGAACCTGTTCGGCGACGCATCGGTGGCCAACCCCTACCACTACGGCCATCTGCCCGAAGTCACGGTGCATCCGGACGGCACCGGCACGATCGAGAAGCACTTCTGCATGGGCCGCATCTCGCACGAGCTGGTGGAGGTCATGCCTGACCGGCGCACGGTGCTGATGGGCGACGACTTCACCAACGGCGGCCTGTTCATGTTCGTCGCCGACAAGCCGGAGAAGCTCTCGGCCGGCCGCCTGTACGTGGCGAAGTGGCACCAGACCTCCGGCGTCGGCCCCGGCGCCGGCACCTTGTCGTGGATCGAACTCGGGCATGCCACCAGCAAGGAAATCGAAGCCATGGCCAACAGGCTCAAGGCCTCGGACATCATGGACGTGAAGACCGCCGACCCGGGCGACGCGCGTTACACGAAGATCCCGTTCTCCGGGAAGACCAACTGGGTCCGCGTGATGCCCGGAATGGAGAAGGCGGCCGCCTTCCTGGAGACCCATCGCTATGCAGCCCTGATGGGCGGCAGCCTGGGCTTCACCAAGATGGAAGGCACGACGGTCAACGCGGCCGACAAGGTGGCTTATTCGGCGATGAGCTACATCCAGGCGTCCATGGTCGACGGCAGTACCGACATCAAGGTGCAGGGCCCGAAGTCTGGCGCAGTCTATGCGCTGAATCTGCGCGGCGGCCAGAAGGACCGGTCCGGCAAGGCCATCGACAGCGAATGGGTGCCGATCGACATGGCGGCGCCTGCCGCATTGATCGGCGAAGACCTCGCCACGCCGGACGCGCTGGGCAATATCTCGCATGCCGACAAGATCGCCAATCCCGACAACATCAAGTACTCGGAGAAGATGCGCACGCTGTTCATCGGCGAAGACAGCGGCCGGCACGTCAACAACTTCCTGTGGGCCTACAACGTCGATACCAAAGCACTGAGCCGCATCCTGTCCTGCCCGGCGGGTGCGGAATCCACCGGCTTGCAGTCGGTCGACGACATCAATGGATGGACCTACATCATGAGCAACTTCCAGCATGCCGGCGACTGGGAGAAGGGCCTGCACGACAAGGTCAAGGGTTCGCTGGACGCACTGGTGCGCGCCAACTACAACGGTGGCTACGGCGCGTCGGTGGGTTACCTGACGGCGGACCCGGTGGCGCTGAAGCTGGGCTGAACCTGCGGCGGCTGCGCCACCGAAGGACGGATCGCACGCACGCGGCATGGCCCGCGGGCCCGTACACCGGGTCCGCGGGCCTTGTCGTTTGTGGCCCGGCGCAGGCACCGCGCGCCCACTGGTGCAGAATCGTGCGAACCGGAGTGAGCCATGTCCCGTATCGCCAAGGTGCTTGTCGTATTGCTGGTGCTGGCCGCCATGCTGGTCATGTCGGCCGTGCTGGTATTGCAGCTGCCCACGTTCGGCGGCGAGATGACCGGCGAGCGGCTGGCACGCATGCAGCGCTCGCCCGAATATGTCGACGGCCGTTTCACCAACCAGCCGCCGTACGAATCCACGCTGGCCCTGTGGCAGAACATCCGCGACTACGCGGGCGGCCAGGTCCGCACGCCGCCGTTCACGATTCCGGTCGTGCCGCTGGTGCCCGGCAGCCTGCGCCTGCCACCGCTGGCCGGTTTGCGGGCCATCTGGTTCGGCCACGCGACGGTGCTGCTGGAGATCGATGGTGTGCGTATCATGACCGACCCGATGCTGTCGCAGCGGGCGTCGCCGTTCCAGTTCCTGGGGCCCGAACGCATGCATCCGCCACCGATCGCACTGTCGCAGCTCGAAGGCATCGACGCGGCGGTGATCTCGCACGACCACTACGACCATCTGGACATGGCCACGGTGCTGCAACTGGCACGCGGCGGCACCCACTTCTTCGTCGGCCTGGGTGTGGGGGCCCACCTGGCGCGCTGGGGCGTGCCGGCCATGCAGATCCACGACATGGACTGGTGGGAGAGGATCGACTTCAAGGGCATCGAGATCCACGCGACGCCGGCGCGCCACTATTCGGGTCGCAAGCGCATGGACGACTCCACCTTGTGGACCTCGTGGATGCTGAAGAGCCCGGCCTATGCGGTCTACTACAGCGGCGACACGGGTTATGGCCCGCATTTCAGCGAGATCCGCCAACGCCTGGGCGCGCCCGATCTGGCGCTGATGAAGGTCGGCGCCTATGGCCGTAGCTGGCTCGACATCCACATGGACCCGGAGTCGGCCGTTCGCGCCCAGCATGACCTGGGCAGCCCGTTCCTGCTGCCGGTGCACTGGGCCACCTTCAACCTGTCATACCACGCCTGGGCGGAACCGATCGAGCGCACGCTGGCGGCTGCCAAGGTCCAAGGCGTGCAGGTCGTTACGCCGCGGGTGGGCGAGCCCTTCGAGTTCGGCAAGCCGTTCGACGACACGGCCTGGTTTCGGCCCCGGTAGCCTTCGGTTTGCATCCGCGACGCCTTCGATTGACAGATATCAAGGGTGGGTTGCGCGGCGAGGGCCATGATGGGTTTTGACCACCCACCGGAAGCCGCCCATGCCTGCCCAGCCCTACATTCTCTGGTTCAAGGAGTTGTCGCTCGACGACCTCGCCCTGGTCGGCGGCAAGAACGCCTCGCTGGGCGAAATGTTCCAGCAGCTGACCCCGATGGGTGTGCGGGTGCCGGACGGTTTCGCCGTGACTGCGCAGGCCTATCGGGACGCACTGGATGCGGCCGATGCCTGGCCCGAGCTGCACGCGCTGCTCGACGGCCTGGACAAGACCGATACCGACGCACTGTCGCGGGCCGGGGCCCGGGCGCGCGAGATCGTCTACGGCGCCGGCATGCCGGCGGCGGTGGAGCAGCAGCTGCGCCAGGGCTGGCGGGAGCTCAAGGCGGCCTGTGGCGATGCCCTGAGCGTGGCGGTACGCAGCTCGGCCACCGCCGAAGACCTGCCCAACGCCAGTTTCGCCGGCCAGCACGACACCTACCTCAACGTGCAGGGCGAGGAGATGCTGATCGACGCGGTCAAGCGCTGCCAGGCCTCGCTGTTCACCGACCGCGCGATCTCGTACCGCATCGACAACGGCTTCGACCATTTCAAGGTCTTCCTGTCGGTGGCCGTGATGCAGATGGTGCGCAGCGACCGGGCTTCGGCCGGCGTGATGTTCACGATCGATACCGAGTCTGGCCACCCCGACATGGTGTTCATCACCGGGGCCTGGGGGCTGGGCGAAAACGTGGTGCAGGGGGCGGTCGATCCGGACGAGTTCTACGTGCACAAGCCGACCTTTCGCGCGGGCTTTCGCAGCGTGTTGCGAAAGACGCTGGGCGACAAGCAGGTGCACATGGTCTATGCGCCGGGGCGTACCCGCGAGCCGGTCATCAACAAGCCCACGCCCAAGGCCGACCGCAGGCGCTATTGCCTGAGCGATGCCGACGTGCTGGTGCTGGCCGATGCCGCGATCAAGATCGAGGACCACTACAGCCAGCGGGCCGGCGAGCGCCGTGCGATGGACATCGAGTGGGCCAAGGACGGGCCCGACGGCGAACTCTTCATCGTCCAGGCGCGGCCCGAGACGGCGATCTCGCAGCGCAATGCGTCGACGCTCGAGGAATACGTGGTGGACGGCGCCGGCAAGGTGCGCGCGCAAGGCCGCGCGGTTGGCGCCAAGGTGGCGAGCGGACGGGTGCGCATCGTGACCGATGGGCACCATCTGTCTGCATTCCGGCCCGGTGAGGTGCTGGTGGCCGACACCACCACGCCGGACTGGGAACCGGTGATGAAGACCGCGGCCGCCATCGTGACCAACCGCGGCGGACGCACCTGCCATGCGGCCATTGTCGCGCGCGAACTCGGCATCCCGGCGGTGGTGGGCGCCGAACACGCCAGCGAGGTGCTGCGCGATGGCGATGTGGTCACTGTCTCATGCGCCGAAGGCGCGATCGGCAAGGTGTACGAAGGGGACGTCGCGTTCCACAAGAACGTCACGGACCTCAGCGGGCTCAAGCGCCCGGCCACCGCCATCATGGTCAACCTGGGCAATCCGGAGCTGGCGTTCCAGGTCAGCCAGATGCCCTGCGACGGCGTCGGGCTGGCGCGCATGGAGTTCATCATCAATGAACATATCAAGGTGCACCCGATGGCGGTGCTGCACCCCGAGCGCATCACCGACGTGGCCGAACGCGAACGCGTACTCGCCGTGTCTGCCGGCTACACCGACGGGCGCAGCTATTTCGTCGAGCGCCTGGCCGAGGGCGTCGGCACCATCGCCGCCGCGTTCTACCCGCGGCCGGTGATCGTGCGGCTGTCGGACTTCAAGAGCAACGAATATGCGGCGCTGCTGGGTGGGCGCGACTTCGAGCCGCATGAGGAAAACCCGATGCTCGGCTTTCGCGGTGCGGCGCGTTATGTGCACCCGGCCTATGCAGAAGGCTTTGCGCTCGAGTGCGAGGCCATGCTGCGTGTGCGCGAGACCATGGGGCTGACCAACCTCAAG
The DNA here is from genome assembly GCA_024235935.1 of Rhodoferax sp. GTDB lineage: Bacteria > Pseudomonadota > Gammaproteobacteria > Burkholderiales > Burkholderiaceae_C > CAISIP01. The sequence goes on along the minus strand of JACKLL010000008.1, from coordinate 60,736 downwards.
CTGATGGTGCCGTTCTGTCGCCGGCTCGAAGAGGCGCGCGCGGTGCTCGCGGCCATGGCCGGTCACGGGCTGGTGCGCGGAAAGAACGGGCTCGAGGTCTACGTGATGTGCGAGATCCCGAACAACGTGCTGCTGATCGACGAGTTCTCCGAGCTGTTCGACGGCTTCTCGATCGGCTCCAACGACCTGACGCAGCTGACGCTCGGCGTGGACCGCGACAGTGCCATCGTGGCCGATTCCTTCGACGAGCAGGACCCGGGCATGCTGAAGATCCTCAGGATGGCGGTCGAAGGGGCCCGGCGCAACCAGCGCCATTCGGGCATCTGCGGCCAGGCGCCATCGGACCACATCGAGGTCGCGCGCTACCTGGTCGAGCTGGGCATCGACAGCATCAGCCTGACACCGGACCGGGTGCTGCAGACCATGCAGGTGGTGCAGGAGATCGAAGTGGCGCTGGGGCGGCCGGCGCGGGCAGCGCACTGAGCGGGCGCCAGCGCATCCGCCACCCGCGGCGCAAGCGGGTACAGTCGGCGCGTGAACCTCTCCGTGCAGCGCCGGCACACCGCCGGGCCCGTGCGCAGAGGGAACCCACCTGCAACGGATGCCACCACCCCCTTCTTCCACGGCCGAGGCCTTGCCAGCTGCCAGTGCCGCGCCGCTGTTGTCGACGGCCCGCGCCGTGCCCTGGATGGCCGGCTGGCTGGGGCTGATGGTCGTGATGGCCGTATCGGGCCGTCAGGCCACGCGCGAACTCGATGTGTTCCAGATCATGGAGGTCCGCTCGCTGATCGGACTGCTGATGCTGGCGCCGCTGGTGCATGCGGCCGGCGGCCTGCCGGCCATGCGCACGGCGCGCCCCGGGCAACATGTGCTGCGCAATGTCGTGCACTACGGTGCCCAATATGCGTGGTTCGTGGCGCTGACAATGATCCCGCTGGCGCAGCTGGTTGCGCTGGAGTTCACGATGCCGATCTGGACCCTGCTGCTGGCGGCGGCATTCCTGGGCGAACGGCTGCACCGCTGGAAGGCCATTGCGGTGGTGCTGGGGGTGGCCGGCGTCGTGCTGATCGTGCGGCCGGCCCAGGCCGGCGTCAGCCCGGGCCAGCTGATCGCGCTGGCCGCAGCAGTCGGGTTCGCTGTCTCCGTGATCCTTGTCAAGCTGCTCACGCGCACCGAGGAGGCGACCCGGATCATGTTCTGGATGCTGATCGTGCAGTCGCTGCTCGGCGCGTGGCCGGCACTGGCGGTCTGGCGCTGGCCGTCGCCGGCCGTGTGGGGCTGGCTGGTCGTGATCGCCTTCTGCGGCACCTTCTCGCACTACTGCATGGCCCGCGCCATGCGCCACGCGCAGGCGACCGTCATCGTGCCGATGGATTTTCTGCGCGTGCCGCTCACGGCGCTGGCCGGCTGGGCCATCTATGCCGAGCAGATCGACCTGCTGATGGTGCTGGGGACGGGACTGATTCTGGTGGGCAATCTGCTGAATTTGCGGCGGGTGCCGACCGGACGATAAGCTGCGTCGTGGGGGCTACGCTGATGGGTCAACCAAACCTGGCGATTCCATGCTGCGCGGGCTGCAGGACCTTTGGGTGGATCGTGTCAGGGTTTGCTTTTCCATCGCTGATCGTGACTGGCGGTCAGCTTGCGGGAAAAGCGACTGACTCCAGAAGATTGCACTCGGTCACGCGACTTTTCGATCTGCTGGCTCCAGGCCGGCCGTTCAGGTATATCTCGGGAGGTTGGCAATATGCAGCGATTTCAGCAATTCCAGTCCCCGCGATCGGCCAGGAGCGGACACAGAGATTTCTTCCCCATAGCGGACAGTCACTGCCGAGGTAGTTGGTCGACCATGGGCATATAGGGGAGAGTCGCACCCACACTCCGGTCCGGTAGCCCAACGATTTTCAGCGCACCCGGCATGTCGAGCCGCTCAACTCCGGGACGACGACCGCAACATCTCACGGCGCAAGCCGTAGTGCCCAACCGCGGCGACGACTAGGACCGACTCGCCCTCCGCGACGTGCGCGTCGACTTTAGCCATTTCGACGCACAGCCGGGAGATTCAGCCTCATCGTGCTTTGGGACAGGGCGCGCCACGGTAGAGCATTGTTCGCACGGCGGTCTCGCATGCCGCCCGAGCGCAGATGCTGGAACGACAGCGCCGGCCAGCATCTGCGCAAATTCAGTGGCTTCGTATTTTCCGAACAAGCAGTCACAGCGAACCTGCTTTTTCCGAATTTGAAATTGCGACAAAGTCGAACGGTCTCAACTTCCTAAGGACTGAATCGTGAAGCTTCACTTCCAATCCAACGACCCTGACGGCCTGCTTTTGCAGCAACGCACGTCAGACAGGCTTCGCCGGGGGCTTGGGCGCCTGCAGGGGCTGGTGGCACGTATCAGGGTCAGCCTGGACGACGTCAACGGGCCTGAAGGCGGCGTCGATAAGCGCTGCAGTGTCGAGATCCTCTTGCGCGGGAATAGCCCTGTGGCAGTCAGTGCCACTTCCCGCACGTGGCACGACTCGGTCGATGCGGTGGCGACCCGCATACGGCAACGGGTTGCTTTGCGAGTGCACCGAGCAACGGTGGTAGAGCATCAATCCACTGCGTTGGTGCCTGTGCGCGTGAGGGTAGGTGCTCCTGTTGCGGTCGCTGGATCGACACGCCGCTTGCGGCTCGGTTAGCCAGCGCTAGCGGCCACCCAACACTTCCCCAAGACGCAACGATTCGTCTGCCCTGAGTCTTCATCACGACGTCCGCACCGAAAGCACTCTTCCATGCGCAACTACTCCCACAACAGCCCCGAAGCCGCTGCACGCATCATCGCGTTGGTTCTCATCTCCGACGGTCATGTCAGCGGCACAGAGATCGACATCCTCAGGCAACTGGGTGCCGAGCGTGAGCTCGGTCTGGAGCCCCATCTCCTGCCGCATATGGTTCGAACGCTGTGCGAAGAACTGTGGCTGGGCGGGTGCGCGACAGGTTCGCTCATGAGCAACGTCGATGACAGCGCCTTGGCGGCATTGATGGCCGAAATCTCAGATCCTGCGCTGCAGAGGACGGTCTTGCGTCTGTCCTTGGCCGCCGCGCGTGCGGACGGCCACCTGGCCGACGGCGAAGCCATCGTCGTGGAAGCTGCCCGGCACCATTGGCAGCTGTTCGATGGTGAGGGGGCCAGCCTTCCGGCGACACCCTGCCGCGCCGTCTGACCGAATCCACATGAGCGCATTCAGGGGCGCGCCGCAGCCACCACCTGCAGCACCAGCGGGTGATGCTGCCCGCGGCGCGAGCGAATGGCGTGGATCTCTTCCAGCACACCATCGCAAGGCCCCAAAAGCCGCAGGCCTCGCATCAGCGCCACGTCAGCGCCACCAAGGCGGCTGACCGGAAAGACACCAAGGCCGCGTGCAGCGAACACGGCAAGCAAGGCACTGTCCTCGAACTCTCCGACGATGTGCGGCCGCAGTCCCCGCGCATCGAACCAGCGGTCCAGACGGGGCCGCAGCGCCGAGTGTCCGGTGGGGAGCAGCACGGGCAGGCTTGCCAGTGACAGCGGGAACTCCGCCACTGCAGCCTTGTTCACCAGGCTTGAGGGTCCGTACCAGTCGACCGGCGACTCGACCAGCCGTTCACTCGTCAAGCGCAGATTCGGGTTGTGGGGTGCAGGCTGCCCCGCCAACACCAGATCCAGATGGTGCAGCGCCAGTTCAGCCAGCAGTTGCTCGAACTCACCCTCATGGCAGAGCAGCCGCAGCGTCGGCGTCGCCAAGACTGGCGACAGTAGCGCGTGCGCCGCCAGCTTTGAGATTCCGTCGGACAGTCCAACGGCCAAACGTGCGACTTTGGCACTGGTGGCTTCGCGAACCTCTTCCGGAATGAGTTGGCCCAGCTGAAAAATTTCCTCAGCACGAGCAAAGGCAGCCTGACCCGCCTCGGTCATTGCGACGCCACGGCCCGCGGGCTTGAGCAACTGGTGGCCCAGCGCCTTCTCGAGCTCCCGGACCTGCGCGCTGATGGTCTGGACCGCCATGTCCAGCCGCTCGGCCGCGCGAGCAAAGCCGCCTTCCTTGGTGACGATCCAGAAGTAGTAAAGATGGCGGTAATTGAGCATGCGCAACCTACATCGGAAAAAACGAAGTACGAGTCTTGCTCATACTGGTTTATTCGAATCTCGAATCGGCGAATACTAGCAGCCTCTACCTTTACCTTTGACGAAAGAGGCATTGACCATGTTCTATGCATTCAGCTGGTTTGTCGTGTTCGGTCTTGTGGCGGTTTGGTCGCTGGGAGCCTGGATGTTTCATGCCGTTGCCGTTTGGGCCGTCTCGAATGCTGGGTCGTTGTCAGGCGCTGCAATGGGTATCGAGGGCCTTCGCCTGCCTGATTGGCTGGCCGCCTGGGTGCCTCCGGAGATAGTGCAGTTGGTGGCGTCGCTGCTTTCGGGTCTGGCACCGGCTGTCGAGGGCCTATTTCAGGCCGTTCCGCCCCTCGCTGGCGGCCTGAGCGTCGCGACCTGGGTGGTCTGGGGCCTCGGCAGCGTGGTGCTGATCCTGGTGGGTGTGGGCCTGCACCTGCTCATTGCGATTGGGCGTCGCCGCACGCAGGCATGACGGTGGAACGGGCACCCAACCCGACTGTTGCGTAGCCTCGCTGGCGTTGCAGTCTGCGGCAGGCAGACATTTTTCGCTCCAGAACCTGATCATGAACATACTCATTTTTCTTGGTGGCCTGATCCTGTTGATCATCGGAGCCAACGCGCTCGTTCGCGGCGCGTCCAAGCTGGCCCTGTCGTTTGGCATCAGCCCGCTCGTCGTCGGACTCACTATTGTCGCTTTGGGCACCAGCGCGCCCGAGGTCGCGGTGAGTGTCGGTGCCGTGCTAGACGGCCAGACCGACATCGCCATCGGCAACGTGGTGGGCAGCAACATCTTCAATGTGCTGTTCATCCTGGGTCTCAGCGCACTGATCGCGCCGCTGGTTGTCAACATCCAGCTGATTCGGCAGGAAGTGCCGATCATGCTCGGTGTCAGCCTGCTGCTGGTGGCGTTGGGCCTGGACGGTCGACTGTCGTTCTTCGACGCTGGAATTCTCATTGTTCTGCTCGTTTCGTACACCGTGTTCCTCGTCGTGCAGTCGCGGCGCGAAACTCAGGAAGCCAGGGATGAGTACGCGCAAGAGATCCAGTCGGCCAAAGCGGATGCCTGGGACGACCGGCTGCCCGTACAACTGCTGCTGATCGGTGCCGGCCTGGCAGCCTTGGTTTTCGGATCCGAGTACCTGGTGCAGGCCTCGGTGCACTTCGCCAAGGCGATGGGCGTGAGCGACCTGATCATCGGCCTGACCATCGTTGCCGCTGGAACCAGCATGCCCGAGGTCGCCACCAGCATCACCGCCGCCATCAAGGGCGAGCGCGACATCGCGGTGGGCAATGTCGTCGGCAGCAACACCTTCAATATCCTCGGCTGCCTGGGCGTGTCGGGCCTGGTGTCCGGTGATCTCGGTCTGGCCATGGCGCCGTCGCTGCTGGCTTTCGATATATGGGTCATGCTGGCCGTGGCGCTGGCTTGCCTTCCAATTGTCATCACAGGCCGCGAGATTGCGCGCTGGGAAGGCGGCGTCTTCCTTGGGTACTACGTCGCCTATGTGACTTACTTGATCCTGGCCGCGCAGCAGCACGACGCGCTGCAGGCCTTCTCAGCCGTGATGCTCGGTTTCGTCGTGCCGCTGACCGTGGTGACACTGGTGGTGATGCTGATCCGCCGTCCGGCAGCGGCCGGCGCACCATGCGTCGAGGTGTGCTCGAGACATACGGCTTGACCTTGTCCGCGCCTCGCAGGAAGGCGCTGGACGGGTACACCCATCGCGACAGCACTCCTGCGCTGGCGGTTTCCCGTGATGCCTGCGCTGGCACGGATGGCTTGAGTCGGGGCCCGTGAGTGGCACCCAGGCTGTCTTTCAACTTTCAACTGCCAATCTGAACGGAACTCTCCCATGATCTATGCGACCCTCAAGACCATTCATCTGCTATCGATCATCGTATGGATCGGCGGCATGGTGTTTGCGCAATTCTTCCTGCGTCCGGCCGTTGCCGCGCTCGAAGTGCCAGTCCGACTGCGGCTGATGCAGGACGTGCTCGGCCGCTTTTTCCAGGCCGTGCTTACGGCCTCGTTGCTGACGTTGGCCAGCGGCTTGTGGATGCTGGGTCGCGTGGCCAAGCGAGTGGTGCAGTCGGGGGCAGCTTCGAAATGCCGTTGTCCTGGACCATCATGGCATCACTGGGTGTCGCGATGGTCGCGATCTTCATGTACATCCGCTTCTCGCTCTACAAGAAGCTCAGCCGGGCTGTTACGGAGTCCGAGTGGGACGCCGGTTGTGCGGCGTATGCACAGATTCGCACCTGGATCTCGATCAATCTTGGCCTTGGCGTCGTGGTGTTGCTGGTGACCTTGTTGCGCTGGACCGCCTGAGCCGGAAGAGGCTGACGGTAGTGATTGTGAATGTCGGCAAGCGCAAAGGTGCAACTGCCGCAAGGGGTCGGTTGTTGACTGCCCGTCAGTCGTTGAACGCTGTTCAATCAGAAAGATCAAGGTCCATTGCAAGACAAGTCGGGCCAAAAGCGCAGCAATATCCCCACCGTGCTTTCAGGGAACCTCCTACGGGCGAGGCGCTCAGTCCACGATCGGGTCGCCTCGCCGTCAGCGCCGCGGCTTGTCGCTGTGCGACACGTCGTAGCCGTCGGCCACGTAGGCCGGGCCCTTCATCAGCCACACAATGATGCAGCCGATGGTGACGGTCAGCACCAGTGTCCAGATCAGGATGACCAGGCCGATCATCGCGTAGTCGAACATCTGGATGTTGCGCGCCAGTTCGGCCGCAGTGCCGCCGCTCAGCAGGTAGCGCGCGGCAAATGCCATCAGGGCCGGCAACAGCGTGCCTGCCAGCCATGCGGTCGGCATCAGGCGCAGCAGACGCAACTCGAATCCGGGTGGCGTGCGCTGGTAACCGGGGAGCTTTCGAAGCCAGTTCACGGGGAAATTCTAGGCCGCACGCGCCGTGCCTGCCGGCTAGAGGGTATTGCCGGCAGTGCGCGGGTGGCGCTTCAGGTTTGCGACAACATCCGGTCCTTGGCGACGAAGTAGCTGCGCGCGTGCGCGACCAGCTGCCCGTCGGTCGGATGGTCCACGGTTTCGACGCCCACGATCTTGTCCGCCATGGCGGGGTCGTGGTGGTGGATGTGCCTGATCAGTTGCAGCTTGGCCTGCGCCGGGCCGACCACCAGAATCTCGTGCGCACCGGCCAGCGCCTCGACGATGGCGTGGTAGTAGGCCTGGTCTTCCGGCTGCCGGCCGGAGCCGATCTCGCCGCTCTTGTGGTGCAGGTTCAGGTGTGGCTGGGCCGGATGGACGACGGACTTCTCCACGTCGTCCGGGCTGATGTGCATGACATGGGCTTGGCGATGGTCGAGCCAGACGACGGCGTGGTAGTGGGACATGGCGGAGATCCTTGTGGGTCAAAGATCCAGCATATCGGCCTGGCCGGCCGGCGTATTGACCATGGTCAAGCGGATCGTTGGTGCCGCAGCAACTGCAGCCATCCGATGGCGGCTGCCCAAAGCGCCCCCGCCACAGCCCCGGACAGATGCGCGGCCAGCACCACGTTGAAGCCCCAGCGCGGGTCAAAGGCCACCGGCTGTGTCCAGGCCTGTTCGGTCAGCAGCTTGAATGCCAGCACGATGAGCAGCACCACGCCGGTCCCGCGGGTGGCGACGCGTCCAGCGGCAAACACCGCCAGGATGGCCAGCATGGCCATCAGCAGGCCGGACAGCCCGCCGTAGTAGGTGATCTCGGGCCACAGCGACAGGGCCAGCGTTCCCGTCGGCCAGGCCAGCAGGCAGGCAAAGACGGCGCTGCGACCGACCTGCAGAAACAGGCCCAGCACCGCCATGGCCAGCAGCGCCGCCAGGTTGATCAGCAGATGGGCGCTGCTGAGATGGGCCAGGCTGGCAGTCCACAACTGCCAGGGATGGTGGACCCAGCCGCTCGCGTGCCACAGCAGCAGCGCCTGTCGCCCGCCGGACCAGGCATACAGGCTGCCCAGCCCCAACGCCAGGCAAAGCCCGGGCCAGGCCATGGAGCGGGATTCAGGCACGGGCGGTCGGCGCAGGGGGCGGCGGGGCGACCCCGTTGTCAGCGGGCTGGCGACGCAGCTTGCGCAGCAGGCGCCGCCAGCCATTGCCCAGATCGTCGACGTAGGTGAACACCGCCGGCACCACCAGCAGGCTGAGCACGGTCGACGTGATCAGGCCGCCGATCACCGCGATCGCCATCGGCGAGCGGAAGCTGGCATCGGCCACGCCAAGGCCGAGCGCGATCGGCATCATGCCGGCCCCCATGGCCAGCGTGGTCATGACGATGGGCCGGGCCCGCTTGTGGCAGGCGTCGAGCAGCGCGTCGATCCGGCCCATGCCATGGTCGCGTCGCGCAACGATGGCGTATTCGACCAGCAGGATGGAGTTCTTGGTGGCAATGCCCATCAGCATGATCAGGCCGATCAGCGAGGGCATCGAGAAGCTTTTGTCGGCGACCAGCAATCCGACGAAGGCCCCGCCCAGCGACAGCGGCAAGGCGCACAGAATCGTCACCGGCTGCAGCAGGTCCTTGAACAGCAGCACCAGCACGATGTAGATGCACATCACGCCGGTCAGCATGGCCAGTCCGAAGCTGGCAAACAGTTCGCCCATGACCTCGGCGTCGCCGATCTCGATCACCTTGACGCCCGGCGGCATCTTGCGGATCGACGGCAGCTTGTCGACCATGGCCTTGACGTCGCCCAGCGGCAGCCCGGAGAGCTCGATCTCGAAGTTGACGTTGCGCGCGCGGTCGTAGCGGTCGATCACGGCCGGGCCGCCGGCCAGCTCGACCGTGGCGACCTGGCCCAGCATGACCGGGCCGCGTGCGCCCGGGACCGCCAGCCGCTCGATCAGGTGCAGGTCCTGGCGCGCGTCGTCCTGCAGGCGTACGACGATCGGTACCTGGCGCTGCGACAGGTTGAGCTTGGCCAGCGACATGTCGTAGTCACCCAGGGTCGCGATGCGCAAGGTGTCGCCGATCGCGGCGCTGCTCACGCCCAGGTCGGCGGCCCGCGCGAAATCGGGCCGTACCGCGATCTCCGGCCGGATCAGGCTGGCACTGGAGGCCACGCTGCCCAGGCCGGGAATCGTGCGCAGGTCGTTCTCCACCGCCAGTGCCGTGCTTTGCAGAGCCTGTGGATCGTCGCCGGTGAGCACCAGGATGTATTTCTCGCCCGAGCCGCCGAGGCCGACCTTGCTGCGGGCACCGGGCAGCTGTTCCAGCGCGGCGCGGATCTGGTTCTCGATGCCCTGCTTGCGCGGACGCGTCTTGCGTTCGCTCAGCTGTACGGTCAGCGTGGCCTTGCGGACCTCACCCGAACCCTGCGGTGCAAATGGATCGGCGCCGGCCGAGCCGCCGCCGATGGTGGTGTAGATGCTGCGCACATGGTCGACGCCGGAGATCAGCTGGCGTGCCTGTTCGGCGGTGCGCCGGGTCTGCTCCAGTGTCGACCCGGGTGGCAGCTCCAGGTAGACCTGGGTCTGCGAGTTGTCGTCGGGCGGAATGAAGCCGGTGGGCAGCAGCGGGATCAGGAACAGCGATCCGACCCAGAAGGCGATCGCACCCAGAATGGTCAGCAGGCGGTGGCGCAGGCACCAGCCGGCCCAGCCCATGTAGATGTTCAACCAGGCGGGTTCCTTGTGCTCCCCCTTGACCGGCTTGAGCATGTAGGCGGCCATCATCGGCGTCAGCATGCGGGCCACGACCAGCGAGGCCACGACCGCCAGCGACGCGGTCCAGCCGAACTGCTTGAAGAACTTGCCGGCCACGCCGCTCATGAAGGCGGTGGGCAGGAACACCGCCACCAGCGTGAAGGTGGTGGCGATCACCGCCAGGCCGATCTCGTCGGCCGCCTCCATCGCCGCCTGGTAGGGCGACTTGCCCATGCGCAGGTGACGCACGATGTTCTCGACCTCGACGATGGCGTCGTCGACCAGGATGCCGACCACCAGTGACAAGGCCAGCAGCGAGATCACGTTGACGCTGAAGCCCAGCAGGTACATGCCGGCGAAGGCCGGTATCACCGACAGCGGCAGCGCCACCGCGGAGACAAAGGTGGCGCGCAGGTTGCGCAGGAACAGCCAGACCACCAGCACCGCCAATATGGCGCCTTCGTACAGCAGGTGCATGGAGCCGGTGTATTCCTCCTCGACCGGTGTGACGAAGTTGAAGGATTCGGTGAATTCGATGTCCGGATGGGCCGCCTGCAGTTCGCGCAGCGCCTGCTGCGTCGCCGCGCCCACGGTCACCTCGCTTTCGCCCTTGCTGCGCGAGACCTCGAAGCCGACCACCGGCTGCCCGTTCAGGTAGGCCGCCGATCGTGGTTCGGCGGTGGTGTCGGTAACCGTGGCCACTTCGTCGAGGCGCACCGTGCGCCCGTTGCCCATGGCCAGCCGGATCTGGCCGAGCTGCTGCGCCGTCTGCACGGTGGCCAGCGTACGCACCGGCTGCTCGCCACCCCCGAGGTCGAGCCGCCCGCCGGCGCTTTCGAGCTGCGTCTGGCGCAGCTGGCGCGATACCTCGGCCGCGGTGATGCCCAGCGACTGCAGGCGCGTCGGGTCGAGCGCCACCCGCACCTCGCGCGTGACGCCGCCGACCCGGCTCACGCCGCCGACGCCGCGCACCGCCAGCAGCCGGCGTGTCACGTCGTTGTCGACGAACCACGACAAGGCCTCGTCGTCCATGCCGGCAATGCCGTCGCGCGGGATCGAGCGCACGGTGAAGGCCAGCACCGGCTGCGCCGCCATGTCGAGCTTGTTGACGATCGGGTCGCGCAAGTCACCCGGCAGGTCGCTTCGCACCTTGGCCACGGCCGATCGCACATCGTCGACCGCTTCCTGCACCGGCTTCTCGAGCCGGAACTCGGCCGTGATCGTGACGCTGCCGTCCTGGATCTTGGTGTAGACGTGCTTGAGCCCCTGCAGGCTCGCAATCGAGTTCTCGAGCTTGCGTGCCACCTCGGTCTCGAGCTGGGCCGGCGCCGCACCCGGCAGCTGCGCCGAGACGGTCACGGTCGGCAGGTCGATGTCCGGGAACTGCTGCACCTTCATCGCGTTGAAAGACAGCACGCCGGCGAAACACAGCATCACGAACAGCATGACCGCCGGTATCGGATTGCGGATCGACCAGGAGGATACGTTGAGCATGGTGCAGGCCTCAGCGTGTGGCCGACGCGGCGGACCTGGGCGCGGCCGGCGACGGGTTCGCGGCGCCCGCGCCTTCGACCACCCGCACCAGGTCGCCGTCGTTCAGGAAACCGGCGCCGGTGGCCACCAGCCGGGTGCCGGCGTCGAGCGCACTGGTGATCTCGGTCTGCTCGCCAGCCAGGCGGCCGGTCTGCACCTTGATGCGCGAGACCCGGTTGTCGTCACCGATCCGGTAGACATAGCTGAAACCGTCACGCATCACCAGCGCCGACTGCGGGACCATCAGGGCGCTGGTGTCACCCAGTGCGAAGCTGCCACTGGCGAACATGCCGGCGCGGGGCGGCGCCGCCAGGTCGCCGGAGGTGGGCAGGTCCACATAGACCAGCGCGACCCGGGTCTGGGGGTCGACGGTCGGCGCCACCATGCGCACCTTGCCGCGGATCTGCACGCCGCTGGGCAATGTCACCAGCGCGGGTGTGCCGGGCTTGAGGCGGCCCAGTTCGCTGGACGTGACCTCGGCGCGCCATTCGAGCCGGCCCTGGCGCACCATGCGGAACAGCTCGGTGCCGGCGGGTACGACGGCGCCGACGGTGGCGGTGCGGGCCGAGATGACGCCGCGGTCGGGCGCCAGCACCTGGGTCTGCCTGAGCCGAAGCTGCTGCACGTTCAGCGCCGCCTTGGCCGCCTCGACGCGGGCCTGCGCCGTCTGCTCCTGGGTCAGGTACTGGTTGATCTGCTGGGCGCTGAGCGCGCCACTGTCCTTGAGTCCGCGCGCACGCGTGGCGTTGCCGCTGGCCTCCTGGGCATTGGCCTGGGCTTCGAGCAGGTTGGCACGCGCCAGCGCCAGGTCGGCCTGGATGGTGGCATCGGCGAAGGTGGCCAGCACCTGGCCGGCACGCACCGTGTCGCCGATGGCGGCGCGCAGTTCCTGCAGCCGCAGGCCATTGGCTTCGGCGCCGATGCTGGCCTCCTGCCAGGCGGTGATGTTGCCGTTGGCGCTCAGCTGAACCGGTAGCCGCCCCAGCACCGGGCGGACGGTCGAGACCGTCAGTGCCGGCTTGGCGGTGGGGGTCTGGGCTTCGGCGGGCTGCGCATCGGCGGCATTGCCGCTTGTGGCCCACAGGCCGATCAGGGCCAGCACACACAGCGTGGCGGTGGCGGCGGCAAGGGTTTGCTTTGGGTCCAGTCGGAATGGCGTCATGGTCGTGTCGTCGGGTCAGGGGAAGCGCACGCGGCTTCAGTGTCAGGGTTGGGGGCCGTCGGCCTGCGGATGCCATCCGCCACCGGCAGCGCGGTACAGCGCGATCCAGGCCTGGATGCGTTCGCGGCGCAGCGTCACCAGGGCGTCGGCCGATGCGAGCCGGGTTCGGCGCGCGTCTTCCAGTTCGACCAGGCTGGCCAGTCCGCCGCGGTAGCGCGATTCGGTGGCCTGCAGCCAGTCACGGTAGCCGGCTTCGGCGGTTTGCGCGTCGTCCACCCGCGCGGCCGTGCTTTGCAGTGTCACCAGTGCTTCTTCGGTCTCGCGCACCGCCTGGCGCACCGTGCCCTGGTAGCTGGCCAGGGCGTCGTCATAACGCGCCCGGGCCGCCTCGATGGCCGCATCGCGCTGCCCGCCGTCGAACAGCGGAACGCTGAGCGCCAGCGGACCGATCGACCAGGTCGCCATGCTGTCGCTGCTGCCTGCGGCGCGGACATGCAGCGCGCCAATGCTGCCCGAGAGGCTCAGCCGGGGATAGAGCTGCGCCTGGGCGATGCCCGTCTCCAGGCCCGCAGCAAGCACCGCCCGCTGGGCGCCGAAGACGTCCGGCCGCTGGGCCAGCGTCTCGGCCGGCACGCTGGCCACCGCCAGTTGCGCCTGTGCGGCCAGGTCGTCGGGGGCGCTGGCCAGACGTCCGGTCAGCATGGCTTCCGGCAGCCCGGTCAGGGCGACGAGCGCCTTGACGTCGATGTCGCACAGGGCGGCTTGCCGGGTCGCCCGGCCCTGTGCATCGGCGGCCGCGGCGCGTGCCAGCGCGGCGGTGCCACTGGCGGTGAAACCGGCCTTCAGGCTCAGTGCGGACAGACGCGCGGTTTCCTGGCGCGACTGGGCGTCGGCGCGCGCAATGCGGGTCTGCTGTACACAGGCGCGCTGGTTGAAATACCGGTTCGCCACTTCGGCCGCGACCAGCACACGCGCGTCATGCCAGAGCGCCTGGGCACTGTCCAGCCGGGCCTGGGCCGCATCGCTGCCCAGGCGATTGGCGCCGAACAGGTCGATCTCCCAGGAAGCCTGGACGCCGGCCTGCAGCGTGCTGGCCACCGGCGTTGCCGGCTGCGTCACGCCGCGACTGGCGCCGGCCGATGCGTCCAGCGTCGGACCCAGCCGTGCCTGGGCCTGGCGCCAGGTGGCGCGTGCCTGGAGGACGCGGGCACGCGCACTGGCCAGCGACGGGCTGGCCTGCTGGGCGGCGTCGATCAGGTCGACCAGCAAGGGGTCGCCCAGGTCCTGCCACCACCGCGAAAGATCGGTGAGGGTGCCCTTGTGGGGCAGTGGCGCCTGCCATTGCGCCGGCGCCGCCGCGGCCGGCAACGCAGGCGCGGGTGGCAGCGCGCTGGCGCAGCCGACCAGCGCGACGGCAACGGACATGCAGGACAAATAGACGGGTGTTCGCATGGTCAATCGGGTACCGGGGTACGGCCGCTGGGGGCGGGGCATAGTGGGCGTGCAAACGCACGACGACCTGCACCCACAGGAATCGACCCCGAGCGGGATCGGCCATGCGCGGCTGGCAATGGCGATGGCCAGACTGTACCAAGTCCAGAATGACCCGAGTATCACCCGTGTAAGCGGGGTGTACCTGCAGGGCTTATGTCGGTTGGAGCATAAGCATCCGCGAAAAATGTAGTTCTCCGATATCAGAAGCCACCAGACAATGCCTCCCTTCCCGATAGGAATGGAACCATGAAAACACTGTCTGCCCTGTTTGCCGGCCTGGCCTTCGTTGCCCAGGCCCACGCTGCCCAACCCCTGCTGTCGCCCGAGGAACTGCAGGCCCGCCTGGCCGATCCGCAGGTCCGCGTCATCGACATCCGCGATGCGAAGTCCTACGAGGCCAACCATATTCCCGGCGCAGTGAATGCCCCGTATGGCCAGTGGCGCGGTCCGGCCAGCAACCCGGGCGAGCTGCCGGCCCTGCCCAAGCTGACCCAACTGGTGCAGCGGCTGGGTCTGAGCCCGACCAGCCACGCGGTGGTGGTCTCCAGCGGCGCCGATGCCACCGATTTCGGGGCCTCGGCACGGGTCTACTGGACGCTCAAGGTGCTGGGCCTGAAGGAGCTGTCCATCCTCAATGGCGGCGTCGGTGGCTGGAGCCAGGCCAAGCTGCCCTTGAGCAAGGACGTGGTCAGTGTGGTCGCCAGCAGTTTCCAGCCGGCGCTGGACATGTCGCTGATTGCGACCAAGGAAGAGGTCGCGCAGCACGTCAAGGCCGGCGATGCGGTGTTGGTCGACGCCCGTCCGGAGAACTTCTTCAATGGCCAGACCCGCGCGCCAGCCGCCAAGGTTCCGGGCACCTTGCCGGGCGCGGTCAACTTCCGGCACGACAAGTGGTTTGCCGCCGGCAGTTCGAGCTTCGTACCGGCCGACCAGGCCCGCCAGATTGCGGCCTCCAGCCCGATCGATCCAGCCAAGGAGACGGTGTCCTTCTGCAATACCGGCCACTGGGCGGCGACCAACTGGTTCGCCATGTCCGAGGTGCTCGGCCAGAAGAACGTCAAGCTGTATGCCGGTTCGATGACCGAATGGTCGCAGGATCCGAGCGGCCTGCCGATGGCCAACGTGCCCAGCCGCGTGTCCCAGCTGCTTATCGACGCGAAGATCTGGTCCGACAAGACCTTCAAGTAGGCAACAGCGGGTTTTCGACATGAAGCGGTTTCCGCTGGCGGCCTTGTTGGCCGCCTTTTTCGTCTTTCTGGTGATGGCCGTGTCGGCGCGACAGGCGGTGCTGCTGCTGGTGGGCATCGGCATGGGCGGCGCACTGGCCGGCGCCCGTTTCGGTTTCACCACCGGCTGGCGCCAGCTGATCGAACACAAGGACCCGCAGGGCGTGACCGGGCAGGTGCTGCTGCTGGCGCTGGCCAGTCTGGCGGCGCTGCCGCTGCTGGGCCAGTTCCCCGAGCTGCATGCGGCGCTGGGGCCGCCGAGCGTGAGCCTGCTGATCGGCGCCTTCGTGTTCGGCCTGACCATGCAGATCGCCGACGGCTGTGGCTCCGGCACCTTGTACAAGGCTGGGATGGGCGTGCCGCTGAACATGGGTATCCTGCCGCTGTTCGCTCTGGGCAGCTTTCTGGGCTCGGTGCATCTGGACCGGTGGCTGTCGCTCGGGCAGACCGAACCGGTGGGGTTCGCCACGGCGTTCGGCACCGGCGGCGCGCTGGCGCTGACCTTCGGCCTGCTGGCGCTGACCTTGCTGCTCGTGCGCGCCTGGGTCGGCCCGGGCCGGCAGTGGCTGGCGCGGCGCTGGGCCTGGGGCGCGGTGGCGCTGGCCGTGCTGGCGACGCTGAACCTGCTGCTGGCCGGACAGCCCTGGGGCGTGGTCTATGGCTTCGGCCTGTGGGGCGGCAAGCTGGCGATGGCGCTGAACCTGTTCGATCCGACCACGAATGTGTTCTGGAGCCAGCCCGGCAACGCCCAGCGCATCACGCAAACGGTGCTGATGGATGTCACCACCATCACCAACATCGGCATCTTGGGCGGCGCGCTGTGGATCTCGGCCAGGGCCGGTGCGCAGCCGGTTCAGCCGCTGGCGCCGCGGCAATGGGTGGTCGGTCTGATCGCGGGCTTTCTGCTGGGGTACAGCTCGCGGCTGGCGTTCGGCTGCAATGTCGGTGCGATGGTCAGCGGCATTTCCACCGGCAGCCTGCATGGCTGGCTGTGGGTGCCACTGGCGTTTGCCGGTTCACTGATCGGTGTGCGCGTGCGCCGCCATTACCGGTTCTGAAAGGGATGGGCATGGTGTCGACGACATCCACACGCCGCTGGCAGCTCGTGTTCTGGCTGGGGCTGCTGGGCTTCCTGGGCTGGGACTGGGCGGCCTCGCCGCCGATCGACCTGCGCATGGAGCCACCGCTGATCGCCGCGGGCTCGGGCCAGGAGGTCAGTGGGGGCCATTGCTCGATGGCCAAATAGCCGCGCGGCCGGGGTGCCCGCGCCCTTCGAGGGTATGGGGCCGCGACAGGCTTACTTGATCAGCGCCTGAATGGCCTTGAACTGCGGGTGCTGCGCCGAGCGCAGCCATTCGAAAGCCACCATCTCGGTGGTCACCAGCTCCGCGCCATTGCCGGCCAGCCGGTCGTAGGCAGCGTCGCGGTTGCGTTCGGTGCGCGAGCCGCAGGCGTCGGTGACGACCCAGACCTCGAACTCGTCCTCTAGCAATTCCAGTGCGGTCTGCAGCAGGCAGACATGCGCTTCACAGCCCGCAATCACCACGGTATTGCGGGCCGGCGCGGCGGGCGGCGCCACTTTTTGCAGATGCTTGGGCAGGCTGCGCGCATTGCCGGCGGGCGCCTTGCGCTCGGGCGGCCGCAGCATGTCGGCCAGGCCGTCGGCGCAGGCGCTGAATGCCATCTTGGGCAGGACGCGGGCCTGGGCATGGGCCAGTACGGTCCCCAGGGCGGGCATGCTCGCGCCGAGCTTGTCGGGGTTCTGTTCGGTGGCAAACATGGGCACGCCCATGGTTTCGGCCATGTGGGCCAGGCGCACCGCGTTGGCGAGAACCTGTGCAGCATCGCCGATGGCCGGCATCAGGCGGGTCTGGTAGTCGACCAGCACCAGTTGGCATTCATCGGCATCAAGCAGCATCGGTTTTCTCCGTCGTGTCAGGGGCAAGGCGCCGCGATCCGGCACCCGGCCATTATCGGGGGTCGTCCTGCCGCGGCGCCACGACCGGCGCGCCCGTGGCGCGTGGGGGGCTGTCAGCGGGTGATGATGTCCCGGTGCATGGGTGCCAGCAGCGCCAGCAAGCGGTTCTGCGTGGCAAACGGAATGCTGCGCGCATCCATGGCCGCCTGCAGCACCTCGACCATCCGGTTGAAGTCGGCCTTGCGGATGCCCAGCTCGGCGTGCACGGCCTTCATCGTATCGCCCTCGTATTTGCACGGGCCGCCACTGAGAAAACACACCTGATCGCGCAGCTGCTCCTTGAGATTGGCCGGCTTGGTGTCCTTGAAGAACCTGCCGATCTGCGGGTCGGTGAACAGGCGCTCGACCGTGTCGTTCATCAGTGCCGTGATGCCCGGCTTTTCACCCAGCGCACGGTAAAGCGCGTCGTCTGGAGCCGCAGGCGTCTGGGCCGCAGCCGTGTGCCACGCGACGGCCCCCCCGAGCAAGGCCAGCATGTGTCGTCGGTTCATCATGGGGGTCGGTGTCGATTTGAAAGCCACGCCAGGCTCAGAACGCCAGTTGGCCGGAGATGTAGAGCCCGCGCTGGCGTCGGTTGGCGGTGATGCCTGGCACGATGCGACCGAGGTCGACCAGGGCCAGCGTCAGCGAGGTGTTCTTGTTCGGCGTCCAGGCGATGAACAGGTCGCGCCAGTCGTCCTCGCGCAGCGCGCTGCCGAGTCCGGCGGCCGCACCCAGCGACTCCAGGTTATTGGGCTTGAAGCGGTATTCGGCCCCGATCGCCAGATCCTTGCGCAGCAACCACGCGACCGAGAACTCCGGCTGCAGGCTGTAGCCGTTCTTGCCCGGTACGCCGGCGCCAAAGCCGAGCAGGCCATTCTGGTTGGCCCGCGTGGCGCGCAGCGTGCCGCTGACCAGCACGCTGTCGGCCAGCAGCAGCTTGGTCGCGCTGACATAGAAATCGGTACCGTGGGTATCTGCGTCCAGGAAGCGCAGCACCGAACCCAGCGAGCCGGGCCGCACGTGCTTGTATTGCAGGCCCACCGCGATCTGCGGCATCCAGCTGTCGGCGTCGAGGATGGCGTCGCCAGCCACGCGCAGCTTCAGCCCCACCACGTCCATGCGGATGTGCTGACCGGGGCGCACCCCGAACGGCGCAATTCCGTTGAGGGCGATGGCCGGCGCAGCGTCGAAGTCCTGCTGTGCCAGCGATACCTCGACGCGCTCGTTCCAGCCCACGGCCACACCGTAACTGGTGAGCCCGTAGTCATGGGTGCGGGTGCGTGTCAGATAGGTCGAGGCGCCGATCTCGCCGGCGGTGGCATTGCTGCCGATCAGTGCCCACGGGCTCAAACCGCCACCGGCCGCACCTTCGATGGTGCTGACACCGCCGGTCAGACGCAGCTTGCCGGTGTCGGCCTGCGCGCTGGCGCCGTGCAGGCCCAGCAGGGCAGCGGCCAGCAGCAGGTGGCTCGGCAGCCAGCGGCGAAGGGGGGCAAAGGGTGCAGACGCCATGGTCGCGAGTATGCCCAAATGTGCGGGCAAATGCAGCGACGGGGGACGGGACCGTGCCATTGTTTACGGTTGGTGCCCTGATCTCGACCCCTGGCGAGGTCCGCCGACAGTCTGCCTGGTGTAAGCTTTTGAACGACCGCGCGCATGCCCGGCATTTGCCCTGCTCCCGTGTGTTTGCGCGAGTTCCCGTGCGACACCGTGCTTTCGTCCCGTCGTGTATAACCGAGTCGCCTCTGGCGCATCGATCCTTTGTTTGTTCATGACCTTGCTCACGCTCTCTGATTCCGTTTCTGCCTGCGAGCCGAGGGCGCAGGCGTGAGGCGCGCGTACCGGTTGCTGGCATGTGTCGCGGCATTGCTGGCATGCCGTGTGGCAGCTGCGGGAACGGTGCAGGTGCAGGTCCAGGATGGCGCGGGCAAGGCCTTGGCCGATGCGGTGGTTTTCCTCGAGTCGCGCGAAGCCCGGGCACTGGCCAAGCCGCTGCAGGGTGCGGAAATGGCCCAGAAGGCCAAGCAGTTCGATCCGACGGTGCTGGTGGTGACCGCCGGTACCGCGGTGAGCTTCCCCAACCGCGACACGGTCCGCCACCACGTCTATTCGTTCTCGCCCAACAAGACCTTCGAGCTCAAGCTGTACAGCGGTGTTCCGGCCAATCCGGTGGTTTTCGACAAGACCGGCATCGCGGTGCTGGGCTGCAATATCCATGACGCGATGACGGCCTGGGTCGTCGTCGTCGACACCCCGTATTTCGGCCGCAGCAGCGCCAGCGGCGCCGTGGCGCTCACGCAGGTGCCACCCGGCAACTACCGGCTGCGGGTCTGGCACCCGGCGCTGCCGGTCGGGGCTCCCGCCACCGACCAGGCCCTGGTCGTCACGGCAGCCGACCAGGTCGTCAGCTACCGCCTGCCTGGTGCCACAGGGCCTTGAGCCTTGGTGAAGCCCACGTCGAATCCCGCAGCGCGAAGGGTGCATTTGTGAAACACACCAGGTGTCTGCGGTGAAGTTCCAGTGGCGACCTACCCGCTGGGGCCTGTCGTCGCGCATCGTCGCCCTGTCGCTGCTGCTGCTGTTGCTGGTGCAGGCGGCGGTGTTCAGCGTGGTGCGCATCAGCGTCGAGCAGAGCGCACGCCGCCAGGTGGCCCAGGAACTGCAGGTGGGCGAGCGTGTCTGGCGCCGGCTGCTGGAGCAGAACGCCCAGCAGCTGCGCCAGGGCGCGAGCGTGCTGGCGGCGGACTTCGGCTTTCGCGCGGCCGTCAGTTCCGGCGACATCGCGACCATTGCCTCGGCCCTGGAGAACAACGGCGCGCGCATCGGCGCCACCATCACTGCGCTGGTGGACACGTCGATGGCGCTGCGCGCCGTCGGCGAGACCGGTGACGCCAACGACCTGACGCCGGTGCTGGACGAACTGGTCGGCCCGCTGTCGCGCGATGCCCAGGGCAGCCAGGTGGCCGTGGTCGACGGTGTTCCGCACCAGTTCGTGATGGTGCCGATGAAAGCGCCGGTGCTGGTGGGCTACGTGTTGATGGGCTTTCCGATCAACCAGAAGCTGGTGGACGACATGCGGGCGATCTCCGACATGCACCTGGCCCTGATCAGCGATGGCGCAGGCGCCAAGGGACGGATCGTCGCCGCGACCCTGCCGCCGGAGGCCTTGCAGGAACTGCAGCAGCGCCAGGGCGATGTCGACGAATTGCCGGACCACGGGGATGTGCTGATTGCGCGCAGTGTGCGGCTCGATACCGGTGCAGCGGTCGGCGGGGTGCGCACCTTGCTGTTGCGTTCGCTGAGCGACGTGGTGGCGCCGTTCCGCCAGGCGCAGGTGGCGCTGGCCTGGATCACGGCCCTGGGCGTGGTGCTGTTCGGCATCGGCAGTGTTTTCGTCGCACGCCGGGTGACGACGCCGCTGCGCGCGCTGGTGGCCGCGACGCGACGGCTGGGTCTGGGCCAATACGACGTTCCGATGGAGCACATGGATCGGCAGGACGAGATCGGCGGACTGGCCAAGGCCTTCGACCAGATGCGGATCGATATCGGCACGCAGCAGATCGAGATCCGCAAGCTCGCCTACTGGGACCGGCTGACCGGCCTGCCCAACCGTGCCCGCTTTCGCGAGGCCCTGCAGCAGGAGATCGACAGCCAGGGTGCCGTGGCGGAGCTGGGCCGCGGCTCGCTGGCCGTGGTGATGCTGGACATCGACCGTTTCAAGCATGTCAATGATGTGCTGGGCTATTCCTTCGGTGACCTGCTGCTGGATGCCGTGGCCAAGCGGCTGACCCAGCAGGACCTGCGCACGGGTGACATGGTGGCGCGGCTGGGGGGTGACGAGTTTGCCGTACTGCTGACGCAAAGTGATGCGGCCAGTGCGCTGGCGGTGGCGCAGCGTATTGCCAAGTCGTTCGAACTGCCGCTGGCCTTCGACGACCAGACGGTCGACCTGAGTGCCGGCATTGGCGTCGCCTGCTGGCCCTTGCATGCCGATGATGCCGATACCCTGCTGTCGCGTGCCGAGGTGGCGATGTATGCGGCCAAGAGCAAGACCACCGGCATCCAGCTCTATGACCCGGCACTCGATTCCTCCAGTGCGCAGACCCTGTCGCTGCTGACCGAGCTGCGCCACGCAATCGACCATGACGAGCTGCGGCTGTTCCTGCAGCCCAAGATCCGCCTCGTCGACAACGCGGTGGTGGCGGCCGAGGCGCTGGTGCGCTGGCAGCATCCGGTGCGGGGCCTGGTGCCGCCGCTGGAATTCATTCCGTTTGCCGAGCAGACCGGATTCGTACGCCAGCTGACCTTGTGGGTGTTCGACCGCGCGGCGGCGCTGTGCGGTCAGTTGCGTGCGCAGGGCCTGTCGCTGCGCCTGTCGGTCAACCTGTCGACCCGCGACATGCTGGATGTCGATCTGCCCGCACGGCTGGAGCAGATCCTGCAGCGGCACGATGCACCGGCCGAATCCTTTTGCCTGGAAATCACCGAAAGCGCCATCATGGACGAGCCGCAGCGCGCACTGGCCACGCTCAACACCTTGTCGCAGCGCGGCTTTGCGCTGTCGATCGACGATTTCGGCACCGGTTATTCCTCGCTGGCCTACCTCAAGCGGCTGCCGGTGGACGAGCTCAAGATCGACAAGTCCTTCGTCATGAACATGCAGGAGGACGAGGACGACGCCAAGATCGTGCGCTCGACCATCGACCTGGCCCATAACCTGGGCCTGACCGTGGTGGCCGAAGGCGTCGAGAACGGCCGCATCCTGGAGCAGCTGCGTGACCTGGCCTGTGACGAGGCGCAGGGGTATCACATGGCCAAGCCCATGGCGGCCGATGCGTTTGCCCACTGGTGCCAGCGCTGGCGAGAAACGCAGGCGGTGGCGGTCTGAAACCGGTTCTGGAGATGCCCATGAAACAGGTGCGATTTGCCTTCAATGACTTCACGGCGCTGGTCAGCGGTGGTGCCAGCGGCATGGGGGCGCAGGTGGCGCGTCTGTTTGCCGCATCCGGCGCGCAGGTCGTGATCGTCGACGCCAACGCGGAACTGGCGACGCAGACCGCGGCCGAGACCGGCGCCACGGCGCTGGTCGGCGATGTCAGCGACTCCGCGTTCTGCGATGCGGCGGTGGCGCAGACCGTCGCCAGGACCGGGCGGCTGAACGCCGTCGTGAATGCGGCCGGCATCATCGCCCGCAAGTCCGGTGTCGATACCACCGACCAGGAGTGGCAGCGCGCGCTGGACGTGAATGCCGGCGGCGTGTTCCACCTCAGCCGCGCGGCGGCGCGCCACATGCGTGACCATGGCGGTGGTGCGGTGGTCAACTTCGGCAGCATCTGGGGCGAGCTCGGCGGCAAGGGGGCCATGGCCTATGCCGCGAGCAAGGGCGCGGTGCAGCAGGTCACGCGCTGCTTCGCGCTGGAACTGGCACGTGACGGCGTGCGCTTCAACTGCGTCTGTCCGGGGGAGGTCGACACGCCGATGCTGCGTGCGGCAGGACGGCCGACGCCCTTGACCGACGCACAGATGCAGGACATTGCCGAGCGGGTGGTGCCGATGGGTCGGCTGGCGCAGCCCGAGGAGATCGCACGCGTGGCGGTGTTCCTGTGCAGCGACGCGGCCAGCTACATGACCGGCGCCATGGTGTACGTCGACGGCGGCTACAGCACGCAATGACGGCCGGGTTCCTCGCGCATGCGGCCCGGACTCCATACAGCCGCTTGCTGCGCCGCGCGACCCCGCAAAGGCGCGTCCCCTGCGCCCCGATTTCTCCGCAAGCCGAAGGACCTGTTCCATGCAATACCGTCCACTGGGCCGCACCGGCCTGAGGGTTTCGTCCCTGGTGCTGGGCACCGACAACCTGGCCAATCCGACACCGGAGGCCGAGAGCCTGGCGATTCTCGATGCTGCCGTCGCCGGCGGCATCAACCTGATCGATACCAGCAACAGCTATGCCGGCGGCGAGGCCGAGCGGCTGATTGGCAAATGGCTGCACCAGCGCCAGCGCCGTGACGACGTGCTGATCGCAACCAAGGTGTTCTACCCGACCGGCCCCGGTGTCAACGAGCGCGGGCTGAGCCGCAACCATGTCGTCAAGGCCTGTGAGGACTCGTTGCGCCGCCTGGGGACGGATTACATCGACCTGTACCAGACCCACCGGCCCGACCCGGACACGCCGATCGAGGAGACGCTGGCGGCGCTGGACCTGCTGGTGCGCCAGGGCAAGGTGCGCTACATCGGCACCAGCACCTCGCCGGCCTGGCAGCTGGCGCAGGCGCAGCACGTGAGCAGCGCGCTGGGGCTGGCGCATTTCGTGTCGGAGCAGTCGCCCTACAACCTGCTCGAGCGCCGTATCGAGAACGAACTGGTGCCGGCCTGCCAGCGGTATGGCCTGGCGCTGTTCACCTGGTCGCCGATGGCCATGGGCATGCTGGCCGGGCGCTACGCCGTCGGCGACGCGCCGGCGCAGGACAGCCGCGCGGCCATGCGCGGCGGCATCTATGCCGAGCGGGTCACCGAACGCGGCATCGCAGTGGGGGCGCAGTTTGCCGCGCTGGCCCGTGTCCATGGCCAGGATCCGGCACAACTGGCCTACCTGTGGGTTAAGGACCAGGCCGGCGTCACCGCGCCCATCATCGGCCCGCGCACGCTGGCACAGCTGCAGCAGGCCCTGCCGGTGGCGGACATGGTCTTGGCGGACGAGGTTCGCGTGGCCTGCGACGGCCTGGTGGCGCCGGGCGGTGTTGCCGCGAGCTTCTTCAATTCTGCGGCATGGATGCGATGGAAGCGGGTCTGATCCGGATCGGGGCACCCTGCTGGGCCGCTCCGGGCCCCCTTAGAATCCCTTGCTGACCCAACCCACCCGACCCACCATGAAGCCTGTGCGCATGTTGTACGTGGAGGACAACGCAGAACTGCGGGAGATCTTCCAGGAGATGCTCGAAGGCGATCAGCGCGAGGTCGTTGCCTGTGCCTCGGCCGAGGAAGCGCTGGCGCTGTGGAGTGCCAGCCATTTCGACGTGCTTGTCAGCGACATCAGCCTGCCCGGCATGTCCGGCACCGACCTGGCCCGCCGCGTCATCGCCATGCACCCGGAGCGCTGGGTCGTGCTGTGCTCGGGCTACCAGTATGGCGACGCGCTGCGCACGCTGGGGCCCCGGGTGCGGGCGCTTGCCAAACCCTTCGAGATGGAAGACCTGGACCGCCTGATGGACGAGATCCAGCGCTCCCAGGACGAAGGCGCACCATGACCTTGCGCTTCCTGGATGGCGGCGGCGCAATGGGCGCGATGATGCGGGCCTACCCCTGGGCCGCCTCGCCGCTGGGCCCCCCGGCCGATTGGCCCGCGCCCCTGAGGACCGTCGTCAGCATCATGCTCAATGCGCCGCAGCCGATGTTCGCGGTCTGGGGGGCGCAGGAGCGGATGTTCTATAACGACGGCTACGCCGAAATCCTGGGCGGGCACCATCCCGCGCTCGCGCAACCCTTTCAGGAGGTCTGGCACGAGATCCGCGATGACGTGGCGCCGATCATGGCCCGCGCCTATGCCGGCGAGCCGACATACATGGACGACATCCAGCTGATGATGCAGCGCCATGGCCATGTCGAGGAGACCCATTTTTCATTCTTCTATGCCCCGGTGCGCGGTGATGCTGGCGAAGTGATGGGGGTCTTCTGCGCCTGCACCGAGATCACCCGGGAGGTCATGGCGAAACGCGAACGTGCGGCCGAACTCGACCGCCTGCGCGAGATGTTCGCGCTGTCGCCCAGTTTCGTGGCGGTGTTGCGCGGACCGGAGCATCGTTTCGAGCTGACCAACCCCGCCTACCTGAAGCTCATCGCGCAGCGCGATGTGATCGGCATGCCCGTGCGGGAAGCCTTGCCGGAGGTGCAAGGACAGGGCTTTTTCGAACTGCTCGACAAGGTCTACCACTCCGGCGAGCCCTATTCCGGCCGTTCCGTGTCGGCAACCTTGGTCCCGGCGCCGGGCGCGGAGCCGCAGGAGCGTATCCTGGATTTCATCTACCAGCCCATGCGCGGGGCTGACGGCGTGGTCAATGGCATCTTCGTCGAAGGCGTGGATGTCACCGACGTCTTCAACCAGGCCCAGGTGCTGCGCGAGAGCGAAGAGAAGTTCCGCTCCTTTGCCCAGCTGGCGCCCAACCACATGTGGACTGCGCCCGCCGACGGCCAACTGGACTGGGTCAACGACCAGACGCTGCGCTACAGCGGCAAGGACATCGCTGCGGTCATCGGTGAGGGCTGGTCCACGCTGGTTCATCCCGACGACATGGACCGGGCCGTGGCGTCCTGGACGGCGGCCTTGCGCAGTGGCGCAAAGTACGAGGTGGAGTTTCGCATCCGACGTGCCGATGGCGCTTACCGCTGGCACCTGGTGCGTGCGTTGCCGGTGCGCAACCTGCGCGGGCAGATCGTGCGCTGGGTGGGTACCAACACGGACATCGAAGACCAGCGCGCCGACCGCGACAAGCTGCGCGCGATCAATGCCACGCTGGAGCGCCGCGTGGACGAGCGAACGCTCGAACGTGAGCGCATGTGGAACAGCTCGCCGGACCTGATCGCCATGATCGACACCCGGGGCTTCTTCCTTGACGTCAATCCGGTCTGGTTCGGTGTGCTGGGCTGGGAGCGCGAGCAGATCATTGGCAAACGGATCGACGCGCTCATCCATCCCGAGGACCAGGCCAGTGCCGAGGAAGCGCTGAGCCGGGCAACCGTGGGGGTCTTGCCGACCTTCGAGTGCCGCGTGCGGCATGCGGACGGCACCTATCGCTTCGTTGCCTGGACGGCAGCGCCGGCCGCACAGACGATCTTTGCGTTCGGGCGCGACATCACGGGTGACCGTGAGCGTGCCGCGGCGCTGGCCATGGCCGAAGAGCAACTGCGCCAGGCGCAGAAGATGGAAGCCATCGGGCAGCTCACCGGCGGCATCGCACACGATTTCAACAACATGCTGGCCAGCATCTATGGCTCGATCCAGCTGATGCAGCGCAAGCTGGCCGCCGGCAGGCAGGACGGCCTGGAAAAGCTGCTGGACCGCGCGGCCGCCAGTTCGCAACGCGCCGCCGCACTGACGCAGCGCCTGCTCGCATTTGCCCGCCGCCAGGCCCTGGAGACACGGCGCGTGGATGTTCGCGCGCTGATCGATTCGCTGGCAGACATGATGACCAGCACGCTGGGGCCCCACATCACACTGCGGGTGCAGCATGTCGATGACCCGTGGCCGGCCCGGATCGACAGCGCCCAGCTCGAAAGTGCCTTGCTCAACCTGGTGATCAATGCGCGCGATGCGATGCCCGATGGCGGGCAGGTCACGCTCGAGCTTGCCAATCGCAGGCTCGACGCAGCCTATGCCGCCAGCCAGTCGGAACTCGCGCCTGGCGAGTACGTGGCGGTCAGCGTGCGCGACGATGGTGTCGGAATGCCGGCCGCCGTAAGGGCGCGTGCGTTCGAGCCTTTCTACACGACAAAGCCCATTGGCCAGGGCACCGGCCTGGGCCTGTCGATGGTCTATGGCTTCGTCAAGCAGGCCGGCGGTCATGCACGGATCGATAGCGAGGCCGGCCGCGGCACCACCATCACGCTGTACCTGCCGCGCGATACCTCGGAAGGTGAGGCCGAACCGGTGCCGACGCGTGCGGCGGACGAGGGCGCCCATGGCGGCGAACGCATCCTGGTGGTGGAAGACGAGGTCCACGTGCGCGAGGTCATCGTCACGGTGCTGGGCGATCTGGGCTATGCCTATGCCGAAGCCGGTGACGCCGAAGCGGCGCTGGCCCTGCTCGACAGCCAGCAGCATTTCGACCTGATGATTTCGGACGTCGGCCTGCCAGGCATGAACGGCCGGCAACTGGCCGAGATCGCGATGGACAAGCGTCCCGGGCTGAAGGTGCTGTTCGTGACCGGCTACGCCGAGCAGGCGGCCGTGCACAACGGGTTCCTGCGCGAAAACATGCAGATGATCACCAAGCCCTTCGTGATCGATGATCTGGCCAGCCGGATTCGCACGATTCTGCGGGATGAAGTGATCACGCCCAGCCGTTGAGGCGCTGCGGACACTGCTGCGCAATGCGCAACGGGCGCTGCATTTGCCCTGCGCCACCGTCCCGGATGACGCGCAGGCCATGGCGCTCCAGTGCTGCACCGCCTCCATGTGTCGAAATTTTTTACATGCAGGTGGGTGAGGCCACCCCGGCCCAGAGCGTTTCGGCTCGCAAGTGCCAACAGTCAAAGCAATTGAGGCGGCTTGCACGGAAATTGCATGGTGTTGACGCGCTCGCACAATGTGAGCGCATTCAATCAAAAATCGCTATGGGAGTCTCCGTGTCCTTGCCAATTACCCGCTCTTTGATCTCGTTGCTGCTAGTCGCCGGCAGCATGGTTCCGGCGCTCGCCGATGCCATGGCAATTGACAAGACCGTCAACATCAATGTCTACCAGCTTTGTACCGACGACGGCAGTTCCTGTGCCAGCCAAGGTCCCAGCGGCAACAATTACTACTTCACCGAGACCAACAAGATCTGGGCGCAGGCCGGCATCAGCGTGAGTTTCACTTTCATCGAAACCATCAACAGCACGGCCTTCTACAACCTGAACGACGACACTCCGGGCAGCACCTTCGACGACCTTTACAACTTCAAGTTCGGCGCCGACACCGCGGGCACGGTCATGGACCGCGTGGATATGTTCCTGATCAATGACTATGCCGGTGCTTATGGCGTTGGTTATAGCGGCGCAGGCGGTCTCGTCATGTCGATGTCGGCCATCAGCGCGTTCGACTGTGATGGCGCTTTCGGCTGCACTGGTCGCATCGATACGCTAGCCCATGAACTGGGGCACAATTTTGGCCTGGTGCCGGAGTCCTTTGCCGACTACGCTGGCGATGCGGACGCTGGGCACTCCTTGGGCACCAACACCTTGATGAACGGCGGCGGAACACGCGACGTGCCCACAACGGTCGCTGACATCAGCCCTGACAATCTGGGTCTGGATTATCTGCCCGCCACCCACGTCGCTTTGGCCCGTCAGAGCACGTTGCTGGTGAGCGCAGTTCCCGAGCCGTCAACCTGGGCGATGTTCGCCGTTGGCCTGCTGGGCATGGGGGCCTGGGTGCGTCGGCGCCAAGCGTGAGCATGCCTGACGGCAGGTGCAGGGCATGAATTTGCCGCTGCGCCGCCGTTTCGTGTTGCTGGCCGCCACCGCCGCCGCTGCGACTTCGGCCTGCACCGACGCCGCATGGGCCGGGCGAGAACAGCCGCGGCCCGCCAGCGACCGCATGGTGTTGCCACCTGACAGCCGGACGATGCGCTCGCCCTCCGGCCGCTACCAATTGGTGATTCGCAGCGATGACCATTGGAAAACGCGTCTGGCAACTGGCGAATTGACCGACCTGTGCATACCCGGCCATCCCGTTGTGTGGCAGATGGCGCTGCCGCAGACGCAAGGCCCACGCCGCGCGCTGGTGACCGATCAAGGTGCCACGGTCATGTTGGACAGCTGGCTGAACGTGGCTTCGCCACATGCGATCGTTGTGGTCGATCCCCTGGGCCGAATGCTGGCCGTGCATGAATTCGATGCGATCGTGGCCGTTCTTGGCGTGTCGCGTCGCACCGTGGCACAACATGCCCGCCTGGGCCCGTGGCTCAGCGGAGAACCCGTGGTGTCTGACGACGGCACCGCCGTGATGCTGGAGGCAGGTGGTCGGCACCTGCAGCTGACCCTGGCCGACGGCAAGCTGGCCGCATCGCGGTAGTCGAACACGCTGCGGTCGGTGGAATCGAAGTCGCCACCGACCCGGTTTTTCTTCTGCGCGGATGTCGTGAAGTGGTGGCTCGGTCGCCACTGACGGCAGCTGTACCCGGGTAGTCCCTCGTCGTCGATGCCGCCATGCACTGGCGCGGTCCGCGCCTTGACGCTTCGTCCGTGCGCAGGGACGAAGCTATTCCGTACGAAATCAGGCCAGTCCCTTGAGCGCCGCCTCGCCACCCGGCGTCGCCTTGCAGTCGGCGATGTACTGGCGAATGATGTCGGCAAAGCTTGCGTCCGGATGCAAGCCGAGCCGGGCTGCGCGCTTGGCCGTGGCGCCTGCCGGCCAGTTGGCCACCATGCCGGCGATGCGGTCGTCGCGCACGAACTTCACCCGCGCCCGCACGGCGCTGCCGGCCACTTCTTCCAGCGCATCGAGCATGTCGGAGACGCGCACGTTGATGGATGGCAGGTTCATGCCCAGTCGGCCGAGGAAGGCTTCGCGGCTGGCCTCGTAGACGGCGATCAGGCCCTCGACCGTCTTGCCGGGCGACGCCAGCGGATGCGACACCGACGCGTCGACCGGGCAGATCGACTCCACACCGGCCAGTGGCTCGCGCAGGATGCCGGAGAAGAACGAAGAGGCCGCGCCGTTGGGGCGCCCCGGGCGCACCGAGACCGTCATCAGGCGGGCCGCGCGGCCGTCGATGAAGCCCTTGCGCGTGAAGTCGGAGATCAGGTGTTCGCAGATCAGCTTCTGGATGCCGTACGAGGACTGCGGCGCCGGCAAGGTGTCGTCGGCGACCGGCGAGGGCATGGGCAGAGCGGCGTCGGGGCCGAACACCGCGACCGAGCTGGAGAACACCAGCTTCGAGGGTTTGCCGCTGGCCTGTCCGGCCGCGCGCAAGGCTTCGAGCAGCGCACGCGTGCTGTCCAGGTTCGAGCGCATGCCCAGGTCGAAGTCGAGTTCGCATTCGCCCGACACGGCCGAGGCCAGGTGGAAGACGCCGTCGAAGGGCTCGCTGCGCAGGGCTTCGCATTGCGCCATCAAGGGGCCGGTGCGGTCTTGCACCCGCGGATCGGCGCGCAGGTCAGCCGGGGAGGCTACCTGGTCCGTCAGGACCAGGGTTTCGATTTTCTTGCCGTCGAGCTGGCCGCGCTGGAGCAGGGTGCGTGCGAGGCGAGCGCCGACAAAGCCGCCGCCGCCGGTAATCAGCAATTTCATGACTTCAGGTCTTTCGTTGGATGGGCAGGAACCGCAGTGTAAAGGGCTTGCCCCGGGGATGCGACACCGGATATGCGACGGCGGCCGTGCGCCGCGACATCTGCGGCGTGGGCGCGGGCTTTGCGGTGCCTCAGTGCGGCGACGGTCCCAATGCCAGACCGCCGGCCAGGTGCCGGCCATGCAGGTGGCCCTGGCGCTGCAATGCACGCAGGGCCTGCAGGCTGCGGTTGCCGCTGCGGCAGAAGAACACGACCGGGTGCCGGTGCTGGGCCAGCCAGCCAGGCACCGCGCGCTCGAGTTCGCTCAGTGGCAGGTTCTGCGCCGTCCTGCCGGCGCTGCGCAGTGGTGCGGTGGCGGCGTATTCGTAGGCCTCGCGTACATCGACCAGCAGCGTCTGCGGTTCGTCCTGCAGCAGCTGTTCGAGTTCGCTCCAGGCCAGCGCAGGGGTCGGGTCCTGGCCGGCGCCCATGGCGGTGACGTCAACGGGAGCCGCCTTGCATGTCTGCGCGGCCTGGGCGCTGGCGCGCAACACCGCGCCGCATTTCCGGATCGCGGCGCAGGCGCTGTCGATGAAGCTCTGGTCGGCCAGTGCGCCAAAGGACAGCCGGATGGCCGAGGTGGTCTGCCATTCGGGCAGGCCCATGGCCTGCAGCACGAAACTCGGCTCGGCCTTGGCGGCCGAGCATGCGCTGCCGGAGCTGATGCGCACGCCAGCCGCATCGAACAGGTCGAGCAGCATGCGGCTGCTCAGGCCGGGTGCGGAGAAATTCAGGGTGGTGGGCAAGGTTTGCGCCAGGGGCGCATTGAACACCACCTGCGGGAACGCGTCACGGATCGCCTGTACCAGCTGGTCCCGATAGCCGGTCAGGATTGCCGTGCTGCAGAAGGTGTCGCCGCGTGCCAGGGCGTCGAGCACGGCGCCCAGCGCGGCAATGCCCGGCATGTTCTCGGTGCCCGAGCGCGCGCCGCCCTCCTGGCCACCACCGACCATCAGCGGATGGAACGGACTGCCGGCGCGCACATACAGCATGCCAATGCCTTTGGGTGCATACAGCTTGTGGCCGGAAAACGGGGCGTAGTCGATGCGCGTCGCCTGCAGGTTCAGTGGCAGTTTGCCCAGGGCCTGCACGCAGTCGACCAGCCACAGGGTCGGGCTGCCGGTGCGCGCGAGCACCTGTTCGATGCCGGCAATGTCGGACACGACGCCGGTCTCGTTGTTGGCGGCCATGGTGCACAGCATGCCGGTCTCGCCGGCCCATTGCGCCAGCAGCGTCAGGTCGTGCAGGCCCTGGGTGTCGACCGGCAGGGCGCGGATTTCCAGGTCCAGGCCCAGCACGCGATTCCAGTAGGCCAGGCTTTCGGGCACCGCCTTGTGCTCGGTTGCACCGTACACCAGCAGCCGTGCACGCGTGTCGCCGGCGGCCCGCCGCTCGCGCAAGGCACAAAGGCCGGACAGCACCGCAGTCTGTATGCCTTCGGTGGCACCGCTGACGAACAGCAGTCGGCCCGCTCCGGCACCAAGCAGGCTTGCCGCCTTGCGGCGTACCGACTCGCGCAGGTCCTGCGCGACCAGTCCGGTGCTGTGGGAACTGCTTGGGTTGCCATAGGCCTCCTGCATGGTGCGGCAGGCGGCAGCCAGCGCTTGCGGCAGTACCGGCGTGGTGGCATTGGTATCGAGGTAGATCTCTGGCGACATGGCGGACTTTCTGGGGGAGGCGTTGGATGGGCATAAGTCTAGGAACTGCGCCGGGAAAGAAAAATGCCAATTTCGCTCTTGTGCGACATAATTTGAAATGAAAATCTCCAAAACTTGAAAATTGAGAAATTTCATGCTTGATAGAGTCGATCTTCAGCTTCTGGATGCGCTTCAGCGTGATGCCACCCTGTCCATGGTGCAGCTGGGTGAAGTGGTGGGTCTTTCGCCGACGCCGTGCTGGAAACGGGTCAAGCGCCTGCAGGACGACGGCTACATCACGGCCCGACTGGCCGTGCTCGACCGCAAGAAGGTCGGCTTGTCGGTGACGGTGTTCGTCAGCGTGCGCACGACGCAGCACGACGAGAAGTGGCTGGCGCGTTTCGCGGCTGTCGTGACCGCGATGCCGGAGGTGCTGGAGTTTCACCGCATGAGTGGCGACGTCGACTACCTGCTCAAGGTGGTGACCAGCAGCATCGACGGCTACGACCGCTTCTACAAGAAGTTGATCCGCCAGGTCGGGCTCACCGGGGTGTCGTCGGCGTTTTCGATGGAGCAGATCAAGAGCACCTCGGTGCTGCCGCTGGAGGCCGGGGCTGGCGACTGAGGCACCGCAGCAGCAACCGGCAGCCCGCGTCTACAGCTTCGGGTCGAAGATGCCTGGCATCGCGATGAAGCCCGGCCAATGGCGCAGGTCGCGGATCCAGGCCTGCACGGCGGGGAAGCGCCGCAGGTCGATGCGAGCTTCGGGCGCCAGCGCCGCATACGGAAAGCAGGCAATGTCGGCGATGCTCGGCCGTGGCGTGGCGGCCAGCCATTGCCCGCTGGCAGCCTGCGTCTCGGCCAGCGCATCGTCGAGCAGGCGCAGCGTGGCATGGGCCAGCGCCTCGCAGCGGGCCAGATCCGCATCCAGGCCGAAGCTGTAGTGCTGGCGCGCGGCGGCGATGCTGCGCGTCAGATCGTCTGCTGTCGCCAGCCACATCGTGATGGTTCCGCGGGTACGGGCATCGTCCGGATACCAGTGGCCTGCATGGTCGTACTGGCTGGCCAGGTAGACCAGGCAGGCCTGCGCATCGCGCAGCCGGAACTCGCCATCGTCCAGTACCGGCAGTTGCCCCAGCGGGTTGATGTCTTGCAGAAATGCGCGGGACCGGTGTTCGCGCCCCGGGTGGAAATTCACCGGGACACGTTCGTACGCCACATCCAGCCAATGCAGCAGCAGCCGCAGCTTGTAGCAGTTGCCGGAGAGTTCGTAGTCGTACAGGCGGATCATGCGGATTCAGTCCGTGTGGACGCCAAAGGTCATCCCGCGTGCGCGCATCCAGCGCCGGTAGGTGGTCGACGCAAAGTCGCAGCGCATGTGCGATTCGAGCGGCCCTTGCAGCGGCAGCCGGCGCGGCCGATGGCTTTCCAGGATCGGCTTGTCCTGGCCGAAGATCATGTGCTGGAACGCGATCATTTCGGCGTCGCTGAGCCGGTCCTCGAAGTACACCAGCAACACGTGGGCGATCACGTGTTCGTCGTCCAGCGGCTGCACGAACAGGCCGATGACATCCTGCGCATCGGCGCGGTTGGGGCAGGACTTGTACAGCGCGGCCGTGAACGGCTGCATCACGCGGTAGCGGTACTGGGCATCGATGCCGTCTGCCGCCGATGCTGACGCGCGGGGCTGGAAGAAGTGGCAGTCCAGCGCCCAGATCTCGTCGGTCTGTGGGTCGATCTCGACCCGGTACGGCGCGACCTCGGTATGCGGCAGCTTGCCGAGCGTGCCGGTATGGACATACGGGAAATGGCCCATGTCGAGGAAGTTCTCGATCACGCGCAGCCCCGAGGTGGCCACGCCGATGCCGCCGCAGTCGACGATGCGTCGGCCATGCTCGTCGAATTCCGGCAGCGCGAACAAGGGGTGCTGCGGGCCGTCGCCGGTCCAGACCCACAGGTAGCCGTAGCGCTCCAGCAGGGGCAACTGCCGTCCGTCCGTCTTGGCGATCGCCTCGCCATTCGAATCCCGCCACGCACGGACGGTATTGCCCAGCAGCTGGGTGCGCCAGGGGCGTTCCGGCGCATGGCCTGCCAGCGCCCGTGCCGACCCGATGGTGAGCCAGTCCTGGCGGACGTTGGGATCCTGCGTGCTGAAAGGCATGGCGTCAGGCCTCCGGTGGCGTCTCGATCACGGTGCGCAGGGCGCGGGCGGCTGCGAGCACCCGCACCCGCTGCGCGGCGTCGGGCGGCTGCATGCAAAACAGATGCAGCGTGGACCACTGCGCCGAGGCCGCCAGCGCATACAGCCGCACGGCTGCGCGGTCCAGGGTGCCGCGCCAGACATGTGCGCACGGCTGCTGGAACCCGGCATCCGCCAGGGCCCGGTCGAGCCGTGCGATGGGTACGTCGATACAAAGCGACCGCAGAAAGACGCCGGCCGGAGGCGCCTGCGCCGAGGCCGCGTCGTGGCCCAGCGCATCCTGCGGGTGGTCTGTCGACGCCGCAGCGGACGCGGCCATCGACATCGACAAGTACGTGGCGGGTGCTTGCGCGACTGCCGCCGTGCGCGCATCGGGGGGCGCCAGCTCGACCCAGACCATGTCCTGGTACACCCGCACCGGGTAGGTCTTCACGCAGACCTTGCCCGGTACCGGCTGCCGCGGCATGGCCGGAATGGCGACGCAACGACCGTCCATGGCGGCGTATTCCCAGCCGTGATAGGCGCAGGCGAGACGATCGCCTTCGACCCGGCCCAGGCTCAGCGCCACGCCGCGGTGCGGACAGCGATCTTCCCAGGCCTGCACGGCACCGCTGGCGCTGCGCCACAGTGCCAAACGCTGCGCGTTTGCCAGCACGGGTATGACCTTGTCGCTGGCGCGCAGCAGCCCTGCGGCGAGCACCGGATGCCATGACGGGGGAAAAACCATCGCCGCATTGTCACCGCTGGCGCGCCGCCGGTGCCGCCAGCCGTTTGTCCTGGCTTGCCTGCCAGGGGTTCCCGGTCCGTCTGCCTGCCTACAATGCAACAGACGACAAGCGCACAAACATTTGTTGATGACCATGACCAGCCGCGAACAGCACATCCTCGACATCCTGCGCGACGAGCCCTTGATCGCCCAGCAGGCGCTGGCCGACCGGCTGGGCATCAGCCGCGCGGCGGTGGCCGGGCACATCATGCAGCTGGTGCGCAAAGGACTGGTGCTGGGGCGCGGCTATGTACTGGCCGAGCAAGGCTTCGTGCTGGCCATCGGTGGTGCCAACATGGACATCACCGGCAGCACACCCCACGCCGTCGTTGCACACGACTCGACGCCGGGGCAGATTCGCTGCGCGCCCGGCGGTGTGGCCCGCAACGTGGCCGAAAACCTGGCGCGGCTGGGTCACGATGTGCGGCTGATCAGCGCGGTCGGAAACGATTTGTTCGGCAACCGGCTGCTGGAGAGCACGCGCCGCGCCGGCGTCGATGTCCGTGGCTGCCTGGTGCTGGACGACGCCGTCACCTCGACCTATCTGTCGGTTCACGGGCCGGACGGCGACATGGCGCTGGCGATCAACGACATGGACATCCTGGCGCAGATCACGCCCGAACGGCTGGAGCCCGGCGCCGCGCGCGTGCGCCATGCGCGGGCCGTGCTGGTGGACTGCAATCTGTCGGAGCCGGCCCTGGCCTGGATCTTCGGCCATGCGCAGGCCGACACGGTGTTTGCCGAATCGGTGTCGGCCTACAAATGCAGGCGGCTGCTGCCCTGGCTCGGCCGGGTGCATACGCTCAAGGCCAACCGGCTGGAGGCGCAGGCACTGACCGGCCTGCCGGTGGACGACGATGCGGCATTGGAACGCGCGGCCAGGTGGCTGCACGCGCAGGGCGTGCTGCGGGTGGTGCTGAGCCTGGGCGCACGTGGCCTGTACTGGAGCGAGCGCGACGGTCCCTGTGGCTGGCAGGCGGCCGTACCGGTGGCGGCGGTGGTCAATGCCACCGGTGCCGGGGACGCGCTGATGGCAGGCCTGCTGCACGGATACCTGCAGGACCAGGCCTTTGCCGCCAGCGTCGGTTTCGCCGCTGCCTGTGCTGCGATGACGCTGGACGCGCCCCAGGCCAACCACGTCGGGCTGTCGGTCGCCGCCGTTCAGCAGCGGGTGCCGGCCCACTCCGGCGCCACGGCCATGGACGCCACTTCTTTCACTTGACAGGACACGATCCGACCATGCCACTGAATTCCTATCTCGACATCCATCCCGATGTGGCCCAGGCGCTGGACGCCGGTGCGCCGGTGGTGGCGCTGGAGTCGACCATCATTTCGCACGGCATGCCCTACCCGGACAACGTCAAGACCGCACTGCGGGTCGAGGACGAGGTCCGGGCCCACGGGGCCGTGCCCGCGACCATTGCCATCATCGACGGCCGGCTCAAGGCCGGCCTGAGCCCGCAGCAGATCGAGGAACTCGGGCGCCAGGGCGCCGCCGTGGCCAAGGTCAGCCGGCGTGACCTGCCATTCATCGTGACCAGCGGGCGCATAGGCGCCACGACGGTGGCCTCGACGATGATCATCGCGGCCATGGCCGGCATCCGCGTGTTCGCCACCGGCGGCATCGGCGGCGTGCACCGTGGCGCGCAGCAGAGCTTCGACGTGTCGGCCGATCTGCAGGAACTGGCGCGGACCTCGGTGGCGGTGGTGTGCGCCGGGGCCAAATCGATTCTGGATCTGCCGCTCACGCTGGAGTACCTGGAGACGCATGGCGTGCCGGTGGTCGGCTACCGGACCGACAGCCTGCCCGCCTTCTTCACGGTCGACAGCGACTGCGGCGTCGACTACCGGCTCGATTCGCCGCAGGAGATCGCCCAGGCCCTGATCGCCAAATGGGCGCTGGGCCTGCATGGCGGCGTGGTGGTGGCCAATCCGGTGCCGCAGGCGTTTTCCATGCCGCGCGCGCGTGTGGACGCGGCGATCGAGCAGGCGCTGCGCGAGGCGCAGGAACGCCGCATCGGGGGCAAGGCGGTCACGCCCTTCCTGCTGGCACGGGTGTCGGAGCTCACCGGCGGCGACAGCCTTGCGACCAATATCGAACTGGTGCTGAACAATGCCCGACTGGCCAGTGCGATTGCACAGCAATTTGCGCGCCTGGGTGGTTATGATGCGGTGAATGCGGCCTGATGGACGGGTGTGGGGTGCGGGCGCACCGGGAAAGCACCGATGGCGGCTGAGCAGGCACGGGCCTACGCTCGTGGAACTGGTTTTTGTACCTCCAACTTGATTGAAAGAACGTCACCATGAAACTTCAAACCCAACTCGGAATCCTGGCGGTCGCAATGGCGGCAAGCCTGCAGGCCATGGCCGAGCCGGCCATCGTGTATGACCTGGGCGGCAAGTTCGACAAATCCTTCAACGAGGCGGCCTACAACGGCATGGAGCGCTGGAAGAAGGAGACCGGCAAGAACTACCTGGAGTTCGAGGTGTCCAACGAATCGCAGCGCGAGCAGGCGATCCGCCGCATGGCCGAAAAGGGCGCCAGCCCGATCATTGCCATGAGCTTCAGCATGGCGTCGGCCGTTGAGAAGGTGGCCAAAGATTTCCCGAAACTCAAGTTCGCAATCATTGACGACGAAGTGAAGCTTCCCAACGTGCAATCATTCAAATTCAAGGAGCATGAGGGGAGTTTCCTTGTCGGCATGATGGCCGCTATTGCTAGCAAGACTGGCAAGGTTGGTTTTGTCGGCGGACAAGATATCCCGTTGATTCGCAAGTTCGAGTGCGGTTACGAACAAGGCGTGAAATTCGTCAATCCGAAGGCACAGGTCATTCAGAATATGACCGGCACCACCGGTGCTGCTTGGAGCGACCCGGCGCGCGGCGGTGAACTGGCCAAGGCGCAGTTCTCTCAGGGGGTCGATGTCATATTCGCAGCAGCGGGCGGCACCGGTAACGGTGTTTATCAAGCGGCTAAGGATAGTGGCAAGTTGGCCATTGGCGTGGACAGCAACCAGAACTGGATACAACCGGGCACCATGCTGACTTCAATGCTCAAGCGCGTCGACGTGGCGGTCTACAACGTGTCTAAGTCGCATACGCCCGGTTTGTCGGTACTTGGACTGAAAGAGGACGCCGTAGGTTACGCACTGGACAAGTACAACGAGAAACTGGTCAGTGCCGACATGAAGAAGAAGGTCGAGGCCGCCAAGGCCGACATCATCAGCGGCAAGATCAAGGTCGCTGACTACATGGCCGACAACGCCTGCAAATATTGAGGCAATGAATCTTTCTACTGCGCGGGCCGATCTGGCGTCTGCGGTGCTCGCCGTACGGGTGTACGGCTGCGCTCCTCGAAGCCACCTCGACCCGCTCGCTACGAAATCTTCATTACCTCAAGGCGCTTGATCTTCCCCCGCTGACATAAGGGCCGACCGCTTTGTCCGACGCACCTGCGGTCGAGATGCTCGGTATCTGCAAACGCTTTGGCCCGGTGCAGGCCAATGCGGATGTGGATCTGCGGGTGGCCGCCGGCACGGTGCATGGCATCGTGGGGGAGAACGGTGCCGGCAAGAGCACGCTGATGTCGGTGCTGTATGGCTTTTACACCTGCGACAGCGGCACGATTGCGGTGTCGGGCCAGCCGGCCACGATCCGCAATGCGCATGAGGCGATTGCGCTGGGCATCGGCATGGTGCACCAGCACTTCATGCTGGTCGACACGCTGACGGCGCTGGAGAACGTGATGCTGGGCGCCGAGCCCCACGTGCTGCTGCACAAGGCGGAGCACATGGTGCGTGAGCGCCTGACCGCGCTGATGGCCTCGACCGGCCTGAAGGTGGCGCTCGACGCGCTGGTGGCCGACCTGTCGGTCGGCGACCGCCAGCGGCTGGAGATTCTCAAGGCGCTGTACCGCGGCGCAAAAATCCTGATCCTGGACGAACCCACGGCGGTGCTGACGCCGCAGGAGACCGAACAGCTGTTCGGCGTGCTGAGCCTGTTGCGCACGCAGGGTACGACCATTTTGCTGATCACCCACAAGCTCAAGGAGGTCATGCGCCTGTGTGACCGGGTCACGGTGATGCGCGCCGGGCGGGTGGTCGAGGAACTTGCCATTGCGGATGCCACCATCGAAGGCCTGGCCGAAGCCATGGTCGGGCGCAAGGTGCAGATGGGGCGGGTCGGTGACAGCGACAAACCGGCCGGCGAGGTGCTGATGCGCGCTGAAGGCCTGCATGTGCGCGACGTGCTCGGCGTGGTGCGCCTGCACCAGCTCGACATCGCGCTCAAGGCTGGCGAGATCGTCGGCATCGCCGGGGTGTCGGGCAATGGCCAGAGCGAACTGCTCGAGGTGCTGTCCGGTCTGCTCGCGCCGGATGCCGGCAGCCTGTCGGTTGGTGGGCGCGAATTCCGCGCCGGTGCCTGGCTGGAGCCACGGCTGGCGCGCACGCTGGGTGTGGCCCATGTGCCGGAAGACCGCCATGAGCGCGCCATGGTCATGAACTTCGGTGCCTGGGAGTCGGCGGTGCTGGGCTACGAATGGCTGGCGCAGTATTGCCGGCGTGGCTGGATGCGCCATGCGCGCATGCGACAGGCCACGGTCGACATGATGGAGCGCTTCGACGTGCGCCCCCGCGACGCGGAGCTCGCCTGTTCGAGCTTCTCGGGTGGCAATCAGCAAAAGCTGGTGCTGGCCCGCGAGCTGGGGCAGGCGCCCCGGGTGCTGCTGGTCGGCCAGCCGACCCGCGGCGTCGACATCGGCGCCATCGAATTCATCTACAGCCAGTTGCGCGCGATGCGCGACGCCGGCTGCGCGGTGCTGGTGGTGTCCAGCGAACTGGACGAGATCCTGGCCTTGTCGGACCGCGTCATCGTCATGAACCAGGGCCATGTCACCGGCGAATTGCCGATTGCCGAATGCAACGAGACCACCTTGGGCATGTTGATGACCGGAGGCGATCCGGCCGCGAAGTCGTCACCGGCAGCCCGTTCCAGCGAGGCCGCAGCGCGATGAGTCGTACCGCCACACTCCGATCCCGCATGACCGTGCGCGGCGCAAAGGTGCCCCTGTGAGTGCCGCGCCCTTGCCACGCTGGGCCGATCTGGTGGTGCTGCCCATCGTCAACCTGGCCGTGGCCTTGCTGGCCGCGGGCGTCATGGTCTGGTGGGTCGGACAGGACCCGCTGCTGGTGATCAAGGTGCTGCTCGACGGGGCCTTCGGAACCACCCGCGGCTTCAGCTACACGTTGTATTACGCCACCACCTTCACCTTCACCGGGCTGGCGGTGGCGGTCGCCTTTCATGGCGGACTGTTCAACATCGGCGGCGAAGGGCAGGCGATCCTGGGCGGGCTGGGCGCCGGACTGGTGGCGCTGTGGCTTGCGCCCAGCCTGCCGGCCTGGGTGATGCTGCCGCTGATGCTGCTGGCCGGCGCCTTGTTCGGCATGGTCTGGGCGGTGGTGCCGGCCTATCTGCAGGCCTACCGCGGCAGCCATATCGTGATCACGACGATCATGTTCAATTTCCTGGCCAGCAGCCTGCTGGTCTACCTGCTGGTGAACCACCTCAAGGTGCCGGGCAACATGTCGGTCGAGAGTGCGGCGTTCGCCGAGTCGGCCAAGCTGCCCAGCATGCATGCGTTCATGGCCGCTCTGGGCGTCGACTGGCCGAACTCGCCACTCAACACCAGTGTCTTCCTGGCCCTGATCGCTGCGCTCGGTGTGTACTTCCTGCTGTGGCATACCCGGCTCGGCTACCAGTTGCGCGCCACGGGCGCGAATACCCGCGCTGCCGACTACGCCGGCATCCACTCGCGGCAGCAGATCATGTTTGCCATGGCGGTCTCCGGCGCGCTGGCCGGCATGGTCGGCATGAACGAGGTAGCCGGCGTCAACGGCCGGCTGATGCTGGAGTACGTCAGCGGCGCCGGCTTCACCGGCATTGCGGTGTCGCTGATGGGGCGCAGCCACCCCTTCGGCATCGTGCTGGCCAGCCTGCTGTTCGGGGCGCTGTTCCAGGGGGGCGCCGAGGTCAGCTTCGAGGTGCGCGGTTTCAGCCGCGACATGGTCGTGATGCTGCAGGGCTTCATCGTGCTGTTCTCGGGCGCCATGGCCTATGTGCTGGCACCGGCGGTGTCCTGGGCGGTGCAAGGCTTGCGCGGCGGTGCGGCCGCCAAAGCCGGTACACAGGGAGCGGGCCATGGATGAGGCGATGATCGGCTCGCTGATCGCCTCGACGCTGCGGGTGTCGACGCCGCTGATCCTGTGTGCGCTGGCCGGCCTGCTGTCGGAACGCTCCGGCGTCATCGACATCGGGCTCGAAGGCAAGATGCTGTTCGCGGCCTTCGCCGCAGGCGCTGCCGGCGTGACTTTCGGATCGACGACCATTGCACTGCTCATCGCAATGGGCACCACGGTGCTGTTGTCGTGGCTGCACGGCGTGGCCTGCGTCAGCCACCGCGGGGACCAGGTGGTGTCGGGTGTGGCCATCAACATCATTGCGGTCGGCATGACGGCGGTGCTGGGCATCGCCTGGTTCGCGCAGGGCGGCCAGACGCCGCCGGTGACCACCGAGGTGCGGCTGCAGGCGATGATGCCGGGCGTGGTCGCGTCGCTGCAGGGCATCCCGGTGGTCGGCGCCATCATCGGGCAGGGGCTGCTGAGTCACAACATCATGGTCTACCTGACCCTGCTGCTGGTGCCCGCAGTGTGGTGGCTGATGTTCCGGACCCGGTTCGGCCTGCGCCTGCGCGCGGTCGGCGAGAACGCG
Source organism: Rhodoferax sp. (assembly GCA_024235935.1). Taxonomy (GTDB): domain Bacteria; phylum Pseudomonadota; class Gammaproteobacteria; order Burkholderiales; family Burkholderiaceae_C; genus CAISIP01. The sequence goes on along the minus strand of JACKLL010000008.1, from coordinate 19,184 downwards.
CACATGGTCGATGCCGCTGGTGTTTCCGTGTCGCGCATGCGGTATGCCGCGCTGACCTTGAACGGCCTGCTGTGCGGCCTGGCAGGCAGCTACCTGGTGCTGGCGCAGAACGCCGCCTTCGTTCCCAACATGACGGCCGGTCGGGGCTTCATGGCGCTGGCGGCGCTGATCTTCGGCAAGTGGCATCCGGTGAAGGCCTTCTGGGCCTGCCTGTTGTTCGGTTTCCTCGATGCGGTGGCGATCCGCCTGCAAGGCGTCACGCTGCCGGGCATCGGCCTGGTGCCGGTGCAACTGATCCAGGCCCTGCCGTACCTGCTGACCGTGATCCTGCTGGCCGGCTTCATCGGCCGCACGGTGGCGCCGCAGGCGCTGGGCAAACCCTATCTGAAGGAACGTTGAATCCATGTCCGACACCGAAGTGCCCACCCCCCTCGAACGCGACGCCATGCTGGCAGCTGCGCGCGCGGCGATGGACCGGGCGTATGCGCCGTATTCGCATTTCCACGTGGGTGCGGCCGTGCTCGACGAGCATGGCGCCATCCACGCTGGCTGCAATGTCGAGAACGCCGCCTACCCCCAAGGTGTCTGCGCCGAGGCCGGGGCGCTGAGCGCGATGGTGCTGGCCGGCGGCACACGGGCCCGGGCCGTGCTGGTCATGGGCCACGGCGATGCCCTGGTCACGCCCTGCGGTGGTTGCCGCCAGAAGATCCGCGAATTTGCCGCACCCGAGGCCCCGGTGCTGATTGCCGGCGACGGACAGGTCCGCGCCCGCTTCACGCTGGAGCAGTTGCTGCCGCACAGCTTCGGGCCGGAGCATCTGGGCCAGCCCTGATGGGCGGGGCGCGCACCTGATGCTGGCCCAGGAGATCATCCGCGTCAAACGCGATGGCGGGGCGCTGGACGAGGCGCAGATCGGCGCCTTCGTCACCGGGCTGGTCGATGGCGGCTGGAGCGAAGGTCAGGCTGCGGCACTGGCGATGGCGATCTTTCTGAAGGGCCTGTCGACGCCCGAGACCGTGGCACTGACGCGCGCCATGACCCACTCCGGCAGCGTCATGGACTGGGCGGCGCAGGACCTCGGCGGGCCGATCCTCGACAAGCATTCCACCGGCGGCGTCGGCGACAAGGTCAGCCTGATGCTGGCGCCGATGCTGGCGGCCTGTGGCGCCTGCGTGCCGATGATCTCCGGCCGCGGCCTGGGCCACACCGGCGGCACGCTGGACAAGATGGACAGCATCCCGGGTTACCAGACGGCACCGTCGAACGCATTGCTGCGCACGGCGGTGCGGGGCGCCGGTTGTGCCATCGTCGGCCAGACGGCCGACCTCGCACCGGCCGATCGCCGGCTGTATGCGATCCGCGACGTGACGGCCACGGTCGAGTCGATCCCGCTGATCACGGCCAGCATCCTGTCCAAGAAACTCGCGGCCGGGCTGCAGGGCCTGGTGCTCGACGTCAAGACCGGCAATGGCGCGTTTGCCGCGTCCACGGAGATGGCGCAGGCGCTGGCACAGTCGCTGGTGTCGGTGGCCAATGGCGCCGGCTTGCCGACACGGGCCCTGATCACCGACATGAACCAGGTGCTGGGCCACAGCTGCGGCAATGCGCTGGAGGTGTGGGAGGCCCTGGAATTCCTGAGTGGCACACGGCGCGATCCTCGCTTGCTGGACGTCACCGTGGCCCTGGGCGCCGAACTGCTGGCGTTGGGTCACCTGGCCACGGACATCGACGATGGCCAGGCCCGCATGCTCCGCGTACTGGAGGACGGATCGGCGCTGGAGCGGTTCGCGCGCATGGTCGCGGCGCTGGGGGGGCCCGCAGACTTTGTCGAACGACCCGGGCACTACCTGGTGCCTGCGCCGGCATCCTGTCCGGTGCCGGCGCCGCGCGATGGCTGGATCAGCCACGTCGCCACCCGCGATATCGGATTGCTGGTCATCGAACTCGGTGGCGGGCGACACCAGGCGACGGACCGGGTCGACCATCGGGTCGGGTTCAGTGACATGCGCGCCATCGGCACCCCCGTGCGCGCAGGTGATCCACTGGCCGTCGTGCATGCAGCGGATGCGGCTGCGGCGCAGCACGCGGCCGTGCAACTGGCGCGCTGCATCAGCGTGTCGGATGCGCCGGCGGACGTGGGCATGCCATTGACGCAACGCGTCGCCATGGGCTGACGGACCGCGACCGGCAAGAACGCCCGCAGGTGCTGGGCGCTCCACGCTTGGCCTCGCGATGGGCGTGCGCTGAAGCGCGAAGTACGGCGATACTGGTGGGAAATCATCGCCCGTTGCGGCATCCGTCCCCAGGAGGAAAACATGCGAATCACCACATCATTCGTCTCGGCTGTCCTGTTCGCGGCGATAGGCTCCAGCCTGCAGGCCCAGACCAGCATCGAAGCGGCCAAGCCGGTGCGGCCGTCGACGCAGGCCGGCAAGCTCAATGCGATCACCGACGTGCCCGGCATCGAGGTTGGCAACTTCGAACAGCGCTTCACCGGTACGACGGTGGTGCTGGCGCCCAAGGGGGCGGTCGGTGGCGTCGATGTACGCGGTTCGGCTCCCGGCACGCGCGAGACCGATCTGCTCGATCCGACCAATCTGGTCGACAAGGTGGATGCGGTGGTGCTGACCGGTGGCAGCGCGTTCGGGCTGGATGCCGCACATGGCGTGATGCTGTGGCTGGAAGAGAACAAGCGCGGCTGGAATGTCGGCCGGGGTAACGTGGTGCCGATCGTTCCTGCTGCGGTGTTGTACGACCCGGGCCGTTTCGGCCGCACGTTCAATGACCGTCCCACGCACGCGTTCGGACGCCAGGCGGCGGAAAACGCGTCGGCTGGACCGGTGGCCATGGGCAATGTCGGCGCAGGCGCCGGCGCCATTGCGGGCGGACTCAAGGGCGGGCTGGGCACGGCCAGTACCGATCTGGGCAATGGCGTCATCGTCGGCGCCATCGTTGCGGTGAACGCGGGCGGCTCGACGGTGAACCCTGCGACCGGCGAGTTCTATGCGAAGTACCTGGAAGTGGGGGGCGAATTCGGTCCCCTGAGTGCACCGTTTGCCAAGGGTCAGGCAACGGGCGAGGTGTTGGCGCTGGCTGCAGCGGAGCCGGTGAAGAACACCACCATTGCCGTCGTTGCGACCAATGTGAAGCTGACCAAGGCCCAGGCCAAGAAGATCGCCGAAATGGCCCAGGATGGACTGGCCCGTGCGATCCGTCCGGCGCACACCATGTTCGATGGCGACACCGTGTTCGTGCTCGGTACCGGTCTGCTCGATCTGGAAACACTCAAGCAGCAGGCGGCCTGGGGCTTCACGCCGGCAAACATCAATCTGCTGGGTTCCACCGCCGCCGACACGCTGGCGCGGGCCATCGTCCGCGCGATGCTGAGTGCGCAGACGGTCGGAACGACGCCGAGCTACAAGGACAGGTTCCCGGGGGCCGTGGCCAAGTGACATTCAAGGGGTAGCCATGCGCTGTGCCGGGCTGCCGGCCGGAAGCAGCCGCTCCGCATGAGGTAAGCGATGTCTAACGAGTGGCGAGGTCATCTGAAGCAGCCCCTCCGTCGCCGACCAGCATTTTGCGCATCTGCACGGCGTCGACCACACCTTCGTAATAGCCGCTGGCCGTCCCCACGCGGACATAGCCCTGCTTCTCGTAGAACGCAAGCGCATGCAGGTTGTCTGCCCGGGCCTCGAGCCGGATGCGGCGCACGCCGGCCGTGCGCGCGGTGTGCTCCAGCCACGCCGTCAACCCCCGTCCGAGGCCCTGGTGCCGTGCCACCGGCGATACGGCCAAGAGCAACAGATGCGCGTCGTCGTCGCCATATTGCATGATGCCGAAGCCTTGCAGCTGCCCGCGCCGCGCGTGAACCGCGACGTTGGTCAAGGGATCATGTATCGCCTGCAGCACCCGCGCCGCCGTCCAGCTCCAGGGCAGCCCATGCTCGATGCAGTCACGTGACATGTCCGCAATGCCGGCCGCATCGGCGGGCGTCGCGAGTCGGATGTCAGGCAGGGCCAGCATGGTGGGGTCATTGTCAATGGCCCAGGCGCGGCGTGCCCGGACACGGCTACACGAACATGTCGGTCCGAGCATGCCATATGTGCAATCAGACCGCATGGTTCGAATGCAAGACGCTGGCGCTCTTTGTCGCCATGCCAGATCAGCGCCTTAATCCGTTGTAACAAATGCCCGAATCACCCCCACACCTGCTCCGCCACCCGCACCATGTTCCCACCCATCACCCGGCCCGCCTCGTCGGCCGTCATGCCCGTGCGTTGCAGTTCGCCGGACAATTCGCGCCAGGCCTCGATCGGCGGGTAGGTGGAGCGGGTGATTGCGCGGTCGTAACCGGCCGACTTGGGCCACCAGTAGGTCGGGTCGTAGTCGCCGGGCGGGGTGTCGTTCAGTTCCGGCTGGCTGAAGCTGATGTCCAGCCCGATGCCGACATGGTCGACGCCGACCAGGTCGGCCACATAGGCGGCGTGGCGGGCGACGTCGGCAGCGGTCGGGGTTGTCGTCCCCAGAAAGAACGACACACCGTTGATGCAGACGACGCCACTGGTGGCGGCGCAGGCCCTGATCTGTTCGTCGGTGATGTTGCGGCCATGCTCCACCAGCGCCAGCGGGTTGGCATGGCTGAAGATCACCGGCGCGCGGGACGCGGCCATGATGTCCAGGCTGCACTTGCGTCCGGTGTGCGAGCAGTCCATCAGCACGCCAGCCTGGTTGATCGCCTCGACGATCTTGTGGCCGAGCGGGGTCAGACCTTGTTCATCGTCGTGACAGCCACCGGCCACGCTGTTGTTGCGGTTGTAGGCCAAGTGCATCTGGTGCACGCCCAGGCTTTTGTACAGCGCCACCATGTCGGGCTGCTCGAGCAGCGGCATCGCGCCTTCGAGGTCAAAGCCGATCGCGATGCAGCCGGCGACCTTGGCGGCCTCGATGTCCTGCAGCGTCGCGACCATGCGGTACTTGTCCGGATGGGCGGCGATGGTGGCACGAAAGCCGGCGATGACGGCCATCACCTGCGCCAACGGGTTCATGTCCATGCCGATGTTGATCGACACATAGTGCACGCCGGCCGCACGCAGGCGGTCGATCGGCGCAAAGTCGGCCTGCGGGTGCAGGGGCAGACAGGCGTGGGCTTCCCAGTGGATCATGGTCGGTCTTTCGGAAAAAGTGGATGGGAACAAGGGCTTGGCGCGATCATCACACAGCGGCGCAGCGTGTGCACGGCAGGCCCGGGCCTGCCGCGCTGTACGCCGGTCAGGCGGTCGCGGCGTCCCGACTGAAGCCGGCGGATGCCTGCATCAGCTTGCGGGTGTAGTCCTGCTGCACCCGGTGCGCAGCGAGGTCGGCCGAGGACAGCAGCTCCACGGTCTGCCCGCGCTGCATCACCATCAGCTTCTCGCACATGTGGGTCACCACGGCCAGGTCGTGGCTGACCATGATGAAGGTCAGCCCGCGCCTGCGGCGCAGGTCTTCCAGCAGGTTGAGCACCTCGGCCTGCACCGAGGCGTCCAGCGCCGACGTGGGTTCGTCCAGCAGCATGATCTGCGGCTCGAGGATCAGCGCGCGCGCAATCGCGATGCGCTGGCGCTGCCCGCCGGAGAGCTGGTGCGGGTAGCGGAAGCGAAAGCCGTTGCCCAGGCCGACTTCATCCAGCGCACGCTCGATCCGGGTTTCGGCATCCTGGATGCCATGGATGGCCAACGGCTCGGCCAGGATGCGGTCGACGGTCTGGCGCGGATGCAGTGATCCGTACGGATCCTGGAACACCATCTGCACCAGGCGGCGAAAGGGTTTGCTGCCGGGCGCCGGCAGCGTCCGGTCGCCGCCGCCGATGAGCTGGACCTTGCCCGACTCCATCGGTGCCAGCCCGCAGATGGCGCGCAGCACCGTGGACTTGCCGGAACCCGACTCGCCGACGATGCCGAAGCTCTCGCCGGGCGCCACATGCAGCGTGGTCTTCTCGACGGCGACGAAACCGTCGTACACCACGCGCAGGTCGATGGCCGCCAGGCCGACATGGTCGTCGTTGCTGCTGCGTGCCGTCGCGGCCGGGTTCGGGGAATCCGTGGTCGAAGTCATGGTCGTGTTCACAGGGCCCACGCCGGCTGCCGGTCGAGTGTCGGCAGCGGATGGCGGTCTTCCGCCAGCCGGGGCAGGCAATTGAGCAGTCCGCGGGTATACGGGTGTTGGGCATCGGCCAGTCCGCCAGAGGCGATCTCTTCGACCACCTTGCCCGCATACATCACCAGGATGCGGTCGCAGAAGGTCGACACCAGGCGCAGGTCGTGCGAGATGAAGACCAGTCCCATGCCGCGCTCGGTCACCAGCTTGTCCAGGATGGCGAGCACCTGCAGTTGTACGGTCACGTCCAGCGCCGAGGTCGGCTCATCGGCGATCAGCAGCTCGGGGTTGGCGATCAGCATCATCGCGATCATGGCGCGTTGCCCCATGCCGCCGGAGACCTCGTGCGGATACAGCTTGTAGACGCGCTTCGGCTGGTCGATCTGCACCGCCGCCAACGCCTCCAGCGCCTTGTCGCGCGCGTCGCGCGCCGACATGCGGCTGTGGGCGCGCAGCGTCTCCACCACCTGGTCGCCGATGGTCATGACCGGGTTGAGCGAGAACTTCGGATCCTGCAGCACCATGGCGATGCGTCCGCCGCGCAGGTCGCGCCGCTCCCGGGCCGAGCAGTGCAGCAGGTCGGTGCCGTGGAATTCCAGCCGTTTGGCGGTGACACGCCCTTCGGGTGCGGTCAGGCCGAGGATGGCGCGGCCGGTCTGAGACTTGCCCGAGCCCGACTCGCCGACGATGCCCAGCCGCTCGCGACCCAGCGTGAACGACACGCCGCGCACGGCTTCGGTCCAGCCGCCGTCCCGGCCGGGGAAGGCGACCCGCAGGTCGTCGACCACGAGTACCGGGCGGGGCGCCGGCACCGCGGCCTTGAGCGTCGGTTCGATGCGGACCGGTTCGGGGACCGGCGGCGCGGCCAGGGCAACGGATGGCTCCGTAGTCGCGGCGGGAGCCGCCGGCGCAGGAGTCGGCCCCTCAGGGGATCCGTCTGCCATGGCCGGCGCCATGGCGTCCGGTGTCGCTGCGTCGATCGTCGGACGCTCTGCGCCTGTCGTTGCAGCCGGGGAGTCGAGGGCGTCGTGTTGCGCATGCCCATCGGATGCAGCTGGCGCAGGTACACCGGGCAGCAGGCCCTCGGGGTCTGCCGCCCGGCCTTTCTTGGTCAAGGCCCTGTCGATGATGCTCATTTCACCCCCTTGGGATCGAGTGCATCGCGCAATCCGTCGCCCAGCAGGTTGAAGGCCAGGCTGACCAGGAAGATGGCGGCGCCGGGTGCGGCGGCCACCCACCACTGGTCGAGCACGTACAGGCGGCCATTGGCGATCAGTGCGCCCCACTCGGGCATCGGCGGCTGCGCGCCCAGGCCGAGGAAGCCGAGTCCGGCCGCGGTCAGGATGATGCCGGCCATGTCCAGCGTGACCCGCACGATGACCGAGGACACACACAACGGCATGATGTGGCGCAGCACGATGCGCCAGGGTGAGGCGCCGATCAGCTGCACTGCGGCGATATAGTCCGCCTGGCGAATGGTCAGCGTCTCGGCGCGTGCGATGCGCGCATACGGCGGCCAGGATGTGATGGCAATCGCGATCACGGCGTTCTCGATGCCGGGGCCGAGCGCGGCGACGAAGGCCAGCGCCAGGATCAGCCGCGGGAACGCCAGAAAGATGTCGGTGATGCGCATCAGCGCCGCATCGATCCAGCCGCCGGCATAACCGGCCACCGTGCCGACGACGAGTCCGATCGGGGCGGCCAGCACCGCCACCAGCGCGACCACGTACAGCGTGACGCGCGAGCCGTGGATGATGCGCGACAGGATGTCGCGGCCCTGGTCGTCGGTGCCGAACCAGTGCGCGGCCGACGGCGGCAGCAGCCGGGTGGTGCGCAGATCGCCGATGTAGGGCGAGTACGGCGCCAGCTGGTCCGCAAAGATCGCGATCAGCACCAGTGCCAGCACGATGGCCAGGCCGAGCATCGCGAGGCGGTTGCGGGCAAAGGTGCGCCAGGCCCCGTAGGCACGGCCGAGCGATGCCTGGCGCCGCGATTGCGGGCGCTCGGACATCAGCCAGTCGTGCAGGCTTTCCTTGGCGGCGGATGTGGCAGGGCTGTTCATCGGGTACGGGTACGCGGGTCGAGCATCTTGTAGAGCAGGTCCGACAGCAGGTTCAGACCGATGAAGATCGAGCCCACGACGATGGTGCCGCCGAGCACGGCATTCATGTCGGCGTTCTGCAGCGAGTTGGTGATGTACAGGCCCAGGCCCGGCCAGGCGAAAACGGTCTCGGTCAGCACCGAGCCTTCGAGCAGGCCGGCATACGACAGTGCAATGACGGTGACCAGCGGCACCATGGCGTTGCGCAGCGCGTGGCGCCAGATGATGCGGGTCTCGGACAGACCCTTGGCACGCGCCGCCACCACATACTCCTGCGCCAGTTCATTGAGCATGAACGAGCGCGTCATCCGGCTGATGTAGGCGAGCGAGAAATAACCGAGCAGCGAGGCCGGCAGGATCAGGTGCGACAACACGTTGCGAAACGCGTCCCACTGGCCCTGGCGCGCGGTGTCCAGCAGCAGAAAGCCGCTCTCCAGCGTGACCGAATATTCGTAGGCGACGTCGATGCGTCCCGGCCCGGCGATCCAGCCGAGCTTGGCGTAGAACAGCACCAGGCCCATGAGTCCGAGCCAGAAGATCGGCACCGAATAGCCGACCAGGCCCATCACGCGGACCACCTGGTCGACCAGGCCGCCACGCCGGACCGCGGCCCAGACGCCCAGCGGCACGCCGATGCCGGCGCCGAGGATGATGCCCAGCGTGGCCAGTTCGATCGTGGCCGGGAAGGTGCGCTTGATGTCGACCATCACCGGGTTGGATGTCAGCACCGACGTGCCGAAGTCGCCGGTGGCGACCTTCTTGAGGTAGATGCCGAACTGCGTGTACAGCGGCTTGTTCAGCCCCATCTCCTCACGCACCCGCTCCACCACGTGTTCGGGAGCCCGGTCGCCGACGATGGCCAGCACCGGGTCGATCGGCATCACGCGGCCGATGAAAAACGTGACCGCGAGCAGTCCCAGGTAGGTCAGGATGATGACCCCCAGGAAGTTCACGCCACTCTTGATGGCACTCGTCAAACGAGCGCCGCCCGCGCTAGCGGGCGGCGATTGCACTTCAGCGTTCAAACCAGCAGAACCCTTGCGCGTGGATTACTTGCTGACCTTGAACATGTAGGTCGCATCCGACGTGGGACCGATCTTGAAGTTCTTGACGTCGCTGCGGATGGCGGCCGTCTCGATCATCTGGCCGATCATGATGAAGGGGCTGGACTTGCGGTGCTCGGCCTGCAGGTCGAGGTACATCGCCTTGCGCTTGCCGGCGTCACGCTCGAGCACGGCGGCATCCGCCTTCTTGGTCATCTCGGGGATGTCCCACGCGTTGCGCCATGCCAGCGGCTTGGACTTGGCGTTGTCGCTGTTGTCCGGGTTGCGTGCAAAGGTGTCCGCATTGGTGTGCGGATCCCAGTAGTCGGCACCCCACTGGCCGATGTACATGTCGTGCTGGCGCGCGCGGTACTTGGTCAGCGTCTGCTTGCCGTCGCCGGGCAGGATTTCGATGTCGATGCCGGCGCGCTTGGCGGTTTGCTGGAAAGCCTCCGTCATGCCCTGCACCGGCTGCGTGGTGCGCATGTCGATGGTGACCTTGAAGCCGTTCGGGTAGCCGGCCTTGGCCAACAGGGCCTTGGCCTTGTTCACGTCCAGCTTGTAGGGTTTGTCGGTGCTGGCGCCGAGCAGGCCGACCGGCAGGAAGTTCTGGTGCACCACGCCGATGTTCTTGATCATCGTGGCGGCGATGGCGTCATAGTCGACCAGCCATTTCATGGCTTCGCGCACTTCGGGCTTGGCCAGCGCCGGGTTCTTCTGGTTCAGGCCGATGTACCAGACCGTGCCCTTGGGCGTGGCCGTGGTCTTGATGTCCTTGTTGCTGGCCAGCGCGTCCAGGTCTTGTGGCTGCAGGTTGCGGGCGATGTCGGCATCGCCTTTTTCCAGCATCAGGCGCTGGGTCGCGGCTTCCTTCACATGGCGGTAGATCACGCGCGCCAGCTTGGACTTCTCGCCCCAGTAGCTGTCGTTGCGCTCGAGGGCCACGACCTCGTTGGCGCGCCACTCACGCACCTTCATCGGGCCGGAGCCGGCGTAGTTGGTCTTGAGCCAGCCGTAGCCCATGTCGCCATTGGCTTCCTTGGACATCAGCAACTTCATGTCGACGATGGACGCGATGTTGGCGGTCAGGCAGTTGTAGACGAAGGTGGGCGCGTAGGCCTGGTCCGTCTCGATCGTCAGGCTCAGCGGGCCGGTCTGCTTGATCTTGTCCTTGACGTTGTCCTTGGTGAAGCCGAACTGCGTCAGGATGAAGGCCGGTGTCTTGTCCAGCAGCACGGCGCGCTGCAGCGAATACACCACATCTTCGGCCGTCAGCGGGTTGCCCGAGGCGAACTTCACATTGGGGCGCAGGTCGAACGTATAGGTCTTGCCATCGGCCGAGACCGACCACTTGGTGGCGATATCGGCCACCAGCTTGGACGGGTCGTTGACGTCGTAGCGCAACAGCCGGTCATAGGAGTTGCCCATGACCTCGCCGGCGGAAATCTCGAACGACTCGGCCGGGTCCATGGTGATGATGTCGTCGATGGCCCAGGCCACGACCAGCGTGTCTTTCGGGGTGGCGGCCAGCACGGAGGTGGCGGGCAGCGCAAACGCAGTGGCGATGGCCAGTGCGGCAGCGGTACGGATGAACAGGGTTTTCAAGTGGCTCTCCTAAAAAGGCGCAAAAGAACAGGATAAAAGCAGCGCTGATGGTACCCGAACGGCGATGCAAAAAAGATAGCACCACACTGGCGCGAGGCGCACCAACACGGTGGCGTTGCACCACGCCGGAGCGTAAATTCTGCGCCAATGGCTGCGCCGCGCCATCGGGGTTTACCAGTGGGTAAAACGTTGCAGGGCGGGGGTATTCGCCGCGATATGTGCAACGCGAAGGTCAGCCGGCGGACTTGTCGCACGGTGCCGGGTCCCCTGTCGCGGGCACGACCGCATGAAGCACCAGGCCGGTCGCAAAATCCGCCACATGCATACCATCGAAGCACCTTTGCAGTCCCAGCTCGTTTGCTGGCAGGTCCGGGCCGGCGATCCGGTGCACGCCGGCGATGTGCTGGTGGTTCTGGAGGCCATGAAGATGGAGCATGAACTTCGGGCTCCAGTCGCGGGCCGCGTCGTCGAGCTGTGGTGCCAGCCTGGCGATTCGGTCGACCAGGGGCAGCCGCTGTTGCAGATCGAGCCGCTGTCCGAGCCGTGCGGCGCGGCCGATGCCGCCGATGGGGCGGACGCAGTGGCGGCGCCTGCAGCGATGGCAACGCCTGCGGCACATTCCGCCGAGGCTGACACTGCGCGGACCGACCTGTTGCGCGTTGCGCAGCGCCACGCACTGACGCTGGACGCCAGCCGTCCGGCGGCCATGGACAAACGCCACGCGCTCGGGCTGCGCAGTGCGCGCGAGAACATCGCCGACCTTTGCGATGCCGACAGCTTTCATGAATACGGCGCGTTGGCGGTCGCCGCGCAGGCGACGCGGCGCGATGCCGACGACCTGATGCGCAACACCCCGGCCGATGGCATGGTCACCGGCATCGGCCAGGTCAATGGCCGGCACTTCGGCCCGGAGCGCGCGCGTACGGTGGTGATGGCCTACGACGCGACCGTGCTGGCCGGCACGCAAGGCATGCGCAACCACCAGAAGACCGACCGGCTGCTGGGCATCGCACTGCAGAACCGGCTGCCGGTGGTGCTGTTTGCCGAAGGCGGCGGGGGCCGACCCGGTGACGTCGACATGCCAATCGTGGCCGGATTGCATGTGGCGACCTTTGCCAGCTTCGCGCGGTTGAACGGGCAGGTGCCGCTGGTGGGCATCGCCGCGGGCCGCTGCTTTGCCGGCAACGCCGCCTTGCTGGGCTGTTGCGACGTGGTGATCGCGACGCAGGGCAGCAACATCGGCATGGGCGGCCCGGCCATGGTCGAAGGCGGCGGATTGGGGGTGTTCCGGCCCGAGCAGATCGGACCGTCCGAGGTACAGCACGGCAACGGCGTGATCGACCTGCGGGTCGACGACGAGGCCATGGCAGTGCAGGCGGCGCGCCGCTACCTGGCGTTTTTTCAGGGGCGGCTGGGCGACTGGACGGCGCCGGATGCATTGGCGCTGCGCAGCGTCGTGCCGGAGAACCGAGTGCGCGTCTACGACAGCCGGCTGGCGCTGGAAGGCCTGGCCGATCAGGACAGCCTGTTGCCGCTGCGGTCCGGTTTCGGCGTCGGCATCCATACCGCGCTGGGCCGCATCGAGGGCCGTGCGGTCGGATTCCTCGCCAGCAACCCGCAGCACCTGGGCGGGGCGATCGACGCGGACGCGGCCGACAAGGCGGCGCGCTTCCTGCAGCTGTGCAATGCGCATGGCCTGCCCATCGTCAGCCTGGTCGATACGCCCGGCTTCATGGTTGGCCCGCAGATCGAGGAACAGGCGCAGGTGCGGCATGTGAGCCGCATGTTCATTGCGGCGGCGCATCTGCGCGTGCCCTTCGTCAGCGTGGTGCTGCGCAAGGGTTATGGCCTGGGTGCGATGGCGATGACGGCCGGCAGCTTTCATGCGCCGATGGCCACCGTGGCCTGGCCCAGCGGCGAGTTCGGCGCCATGGGCCTGGAGGGCGCGGTGCGGCTCGGTTACCGCAAGGAGCTCGAAGCCGTGCCTGCGGGCGCGCAGCGCGATGCGCTGTTCCAGCGCCTGCTGGATGCGCAATACGAGAAGGGGCATGCCTTGAACATGGCCGCGACGCTCGAAATCGACGCGGTGATCGATCCGGCGCAGACGCGCGCATGGGTCGTGCAGGCGCTGCAGGCCGGCGCCATGCGGGTGCGCGAGGCAGTGCGACCGGCGATCGACAGCTGGTAGCAGCCGAACGCGGGCCGCAAGGGCTGCGGGATGATGGCGATGGCTGGCGATGGCTGGCGATGGCTGGCGATGGCGGGGACTTCGCCCTGCGCCCCCAAGGCCCTTGCCAGTCTGCCAAAATGCCTTTTTGACCAAAGGAGACACCCATGCCCGGCCTGTTGCCCCATGTAGACCCCCAGGGCCTGCTTGAATACTCGGTGGTCTACACCGACCGCGCGCTCAACCACATGTCCGGCAGCTTCCAGGGCGTGATGCGCGACATCTCCGCCGTGCTCAAGGAGGTCTACAAGGCGCATGCGGCCGTCATCGTGCCCGGCAGCGGGACCTTCGGCATGGAAGCGGTCGCGCGCCAGTTTGCCACCGGCCAAAAGGTACTGGTGATCCGCAATGGCTGGTTCAGCTACCGCTGGACCCAGATCTTCGACATGGGGTCGATTCCGTCCGAGTCCATCGTGCTCAAGGCGCGCCGGGTCGGCGCCGGCAAGCAGGCACCTTTTGCGCCGGTGCCGGTCGACGAGGTGGTGGCCAGCATTCGCCAGCACAAGCCTGCCGTTGTGTTTGCGCCGCATGTCGAAACCGCCTCCGGCATGATCCTGCCGGACGACTACCTGCGTGCGGTGGCCGACGCCGTGCACGAAGTGGGCGGCCTGTTCGTGCTCGACTGCATTGCCTCGGGCACGATCTGGGTCGACATGCAGGCCTGCGGCGTGGACGTCCTGGTGAGTGCGCCGCAAAAGGGCTGGAGCAGTTCCCCGTGCTGTGCCATGGTGATGCTCAGCAAGCTGGCCCGCGAGCGCATCGAGTCCACGACCAGCACCAGCTTCGCCTGTGACCTGCGCAAGTGGTTGCAGATCATGGAAGCCTACGAGGGTGGCGGTCATGCCTACCACGCGACCATGCCCACCGACGCGCTGACCCGGCTGCGGGACGTGATGCACGAGACCCGCGCCTATGGCTTTGCCAAGGTTCACGCGGAGCAGCAGGCGCTGGGCGATGCGGTGCGCGCCTTGCTGGAGCGACATGGATTTGCCAGCGTGGCCGCCAAGGGCTTTCAGGCGCCTGGCGTGGTGGTCAGCTACACCGAGGACCCGGGCATCCAGTCGGGCAAGAAGTTCCTGGGCCTGGGCCTGCAGACGGCCGCCGGCGTGCCGCTGCAATGTGACGAAGGCCCGGATTTCAGCACCTTTCGCATCGGCCTGTTCGGCCTGGAGAAGCTGCACAACCGCGATCGCACGGTTGCAAACCTGCAGGCGGCACTGGCGCAACTGGCGCCGCTGCCAGCCGCCGCCCCTGCGCAGGCCGCATTGCAGAACTGAATCTCCCATCCGGGGCCCAGCCGGGCGGACGGCCGTCCGGCGCTGTTGGAGTTCACTTGTCGCAAGTACTCACTCTCGATTCGCTCCCCTTGTTTCCGCTGGGTACCGTGCTGTACCCGGGCGGTGTGTTGCCGCTGCGCATCTTCGAGGTCCGCTACCTGGACATGATCGGCAAGTGCCACAAGGTCGGCGCACCGTTCGGCGTGGTGGCCTTGACGCGTGGCTCCGAGGTGCAGCGTGCGCCGACGGCAGAGCCCATCGGCGAGGCCTTCCCGGACGAGGGATTCCATGACGTGGGCACGCTGGCGACCATCACCGAGCTGTCCCGTCCCCAGCCGGGCTTGCTGGAAATCCGCTGCGTCGGCATGCAGCGCTTCTCGGTGCGCCGGCGTGAGAAGCTGCGCCACGGCCTGTGGGTCGGCGACGTAACCCAGCTGGCAGACGATGTGCCCACGCCGGTGCCCGAGGATTTGCTGCCGGTGGCCCAGGGACTGGGGCGGCTGGTCGAGCGCTTGCAGGCGCAGGGCATGTCCGAGGCGCAGTTGCCGATGGGCCTGCCGCTGCAACTGGACGACTGCGGCTGGGTCGCCAACCGATGGTGCGAATTGCTCGGCCTGCCGCTGGAGTTGCAGCAACGGCTGATGGCGCTGGACAACCCACTGGTGCGGCTGGAGCTGGTTGGCGACCTGCTGCAGCGCCGTGGCATCGAACCCTGAGGGGCGGGTGTGCGGCCGGGCGGCCGGGCGCGCTGGGGGGGGCGGTGCCGGGCGTCGATAATCCGCGAGGTCAGCCGCGTCGATCGTGAAGGTCATGCGCCTGTCTGAGCGCCCTCCCGAACCCCTGCTGCGTGACATTTCTTCGTGAATTCGACTTCCGCCACCTTGCTGGAACTGCGTGACGTGACCTGCGTGCGGGGTGGCCGCGCCTTGTTCCGCCACCTGCAGTGCGGGCTTGGCGCGGGTCAGCTGCTGCGGGTGCGCGGCGTCAATGGCGCCGGCAAGACCAGTCTGCTGCGCCTGGTGTGCGGTCTGTTGCCGGCAGCCGAGGGCGAGGTGCTGTGGCGCGGCGAACGCATCGCTGACCTGGGCGGGCAATTCGGTCGCGAACTGGTGTATCTGGGCCACGCGGCGGCGCTCAAGGACGATCTGACCGGCCCGGAAAATCTGCAGACCGCCTGCCTGCTGGGTGGCTTGGTCGTCACGCCAGCACAGGCGCGCGACGCACTGGCGCAGGCCGGCCTGCCTGGGCGTTGGCGGGTTCCGGCACGCCAGTTGTCACAGGGGCAGCGCCGGCGCGTTGCACTGGCACGCCTTCTGCTGTGCCGCGATGTGCCTTTGTGGGTGCTGGACGAACCCTTCAATGCGCTCGACGTCGCCGCCACCGACTGGCTGTGCCAGGTGATCTCCGCGCACCTGGATGCGGGTGGCCTGGTGGTACTGACCAGTCACCAGGATGTGGCACTGGATGCGCCAGCCGACCGGCTGGTGCCCTTGCTGCTGGAGTGAATCGATGAGCCGCCGTACCGATCTCCAGCCGGATCCGGCCGTGCGCAGCGCGCCGGGCGCCGCCGCAACGGCAGGCGTGCCGCAGGCCGCGCCCGTGGTGCGCGCCGGCATTCTGGATGCGATGCGTGCGCTGCTGGTGCGCGACCTGCGCCTGGCGCTGCGCCGGCGCGCCGATCCGCTCAGCGTGCTGGTGTTCTTCGTGCTCGTGGCCAGCCTGTTTCCGCTGGGGGTGGGGCCCGAACCGGCACTGCTGCGTTCGATGGGGCCGGGCGTGGCGTTCGTGGCGGCACTGCTGGCGGCGATGCTGTCGCTGGGGCGGCTGTTTGCCGATGATTACCAGGACGGCACGCTGGAGCAGTTGCTGTTGTCGGCCTGTCCGCTGCCCTTGCTGGCGCTGGCCAAGATCGTGGCGCACTGGATTTCCTCCGGCCTGTTGCTGGCGCTGGTCTCGCCGCTGCTGGCGCTGCAGTTCGACCTGGGCTGGCCGGCCACCGGCGTGCTGCTGCTCTCGCTGCTGATCGCCACCCCGCTGCTCAGCCTGATCGGTGCGGTCGGGGCGGCGCTGACCGTCGGCGTGCGGGGCGCAGCGGTGCTGATGCCGCTGCTGGTCCTGCCTTTGTGTGTTCCGGTGCTGATTTTTGGAACGGCTGCGGTCGATGCGAGTCGTACCGGGATGTCGGTCGAAGGCCACTTCTCCTTGCTGCTCGCATTTCTGGTGCTGGCGCTGATCGGTGCGCCCTGGGCCACCGCCACCGCCTTGCGGATTGCCCTGGAATGAAGCTCTTTTTGCGGCTGATTACCCTGATGGCGTTGGCCGTATGGGCGACTAGGGTAAATTCAGAGGCTCTCTATATTTGTCATGGCTGATAAACGGATCAACTGGTTCAAGTACGCCGCGCCGCAGAGTTTCTATCCGCTGGCGGGGCGGATGGTGCCGTGGTTTTCGCTCGCGGCCGTGATCCTGTGCGCGATCGGCCTGTACCTGGGCCTGTGGGCGGCCCCGACCGACGCCCAGCAGGGCGACGCCTACCGCATCATCTTCATCCACGTGCCGGCCGCCTGGATGTCGATGGTGGTCTACACGGCGATGGCGTTCTGGGCCGCCATCGGCCTGATCTTCAATTCCCGCCTGTCGTCGATGCTGGCCACTGCGCTGGCCCCGACCGGCGCCTGGATGACCTTTCTGGCGCTGTGGACCGGCGCCTTGTGGGGCAAACCGACCTGGGGCACCTGGTGGGTCTGGGACGCGCGGCTCACATCCGAGCTGGTTTTGCTGTTTCTTTACATCGGTTACATGTCCTTGCATGCGGCGATCGAGGACACGCGGCGCGCCGACCGATCGGCCGCGCTGCTGGCCATCGTCGGTGTGGTCAACGTACCTATCATCTATTTCTCGGTCAAATGGTGGAACACGCTGCACCAGGGGGCCTCGGTCAGTCTGACCAGTGCGCCCAGCATGGCCCCGCCGATGCTGATCGGCATGCTGGTCATGAGCCTGGCGTTCTGGGCCTATTGCATTGCCGTGGCGCTGGTGCGGGTGCGTGCCGTCATCCTCGAGCGCGAACGACATGCCCAGTGGGTGCGCAAGGTGCTGGTCGCATGAATACCTTTCCCTTTCCCTTTACCCAGGCGGCCGTGCGCCGCGCCGAAGGTTGCCCATGAACTGGTCGAGCTGGTCCGATTTTCTCGCCATGGGCGGTTACGGCCTCTACGTCTGGGGTTCGTTCGCGATGTGTGGCGTGGTGCTGGCGCTGGAGCTCGGCCTGCTGGCAATGCGCCGGCGCGCCTTGCATGACGAAATAGAAGATGGCGTCGAAACTTCCGACGCAGGAGCACAGGCATGAAACCTCGTACGAAACGCGCCATGGCCGTGGTGCTGGCATTGGCGGCATTGGGGGTCGCCAGTGCGCTGGTGCTGCGGGCCTTCCAGAGCAATCTGGTGTTTTTCTTCAGCCCCAGCCAGGTGATGGCCAAGGAAGCGCCGCAGGAGCGGAGTTTCCGCATCGGTGGTCTGGTCGAGCAGGGCAGCATCGTGCGCGACGAGAAGAGTCTGACCGTGCGTTTTGCCGTCACCGACCTGGCACACACGATTCCGGTCACCTATACCGGGCTGCTGCCGGATCTGTTCAAGGAAGGCAAGGGCGTGGTGGCCGAAGGCAAGCTGGGCACCGACGGCCTCTTCCACGCGAACCAGGTGCTGGCCAAGCATGATGAGAACTACATGCCGCCGGAAGCGGCCGAGGCCTTGAAGAATGCGGCCGCGCACAAGGAACAGTCGACCGCCACCTTGTCGATGACACCGTCCACCTCTGCAGGAGCCAAACCGTGATTTACGAATTGGGCCATCTGGCCCTGATCCTGGCCCTGACCATGGCGCTCTCCCAGAGCGTGTTGCCGCTGATCGGCGCGCAGACCGGCAATGCCGCCTGGATGGCGCTGGCGCGACCGTCCGCGCGCGGCCAGTTCCTGTTCCTGCTGATCGCCTATGGCTGTCTGACCCACGCCTTCATCACCAACGACTTCTCGGTCGCGCTGGCGGCCAACCACTCCAACTCGACGCTGCCGCTGGTCTACCGCATCACGGCGGTATGGGGCAACCATGAAGGCTCGATCCTGCTGTGGTCGCTGATCCTGTCGGGCTGGACGCTGGCAGTGTCGATCTTCTCGCGCCAGCTCGACGACCGCATGGTCGCGCGCGTGCTCGGCGTCATGGGCCTGATCAGCTGCGGCTTCATGCTGTTCACGCTGCTCACTTCCAATCCTTTCGAGCGCATGTTCCCGCCGCCGGCCGACGGCAACGACCTGAACCCGCTGCTGCAGGATCCGGGCATGGTGATCCATCCGCCGATGCTGTACATGGGCTATGTCGGCTTCGTGGTCGCCTTCGCATTTGCCGTGTCGGCATTGCTGTCGGGCCGTCTGGATGCAGCCTGGGCGCGCTGGTCGCGGCCCTGGACCACGGTGGCCTGGTGCTTCCTGACCTGCGGCATTGCGCTGGGCAGTTTCTGGGCCTATTACGAACTCGGCTGGGGCGGCTGGTGGTTCTGGGATCCGGTGGAAAACGCGTCCTTCATGCCCTGGCTGGTCGGCACGGCGCTGATCCACTCACTGGCTGTCACCGAAAAGCGCGGCGGCTTCAAGATGTGGACCGCCTTGCTGGCGATCCTGGCGTTCTCGCTGTCGCTGTTGGGGACCTTCATCGTGCGCTCCGGCGTGCTCAGCTCGGTTCATGCGTTCGCCAGCGATCCGGCGCGTGGCGTCTTCATCCTGGGTTTCCTGGCGGTGGTCATC
>JACKLL010000007.1 GCA_024235935.1 Rhodoferax sp. | reverse complement strand
TGGCGGCGCAGAAGCTGGCGGCGCGGCTGCTCGAGCTGGGTATCTACGTGGTGGGCTTCTTCTTTCCGGTCGTGCCCAAGGGGCAGGCGCGGATCCGGGTGCAGATCAGCGCCGTGCATGAGCGCGCCGACCTGGAGCAGGCGGTGGCGGCGTTTGCGCAGGCGGGACGCGAGCTCGGTCTGCTCAGACCAGGGGCCTGACATGGCACCGCGGATCCTGATCATCGGTGCCAACGGCCAGATCGGCACTGAACTGACCCATGCGCTGGTGCAGCGGCATGGGCGTGCGGCCGTCGTCACCAGCGACCTCGCACCCGAAGGCCGGGTGATCGGCGTACACCATGAAGTGCTCGACGCGACCGAGGCCAGTGCGCTGACGGCCATCGTCGAGCGGCACCAGATCACGCAGATCTACCTGCTTGCGGCGGCCTTGTCGGCGCGCGGCGAGCAGCATCCGAAATGGGCCTGGGACCTGAACATGAAGGGCCTGCTCAACGTGCTCGAGCTGGCACGCACGCACAAGCTCGAGCGCGTGTTCTGGCCCAGTTCGATCGCCGCGTTCGGACCCTCGACGCCGCGCGACCACACGCCGCAAAAGACCGTGATGGATCCGACCACGGTCTACGGCATCTCCAAGCTGGCCGGAGAGGGCTGGTGCGCCTGGTACCACCGGGTGCATGGCGTCGACGTGCGCTCGCTGCGCTATCCTGGCCTGATCAGCTGGAAGACCGCGCCAGGCGGTGGAACGACCGACTATGCGATCGAGATCTTCCATGCCGCCCTCGATGCGGGGCGCTACACCAGCTTCCTGGCCGCCGACACCGCACTGCCGATGATGTACATGCCCGATGCCATCCGCGCCACGCTGGAGCTGATGGAGGCGCCGGCCGCGTCGGTGCGTGAGCGCCAGTCGTACAACCTGGCCGGCATCAGCTTCACGCCGGCCGAGATTGGCGCGGCCATTGCGCGCCAGGTACCCGGCTTCTCGATCGCGTATGCGCCGGATTTTCGCCAGGCCATTGCCGATAGCTGGCCGCGCTCGATCGACGACGGTGCAGCGCAGCGTGACTGGGGCTGGAAGGGCCGCTACGATCTGGATGCCATGGTGCAGGACATGCTGGAGAATCTGCGGCCCCAGCGGGCCGCCTGACGGGCAATCCGGGCGGCCGTACGCGGCGGCCCTGGTGGTGCGCATTCGACGGGTTCTCAGGGCGGGCATGCCGGTCAGGCAGAACGAGGAGACATCCATGCGACATGCGCAATCTTTGCGGGCCGGCCATGGGGTCCGGTCAGCCCCGCGGGCAGCTGGGCGCAAACACACTCCAGGACAGCACGCCTGGCGACCGGTCGTCCCCGTGCTGGTGCTCTGCGTCGGACTGTGGTCCGGTTGCGCAGCGGTCGACCGGGTCGAACGCGCTGCTGCAGTCCCGCCTGCCACGGTCGCCGCGGCCGCACCCGTCCCATCGGACGCGCCGCAGGCCGGCTGCGCCGCCAGTGCCGAGCGTGCCATGCGCCACCGCACGCCGGTGGCGGCCAATGGCGACCACAAGCTGGCCCTGGTCAGTGGCACGGTTTACACATGGCGCGGCAGCAATGCCCCACGTGCCGTCTTTCAGGGGGCCGTCCAGGTGGCCGCGGGGGAATCGCAGGCCTATGTTCTCGACGACAGGCGTCGCCTGCTGGGCTGGCCATTCGGATCGGACCAGACTGCGGTCCTGCTCGACGAGGTGGTCTGGATGGCTGCCGGGCGCAGCGGCCTGTTGGCCATCCGGTGTGACGGCAGCCTGTGGGAGCGTGCGACAGCACAGTCGGCCTGGACCCGCAGTGCCAATGCCGTGGTGCATGCGTCGGTCGGTGACGGGGCGGACTATTACGTGGCGGTCGATGGGCGATTGTTCGTGCGCGGAAGTGCAGAGCGTGGCCAGTATGGCAATGGCCTGCTGACCGAAAGCCCGGGTTGGACTCCGGTGGCACGGGACGCGGTGGCCGTGGTGGCCCATTCCGACCATGCCCTGTACCTGCGGGCCGATGGCCGTGTGCTGGGAACCGGCGGCAACCGCCACGGTCCGCTGGGCGTCCATGGTTTTGGCGACAAGGCCGCCAGCTGGGGATTCCAGTTTGCAGGGGTGCGCCAGATCGCGACCGGTCGCCGTCAGAGCATGGCGATCCGGCGCGACGGGTCCTTGTGGGTCTGGGGCGAGGGCGCCGGCTTTCTGCCCCGGCGTGTGCTCGAACATGTCGTCGCGTGCAGCAGCGGTTTCACCGACAACATCGCGCTGACGACCGATGGCGGGCTTTGGCAATGGGCGCCGGGAGAACTGCCGGCGCGGCTGCCCTTGCCGGCAGCGCTCTGAACGACGGCGCAGGGGGCCGGCGGCCGATGTCGCCTGGCGCCGAAGGCGCGCACGGGCTGCCACCGCGTCAGTACGCCGTGATCTCGACCATGCTGCGCCCAGGTTCACTCACCAGTCGCAGCTCGACACCGATGGCCTGGGCCCGTTGCTGCATGGACCGCAGGCCGTTGCGCTTGGACACCGTGGGGTCGTAGCCCACGCCGTTGTCGATGATCTGCAACAGCAGCCCATGGCTGCCGGGCCCGTGCGGGACCGCCGCAACCCGCAGCATGGTGGCGTGGGCATGCTGCAGAACATTGGAGAAGGCCTCGAACAGCATGAACTGCAGCTGACCCATGGCATTGGTGTCCAGGCGGGAAATCGGCGCGAGTTCCTCCACGTCCCACTGCAGTTCGACGCCACAGGCCTGGATGCGGGACTCCAGCCGGTAGCGGATGTTGGCCAGCAGCGCGCCGACGTCGCCCGGCGGAAGATGCATCGCGTCGATCGACAGCTTGAGCTGGTCGAGTGCGTCGCGCAGCGTGTGCAGGATGTCGTCCTGGCTCGCCTTGCCGTTCTGCAACTGCCGGATGGCCGTGCTGATGTGCGAGCCGACGCCGTCGTGCATGTCGCGCAGGATGCGGCTGCGCTCGGCGGCACGTTCATGGTCGCGGGCCAGTTGTTCCATGCGCGGATAGAGCAATTGCAGCTCGGCCTCCTTGCTGGCCACGCGTTCTTCCATGTGCGTCAGCAGATCGCGCGCCTGGGTGGTGGCCTGGTGCAGGCGCGAGAGCACGATGTAGGCCAGTGCCAGGCCAAACATCAGTGAGCTGTAGCGCATCCAGGTGTTGCCGCCGTAGCTGTCGCTCAGGCGGAACGCCACCAGATCGCGCACCCCGATGCCGATGTTGAGCAGGATTGCGGTCGCCACGATCCTGTGCTGCAGCGTCGCTGCCCGGGTCTGGATCAGGAACTGCGTCAGAAAGGCGAACGCCGTGATGGCCAGGGCCGCGTACAGCAAGGTCAGCGCCATCGGGATCCCGGACACCATCGCCATATAGGCTGCCGGCGGGCTCAGGACTACCATCAGTGCCATCCAGCGGCGCAGCCAGGACATGGCATCGAGCTGACGCCAGTTGGCGACCTCGACGCAGAACAGGATCATGCTGCAGACCCATACGGTCAATGCGGTGATCGTCAGCATGCCCCACCAGGGCCAGTCGACGAACGGGTGTTCGATCACGGCGTCAGCCACCCGCAGCGTCCAGGCCAGCTCTGCCAGGCCGGCAAACAGATACAAGGGGTCGCGCCGGGGGCGCCCCGGGCCGCTGTTGTCGACCTGGGTCGCCCACAATGCCAATGCCATCAGCGCCACCAGCAGATTGGCAATGGCCACCACGGCCGAACCCGAAATGCGCCAGGTGAAATCCTGCTGGTAGAGCGCTCGCACGGCATGCTCGGGGCCTACCGCGATCGGGGCCAGTCCACCACGCCGACCGACATCGGCCCGGATTCGTACCTGGAGCCGGTTGTGGTGTTGCAGCAAGCCAGGGACGATATCGACATAGCGTGGAGCCTTGGCGAAATCGGCACCATTGCCCTGCTGCAGATCACCTTCGCGCTGCAGCAGCTGGCCGTTGAGCCAGATCGCATAGGCGTTGCCCAGGCGCGGCAGGTAGATGCCATAGGGCTCGTTCGGCAGCGGGTCGAGGTCGAACTGCAACTGGAACTCGGCAAGCCCGGCCTGGCCGCCGTGGCGCCGGTCCCAGTGGTAGGGAAGGCTGACGGTGTCCCGGGTCGACTCGCCGTCCAGTGTGACCGTGGCATCGGCCTGCTGCAACTGCAATACCTGGGCCGCTGCGGTTTGCGCGACCAGCACCAGCAGCAGGATCAAGCTCTGGCGCAACAGCCATCCGATGCCCTCATGGACTTCGGCGAGCCTGCGCCAGGCCCATGGCGTTGGGAGACCGGTCTCAGCTATGGGGGGAAAGCAGGCCCATGCGTGTGGCCTCGAAGACAGCTTCGGTCTTGGAGTGCACGGACAACTTGGCATACAGGTTCTTGATGTGGGTTCGGACGGTATGTACGGTCACGGTCTGCAAGCGTGCCACTTCCGAATACGAAAAGCCGCGCGCGATCAGGGCCAGCACCTCCTGCTCCCGAGGCGACAGCAGCTGGCGTGCCGTGCCGGCCGGTGCCGCTGCGGCGCCCGACTGGGGCGCAGGGGCACTTGCGGGAGCCGGGTCGGCAAGCTGGCTGCGGTACTTGGTGAGCACGCGCCGCGCGATCATAGGTGAGATCGGTGAGGCGCCACCGAGCATGTCCAGAATCGTTTGCGCAATGTCGTCCGGCGTCGAATCCTTGTGGATATAGCCCAGCGCCCCCGCCTCGATGCTGGCCAGGACATTGTCCTCATCGCCGAACATCGAGATCACCAGGGGTTCGCAGTACGGGTGCAGGCGCAGCACAAGCCGTATCAGGTCCAGACCGCTGCCGTCGGGCAGACCCAGATCGGTCAGCAGCACATCGATACGTTTGGGGTCCTGGCCCAACCAGTCGCGCGCCTCGGCGAAGGTGCCCAGGCTGGCGGCCAGTTCCAGCGCGACGCAGCGCGACACGCTGCTGGCGAAGAATTCGCGCATGTCGGGGTCATCCTCCACAACCAATACTCGCCACACGTGCTTCCCCTGACCTGATGTCGATGGTGGCGAGAGCATAGCCGCAGTCGCGCTGCTACGACTGGCCTTCGTGCTCCCACATCCATGCGATGGCGCCGCTCGGCCCCGTCGATAGCATCCGGCACGCCTGCGACGGGGCGCCGCAGCCATCGTGCAACTGTCCGGGGCTCCCGACACATCACAGCAGGACATAGTCGCGCACGAGACACGCGAGAGATTGGCATCCGCCATCGCCAGGCCCCCATCGCCAGGCCCCTTTTGTTGCCGCATGCCCTGCGGATGGTGCGGTCATCGTGCAGCGGCGAAAATCCAGCCTGGTGCGACGATCGGACCGATGGCGGCCAACGGGCCGAATCGGCGAAAGAGGTCGAAGTGTGGGAGTCCCGTTGAAGGAAAAGCATGATAGCGGAATTTGATTGCGACCTTTTCGTGGTCGGTGGTGGCAGTGGCGGCGTTCGTGCCGCACGTATGGCGGCGCAGCGTGGCGCGAAGGTCATGCTGGCCGAGCAGGGCGGGACCGCCATGCTGGGCGGGACCTGTGTCAACGTCGGCTGCATTCCCAAGAAGCTGTACAGCTATGCAGCCCACTATGCCGAGGCATTCGAGGAGTCGCACGGATTCGGCTGGGAGGGCGCCGCGCCAACGCTGAACTGGACCACGCTCAAGAACAACCGGCGCACGGAGATCAGCCGGCTCAATGGCATCTATGCGAATCTGCTGGGGGGCGCCGGCGTCGAGGTCATCAACGCCCGTGCGCAGTTGACCGGGCCGCAGCAGGTGCAGGTGGACGGTCGCAGCATCCGTGCACGCAACATCCTGGTCGCCACCGGCGGCACGCCCTTCGTGCCCGAGATCGACGGCGCCGACCTGGTCGTCACCTCGGACGCCATGTTCGACCTCGAACCGTTCCCGCGCCGCCTGCTGGTGGTCGGCGCCGGATACATTGCCTGCGAATTCGCATCCATCTTCAATGGCCTGGGCGCGCAGGTCACGCAGTTGTACCGGGGCGAGCAGATTCTGCGCGGCTTCGATGACGAGGTGCGCCATTTCGTCGCGGCCGAGATGCGCAAGACCGGTGTCGACCTGCGCCTGGGCGCCGATGTCAGCGCCTTGCGCCGAGGCGCCGGCGGTATCGAGGTCACGTTCAACGACGGCACGGCCAACCCGACCACCGTGGTGGTGGATACGGTCCTGTACGCCACCGGCCGGGTGCCGAATGTGCGCGGCCTCGGGCTGGAGGAGGTCGGCGTCACGCTGGGCTGGGACGGTGCGGTGGCCGTGAACGCGTCGTACCAGACCTCGGTGCCGTCGATCTACGCGGTGGGCGACGTGACCGACCGCATCCAGCTCACGCCGGTCGCGCTGGCCGAGGCGATGGTCGTGGTCGACCATCTGTTCGGCCCGCCGGAGGGCAAGCCGGCGCGCAGCATGGACTACGCATTCATTCCAACCGCGGTGTTCACCCATCCCAACATCGGGACCGTGGGCTATTCCGAGCATGATGCCGCCACGCACTGCGGCGCAGTGACCGTCTACCGCAGTGAGTTCAAGGCGCTCAAGCACACGCTCAGTGGCAGCAGCGAGCGCACGCTGATGAAGCTGGTGGTGCAGAACGACACGGACCGGGTCGTCGGCCTGCACATGGTGGGTCCGGACGCCGGCGAAATCGTGCAGGGCTTTGCCGTGGCCATGCGCGCCGGCGCGACCAAGGCGATCTTCGACAGCACCATCGGCATCCATCCGACTGCCGCCGAGGAGTTCGTCACGATGCGTGAGCCGGTGAAGAAATCTGCCGGCAAGTGATCGGGTCCGCCCTTCGTGGGGGCAGACCGGCCGCAGGGCTTGCGCTTACATCGTGCCCGGATACATCCCGCCATCGGCCAGGATGTTCTGGCCGGTGATGTAGCCGCCGTGCTGGCTGCACAGGAAGGCGCAGATGGCGCCGAACTCGGCCGAGGTTCCGAAACGCCTGGCGGGAATGCCCTTGGCGCGCGCTTCCAGCAATTCCTCGATCGGCTTGCCGGTCTTGGTGGCCTGGCCCTTGGCCGTGGCCCGCAGGCGGTCGGTATCGAACGCGCCGGGTAGCAGGTTGTTGATGGTCACGCCCGCACCGGCAATGCTGCTGCGCGCCACGCCGGCGACAAAGCCGGTCAGGCCGCTGCGCGCGCCGTTGCTCAGTCCCAGGATGTCGATCGGTGCCTTGACCGCGCCCGAGGTGATGTTGACGATGCGCCCGAAGCCGCGCGCGGCCATGCCGTCGACGGTGGCCTTGATCAGCTCGATCGGGGTCAGCATGTTGGCGTCGATGGCCTTGATCCAGGCATCGCGCTCCCATTCGCGGAAATCGCCAGGGGGCGGTCCGCCCGCATTGGTGACGACGATGTCGAAGTCCTTGCCGGGGCCGCCGGCCGCACCGAACACCGCCGCGCGGCCTTCCGGGGTCGTGATGTCACAGGCGACGGCCAGCACCTTGCCCGCGCCGGGGATGCTGCGCAGGCTGCTTGCTGCAGCCTCCAGTGCCTCGGCACCGCGCGCATTGATCAGCACGTTGGCGCCATCGGCCACCAGCGCCTGGGCGCAGCCCAGCCCCAGGCCCTTGCTGGCACCACATACCAGGGCCCACTTGCCCTTGATTCCGAGATCCATGTGTCTTACTCCTCGTTGCCCGGTGGTGGGATTCACCGCCGAAGTTGTTCATCCATTGACGCCGGGCGCAGCGTACATTGACGCTGCGCCGACACGGGGCCGCCCCGCAACGGTGGCGGGCGGGCTCAGGGCGGCAAGGCCTTGAGGACCGACGCCACGAAAGCGCAACTGTCGAATTGCCCACCGCGGAAAGTCCAGCCCAGACGCACGATAACAGCATCGCGCGACGGCACCATCGCCACCACCTGCCCCCAGTGCCCGCTCATGGCCAATGTGTCGGGCGGAATGCCGCTGGCCCGGCAGCGCCCCTGCTGTGGATCGCCGATGCGCCAGGTCTGCGCGCCATAGCCCCGGCCTTCGCCTTCGGGAGTGGCCGGCGTGGCCGCCAGCGCCAGCCAGCCCGGCGGCAGCACGGCTGCGCCGTTCCAGCGCCCGTCCTGCAGCATCAGCTGACCCAGGCGCGCCCAGTCGCCGACGCTGGCCCACAGGTAGGAGGAGCCGACCCAGTTGCCGGCGGTGTCGGTCTCCAGCGTGGCGGTATGGGCGCCAATCGGCTTGAACAGTGCCTGGGAGGGATAGGCCCAGTATTCGGCGTCGGAGGCAAATGGGGTGCGGGCCACGGCCGACAGCAGATTGGCCGTCTGGCTCAGATAACGCCATCGGGTCCCCGGCGTGGCATCGGCGTCGGCCGCGGCCGCAAACGCCGGCGCGTCGGCCGCACCCCACAGCATGCGCGGTACCGACCCCCAGGGCTGGTATTCCTCCTGGCTGTCCAGGCCATCGCGCATGAACAGCAGATCCGAGACCCGGATGTTGCGCCGCGCGTCGGCACGCCATGCGACGCGCCATTCGGGCGCGTGGGGGCCTGCAATGGCATCGACCACCGGCTGCGCGAACGCCAGGCCGGTGTCCTTGGCCAGCTTGTAGCTGAGCATGCCCAGCACGGTCTTGGTCATCGACCATCCGTGCAGCGGCGTGTCGATGGCGAATCCGGGTGCCGTGCGCAGCACCAGTGCACGGCCCTTGTGAATCACGGCAACGCCCCGTGTATTGGCCGCCTGCGGGTCGCCGGCGCCCTGGAAGGCGTTGTCAACCAGCAAGGCGAGTGCGCTGCTGTCCACACCCGGCCCCCACTGGTCCGGCGGCAGGGCGGCTTCGCCCTGTGGCCATGGCGTGCGGGTGTCGGCAGGTGTGACGATCGGCGCAGGCGTCCGCAGGGCAGGGCTCGCAGCCACATCCAGCACGCAACCGCGCTGTGGCAACCACTGCGCCTGGCGTTCGAACAGGCCGGCAAAGCGGGCCGAGACACGGCGCGCCGGTTCGTCGATCGAGACGTCGATCACGCGCAGCACGGCGCTGGCCGGCAGCACGTCCTGGGCCATCAGACTGGCCGCCGGTCGACCTGCCACGAAAGCGGCGGAGCAGACGCTCTTGGCGGCCATGCCGGCCGCGGTGCGGGGAATGCCACTGGCGGTCAGTCCGCCAGCGACGAGCACGGCGAGCGTCATGGCGGCAAACAGGAGGAGGCGCGGCATCGAACGGCGGGTCATGGGTTTTCCAGGAGTCCGGATGCGCGACTCTAACCCAGCAATGCCCCGGGGATCGCGTGCCGTTTGTGGACAATAGCGCCATGACCTATCTCCCCCCTCCCATGGCCACCACCCGCCACACCGACGCTGCCAGTGCGCTGGCCCAGGTACGCCGCATTTACGACGCGGGCCAGGCCCATCTGCGCAAGGCCATGCAGCGCTACGTGGCCGGCGAGAACCTGCCGGGCAAGGCCCGGGCCTGCTACCCCTATGTGCGGGTGCAGACGCAGACCGTGGCACGTGCCATCACCGACGACAGTGGCCGGCGCAGCTTCGGCTTCGTGGCCGGGCCCGGACGCTACGAGACCACGCTGACCCGCCCGGACCTGTTCGGCAACTACTACCTGGAGCAGTTCACGCTGCTGCTGCGCAACCACGAGGTCGAACTGGAGGTCGGTACCAGCAGCCAGCCGATTCCGGTGCACTTCTCGTTTGCCGAGAACGACCACATCGAAGGCAGCCTCAGCGCCGAGCGGCGCCAGCTCATGCGCGATGCGTTCGACCTGCCGGACCTGGCTTCGATGGACGACTGCATCGCCAACGGCACGCATGAGCCCAAGCCTGGAGAAGCGCATCCGCTGGCACTGTTCACCGCGCCGCGTGTC
This sequence comes from Rhodoferax sp., assembly GCA_024235935.1. GTDB lineage: Bacteria > Pseudomonadota > Gammaproteobacteria > Burkholderiales > Burkholderiaceae_C > CAISIP01. The sequence goes on along the minus strand of JACKLL010000007.1, from coordinate 215,555 downwards.
GACTACTCGCTGCACCGGTTGCGCCACTACACCGGAACCGCACCGCAGCATTTCCAGAACTTCGTGCTCTTCACCAATTACCAGTTCTACATCGACGAGTTCGTACGCCTGGGCCGCGCCGCCATGAAGGATGCGCACAGCGAGTACGCGGCCTTTGTCGAGCCCGGCAACATGATCACCCGCCGCGTCGGCCTGACGTCGCAGCCGGGCGACGAATTCGGCGCCGAGCCGCTGCGCCTGCCGCAGATGCCGGGTTACCACCTGCTGCGCGACGATGGCTGCGGCATCACGATGATCAACATCGGTGTCGGCCCGGCCAATGCCAAGAACATCACCGACCATGTCGCGGTGCTGCGGCCTTATGCCTGGCTGATGCTGGGCCATTGCGCAGGGCTGCGCACCACACAGCAACTCGGCGACTACGTGCTCGCGCATGGCTACGTGCGCGAGGACCACGTGCTGGACGAGGAGTTGCCGCTGTGGGTGCCGATTCCGGCGCTGGCCGAGGTGCAGGTCGCGATCCAGCGTGCGGTGGCCGATGTCACGCAGGTCGATGGCCCCGAACTCAAGCGCATCATGCGCACCGGCACGGTGGCCAGCACCGACAACCGCAACTGGGAGCTGTTGCCCGACAACGGCCCGCAGCGCCGGTTCAGCCAGAGCCGTGCGGTGGCGCTGGACATGGAAAGCGCCACCATCGCCGCCAACGGATTCCGGTTCCGCGTTCCGTACGGCACCTTGCTGTGCGTCAGCGACAAGCCGTTGCATGGCGAGATCAAGCTGCCGGGCATGGCCGACCATTTCTACCGCGAGCGGGTCGACCAGCACCTGCGCATCGGCATTCGCGCCATGGAGCTGTTGCGCGAGCAGGGCATCGATCAGCTGCACAGCCGCAAGCTGCGCAGCTTTGCCGAGGTGGCGTTCCAGTGAGTCTGCGGGTCGGCCGCCATGGCGCATTGCGCTGACGTGCCGCTCCGGCAGCCCGACGGTCGGACATGAACGGCGACGCACGCGACGGGTTCCTGGGCATCCTGATGCTCGACACCCGGTTTCCGCGGCCGGTGGGCGACATCGGCAACCCGCAGACCTTCGCCCGGCTCGGGATTCCCGTGCGCTACGTGACGGTGCACGGCGCATCGCCGCAGCGTATCGTGCAGCAGGGCGACCCGGCCTTGCTGCAGCCCTTCATCGATGCCGCCCGTGCATTGGCACAGTCGGGTGCCCGCATGATCTCCACCAGCTGTGGTTTTCTGGCCTTGTGGCAGGCGCAACTGGCGCAGGCCTTGCCGGTTCCGGTGCTGACGTCCAGCCTGCTGGCGTGTGCATCCCTGGGGCGGCCCGGCATCGTGACCATCGACGCACAGGCCTTGGGCGCTGCAACGCTGCATGCCGCAAACGTCCCTGCGCAAGTGCCGGTGCAGGGTGTGGCGCCAGGCTGTGAATTTCAGCGCCGCATCCTGGGCAACGAAACTGAACTTGACCTGGTGCAGGCGCGCGATGACGTGGTGCAGGCCAGCTGCCGGCTGGTGCAGGCACATCCGGACGTCAGCGACATCGTTCTCGAATGCACCAACATGCCGCCCTACCGGCAGGCGGTGATGGATGCCACCGGGCGTCCCGTGGTGGACATCGTGACGCTGTTGCAGCACGCCTGGGCCGACTTGCCAGCCCTGCGCTGAGGCACGCGGCAGGCGTGACCGGCTCAGGCCGGCAACATGGTGTCCGATGGTGCGTTGGCAGGGTCCGCCAGACGGACCGACGCGGCTTCGGGCATGGCCTTGGCCGCTGCCTTGATCATGTCGGCGGCTTTCTCGGCGATCATGATCGTCGGGGCGTTGGTATTGCCACCGACCACGCTGGGCATGATCGACGCATCGACGACGCGCAGACCCTGCAATCCGTGCACCCGCAACTGCGCGTCGACGACATCCAGGCTGCCGCGACCCATGCGGCAGCTGCCCACCGGATGGTAGATGGTGTCGGCATGGTCGCGGATGAAGTGCTCCAGCGCCATATCGGTCCGGGCTGCGGCGGAGCGGGCGCTTTCGCGGGCCCCCAGGCCACTCAGGGCCGGCTGCTCCATGATGCTGCGGGTGATCCGCACTGCACGGATCATGCGGTCCATGTCGTCGCGGTCGGCCAGGAAGTTGGGGTCGATCAGCGGCGCGGCCAGTGGGTCCTTGGAGTCGAGTCTGAGCGTTCCGCGGCTTTTGGGTCGCAGCAGGCAAACGTGTACCGAATAGCCATGGCCGAACACGGTCTTGCGTCCATGGTCGATCAGCTTGGCGATCACGAAATGCAGTTGCAGGTCGGGGATGGGCTCTTCGGGGGCGCTCTTGATGAAGCCGCCCGCCTCGCCGAAGTTCGTCGTGAGCAGTCCGGTGCGGTGGCGCTGCCATTCGAAGATGCCCTTGATCACATGCGCGGCACCGGTGGGCGAGATGCCGACAAGATCGGTCAGCCGGGGCGCATTGGCCACCAGCACCACGTCCGGATGGTCATGCAGGTTTTCGCCCACACCCGGCAGGTCGTGCAGCGTCGCGATGCCGTTCTCCACCAGTTGCCGGTGCGGGCCGATGCCCGAGAGCATCAGGATCTGGGGTGACATCAGCGCTCCGGCGCTGAGCAGCACCTCACGCCCCGCCCGGAGCTGCTTGACGGCGCCCTCGTGCAGAAACTCCACGCCGACGGCGCGCTTCTTCTCCAGCAGGATGCGCGTGGTATGGGCGCCGGTGAACACCTGGAGGTTGGGCCGTGACAGGTTGGGCGTGAGATAGCCCTTGGCCGCGCTCCAGCGTTCGCCGTTTCGGTGCGTCACCTGGTACATGCCGACACCCTCCTGGTCGGCGCCGTTGAAGTCCTCGTTCTCGCGCAGGCCGGCCTGCTTGCCGGCCTCGATGAACGCCCGGTCGTACCGGTTCGGACTGCTCAGGTCCTTCACGTTCAGCGGGCCTCCCACGCCGTGCCAGGCGTTGGCGCCGCGCTCGTTGTTCTCGGCGCGCTTGAAGTAGGGCAGCAGATCGTCATAGGACCAGCCCGGATTGCCGTCGGCGGCCCAGCCGTCGTAGTCGGCGCGATGGCCGCGCGTGTAGATCATGGCGTTGACCGAACTCGACCCACCCAGGACCTTGCCGCGCGGCTGGTAGCCCCGCCGGCCGTTGAGGCCAGGCTGGGGCGTCGTCTCGAAACCCCAGGAGGTTTCCTTCTTCCGCGCCAGCAGTGGCAATGCGGCCGGGCAGTGGATCAGTACGCTGCGATCGGCCGGGCCTGCTTCCAGCAGGGCTACGGTGACGTCCGGGTCTTCGCTCAGGCGCGCCGCCAGCACGCAACCGGCCGAGCCGCCGCCAATGATGATGTAGTCGAACATGGTTTGCCTGCCTCCTGTCGAGCGTCCCCTCCGGTGCCGACGCGCCGTGCGCCGTGCCTGCCGCGCCACGGTCCCCCTGAGCGCGGCGGCCCGGGCCGTCACTGCGGCGCAAGGCTGGCGTCGGCGCGCGGGGGCCGGACGCTCTGACCATAGTCCAGTTTCAGGGGGGCTTTCTAAGGAGGCCTCTTTAATGCGACCTGCCGAAAACCCTGAGTGACGGGCCCCGTGGGCGCTGGTGGCAGGATTCCCGGGCACAGCGTTTCCCTTTCCTGCGCGCGACCGTTCCGACGTGTCCGACGGCGATGACCTCCTGCTATTGCCATTCTGCCAATTAGATTGCACACAATTTAATTGTGAAGTACATTAACGCCATGGCGTCCACGAAATCTCTCCCGAAGCCGCTGGCCACAGCGCCGTCGTTCGACCCGCTGGCCCTCGACAACCAGCTTTGCTTTGCGCTGTACTCGACCTCGCTGGCCATGACCAAGGCCTACAAGCCGCTGCTCGACGTGCTGGGTCTGACCTACCCGCAGTACCTGGTGATGCTGGTGTTGTGGGAACACGGCAGCCTGTCGGTGTCCGAACTCGGCGAACGCCTGTTCCTGGATTCGGGCACGCTCACACCCTTGCTCAAGCGCATGGAAGCGGGCGGCCTGCTGCAGCGCGTGCGCTCTGTGCAGGACGAGCGGCGCGTACAGGTGTCGACGACGCCCGCGGGCCGCAAGCTCAAGGCGCGCGCCGCGAAGATTCCCGAATGCATGCTGCAGTCCACCGGCTGCGCACTCGATGAACTGCTGGCGCTGACCGCCAGGGTTCGACAGCTGCGCGCAGGGCTTCTTGCCGCCTGACGGCGATCCGTCCCTGATTTCAACCCGCCTCGTTACACAGGCATTTCTCCCAAAGGAAAACCACCATGGTCACCAAAGTCGAAAAAGTCGTCTACCAGGCCCACGCCACCTCCACCGGAGGCCGCGATGGCACCACCCGCTCGTCCGACGGTCTGCTGGACCTCAAACTGTCGGTTCCCAAGGAAATGGGCGGAGCCGGTGGCGGCGTGAACCCGGAACAGCTGTTCGCGGCCGGGTACAGCGCCTGTTTCATCGGTGCGATGAAGTTCGTCGCCGGGCAGCAAAAAGTCGCCTTGCCGGCCGACACCTCGATCGCCGCCACCGTCGGCATCGGCCAGATTCCGGCCGGCTTCGGCATCGAAGTGCAACTGCAGGTCAAGTCCCCCGGCATGGACCCCGCCGTCCTGCAAGCCATCGTCGACAAGGCCCACCAGGTCTGCCCGTACTCGAACGCCACCCGCGGGAATATTGAGGTGACAATTACGCTAGCCTGAGACGTTGCGGGACAGACCGAGCACACGCAGTGCGCGAGCTCTGTCCCCAACACTTTGTCGGATGTCGGCTGTTCACGTTGCGGGACAGACCGAGCACACGCAGTGCGCGAGCTCTTTCCCCCACACTTTGTCGGATGTTGGCTGTTCTCGTTGCGGGACAGACCGAGCACACGCAGTGCGCGAGCTCTTTCCCACTCGCACTTCCCGAAACGCCCGGGCCGACGCCATCTGGAGGGCTGGAAAACCCCCTAGACTGTCGCCATGACCCATATCCGATTGCTGGTCGACAAATCCGACCTCAGCCGCGCCGAACTGCGCACCCTGGAGGACGCGCCGCTGAGCGCGGGCCAGGTGCGTGTGGCCGTACAGCGCTTTGCGCTGACCGCAAACAATATCACCTATGCCGCGTTTGGCGACGCCATGCATTACTGGGATTTCTTTCCCACGCCGGATCCGGCATGGGGCGTTGTGCCAGTGTGGGGTTTCGGTGACGTGGTGCAGTCATTGCACCCGGGCGTCGCGGTCGGCGAGCGGCTTTATGGCTATTTCCCGATGGGCGATCAGCTGGTGTTGCAGCCGCAGCACCTGTCGCCGTCCGGGTTTTCCGACAGTGCCCCGCACCGTGCGGCCTTGCATGGGGTCTACAACCAGTATCTGCGCTGCAACACCGATCCGATGTACAGCCGCGAGACCGAAGACCTGCAGGCCTTGCTGCGCCCCTTGTTCACGACCTCCTGGCTGATTGACGACTTCCTGGCCGACAACGCGTTCTTCGGATGTGCGGGTGATGCCGCGCATCCCGGCGTGATGCTGCTGTCCAGCGCATCCAGCAAGACCGCCTACGGGACGGCCTTCATGCTGGCCCAGCGCACGGGCATCCGTGTCGTGGGCTTGACCTCGCCGGCCAACCTGGCCTTCTGCGAGTCCCTGGGCTGCTATCAGCAAGTGCTGGGCTACGAGGCGCTGGATACGCTGGCGGCCGATACGCCATGCATCTACATCGACTTCGCCGGCAATGCCGGGCTGCGCAGTGCGGTGCACCACCGTTTTGCGCAACTGGCCTACAGCTGCGCCATCGGTGGAACCCATGTCGAACAGCTGGGGGGCGCCAGGGACCTGCCGGGCCCGAAGGCCAGCCTGTTCTTTGCGCCGGCGCAGATCAAGAAGCGCCGCACCGAGTGGGGCGCGCAGGTGTTGGCAGAGCGCTTGCTGCAGGCCTGGCAATCTTTTCTGACCCGTGTCTCGGATCCGCAATCGCCGTGGCTGGAGGTACAGCAGCATCGCGGACCGGCGGCACTGCAGGCCGTCTACCAGGCGGTGCTGGCAGGGCGCAGTGATCCTCGCACCGGCCACATGGTGCGGCCGCGCGCGATGGACTCCCACAACTAGGGACGCCGACAGCTTGTCGGCGACGGCGGCCGGGTGGCGCGAGCCGCCACCCGTTCCGGTGCCGGGCGAGCGGCCTATGTCGCCTTATTGCAGCACGATCGCCACGGCGCCGGCGGCGCAGGTGGGCGAAACGGTATAGGTCAGATTGGTGGCGCCACTCAGACCCTGCTGACCGCCGAGTGCCTGGCTCAGGCTGGAGTTCCCGCTGTCACAGGAGCCGGCAGCAATGCCGGACACACAGTAGTTCAGGCTGATCGGCACCGTGAAGCCACCGGTGGTCACCGAGCCCTGTGCCTGCACGCCGCAGCTACCGCTGCCGCCACCGGCGCCGGTACCCGCGACGGTGAAGGCACTGCCGTCGAAGCTGAAGCTGATGTTGCTGCCCGGGTTGGCGGCTGCATAGGCGGTACTGAACGCCGCCGAGAAGTCCGCCCATTGCGTGGTGTTGAAGGTCACCCCGACCAGTGACTGCAGCGTCGCCCCGTTGAGTTGCAGATACCGGGAAATCGCGGAGAGCACCCTGCCGTAGCCGTTGAGGCTGCCGCTGACCACCGGCGTGGTCGTCGCCAGGTTGACCCCGGTCAGCTGGAACTGGTTGGCCAGCGTGGTGGCGGCGGTGTTGAATGCCGACGCGCTGACACTGCTTCCGCTGCCCAGGGCATAGGTGTAGGCCATGGTGGTCAGCGGCGTCGCGATGCCGGTGACGGCGCCGCCGTTGGCGTTCAGCACCACCCGCAGCGGCGTCGACAGGGGCGTTGCCAGGCCTGTGGCCTCGTCGGTATAGGTGCCACCGCTGACTTCGATCAGCACGTCACCGGTGAAGCTGATGTCGATGGAATACAGGCCGCCAGCGCCGGTCGTGGTGGTTCCGAGAACCGCCCCCGTGGCGGCGTTGCGCACCGTGACCGTGGCGCCGCTGACCGGGCCCTTGACGGCGGAGCCGCTGATCGTGGTGGTCGTGGTCGCGGTGCCGCCACCACCGCCGCCGCCACAGGCAACGAGAAAGACAGCCGTGGCAGAAATGGCGAGCACTCCCAGAAATTTGGATCGCATGGACATCAACCTTCCTTGAACAATGAAGACCCATGCAGTCTAGGTTTCCCGCGCCGCACGGGTTACCCCTCTCGCGAGGGGATGCTGCTGCAGAAGAAGGTCGCTGGTGGAGGCGCGCCCTTGCCGCGCAAGGCCCCATCCGCTGCGGGGTTCAGGTCTGCCCGTTTTCAGCTGCGGGCGGCGCGGCTGCGATCGCATCGGCATGGGCTGCCCGCACTTCGCTGCGCAGCGCGCGCACCTCGGCACGCAGGGCGCCGATCTCGTGCATCAGGTCGCGTTCGATCTGGCGCTCCTCGGTTTCCACAAACATCGCGGCCAGCGATGCGGTGACCAGCGACAGCACGGCCAGGCCCAGCAGCACCACCACCACCGCGAATGCACGCGCGGCATGGGTCGTGGGAACCAGATCGCCATAACCCACGGTGGCCGCGGTGGTGAAGGCCAGCCACATCGCGTCGGCGAGGTTCGGGGTCAGGGGTTCCAGCAGCCAGAAACCCAGGCCGCCCAGGCCCAGGATCATCAGGCACAGGGCGAGCGAGTACCACAGTCCCCGTCGGGTGATGTGCCGTGCGCGCTTGTTCCACTGGACCATGGGTCACACTGTACCTGCAGCGCGCGGCGAAGCGACTTGCGCTGTGTCATGCCGGAAGATGTTCAGCGGCCCGTGGCAGGGTGACGCTGCGCGGTAGCGGGGCGTGCCGGCCACGTCCGCACCAGCAGCGCACCCATCGCGGAGAGCATCGCCAGCAGTGCCACGGCCACCCAGCCCCAGCTCGCCAGCACCAGGCTGCCCAGCGCGGCGCCGCTGGCCATGCCTGCGAACATGCCGACGAACAGCACCGAGTTCAAACGGCTGCGGGCGCCCGGCTCGATGCCATAGACGATGGTCTGGTGGGCGATCAGCGACGCCTGCGCGCCGAGGTCGAAGCCGATCGCGCCGACCACCAGCAGGCCGAGCTGGGTGCTGGCGGGCAGCCAAGGCGCCAAGGCCATGGCCGCGAAAGACAGGATGACGAGCCCGATGCCCAGTCGGGTGACCATCTCGGGGCCGTGCCGGTCGGCGACCCGGCCGGCCAGCGGCGCGGCCAGGGCACCGGCGGCACCCGCCAGGCCGAACGCGCCGGCGGCGGCGCTGCCCAGGTGAAAGGGCGCGCCGTGCAGCATCACGGCCAGCGTCGACCAGAAGGCGCTGAAACCCACCGACAGCAGACCTTGGGCCAGCGTGGCGCGCCGCAAAGCCCCGTGGCGACGCCACAGCGCGCCCAGCGATCCCAGCAAGGCGCCATACGCCAGGTGCGTCGTGGGTCTGAACCGCGGCAGCCCCCGCCACAAAGCCACGCCTACCAGTGCAATGCTGGCCGAGGCAGCGATGAACATGATCCGCCAGCCCCAGTGTTCCGCCACGAAGCCGCTGACCACGCGGGACAGCAGGATGCCCAGCAGCAGGCCGGTCATGACGGTGCCCACGACCTTGCCGCGATGGCTGTCCGGCGCCAGCGCCGCGGCAGCGGGAACGATGTCCTGGGCCAGCGTGGCAGTCAGGCCGATGGCGAGGCTGGCAAACAGCAGCGTGGCGATCGATGGCGCCGCTCCCCCGAGCAGCAAGGCCACCGCCAGCGCGGCGGACTTGGCCGCGATGACACGGCGGCGGTCGAACCGGTCGCCCAGCGGCGCCAGCAACAGGATGCCCAGCGCATACCCCAGCTGGGTCAGCGTCGGAACCCAGCCGATGGCACGGTCGGAGGCGCCAATGTCTGCGGCCAGAACGCCCAGCATGGGCTGGCTGTAATAAATCGATGCGACGGCCAGGCCGGCACCGCTGGCGAGCAGCAGCACCAACGGTGTGGGCAGACCCGCTGGCGGTGCGGCTGGGGTCTGCGCGTCTGCGATGCCTGGCGATGTTTCATGCGCTGGTTGAATGATTGACATAGTGTTTACCCGGGTAAATATGCGATGCCCGCAGTGTCCCTGTCCTTTGATGCGGTGTGAAGTGGCCTGAATCGCATTTATTTAATACGATGTGCGTATGACCAATCCAGCGCCCACTGCAGCCTCCATGGATCGCATCGCCCTGATGCAGACCTTTGTCACGATTGTCGACGCCGGAAATCTGTCCACCGCAGCGGTGCAGCTGGGAACCACCCAGCCGACGGTGAGTCGGCGCCTGCAGGCGCTGGAGCGATCCCTCGGCGTCGCACTGCTGCAGCGATCGACCCACCGCATGAAGCTGACGCCGGATGGAGAGCGCTGCTTCGAGCGGGCGCGCGAGTTGCTGACGAACTGGGCCAGTTTCGAGGCGGATCTGCGCGGCGACGGCGACCAGCCCGATGGCGTGCTGCGCGTCCTGGTTCCACATGCGTTCGGACAGCAGATGTTCGTCGCACCGCTGGCCGAGTACCTGCAGCGCTACCCGCGCGTGGCGGTGGAATGGTTGCTGCGCGACGATACGCCCAACTTCATTGCCGAGGGTATCGACTGCGCACTCCATGTGGGTGATGTACGCGAACTGTCGCTGGTGGCGATCCGGCTGGCGGAGGTGCCGCGCATCGTCGTCGCGGCGCCGTCTGTGCTGAAAGGCCAGCCGGTGCCGGAGCATGCATCCGAACTGGCCGCGCTGCCCTGGCTGGCGCTGCGCACGTTCTACCGCAACGAGGTCACCCTCATGCGGACAGATACCGGTGAACGCCAGGTGCTCGCCATCGCCCCGCGCATGAGCACCGACAGCCTGTTCGCGCTGTGCAGCGCGGCATTGATGGGGATGGGGGCCTGTGTGGCATCGGCCTGGTTGCTGGCCGACGATCTGGCACAGCAGCGCCTGGTGCAGCTGGCGCCGCGCTGGCAGGCGCCATCACTGCCGGTCTACCTGGTGTACCCGCAGGCCCGGTTCTATCCGGCCCGGCTGCGGCGCTTTGTCGAACTGATGCGTGCACGCGTCCCGCAGCAGATGTCCACCGTGGCCGTGTAGCCACTGCCATGGGCATGCCAGTGCAGGCGCGTACCAGGTATCACACAGCTGCCGGCAAGCAGACGACCGCATCGCCCACCCGCAGTGTTCCGCCCACACGTACCCGTGCCGTGACCCCGCCGTGCCCGCGCATGGCGTTGTAACCGCCGACACCCAGCGCCTGCTCCATGCGCGAGCAGGGCTCGCACGGCCCGGTCAGCTCCAGCAGCACATGGTCGCCCAGCCGCAGAAGCAGTGGCTGGTCCTTGAACAAGGTACGCGCGGCCAGCAGGTTCAGGCCGGAGACGACGAGGTTGCGGCGGAGCTGGCGGGCGTCGACGTCTGCCAGACCCGCCAGCGATGCCAGCACCGGCAGATGTTCGGCCTGGACCAGGGTCACCTGCCGCTTGCCGCCCACGGCATGCGGTGCCAGTGCCGAAGCGGTGCGGTCGCCCTGCAGACCCCGGTCCTGCAAAGCCGCGACCTGATCGACGGAGACCATGGGCGCGCCCCGGGCCGGACGCAGCAGAATGCCGTCCAGTCGCCCGGCGCGGGGAAACTGCTGCGTGAGCGCGCGCAGGCTCATGCGGGATGCTCCTAGCGCAAGGTCTTGGACACGGCCGTCCACTTGCCTTTCTGGACCTGGTCGATCTCCACCGCCTCGGGCATCAGATGGCCGTTCTGGAAGCTGACCTTGTCATAGAACATCGGACTCTCGAAGCTGGCGCCCTGCAGTTGCTTGACCAGCTTGTCGGCGCTCAGGTCACGCCCCACGGCCTGGACCGACTTGACGAACATGTCGGTGTAGTAATACGCCAGCAGCGCGTTCTCGTCCGGCTCGTTGGTGTATTTCTTCTTGTAGTTCGCGAACCAGGCCTTGATGGCCGGTGGGCCGTCCTCCTGGGTGTACAGCTTCCAGGCGCCGACGCCGTACAGACCTTCGACCGTATCCTTGCCCAGCTGCAACACGATCCCGGTGCGCCCCGGCGTGCCGGTGACCACCTTGACGCTGTTCCAGCCCAGCTTCTTGACCTCGGCCATGATGCCGACGGTTTCACGGGTCACGGTGGCGATGACGATCATGTCGACATCGGCAGCCTTCATGCGCGCGACCTGCGACGAGAAGTCGATGTCGCCCGCCTTGTAGCCGGCCTCGGCGGCATAGCCCATGCCTTTGGCGGCCAATGCCTTCTTGACGCCCGCACCCATCAGCGCACCCAAGGGGCCCTCCTGGTAGATGTAGCCGACCTTCTTCGGCTTGTAGTTATCCAGCATCCAGCCCACGCCGGTGTTCATGAGTGCGTCGTAGTTCGGCGTCACCGTGAACAGCAGCGGGCTGTCGCCGGCCGACTTGCGGAAGATGGAGGATGCGCCCCACGGGCCGAAATACACCACGCCCGCGTCGACCGCGCGCTTGACCACTGCGGCGTTGGCACCAGAGCCGAACGCATTGACGACGGCGAAGACCTCGTCGCTGCGGATCAGCTTGTCCATCGCCCGCACCGCCATCTGCGGCTGGCTGCCGTTGTCTTCGACGACCAGGCGGAACTTGCGGCCGTTCACGCCGCCGGCGTCGTTCGCTTCGTCCAGCCGCATCTGCATGCCGTTGCGGATGCTGGGCATGCCGGCCGCGACCGGGCCGGAGAGGTCCAGGTGCGTGCCGAGCACGATCTCGGTGTCGCTGACGCCGGCGGCCTGTGCGCCGCTGGCCAGGCCCATGGACAGCAGGGCTGCCGCAAGGGTGTTCTTGAGTCCGGTTTTCATGGTGGTGGTCTCCTTCTGTGATGGGCCTGCGGCCCGTTGTCGTGAAATGGTCAGGATGGGTACATGTCGGTGATCAGGTCGGCGTATTTGGTGGCGACGACCTTGCGTTTGAGCTTCATCGTGGGCGTGAGTTCGTCGTCCTCGGCCGTCAGCAGCTGGGCGATGATGCGAAACGACTTGATCTGCTCGACCCGGGCCAGCCGGTCGTTGACCTGCGCGATTTCGGACTGGATCAGCTGCACGATCTCCGGCGCCCGCGTCATGCTGGCAAAGTCGGAATACGGCACCTGCTGGTCCTGTGCAAACTTGGCGATGTTGTCCTGGTCGATCATGATCAGGCAGGTCAGGTAGTTGCGGCCTTCGCCGACGACCACCGCATCCGAGATGTAGGGGCTGAACTTGAGGCGGTTCTCGATGTTGCTGGGCGTGATGTTCTTGCCGCCCGAGGTGATGATGATGTCCTTGAGCCGGTCACGGATCGCGACGTAGCCGTCGGCATCGATCTCGCCGCAGTCGCCGGTATGCAGCCAGCCGTCCGCATCGATGGCCTCGCGGGTCTTTTCCTCCAGCTTCCAGTAGCCGGCAAACACGTTGGGTCCGCGCACCAGGATCTCGTTTTCATCGCCGAGCCGGATCTCGGTTCCGCTTGCGCGTACGCCAGCCGTGCCGATCCGGATCCGGTCCACCGGCATCGCCGTGCAGAAGCCACAGGTCTCGGTCAGCCCGTAGGACTCCAGCAGGTCGATGCCCGCGGCCATGTACCAGCGCAGCAGGTCCGGGGGCACGGGTGCCGCGCCCGTCAGCGCGGTCTTGACGTTCTGCAGGCCGAGGAAACTGCGCAGGTTGGACAACACCAGGCGCTGCATCCAGTCATAGCGGCGGGCGCGCCAGCCGGTCACCGGATGCCCTTCGAGCCGGGCCTGGGCCAGCGCGGCCCCTTCGGCCAGCAGCCGGGCGTAGATGGCACGCGCGGTCGGAATCGCGTCCTGCATGTACAGCGTGACCTGGGAGTACAGCTTCTCCCAGAACCGCGGCGGCCCGAACACCACGTGCGGCGCCACCTCGCGCACATCGTTGAACACCGTGCCGGCGTTCTCCGGAAAATGCACGATCTGTCCCTGGGCCAGCGGGTTGTACACGGTGGACATGCGCTCGGCGATATGGCACAGCGGCAGGAAGGACAATGAGCGGTCCAGCCGCTGCAGTTGCAGGTACTGGTGCACGCTGGCCATCTGGAACACCAGATTGCGATTGGCTACCATGGCGCCCTTGGGCGCGCCGGTCGTTCCCGACGTATAGACCAGGAATGCGATGTCATCCGGCGCCGAGGCATCGATGGCCTGCTCGAAACGCGCGGCACCATCGCCCGCCAGCGCCTCGCCATGGGCGAGCAGCTCGGCGAAGGGCGTGGCCATCGGGTCGTCCAGGCCGCGCAGGCCCTTGAGATCGGTGATGACGATGCGGCGCAGCGTCGGGCAGGCCGCGCGGACCGCCAGGACCTTGTCGTACTGTTCCTGGTTCTCGACAAACAGCACCTGCACGCCGGCATCGTTGACGATGTATTGCACCTGCTCGGGCGACGAGGTCGGGTAGATGCCGGTGCTCAGGAATCCCATGCACTGGGCGCCCATGTCGGCATACAGCCACTCGGGGCGGTTCTCCGACAGCACGGCGATGGCATCGCCGCGGGCCAGTCCGAGCGCGGCCAGCGCCAGGCCGACGGCCCGGGCCTGGGCATAGTACTCCGCCCAGCTGGTGGACGACCAGATGCCCTTGCACTTGTGGCGCAGTGCCGGATCCGCCGCCCATTCGCGGCAGCGCGCGCGGAACAGCTTTTGCGGCGTGTCGTGGCCGTAGGCGGTCACAAGAAGACGCCGGGCCACTCCCAAGTCTTCTTGCACCCCCTCGGGGGCGCTGGCGAGGCCAGGGCTGGGGGCGGTCAGTATTTGCGACGGTGCACTTGTCATGGCGGCCCTCATCTCCAGGTCTTGCGCCGCTTCCAGCGCTGCTTGTGGCCGTCTTCGCGCGACGCGTTGCCTGCGCCACCCAGGTAGAACTCCTGCACGTCGTCCTTGGCCATCAGTTCGGCGCAGGTGCCGGCCGCCACCACGCGGCCCAGTTCCATGATGTAGCCGTCGTGGGCGGACGCCAGCGCGATCGCGGCATTCTGCTCCACCACCAGGATGGCGGTCTGCATCTCGGCATTGATGCGCTTGACGATCTGAAAGATCTCGCGCGTCAGCAGGGGCGACAGCCCCAGCGACGGTTCGTCCAGCAGCAACACCGAGGGCCGTGCCATCAGCGCCCGGCCGATGGCCAGCATTTGCTGCTCTCCGCCGGACAGCAGGCCGCCGTGCTGGTGCTCGCGCTCCTTGAGCCGGGGGAACCAGTCGTAGATGCGCCGCAGATCGGTATCGATGCCCTTGCGGTCGGCGCGGGCGAAGCTTCCCATCATCAGGTTGTCGGCCACCGACAGGAACGGGAACACCTGGCGGCCCTCGGGCACCAGCACGACGCCGGCGCGGGCGATCCGGTCCGGGTCGCGTCCGTGAATGGTCTGGCCCTTGAACGTGACGCTGCCCTTGAACGGGTCGATCACGCCGGCGATGGTGTTGAGCAGCGTCGTCTTGCCGGCACCGTTGGCACCGAGCACCGCGACGATGCGCCCGGGCTGCACCTCCAGGTTGACGCCCTTGATGGCATTGACCGGGCCGTACCAGGTTTCGAGGTTCTGCACCGACAGCACGGCCCCGGTCATGTCCGGCTCCCGGATGGCAGGGTGTCCCGTGTGGACAGATTACACGTGGCGAGGGTCGTCATGTCATCCACCCAGGTAGGCGGCGATCACCGCCGGGTCGTTCTGCACCGCATGCGGCGTGCCCAACGCGAGCACCTCGCCCATGTTCATGCACAGCACCCGGTCGGCGGCCTCCGATACCAGAGACATGTCGTGCTCGACCATGATCACGGTGATGCCCAGGTCCTTCTGGATGTCGTCGATCCAGAACGCCAGGTCGCGGGTTTCCTCGGGGTTCAGCCCGGAGGCCGGTTCGTCCAGCAGCAGCAGGCGCGGCTGCGTGGCCAGCGCGCGCGCCAGTTCCACCACCTTGCGTACGCCGTAGGGCAGGCCGGCGACCGGGCTGTTTCGGTAGGGCATCAGGTCGAGCAGGGTGATCACGTCTTCCACGTGGGCACGCGACTGGGCCTCGGCCCGGCGCACGGCCGGTGTCCACAACCACTGTGCCGCGAAACTGCCGTGGGCGAAACGATGCCGCCCGAGCAACAGGTTGTCGAGTACCGTGCCGCCTTCGAACAGCTCGATGTTCTGAAAGGTACGGGCAATGCCATGATGCACCACCTGGTGGCGCGCCAGCTGCGTGATCTCCTGGTCTTCGAAACGCACGCTGCCCGCGCTCGGGTCGAATACCCGGGTGATGACGTTGAGCATCGAGGTCTTGCCGGCACCATTGGGACCGATGATGGCGAACACCTCGCCCTGCTCGACGTCGAAGCTGACCTTGCCGATGGCCTGCACGCCACCGAAACGCAGCGAGACGTCGCGCACCTGAAAGACGCTCATAGTTGGCCCCCACGCTCGCCCAAGGGGGCGTTCGCTTGCTTGAAGCGGTTCGGCGCTGCGCTCATTTGTGGCCCCCACGCTCGCCCACGCCGTGTGGCTCGCTGCCCCCCCAAGGGGGCGTTCGCTTGCTTGAAGCGGTTCGGCGCTGCGCTCATTTGTACCGCTCCGACTTCATGTAGGTCTTGCCGCGCTTGAACATGTCCTTGCGGTACAGCGGAAAGGTCTGCAGAAAGGTCCTGAACTTGATCCAGCGGCCGTTCAGGCCCTTGGGCTCGAACAGCACGAACAGTGCCAGCACCAGGCCGAACACGAAGGTCTCCAGGCCGAACTGCTTGGCGATCTGGTCGGGCAGCAGGGGCTTGATGCGCGAGATGAAGGTGGGCAGCAGGCTGATCAGCATCGCGCCCAGGATGGCACCGCGCAGCGAGCCCAGACCGCCGATGGTGACCATGAGCACCAGCTCCAGCGACAGGATGAGACCAAAGCCCTCCGGCGTCAGGTAACGCACGTGGTGGGCCAGCAAGGCGCCGGCCAGACCGGTGACCATGGCCGAGACCACGAAGGCCAGCACCTTGTAGCCGGCGACCCAGATGCCCAGGCTGTAGGCGGCGGCCTCCGAGTCGCGCACGCCCTGGAAAGCCCGGCCGGTCTTGGCGCGCAGCAGGTTCAACAGGCCCAGCAGCACGACGACGAGCACCGCCAGGCACAGGTAGTAGAAGGGCCTCAGCTGGGACAGGTCCCAGCCCAGCACCACCGGGTTGTCGACATTGAGGCCGCTGTATCCACCGGTGACGCTGTTCCAGCGCCCGATGATGTGCTCGGACAGGATGGCGAACGCCAGCGTCACCATGGCCAGGTACAGGCCCGAGACCCGGATCGCGGGCAGGCCGATCACCAGCCCCACCAGCCCGGCGACGCTGGCGGCCAGCGCCATCGACGCGAACAGCGGGACACCTTGCGACAGGAACCAGGCATGGGCGTACGCGCCGATCGCGATGAAGGCCGAGTGCCCCAGCGACACCTGGCCGGTATAGCCCACCAGCACCATCAGGCCCAGGCTGGCGATGGACATGATCAGCAGGTAGGTCAGCTCGCCGACGTAGTACTTGGGCAGCAGCCAGGGGGCCGCCAGCAGTGCCACCAGCAGCAGCCCGTAGGCGATGCGTCCGGGCGTGTAGCGCAGCAGCGCCTGGCCGTCGCGGTAGGAGGTGTCGTAGGGAAAGCGCATGGTCTGTCGGCTCCGTTCAGACGCGCCGGCCGTGGGCTTCGCCCAGCAAGCCACGGGGCCACACGATGAGTACACCGATGAGCACGATGTAGGCCATCGCGTCCTTGAACCCGTCCGGCAGGTACACGCCGGCGAACTGCTCGATCAGGCCCAGCAGCAGCCCGCCAACGATGGCGCCGGGAATGCTGCCGAAGCCGCCCAGCACCACCGCCGCCAGTGCCTTGAGCACCACGATCCACAGGCCGATGTCGACCAGCGCGGTGGGCGCCAGCAACAGGCCGCACAAGGCCGCGATGGCGCCGGCGATGGCCCACACCAGCGAGGTGACGCGCTTCACGCGGATGCCGCTCAGATAGGCCGCCAGCTGGTTTTGGGACGCAGCCTGGATCGAGATGCCCAGCGGCGTCTTGCGCAGGAACCAGAACAGCACCAGTGTCACCAGCAAGGCAGCGGCGACGATGACCAGGCTGAGGTCGGCGATGACGATGCTGCCGATCGTGGTCTTGTGCTCGCTCCACGGCGTGGGATAGGTGCGCGATTCGGGGCCGAAGGCCATGCTCACCGCGCCGCGCAGCATGAAGGCGATCGCGATCGTCAGCATCACGCCGGCAAACTGCGGCTGGCCGACGATCAGGCGCATCACGCGTGCATCCAGCAGCCAGCTCAGTGCTGCGGCCAGCACCACCGTGCCCAGCGCCGCGAGCCAGAACGGCCAGCCCAGCCCGACGATCAGGCCCCAGCCGACGAAGCTCGAGGCCATGAGCACGTCGCCATAGGCGAAGTTCAGCACCTCGGTCGCCTTGTAGGTCAGCACCAGGCCAAGCGCGACGAGCGCATAGATCGCACCGATGGCCATGCCGTTGATGGCCAGTTGCACCACCTGTGCCAGCTCGGCGCTCATGGCCATGCTCCCGGGCCAAGGGGATCCGCCGGCATCATGCCCTGTTCGCGGGCGAGGTGCGACAGGGTCGCAGCCGCGTGCATGCGGGTGAGTGAAGAATCGGCGTTCAAGGGAGATCCTGATCAGAAGCCGCTCACGCGTTCCACCACCATGGCGCTGGCCACGCCGGCGGCGCCACAGATCGACAGGCATCCGTAGCGCGCCTGGCGCAGCTCCAGTTCGTCGAGCATGACGCTGACCATGGCCGCGCCGGTCGCTCCCATGGCGTGTCCGATCGCGATGGCTCCGCCGTTCACGTTGAGCCGGTCCTGGCCCACTGCCATCGCCTCGCTGAAATGCAGCGCCATGGCCGCAAAGCCTTCGTTGATCTCGAACAGGTCGATGTCGCCCGCCTGCAGTCCGGCGCGCTGCAATGCAATGCGCGCCGCGTCCACGGTGCCGGTGAGTGCCAGCATGCGGTCGGACCCGGTATCGGCGAAACCCAGGATGCGGGCCCGTGGCGCCAGGTGGCCGCGCTCCAGGGCGCCGCGCGAGCCGACCAGCACCGCCGCAGCGGCGTCGGCCATGGCCGGGGAGTTGCCGGCATGGTGTACGTGGTCGATGCCTGCAAGGCCATAACGGCGGCACAGCTGCGCGTCCCAGCCTTGTTCGCCGCCCTTGGCGCCCCATTCGGCAAATGCGGCAGGCAGTGCAGCGAGTGTCTGCGCGGTTGTGGCCGGGCGGATGTTCTCGTCGCGGTCGAGCAAGCTGCTGCCGTCGGCCGCAGTGACGGCCACCATCGATGGCGGCATGCCCCGCGCGGCGGCGGCCGCCGCGCGTTGCTGCGACTGCGCGGCATAGGCGTCGAGCATGGCGCGCGAATAGCCGCGCTGCGTGGCAATGGCATCGGCCGCGATGCCGATCGGCACCAGCTGCGCCTGCAGCTGCAGCGTCCGGTCGTGGGTCAGCGGGCCCTGGTCACTGCCCATGGGCACGCGCGACATCATCTCGATGCCGCCGCCCAGCGCCAGCGTGTCGCCGTGCAGCGCCTGCAGTGCGGCGAAGTGCGTGGCCGACAGGCCGGATGCGCAGTAGCGGTTGATCGTGACCGCGCCGACCGCATCGCTCCATCCGGCCAGGGGCAGTGCCAGCGTGCCGACACTCGCACCCTGGTCGGCGGTCTGTGTCACGCAGCCGAACACGGCATCGCAGACCTGCGCGGTGTCGAGCGCGGTGCGGTGGGCCAGGGCGCGCAGTGTCTGCGCCAGCAGTTCGGCCGGCTTGACCGGCTTGAGGCTGCCTTTGTCGTTGCCGCGCCCGCGTGGGGTTCGCACGGCGTCGGCGATGTAGGCATGGGTCATGGATGGTCCTTGGGAGCGTTCGGGAGTTCGTTCAGAAAGCGGGTGAAGGAGTCCGTTGCGCTGGCATGGCTGTGCCAGCCCAGCGCATGCAGGTCCCTGACCGTGTCGGCCATGTCCGCGTCCGGCAAAGCCAGTGCGTCGGTTTCGCCGACGCCGGCGCGGCGCACCAGGCCGCCGCCGCAGACCAGCACGTCACCGCTGACATTGCAGCCGGCGCCGGCCAGCCAGGCCACCAGCGGCGCGACCCGTTGCGGGTCAAAGATGCTGGCGATGTCGCCGGACATGTACTTGGCCGTCATCTGCGAGTAGCCATACGGTGCGATGGCATTGACCTGAACGCCGTGGCGGCGGCCTTCGATGGCCAGTGCGCGCACCATGCCGATCACCGCCGCCTTGGCGGCCGAATAGGCGACCTGGCCGTAGTTGCCATACAGACCGGCACTCGACGTGGTCAGCACCACGCGGCCGTATTGCGCTGCGAGCAGGTGCGGCCAGGCTGCGTGCACCAGGTGCAGGTTGCCGAAGAATCCGGTGTCGAAGATGGCGCGGAAATCCGCGATCGACTGCTTGCCGAAGGTGCTGGCGCTGTCGATGCCGGCATTGGCGATGACGATGTCGAGTCGGCCAAAATCGTGCAGTGCCTGGCTCACCATGGCCTGCCCGCTGTCCGGGTCGGTGACGTCGCTCCAGTTGGCGCTGGCGGTGCCACCGGCCTGGCGGATGGCGTCGACCGTTTGCCGGGCCGACGTATCGGCATCCGACTCGCCGTCGTGGCGCCGGTTGTTGACCAGCACTTGGGCGCCAAGGCGAGCGAGGTGCAGCGCATAGGCCCGGCCCAGTCCCTTGCCGGCACCGGTGACGATGGCCACGCGGCCGCGCAGATCGGCATCCGATGGCATCAGAGGGGTCTCACGCACGTCGCTTTGGCTCATGGCCGTGTCCATGGGAAAAAGACTGGTACGCGGCGCATGTAGTCGGCATACGCCGGTTTGGTTTTCTGCAGGTAGCGCTCCTGCATCGGCGTGGCCGAGCCGGCGCTCATGAACCAGGTGACATACAGCGGGCAGACCAGCGCGAGCCAACCCCAAGGGTGCACCAGGCCCAGGGCGGCAAAGCTCCACCACACGGTGGCTTCGCCAAAATAGTTGGGATGGCGCGACAGCCGCCACAGGCCGGTGTCGAGAACCTGGCTGCGATCCGTGCGCTCGCGTTTGAAGCGTTCGAGCTGCAGGTCGCCCACTGCCTGGAAGCTGAAGCCGAGCGCAAACAGCGCCAGTGCCAACACATGTTGCCAGCCCAGCGGATGCGCGCCGGCGGCCACGGCCGCGATCAGTCCGATCGACCACAACCAGACGGTGACGCCCTGCATCACGAAGACCTGAAAAAAGCTCCACCACCACCAGTGGCCGGCGAAGCGCCGGCGCCAGGCGGCGTAGCGTCCGTCCTCGCCATGACCGGCATTGCGCAGGCCGATGTGCAGCGACATGCGCAGCGCCCATGCGCCGACCATCAGTGCCGTCAGGACCTCGTGCGCCGACCAGGATCCACGGCGCACCAGCAGAACCAGCACGGGTACTGCGACGGCCAGCGGATAGGCTGCATCCATGATGCCGCAGTCGCGCTTGACCAGGCTGAGGATCCAGACCCCTGTGAGCAGGGCGCCGGTGATCACCGCCGCACGCATGTACAGCGACAGAAACCACACGCCGGGGTCGCCGGCGCGGCTGAACCACCACCACAGGCCGATGCCCAGTGCGGCCAGTGGGTAGACGAACTCGCGTGGCGTGCCGACCTTGAGTTCCGGCCGGCGGCGAAAGACCAGCAGGCCGACCACCCAGACCAGCCACAGCAGTGCCGCCAACGGAGCCAGGACCGTGCTCATGGGGTACGCAGCAGTCCGTCGCGCAGGTCCGCGCCGTTGGCCCAGCAAGAGTGCGTACCACTGCACAGCTTGTGTGGCAGTGCGATGCGGCACACCGGTCCCTCGGCGAAGCGTTTGCAATCGATCAGCAGCGCCTCGGAGCCCTGGGTGTTTTCGTTGGTGATGAAGGTCACGAGGTAGCCATCGTCCTCGTCCTTTGCATCGATGCGTGGTGCGAACGGCGCCTCGCTGGCGTACTGGCCTTCGGGCAGGCGAATCTCCCAGGACTGCCCGGTCTGCAGGTCGTGCTTCACGTAGCCATGGAACAGGAACCAGCCCGGCACCTGCACCGCGCTGTAGGCATAGCGATAGGGCTTGCCGGCATGACGCTGGTTGAACATGCCGAACTCCAGCGTGCGCTCGTCCAGCCGCTGTTCCGTCGTCTTGCCGGTGGCCAGGTTGAAGCGCCAGCGGTGCAGCCGGGTCTTCATCTTGTACTGGTCCAGGTAGGACATCATGCGTTCGTAGCCCTTGGGCGCGCCTTCGAAGTTCTTGGGTTCGGGCTCTTCTTCGAAATAGCCGTCGAGGACGATCTCGTCGCCTTCTTCATAGGCGTTGAGCCAGTGCAGCACGAAGGTGGGGGCAGCCTCGAACCAGCGGATGTCCTGCACCTGGCCGCGGCGCGGAATGATGGCAAAACGGGATGGCAGATCCGGGTGGAACTTCACCACGTGCTTGCCCTGCTGGAGCAATTCCGGATCCCAGAACAGCGGAAAGTCGTTGAGGATCGCGAAGTGCTCCGTGAACGCCATGTCATGGGGCAGGCGCGGGCCCGGCAGCGGGATCGGGACGTAGTGCACCAGCTTGTCGTGCCGGTCGACGACACCGTAGTGCATGTAGGGTGCATGTTTGCCGTAGTTGAAGAACAGCAGTTCGCCGTTCGCTTCGTCGACCTTCATGTGGGCCGAGATGCCGTCCAGCGGCGACCAGGGGGGAATACCCTGCTGCTCCAGCGTCAGCGGGTCCATCCGGTAACCCTCGCCGCACTGGTAGTAGGCCGTGAGCGCCTTGCCGGCATGCACGACGACGTCGGTGCTCGACGCGTCCTTGATCGATCCGTGCGCACCCCAGCCCGGGCGTGTCGACAACCGCGGGTCTTCCATCAGGCCGGCCCACAGACGCCGGTTGGCTTCGATCTCGGCGCCCAGGCCCTTGGTCTGCACGAAGCGGTTGCGATAGCTCGCTTTGCCGTCCCGCAGCGCCAGCATGTGGATCATGCCGTCGCCGTCGAACGGGTGGTAGCGGCCGATGGACTTGTAGACCGGATTCTGGGTGTTGCGCAGGTAGACGCCGTCGATGTCGGTCGGGATGCTGCCCGACAGCACCTGAAGGTCGGTGGCGTCGACCTCCTCCAGCAAGGGGGTCCACGCCCCTTGCAGATAGGGGTGATCACCGGGCGTGATGTCGCTGTGCAGGGTGCGGATGTGGTTGACGGTGGGCATGGTGGGGATGCTCCTGGATCAGGGATTGCTGTGTCCGGACGGTGCGATGGCCACGTCCCAGGGATGGACTGCCTCGCCGCAGGCGCTGCAGGCGACCCGCGGAATGAAGGCCTGCCCGCAGGTCTTGTGCACCGGCCGGATCGAGCTGGGCTCCTGCAGGTATTCGCGCGCGGCCCAGGTGGAGAAACACACCAGGTAGCCGAACAGATCGCGGCTGGACGGGGTAAGGCGGTAAACGGTGCGCCGTGCATCGTGGGTATCGGGTTGGGCCAGCAGCAGGCCGGCCTCGACCATGCTGTTCAGGCGCCGCGCCAGCACGCTGCTGGCAATGCCCAGCACATGCAGCAACTGGTCGAAGTAGTGGCAGCCGAGCACTACGGCGGTCACGATCATCAGCGACCAGCGGTCGACACGCAGGCCCATGCTGGCGGCACTGCTGCTGGCCAGTCGGGCTGCGCGGCGGGACTGCGCCGCCAGGGCCAGCAGCCGGCGGTTGGTCTTGAGCGTGAGCTGCAGGTCGTGGATGCCGACCTTGTCGCCGCAGGCTGTGCAGGTCAGCGTCGGCTGAAAATGATGGCCGCAGGGCTTGTGCAACAAGGTGTCGGGCAACTGCGAGCGTCGGCTGCCCCAGCGCCGCTCCCACACCCAGACCATCAGCACATGCGGGTACAGCTTCATGCCCGCTGCCGTCAGGTGGTAGGCCATGCGCCGCGGTCGCTCCTGGTAGGCGCGCTGGCGCATCAGGCCCAGCGCAACCAGGGCCTTGAGCCGGCTGGCGAGGGTGGGGCGTGGAATGCCGAGCCGGTTCTGCCAGTCGTCGAAACGGTTGACGCCGGTGAAGGCGCCCATCATCACCGCCATGGTCCAGCGTTCGCCCAGCACCATCAGGCCGTGGTTCAGCGTACTGCTGGCCAGCGCGTCGCGCGTCAGATCGAGGTCTGGCGCGAACGACAGGGCGGAGCGTGTGGCCATGCCGGTTGCAGCCTGGATCAGGCGTCGCGTGCGACGACGAAACTCGCGACCGTGGCACAGGAGCCGCCGATGTTGAGGGTCTGCACACGGCGAGCGCCTTCGATCTGCATGTCGCCGGCCTGTCCGCTGACCTGCCGTGCGGCATCCAGCAGCATGCGGGCGCCGGTCGCGCCGACCGGATGGCCGCAACCGATCAGGCCGCCGCTCATGTTGATCGGGCAACTGCCGCCGCGCTCGATGCGTCCGTCCTCGATCGCCTGCCAGCTCTGGCCTGGCGGCGTCAGCCCCAGGTGGTCGATCGCCATGTATTCGGTGGTGGTGAAGCAGTCGTGGGTTTCGACGCCGTCCATGGCGGTGATGTCTGCCACGCCTGCACGCCGCCAGGCGTCTTCGATGGTCTGGCGCACATGCGGAAACACATACGGCGCGTTGGCGCTGCGCGCGAGCTTGTCCTTCAGGCGCAGCCCGGCGTTGCGGTGGCCCCAGCCGGCGATGCGGGGCAGCTGGCCCAGTGTCGTGCCACTGCGTTGCGCATGAGCACGCGCAAACTCGGCGCTGGCCAGCACGACGGCACAGGCGCCATCGGTGATCTGGCCGCAGTCCTGGCGCCGCGAGCCTGGCTCGACCATGGGATTGGCCTGGTCATCGTCGGTGAAGCTCTTGTCGTCGAACTGCCACTTGCGGGTCTGCGCCAGCGGGTTGCGCCTGGCATTGCCATAGTTCAGTTCGGCGATGCGGTTCAGGTATTTGCGGTCCAGCCCGTAGCGCTTGTCGTATTCGCCCGCCAGCAATCCGAATGCGGCTGGCCACATGAAGGTGCAGTCAATGTCCTCGTGGCCCTGCCAGGCGGCGGCGTTCTGGTTGGCAGAGGCCTGGTCGCCCGGCAGGTTCTTGAACTCCTCGACACCCAGCACCAGCACACAGTCGTAGCGACCGGCTTCGATCTCGGCCATGGCCGAGAGCACGGCCAGCGACGAGGATGCGCAGGCGCCTTCATGGCGCATCGCCGGTACGCCCCACAGCTCGGGCACGACCTGTGCGACCATCGCGCCCAGATGCGCCTGCTGGCGCTGCAGCTCGCCAAAGGCGTTGCCGACGTGGATGCTCTGGATGCGCGCTGTATCCACGCCACTGGCCTGCAGCGCGCCCAGCGTGGCTTCGCGCGTCATGTCCGAGAGGTCCTGGCCATGGCGCGACCAGGCTTTCGCGAAGTCGGTCTGATAGCCGCCGAGGATGTAGGTACTTGTCGCCATGCTGTTTCCTTGTCTAGGTGGGGATCGCTGTCGCCGTGGAGCGGATCTCGCTGGCATCGGCCCAGCAGGCGTGGGTGCCGCTGCTGATCGCGTGCGGCAGCAGGATGCGCGCCACCGGTCCGGCGGCGATGTTCCGCGCATCGAGCACGATGCATTCCGAACTGCGGGTGTTCATGTCGGTGACGAAGCTCACCACGTAGCCGTCGTCCTCGGCCTTTGCACCGGTAGCCGGCGCCATCGGCGACTCGCTGCCAAAGCGGCCTTCGCCGAACAGATAGGTTGCGGTGGCGCCACTGACACGGTCGAACCGCGTGATGCCGTCGAACAGGAAGGAGCCGGGATGCGCCACCATGTTGTACGAATACCGGTAGGGCCGGCCCCAGTGGCGGGCATTGATCATGCCGAACTCCAGCGGTAGCTCCGACAGCCGCTGCTCGTGGGTCTTGCCGGTGCGCAGGTTGAAGCGCCAGCAGTACAGCGTGGGGCCGTAGCGCTCGGGGCCGAGCGTGGTGCCGGTGTTGTCGAAGCCGCCCTCGCCATTGCCGCGGGTCGGCAGCGGTGTCTTCTGGTGAAAGCCGTGCAGCACGATCTCGTCGCCTTCTTCCCAGGCATTGAGCCAGTGCAGCACGTAGGTGGGGCTGGCCTCGAACCAGCGCACCTCGCCGCTCCTGCCGCGGCGCGGCACGATGCCGAACCGTGCCGGCAGCTCCGGCCGGTAGACCACCTTGTGCTTGCCCTGGGCCAGCAGCGCCGGGTCCCAGAACAGCGGGAAGTCGTTGACGATGGCGTAGTGTTCGGTGAATGCCATGTCGTGCGGCAGGCGCGGACCCGGCAGTTCCACCGGCACGTAGTGCACCAGCGTGTCGTTCGCATCGACGACGCCGAAATGCATGTAGGGCGCCTGCTTGGAATAGTTGAAGAACAGCAGCTCGCCGGTCTGTGGGTCGACCTTGGGATGGGCCGAGATGCCGTCCGGCATGACAGCCGCACCCCAGGGCGCCACGCCCTTGAAGTCGAGCGTCGCGGCGTCCATGCGGTAGGGTTCGCCGCACTGGTAGAAGGTGGCCAGCGCGCTGCCGGCATGCACGATCACGTCGGTGGCGGCACTGTCGCGCAAGCCGCCGCGGGCACCCCAGCCGGGGCGTTTGGCAAGCCGGGGGTTGTCGATCAGGCCGGCATACAGCGCGCCGCCGGCTTCGCGCTCTTCGACGAAGGCCTTGGTCGGCACGAAACGGTTGCGGTATTCGCAGCGGCCGTCCTGGAAGCGCATCATGTGCAGCATGCCGTCGCCGTCGAATGCGTGGTAGCGCCCCAGCGGCTGGTGCACCGGGTTCTGCGTGTTGCGCAGGTAGACGCCGTTCAGCGACGCCGGGACGGTGCCGATCACGGTCAGCGCGTGCGCGTTGCATTCGACATAGTTCGGCGCGAACACGCCGGACATGTACGGATGCCCGTCCGGCTCCAGCGTGGAGCGCACCGTATGGACGACCTCAAGCTGCACGCAGTGCCTCCTGGCCCGCCGGGGCCTTGGCTACGGCTGCGGGCGCCAGCGCGGCCAGCCGCTGGCAGGCGCTGCGGTATTCGGCCTCCAGCCGGTCCACCACATCGGCCACCGCCTCCACCTGCTTGATCGCGCCCACGCCCTGGCCGGCAGCCCAGACGTCCTTCCATTTCTTGGCGCCGATGGACTGGTTGCTGTCGTAGTTGCGCGGCGGCGTGGACGGCATGTTGTCCGGGTCCAGCCCGTTGGCGCGCAGCGAGGGCTT
Source organism: Rhodoferax sp. (assembly GCA_024235935.1). Classification (GTDB taxonomy): domain Bacteria; phylum Pseudomonadota; class Gammaproteobacteria; order Burkholderiales; family Burkholderiaceae_C; genus CAISIP01. Next base: position 189,293 of record JACKLL010000007.1, on the reverse strand, counting down.
GAGCCAGCTTGCAGGCGTTCCGGTGATGCCGGCGCTGACGACGATGTCCTCGACCGAGCAGTCGACCAGCATCTGCTTGTAGGCATCGGGTGCCATGCTCTCGCGCGTCGGAATGAACCGCGTGCCCATGTAGACGAAGTCTGCTCCCGACGCGATGGCGCCCGCGACGCCCCAGCCGTCGCTGATGCCGCCGCCGACGATGATGTGGCCGTCAAAGAATTCACGCACCGCGCTGACGAAAGCAAATGGCGAGATCGTCCCGGTATGCCCGCCGGCGCCGCTGGAGACGCAGGCCAGACCATCGGCTCCGGCGGCGACGGCCTTGCGGGCCAGCGCGATGCTGGTGACGTCGGCGAACACCAGGCCGCCGTAGGACTGCACCACCTGGATCGCCGGCTTCGGGCTGCCCAGGGCGGTCACCACCACTGGCGGCTTGTACCTGGCGATCAGTTCGAGGTCTTCCGGCAAGCGCGAGTTGGACGAGTGCGTGACCAGGTTGGCACACCAGGGACCGATCGTCGCGCTCTCCTGCGTATCGCGGGCGCGGGCCAGGCCTTCGGTGACCTGGCGCATCCAGGCATCGAGTTCGCTGATCGGCCGCGCGTTGGGCGTGGGAAAGGCGCCGATGATGCCGGCCTTGCAGGCGGCCAGCACCAGCTCCGGGCCGGAGATCAGGAACATCGGCGCGGCGAACACCGGCAAGCGCAATGTGAACGGGTTCGTGCGCAAACTGCTCATGCCAATACCTCCAGGGACCTCTTGCTCATTGCGTCGCCTTGAAGCCGGAGATCTTCACCGCCTCGGCCCAGCGCTTGGACTCCGCCTGGTAGTAGGCCTGGAACGCCTGCGGTGTCGTGGCCAGCGGCTCGAAGCCGATGGGGTCCCACGCCTTCTTGATCTCGGGGCTGCGCAAGGCCTTGCCAAATTCGGTGTTCAGGCGCGCCACGATGGCGTCCGGTGTGCCGGCCGGCACGGCGAGACCGGCCCAGATGTAGATGTCCAGGTCGGGGTAGCCCTGCTCGACGAACGTGGCCAGGTTGGGCATGTGCGACGAGCGGGTCGGCGTCGTGATGGCCAGTACCTTGAGCTTGCCCGACTCCACATGCTGCTTGACGGCCATCATTGGCACGAAGGCCGCGTTGACCGTGCCCGACAGCAGTGCGGTCACTGCCGGGGGCGTGCCGTTGAAGGGCACGTGCAGCATGTCGATGCCGGCACGCTGGTTCAGGATCACGCCGGCAAAGTGCGAGGAGTTGCCGGCGGTGAACGATGCGAACGAGACCTTGCCGGGGTTGGCCTTGGTCCAGGCGACGAATTCGGCAACGTTGTTGGCCGGCACGTTGGCATTGACCGCCATCACCATCGCCGCCCCGAGGAAATTGGAGACCGGCTTGAAGTTCTTGTCCGGGTCGTAGGGCAGGCTGGCGAAGGTGTGCGGGTTGATCGTGAACATGCTGGTGTTGCACAGCAGCACGGTGTAGCCATCGGGCGGCGCCTGCATCACGTTCTGGGCGGCGATGATGCCCGAGCCACCGGGCTTGGCATCCACGATGATGGGTTGCCCGGTGTTCTGCTTGAACACCTCGCCGACCTGGCGCACGGCGTTGTCCAGCGTGTTGCCGGCCGCGAACGGCACGACAACGCGGACCGGGCGGTCGGGGAAGGTCTGGGCGCGGGCCGCCATGGGCAAGCCCAGCGTGGCACCGGCTGCGGCCAGGCCGCTCAAAAGGGTACGTCTTTTCATGTCTGTGTCTCCTTGTAGTGGGTATCGAAACTAGCGGGCACGCGTGATCAGCTGCATCAGCGCAGCAGCCAGTGCCTGTGGCTGCTCCAGCGGTACCTGGTGGCCGGCCTGTGCGAGCGTGAGCCGCTCGGCGCCGGGGACCAGCGCGGCGAGGTCGTCCGACAATGCGGGCGGCGTCACCTTGTCCTGGGCGCCGCAGACCACCAGCGTGGGTATGTGCAGCTGGGCCAGCATCGCGCGGTGATCGGCCCGCGCCATGATGGCGCGGGTCTGGCGGATCGCGGCCTCGGCGCCGACCGCGTGCATCATCGTGCGCATGCCTTCGACCAGGTCGCTGCGGGTGTGGTGGTCCGGATGCAGGCTGAACGGGATCACCGCCGATACCGCGCGCTCGAAGCTGCGTTCCAGCGCGGCAATGGTCTTCTCGCGCGCGGCCATCGAATCCGGCGTCTCGATCTGTGCCGAGGTGTCGACGAAGGCCGCCGCGTCGACACGGCGCGCATGCCGCGCCAGCAGTTCGATCAGCACGTAGCCGCCCATGGAATACCCCGCCACGATCAGCGGTGTGCCCGGCGGCAGGTTTGCCACCTGTGCCCAGGCGTCGTCGGCCATGGCGGAAATGCTGGGCTGCGTCAGTACGTTGGCGACCCGCACGTCCACCGCCGGGTCCAGATGCGCCCGCACCGGATCCCAGATCGCGCCGGTGTTGAACATGCCGGGGATCAGCAGCAGCACGGGCGTCATGCCATCTCCTTGCGGGCCGAGCCGACCAGTGACCGGGCCTGCGCCCGCAGTTCGGTCTTGAGGATCTTGCCGACCGGATTGCGCGGCATCTCCGCCAGCGGCAGCAGGTATTCCGGGAGCTTGTAGGCCGCCACATGGCGTTCGGTGCGCAGATAGCGCACCAGGTCGACCAGTGCCGGCGGCTGGCCTTCGCGGCCGACGACGCAGACACAGACCCGCTCGCCCAGCACGGCGTCGGGCACGCCGACCACGGCCACTTCGCGCACGCCGGGGCAGGACAGCAGCAGCCCCTCGATCTCCTCGGCCGAGATGTTCATGCCGCCGCGGATCACCAGGTCCTTGGAGCGGCCTGCATAGCGGTAGAACTGCTGCCGGTCGCCGGCGATCTCGAACAGGTCGCCGGTCTTGTAGTAACCCTGTTCGTCGAAGGCGCGCGCGGTCATTTCGGGCGCACCGTAATAGCCACTGAAGATTGTCGGACCGGTGAAGCGCAACTCACCGATATGGCCGGCCTGCGCGATGTCCTCGCCCGTGTCCAGATCGACCAGGCGGGTGCGTATCTTGCGTGTGGTCGATACCGACCACTCGAAGCCCGGCACACCGGCGCGTGGGAAGAAGGTGGCGCGCTCGCCCGGATCGGGCAGGTCGATGTCGCTGCCCGCCAGTGCCGCACCTTCGTTGGAGCCGAAATAGTTGATGATCTGCACGCCGAACTGCTCGGCAAACCCGCGCACCATCCATTCGCTCAGCGGTGCCGAGCCGGAGCCGATGCGCGACAGGCGCTGGAAGTCGATGCCCTCGAGCAGCGCGGTGTTCTGCAGCAGCATGTTCAGCACGGCCGGCGGAGCCACGGTGTAGTCGATGCGCTCGTCGCGGATCTGCTGCAGGAACACCGGCAGCGAGAACGGGTGGTGCTGCACCACCGTTCCACCGACGACCAGCCAGGCCGCGATCGCGGTCGAGATGCCGGCCATGTTGACCAGCGGGAACGGATTGAGCAGCCGCGCCTGCGGCCCGATCTGGCCAGCTTCGATGATGGACGGTGCCACCACCAGCCACTCGTTGTGGCTGCGCGGTACGCCCTTGGGCCGGGCCTCGGTGCCCGAGGTCCAGCAGATCGTGAACACGTCGTTGGCGGTGACCGCGGCCTCACGTTCGGCCTGGGCCAGCCGCTGCGTGTCGGCCGGCGTGATGGCCGCCGCGCAGTCCCGCGACAGGTCGATGCAGCCCGATGCAGGCTCATCGCCCCAGGCCAGGATGCTGCGCAGGTGCGGCGCGTGTGCCTGCATCTGCGCGAACATGGCCGCGGCCGCATGCCCACCCTCCGGCTTTCCGATGCGCGCAAACGTCACCACGGCCGCTGCCTGGGTATGCGCCAGGATGTGGTCGAGCTCGTTCTCGCGGTATTGCACCGGCACCGGCGTGACCACGATGCCCAGCCGTGCGCACGACAGGTAGACGATGTATTGCTCGACACCGTTGGGCAACTGCATCAACAGGATCTCGTCGCGGCGGATGCCGGTGTCCAGCAGCACGCGGCAAAAGCGGTCCACCGCGTCGGACAGTTGGCCCCATGTCAGCCGCTGCGCCTCGCCATGTGCAAAATCGGCGCGGTTGGCCGCATCGACCACCGCCTCGGCGTCGGGGCGCTGGGCCACCTGCTGCTGGAACAGGTCCCACAGCGTGGTCGTGCCCCACCAGCCGCGGTCGGTGTATTCGGCGATCTTGTGTTCGGGTATCAGAATCATGGGGCTCTACTTCCAGCGGTCCAGCGTGCGCTGGCTGACGAAGGTGGCGTGAAATCCGTGCGGGATCCGGCGTGGCATCAGCACCCGTGCCACAGGGCCCTGGGCCAGCCGGGCATCCTTGCAATCGAAGACCTGGATCTCGGAGCGCTGGTCCACCGGGTTCCAGACCGGCATCACCAGGTAGCCGTCGTCCTCGGCCTGGCTGTTGTCGCGCGGGGCGAAACCGGGTTCGTTGTAGAAGTACTGCGGCCCGGCGCTGTAGGCCACATAGCCGCCCGTCGTGAGGTCGTACTTGGCCAGGCCCGGGAAACGCGGCTCCTCGCGTCCACCTTGCGGAAACAGGATGTTGTACGAGTAGCGGTTCCTGCGCCCCTGGTAGGCGCTGTTGATCACCGGGAACTCGCTGTTGAGCACATCGTCGATGACGCGCTCGCGGGTCGTGCCGCTTGCCAGGTCGAAGCGCCACTCGTACAGCAGGAAGTCGCGCTGGCGCTGGTTGATGGTGCGCTCCAGTCGCCGTGCGTCGGGCTGGCCGTCGGCCGTCGCATGCAGCCGGTAGGGCGTGCCGACCATGACGATCTCGCTGCCTTCCTCCCAGGCGTTGACCACGTGCAGCATGTAGCCGGGTTTGGCGTCGAACCAGCGGATGTCGCTGGCCGTGCCATGGCGCGGCACGACGGCGAAGCGGCTGGGCTGGTCGGCATGGAAATGCACCTTGTAGCGGCCAGCCTTCAGCGCGTCGGCATCGGGCCACAGGGGAAAGTCGTGCAGGATGCTGTAGTGTTCGGTGATGGCCATGTCGTGCGGCAGGCGCGGACCTGGCAGGGGAATCTCCATCTTGGTCCTGAGCTTGCCGTCCGGCCCGATGACGCCGTACGCCATGTAGGGTGCGGTGAGGCTGTAGTCGAAGAACATCAGCTCGCCGGTGTGCTCGTCGGGGCGCGAGTGGGCCGAGATCTTGGCGTAAGCGCCGCCGTAGTCGGCCGTGCCCAGCGTCTCCAGCGTCAGCGGGTCCAGCGCATAGGGCATGCCGGCGCGGTACCACATGGCGATCAGGCGACCGGCGTGGTACTTGACGTCGGTGTTGGCGGTGTTCTTCAGCGGCTGGTCCGGGCGGTCGGCACGCATCGGCTCCTTCAGCCCTTTCCACAGGGCATGGCCGGCCGCGCGCTCTTCCTGCAGACCCTGCGTCTGCACGAAGCGGTTGCGGTAGGTGACCTTGCCATCGGCAAACTGCACGGCGTGGATCATGCCGTCGCCGTCATAGGCGTGGTAGCGCCAGTCGGGCGGGTAATAGGCGTTCGGGCCGTTGCGCACATACAGACCGTTGAGGTCTTTCGGCACCTCGCCGATCACCTGCATGTCCTCGAATACCGACTCGTCCAGCACCGGCGCGTTGTTGCCGTCCAGCGCCGGGATGTCGTGCACCGGCAGATCATTGATTCGCATCGTGGGGTCCTGTCCGGATTCAGTAGCCGCGTGCCAGCCGCTCGCCACTGACCCAGGTCGCGTGAAAGCCGTTGGGCACGCGCTGCGGCAGCCGGATCCGGCACACCGGTCCACGGGAGATGTCGTGGGCGTCGAAGATGCTCAGGAACGAGGCCTGCTGGCGGTCGTCCCACATGAATCCCACCAGGTAGCCGTCGTCTTCGCTCTTCCAGTGGTCCTTGGGCGCGAACGGGGCTTCGCTGAACCATTTGCCGGTGCCGGCATGCCAGGTGGTGCAGGTGTCCTGCTGCAGGTCGTAGCGCACCAGGCCGCAGAAGCGCGGGTCTTCGGCACGGTTGAGCCGACCCATCAGCACGTTCCAGGAATAGCGGGTCTTGTGGCCCTGCATCCAGGAATTGATGACCGGGAACTCCTGGTTGATGATGTCGTCGATGACGCGTTCCTTCGTCTGCCCGGTGCGCAGGTTGAAGCGCCACTCCTTGAAGATGAAGTCGTGTTCCAGGTTCGCCAGCATCTTCGGAAACCGGTCGACGTCGAGCTGTCCGCGCACATCGGTGGGCAGTCGGAACGGCGTGCCGGTCATCACGACCTCGATGCCACCCTGGCCGTCGTCCTCTTCCCAGGCGTTGGAGACGTGGTACATGTAGGTGGGCTCGGCCTCGAACCAGCGGATCTGCTCCGGCGTGCCGTGTCGCGGCACCACGGCAAAGCGCGACGGCAGCGTGTGGTGGAACTTGAGCTTGTGGCGACCGGCCGCGAAGGCGTCCATGTCGTAGAACAGCGGCAGGTCGTGCAGGATGGTGTAGTTCGGCGTGATCGCCATGTCGTGCGGCAGGCGCGGGCCGGGCAGTTGCACCGGCATGAAGGTCTTGAGCGCCCCCTGGCGGTCCATCACGCCGTAGTGCATGTACGGTGCTTCCTTGCCGTAGGCGAAGAACAGGAATTCGCCGGTGCGCTCGTCGACCTTGGAATGGGCCGAAATCGGCAGACCCTGGAGTCGCGGGTCCATGTCGAGCTTGCCGATGGTCGACAGATCGCCCGGGCGGCACTGGTAGACCGCGCCGCCGAGGTACCACATCGACACCAGCGTGCCGGCGTAGAACTTGACGTCGGTGTTGGAGGTGTTCTTGATCGGCATGTCGGGCCGGTCCTTGCGCGGCGGGTCCTTGATGCCTTGCCACAAGGCGCTGCCGGCCGCAAGCTCTTCCTGCAGACTGTCGGTCATGACCCAGCGGTTCTGGTACTGGGCCTTGCCGCCCTCGAAGCGTACCGCGTGCAGCATGCCGTCGCCGTCGAACCAGTGGTAGCGCCCGGGAGCTTCGAACCTGCGGTTCGGGCCATTGCGCACGTACATGCCGGTCAGGTCCTTGGGGATTTCGCCTTCGACGTCGGTCAGGTCGACGGTCATCTCCTGCGCAACCGGCGCAAAACCGCCGACCAGGACCGGAATCTCGTTGAAAGCATTGCTGTCGTGGGCACCCATGGTGTTCTCCTTCAGGATTGGGGGGCTGGCGAGGGCTCGCGCGCCGGCCGGCGCGATTGCGTGATGCAGAAGCGGCTGGCGACAAAGGCCAGGCTGGTCAATGCGGCGTTGCCGGCCGGGTTCAGGCCGGTGACGTGGTAGTCGCTGTAGGCGGCGGCGAAGTTCAGCGGCATCGCGCCGGTGAGGTTGGTCGTGAGCTGGGCGCCGGCTCTGGCATAGGCCGCTTCGGCGCGCGCGATGTAGTCTTCGTCGGTTGAATACAGGAAGGCCGTCAGCCCTCCGAAGGCGGTGACGTCGCCACTGGCCTGGGCCAGCGCATCGTCGGCATCGGCACAGGCGATGACGAAGCTGACCGGGCCGAAGCGCTCCTGTCCGTAGAGTTCGCGCTGCGTGGTGTCGACCTGCAGCATCAGCGGTGTGCTGGTGCGGGCCTGCGGAAATTCGGGATGCGCATACGGCTGCGGTTCGAGCAGCACCTGGCCGCGCGCCGCGCCCTCGGTGCGCAGCTGCTGCAGCAGCGCCAGCGTCTGCGGCGACTGGATCGTGGCCAGGATCATGGCCGCCTTCTTCGGATCGGCGCCGAGCTTTTGCACCGCATCCGCGAGCTGGCGCGCCACGGTCTGCAGCGGTACCAGGCCCTGCGGGGTGCGTACGCCGTGCGCCGGGATGTAGATGTTCTGCGGGCTGGTGCACATCTGCGCACTGAACATGCACATGGTCGTGGCCAGGCTGCGCAGCGTGGCGTCCAGGTCGTCGGTGGATTCCAGCACCACGGTATTGCAGCCGGCGGTCTCGGTGAAAGCCAGTGCCGGATAGGCATTGCGTTCGACCCACTGGCCAAACGCGACGCTGCCGGTGAAGTCGACGATGGCGGTCTTGGGATGCTGCACCAGCAGCTTGCCGATCGGCTGTTCCACGCTGTCGGTGGCCATCGTCACCAGGTTTGGATCGAAACCGGCCGCCGCGAGTACCTGGCGGAACACCCGTACCGAGATCGCCATCGGCAGGATGGTGGCCGGATGCGGTTTGACGATCACCGCATTGCCGGTCGCCAGGCTGGCCATCATCGAAGGCCAGGCGTTCCAGGTCGGAAAGCTGGCGCAAGCGAAGCAAACCGCGATGCCCCGCGGCACCAGCCGGTAGGTCTTGTCGAGGGCAATGGTCGAGGCGCCGAACTGGCGCTCCCAGCGTGCGTGCGGCGTCACCGCGCGCATCGCCTGCTCCGCGTAGACCAGTGCCTCGATGGCCCGGTCCAGCGCGTTGACGCCGGAGCCGGCATAGGCCATGTTGAAGCTCTGTCCCGCGGTGTGCATGACGGCGTGGGTCAGTTCGAACAGGTGGTCGGCGAACAGCCGCTCGACCACCTCCATCAACACGCCCAGGCGCTGTTCGATGCCGGCGCCGGCCCAGGGCTCGATGGCCTTCTGTGCTGCGTCGAACAGGCGGTCCACGTCAGCCTGCGGGTAGCGGACGCCCAGGGGCTGCTGGGTATAGGGCGAGATTTCTGCGCCCAGCGTGCCGATGGTGCCCGGCTGGTCCAGTTCGAACGGCCGGTCAACGCCGTCCGCACCCAGATGGGCCCGAAACGCGGCCAGGCCCTGCGCCTGTGCCTGCGCGGCATCGGGATAGCGGTTCGGAGTTTCGGGAAAGGGGCTCCAGCAGCCGCGGTCGGTGCAGGCCTGCTGCGCCTGCTCGAAGCGGCTGCGGTGCCGCGCAAACAAGGGGGTATCGATGTGCATGGCGTGTCCCGTTCAGTGCGCAGGGCGGCGCCAGATCAGGCGGTGGTGGCGAGCGACCGTGGTGCCGGGCACGGTGTCGGACGCCGACAGTGTCAGCGTGCCGTCGCTGGCGAAGTCCATGTTGCGGATCTGTGTGGTGCCGACGAAATTGGGATTCAGCGCGTGGGTCACCGTATGCACGACCTGCTGCCGGCCGTCCGGTCCGCGGCGCACGGCGTAGGGTCCGGCGTACTGGAAATAGCTCTCGAATGCGGCCAGCCGCTCGGCCTCGGGGGCGCTGCGCACGCTGTCGCTGGACAGTGGCGGACGGTCGGCACGCGCAATGCAGGCGCTCATCGTGCCGTCGTGGCTGTAGGTGATCAGCCCGGTGGCCTGCGCGCCGAAGGGCAGGGTCGCCGGCCGGCCATCGCCATAGGCGATCTCCCAGCGCACCAGGTGCCAGGTGCCTTGCAAAGGATCGGTTTGCGCGTCGGTCGATGCCGTGCCTGCGCTTGTTGCAGCCGTCAAGCCTGTCTCCTTTAACTTTCTTAGTTGAACTTATCTTAGGTCAATGATTTATGGCCCGCAAGTGGTAGGAACCCGAACGGGCCCCGACAATGTCGCCATGGCGTCACCTCCCGAAAAACTTTCCACCACCCATCCGTTCGAAACCCTGACCCCCGACCAGGTGCTCGATGCCCTGGAGACGGTGGGCCTGCGGGGCGACGGCCGGCTCACGGCCTTGTCGAGTTACGAGAACCGGGTCTACCAGGTGCAGCTCGAGGACGGCAGTGCCGTGGTCACCAAGTTCTACCGGCCCGGACGCTGGAGTGACGCCCAGATCCAGGAGGAGCACGATTTCACCCGCGAACTCGAAAGCGCAGAGGTTCCGGCAGTCGGGCCCATGCTGCTGGACGGTGCCAGCCTGCACCACTTTGGCGGCTTTGCCTTCAGCGTGTGCCCCCGCCGCGGTGGGCGCGGACCGGAACTCGACGATGGCGAGGTGCTGGAGTGGATCGGGCGTTTCCTGGCCCGCTTCCATGGCGTCGGCGCTGCCACCGCGTTCCGGCACCGGCCGGCACTGAACCTGCAGACCTTCGGGGAGGATTCGCGCAACTGGCTGCTCGACAACGAGCGGGTGCCGCTCGACGTGCAGGCGCGCTGGGCCGATGTTTCGCGCCAGGCGCTGGACCGGGTCGGGCTACACGACTGCCTGGCCGGTCGGACTGCGGCCGATGCAGAACCGATCCGCTTGCTGCGCCTGCATGGCGATTGCCATCCCGGAAACATCCTGTGGACACCGACCGACGTTCCCGCGTCGTCCGGCCCGGGGCCGCATTTCGTCGATCTGGACGATGCCCGTACCGGTCCGGCCGTGCAGGATTTGTGGATGCTGCTGTCGGGTGATCGGCAGCAACGCCAGCGCCAGCTGGGCGCTCTGGTCGACGGATACGAACAATTCCGGGAGTTCGACCGCCGTGAGCTGGCCTTGATCGAGCCGCTGCGCACGCTGCGCCTGATCCACTACAGCGCCTGGCTGGCGCGGCGCTGGGAGGACCCGATCTTTCCGATCAACTTTCCGTGGTTCGGCTCCAGCGACTACTGGCAAGGCCAGGCACAGATGCTGGAGGACCAGTGCGAGGCGATGGACGAAGCGCCGCTGGTGGTGTGAGTCCGCAGACCTTGGCGGCCAGCAGTGGCGATGGTCTTGCGGCTCAGAATGGCACGGCAGGGCCGACCCACCGTTCGGGCAGCGGCTGCGCGCGCTTCAGAGCCTCGGCCGCCGTGCACCAGCCTTCGCAGGCATTGCGCCCGGGTCGGCCACGCCACAGATTGCGCAAGGCCTTGCAGCGCGCGTAGAAGCGGAAGAAGCGCAGCAGCCGGCGGATCTCCTGAGGCGTTGGTGGCTGCGCGCTGCAGATCAGCTTGTCGTCGGACTCGCCGCGGTCGGTCAGCGTGATCGCGCCCCAGACCCGCAGGCGCCTGCGGGTGCCGAAGCGCAGACGCGGACCGAGCACCACCACATCGAGCAGGTCGCCCTCTCCGCCGAGATAGGCGGGCACCGCGCCGTAGTTGTAGGGGCAGGGCAGCGGCGACACGAAGTGAACCCTGCCGTTCGGATCACGCTTGAGAAAGCTGCCACGGGGCACCTCGATGAAGACCTCAACGACGGGCTCTGCCGCTGCATCTGCGGTCGTGCCAGGTCGGAAGGTGCCGGTTGCGGACATGGGGCAAGCCTAACCGCTGCGGAAATGCGCGCATGTCGCACGCCCGGCCCAGATCGTGCGTTCCGGATATTTAATCCGGGTGTTATTGACGAATTTAATTAACCCGGGTAATATTCGACACATTGACAAACACCTGCACGGAACACCATGCCCGACAACCGCGAACTGAAGAACCACTACAAGCAGACTTTTGTGCCGCCTGGCGTTTTCGTGATTCGCAATACCGTGAACCACCGGGTTTACCTGGATGCCTCGCCGAACCCGCATGCCGCCATGAACCGCCACCGCTTCGAATTGACGATGCGCGGCCACCGCAACCCGCAGCTGCAATCGGACTGGTTGGCGCACGGTGCACATGCCTTTCGTTTTGAGGTACTCGACCAGATCCGGCAAAGCGCGCAGCCGGATTTCGACTACGTCGCCGAACTGGCGACCTTGCTGGCGTTGTGGCGCGACGAACTGGCGGGCTCTGCCACTCCCGCCTACAACCCGGTGCCTGCGCAGGATGCGACCTGTGCACGGGCGAAGCGGACGCATTGAGATGCAGACCATACGGCCAGTCGCACCCATGTCGACGTCCCCGTTGGACCAGTGCCTGGCGATCAGTGCCGCCCACGCCCGTATCCGTCGTGTGCTCGACGAAGAGTTGGCCACCTACCATGGGCTCAGCTATGGCGATTTCATCCTGCTGATGCAACTGCTGCGCGCCGAGGGGCATCAAATGGCCGCAAGCGCGCTGGTGCCCGTGCTGGGTATACCGGTTTCGGCCGTGGTCCGGCAGTTGTTGCCGCTGGAGAAAACCGGCTGGCTGCAACGCGACCCACAGGCCGCGGCCGATGGGCGGCGGTACGTGCGATTGCGCCCCTCCGGCAAGAGCCGTTTGCAGGAGGCCCTGCAGACCGCGCAGCAAACCTGCGCCGATCTGCCGCAATGGGCGCCTGCCGGTAACTAGCGAACGTCTGGGGCCGCCCGCATTGCCGACTCCGGCGATGCGGTGCCATGCGCGTGGGGCTAATCCCTGTGGGCCAGGGTCAGGCCGCGGATCCGCGGCCAGGTGTTCTGGATATGTTCACGCATGGCGCTGGCCAGGGCCGGGCCATCGCGCCGGGCCAGCGCCTCCATCATCCGGGTGTGCTCCGCCAGCGCGGCGGCCCAGTTCTCGGCCCCGGAATTGCCGCTGTAGCGCAGGCTGCGCATGCGCTTGCTCAAGATGGCGTGCGTCATGCTCAGCGTCTCGTTGTCGGCCAGCGCGATCAGCGCCTCGTGGATCTGCTGGTTCAGCACGAAATATTCCAGCCGCTGGCGCTGTTCGTACAACTGCTGCATGCGCTCATGCATGTCCAGGATCGCGTCGATGCGGGACTGTTCCGCCTTGCAGGCGCGTTCACCGGCAAAGGCCTCCAGCAGCGCGATCACGTCCAGCATGTCGTGCGCATCCTTGTCGGTGAAGACCTTGACGATGGCGCCGCGCAGCGGCAGCAGCTCGACCAGCCCCTCGGAGGTGAGCACCTTGAGGGCTTCACGGATCGGTGTACGGGACACCCCGAGTTGCTGCGCCAGTTCCAGTTCCTGAATCCGTTCGCCGGGAACCAGCTTGGACTCCACGATCATGTCCCGGATCCGGTTGGTCACTTCCTCATGCAGGGGAATGCGGGCGATCTGGGCGTTGGGGGCCGGAGAGTTCATATAGGCGCGAGTATGGCGAAGAAACTGCTTGACAGCATACCGTGTGCCGATTCTAATTATCCGTAATTACGGATTACACATTACCAATTTCATTGACTCTCCGCCACGATCGGTTCCCATGGACGCACCCCAACGCCCCGTCATTGCACTCTTCACCGGTGATCCCGCCGGCATCGGCCCCGAACTTGTCGCCAAGCTGCTGCAGGACGCACAGGCGATGCAATCGGCCGATGTCCTGCTGATCGGCCAGCAGGGCCAGGACACCGGTACCGCAAACCCCAGCTGGCACGACTGGGCCGGGCGTGACGCCGCCCCGTTCACCCCGGGGCAAGCCCAGGCCGACAACGGGCGCTACATGCTCCAGGGTCTGGCCGCAGGGGTCGATCTGGTGCGCAGCGGACGCGCCGACGCCTTCTGCTTCGCGCCGCTGAACAAGGGTGCCCTGCGCGCCGGCGGCATGCACCAGGAGGACGAACTGCGCTGGTTCGCCGAATACCTGGATTTCAACGGCGAGTGCGGCGAACTCAATGTGCTGCGCAACTTGTGGACGGCCCGCGTGACGTCCCATGTGGCACTGCGCGACGTCAGCGGACTGCTGAGCGCACCGAAAGTCGCCAACGCGATCCGCATGATCAGCGAGGCCTTGCGCGCCGCCGGCGTCGCGCAGCCGCGCCTGGCCGTCTGCGGTCTGAACCCGCACAACGGCGACGGCGGCAACTATGGCGACGAAGAAGGCCGTGTCATCGCACCGGGCGTCGCATTGGCCGCGCAGCAGGGCTATGCCGCCGACGGTCCGTTTCCAGCCGACACCGCCTTCGTGCGGGCGCTGCGACCACAGGGCGGCTACGACGGGGTGGTCACGATGTACCACGACCAGGGACAGATCGCGATGAAGCTGCTCGGTTTCGAGCAAGGCGTCACCGTGCATGGCGGCCTGCCGATACCGGTCACCACACCGGCACACGGTACCGCCTACGACATCGTCGGCAAGGGCCTGGCCAATCCGCAGGCCATGCGCAATGCCTTCGATCTTGCGGTGCGCATGGGTCAGGCGCACCGCAGGAAAACAATTTCCCAACAGCCCAAGGAGACACAGACATGAAACTCAGGAAAATCCTCTGCGCCGGCGTGCTGCTGGCGCCGCTGGTGGTGCTTGCGCAAAGCTACCCCAGCAAGCCGGTCCGCATCATGGTCGGCGCCAACGCCGGTGGCGGCACCGACATCATCGCGCGCATGCTGGCCGAGAAGATGGGCGAAGGCCTCAAGGGCAGCTTCGTGGTCGAGAACAAGCCCGGCGCATCCAACACCATCGCCGCCGACCTGACGGCCAAGGCGCCGGCCGACGGCTACACGCTGCTGGTGGCCACCAACACCGGGCAGGCCATCGCGCCGCACCTGATGAAGCTGGGTTTCGATCCGATCAAGGATCTGGCGCCAGTGGGACTGGTGGTGACCGTGCCCAATGTGCTGGTGGTCGGGCCCACGGTCACGGCCACCAACGTCAAGGAACTGGTCGCGCAAATGAAGGCCAGACCCAACGACTTCAAGTACGGCTCGTCCGGCATGGGCAGCACCCAGCACATTGCGGGTGAGGGCTTCAACCTGGCTGCCGGGGTCCAGAGCGTCCACATCCCCTACAAGGGCTCCAGCCAGGCGCATCTGGACCTGATCGCCGGCAACATCCAGCTGATGTTCGACACCACCTCATCGGCCATGGGGCAGATCAAGGCCGGCAAGTTCCGGCCGCTGGCGCTGACCACGGCCACCCGCAGTGCCGAATTGCCGCAGGTGCCCACACTGGCGGAGGCCGGCGTACCCGGCTTCGAGATGAGCACATGGTACGCACTGTTCGTGACCGGTGGCACACCTGCCGACATCCAGGCCAGGCTGCAGGCCGAACTCGCCCGCGTGCTGAAGCTGCCGGACGTGCAGGCCAAGCTCAAGGGCCTGGGTGGCGAGCCCGGTGCAATCAGCGCCGATCAGTTCGCGCAGATGAACCGGCAGGAGTTCGACCGTTTCGGCACCCTGATCAAGCAGGCCGGCATCAAGCTGGAGTGAGCGCGCGCCGAACCCACTGGAAGGGCGCCAGCATCAGCACGCCCAGTGCAAATGCCGCCAGCCACTGGGTGAGGGGCAGCGGCGCAAAGCGGAAAGTCGAGGCCAGTGCCGGCAGCGCTGTCACCAGCAGCAGTGCCGCCAGCGTGCCGCCCATGACCCACACCGTCACCGGCGGCAGCGCGCTGAACAGGGTGCGCCAGCCGGTACCCAGGCCGCGGCGGCTGGGCAGGATCAGCGCCGCATTGGCCGTCACCAGCATCACGAACACAAAGCTGCGCGCCTGATCGCTCTGCATGCCCTGGGCCAGCAGGCCGGCGTAGAGCCCGACCAGTGCCAGCGTCAGAACGCCGCCCTGCAACAGACCCTGGGCCATCCGGGCGCCGGACAGCAGGGGTTGGTTGCGGGGCCGGGGCGGCTCTTCCATGAGTGCCGCATCCTGGGTCTGCGCTTCGAAAACCACCGAGCAGGCCGGGTCGATGACCAGTTCCAGGAACGCGATGTGCAGGGGAACCAGCACCAGTGGCATGCCGAACAGCACCGGCAGCAGCGACATCCCGACGATCGGGACGTGGACCGCCAGCGTGTAGACCATGGCCTGGCGCAGATTGATGTAGATCCGCCGCCCCAGCCGGATCGCCTGGACGATGGCCGAGAAGTCGTCTTCCAGCAGCACCAGCGCTGCCGCCTCACGCGCGACGTCGGTGCCGCGCTGCCCCATGGCGATGCCGATGTGCGCGGCCTTCAGCGCCGGCGCATCGTTGACGCCGTCGCCCGTCATCGCCACCACGTCGCCGCGCGCCTTGAGCGCCTCGATCAGCGCCAGCTTCTGCTGCGGTTTGACGCGGGCAAACACATGGACATCGGCCACGCGCAGCGCCAGCGCAGCGGCATCCATGCTGGCCAGCTCGGGTCCGGTGATGACCTTCTCGCTGGGGATGCCTGCCTGCGCGGCGATGGCGCGTGCGGTGCGCGGATGGTCGCCGGTGATCATCACCAGCCGGATGCCGGCGCGTTGGCATTCGGCCACAGCCTGTGGCACCTGCGCGCGCAGCGGATCGGCCAGGCCCACCAGGCCGAGAAACTCGAAATCGAAGTCATGCTGGTTTTCCGGATGGGCCAGATCCTCGTGGTGGCGCGCCTTGGCCACACCCAGAACGCGCAGGCCGCGGTCGGCCATGGCATCGGCTTGCGCCGCGAGCTGCGCCCGGACGACCGGCGCCAGATGGCAAAGATCGGCGATCGCCTCCGGCGCGCCCTTGGTGGCGACCACATCGGCGTTGCCGGCCTCGCCGTGCCACAGGTGGGACATGGCCAGCAACTGCGGCGAGAGCTCGTATTCCTGCGCCAGCGCCCAGCCCGGATGCAGATGGTCGGTGTCCTTGAGCTGCAAGCCGGCCAGGCGGTGGAAGGCCTGCTCCATCGGATCATGCGGCACGATCTCGCTGGCCAGCACCGCATATTCGAGCAGGCTGTGGAAGGCTTCGGGCAAGGGCGCATCACCGAGCGTGTGCAGGTCCAGGGCCTGGTCGCCGGCAAACAGATGCGCGACTTCCATCCGGTTCTGCGTCAGCGTCCCGGTCTTGTCGACACACAGCACCGTGGTCTGGCCCAGCGTCTCGATGGCGCCCAGCCGGCGCGTCAGCACCTGGCGCGCCGCCATGCGCCGCGCGCCCAGGGCCATGAACACGATCATGATGACGGCGAATTCCTGCGGCAGGATGCCCATGGCCAGCGTGATCCCGGCCAGCAGCGCGTCGAGCCAGCCGCCGCGCAGCGTCCAGAACAGCAGGGCCAGCAGCAGGCTCAGCGAAACCCCGATCAGGACCAGGCGCCGGGTCAGGCGCGCCACTTCGTCGCGCAACGGGGAAGGCTCGGAATCGATTGCGCCCAGCGACTGGCCAATGCGACCGAATTCGCTGTGGCGGCCGGTTGCCGTGACCTCGGCCAGCGCCTGACCGCTGACCACCAGGGTGCCGGCAAAGACCGTGTCGTTCGCCTGCTTGGCGACGGGGGCGGACTCGCCGGTCAGCATGGCCTCGTCGCAGGCCAGTTCATGGGTCTCGTGGGCCCGGGCGTCGGCGGCGACGCGGTCGCCTTCGGTCAACACCAGCAGGTCGCCGCGCACGACATCACGCCCGGGAATCCGCTGCGGTACACCGTCGCGGATCACCTGCGCACGCGGGCTCGACAGGTCACGCAAGGCCTCGAGCGCATTGTCGGTACGGCGCTCCTGCACGATGGTCACGCCGATGATGATGCACACGAATCCCAGCAGCACCAGGGCCTCTTGCGGATCCCCCGTCGCCAGGTAGATGGCCCCGGCGCCCAGCAGCAGCAGGAACATTGGCTCGCGCACCACCTCCCACACGATGCCCGCCAGCGAGCGGCGCTGGCTCAGACCGAGTTCGTTGGCGCCGTCGGCCTGCAGGCGTGCCGCGGCCTCGGTTTGCGATAGGCCTTGCGGCGGCGCGCCGGCAGTCGTTGGACGGTCCATGGAAGAGGCTTTTGGGGGAGGGTGTCTTTCCATCATCGCATGGTGCGTGGACGGGTCTGTGCGGTCGCGCACAGTTGGCCGATCAGTCGTCGTCTCCGTGGTGGTGCCCAGCGCGGATGGTGCCCGGGGTGTTGCCGGTCAGCGGTCCAGCGGGCGACTGCTGCCATTGCCAGGCCCAGAAACCCAGCACGGTGGCCAGCAGCAGTGCGGCCAGTGCGCCGTGGTTGTGTTTTGCGAGGTCCGGCCCCGCGCCCTGCACGCGCCCGACCAGCATCGGCAGGGCCTGGTTCTTGCGGCGCAGCAGGCTCAGGCCCAGGATCAGCGCCAGGTGACCCAGCACCAGCCACAGGAACAGCTCGCCAGTGAATTCATGCAGCTCCGCCAGCCATTCGCCGCCCCAGTCGTTGTACGTGGCGTATCCGCTGATGGCCACAGGCAGTACCACTGCCATCAGCGCCGCGACCGCCAGCGCCATCAGCAGGTTCTGTCCCTGGCGCCAGTTCACGTCGACGCCGTTGCCCGGCTGCAGCGAACGCATCCATGCCGGCAGCCCGGCCAGCTTGCGCCACAGCAGCGACAGGCGTGCCTGGCGCGGACCGATCAGGCCGTAGCCGAGGCGGAACGCCAGCAGACCGGCCAGCGTATAGCCGAGCGTCACATGCACCAGGCGCCAGCGCTCGCCATCGGCGGTGGCATAGGCCAGCGTGAAGCACAGCGCAAACAGCCAGTGGAACATGCGCGTCGGTGCGTCGACGACGCGCCGTGTCGGACCTTGTGCGGCGCCTGCCGGTGCGGCAAGGCCGGGTGTGGGATGGGTGGTGTTCATGGTGCGGTTCTCCGGGTGGTGGGACGGTGTTTTCAGTCGTCCTTGAATGCGTTCTGGTAGCGCTTGTCCAGGCCGGGCGGCATGCGCAGCCGGTCTTCGTCGAAATCGCCCTGGGCGGCGCCGGTGTGGCAGGCTGCGCAATGGGCTGGGCTCTTGACGGCGGCGTGTTGCCAGACGGCGGGTGGGATCCGGCGGTGCTTGAGCTCGAACCAGGCCGAACGGGTGATGCGATCCTGCGGCGGCGCGCTGCTCACCCGTTTGTAGGTGCCTCCGTGCGCTTGCAGCCAGGCGCCGATCTGCTGCGCCATGGCCGCGTCCAGCGAGGCGTCGCTGCCGTAGTGCGTGTCCAGTCCGGACATGATGCGGCGCCAGGCGCTGGCCGGCAGCAGGCCGGGCGGGTAGGCCAGATGGCAGCTGCCGCATTCCTGCTGGTAGGCGGGCAGCACGGTGCGCGGCGACAGACTGCCGCTGTCGGCGTGGGCCAGGGTGCCCAGCCCGAACAGGAGTGCCAGGGCGCAGGCAGCGCGGAGGTGGAGTTTCAGGGGCGTCATGGCGGTTCTCGTGGCTAAGGGCATGGGTAGGGTTTGCGGAACGTCATGGCTTGAGGCTGATCAGCCAGGCCAGCACATCGGCTTTCTCGGCGGCACTGCATTCGCGGCGCAGAACGTCCTTGCAGTTGCGTCGAAACCATTTGTCCACGCGGGCGCTGTCGGTGAACGCGTTGGCGTTGAAAGCCGGCGCCAGAGGGGCGATCTCCTTGCCGGTGCTGGCGTGCTGGCCGGTCTTGACCGGGGGATTGCCGTGGCAGGACGAACACGACCATTCGCCGCCGTGCCGCGTGTTGAAGAAGGCCTTGCCCTGATCGGCATTGCCGGGCGCGCCCGCCTGCGCGCTGAAGCGGCCGAGTTGCTGTGCCGGGGTGGTGTCGCCGGCACAGGCGGCTCCGGCCAGCAGCATTGTGGCCGTCAGCCCCGCCAGCGCCAGCAGGCGGGTCGGGGATGGCGATAGTCCTGGTTTGAACATGAGGGGCTCCATGGAGTGTTGGTGCCATCGATGCTGCACCTGGGTGCCTGTACCGCGTCTGAAGGCGGCGTTCATGTGGCGTTCATCCGCAAGCCGCCACAATCCATCTACCCTTCGGTCCATGCAGGGGCGTTCACCATGCACAAGTCCATCACCGTTTTTCTTGCCGCTCTGGTTCTGCTGGTCATTCCGCTCGCCGGCTGGTCCGACGGGCCGCGCGCCCATGGCGACGACCATGACCGCGCCCGCGCCGCGCTGAAGGCCGGCGAGGTGCTGCCGCTCGCGGAAATCCTGGCGCGGGTCGCGGTCAGCCATCCGGGGCAGGTGCTGGAGGTCGAGCTCGAGCGCGACCATGGTGTCTGGATGTACGAGCTCAAGCTGCTGCAGACCGATGGCCTGCTGGTCAAGCTCAAGGTGGATGCCCGCGATGGCGCGGTCGTTCGCCAGAAGAAGGGCAAGTCCTGATGCGTATCCTGGTCGTCGAGGACGAACCCCATCTGGCGGCACAGTTGCGCCAGGCCCTGACCGACGCCGGCTATGCGGTCGACCACGCAGGCAATGGCCGCGAGGGCTGGCAAATGGGTGGCGTACAGGCTTACGACGCGGTGGTTCTGGACCTCGGACTGCCCGAGCTCGATGGCCTGAGCGTGCTGCGGCGCTGGCGTGCGGAGGGGGTCCATGCGCCGGTGCTGATCCTGACCGCGCGCGACCAGTGGCATGAGAAGGTGGCCGGTATCGATGCCGGTGCGGACGACTACCTGACCAAGCCCTTTCACACCGAAGAGCTGCTGGCCCGCGTGCGCGCGTTGATCCGCCGCGCCCAGGGCCTGGCGTCACCGGTCCTGCATGGCGGGCCTGTGGCGCTGGACACCCGCAGCGGGCGTGTCACTCTGGATGGGCATGCGCTGGTGCTGACCAGCCATGAGTACAAGGTGCTGGCATATCTGATGCACCGGCCGAATGCCGTGGTGTCGCGCAGCGAACTGAACGAACACATCTATGCGCAGGACTTCGACCGGGACTCGAACACCATCGAGGTGTTCGTGGCGCGGCTGCGCAAGAAGCTGCCGGCCGGACTGATCGAGACCGTGCGCGGGCTGGGCTATCGCCTGGTGGCGCCGCCGTGAGCCCTGGACGCAGGGTCACGTCGCTGCGCCTGCGGCTGCTGGCGCTGACGGGACTTGGCGTGGCCCTGGCGCTGCTGATGGCCGGCATGGTCATCAGCGGCCTGTTCCGCGATGCCCTGCTGCGCCAGTTCCAGTCAGGACTGGAGCAACAGCTCGACCAGCTGATCGCGCGGGTGAATTTCGATGCGCAGGGCCGCCCCCAGCTGGATGACCAGTCCCTGTCCGATCCGCGTTGGCAAAAGCCCTATTCAGGTCTCTACTGGCAGATCAACAGCGCCGACCAGGTGGTGGTGTTGCGATCGCGTTCCCTGTGGGACGCCAGTCTTGCCAACGCGCCGGACCTGCTGTCCGATGGTGCGCTGCACGTGCATGGCGGTGTCGGCCCGCGCGGTACGTCCTTGCTGGTGCTCGAACGGGTGGTCCGACCCGAGGAAATGCCGGATCTGCGCTGGCGGCTGCTCGTGGCCGGTGATACGCAGGCGGTCGACGATGCCGTGACCCGGATCCGGGGCATGCTGATGCTCGCACTCGGTGTATTGCTGGTCTTGCTGCTGTTGGCCGGTTGGGCCCAGGTGGCGCTGGGTCTGGCGCCGCTGCGGGCCCTGCAGCAGGCGTTGACGGACGTGCGCCAGGGGCGCGAGAGGCAGATTCGCGGGCCGGTACCGCAGGAGGTGCAGCCCCTGGTCGACGGCTTCAACGCGGTGCTGGCGCGCAATGCCGAAGTGATCGAGCGGGCCCGGCAACAGGCTGGCAACCTGGCGCACGCGGTCAAGACACCGCTGGCGGTACTGGCGCAGGCTGCGCAGGCGGCGCAGCGACGTGCCCCCTCTTCGGGCCCCGAGGCCACGGCCGACAGGGTCTTGCCTGATCTGGTGATCGAGCAGGTGGCACTGGCGCGTCGGCAGGTCGACTGGCACCTGGCCCGCGCCCGGGCTGCCGGGGCCCATGGCGTGGCGGGACAGCGGGTCGGCGTGGCCCTGGTGCTGCGTGACCTGCTGCGGGTCATGGACAAGGTTCACGCCGGGCGCGCGCTGGAATTGCGCTGCCATCCCGTGGGCGGCGACATCGCCTTTGCGGGCGAGGCGCAGGACCTTCAGGAGATGCTCGGCAACCTGCTCGACAATGCCTGCAAGTGGGCACGCGCGGTGGTCGAGATCGATGTGGTGCTGCTGGCCGATGCGGCGGCGCCTTCACTGGAGGTCACGATTCAGGACGACGGTCCGGGCATACCGCCGGAACAGCGCATGGAGGCGCTGGCGCGCGGTGGACGGGTCGACGAATCCGTGCCGGGCTCAGGGCTGGGACTGGCCATCGTCGACGATCTGGCCCGCCTCTATGGCGGTGCGCTGGACCTGGACACATCGCCGCTGGGTGGGCTTCGCGCCCGTATCCGCTTGCCGGCCATGATCTGAATCGGCGCCGCCCGGCAGCAGCAGCGTGCGCCGACCCGGATTCAGGGGCAGGACACTGCGCCTGCAACGATCTGGCAGTTACGTCCGTCCGGTCGTACCAGCGTCGGCCCCACCGCGTTGTAGCGCGTGCCATCCGAACCCCAGCACCCGGCGCTGTCGCAGCCCGACGAGAACGTGGGGGCCGGCGTCGGCGTGACGGCGATGGTCGGTCCGGGCAGGCGCAAGGGTGGGATCTGGCCGGCGACCGACGGCACCGATACCGGCGGGACATAGGGGCTGGGTGATCCACCGCGCAAGGCCTGCGGTGCGGCTGCCTGCGGCATGCCGTCGGTCGTCTCCTGCGCCTGGCAGGCGCCGCCGGCCAGCATCAGCACCAGCACCACCATCAGCGTGCGGGTTTTCCAGTGCGGCATGAGACTCCCTTGTTCAACGATGCCAGTGGGAGCCGGCGATCGCGCGAAGGTTCCCCGCATCGCCTGACGTAGAATCGCGCCTGTCACGGGGGAGTAGCCGCTCTTCGATCCTCGAAGAGGCTTGCGTCAACATACTTGGCATCCATCATGGATGCCATGGCGCCAGCGGTATCGTTGCTTGGCAAGACCTTTGACCACATCGCTTCCGGGTTGGGCCGGGGTCGCGTCGTGGTCATCTGTCTTTTCCTGGCCCTGGAATCTCGCATCGATCATGGAATCCCTCCTCGTCTCCACCGGTGTCGTCGCACTGGCCGAAATCGGCGACAAGACGCAATTGCTCGCCTTCATCCTGGCGGCACGTTTCAAGAAACCGCTTCCCATCATTCTGGGCATTCTGTGCGCCACCGTGATCAACCATGGCCTGGCCGGCGCACTGGGCGCCTGGATCACCCATGCAGTCAGTCCGCAGGTGCTGCGCTGGGTGCTGGGTGCATCCTTCATCGCCATGGCCGCCTGGACGCTGATCCCCGACAAGATCGAGGAGGAGGAAACCCGCATCGCCAGCCGGCTGGGTGTTTTCGGCGCCACCTTCATCACCTTCTTCCTGGCCGAGATGGGCGACAAGACCCAGGTCGCCACCATTGCCATGGCAGCGCACTATGCGCAGCCCCTGCTGGTCGTCGCGGGCACCACGCTGGGCATGCTGATTGCCGATGTGCCGGCGGTATTCGTGGGTGACCGTCTCGCCGGCAGGATCCCGATGAAGCTGGTGCACGGCATCGCGGCTGCCGTATTTGCCGCTCTGGGCGTGGCCACGCTGCTGGGCGCCGGCGCTTCGCTGGGCTTCTGATACTGCGCGGGCGCGCGCGGCGCACGGGCCGAGCAGGCGGGCTTGGCAGGGCGAATGCAACGGTATAAACTGTTTATACCCATTTGCGCCATGCCACGCTGCCGCCTGCTCCAACCTCCTCCGACCTGCGACAGGCGTCGCCGGCACCGGGGCTGGCGGGCGTGCGGCGCATGCCTGCAGGTGCTGTCGGACTTTCGCGCGGACCTGCGCACGCCCGAGTAGCCGACATGCGCTGCCTGGCCGTGCTGATCCTGTTGCTGGCGCATGGCGCCGTGCAGGCCCGGCTGGTCAGCATCGTCGAGCCCAGCCGGGGACTCGCCTTCACGCAGGCCGCCGTCATCGACCATGCACAGGCCAACCAGAAGGCCTTGCTCGACGGTGCGCGCGCCCGGGGTCGGCTCGGTTGTGCCGCGTACTGCTCGCAACTGGCGCAGGTGTGGCGCAAGTTGCTGCCGGTGATCCGATTCCAGCAGACCCGCGGTGCACCGGTACTGCGCCTCGTGGTGGTCACCGAGCCCGACATCCAGGCCTTGTCCTTTCCCGACGGCACGGTGGTGATCTCCGAGGTTTTCATCCGGCGCCTGCAGCTTGCAGCGCCACAGCTGGCATTCGTGCTGGCCCATGAAGCCGCGCATGTGCTGCTGCAGCACGAGCGCCAGACGCTGACGTCGATGCTGGCGCTGATTCCTTCGCGCGCGCAGCGTACGCCGCAGGATGTCTACACCGAGATGGAATTCAACTACTTCGCCATGGCCGATGCGATGTCGGTGGTGTTCCACCATGTCGAACTCGAGGCCGACGAACTGGGGCTGCAACTGGCGGCGCTGGCAGGGTATGCGCCGCAGGCCCAGCTGGTGTTCCTGGAGCGGTCCCTGGCGCAGGGCAGTGGGCAGTCGATGGTGTCGACCCATCCGGACATGTCGCAACGGTTGCGCAAGCTGGGCGCATTGCTGCCACTGGCCCGGCGTCTGCTGGTGGTGGGTCAGCAATAGCTGCGGTGCCGATGGGCGGATGCGCCGCGCTCTCCGATGGCCTGGGGGCCGTCCGCAGGCCGCGCAAAGGCAGGGACCCAGGCAGGGCAGTGCGTCACATGGTGGAAAATCCGGGCCTATGACCGAACAAGCATCCCAACCCCGCCCCGAACTGCCCGACCGCCTGTCGGTCGACCCTGCCAGCCGCTTTCACGTGGCCGCCATCTTCGAACACGAGATCGGCATCCGTCTGAATGACAAGGAACGCCGCGATGTCGAGGAATACTGCGTCAGCGAAGGCTGGATCAAGGTGCCCGCCGGCAAGACCCTGGACCGCAAGGGCCGCCCCCTGCTGATCACGCTCAAGGGCAAGGTCGAGGCGTTCTACAAGTAGGTCTCAGCGCGACAAGTCCGGCGCCAGGCCCAGGAAGTGCCGGACCGCCGGCGGCTCCTTGGCTGCATGAAACTGCAGCAGCGCCTGCTGCTGGTCGGCGGCATGGTGCGACACCCGCCGGTGCTGGCGCATGTGTTCGGCCCAGGACTCGACGAAGAACCACTCCAGGATCTGCTCCGGGTCGTCCGTGCTCTCGCATACGCCCCAGGCATAGGCACCGTCCCGCCGGCGCGCCAGCGACACCTGGTGCAGGGCCTTGAGGAACGCGGGACGGTCCTGCTGGCGGATGCAGTACGTCACCTGGATCAGCACCGGGCCGCGATCGTGCGCGTCGGGCGCCACCAGCGTCGGCTCCGGCCAATGGTTGGCCGCATCCAGATTGGCCTCACCCGACGGCAGGGGCAGGCGGCGCATCACCAGGGCGATCAGCAGCATGCCGGCGGCGCTGGCCACCAGCGTCATCGGCAGTTCGATCGTACGGGCCACCAGCCCCCAGCCCAGGCTGCCGGCCGCCATCGCGCCATTGAACACGGTCAGGTAGACCGCCAGGCCGCGCCCGCGCACCCAGTTCGGCAGGATCGCCTGCACCACGCTGTTCAAGGTGGTGAGCGCGATGATCCAGCCCCCGCCGAGCACCAGGGCCAGCAGCAGCGCCACGGCCTGCGGGGGGCGCACCACCATGGCCAGCATCACGCCCGCGGTGATGGCCGCGGCCAGGCCCATCAGCCCGTCCGCGCTCAAGCGCTGGCGCAGGCGTGGCAGGGCCAAGGCGCCGCCGATCGCGCCCACGCCCACGGCGCCCAGCATCAGTCCATAGAAGCTGGCCGATCCACCCAGCAGCTGGCGTACCACCAGTGGCATCAAGGCCCACATCGCACTGGCAAACACAAAGTAGGCGACGGCACGTACCAGCACCACATGCAGTTCGCGGCTGGCGCGGGTGTAGCGCATGCCGGCGCGGAACGCGCCCAGAAAATGCTCGGACAGGTCGTTCTGTGCCGCCGGCGGGCGCCGCCACCACAGCAGCGCTGCAATGACGAAGGCATAGCTGATCAGGTCCATGCCGTAGGTGAACGCGGCGCCGAATGCCGCCAGCAGCAAGCCGCCCAGTGCCGGTCCGATGGCACGCGAGATGTTGACGCCCAGCGAATTCAGGGCGACCGCCCCCTTGAGCTGGCGCCGCGGCACCAGCTCCGGAACGATGGACTGCCAGGTCGGGCCCATCAGCGCGGCACCGACACCCCCGGCAAAGGTCAGTGCGATCAGGCTGCTCACCGACAGCGTGCCGGTATGCGACAGCACCAGCAGCGTCGCGCTGACCAGCGCCAGCACGCATTGGACCGCGATCAGGAAGCGGCGCCGGTCCAGGATATCCGACAACACGCCGGCCGGAATGGCGAACAGGAAGATCGGCAGCGTGGCCGCGGCCTGCACCGCCGCCACGGCCGCCGGGTTGGTCGACAGCTCGGTGACGATCCAGGCGCTGGCAATGTCGCGCATGAAGCTGCCGACATTGCCCAGCACCGTGGCAACCCACAGCACCGCAAACACTTTTTCGCGCAGCGGCGCGAAGGCGCCTTCGCCTTCTGCCGCCGGCAGGGGCGTGTCAGTGGCCATGGCGGGACCGCAGGTCGTGCCAGGCGACAAGCAGCAAGCCGCCTGCCAGGCCCAGGTGTTCGAAGAAAGCGTTCTCGACCATGAAGCGGGCGGCGGGCTCGACCGCCCAGAACCGGTTGGCGACGAAGCTTGCCAGCAGCGTGAAAGCCGCCAGCGCAAAGGCCCCCAGCCAGCGGTACCAGCCGCTCAGGACCATCCATGCAGCGCCGACCTCCAGCACGATCACGGCCGCCGCCATCGGCGCAGCCGGCTCCAGGCCGAAATGCTGCATCTCGGCGATGGCAGCGTCGAAATCGCGCAGCTTGTTGTAGCCGCCTTGCAGGTAGGCGCCACACAGCAGCAGCAGGCAAAGGCCGTGCACGGCCGGTGATGCAAAAGAGTGACGCCACTGCAGCGCCGGGGACTGTTCACGGGGCTGCAGGTCGTGGTTGCCGCTCCCGTGCCCGGTCGGCGCGGGATGGCGGCTGCGGTCCGCCGCGCGCAACTGCTCGCGCGCCATCACACGGCCCAGCAGGCGCAGCCGAGCGCGCCCCAGAAGCCCTTGAGGTCCGCGATCGGCAGGTTGCGGGTCCATGCATTGGCATGGGCATGGCCGTGGATGTTGCAGCTGTTGGCGCAACCACAGGCCGCCGCATGCTGGCGCAATGTCGCCTGCAAGGGTGCACCTTCGGTGTCGGCCCAGCGGCCATAGCCGCCGAAGGTTCGCACCGGCGACCAGTCGGGCATGGCGGGCGGCGGCGGGGTGTCGTCATGGACCTTGAACTCGGCTGCGCCGTAGACGATCTTGCCGCCGACCACCGTCAGCAGTGCCGTCGTGTCGGCGATCTCGGATTCGGCGCAGGCGAAGAAGTCGCGGTCGGGGACGACCAGGTCGGCCAGCTGCCCGACCGCGATGCGACCCTTCTTGCCTTCCTCGTTCGAGAACCAGGTGACGTTCTCGGTCCACATGCGCAAGGCGGCCTCGCGGTCCAGGCAGTTGCGTTGGGGATACAACTGCATGCCGCCGACGGTCTTGCCGGTGATCAGCCAGGACAGCGACACCCAGGGGTTGTACGAGGCCACCCGCGTCGCGTCGGTGCCCGCAGACACATGTACACCTTTCTCCAGCATGCGCTTGACCGGTGGCGTAGCCTGGGCCGCACCGGGGCCGTAGCGTTCGACGAAGTATTCACCCTGGTAGGCCATGCGGTGCTGGACGGCGATGCCGCCGCCCAGTGCCGCGATACGGTCGATCGACTGTTCGGAGATCGTCTCGGCATGGTCGAAGAACCAGTGCAGACCGTCCAACGGCGTGTCCTGGTTCACCCGTTCGAACACGTCGAGTGCGCGGCTGATGGTCTCGTCGTAGGTGGCGTGCAGCCGCCAGGGCCAGCGGTTCTGCACCAGGATGCGCACCACTTCCTCCAGCTCCGGCTCCATGGCGTCCGTCATGTCGGGGCGGGGCTCTCGGAAGTCTTCGAAGTCGGCGGCCGAGAACACCAGCATCTCGCCGGCACCGTTGTGGCGGAAGTAGTCGTCGCCCTGCTTGTAGGTCGAGGTCGAGGTCCATTTCAGGAAGTCGTCCTTCTCCTGCTTGGGCTTTTGTGTGAACAGGTTGTAGGCCAGGCGAATCGTCAGCTGGCCGGCAGCGGCAAGCTCCTGCACCACGGCATAGTCGTCCGGGTAGTTCTGGAAGCCGCCGCCGGCGTCGATCGCGCCAGTCACGCCGAGCCGGTTGAGCTCGCGCATGAAGTGGCGGGTCGAGTTGCGCTGGTATTCTGGCGGCAGCTTCGGGCCTTTGGCCAGCGTCGCGTACAGGATCGAGGCGTTGGGCCTGGCCAGCAGCAGGCCGGTCGGGTTGCCCCGGCTGTCGCGCACGATCTCGCCGCCGGGTGGGGCCGGCGTGTCGCGGTCGTAGCCGACCGCGCGCAGTGCTGCCGCATTGAGCAAGGCGCGGTCGTACAGGTGCAGGATGAATACCGGGGTGTCGGGCGCGGCGGCATTGAGTTCTTCGATCGTCGGCAGGCGCTTCTCGGCGAACTGGTGTTCGGTGAAGCCGCCCACGATGCGCACCCATTGCGGCGCCGGCGTCACTGCGACCTGGCGTCTGAGCATGGCCATGGCGTCGGCCAGGCTGCGCACGCCGTCCCAGCGCAGCTCCATGTTGAAGTTCAGCCCGCCCCGGATGATGTGCAGGTGGTTGTCGATCAGACCCGGCAGCACGCGCCGTCCCCGCAGGTCGATGACCCGGGTGCGGGGGCCTGCCAGGGCCATGATCTCGTGGTCGTTGCCGACATGCGTGAAGCGTCCGTCCGAGATCGCGACGGCGGTCGCCGTGGGCTGGGCCCGGTCGAGTGTGGTGAACAGGCCATGGTGCAGGACCATGTCGGCGATGGGAGTGTCAGCCATGGTGGCGGTCCTTCGTGAGCGGTGGGGTGTCGACCGGCTTGCCGGCCTGGGCCACGGCGGTGTCCGTTGCGCAGCGCGGCAATTCGCCGAACATGTGGGGCCGGACCTGGTGCTGCAGCCATGAGGTGGCCCTTGTCTCGGTCTTGAGCAGGTGCTGCACCAGCGGCGGGATCTGCTCCCCGGCCAGGATGCCGAGCAAACCCACCAGTGCAATCACCGGCGGTGCGGGTGAGCGCACGCCGAACATGCTGTAGATCGCGCCGACCAGCAGGCCGACCGCCAGTGAAAGCAGGTAGGGTTTCATGGGTGGGCCCTGCTTCAGCCCTCGTGGGCGCCGAACATGGTCTTGGCATAGGTGATGCCCAGACCGTAGCCGCCGGCGAACTTGCGGGCCACGCCGGTGGTCATGTCGTAGGTCCCGGTGCGGGCCCAGTCGCGCTGCATTTCCAGCAGGTATTGCACCGATGTCATCGGCTGTGCGCCGGCCTGCACCATGCGGTCCATGGCGCGGTTGTGCGCCTCCAGCGACACGTCGCCGCAGGCATCGGCGATCACATAGACCTGAAAGCCCTGGTCGAGGGCCGACAGCGCCGGCCCGACGATGCACACGCTGGTCCACAGGCCGGCCAGCACGATGCGGTCCTTGCCGATTTCATTGACGCGTTTGATGACGGCCGCATCCTCCCAGGTGTTCATCGAGGTGCGGTCGAGCAGCTTCATGCCGGGGAAGGGGGCCGTCACCTCTTCGAACATGGGGCCGGAGAAGCTCTTCTCGGCAACCGTGGTCAGGATGGTGGAGGCGTCGAATCCGGCGGCGGCGCTGGCCACCAGGCCGGCGTTGTTGCGCAGCACGACCGCGTCGATGGAGTGGGTGGCAAAAGCCATCTGCGACTGGAAGTCGATCATGATCAGGGTGTGATCCTTGGGGGTCAGCAATTTGGCGCCGGGTTGGGCTTTGGCGGTGATGGGCATGGCGATACTCCGATGGATGGGGTGAGGGGATGGTTTCCGATGTGCGCGCACGTCGGCGTGCAGGCAAATTCTGATGGGCGGTATCGGCGGGGGCATGCCGATGGGGGACGAGGATCGGCTATGCCAGATGGGGTAGCCGGGCCGGGTCGCCGCTATGCGGCATGGGCCGAGTGCGCATGGGCGGGACGGTTGCGCGGCATCGGCGGTCGGGTCTCGCGCAAGCTGACGGCCACTTGCCGTGCGCCACGATGCGCCTCTGGCTGGCCGGCAGCCGCTTCGATCAGACCGCGCTGGACGGCGACCGACGCGGCCTGCGTGCGCGAGCTTGCCTGCAGCTTGTCGAGGATGGCGCGCACATGGACCTTGACGGTTCCCACCGAGATGCCGAGCTCCCGTGCAATCGCCTTGTTCGCCAGCCCTCGCACCAGCGGACACAGCACTTCGCGTTCGCGCGTGGTCAGCGTGGCCTGCGACACGCTCTCCATCAGCTCCTGCGAGGCACGGCGGCACACGTAGCGCATGCCTTGCCCGAGTGCCCGCACCGCGTCGACGTACGTGTCCAGCGTGCCACCCTGGACGACGTAGCCTGCGACACCTGCCATGACGGCCTGTCGGATCTGATGTTCGCCCGTCAGCGAAGTGACCACCAGAATCCGCATGCGTGTTGCGTTGCCGGGCGGCCGAACGGCCGCATGCAGGCCATCGCTTGCGCTGTGCAGGAGGTGAATTGCATGTGCATGGTCGGTGACCAGTACGTCGATCGTTCCATGGCCCGGGCTGGCGCCGCTGCGCGGGACCGGGCCTTCCGCGGTGACATCGAATTCCGGCTGCGTGGCCAGTGCGGCGTGCAGGCCGACACGGATCAGAGGATCCTGATGATGGATATGGACCCGTATCCGGGGGGGCGTCATGGATTGCAGCATGGTGTGCGAGCTCCTGTGGGGGGCGGTGCCCGTGGTGTGACAGCATGTTCCGTCAAGGTGAGCGTCCGGTCCCGGCGAGGACCTGTCGCATCCTTGCGTGTCGTAAGTCGCCAGCGTATCGCCACGGTGATCCCGGTGCAATTGACTCTTGGTATAGGCATACCAAGGTAGCAGTGCAGCGGTGTATGGCGCGTGTTGCGCCGGCCTGTTTCGGCTCAGTTGCCGGGAAGCGCTGGCAGCTCGAAGCTGAATATCGCGCCGTGGGGGCTGCCGGCATCCGCCCAGATGCGCCCGCCATGGCTTTCGATCAGAGCGCGGCTGATCGGCAGGCCCATGCCCAGGCCATTGGTCTTGGTCGAGTAGAACGATTCGAACACCCGGTCGCGCGACGCCTGGCTCAGACCGGGCCCGCTGTCACTGATGCTGACCTGGACCCTGCCCCCGGGTACGGCCATGACCGAGATGCCGAGTTCCCGCGGCCGCCCCTCGACCTGAGCCATGGCTTCAGCGGCGTTGAGCATCAGGTTCAGCATCACCTGCTGGATCTGTATCCGGTCGCCATAGGCCTGGATGCCTGGAGCAGGGTCCGGCAGCCGCACGATCACCTGGTGCAGGTCGAGTTCGGTCCGGATCAGCATCAGCGCCTGCTCGATCGCTTCCTGGAGTTCGAACCCCGCAAACACCGGATCCTGCTTCTTGACAAGCGCCCGCAGGCCGCGAATGACCTGGCCGAGGCGCTGTCCCTCCTGCACGATGTCCTTCAGGCCGGTGCGAGCCTCCTCCAGGTTGGGCTCGGAACGTGCCAGCCAGCGCAGGCTCGCGCCGGCATTGGTCACGATGGCTGTCAGCGGCTGGTTGACTTCGTGGGCAATGGAGGTCGCCAGCTCGCCCATCACGGCCACCCGTGACACATGTGCCAGATCGCTTTGGGCCGCACGCAGGGCCGACTCGGCGGCCTTCACTTCGGTCACGTCGGTCAGCGTGCCGACCTCCTCGTCGCCCGTGCGCCAGCCGCGCGCAACGACGTGCCGAACCCCCCGCTCGGGAATCACGATGCGGAACTCCAGGTCGACCTGCAGGTCGCGCTGGCTGATGTCTGCCCGGGCCTGGGCGAAGCGCCCGCGGTCCTGCGGATGCACGCGTGAAAACGCCAGCTTGCCCGAGGGTGTCACCGTGCCGGGCTCCCAGCCGAAGATCCTGAAGTGCTCGTCCGACCAGTCGAGCGCGCCGCTGCGGTGGTTGAACCGAAAGGTGCCCGTATGGCTGATGCGCTGGCCCAGGGCCAGCCATTCCTCACTGCGCCGCATCGTTTGTTCCGCCTGCCGCCGCAAGGCGTTCTCCTCGACCAGCTGCGCATACTGCCGGGCGTTCTCCAGCGAAATGGCCGCCTGCGCCGCCAGCAGTTGCAGCAGGGCAAACTGGGCCTGCACCGCGTCGCCTGCCGGCAATGCGTGCTCCAGGTACAGGACACCCACCACCTCGGACTGCTTGCACATCGGCAGGCAGCACAGCGAATGGGGCAGCGCCTGCTGCAGGTAGGGGTCGTCGGCATGCGACATGCGGGCTTCGTCGATACTGCAGCGCATGGCTTCGCGGCTGCGGATCACCGTGTCCAGCAAGGACAAGGGAACCTCATCCGCTGCAGGGGGCAGCCCCGACATCTGAACGGACAGGCCCGCGGGCCCGGTTCGGGCACAGGCCTCTGTTCGCAAGGTGTTGCCCAGTTGGCGGGTGATCAGGGTTCCCCGCTGTGCGCCGCATACTTCCAGCGCCAGGCGCAGCAAGGTGCGCACCAGGTTTTCCAGCACGATCTCCTGTGACAGCGCCTGCGTGATCCTCGCCACGGTCATGGCCATCTGGAGGTCGTTGGAGGCGTCGGTGGACATGGCGGTCATCGGGCGTGGCGGTGATTTTGCCGCAAACGGCGTTGCCGTGGCGCTTCCCGTGGCGCGCGGCGGTGGTGGCGTCACGCGCTTGTCATCAGGCGGGGCCATGCTCTGCAAATGCGCTGTCGATCAGCACGGTCAGCGCGTCCTCGCTGAAGGGCTTGCACAGGAAGCCGATCGCACCGGCCCGCCGCACGCTTTCCTCGGTTGCGGCGTCGACGTAGGCCGTGATGAAGATGGTGGGGAAGTTCTTGCCCAGGGCGCGCAGTTGTCGCTGCAGTTCCGGCCCGCTCATGCCGGACATCACGACGTCCAGCAGCAGGCAGCCTGTCCTTGCGAGGTGGGGGCTTTGCAGGAATGCCTGGCCGGAGGCAAAGTCGCGTGCTTCGTAACCCAGTGAGCGCAGCAGATTGCACAGGCCGCGGCGGACGGATTCGTCATCGTCCACGACGGACACCAATCTGGAATTCCGCGGACCGTACAGGGACAGGGACACGCAGCGTATCTCCGATGGGCTTCGATGAAAAATCCTATCACCGCACCTGCACGGTGCACATTGACCTTTGGTATAGGGTGCATCTCGCTGAGCGCCGTCGGCAGGCCCTCTGCATTTTTTGTTTGCGATTGAGTCGCGTGCGAGGTAATATCTGCGCCATGACGAAAACCGCTTCCGACATGTCAACCACGATGCTGGAACCGGAGGCGCCCTTGCTGGGCGAGCAGCTGTGCTTCGCGCTGTACTCGACCCACCTGGCCATGGGCAAGGTCTATCGGCAGTTGCTGCAGGATCTGGGCGTCACGTATCCGCAATACCTGGTCCTGCTGGTGCTGTGGGAGTCGGGCGCATTGACCGTGTCCGAGATCAGTGCACGTCTTTTTCTCGACTCGCCGACCTTGACACCGCTGCTCAAGCGCATGGAGGTGCAAGGCCTGGTGCTGCGCACGCGCGACCGGGTGGACGAGCGCAAGGTGCTGGTCGCGCTGACGCCCCAGGGCCGGGCACTGCGCAAGCGTGCCCGCGCCGTCTACAACGGCGTGGCCGAGGCCAGCGGCTGCAGTGCGCAGGAGCTGCAATCGCTGCGGGACCAGTTGCTGATGCTGCGCGAGCGGCTGTTCAGGGCGGCCTGAACCATGGCATCCAGCGTCGGAACCATCCATGTCGTCGATGACGACGCGCCGGTGCGCCAGGCGCTGGGCAGCCTGCTGCGCTCGGAAGGATTGCATCCACTGACCTTTGCCAGCGCCGAGGAGTTTCTGGCCGGCATGCGACTGGACCAGCCCGCCTGCCTGATCCTCGACATCCGGCTGCAGCGTGAAAGCGGATTCCGGGTCCAGCAGGATCTGGCCGATCGCGGCATTGCCATGCCCATCATCTATCTGACCGGGCACGCGACGGTCAAGATGGGCGTCGAAGCCATCAAGTCCGGCGCCTACGAGTTCCTGACCAAGCCATTCGACAACGACGAGATGCTGCGCGTCGTGCACAAGGCCCTGGTGGTCGATGCCGCGGCCCGGCGCGAACGCGCGGTGCGGGCCGATGTGGCCCAGCGCTACGAGCGGCTGACGGCGCGTGAGCGCGAGGTCATGCTGGGTGTGGTGAACGGCCAGCTGAACAAGCAGGTGGCCGCCGAGCTCGGCACCAGCGAGATCACCGTCAAGGTCCACCGCCGCCACGCCATGGAGAAGATGCAGGCCCGCTCGCTGCCCGAGCTGGTGCTGTTTGCCGCACAGCTCGGTCTGGTGCAGGCCCGCAGCCACTGAGCCCGGGGATGCGCGCCGCAGCGGCGCGTACCCTGCATGCGCCGCGTCAGGTGGTCGCTGCTGAAAGCCGCGCCAGGGCCGCGGCCACCCCTGCACCATAGGCCGGATCGGCCAGGCTGCAGTTCGCCACGTGGCGCTGCTTTACGGCCGCTCCCGCATCGCCGAGTGCACGCGCGGTGTTGTCGAACAGGGCCTGCTGCTGGGCAGGGGTCATCAGGCGGAACAATGCGCCGGGCTGCGAGTAGTAGTCGGTGTCGACCTTGTGGTCCCAATGGTCGGCCGCACCTTGCAACGCCAGCGGCGGCTCGTTCAGTGCCGGCTGGTCCTGCCACTGCCCGGCGCTGTTGGGTTCGTAGCCGATGGTGCGGCCCCGGTTGTCGTCCACCCGCATCGCGCCATCGCGGTGGTAGCTGTGGAACGGACACTTCGGCGCATTGACCGGAATCTGGTTGAAATTCACGCCCAGCCGGTAGCGCTGGGTGTCGCCATACGAGAACAGCCGTGCCTGCAGCATCTTGTCGGGCGAAAACCCGATACCCGGCACCACGTTGGCGGGCGAGAACGCGGCCTGCTCGACCTCGGCGAAGTAGTTCTCGGGATTACGGTCGAGCGTCATCTCGCCGACCTCGATCAGCGGATAGTCGCCATGCGGCCAGACCTTGCTCAGGTCGAAGGGGTTGAACGGCGCGTGCTGCGCCTGTTGCTCGCTCATCACCTGGATCAGCAGCGTCCAGCGCGGATGCTCGCCGCGTTCGATGGCGTTGAACAGGTCACGCTGCGCACTTTCGCGGTCCTTCGCAACCAGGGCCTCGGCCTGCGCATCGGTCAGGTTGCGGATGCCCTGCTGGCAGCGGAAGTGGAACTTGACCCAGTGCCGCTCATTCGCCGCATTGATGAAGCTGAAGGTATGGCTGCCGAAGCCGTGCATGTGGCGGTAGCCGTCCGGCAGGCCGCGGTCGCTCATCACGATGGTGATCTGGTGCAGTGCTTCGGGCAGCAGGGTCCAGAAGTCCCAGTTGCTGTGGGCGCTGCGCAGGTTGCTGCGCGGGTCGCGCTTGATCGCATGGTTCAGGTCCGGGAAGCGCAGCGGATCGCGCATGAAGAACACCGGCGTGTTGTTGCCCACCAGGTCCCAGTTGCCTTCCTCGGTATAGAACTTCACGGCAAAGCCCCGGATATCGCGTTCGGCATCGGCAGCGCCGCGCTCACCGGCCACGGTCGAGAAGCGGGCGAACAGTTCGGTGCGCTTGCCGATCTCCGAGAAGATCTTCGCCTTGGTGTAGCGGCTGATGTCGTGTGTGACCGTGAAGCTGCCGAAGGCGCCGGACCCCTTGGCGTGCATGCGCCGCTCCGGGATGACTTCGCGATCGAAGTGTGCGAGTTTTTCGAGCAGCCAGATGTCCTGCAGCAAGGCCGGACCGCGTGGGCCGGCGGTCATGGTGTTCTGGTTGTCGGCAACGGGTGCGCCGGTGGCGTGTGTGAGCGTGTTCATGCGGGTCCTTGGGTCATATGGATCGGTCCGTGCCGCCGAGCCCGTCATGGGCCGGAAACATCGCCAATGGCAGCAGCGGGTTCTCCAACTATCCGGGCTGCGGGCCGGACGCGCCAACGCCAGAAGGCCAGCCACGCGCTAGACCTTATGGCATACGCCACGGTACAAGCACCGGCATCCAATGGCGCGCTGTGGCAACAGTGGCCTGCGGGTCGGCCATCCGAGGTAGCCGCTTCTATGCCCGCAGCGGGTGTCAGGCACGCGGCAAGGCTGCAACCATCGGTCGACCGGGTCATGGTGGCCCGTGACCCAACGGAGCAAACCATGGCACGGATTCTGATTCTTTATCACAGCATGTACGGGCATATCGAGCGCATGGCGCAGGCGCAGGCTGACGGTGCGCGTGAGGTCGACGGCGCCGACGTGATCATCAAGCGGGTGCCGGAGACCATGTCCGACGACGACGTCAAGCGTGTCGGCGGAAAACTCGGGCAAGTCGCACCGGTGGCCAAGCCGGACGAACTGGCCGACTACGATGCGATCATCTTCGGTACCCCGACCCGCTTCGGCAACATGACCGGCCAGATGCGAACCTTCCTCGACCAGACCGGCGGGCTGTGGGCCAAAGGTGCGCTGATCGGCAAGGTCGGCAGTGTCTTCACCTCATCGGCTACCCAGCATGGCGGCCAGGAAAGCACCATCCTGAGTTTTCACACCACCTTGCTGCACCATGGCATGGTCCTGGTCGGGCTGCCCTACAGCGAATCCCGCCAGACCGGTCTGGACGAGATCAAGGGCGGCAGTCCTTACGGCGCATCCACGATTGCCGGTGGCCAGGGCGAACGCCAGCCGAGCGAACAGGAACTGGGCATGGCACGTTTCCAGGGCAGGCATGTGACGGGGATTGCCACGCGGCTGGCGGCCCGCTGATCGCACATGGCGGTGCGGCTGCCTGAGTGCCGCAAGCAGGGACGGGCGCCACCCCGGCGGACAGACGCGCCCTGGCCCGATGGTTTTGGTCGCTGGCAGAATCGGTCGACGGGTGGGCATGGTGCCCGGCCGCCGACGAGGACTCTCTTGCAATTTCATCCGCTACGGTTCGCCCGGGCCGTCGTCATGGGCTGCATGGTCTTGCTGATCGCCACGGGCCTGCACGCGCAGGGCTTCGATGTATCCCCTTGGCCGGCCGGCAAGGTGGTGCCCGAGTTGCAGGCGCGTGACCTGCAGGGGCAGGCCTGGCGGCTGGCCGATCTGCGCGGCAAGGCGGTGCTGATCAACTTCTGGGCCAGCTGGTGCGCACCGTGCCAGGCAGAGATGCCGTCCTTGCAGGCGCTGGCGCATGCGCAGGGCCCCGACGCGCTGGTGGTGCTGGCCGTGAACTTCAAGGAATCGGCGCCGGTGGCGCAGCGTTTCGTGCAGCGCACCGGGCTGGAACTGCCGGTGCTGCTCGATCCCCAGGGTGCCATCGCGCGGCAGTGGCAGGTCAAGGTGTTTCCGTCCACGGTGCTGGTCGCGGCCGACGGGCAGGTCAAGGCGATCGTGCGCGGGGAACTCGACTGGACCGGCCCGCAGGCGACGGCCCTGGTAGCGCCGCTGCTCCGAGCGGCGGGCAAGAAGACACCGTAGCAGCGACAGCGATAATGGCGGCCGGCCATGGCGGGGTACCTGGATGTACGCCTCCGGCCTGTCTTTTCACTATTCCGGAGTTCTCATCATGACCACCGTAAAGACGGCGCCTGCGCGCCGCGTTTTCGTTCGACAACTGGCTGCGGCCACGGCTGCCATTGCGCTGCCGTCCCTGCACACCGCGCACGCGGCCACCCCGCCCGCAACCGAGCGGCGATTCGCGCCCCAGGCCGGACGCTGGCGCAGCTTCGAGGTCACGACCCGGGTCGACATTCCCCGAGTCGACGGCGTCACCCGGGTGTGGCTGCCGGTCCCGTCGGTCAACACCGACTGGCAGCAGTCGCTGGAGAGCACGTATGCCAGCAACGGCACGACGCTGATGACCAATGACGAACGCTATGGCGCCCGCATGTTGCTGGTGGAGTTCGCCGAGTCGGTCGCGCAGCCCCATGTCGAACTGACCAGCCGCATCCAGACGCAGGACCGGTCGATCGACTGGTCCGCGCGCAAGCCGGTTCCCGAGGACGCCGCCGCGCGGGCCTACTGGACCGCCGCCACCGAAATGTTGCCTACCGACGGCATCGTGCGCAAGACCGCGCAGGAGGCGGTACGCGGCGCACGCAGCGACGTCGAGAAGACGCAGCGCATCTATGACTGGATCATTGCCAACACCTTCCGCGAACCCAAGGTCAAGGGCTGCGGCGAAGGCGATATCCAGACCATGCTGGAGACCGGCAACCTGGGCGGCAAGTGCGCCGACCTCAATTCGCTGTTCGTCGGCATGTGCCGCTCGGTGGGTGTTCCCGCACGCGACGTCTACGGCCTGCGCCTGGTGCCGTCGGCCTTCGGCTACAAGGAGCTGGGCGGCAATCCGGCCAGCCTCAAGGGCGCACAGCACTGCCGCGCCGAGGTCTGGCTCAGTGGCCATGGCTGGGTGGCCATGGATCCGGCCGACGTGACCAAGGTGATGCGCCAGGAAACCGCCGAATGGATCAAGTCCCCGGCCAACCCGATCGTCGCTCCCGTCAAGAAGGCGCTGTTCGGCGGCTGGGAAGGCAACTGGATGGCGTACAACGTCGCCCACGACGTGGTATTGCCCCAGTCCAAGGGCCCCAAGCTCGGATTCCTGATGTATCCGATGGGCGAGAACGCGTCCGGTCGGCTAGACCACTACGCACCGGACAGCTTCCGCTACCAGATCACGGCGCGAGAAATCACCGCCTGATCGTCGGGTCCGGCGCGGGGGCTTGCGCAGGGTCCGCGTGGCGTGGTAACTTCCGCTCGCCCCGCGGCCCGTGCGCCGTGGGGTGCTCTTCTTCTTGCTGGAGGCCCCATGCGACTGCGTACGGCGATTGTCTCGACGGCTTTGTTGATGCTGGGGGGTGCCGGGGTCGCAGCGGCCACCGATGCCGCAAGCCTGGCGCGTGGCAAATACCTGGTCGAAGGCGTGGTCGCCTGCGGCAACTGCCACATCGCGCGCGGAGCCAAGGGCGAGCCGCTGTTCGACAAGGGCCTGTCCGGCGGCATGGCATTCGACGATCCGGCGTTCAATGCCGTCGCGTCGAACATCACGCCGGATATGGAGACCGGCATCGGCAAGTGGACCGATGCCCAGCTGGCCAAGGCCATCCGCGAAGGCATACGGCCCGACAAGAGTGTCATCGGCCCGCCGATGCCAATCGCGTTCTACCGCCACTTCTCCGACAGCGACCTGGCCGCCATCATTGCGTATCTGCGTGCGCTGCCGCCGGTGAAAAACCCGGTGGCGAAATCCAGGTACAACATTGCGCTGCCGCCGGCATATGGCCCGCCGATCACCAGCGTGAAGTCGACGCCTGCCAGCAACAAGCGCGCCTATGGCGAGTACCTGGCCAACATCGGGCACTGCATGGAATGCCATACGCCGCGTGACGACAAGGGCATGTTGCAACTCGACAAGCTGGGCGCCGGCGGTCAGAAAATCCCGGGGCCTTGGGGCGAGAGTGTCTCGCGCAACCTCACGCCCCATCCGACCGGGCTCAAGGACTGGACCGACGCGCAGATCATCAAGGCCGTGCGCGAGGGGGTGGATCGCGACGGCAAGCCCTACAAGCCGCCGATGGGATTTGCCTTCTACAAGAGCATCAGCGACGCCGACATGGCGGCACTGGTGGCTTACCTGCGTTCGCTCAGGCCGCAGACGTTCGCAGGCAAGTAAGGCACGACGCACGTCGCTCCTGATCGACAGCCGTGGGTCGCCCCGCAGGCCATCGCCAAGATGGCCGGAGCCGGGTGCCGGTCGCCCGGACTCAGACCCGCACGACCAGGCTTTCGACGCGGCGAAATGCCTGCACCACCGTTGGCAGGTCGAGCGCCACTGTCGTGTTGGGCGGGCGCGGCGAGGCCAGGTTGGCCCGCGCGATCTCGGCTAGTTCCGCCTCGGCGGGATCCGGCATGTCCAGCTCGGCCAGCGTCACCGGCAGGGCCACCGACCGGTAGAACGCGGCCATGTCGAGAATCGTCGCGTCGCCACGGCCTTCGAGCGCGAACTGCACCAGCAGGCCATAGGCCACGTGCTCGCCATGCAGTCGCTGCGCCACGCCGCGGGCCTGCGTGAGGCCCAGCGCCATCGCATGTGCCAGTGACAGGCCGCCGTTCTCGAAGGCCAGCGCACTCATCAGCACGCAGGTTTCGACGACGGACTCGAGGGCAGCGTCCGGGGTCTGCGCCGCGCACGCACGCATGGCCGCAGCGCCATGCGCACGCAAGGTGGTGTAGCAGGTCTCGGCAACCGCCATGGCGGTCAGCGATGGTGGCGTGCCATGCTTGTTCCGTCCGCCGGACGCCAGGCAGGCTTCGGCCTCGAACTTCTTGGCAATCGCATCGCCGATGCCGGCACTGAGAAAGCGGGCTGGCGCGCGGGCGATCCAGTCGGTGTCGACCAGCACGCAATCGGGGTTGCGCGGCATCTGCTCGACACCCGCCAGGCTGTGGTCCTCGTGGTAGATGACGACGCCGCGGCTGGCGGGAGCGTCGGTCGACGCAATGGTGGGCACGCTGATCATCTGCAGGCCCAGGCGCAATGCCACGCCCTTGGCCACGTCCAGCACCTTGCCGCCGCCGATGCCGACGACGACGGTCGGCTGTTCGGGCCGCGCCTGCGCTGCCCATGCATCCAGGCGTGCATGCGTGATCTCGCCGTCAAAGGCCTGCAGCTGCAGCACCAGTCCCGCAGCGCCGAAGCTCGCGCGCAGTTCCGGTTCGAGCATGGCCATGATGCCGGCGTCGGCGATCAGCCATGGCCGCTCGCCGTGGCGGCGCGCCACCTCCGGCAGCCGTGCCATTGCTCCCGGTCCCTGGATGTAGCAGGCCGGAGCCATGAATATGCGCATGTGTCGTCCTTGATCGTGATTCCGGATGTCGTGTGTCCCTGCGGCCGAGGCGGGCCCGGCCATCGCGCCATTCGCGACAAAGGGCAATGATAGAGTCGTCGTGCAATACAACGGTGGCACTGCACCACCCCGCAAGGAGGCAAATACCATGGACACGACGACAAACACGGGTACGGCATCGGTCTGGGCCGGCGAAGGAAAGCTGGCCAGCGAGGGGGCGATCGTCACCCCGGTTTACAACTCCGTGACCTTCGGCTTCGAGGCCATGGACGACTGGTTCGACGTGGCACTGGGAAAGAAGCCGGGGCATATCTATTCGCGCAACACCAACCCGACCGTGCGCCCGCTGGAAGACAAGATCCGCATCCTCGACGGCGGCGAAGAGGCGACCAGCTTCTCGACCGGCATGGCGGCGATCAGCAATACGCTGTTCGCCTTGCTCAAGGCCGGCGACCGGGTGGTGTCGATCAAGGACACCTATGGCGGCTCGAACAAGGTCTTCATCGAGTTCCTGCCACGCATGCAGGTCGAGGTGCACCTGTGCGACACCAGTGACTTTGCGGCCATCGAGCGTGAAGTGTCCAAAGGCTGCACGGTGCTGTATCTCGAGACGCCGACCAACCCGACGATGAAGATCGTCGACATCGAACGGCTGGCCAAGGCGGCGCATGCGGTGGGTGCCATCGTGGTGGTCGACAACACCTTCAATACACCGGTCAACCAGCGTCCGCTGGCACTGGGGGCCGACCTGGTGGTGTACAGCGCCACCAAGTACCTCAACGGCCATTCCGATGCCATGGGCGGCCTGGTGGTCGGGCGCAAGAGTCTGGTCGATCGCATCTACCACTACCGCGAGATCACCGGCGCATCGCTGCATGCGCAGCCGGCATCGATGATCGTGCGCGGCATGAAGACGCTGGAGCTGCGCATGCTGCGCCACAACGAGAACGGCATGGCCGTGGCCCGCTTTCTGGCCGGGCATCCCAAGGTCGACCAGGTGTTCTACCCCGGCCTGCCGGAGCATCCGAACCATGCTATTGCGAAGAAGCAGATGCACGGCTTCGGCGGCATGCTGAGCTTCTCGCTCAAGGGCGGCTTCGACAGCGTGGTCGTGGTGCTCCAGAGCCTGAAACTGGCGCACAAGGCGGCCAGCCTGGGGTCGGTCGGCACCCTGGTCGGGCCGCCGCGCACCACCAGCCATGTCGAACTCAGCGCGCAGGAGCGCGCCGATGCCGGCATACCGGAGGGTCTGATCCGGTATTCGGCCGGCATCGAAAACGCCGACGACCTGATCGCGGATCTGGAGCAGGCGCTGGCGCGGGCCTGACCAGGCCCGCGGAGATCCGATGGCGCACAATTCGGAGCATTCCGAGGAACGGAGATCGTTTTATGGTCAAGGTCGACGTACAGCCCGACGGCAGCATGCTGGCACTGCGGGACGCGCGTGGCGAATCGCTGCGGTTCCATGCCATCTGGCTGCGCGACAACGCCTGGGATGCTGCCACCCGCGCACCCGGCAACGGTCAGCGTCTGATTGCACTGCGCGACATACCGCCTGACACCCGCATCCTGTCGGCCGTCGTCCACAGCGGCCTTTTGACGGTGCACTTTGCGCCGGAAGACAAGCGTGTCGACTACGACATCGCCTGGCTGCGGGCCCATGCCTATGACCGTGTTGCGCCGCGGACGTCGGGCTGGACCAGCGACTCCATCACCACCTGGGACCGCGGCCTGATGGACGCGGTGCCCATCGGGGACTTCGGCGCGGTGCAGCGCGACCCTGCGGCGCTGCGTGCGTGGCTGGCCCAGGTGCGCCGTTATGGTTTCGCCAAGCTCGCCGGCGGTCCGGTCGAGCCGGGCGCGTTGCTGCAGGTGGCCGCGCTCTTCGGTTTCGTGCGCGAGACCAACTACGGCGTCTATTTCGAAGTGCGCACCGAGGTCAACCCGACCAACCTGGCCTACACCGGCCTGGGGCTGCAGGCGCATACCGACAACCCCTACCGCGACCCGGTGCCGACGATGCAGATCCTGTACTGCCTGGAGAATTCGGCCGAAGGTGGCGAGAGCATGGTGGTCGACGGATTTCGGGCGGCGCAGCGCCTCAAGGCCGAGAACCCGGCTGGGTTCGACCTGCTGACGCAGCACTGCGCGCGCTACGAATACGCGGGTGAGGCCGGTGTCTGCCTGCGTGCGCGCCGTCCGATGATCGAGCTGGCGCCCGACGGCGAAATCGTCGCCATTCGCTTCAACAACCGCTCCACGGCCGCCATCACCGACGTGCCGTTCGACCGCATGGCCGACTACTATGCGGCCTACCGGCGCCTGGGCGAGATCATCGACGACCCGGCGATGGAGGTCAGCTTCAAACTCGAACCGGGCGAATGCTTCATCGTCGACAACACCCGTATCCTGCATGCCCGCAAAGGCTATTGCGGCACCGGCAAACGCTGGTTGCAGGGGTGTTATCCCGACAAGGACGGTCTGTTGTCGACGCTGGCGGCGCTGGAGCGACAGCAGCGGCAGGCTGGGCAGCAGCCCGCTGCGGCGTGATCCGGCGCCCGGAACGCGCCGGATCCGCTGGCGGCCGGGCCGGCGCGTCGGCCCGATTGCTGATGCAGATCAACATGCCGGCCATTGCGCGCCACGACAGCGGCGATCACCCGTAGCATGTGCCATGTGGCGACGACAGTGCCTTGCGCCTGCAGGGCACGCTGCGCCGCTTCGGTCCCCACGGACCGGCGAACCTGGAGAGGATTTGCATATGACCCGCATGATGAAAGCCGCGACCTTCGTAGAACCCGGTCGCATCGAACTGGCCGACAAGCCGATTCCCGATGTCGGCCCCAACGACGCGCTGATGCGCATCACCACCACCACGATCTGCGGCACTGACGTCCACATCCTCAAGGGCGAGTACCCGGTGGCCAAGGGCCTGACGGTGGGGCACGAACCGGTGGGCGTGATCGAGAAACTCGGCAGCGCCGTGCAGGGCTACACCGAGGGCCAGCGTGTCATTGCCGGCGCGATCTGCCCCAACTTCAACTCCTATGCCGCGCAGGATGGTGTGCCGTCACAGGACGGCAGCTACCTGATCCCGTCCGGCCGCTGTGGCTGCCATGGCTACAAGGCCACCGCCGGCTGGCGCTTCGGCAACCTGATCGACGGCACGCAGGCCGAATACGTGCTGGTGCCCGATGCCCAGGCCAACCTCGCGCCCATCCCCGACGGCCTGAGCGACGAGCAGGTGCTGATGTGTCCGGACATCATGTCCACCGGCTTCAAGGGTGCGGAGAACGCCAACATCCGCATCGGCGACACCGTGGTGGTGTTTGCGCAGGGCCCGATCGGCCTGTGTGCCACCGCCGGCGCACGCCTGATGGGCGCCACCACCATCATCACCGTGGACGGCAACGACCACCGGCTGGGCATCTCGAAGAAGATGGGCGCCGACGTGACGCTCAACTTCAACAACTGCGACGTGGTCGACGAGATCATGAAACTCACCGGTGGCCGCGGCGCAGACGCCTCGATCGAGGCGCTGGGCCTGCAGTCGACCTTCGAGTCGGCCTTGCGTGTGCTCAAGCCCGGTGGCACCTTGTCCAGCCTGGGCGTCTATTCGAGCGACCTGACGATTCCGCTATCGGCCTTCGCCGCCGGCCTGGGTGACAACCGCATCAACACCGCCCTGTGCCCGGGTGGCAAGGAGCGCATGCGCCGCCTGATGGCGGTGATTGCATCCGGCCGGGTCGACCTGGGTGCGATGGTCACCCACCACTACAAGCTGGAGAACATCGTCGAAGCCTACGACTTGTTTTCCCACCAGCGCGACGGCGTATTGAAGGTCGCGATCAAACCCTGAACACGCCGCTGCAGCTGCCGTTGACGGCGCTGGAAGGGGCGCCGTTGTCGCGACGTCAGAACACCGACAGTCCGGTGCGCGTCACGAACAGTTCCAGCGCCCGGCGCGCGGCCATCGAATTGCCGGTCTCGTCCAGCCCGGGCGACCAGGCGCACAGCACCATCTGTCCGGGCACGACGGCGACGATGGCGCCGCCAACGCCGCTCTTGCAGGGCAGGCCGACCTTGAACGCGAACTCGCCGGCTGCGTCGTAGGTG
This sequence comes from Rhodoferax sp., assembly GCA_024235935.1. Classification (GTDB taxonomy): domain Bacteria; phylum Pseudomonadota; class Gammaproteobacteria; order Burkholderiales; family Burkholderiaceae_C; genus CAISIP01. The sequence goes on along the minus strand of JACKLL010000007.1, from coordinate 144,773 downwards.
CCGCAGGTCAGCATCACGGAGTTGACGCGCCGTGCCTGCTCGCTCGACAGAATCGTCTCGCCGGTGCCCGGCTGCACGCCGGCGTTGGCGAGGTAGCTGAACGATCGGGCCAGCTGCACGCAGTCGGACACGATGGCGCATTGCCGGCAGTACAGGTCGAGCACCGTCTCGACGTCGTTGTCGATCTGCTTGAAGCTCTTGATGAAGTTGATCAGCGCGGCATTGCGAAAACCGGTCTCCCGTTCCGAGCGCGCCACCTCGTCGTCGAATACAAAGGGCTTGCCGTGCAGGCGCAGACCGAGATCGGCAAACGCCTGCGCGGGCTGGATGTGGGCCGAGACCAGGCGGTCGGCCACGCACAATGCGCCGGCATTGATGAAGGGGTTGCGGGGTTTGCCCTGCTCGTTCTCCAGCTGCAGCAGCGAGTTGAACGCATTGCCCGACGGTTCGCGGCCGATCCGCTCCCACAGCGTGTTGCCCAGTGCCTGCAGGGCAAGCGTGAGCCCCAGCACCTTGGACACGCTCTGGATCGAGAACGGCGTACGTGCGTCACCCGCCCAGGCCTGTTGCCCATCGACGGTGTGCAAGGCGATGCCGAACTGCTGGATCGGAATACAGGCCAGAGCCGGGATGTAGTTGGCCACGCGGCCTCCGCCAACCATCGGCGCCACGTCGGCTGCCACGGATTCGAGTATCGATTGGTAGTGCATGCGCGGAAGTGTCGCAGTATTCACGGGACCGGTGCCACGCCTGCGGCTGCGTGCCACGCGCTGCGCCGGCAGGCAGGGTTCAGGTTTTTTCTGCAGCGCGCAGACGCTGGGCCAGTGCCTGCAGCAGCTTCCAGGCGATGGTGCCGTTGCGCTCCACCAGCGGGCGAAACTCCCAGAATGTGAGGCCGTAGCACACGAGGTCGGTGGCGGCCGTCACCGTGGCCGAGCGTGGGCCGCCGTCGATCAGCGCGATCTCGCCAAAATGGTCACCAGGGCCCAGCATGGTGACGGCCGCACCGTTGTGCGAGACGATGGCCTCGCCGCTGGAGATCAGGTAGACCGCAGCGCCACCCGAGCCTTCGAGGATGACCGTCTCTCCCTTGGCGAAGCGCCGCTCCTTGAGCAGCCGTCCGATCTGCTCGGCCTGGCGGCGGTCCATGTCGGCGAACAGGGTTACGCGTTGCAGCGCCGTGGTCGGATCGCGGGGCACCGGTCCCGGCGGCCGCGCGCTGCTGCGGGCCTTGCCGGTGGTGACTGCGCGGCATTGCAGCAGGTACAACGCGTCGCCTTGCCACGCCCACTCGATGTCGCGGCGGGGGCCGTAGACCTTTTCGCACTGCAGTGCCAGGGCGCCCAGTGCCGCCAGTTGTGCGGGCTCCAGGCAGGGCGCTGTCTGCAGTTCGGGTGTCACGGCGTCTTCGAAGGTGCCGCCATTGGGCAGCGCGCGAACGGCAATATGCTTGCGTCCGGGCTTGTGTTCCAGTACCAGCCCGGCACGGTCGAGCCGCACGTGGTCGGGGATCACCAGGCCGGACACCACGGCTTCGCCCAGGCCCCAGCTGGCTTCGACGACGCGTTCGTCGGCACCGGTGATCGGGTTCTCGGTGAACATGACCCCGGCAACCCGCGGCTCCAGCAGGCTTTGCACGATGACACCGACACAGGGCCGCGTGAACAGGCCGACGCGCTGGCGGTAGGTGATGGCGGCGTCCGAGTTCGCCGACCACCAGACCTCGCGCACCGCCTGCGGTACGTCGGCGGCGGTGAACACATTGAGCACGGTCAGGTGCTGTCCGGCAAAACTGGCCGCTGCGCCGTCTTCGTCCACAGCGGATGAACGCACCGCAAACGGCGGCACCAGCGGCGCGATGGCCTTGGCCAGGCGGGCCATGGCGCGCGTGTCGCCGGCGGCGATCGCCTCGACCAGATCGCCCGACAGCACTACGCCCGGTGGTACCACCAGTCCCGCGCGTACGGCATCGCCCAGGCCCACGGCCTTGGCGCCGTACAAGGCGCTGTCGAGTGCCTTGCTGAAGGGGACGACTTTCTTCATCCGAGCACCGTGACCTCGCCAGTGTCGCCGTCCACCCGCAGCAGCATGCCGTCCGCGATGCGCTCGCTGGCATCGCGCGTGCCCACCACGCCCGGCATGCCGTATTCGCGCGCCACGATGGCCGCGTGCGACAGTAGTCCACCGTTGTCGGTGACGATGGCCCCGAGCAGGGGCAGCAGGATGTTGAACGCTTCGGACGTCGACTCGGTTACCAGTACGTCGCCCTGCGTGATGCGGTCGAAATCGGCCGGTCCGCGCACGCAGCGCGCCGGCCCTTCGTACACGCCTTTGCTGGCGCCCAGTCCATGCACGACCGTCGCTTCATGCTTGGCACTGGAGCTGCCAAAGAGGTGCTCCAGGGCGCTGAACAAGGCCCGCATCAGGCGGGCTTCCGCGGGCGGCAGCGTGGCCAGGTCCGGCGGTGGCGCCGCCGCCGGTCCGAGCACGTGCGGCATATCCCTGGCCGAGTAGCTGGTGCGGTAGGCCGCGCGGCTTGCCAGCGCTTCGGCACCAGGTGCCTGCCCGGTGCCGGACACCAGTGCGCACATCTCTTGCAGATCGGCATCCAGCATGTGCAGATGGCTGGCGATCCGGCCTTGCTGCTCGGCCCTGCGCCCTGCAGCCAGGGCCGCCCGGCGCATGATGCCGGCAGCCCAGATGTCGCTGTAGATGCCACGCTCGTCGCGCAGGCGGTAGGTGAGCCGGGCTTCCTCCAGCAGTTTGTCGAAGGCCGCCTGCTGTGCCTTGGGAACCTTGGTGCGGACTGCGGCTGTCGCGACCTTGAGGTCATCGCGCGTCTGTTCCGGCGGAGCCACGGCGATGTTGATCGCGCGCAGCAGCGCATCGGGTACTTCGAGTGCCGTGGGCTCGGTGATGTCGAAGCCATCGATCAGCCGATTGCCGACCAGTGCCAGATAGCCATCGACCGCTGCTCCTGCCAGGCCGGGCAGGGCGCGCAGCTGCGCCAGTACCTGCGCCGGGTCGCCGCCGGATGCGAGCAGATCCATCGGGTCTCCCTGCGAGGCCAGCACCTCCCGGGCCGCCGAGCCCGGCGCGAATGCCTTCTTCAGCGCCTCCATCTCTTCGGAGCCGCCGGACGATACCTCGGCCGCACCGCGCAGCAGCGCCAGCAGCTCGGCGGGTGGCAGACCGGTCCAGTCGCCCGTTTGCGCCAGGAAGTCACCGGTCGGCAGCAAGGCGCCGGCGGTGTAGCGCATGTGCTGGACCATCATGCTGGCGTGGTGGTCGCGGCATTGCGTCAGGTAAGCCACGAGTTCGGCGTCGGACAGGGCATCGGGGTCAACCGCCTGCAACCTGCGGTGACGCGCCATCGCGGTGGGTTTGCTGATCCCGTCCCATTCGCGCAACTGCTCGCGCCAGAGCTGCTGCGCCAGCACCTGCTCGGCGCGCACGAAGCGCTCCGGGATCTCGTCCTGCGGCGCCGGCAGTACCTGGTAGTAGCCGAAGCCGTTGACATAGGCCATCTGCAGGCCGTCGACCAGCAGGCCGTAGTACCGTGCAAAGTCCTGGGTGCCGCGCAGGTACGCCGGCGCATGCGTCTGCTGGAAGTACCTGGACATCGGCCGCGGGAAGTGGACGGCATCCTGCGTCCAGGTGCCGGGCCCCGGCGGTTCGAAAAGCGGGGCCCTCGAGGTTTCTGACGCGCGCATGTCGTCTCCTTTTTTCTGGGCCTGGCGAACGCGAAAGGCGTCGCCGGCCTGTCGGACCGCCTGCAGCCACGGAGCATGGGCGCAGGCAGGTCGTGGACTATGGTCGCAGAAAAGCGCGCCTGCCGCCAGTCGGGCGTCGCACCTACTGCATGAACCAGCCGTGGCTGACCACCAGCGACTGGCCGGTGAGTGCGTTGGAGCCGAAGCCGGCGAACAGCAGCGCTACCTCGGCCACGTCCTGCACGGTCGTGAACTCGCCGTCCACGGTGTCCTTGAGCATCACCTTCTTGACCACGTCGTCCTCGCTGATGCCCAGTTCCTGGGCCTGCTCGGGGATCTGCTTCTCCACCAGCGGGGTGCGCACGAAGCCGGGGCAGATCACGTTGGCGCGGATGCGGTGCGGGCCGCCCTCCTTGGCCACGGTCTTGCACAGGCCGATGAGTCCGTGCTTGGCGGTGACATAGGCCGACTTCAGTACCGACGCCTCCTTGGAGTGCACCGAGCCCATGTAGATGATGCTGCCGCCCTTGCCCGACTTCTGCATGTGCGGCACCACGGCCCGGGTGGTGAGGAAGGCGCCGTCGAGGTGGATCGCCAGCATCTTCTTCCAGTCGGCGAACGGAAATGATTCGATCGGATGCACGATCTGGATGCCGGCATTGCTGACCAGCACGTCGACGCCGCCATAGGCCTTGACCACGGTTGCCACGCCCGCGTTGACCTGCTCCTCGCTGGTCACGTCCATGGCGACCGCCATGGCGGTGCCACCGGCCTTGACGATCTCGTCGGCCGTCGCCTGCGCAGCGTCGCGTTTGAGGTCGGCGATGACGATCCTGCCGCCCTCACGTCCGTAGGTCATGGCGATCTCCTTGCCGATGCCGCTGGCAGCGCCGGTGACGATGCAGACTTTGTTCTCGAGTTTCATGGGGACTCCCTTGGTGGTGTGAATGGAATGGGCGCAACGCCATCAGACGGGATGCTCATGCAAGGCACTCCTTCTCGGTCGGATTGCTCGATGCCAGATCGAACACGTGCACGCCATGCATGCGCGCCGGACGGTCGATCCAGCGTGGGTCACGCAAGGTCCGCGCCATGTCGGCCAGGCCCGATGCCCAGTGCTCCTGCACCGATACCCGTGAGAACTCATAGTCCTTGGACTGGCTTTCGTAATGCTTGCTGCGGTAGATCAGGTGCACCACGTCGACGCCGTGCGGCCCTGGCACGCGCGTCAGCGTTCGCACATCGGGGTCGTCCCGCAGCGCAGGAGGCAACTTTTGCAGCAGACGCTGTGCGGCCAGTGCGATGGCCTGGCGTTCGAGCTGCTGCGTGGTGTTGAGCCGGGTGCGGCTGGAGAAGCGGATGTCCTTCTCGCGCTCGGTCACTTCGGCCAGTGTGGTCGGGATCTCGCCAGTAGCGGCAAACAGATCGACCTGGAACACCACCCGGTGCCGGTCCGCGGGCTGGTCCAGCACGTACTGCAGTGGGGTGTTGGAGACCAGGCCACCGTCCCAATAGAACTCGCCGTCGATCTCCACCGGCGCGAAGCCCGGCGGAAGGGCGCCGCTGGCCATGATGTGGCGCGCATCGATGCGCTGCTTGCGAGAATCGAAATACGCGAAGTTGCCGCTGCGCAGGTTGACCGCGCCGACCGACAGCCGGACCGGACCGTCGTTGATCCGGTCGAAATCGATCAGCCGCTCCAGCGTCTGGCGCAGCGCTGCCGTGTCGTAGTAGCTGATGGCGCCCGGCGTACCGCGTGGCTGGAATGGCGCGGGCGGGAAGCGTGGTGTGAAGAACCCCGGCACACCGAACAGCATGCCGTGTGTCGCGCTGGCCTCGTTCAGCGCCTGGCGCGCCGTCATCGCATGCGCGGCGCCGGGCATGGGCAGGCCTGAACTCACCTGGTGCCAGAACGCATGCAGCTGCACGACGCGCTGTGACGGCGCATTGCCGGCGATCAGCGCCGCGTTGATCGCGCCGATGGAGATGCCGGCCACCCATGCGAGCTCGGGACAGCTTTCATTCAGCGCTTCGAATACACCGGCCTGGTAGGCGCCCAGCGCACCACCGCCCTGCAGCACGAGGATGTTCTCTTCGTTGGCAGACCGGGTGGGCCGTGCACGGGGCGGCGCCGTGCGGGGTGACGAGGGACGTTGGGGGGAAAGGGTGCTCGTCATGGAAGGCTCGTGGAGTGAATCGAAGACATCGCCGCAGGTGTCAGGCGATGGTTCGAGCTTGCCGCGTTGGCCTTAGAGGGAGCTTAATGGTGCGCTGCGCGGGGTGCGCAGTCGCCGTTGCGACGGCCATGTCACGGTCCGTGAACCGCCCGGGGCCTGGTCCATGGACGGGCGGCCCCGCCGCGCGGGCAGGGCCGCTGGCAGGCGCCTCAGGCCTCGATCTTGATACCGGCGCGTGCGATCGCGTTGCGGTACTTCGCAGTCTCGGCCTGCATGGTCCTGGTCATTTCGGCGGCGCCGGTGACGGAAGGCTCGAGGTTCAGGGCGGTCAGCTTCTCGCGCACGTCCGGCTGCGCCATGATCTCGGCAATTTCGCGCGACAGGCGGGCCAGGATCGGTGCCGGGGTGGCGGCTGGTGCGACCACGCCGTAGAAGGCTTCCATCGTGGCGGCGCTCAGCTTCGACTCGCCCATGGACGGCAGGTCCGGCACCAGGTTGCTGCGGCGATCGCTGGTCACGGCCAGTGCGGTGAACTTGCCCGACTTGATGTGCGGCACGGCGGCGGCGTAGGCCTCGATGCCCAGGTCGACTTCGCCGCGCAGCAAGGCCAGCAGCGCATCCGATGCACCCTTGAAGGGGATCGGCTCGATCTTGATACCGGCGGCGGCAGCCATCATCTCGCCCACCAGGTGCGGCGCGCTGCCGGGTCCGTAGGTCGAGTAGCGCAGGCCGCTGGGCTGGGCCTTGGCGGCGGCGATGAAGTCGGCCAGGCTGCGGAATGGCCGGGTGGACGGCGTGACCAGCACGATGGGCGTGCTCACCGTCATCGAAATCGGCGCGAAGTCGCGCTCCACATTGAACGGCAGGTTGGCGCGGGTTGCCGGCAGCACCGAGAAGCTGCCGACACCGGCGATCAACAAGGTGTTGCCGTCCGGTGCGGCCTTGGCTGCGGCCTCCAGGCCGATGATGGTGGAAGCGCCGGGCTTGTTCTCGACGATCACGCTCTGGCCCAGTCGGCGGGTCAGGTGCTCGGCCAGCAGCCGCGCGCTGGTATCGGTGGCGCCTCCGGGCGGGAACGGCACGATGATGCGGATCGGCTTGTTCGGCCAGGCTTGCGCCCAAGATGCGGTGGGGGCCAGCGCCAGGGAGGCGGCAGTGGCGGTCAGCGAGATCAGGGCGCTGCGTCGGGACAGGTCTTGCATGGCGTGCTTTCGTGAAGTGCGGATGGTGGAGACAGAGATGAAGGGAAATCGGCGGGCGGATCAGTGGCGCGCAGTGTTGTCGGGCCAGGGCGCAGCACCAGGTTCGCCGAGATCCCAATACAGGCCGGCCATCAGCAACAGGCCTTCGCGGGCCACCGGGGCCAGCAGATGTTCGTTGGGTGCGTGTTGCGCGCAGGCGGGGTAGGAGTGCGGCACCCACAGTGTCGGCAGGCCCAGGATGTCGGAGAACACGTCGTTGGGCAGCGAGCCCGCCAGGTTGGGCAGCAGGGTCGGGGTCTTGTCGACACTGCGCCGGATCGAGTTCAGCGCCCAGTCGACCCAGGGGTTGGCCAGGTCCAGCCGGGTCGCCGGCACCGCCATGGTGACCTTGACCTCGACATCGCCGAAACCGTTGTCGTCCAGGTGGCTGCGTACGACGGACTCCAGTTCCTTCCAGCGCGTGCCGGGAACGAAGCGCAGCTGGCAATGCGCCACGGCCGTGTGCGGAATCGCATTGATGGGCCGCTCGGGAGCGCCCGCCACCATGGCCAGCACTTCGAGCGTGTTCCAGCCCACCAGCCGCTCGGCCTCGCTCAGCCCCAGCTCGCCCCAGAGCGGGTCGGTGACCGGGTCATCATCGCCGCCACCAATGGTCACATCGGCCAGCGCGGTGCGCACGGCGGCGCTGATCGGTGGGGGCAGCAGACCCGGCACGCGGATGCGTCCGCGCCCGTCGACCATGGAGGCGATGGCGTTGCTGATGACGATGGCCGGGTTGGCCAGCACGCCACCCCAGTTGCCCGAGTGGTAGGCGCGCGCTCGGCTTTGCAGGCGCAGCGTGAAGTTGACACCGCCGCGGGAACCCAGAAACACCGTCGGTTTGTCGGCATGCACACGCGGTCCGTCGCAGGCGATCAGCAGGTCGGCGCGCAGCCGTTCGCGCTCCTGCATGCAGAGTTCGCGCAGCCCGGGGCTGCCCACTTCTTCGCCGGTCTCCAGCAGCACCGTCACGTTGTAGCCCAGGCGTCCCTGGCGCGCCTGGATGACCTGCGCCAGCGCCGCCAGGCTGATGGTGTGCTGGCCCTTGTTGTCGGCCGTGCCGCGGCCATACCAGCGGTCGCCCTCGATGGTCAGCGCCCAGGGCTGCAGGCCGTCCCGCCACTGCGCGTCCTGCCCATTGACCACGTCGCCGTGACCGTAGGTGAGCACAGTGGGTAGCGACGGGTCTTCGATGCGCCGCGCCACCAGCAGCGGGCCGTTGCCCGCCACCGGGTTGGGCAGCACGGTGCACGTGAATCCCAGGCCTTCCAGGGCCGGGTTGATCTCCTGCGCCAGGTAGCCCTCCAGTGCCTCCAGCGCAGGGCCGGCATCACTCGCGGTGTTGCAGGCGACGCGGCGGGCCAGCGTGCGCTGGAAATGGCCGTCGTCGAACCAGCGGGCGGTGTCGGTGAGCAGTCGGGCGCGAGCGGACATGGGACCTTTGGATGTGTGACAGGTATATGACGGCCACTTTAATGAGCATCGCAAGCTTTGACTATTTGAATATTTAGAATCAAACTTTGCCAAAAACGCAATCTACAGACCGCCATGAATCCCTTGCTGATCGGAACGGCCGCGCGCTACTTCCTCGAAGTGGCCCGCACCGGTTCGCTGACCCGTGCCTCGGAGCAGCTGCATGTGGCCCCATCGGCCGTGAGCCGGCAGATCGCCAAGCTGGAAGACCGCCTGGGCCTGGCCCTGTTCGAGCGCAAGGGGCGCGGCATGCAGCTCAGCCTGGCCGGCGAGCGGCTGGCCACGCATGTGCGCGGCCTGATGCTGGACGACCAACGTGTCGTCGACGAGATGCTGGGCGCGCCACGCAAGGCACCGCCCACGCTGCGCATCGCCTGCACCGAAGGTTTTGCCGGCGGCTTCATGGCCGAGGTGCTGGCTGCGTTCCGGCGCCGGCATCCGCAATGCGTGCTGCATGTGATCGCGGCCAGCCCGGAAGGTGTGAGCCGCCAGCTGCTGCGTGGCGATGTGGACGTGGGTCTGAAGTTTTCGGTGGCGCTGGAGAACGGTCTGCGCATCGTGCACCAGCAGGCCGCGCCGATCATGCTGATGGTGGCGCCGACCCATCCGCTGGCCGGTCGCAAGCGGGTGTCGCTGGCCGAACTGGCAAAACATCCGGTCGGCATGCCGTCGTCGGGCACCACGGTGCGCCAGTTGCTGGACCTGGTGCTGAGCCTCGAAGGCGTGGAGCTGCAGGCGGCCTACGTCGCCGGCTACTCCACGCTGGAGTCGCTGGCCGAACGGGGCGATGCGGCGGTGTTCTCGTCCATGCTGGCGGCCTCGCTGCTGCTGGCCAGTGGGCGGCTGTGTGCTGTGCCGGTCAGCGAATTCCGCCTGCGCCAGCGCAACATCCAGGTGTTGACCTCGGAGAAGACGGCTGCGCAGGGCGACCTGCAGGACCTGCTCGACGGCCTGGGCGAGGCGCTGGCCCGCTACGCCTGATGCGACAAGACAAGGCCGCCTGCAACTGCGGGCGGCCTTGTCGGGGGCTCAATGGCTGCGCACAGGCCTCACTTCAGGTCGAAGCGGTCCAGGTCCATGACCTTGCTCCACGCCGCCACGAACGCATTCACGAAACTCTCCTGCGCGTCGCTGCTCGCATAGACCTCGGCCAGTGCGCGCAGCTGCGAGTTGGAACCGAACACCAGGTCGACGACGGTGCCGGTCCACTTGCGCTGGCCGCTGCTGCGGTCCAGGCCTTCGAGCACGCCGTCCGATCCGGCCACGCGTTGCCACTTCGTTCGCATGTCGAGCAGGTTGACGAAGAAGTCGTTGCTCAGCACGCCAGGCCGCTGCGTGAACACGCCGTGGCAGCTGTCGCCGGCATTCACACCGAGCGCGCGCATGCCACCGACCAGCACCGTCATCTCGGGCGCCGTGAGCGTCAGCAGGTTGGCCTTGTCGACGAGCAGCTCGGCCGCCGATCCTTCCAGGCCTTTGCGCACGTAGTTGCGAAAGCCGTCAGCGGCAGGCTCCAGTGGCGCAAACGCCTCGACATCGGTCTGAGCCTGCGACGCGTCGGTGCGTCCGGGCGAGAACGGCACCGTGATGGGGTGACCCGCCTTGCGCGCCGCTTCCTCGACGGCTGCGCAGCCACCCAGCACGATCAGGTCGGCCATCGAGACGCGCTTCTTGCCGCTGCCCTGCGCGCTGTTGAACGACTGCTGGATCGCCTCCAGCTTCTCGAGCACCTTGGCCAAGGCCGCGGGCTGGTTCACCGCCCAGTCCTTCTGTGGTGCCAGGCGAATGCGCGCGCCGTTGGCGCCACCGCGCATGTCGCTGCCGCGGTAGGTGGACGCCGATGCCCAGGCCGTCGTCACCAACTGCGCAACAGACAGTCCGCAGGCGAGGATCTGCGCCTTGAGCGCGGCGATGTCCTGCGCGTCCACGGTCGGGTGGTCCAGCGCCGGCACCGGGTCTTGCCACAGCAGCTCTTCCTTGGGCACCAGCGGGCCGAGGTAGCGCGACACCGGTCCCATGTCTCGGTGCGTGAGCTTGTACCAGGCCCGCGCGAACGCATCGGCGAACTGATCCGGGTTCTGGTGGTAGCGGCGCGCGATCTTCTCGTAGGCCGGGTCCATGCGCAGCGCCAGGTCGGCCGTGCTCATCATCGGCGCGTGCCGCTTCGAAGGGTCGTGCGCATCCGGCACGGTGCCCTGGGCCGCCGCGTCCAGGGGCGTCCACTGTTGTGCGCGCCCGCCGGGCTCCTGGTCAGCTCCCCATTCGTACTTGAACAGGATGTCGAGGTAGTCGTTGTCCCACTGGATCGGGTTGGTCGTCCAGGCACCTTCCAGGCCGCTGCTGATGGTGTGCGCGCGCCGCTGCCGCTGCCGAAGCTGCTCTTCCAGCCCAGGCCTTGCTCGGCGATGTCGGCACCCCGGGTTCCGGCCCGACATACTTCGACGGATCGGCCGCGCCATGGCATTTGCCGAAGGTGTGGCCGCCGGCGACCAGCGCCACGGTTTCCTCGTCGTCCATCGCCATGCGGGCGAAGGTCTCGCGGATGTCGCGTGCCGAGGCTACCGGGTCCGGCTTTGCCGTTGGGGGCCTTCCGGGTTCACGTAGATCAGGCCCATCTGCACCGCGCCCAGCGGGTTTTCCAGATTGCGGTCGCCGCTGTAGCGCTTGTCGCCCAGCCACTCGGCCTCGGGGCCCCAGTAGATGTCTTCTTCGGGTTCCCCACGTCCACGCGGCCACTGGCGAAGCCGAAGGTCTTGAAGCCCATCGACTCCAGTGCCACGTTGCCGGTCAGCACCATCAGATCGGCCCACGAGATCTTGCGGCCGTATTTCTGCTTGATCGGCCACAGCAGCCGACGGGCCTTGTCCAGGCTGACGTTGTCGGGCCAGCTGTTGAGCGGCGCAAAGCGCTGCGTGCCGGTCGAGGCACCGCCGCGGCCGTCGGAGATGCGGTAGGTGCCTGCGCTATGCCAGGCCATGCGGATGAAGAACGGCCCGTAGTGGCCATAGTCGGCCGGCCACCAGTCCTGCGAGTCGGTCATCAGCGCATGCAGGTCCTTGATGACCGCGTCCAGGTCCAGGCTCTTGAATTCTTCGGCATAGTCGAAATCGGGCTGCATCGGGTTGGACAGTGCCGAGTGCTGGTGCAGTATCTTGACGCTGAGCTGGTTCGGCCACCAGTCGGCATTGCCGCGTGCACCGGCGACGGTGGGTTTTGCGGCGCCACCGGAGAATGGGCATTTGGGTTCGTCGGACATGGGCGGTCTCCTTGTGTTGACAGGTTGGTTTCAGCGTGTGAAGGCCCAGTCTAGTGAGCGCAGCTGTCGATGGCTACTTGGTTTTGTCAATGGCGGTCATAGCCACGCAGGCAAGCCGGCGACCGCATCAGCCGCCCGGCCCGGAGACGCAACCGTCAATGACGGATGGCGTACGTCGGGTCTCTTGCGCGAATCAGCGCCATGGGCGGAGCCGCCCGCCTGCCCATGCGTCCGACCCGCTGGCGTCGATCAATACGCCGGCAGGTCCATCAGAACCGTGTCGGCGTCCTGGGACGACTGGCCCCGCACGGTGGCTTGCCACAGTGCCCATGCCGCGTCGGAATCGTCTTCGACGACCTCGGGCAGTGGCAATGGATCCGCCCATGCCGTTGCCGAGCGCGTGGGTCGAGCCGCAACCGCCAGCGCTGCAGCGGAGGGAGCACAGGAGCGCTTGGATGACAGGATGGCGAACATGGTGGGATCCTAGGGCCGGCGTGCGGATCGCGGTATCGGGTGGGGAGACATGGCGCGTGTCGGAATTTGCCTTACAAGAGGCACAAGAGAGGGCACAAGAGAGGGCACAAGAGAGAGCGCAAGCGCGAAGCGCCGGCAACGCCCGTCATCGTCGACCCGCACGCATGTCGATCCAGGCTGCGGATGCCTGGTTGTCTGCCGTCAGGTGCCGCGGCGCAATTTCCTCTCGCGGTGGTAGCGCAGCGCAGCACCTATGCACAGCGCCAGTGCCTGCGAATCGAGCGTGTCGCCAGGCGCGAACACGATGGCCCGGTTGCCCTCATAGCGCCAGGCCTGCGGGAACAGCGTGCGAAAGGTGTCGACCAGGTCGGTGTTGCAGTTGAAGTAGACCGCGCAGCTGCCCTGCGGCGCCTTGGGGCATCCCAGGCGGATGGTGCTGCCGCTGCGCGACTGCGCCGTCAGGTAGGCCGGCTCGCCCCATTTGAGCGTCTCGGTGAGGGCGCCGACGCCGTCGGTGGTGGCCGCCACCGAGAAGATCAGTTCGCGTATCGCCAGCAGCCGCTTGCGTGCGGCGGGCGCAAACGCCGCAAATGCCTGTTCGACGGCGGGGCTGGCGAAGGCGACCGGCATGCGACTACGGGTGGCGTCACCGCTTGGGCGCGTCCGGGTCGATGCCGGTCCATGCGGTGCGGTCGATGTTCAGGTCCTTGAACTTGTCCGGGTCCAGCACCGGGCGCAACACGCCGGCCGCGAGTTGCTGGCGGAAGTCGACGATCAGCCGCTGCGCGGTGGGGAACAGCATCATCAGCGCCAGCAGGTTGACGACGGCCAGGATGCCCATCATCGGGTCGGAGAAGAAGAACACGGCCGAGGCCCCCGGGGCCACAGCGCCGATGAACACGATGGCCACGACCACCAGGCGCAGCCCGTGGATCGCGACCGGGTGCTCCGTCATGATCGACATCGCGTTCTCGCCCAGGTAGTAGTTGTAGATGATGGAGCTGAAGGCGAACAGCAAAATGGCCGCTGTCAGCGCGTACTGGGCCCAGTCACCCAGGTGCGAGACCAGCGACTGCTGCGTCAGTGCGACGCCGTCGATGCCTTCTGCGCCGGGAACGTAGACCTTGCCCAGCAGGATGACGAAGGCGGTGCAGCTGCAGATGACGAAGGTATCGATGAACACCGACAGCGACTGCGTGATGCCCTGGCTGACCGGGTGGCGCACGTCGGCCGTGGCGGCCACGTTGGGCGCCGAACCAAGGCCGGCCTCATTCGAGAACAGCCCCCGTCGCAGGCCCTGTGCCAAGGCGGCGCCCATGCCGCCGCTCACGGCCTCCTCGAACCCGAAGGCGTTGGCGAAGATGGAGCGGATCACGCCGGGCAGGTCGCCGATGTTCATGACGATCACCAGCAGCGCCAGCAGGATGTAGCCGAAGGCCATCACCGGAACGATGACGTCGGCCACCTTGGCGATGCGGTGGATGCCGCCGTAGACGATCAGGCCGGTGCCGATCGCCAGGAAGATGCCGGTCCACAGGCGTTCGATGCCCAGGCTGTCGAGCGCGGCGCCGGCCACGGTGTTGCCCTGGAAGGCGTTGAAGCCCAGCGCGAACGAGGCGATCAGGCCCACGGCGTAGAGCACCGCCAGCCACTTGTAGTCGGCACCCAGGCCGAACAGGATGGAGCGCGCCGGCCCGCCGCGGAAGTCGCCGTTCTCCTCCCGGCGCTTGAACAGCTGGGCGAGCGAGCATTCGATCAGGCTGGTCGCCATGCCGACGGCTGCGATCGCCCACATCCAGAACACCGCGCCCGGCCCGCCGAGCGTGATGGCCACGGCCACGCCGGCGATGTTGCCGCCGCCGACGCGCCCACCCACCGAGACCAGCAAGGCCTCGCGCGCGGAAATCGCATTCGGATCGGCCGATTCGTTCTGTCCGGCCAGTACCCGGAACATGCGCACGAAATAGCGAAACTGCACGAAGCCGGTGGCCATCGTGAAGAACAGGCCGAGCACGACCAGAAACGGTATCAGGGCCCAGCCCCAGGTCAGGTCGCCAATGGCGTTGAAGAAGCTTTCGAGCAGTTGCATGGCCTTTCCCTCTCTGTAGTCGTTATGCGAAGCAGGGGCGGCCGGCCGGTGCGGCTGGCGCCCCCCTGCATCGGTTCTACGTTGATATGGGTCAAGCCGCAACCCTTTGGGGCCGATCCGCTGGATCCAGGGGGCTAGCTGTCGGGCATGTACAACAGGAACGCCCATGCGGCGTCCCGGGATCGCCCTGCCTTTGCCGTACCGATCCCGGTGCGCGTCGCGCTGCCGCGATCAGCGGGGCCGCTCGCCGAACTGCCCGTTCTGGAAGTCGCGCACGGCCTGGAACACCTCTTCCTGCGTGTTCATGACGAAGGGCCCGTACTGCGCGATCGGCTCCTTCAGGGGGCGCCCGGCGATCAGCAGCAGCCTTGCGTCTTCGCCCGCGTCGATGCGGATGCCGTCCGAGCCGGCGTCGTTCTTCAATATCGCCATGCGCTGCGCCGACACGGACTGTCCGCCGATCTGCACCGCACCGCGGTACACATAGACGAAAGCGTTGTGGCCCGCCGGCAGCGGTTGCGCAAACTGCGTGCCCTGCGGCATGTGCAGATCCAGGTACAGCGGCAAGGTGCCGTCGCGCGTCACCGCACCGCGCACGCCATGGGTCTCGCCGGCGATCACGGTCACGGCCACATCCCCGGCGGTGGTCAGTCGGGGCAGCTCTTCGGCCTTGAAGTCGCGGTACCACGGCGTGCGCATCTTGTCGGCCGCCGGCAGGTTCAGCCAGAGCTGGAATCCTTCCATCACGCCGTGCTCCTGCTCCGGGATCTCCGAATGGATGACGCCACTGCCGGCCGTCATCCACTGCACGCCGCCGTTCTCCAGCAGGCCTTCGTTGCCGGCGCTGTCACGGTGACGCATGCGCCCGGCAATCATGTAGCTGATGGTCTCGAAGCCGCGGTGCGGATGGTCCGGGAAGCCGGCGATGTAGTCGTCGGCCTTGTCGCTGCCGAACGCGTCGAGCATCAGGAACGGGTCGAGCCGGCGCTGCAGCTGCTGCGTCAGCACGCGGTTCAGCTTGACGCCGGCGCCGTCCGATGTGGCTTCGCCCACCACGATGCGTTCGACCGAACGCGGCAAGGTCACGGTGGGGCGGTCTGCGATGGTGCTCATGGTTTGGCTTTCCTGGTCTCTGGCCCGGCGGGCGCGTGTATCCAATATAGGGGCTGCCGTGCCTGATTGAAAGCCCACCACGCGCAACACGGCGTTCCACTGGTGGGTCAATCGTGGGTGCGTGCGCCCGTGCGCCGACAGCTTGGCCTGCATGCCGGTCAAGGTCTTCGCGCTCAGCCCTGGCGACGATAGAGCGCCAGCAGACCGGCCAGCGCCAGCAACAAGCTGCCACAGGTTCGGTCCAGCCACAAGGCTCCGCGATGCTGAAGCATCCGTAGTGCGCGCGATCCTGCCGCCGCGTACAGAAGCATCACGCCAAAGTCGATGCCGGCGAACAGCAGCGCCAGTGTGGCGTATTGCGCAAGCAAGGGCTCGTGCGGGACGACGAACTGCGGCAGCAGGGCCGAGCAGAACAGATAGCCCTTGGGGTTGGTGATCGCCACCAGCAGGCTGCGCACAAACTGCTCCCGCGCGTCGGGCGCTGCTGGTCGATCCGCGGCCGCAATGGTTGCCAGGGTGCCGCGCGAACGCAGCAGTTGCAGACCCAGCCAGGCGAGGTAGCCCACTCCCAGCCACTTGAAGACGGAGAGCCAGAATTCCGATGCCGACAGCAGCGTGCCCAGACCGGCCGCCGTTGCACCGACCAGAACGATATCGGAGCAGACCGCGCCCAGCATGCCGGCCAGCGCGCCGTGCACGCCGTGGCGCGAACCGTTTCGCAGTGCCAGCAGTACGGTGGGGCCGGGCGTCGCAATGGCGACGAAAGCGACCAATGCAAAGCCGATCAAAAGCGGCGTCATCGCGTGGTTGCCCGCGTGGGCTCAGGCTTTGCCGCACCGGCGTTGCTAGCCGAGGCACGCAGCACCAGCGCGCCCAGCGCCAATGCAAACGCGCTGCAGGCGATCCAGACGCGCAGGGCGTTGGCGGCGTTCCAGCGCTCGCGCGTCAGTTCCCAGTCGCCGGGCAACTGCGTCGGCAGCCAGGACTCGGTGTAGGCGTTGAGCGGCAGGTTGACCTGGCGCGTGAACGCGACGATGCCCAGCGCATAGACCAGGGCGGCGGCCAGCACCAGCCAGAATGCCGCCGTGCGCCAGTGCCGGCCGTTGATACCGGCTGCCAGCAGCGGCAGCATTGCGCCGCCGAAGAACAGCGCAAAGAATGCGGCATGGCGCACGTTGCGGTTGAACAGCGACTGCACCGTGGCATAGGTCGCGCCGTCGACCTGCAGCATCGCCAGATTGACGTTGTAGCTGTAGGTCCAGAAGAAGCCGGCCATCAGGCCGAGCACGGCGGCGGCCAGGGCGATGCTGGTGTTCTCTATCAGGGTGCGGGTCGGGCTTTGGATGTGCATGGTCGGGTTCTCCTGCTGCAGTTGGCTGCATATGTGGCAACAGATCTTCCGGATCCGTTGGCAGGGCCATGCTAGGCGGCATCGCGCGCAGATGCCTTAACAAATGATCAGGGTCGGCGCAGCCCTCTTTGCGACCCCCGCGTGCCGCTAGGGCTTGGTACGGGCACGCCGGATGCGCGACAGCGACACATCGGTAATGCCCAGGTAGGTGGCCAGCTGGGCCAGCGGGATACGGTCTGCCAGTTGCGGTGCGGTGCGGCAGAAGTGGTCGTAGCGGGTGCGCCCGTCCATCACCAGCAGGTGGTATTCGCGTTCGAGCTTGTGGGTGACCAGCCGCTCGAGCAGCAGCGTGCGCAGCGGCTCCCAGGCGCCGTGGCGGCCCAGGCACGCACGCATGGCTTCGGCAGAGGCCTGCAGCACGGTACATGTCTGCACCGCATGGATCGCGAACAGCGAGGCTTGCTGCACCATCGCATCGGTGATGGGGCACACCAGCATGCCTTCACTGTGAAAGCTCTTGTTGAATTCGCGCCCATCGCGCCGGGTGAAGCTCATGCGCAGCAGCCCGCTGTGGATGACGAAGGCCTTGTCCCAGTGTTCGCCTTGCTGCAGCACCGGCTGGCCGCGCCGGATGACGCGCGGCGTGAACAAGGCCTGGAGTTCGCGCTGCACACCGTCCGGCATGGCCGCAAACGCACGTGCCAGTGTGGGGTGCACGGCAGCGTCGTTCATTGTGAGGGGCCGCGTCTGTGTGACAGGCCCGAACCTGCTGCCCGCTGCGCGCAGAGCGGGTGCCACAACGCCATCACGGCTGCTTCGCCGCCGGCCACAGGCCCAGTCCCGGCAGCCGCAGCCGTGCGTCGTTGACGTCGACGCCAAAGCCCAGGCCCAGCAGGTTGAGCTCCAGCCCTTCCTCGCGTGCCACGGTGAGGCCGGCCAATCCCGCCAGCGAGACCTGCCAGCCGGTGCCGCTGGGGGCCTTGGCCAGCAACGTGGTGGCGCCGAGGTAGTCCTTGCCGATGGCGGTGGGCGGCAGGTCCAGGTGCAGCTCGGGCACTTCGCGCGCCACATAGGCCACAAAGGTGTTGCTGTTCGGGCCCGGCCAGAGCCGGTATTCGCGGCCCCACGGGTAGCGGGCCACGGCTGCCTCGATGCGGTCGATCATCGCTTCTGCGGCAGCGCCGCGGTGCTCGACCAGCAGCTGCGGCTCGGCACCGAACCAGCGGGTGTCGGGGGTGGATACGTCGGAAGACACGATCGCATCGCCGCCGCGGTAGGCCCGCCAGCCGATCTTCTGGAACGTGGTGTAGCTGTCGGCATTCGCGCGCTTGACGGCGATCCACGGGTGGATGCCGAAGGCGCCACGCCAGCGCACGGTGCGTGCCCCATAGACCTGCACCACGGCCTCGCGCACGACGGCGGGGTCGGGTGCCTGCCCGGTGCTGTCGCGGTTGGTCCGTTGCCAGGGGCTGTCGAGGTCGATGTTGCCGAAGGCCAGCACGCCGATCGGGCCCATCAGCAGCAAAGCGACCATGCCGAACAGCGCCAGAGGCCAGCGCAGCCATCTGCGGCGTACCTGCATCGTGGGGATCCTCCTTGGCGCAGTTCGCTGCGCATGAACATGGGAGACAGGTGTCCGGAAGATTCTGGCATGAACCGTTTTGCATGTCCCTCGCAGGTGTATTCCGCGGGTGCAATCCGGGCCCGGATAATGCCGGGTGCCCACCGCTCGCTCCTCCCTGCTGCCCGCCGCCTTTGCGGCACTCGTCAACGCCACGGTCTGGGGCCTGGCCTGGATTCCGCTCAAGTGGCTCGAAGCCCATGGCGTGGGGACCTTGTGGACGACCCTGTTCATCTTCACCGCCTGCACGCTGGCCGTGCTGGTGGTGCGTCCCGGTGCTGTACGCCGCAGCCTGGCGTCCCCGCAGTTGCTGTGGCTGATGCTGGCCTCGGGCCTGACCAACGTGTGTTTCAACGTGGCGCTGGCCACCGGCGACGTGGTGCGTTCGGTGCTGCTGTTCTACCTGATGCCGATGTGGGTGGTGATCCTCGCCCGCTGGTTGCTGCGCGAGCCCGTTACGGCATCGGCGCTGGGCCGTATCGCGCTGGCGCTGACCGGTGCCGTGCTGGTGCTGGGCGAGGGCCAGCTGGTGTTGCCGGTACCGTCGTCGGTCGCCGACTGGCTGGCGGTGCTTGCCGGCTTCTGTTTTGGCCTGAACAACGTGCTGCTGCGCCGCTTTGCCGACCTGGCCGATGACGTACGCAGCCTGGCGATGTTCTCCGGCGCCGTGATCTGCGCACCGGTCGCCATGGGGGCCCTTGCGCTGGCCGGCCAGGCGCCGCCGCTGGCCCTGCAGGGCTCGGCCTGGCTGGTGCTGCTGCTGTTTGCGCTGGCGGTGCTGGTGGGCAACCTGGCGCTGCAGTACGGCGCCACGCGGCTGCGCGCCAACGTGCTGTCGGTGCTGATGCTGGCCGAGATCCTGGTGGCCAGCGTGTCGGCCTGGTGGGCCGGCAGCGCGCAGTTGAGCGCGACCACGGTGATGGGCGGCTTGCTGATCGTCAGTGCCAGTCTGCTCGCCATTCTGACCCGCGGCCCTGCGCCGCAGGCGGCGCACTGAGCGCCCCGGCGCTCACCACGGGATTGACTGGCCCCGGTAGTCGATGAAGTGGGCCCGGCCGGTGGCCGAGAGCGTGTCCAGTGCCGCCAGCATCTGGCGTGCCGAGACCTGAGGGTCGAGCGCATCGTCGCCGACAAACGCATGGCTGAGCCGCGAGCGCACCGTGCCCGGTTGCAGCGCGGCCACCACCGCCAATGGCCGGCGCCTGGCGATCTCGATCGCTGCCGTCTGCAGCAACATGTTCAGCGCCGCCTTGGAGGCACGGTAGCCGTACCAGCCGCCTTTGCGGTTGTCCGCTATGCTGCCCACCCGCGCTGACAGCTTGGCCCATACGACGCGCTCGCCGCTGGCCAGCAGCGGCACGAAGTGCTTGAGCAGCAGCGCCGGGCCGATGGCATTGACCTGCATCGCGCGCAGCAGTGCAGCACCGTCGAGTTCGTCCAGCCGCTTCTCGGGGCCGCGGCCATCGATGACCAGGGCGCCGGTGGCGTCCAGCACCAGGTGAAACGGACCCTGATCGGCCACCGATGCCGCCGCCGCGCACAGGCTGTCTTCGTCCTCCAGCACCAGTGCAGGTTCGCCCGTGCGGGACAGGCCGATGGCCGTGCCGCAGCGGATGTCCTGCTCCAGCAATTGCAGCCAGGCCTGTCCGATGGCACCGCTGGCGCCGATCACCAGGGCGCGATAGCCGTCGACGAGTGGGCTTGTCATGGCGCAGGAAGGTGCTTGCGAGTCGCGCGGCGGGCGTGGCGTCCGGGGCACCCGGGGCGTGCGGGGGGCAATGCGTGCATGTCGCGATGATGCCAGCTTGCGGTGGATCCTGCCTCTGGTGCAGCCGCGACCTTGCGACGCTCGCAGGGAAGTCGCGTGTGCGCAGGACCGGCGGGCCCTTGGCGGTGCGCACCGCTTGCGACCGCGCTACCTGCCGCGCGAGGGCGTTGGCGCGAGGACGGCTTCCATTCAGAGCTGAACGCGGGTTCCCAGTTCGACCACGCAGTTGTTGGGCAGGCGGAAGTACGCGGCCACGCTTCCGGCATTGCGCGACATCAATGCGAACAGCGCTTCGCGCCAGCGGGCCATGCCGGCCTTGCGACTCGGAACGACGATCTCGCGGCTCAGGAAATAGGATGTCTCGAACAGATCGATGGGCAGGCCATGCGCCTTGCAAAGTTCCAGGGCCTGAGGGATGTCGGGCGCGTTCTTGAAGCCGTAGTTCACCGTGACCGTCCAGAATCCGGGCGCGATCGCCTCGACCTGGACCCGATCCGAGAACGGTATCCAAGGCAGCTCGTGGAACACCACCGTGAGGATCAGATTGCGCTCGTGCAGCACCTGGTTGTGCTTGAGGTTGTGCAACAGGGCCTGTGGCACGGTGGCGGGGCTTGCTACCGCGTACACGGCGGTACGCGAGACCCGGTGCATGACCTGACGCGCCAGGGCGGTGACGAACGGCAGCAGTTCCGGGTCTTCCCGGTTGATGCCCTCGAAAAGCTGCTCGCGTCCACGGCGCCAGGTGGACATGCTGCCGAACAGCACCAGGCCCAGCAGCAGCGGGAACCAGCCGCCGTCGAAGAACTTGATCGCGCACGAGACGAGCAGCAGCAGGTCCAGGGCCAGGAAAGCGCCGGTTGCGGCCAGTACCAGCGGCAGTGGGTACTTCCAGGCGTGGCGCACGACGAAGAAGGTCAGCAGCGTCGTGATGAGCATGGTGCCGGTCACCGCAATGCCGTAGGCCGAGGCCATGGCGGATGAACTGCCGAAACCCACGACCGCCAGCAGCACGGCGCAAAGCAGAAGGCCGTTGACGCCCGGCATGTAGATCTGGCCTGCCTCCTTCACCGATGTATAACGCACCTGCATGCGCGGCAGGAAGCCCAGCTGGATGGCCTGCTTGGTCATGGAGAACGCGCCGGAGATCACCGCTTGCGAAGCGATGACGGTGGCTGTCGTGGCCAGTGCCACCGCGGGCAGCAGCCAGAAGTCGGGGAACATCCGGTAGAACGGGTTCTCCAGCGCTTCAGGCTGGCGCATCAGCAGCGATCCCTGTCCCATGTAATGGATCGACAGGGATGGAAGCACCAGCCCCATCCACGCAAACTGGATCGGGCGCCGGCCGAAGTGGCCCATGTCGGCATACAGGGCTTCCACCCCGGTGAAAGCGAGCACGATCGCCCCGACGACGACAAGGACATGCCAACCCTGTGCCTGGAGGAAGACCAGTGCGTTGAGCGGATCGAGCGCCGCCAGGATTGCCGGGTGCTGCACGATCTGCGCCACGCCGGTGGCCGTGAGCACCGCGAACCAGAGCAGGATGACCGGGCCGAACAGCCTGCCGACCAGACCTGTTCCGTAGCGCTGCATGGCAAACAGCGCGATCAGCACACCGATGCAGATCGGCAGCACATACGGCTTGAAGGCCGGCGTGGCCACTTCCAGGCCTTCGACGGCGCTGAGCACGGAGATGGCCGGGGTGATCACACTGTCGCCATAAAAGAGCGCGGCACCGAACAGGCCGAGCAGCAACAGCATTCGCCTGCGGCGGGCGTTCGCGCCGACCGCGTGGGCCGCCAGCGCGGTCAGGGCCATGATGCCGCCTTCGCCGCGGTTGTCTGCGCGCAGGATCAGCAGCACGTATTTCAGCGTGACGATCACCATCAGGCCCCAGAAGATCGCAGAGACGGCGCCCACGAGGTTGTCGGGCGTCAGTGCGATGCCCGTCTGCGGCCCGAAAATCTCCTTCATGGTGTACAGCGGACTGGTGCCGATGTCCCCGTACACGACCCCCAGTGCCCCCAGTGTCAGGACGGCGGCGCTCTCCCCTTGCTCCAGTTTGCGCATGTGCGACTTCCGATGATGAGAAGCCACGACTGTCGGCGGTGTCGCGTCAGGATCACATAAGGATTGCGTCAGGCGGTCGCCAGCCGGTAGCCCACGCCGGTCTCGGTCAGCAGATGGCGTGGCTCGGCCGGGTCGGCCTCGATCTTGGCGCGCAGCTGCGCCATGTACAGGCGCAGATAGTGCGTGTGCTCGGTGAATTCCGGTCCCCAGACGTCACTCAGCAATTGCCGATGGGTGACGACCCGCCCGGCACTGCGCACCAGCCGCGCCAACAGCTTGAACTCGGTTGGCGTCAGGTGCAGCGCGCGGCCATGCAACATCACCGATCGCTGCGCCAGGTCGATCGACAGTCCGTCGAGCCGGTGTTCGGTGACCGCTGGCGCCAAAGCCGTTCCCCGGTGGCGCATCGCCACGCGGATGCGTGCCAGCAATTCGCCGACATGAAAGGGCTTGGTCAGGTAGTCGTCGGCGCCGGCGTCGAGCAGGCGAATCTTTTCGGCCTCCTGGTGCCGCGCCGAGACGATCAGAATCGGCAGTGAATGCCGCTGGCGGATCAGCGCCACCAGCGCCAGGCCATCGCCATCGGGAAGGCCCAGGTCCAGCACCACCACGTCGGGTGTGCGGTGCTGCAGCATTGCACGCGCCTCGCTGAGTGACACGGCGGTCTGCACCTCGAAACCTTCCACCGACAACGACGATTGCATCATCGCGCGAATTTCGCGGTCGTCTTCGACTACCAGCAGGCGCAGGTTCACGATTCAGTCCTTCGTGCGACGCACGGCGGCGTCAGACGCCTGGGATGGGGTCCGGCGGTTCATGGTGCGGCGCTCTCCATGTCGATCCGGGGCTGTTCCGGGCTCAGTGGCATCGCGAACGTGAAGCTGTTTCCGCCCGCCTGGCGGGCCTTGACGGTCAAGGAGCCATGGTGCGATTGCGCGATCGCGCGGCACAAGGCCAGGCCCAGACCGGCACCGCGCTGGCCAGACCGATCGTTCCTCGCATAGGGCTGGAAAATCTGGTCGTACTGGGCGCCCGGGATGCTCGGGCCCCGGTCCTTGACGCTGGCGCGCAATTGGGTGGGCGTTGCGCGGATCACCAGATCGATCGCTCCCTGGCTGTACTTCAGCGCGTTCTCCAGCAGGTTGACCAGCAACTGTGCAATCAGTACCGCGTCGGCCTGTATCAATGGCAGGTCCTTGGCCACGCTGGCGCGGATGCGATGGTCCGGGTCGCGCAGCCGCATGCGGGCCAGCACCGCACCCGCGATCTCCTCCATCGACTCCCAGGTGCGCTGCTGCGGTGCCGATGCATTGGTCAGTTGCAGGAATTGCAAGGTGTTTTCCGTCACGTCGGAGAGATAGCGGGCCTCGCCGGAGATGCTGGCCAGCAGCCGCTCCTTCTCTGCCGGCTCGAGCTTTTCGGACTGGCTTTGCAGCGCAGATGCGGCGCCCATGATGCTGGCCAGCGGCGAACGCAGATCGTGCGAGATGGCCGCCAGGAACGTGCCCTGCATCTGCTGGCGCTGGGCCTCGGCCTCTGCCGCCAGCATGTGGGTCGCCATCTTCAGACGGTGGAGCGCCTGTGCCACCAGGGCGCAAAGGGCTTGCGCATGCTCCAGGCCGTCGACGTCCGCGGCCTGCACGCCTTCGATGCAAACCGCCCCCTGCATCTGGCTGGCATCCCCCAGAGGGATATACCAGGCGTTC
This sequence comes from Rhodoferax sp., assembly GCA_024235935.1. Lineage (GTDB taxonomy): Bacteria > Pseudomonadota > Gammaproteobacteria > Burkholderiales > Burkholderiaceae_C > CAISIP01. The sequence continues at coordinate 120,724 of JACKLL010000007.1, read as the reverse complement.
AGGCCCGGCCAGCGGCCGGTCCCGGGGCCCAGCGTCGCGGCCTCCCGCATGCAGGCGCGCAGGCCGTCGTGGGTGTTGTCGGGTGTGCCGGCTTCCCTCTCGTCGGCACCTTCGCTGCCGAGCGTCACCATCGTGGCGCGGCCGGGGAATGCGACGTCGAGGGCCCTGCGGGCCACGGCCACGGCAGCCTCGGCGGACGTGGTGGCTGCCAGCGTGCCCGCCAGCGTCTGCAACTGGTGCGCACGTGACGCATGCAGCTGGGCCGAACGGGTCTCGGTACGCAGCTTGGCGGTGAGCCGGCTGATGACCAGCGCCACGACCAGGGTGACCGCCAGTGCGATCACATGCTCCCGGCTGTCGACCGCGAAGGTCAGCCGTGGCGGCACGAAAAAGAAGTTGAAGGCCGTGACGGCTGCGACCGCGCACGCGATCGATGGCAAGGGGCGCAGGTTGTATGCGGCGACAACCACGGCCAGCAGGTACAGCATCGCCTGGCTCGTCAGCGAGACATCGCGGTCCAGCACCATCGCACCGAGCGTTGCGGCCAGGATGAGGCCGGCGACGGCGGCCCAGGGGCTCCATTCGAAGCGTTCAGTTTCGGTGCTTGAAGGCATGGTCCCGTCAGCGTATCACCGGCGCCATAAGGATTGCATCAGGGCGTGTGACCGGGGTGTCCTGGACGCCACTACAATTCGCGCCCCTTGTAAGCAAGCTGGTACACACCACCCATGAGCATCATCGTCAACGCGGAACTCAAAGCCTATATCGACCCCTTGACGCAGGACGAACACGAAGCGCTGGAGCGCAGCCTGCTGGCCGAAGGCTGCCGCGACGCGCTGGTGCTGTGGGGCGACATCCTGGTGGACGGGCACAACCGCTACGGCATCTGCCAGACGCACGGGCTGCCGTTCCAGACGGTGCAAAACACCCGCTTCAAGTCGATCGAAGACGTCCACCTGTGGATGATCGACCAGCACCTGGGTCGGCGCAGCATCTCGGATTTCCAGCGCGGTGAGCTGGCCTTGCGCAAGCGCGCCATCATGGCCGAGCGGCGCACGCGGGCGCAGGCCACACCGGCGCCGGACGCAGACGGTGCGCCGGTGGTGCAGGCCGCGCCCGCGGACACGGCCGCGCATGCCGTTCCCGACACCAAGCCGCTGGACAGCCGCGAAGACATCGCCAAGGCCGCCAGGCTCAGCAGCAGCCAGGTGGTGCTGATCGAGAAAATCCAGAAGCAGGCCGCGCCCGAACTGGTGGCGGCGGTGAAGTCCGGCGCCATCTCGATCAGCGCGGCTGCCGCAGTGGCCAGCCTGCCGGAAGAGGAGCAGAAAGCCGCCGTGCTGGCCGGCAAGGACGAACTGAAGCTGGCGGCGAAGCGGGTGCGCGAGGGACGCAGGAAGCCGCAGGAGGAGGGGCTTGCCGCAGGCGATCCGTCGGTCGACGCGGGATCGGCGGTGGACGACGAGCTGCAGGCCTTGCAGAGGCGTGTAGCGCAGCTGGAGGCGGAGAACGCAATGCTGCGGCAGGAGGTGGAGAACCTGCGAAGGGCGGCCGGCTAGCGATCGCTTGCGCGCAGGTGCGATGCCGCCATGCGCAGCTCGCCGATGTAGTTCTGCAGTGCCTGTTCCTGAGTGAATTGCCCTGATGGGAGGCTGACGTTCAGGGCGGCGACGGTGGCGCCGCTGCGGTCCCTGACGGGGATGGCCAAGCCGCAGATCGATTCGTCCAGCTCGCCGTCGATCCAGGCCCAGCCCTGCTGGCGCACGGCCAGGATGGCCTCGCGCAGTTGCGCGCGATCGGTCACCGTGGCAGGGGTCAGCTTGACGGGTTGCACGTTCGCCAGGTAGTGCTCCAGGTCGTCGTCCGGCAAGCCGGCGAGCAGCACGCGTCCCATCGACACGGCATGTGCCGGCAAGCGGCTTCCGAGAGACGGGCTCATCGGCAAGATGCGCTTGGTGTGCTGGCGCATCACGTACACCAGTTCTTCCCCGTCCAGCACCGACAGCGCACATGACTGCTGGGTCCGCGCGCACAACTCCTCGAGTGCGGGTTGCGCATCGCGCCAATACGGCAAGGTGGCCAGGTAGGACAGACCGAGCCGCAAGACCCGTGGCGTGAGCCAGTAGCGCTTGCCGTCGCTGCGCACAAAGGCCAGTTCCATCAGGGTCATCAGGAAGCGGCGCACTGCTGTACGCGGTAGCGCAACGCCGTCTGCCACTTCGGCCAGCGTCATGCCCCCGGGCCCCTGGCCCAGTACCTCGATGACCTTCAGGCCGCGCGCAAAGGTGCGCACAAACGATTCACTTTCTGGTGTTGCCATGCAGGCCCCCACGTTGACAGCGACCGCTGGCCGCCCAATAATATCCATCAAGCGGCTACTAGTATCCGCTAGGCGGATAGTTTAGCGATATTTGCCGCTTATCTCAACCCAAATTTTGAAGTTATGACCGAAACCACCTTTGAAACCGACTTCTGGAAGGACAACGCGCTACGCAAGACCTGGGAGCAGATCATCCCCGGCGAGCCGCGCAAGACCATTCCCTACACACTCACTCTGGAGGCGATCCAGAAGTACTGTCGCGTCATCGGCGACATGCACCCGCTGTATTTCGACGAGGCATACGCCAGGTCGACGCTGTACAAGGGCCTGATCGCGCCGCCGGCCATCCACATCCTGCTGATGTTCTCGTGCACGCCAGCCGACGACTGGATGCGCAGCCCTGGCACTGTCAATGCCGGGCAGTCGTGGAGCTACAACATTCCCGCCCGTCCCGGCGACACGATCCGTCTGGAAGCGCGCGCCCTGGACAAATTCATCAAGAAAGACCGCCTGTTCGTGGTCCACGACAACGTCTTCTTCAACCAGCACAACCAGGTCATCTGCTCCGGCCGCGGCTGGACCATCCGGCCCCAATGACAAGGAACCCGATCATGACAAATCCCTCCACCGCCATCACCACCGGTCAGAAGATCACCGGCGAACCGTTTGCGCCCACGCGCGAAACCATCCGCGACTTTTGCGAAGCCTCGCTCGACTTCAATCCGCTCCATCTGGACGACGACTACATGAAGAACAGCTTCGGCAAGACGCAGTTCGGCGGAATCATCATGCACGGAATGAACAACTTCGGCGTGATCACCCGCATGCTGACCGACTGGGTGTATGCGCATGGCGGCATGCAGCGCCGGCTCGAGACGCGCTGGAAGGCGCCGGTCAAGCCGGGCGACGTCATCACCCCCAGCGCCGTCGTGACTTCGTCCAGGACGACCGCAGGCGGCCAATGGTTCACGCTAGACGTGTCCGTCCACAACCAGCGCGGCGAAATTGTCGCCGCCGGTGAGGCGATGGTCGAAGTGCCCCTGGCGCACTGACCTGAATTCAGCTTTTCAGACAACAACCCTCAGGAGACAAGCCATGCATTCCCTAGCTCCCATTGCCAAGCGCCTGCTCGCACGTGCCGCACCCGTCCTGCTCGCCCTGGCTGCCATCGCACCGGCAGCGCAGGCCCAGACTTTCCCCACCCAGACGGTGAAAATCGTCGTGCCGTTTCCCGCGGGCGGAACAACCGACATCCTCGCGCGCCAGCTCGCCAGCACCTTGCAGCAGAAATGGGGCCAGACCGTCATCGTCGACAACAAGGGTGGTGCCAGCGGGACCATCTTCTCGGAACAGCTCACGCATATGCCGGCCGACGGCTATACGCTGATGCTGACGGCAACCCACCATGTCATCAACCCGGGCCTGTATAAGAACCTGAAGTACAACACCCGCACCGACTTCACGCCGCTGGCGATGGTGGCAGCAGTGCCCAATGTGCTGGTCGTGAACCCGGGCTTTGCGCCCAAGACGGTCGCGGAGCTCATCGCCTACGCGAAGGCGAACCCGGGCAAGGTGAACTTCGGTTCGTCCGGCACCGGCGGGGCGAATCACCTTTCCGGCGAACTGTTCAAGTTGCTGGCGGGCGTCGACATGGTGCATGTCCCCTACAAGGGCGCAGCGCCCGCGCTGAACGACTTGCTCGGTGGGCAGATTCCCGTCATGTTCGACTCGGTGCCCGGTGTGCTGCCGCACATCCAGGCCGGCAAACTGCGCGCGCTGGGCGTGACATCGCTCAAGCGTTCGCCCGCGCTGCCGGATGTGCCCACCATCGACGAGGCAGGCATCAAGGGCTTCGAGGCGACGGCGTGGTTCGGCCTGTACGCACCTCCGCGCATGGAGCCGAAACTGCGCGACAAACTGGCCAATGACGTGTTGCAGGCGCTGCAAAGTCCGCAGATCCGCGCTGACTTCAGCAGCAAGGGTGCAGAACCCGGCACGATGACGCAAGCCCAGTTCGCCGCCTTCGTGGACGCCGAACTTACCAAGTGGCTGAAGGTGATCGCAGAAGCGAACGTCACCATCAACTGAGCAGGAGCGCCGATTGCCGAACGAAACCAAGGCGGCCGCCAGCGGCGCCGGCGCGCTGTCGCATCTGCGGGTGCTGGACCTGTCGCGCATCCTGGCCGGCCCCTGGTGCAGCCAGAACCTGGCCGACATGGGTGCCGACGTCATCAAGGTGGAGCGCCCTGGCGGGGGCGATGACACCCGCGTCTGGGGTCCGCCATGGCTGAACTCGGCCCAAGCGGGAGCGCGCGCCGACTCGACCTACTTCGCGGCGGCGAACCGGGGCAAGCGCTCGATCACCGTCGACATCGCGCGACCGGATGGGCAGCAGATCATCCGCCAGCTGGCGGCCATCAGCGACGTGGTGATCGAGAACTACAAGATCGGCGACCTCAAGCGCTACGGGCTGGACTACGAGTCGCTGGCAAAGATCAATCCGCGCCTGGTGTACTGCTCCATCACCGGCTACGGCCAGGACGGGCCGAGCGCGCACAAGCCGGGCTACGATTTCGTGTTCCAGGCCATGGGCGGCTTGATGAGCATCACGGGCGAACGCGATGACCTGCCCGGTGGCGGGCCACAGAAGGCGGGCATCGCGATTGCCGATGTCATCACCGGCATGTACGCCACTATCGCCATCCTGTCGGCGCTGCAACACCGCACAGTGTCCGGCACAGGCCAATACATCGACATGGCCTTGCTGGACTGCATCGTGGCCCTGGGTGGCAATCAGGTGACCGGGCATTTCGCCAATGGCAAGATCCCTGGTCGGTATGGCAACGCCCATGCCAGCCTGGTGCCGTACCAGGTGTTCACCGTGGCCGACGGCGAGATCGTTGTCGCTGTGGGCAACGACACTCAGTGGCAACAGTATTGCGCCGCCATCGAGCGTCCGGACCTGGGCGCCGACGCGCGCTGGCACAAGGTCACCGGCCGGGTCACCGGGCGCCAGACCCTGGTGCCCGAGCTCGCCCGCACCATGCTGACCCGAGGCCGCGACGAGTGGCTGTCACGGCTGGAGGCCCGTGGCGTACCCTGCGGCCCGATCAACAACTATGCGCAGGTTTTCGAAGACGTACAGGTACGCCACCGGCAATTGCGGGTGGACATGACGCGGCCCGACGGCAGCGCCGTGGCCACCATCGCCAGCCCGCTGCGCCTCAAAGGGACACCGCCCGTGTACCACCGCGCCCCGCCCGCGCTGGGCGACGCCACCGATGCGGTGCTGTCGGACTTGCTCGGCATCGCTCGCGCCAACATCGACCGTCTGCGCAGCGACGGCATCGTCTAGGACCATCATGACATCCGAACCCGGCAAGCTGACCATCTCGCCGCTGGCGTACTACCGCCAGCAACTTCAACAAGGCGTGCTCGCTTACCAGTACGACGCCGAATCCGAACAGGCGGTGTTCTACCCACGTGTCATCGGCCCCGGCACCGGCAATGCCCATCTCGAATGGCGCCACAGCAGCGGGCACGGTTGCGTCTATGCCGTTACCGTGCTTCAGCCGCGTGGCGAGGCGCCGTACAACGTCGTTCTGGTCGACATGGACGACGGGTTCCGACTCATGAGCCGGGTTGAGGACATGCCGGCGGAGGCGGTTCACATCGGCATGCGGGTGCAGATGCGCGTGCACAACCCGGCCGATGGTGCTGCGCCATATCCTGTTTTCGTGCCGGAGTCGACATGAGCCAGACCATCCTTCAACGGGGTGCTTGCGCCATCGTGGGTGTCGCCGAGTCCGATCTGGGTCAAGTGGCTGAAGGCCTGACACCTATGGACTTGATGGGACAGGCGGCAGGGCGCGCGCTGGAAGATGCCGGCCTGTCTCTGCGCGACGTCGACGGCCTGTTTGCCACCACTTCGCAAAGCCGCATGCCCACCCTGGCATTGGCGGAGTACCTGGGTATTCGACCGCGCTACCACGACGGCACCAACATCGGCGGTTGCAGTTTCATGTCGATGGTGGCACATGCGCAACTCGCCATTCAAGCGGGCCTGTGCGAGGTCGCCCTGATCGCCTATGGCAGCACGCAGCGCAGCATGGGCCGCGCCAATGTCGCCGCCCCCGACCTCAATCCTCACGAGTCACCGTACCGGCCGCTGTACACCGCCAGCTCTTATGCGTTGGCGGCGTCGCGCCACATGTACCAGTACGGAACCACGCGCGAACAGCTGGCGCAGATCGCCGTGGCCGCACGGCAATGGGCGCTGCACAATCCCAAAGCCTGGGAAAAGGAGCCGCTCACTGTCGAAGACGTGCTGAAGGCCCGCCCCGTCAGCAGCCCGTTGACGGTGCGTGACTGCTGCCTGGTGACCGACGGTGGTGGCGCGCTGATCGTCACCTCGGCCGAACGTGCGCGAACGCTCAAATCCAAGCCGGCTTACGTGCTGGGTGTCGGTGAAGACCTGGGCCACTACAGCATCAGCAGTATGCCCGACCTGACCGTAACCGGCGCCGTGCGCTCTGGCGCCGCGGCCTATGCGATGGCCGACCTGCAACCGTCAGACATTGACGTCGTTCAGGTGTATGACGCTTTCAGCATCACCACGCTGCTCTTTCTGGAAGACCTGGGCTTCTGCACGAAGGGGGAGGGTGGGCGTTTCGTCAGCGACGGCGCAATCGCGCCAGGCGGGCGCTTGCCCGTGAACACCAATGGTGGGGGCTTGTCGTATTGCCATCCGGGCATGTACGGCGTTTTCGTCTTGATCGAAGCGGTGCGCCAGCTGCGTGGCGATCTGGGAGCGCGCCAGGTGCCGGGTTGCGAGACCGCTATTGCGCACGGGAATGGCGGGACCTTGTCGGCGCAGAGTACGGTCATATTGGGCTCGCAAGCTACGCTTTGACGGGGCCGTACTTCGGAAACCCGCTGATGTTGGAATGCAAAAGCGCTGATCGCTCGCCGCATCTGGCGTACCTGGGCGGAAGCTTTGGCCGCGTGTCATTGATGACGGCCGACGTCGAGTTGGCTGACCATGCGCGCGACTGTCTGCAACTCCTTGTCAACGTGCACCTCGGGCCCATGCTGGTTCGGATCGACGGGACCACGATGGCTTTGCGATCGTTTGATGCTCTGGTCATACGACCGAGGCAGACCTATGCAATTCCGCGCCACGTCAATGCTGCGATGGTGGCCGGCGCGATCGGATTCATCCTGGTAAAGGCGCCCCTGCCCTCGAACGCTGTGCCAAAGGATTCGAACCATGGCGTTTCTCCTATCCAGGCCCTGTCTCCGGCCTCACGGCAAGACGCTTCGCAGCTGGTTGCGGACTTGCTGTGCGGCGCACCGGAAGCGGACGCGATTGCACGCAATGTCCGCGCATTGACCCGGATGTGGGAGCCACATCTGGACGTGCGCCAAACGCGTCGACAGCAGTTGGGGCTGCAGTCATATATCGCGCATGACGCCGAATCCTTCGGTCTCATCGGCATGATGGAGTTTGCCTCGTTGCGGCGGGCTGCCGCCTATGGAATCTCCGAACGACATTTCACGACCTTGTTTCGGCGAGCGACTATGCTGTCGCCCAAAGAGTTCTACAACATGCGTCGCCTGGAGGCGGCCTTCGCGCTTCTTGCCAGCGCATCGCGCAGCATCAGCGACATTGGATTTGACCTGGGATTCAGCGCTCCAGCGCATTTCACCCGATTCATGCGCTCTAACACGGGTTGGACACCTTCTGCATATCGCTCTCATCTGAGCGACCTGCCACCCTTGCTTCGACCGAACTGGGCCCATAGCTTCGGCCTGGCCCCATAGGACCGTTGGATAGGGTCAGGGCGTGCGTCGTACCAAAGGGATGCCGTCCAAGGTCTGCTGGGTCGGACCCATAGGCCAGCTTGTGCAATACATGCGCCCTCGCTAGGGTAAACCCTTTGTTTGTGTTCCGCGCAGGGTAAGTCCCTGGGTCGAACACGCTGAAGAATAGGTGAGTTGAACGGGATACCACTCACCATTTAGGAGACCATTTCCATGCGAATGAACTACGGGCACCTGGGCAAGATCGTTGCCTTGTCGTGTGCACTTTGGACCTGTGTCGCCTCGGCACAGACAGCTTCATACCCCGACAAGGCCGTCAAGGTGCTGATGCCGTGGTCTGACGGATTCCCAGCCAATGCAACGCGCTTGTATGGCAATCTGCTTTCGGAACAGTTGAAGCAGCCTTTCGTCGTGGACGTCAGGCCTGGCGCGGGCGGCGAACTTGCGGCCAGGCAGGTGATTCAGACCGCGCCTGACGGATATACGCTGTTGTCGACCGGCTCGTCGATCACGATCCGCTCAGTATTGGACAAAGCCAATGCCGACGCCGACCGCGATCTCAAGCCGATCGCCCAACTCGTCACAACCCCGTATGTGATCGTGGCCAAGACCGGGAAATACGGAAGCTTCAAGGGATTCTTGGATGCGGCACGCGCCCATCCCGGGACCATCAATTTTGCGTCGGCGGGCGTTGGCACCGGCATGCACTATCTTGGCGAGCTGTTGAACGTCAATGCAGCGATCCAGATCGTCCATGTGCCCTACAGCACGGGCTCACGCCAACTGCAGGCGGTGCTGGCAGGTGATGTACAGATTGCCATCATTTCGCTTGTCACAGCCTTGCCGCAAATCAAGGCGGGCGCGTTGGAGCCACTCGCTGTGAGCTCGCATCGACGGAGTCGGGTCGCCCCGAACGTTCCAACCCTGCGTGAAGTCGGCGTCAAGGACATTCCCGACATCGGGGCCTGGATCGCGCTGTTCGGCCCCAAGAATCTGGAACCCGCGGTTGGCAAGGTCTTGTCGGAACGAATCGCTGCGATAGCCGCCGATCCGTCAGTCGCGCAGACCGTGGCGTCGTGGGGTGCGGATATTCCGGACACCAGTTCTTCTTATCTGGAAGAGGTCATCCGTGCCGAGAAGGCGACCTGGTCGCGTCTCATGAAGGACAAGAATCTGGTGGAGTCCAAGTGATGTATGGCCCAGTCGGCGCGTCGCACCGGCTGTCCGGCCGGTCTCCACATGTTGTGGAAGCGGCGCACCTGCTTGATCAACCGAATGACAATCGACTGTTCGTCGATGTGAGGCTTGGTGACCCTGACGAGCAGCTACTTCGCTACCGCGAATCCCACATACATGGTGCGGTGCATGCGCAGATTCGCGATGTATTCGCGGCGCCGCCGACCGCACAGAGCGGCTCGCTTCCATTGCCCTCCATCGAAAGTCTGCGTCGCCAGCTGTGTTCTTGGGGTGTTGACGCGCAGACCGAGATCATTGTTTATGGTGCTTCGCCGGCGCTCGCATCGCGCGGGTGGTGGGTTTTGCGGTGGGCCGGCTGTCAGAATGTGCGCGTCCTGGATGGCGGAATTCGGTCTTGGACCTCGCAAGGCGGGCCGCTGGCACAGGGCGACAGCATACCGGCGAAGCGCAGTTCCAGCGGTACGCTTGAACTGTCAGCAGGCCATCTTGGCGAAGTGTCGGTTGAGCAAGTCGAAACCCTGCCTGAGCAGGTTCTGCTCATCGACGCTCGGGACGAGAGCGCATTCCTCGCGGGAGCGATTCCGCGCGCCATGCATCTGCCGGCCGCAGATCTGTGGACGCCAGACGGCTACCTGCGCACGGTTGACGAGATTGGTTCCCTGCTGCAGAGCGTCGGTGCGCTCGATGCAGATCAGGTCGTTGTGTACTGCGGGGGCGGGGTATTGTCTGCCTTGACGACTCTCGCCCTGTCTGCATTCGGTTCCGCGCCCCGTCTGTTTGTGGGCTCTTGGTCGCAGTGGAGCCGATCTCCCGACCGCATGGCGAGAAGCGCAAGTACAGGAGTATTTTCGTGATGAATCACGCGCTGAAACAGGTCCCGTCGGAGGTTGATGTCGTCATCTGCGGTGGAGGCCCCGTGGGCCTCTCCCTGTCCTACCTGCTCGGCCGCGCCGGCGTGAGCGTCACCATGTTCGAGCGTCGCTCAAGTACGACGACGCTTCCGAAGGGCCAGTATTTGCATGCGTCCACAGCCGAGCTATTCAAGCAATGGGGCGTGTGGGATCTATTGATGGACGTAGGCTGGTCAACGGAGCGCTCCAATGGGCAAGGCTTTTACGTGACGGTTGCGTCGGGTCCTGTGGCACAGTTTCGAGCGACTGAAGGATCCCATCTGGACTACGAGGCGAAGTGGCAAGCGTTGAGTCCCGTCTATCCGCGCAAGGTTCCAGCTTCGGATTACGAGGCCGCGATCCGGCGCCAAGCTTCGCAGTGGCCGGCGGTTGCACTGCACTTCCATACGCGGGTGACGGAAGTCGGCAACTGCGAATCCGGCGTCATGGTGGAGGTACAGGATGTGGAATCGCAGGCGCGCAAACAGGTAAAGGCGCGGTACCTGGTCGCGTGTGATGGCGCGCACAGCTTTGTGCGCAGTCGGCTGGGAAGCGGTCAAGACCATGGGCCGACATTCGGCAATCAGGTGTTGGTGGAGTTCCGTGCCGACTTGCGTGAATCCCTTGGGCGCGACGGATTCTTTCACTCCTTCGTATTGCACCCCCATTACGCAGGCTGGTTTGGCAGTCAGCACCCGGATACCGGCCTGTGGCGATACAGCTTTCGACACAATGAAGACGAGTTGCCACCCGTCGCGGTGGTGCTCGAGCGGATGAGGGGCGCGCTGGGAATGCCTGATTTGCCCATAGAGATCGTTCGCTTCCATCGGTTTGACTACTCTACCGGGCTGCTTCGAAAGTGGCGCGAGGGCAACGTCTTCTTTGCCGGCGATGCGGCGCACTGGCATTCACCATGGGGCGGGTTCGGCATGAACTCGGGGGTTCAGGATGCAAACAATCTGGCCTGGAAAATGGCACTTGTATTGCAAGGCGCAGCCTCCGATGCGTTGCTGGATACCTATGAAGTCGAACGAAAGTCGAAAGCCCTGATATCGGTCAAGTCAGCAACCTACAACTCCTTGCACTACCAGGCGATTGTCGAAGCGGTGCGGATTGGTGAGGGTGCGGCGATGCGGGAAGGCCGGATTTCGCCGCAAGGCGTCACCTTTCTCGAACAACGTGTCTCTGTGCACGGAGACAACAGTGTGTTGCACACGGGCTACCAGTTGGGCACGGTCTACGTTTCCCGTGCCATTGCCGCTTCAGACGAGGCTCCGCCGACGCCGGAGTTGTGTGCCTACGTCGAAAGCACCGTGCCTGGTGTCAGGGCGCCGCATGCATGGCTTGTCGATGCACAGGGCAGGCGTGTCTCGACAATCGAGCTATGGGGACAAACCTTCACCGTCGTTGGGCGTCAGCTGCCGTCCTTCTGGCTGTCCGCTTGTGAGCAGGTTTCCGCTTCCTTGCATCTGGATTTGGCGCTTCTCAATGTCGACAGCGATGGCGAATATCACGCGTACGACGAAAAGTTCTCCAGGTTGTATGCCGCACGCAGGGGGGCCGTCATTCTGGTGCGGCCAGACGGATTCGTGGCAGCGCAACTGATCGCCAGAGATGAGCCGGCGGCCCGCCTGGCGCTATTGCGTGTGATGCGCCCGATTCTGGGTCATGAGGAAGTCGTGGCGTCGAGCGCCTTGAACCCTGTGACCACTTGAATTTTCAACTGAGTGCCAGTCTCCCGCATGACTTGCACCCACCCAGCAGTGTGTGGCCGACGCACTAGGACGTGCGTTGTCGGCTCTCTTGAGCCTGCCGGCGCAAGCCGATCGGCCTGCCTGTCATGGGGGCAAGGTGGCCTGCTTCACCCACGACCCGCCAACCGGCGTGCCGCTGCCGTTGCGCACACGCGCAGTGCATTCACTTCAGGAACAGCATGGCCGTAGTGCCGGCTGACGAATACGTAGGGCGGCGCCCGAAACTTCAAAGGTGATTCCACCTGCACCACGCGGCCGCGCCAATGCTTGCGCGCGACTTCGGCGCGCGGAGCGATGGTCAATAGACCGGATGCCGCCACTATGCTGAGCAAGTTCAGAATGCCGCGGCACTCGACCACAGGCGTCACCATGGCGCTGTGGGTGTCGAACAGGCCGGCGTCGAACAAGGTTCGGATGTGGGAGTTGGTATGCGGTAGTGCCCACGGCCCGGCCAGCACCTGAGCCAGCGTGGCCAGCTTCTCCGCAAACAGCGGATGCCCCTTGCCGGCCACCACGCACATTTCCTCGTCCAGCAATGGCGTTGCATTCAGCGGAGGCGGACCGATGAGCACGCTGGCGCGGTCCACACTGCCTAGCACTGCGTCCAGTTCACCTGCATGGAGTTCGCCGATCAGCGCGTCCAGTGTGCCTTCGCGCACATCGAGCTCGATAGTCGGCCACTGCTTGCGCATCGCGGCGATCACTTCCGGCACCAGCGCGCTGATCAAGTAGGGCGAGGCACCGAACCGGACCCGGCCGCCGGTGCCGCCGCTGCGCGAAGCCATTTGCATCGCGACAGTCACCTCCTGCAAGGCCACTCGGCTACGCGCCAACACGGCAGCACCCGCGAGAGTCAGGACCGTGCCACTGCGCGTGCGTTCGACCAACGTCGTTCCGAAGGCGTGCTCGAGGTCGTTGACCAGTGTCAGCGTGGCGGGTTGGGTCAGACCCAACTCCAGTGCCACCTGGCGCAGAGAACCCAGGCGCGCCAGGGCATCGATGGTCTGCAGGTGGCGCACGCGCAAGCGCGAAACCGCTGTGCTGATGACCCCATGCGACGGTGACATTGCTTCGGGCCTGGGTGCGCGGGCGGTGGCGAAACTTTTGGTGGCGCGATGAGTCATGGCGTGGGCGACGGAGCAAACCGCAGGAAATGCCGATGATACGGTTTGAGTATCACCTGAAAGCCATTTTGGGACTATCACTTTCACGTTGCGACTCCTACAGTCGCTCCATCAACCCACCACATTGAAAGACCACGACAGTGCCCACAGCCGAATTGTCCAGCGTACGCATCCACTACCAGCTCGACGGCCTCCTCGATGCGCCAGTGGTCATGTTGTCGAACAGCCTGATGTCCAACCTCAGCATGTGGGACCCGCAGATGCCCGCGCTGCTGGCTGCATTCCGGGTGTTGCGCTACGATACGCGGGGCCATGGCGAGTCCGAGGTGACGCCTTCGCCTTACCGCATCGAGCAATTGGCCGATGACGCCGCCGAACTGATTGCGGCAGTCGGTGTCGGCGCCGTGCACTTCGTCGGTCTGTCGATGGGTGGCATGATCGGCCAGCAATTGGCGGTGCGTCACCCGGGAAAAGTGCTTTCGCTGTCGCTGTGCGATACCGCCAGCGAAATGCCGACGCAGGCCATGTGGAACGACCGCTTGGCCACGGCGCGCGACCAAGGAATTGCCGGCCTCGTCGACGGCACCATCAAGCGCTGGTTTGTCGGCGCCTTCGTGGCGCGCTCGGCAGACACCATCGCGCAGGTGCGGCGCATGATTCTGACCACGCCTCTTGAGGGCTACATCGGCTGCGCCTCGGCTGTGCGCGACATGTCGCAGACGCACATCCTCAAGCAGATCAAAGCTCCCACGCAGGTGATCGTCGGCAGGGATGATCCGGCCTGCACTTTGGCGCAGGCGCAGGTGCTGCAGCGCGAGATCGCGGGTGGGACCACCCCCTTGCATGTCATCGACGATGCGGCCCACCTGTCCAACATCGAAAAGCCGGAGCGGTTCACGCAACTGCTGGTGGCTTTCATCAACGCCCAGGTGGCAGCAACACGCGGGGTGACGGCATGAACGCCGCGCTACACTGGGCCGCCCCCAGGCAAGCGCGTACCGCCACCCGCAGGGCGAAGGTGGCCTGATGAGCGCTGCGCCAAAACCTATGTCAGGCGTTCTCTCGCCCGTCGTCACGCCGTTCGCTGCCGACCTGTCGGTCGACATGCCGCGCATGGTCGCGCACTGTCGCTGTCTGCTCGACGCCGACGTCGGCCTGGCCGTCTTCGGCACCAACTCGGAAGGCAACTCGATGACCATCGGTGAACGCACGGCTGTGCTGCAGGCCTTGACCGAGGCCGGTCTGCCAGCTGACCGCATGATGCCGGGCACCGGTGGCTGCGCCATTCCGGATGTCGTCGATCTGACGCGCACGGCTGTGCGGATGGGCTGTGGCGGCGTGCTGGTGCTACCACCGTTCTATTACAAAGGCGTCAGCGACGACGGCTTGTTCGCCTTCTACTCCGAGGTCATAGAACGCGTCGCCGACGAGCGCCTGCGTCTGTACCTTTACCATATTCCCCCGGTGGCGCAGGTGCCCTTGTCGCTGGACCTTGTCGGCCGATTGCTAGATCGTTACGGCAGCATCGTCGCCGGCATCAAGGACAGTGGCGGGCAATGGGACAACACGGCATCGCTGATCGAACGTTATGCGTCGCGCGGCCTGCAGGTGTTTGCCGGCAGCGAGACCTTCCTGCTGCGCACGATGCGTGCGGGGGGTGCGGGCTGCATCAGTGCAACAGCCAATGTGAATCCGGCGGCCATTGTTGACCTGCATGGTTGCTGGAGGGGGGCAGACGCAGACCAGAAGCAGGCGGCGCTTGACAGGATTCGTACGATGTTTGCGGCGTTTCCGATGATCCCGGCCATGAAACATGCGTTGGCCCTTGCCACCGGTCACGAAGGCTGGCGGCGTCTGCGACCTCCATTGCTTGCACTGCCACAAGAGCAGCAATCGGCATTTGCCCAGGTTGCGCAGAAGGTCGGTTTTGCGTTGACTTTGAACGCGATATGAGACGCGAGGAAGCCGGTACCACTGCCGCCTGCGGGACCGATGGGCAGGCGACCGCCGCGGCCCCGCTGTGCGCCGCTCCGGACTTCCTGACCCGCCAGCCTTCGATGCGACTGCCGTCGAATGCATGTGACTGCCATGCACACGTGATCGGCCCTCTGGCGGCCTACCCTTTGTCTGCAGACCGTGTCTACACGCCAGTGGACTGTGTGGCTGAGGCTTATCGGCGCATGTTGTCGCGCATCGGTGTGCAGCGTGCTGTGCTGGTGCAGCCCAGCATCTATGGCGTGGACAACCGGCTGATGCTTGACACCCTGGCCGCGGACCCGGCCCGTTTGCGCGGCGTGGCGGTAGCCGGCGACGACGTGTCGGCGCAAGAGCTGGCGCGCTGGCATGCGCTCGGCGTGCGCGGCCTGCGCGTCAATCTGGTGGACCGGCACGATGCTGGCGGCCCGCTGCCCATGGCCATGCTGCGGACGCTGGCGCAACGCATCGCGCCGATGGGCTGGCATCTTGAACTGCTGGCGCATGTCGACGCGCATGCGCAGCAACTGATGGCCTTGCAGGATCTCGCCGTGCCGGTGGTGTTTGGCCATCTCGGCTATCTGACGGTTGGCCGCAGCGTCGACGACGCGGGTCTCCAGTCGCTGCTGCAACTGCTGTGCACCGGCCGCGCCTGGGTCAAGCTCACCGGCCCTTACCGGCTCACGCGCGAGCCCTTCCCGTATGCCGCGTGCGACACCTTGGCAAAGTCCTTGCTGGCTGCCGCGCCCGAGCGCCTGGTGTGGGGAACCGACTGGCCGCATGTGATGCTGCGCGGCGCCATGCCCAACGATGCCGACCTGGTCGACCTGCTCAGCCGATGGTTACCCGACGCGGCCCAGCGGCAGCAGGTGCTGGTCGACAACCCGGCGGCCCTGTACGACTTCCGCGATTGAGACAGACGATCCACGATCCCATGACTGCTGACCTTGCGCCCAACATCATCTTCATCGTGGCCGACGATCTCGGCTATGCCGATCTCGGCTGTTATGGCGGGCGCGCGCCCGTATCGCCGGTGCTCGACGCGCTGGCCGCCGGTGGCCTGCGACTGACCCAGGGCTATGCCAACTCGCCCGTGTGTTCTCCCACGCGGTTTGCGCTGATGACCGGGCGTTACCAGTACCGTCTGCGGGGTGCGGCGGAGGAGCCCATCAACGTCAAGGACCGCGGCAACCCGACGCTGGGCCTGCCGCCGGAGCACCCTACGCTGCCGTCGCTGCTCAAGGCGTCCGGCTATCGCACGGCGCTATTCGGCAAATGGCATCTGGGGTACCCGCCGACGTTCGGACCATTGCTGTCGGGGTATGACGCGTATTTTGGGCCTATGGCCGGTGGCGTCGACTACTTCACGCATTGCGACGGACGCGGTATCCACGACCTGTGGAGTGGCCACGAACTGCGCCCCGAAAGCGGCTACCTGACCGATCTGATCTCGCGCCGGGCGGTGGACTATGTGCGTGACGCGGCAGGCGAGGGCGAGGGCGGTGAGACACCACCCTTCTTCCTCAGCCTGCACTACACCGCACCGCACTGGCCCTGGGAATCGCGCGACGACGAGGCCGTGGCGCAGCAGGTCAAGGACAGTCTGTTTCACCTGCGCGGTGGCAATATTCGCACCTACCAGCGCATGATCCACCACATGGACGAAGGCATCGGCCACATCGTTGATGCCCTCAAGGTGACCGGCCAGCTGGACAATACGCTGATCGTCTTCACCAGCGATAACGGCGGCGAGCGCTTTTCCGACTCGTGGCCGCTGGTGGGCGGCAAGATGGACCTGACCGAGGGCGGCATCCGCGTTCCGTGGATCGCCCATTGGCCGGCCGTCATTGCAGCCGGCGGCGTCAGCGAGCAGCCCTGCATGACGATGGACTGGTCGGCGACCATGCTCGATGCTGCGCAAGTGGCTGCGCATGCGGACTACCCGCTTGATGGTGTCTCTCTGATGCCGCTGCTGCGCGACGCGACGCACCGGTTCCCGCGCCCCATGTACTGGCGCATGAACCACCGCAACCAGCGTGCGCTGCGCGACGGCGACTGGAAATACCTGCAGGTCGACAGCAACGAATACCTGTTCGACATCATGTGCGACGAGCGCGAACGCGCCAACCGCGCCAGCTGCGAACCTGAACGTCTTGCGCAGATGCGCGAGGCCTGGATGGCATGGAACGACGGCATGCCACCGATCCCCAGTGGTGCCAACGTCAGCACCGGATATTCCCTCAGGGATATGCCGCAACGCTGAACATCGTGCACTTGTGGAGCGAAGCCCGGCTCGTACGACTGCCAAATTTTTTCGTTTCATCAACAACCCACAGGAGACATCGCCCATGAAACCCCGCTCCCGCATTCTGCTGGCTCTGTCGCTCACGGTATCGATGTCAATGGCCGGTGCGCAGGGCTACCCCGACCGACCCGTCGAACTCATCGTGCCGCTGACCGCCGGGTCGGGCGTCGACATCGCCGCGCGTGTTGTGGCCAAGCAGCTGTCAGAGACCTGGAAGCAACCCGTCATCGTCAGCAACCGCCCTGGTGCGGGCGGCCTGATCGGCACGGAAGCCGTGGTCCGCGCCAAGGCAGACGGCTACACCTTGCTCGTGCAGTCCGCATCTCACGCAGCCAACCCGGCCATCTACAAGTCGCTGCCATATGACCCGATCAAAGACCTGGTCGACGTCAACACCCTGGGCTACGTGCCTTACGCCATGGTGACCGGCTCGGACGGACCCTACAAATCGGTCAAGCAACTGGTGGACGCCGCCAAGGCCAAGCCGGACTCGATCACTTTCGCGTCAGCTGGCGTGGGCACCTCAACCCATCTGGTGGCCGAACTGTTTAGCCAGATGGCCGGCACCAAGATGCGGCACATCCCGTACAAGGGCGGTCCACCGGCGTTCCAGGACGTCATTGGCGGCCAGGTCGACTTCTTTATTGCAGCGATGGACGCCGCCATGGGACAGATCAAGAAAGGCGGCCGGCTGACGGCGCTGGGCGTTTCCAGTGCGACGCGTTCGGATGCAGCGCCCGAAATTCCCACCATCGCGGAACAGGGCTTCCCCAAATTCGAGATGAATCTTTGGTATGGCGTCTGGGCTCCAGCCGGTACGCCGGATGCCATTGTCCGCAAGATCAATGCCGACATCACCACGGCGGTACAGAGCCCCGAGGTCAAGTCAATCTTCGCCAAGTCCGGCGTGTCCGCCAACCCGATGAGTCCGGAGGCGTTCGCCCAGTTCGTACGCGGTCAAATGGCGTTGTTCAAGCAGATTGCAGTGCAGGCCAAGATCGAGCCGCAGTAGCCAGCAGAGCGTTGCCAGACCCGTCGCCGTCAGGAGGCCGCATCGTAGGGTAGACCATGGCCTGCCTGACGGTGCGGTAGCCCAGGTTGATGCAGCCGCTGTCGACGGTGCTCGCCATTGGGGAGGATTTGGACGTCGAGCTCGGAGGTCGTGCCCGCGCCACTACGAGGCAGCGGCAACCGCCTGCAGCGTTTCCCGCACCAGCCTCACCGCCGGCAGTTCCGGCAGGTCACGCAGGGTCATGAACACGACGTAGTCTGACTGAAATGGTTGCGCAAGGTCGAGCCGACGCACGCGTCCAAGGCCTGCGTATGACTGCACAGCGCTGTGCGGCGCAACCGTCAGCAGCGCGCAGCCCGACACTGTGGCCAGGTTGGTGTGGAAGGATGCGCACTCGATCACCGGCCGCGGCGGCTCCAGGCCCTGGCTGGCAAAACGCATCTCGAAGACCTGCCGCGTGTGGGTGCCGCGCGAGGCCAGTACCCAGCCTTGCTCGCGCAGCACCGCCAGGCCGAGCTTGCGTTTACGTGCAAGCGGGTGGGTCGGCGCGCATGCGACCGCGTAGCCATCTTCCGTCAGGCGCGTGATGCGGAATTCGTCCGGGCTCGTGGCTGGTTTGTCGCTCTCGATACGCCCTATCACGCAATCGATCACACCCTCGCGCAACTTGCCGAGCACCGCCGCCACGCTGCCTTCCTGGATCGTCAGGCGGGGTAACTGCCCTTGTTCCGACAGTCGCGCAACCATGCGCGGAATCAGTTCCACCCCGACCAGCGGCCGTGTGCCGATGCGCACCAGCGGGAGGTGTGGTGCGGCGTCGGCTGCCTGGCCTACCGCATCCAGCGCGCCGATGGCAATACGCAAGCGCTCCAGCGTGCGTTCACCGGCCGCCGACAAAGTTCCACCACGCACCGACCGATCCACCAGTGCGCAGCCCACCGCACGTTCGAGCTCTTGCAGCAACTTCGTGCTGGCCGGCTGGCTGATGCGCAGCACCTGCGCCGCTGCCGTCAGCGAGCCGGTGGTGGCCACCAGTTGCAGAAGTTTCAGGTGCCGCACCCGGAGCAGGTCCATGCGCTGGGTTGCGACAGGGGGCGTCTGCGCTGCGTTGGACGTGGCAATAGGCATATCGATCTGGAATGGCTGGATTCGAATTCAATAGTTTACGCACAGGGTTGCCCATTACAGAATGGTGGCGGTGCACGGCGGGACCACCTGCCGGCCGACCGATCCGCTCCAACCTTCCCCGCCCATCGACAGGAGACAGACATGCATCACATCCTTTCCCAGCACTACCGCCCTATCTCCGTGGCTGGCCATGCGCCGCAGCTGCGTCGATGCCTGCGCGTGGTCGCTGCCATCGCGCTTGCCGGCATGGCCAGCCTTCCGCTGCATGCCCAGACCTCGGGCCCCGGCAACTACCCGGAGCGCCCGGTGCGACTCATCGTCAGTTATGCCGCCGGCAATGTGACCGACTCGCTGGCCCGCATCGTCTCCGACAAGCTGTCCGCCCAATGGGGCCAGGCCGTGACGGTCGAGAACCGCCCCGGCCAGGGTGGCAGCATCGGCGCCCAGACGGCCGTCAAGGCACCGGCCGACGGCTACACGCTGCTGTTCTCGGCGATGGCGGCGATGGCCATCAACCCGCATGTCTATTCCAATCTGGGGTACGACGTGCGCAAGGACTTCGCGCCCATCATCAATGTGGCCTATCCGAGCAGCCTGATCGTCGCCACGCCCGCGTTGAAGATCAACACCTTCAAGGGCCTGGTGGACTACAGCAAGGCCCACCCGACAGCCTTGAATTACGGCACCGCGGGCAATGGCACCGTTCCGCACTTGAATATGGAGGCCATCAAGGAGCTGACCGGCTTGATTGCACAGCATGTTCCCTACAAGGCGGCGTCAGCCGTGATGACGGACGTCATGGGCGGACGGCTGCAACTGCAAGGCGAATCGGTCGCGGTGGTGATGCCGCAGATCAAGGCGGGAAACCTGGTTCCGATCGCCGCCACCTCGCTCAAACGCCTGCCCCAACTGCCAGATCTGCCGACCGTCTCCGAACTGGTGCCGGGCTATGTGCCGGTGGTGCCATGGCTGGGCATCTTCGCGCCCGTGGGCACACCGCCGGCCATCATCGCCAAGGTGAACCAGGATGTCACCGCGATCCTGAACATGCCTGATGTGCAGCAGCGCTTCGCCACCGTCGGATTGACGACTTCGGGCGACGGGCCGCAGGAGTTTGCCAGGACGATCAACAACGATTACGAGCGCCTGGGCAAACTGGTGAAACAGCTCGGCCTGAAAGTGGACTGAGCATGGTCGCAGCCGTACCTTTGGCAGCGCCAGACCTGCAGCAGCCGCGGCCGCTGACCGGAGTCCGCATTCTGGACCTGACCACCGTTCTGGCCGGGCCCTACTGCACCTACCAGCTGGCCCTGCTTGGCGCCGAGGTGACAAAACTGGAGCGTCCCGGAGCGGGTGACTGGGCGCGCAGCGGCTCGCCGGTGACCGGCATACCCGAGTTCTCGGCCCAGTTCGTCGCGCAGAATGCAGCCAAGCGCTCGATCACGCTCAACCTGCAGTCCGGGCACGGCCGTGCGCTGGCTTTGCGCCTGATGGCCCAGGTCGACGTGGTGGTCGAGAATTTCTCGGCCGGCGTGGCTGACCGCCTGGGCATAGGCTTCGAGGCGGCCCGTGCGCAGCGCAGGGACATCGTCTACTGCGCGATCTCCGGCTACGGCCAGACCGGTCCGATGGCGCGCCGCCCGGCCTACGACCATGTGGTGCAGGCCGCATCCGGTGTGACCATGCTGACCGGTACCGCGGAGTCGGTGCCGAACCGCATCGGCCCGCCCATCTTCGACTATCTGGCCGGCATGTATGGTGCCTTCGCCGTGGTGGCTGCCTTGCGCGAGCGCGACCGCACCGGAAACGCGCAGATGGTGGATGTCGGCATGCTGGACGCAGGGCTGGTCGCCATGGCGTCCACCATGTCCACCATTGCCAACAGCGGCATCGAACCCACTGCCAAGGGCAACACCGCCGCCAGTGGCGCACCAGCCTCGGGCATTTTTGCGACGGCGGATGGCTTGCTGTCCATGACCGCCAACCAGGATGCCCAGCTGTTCCGCATGTGCAAGGTACTGGGACTGGGTGACGTGCTGCAGGATGCGCGCTTTTGCAGCGCCGAGGCCCGCAGCACCCACGCGAGTGCATTCCGCGAGGTGCTCACCGTTGCGCTGCGCGCCGATTCCGCCCAGGCGTGGGAAGAGCGCCTCTCGGCCGCCCATGTGCCGGCCACCAAGGTCCGCACCGTGAAGGAGGCCATGGCCGACCCGCATGTCCGGCAACGTGGTGTGATGCAGACCCTGCACGACCCGCAAAGCGGCCACGACATGCAGGTGCCGACCATCGGCTTTCTGTGGAACCAGCACAGCCTGGGGCCGGACACGCCACCGCCACGCCTGGGGGAACATACGGACGCGACGCTGGCGGCGCTGGGTGTCGAAGCGGGGGAGATTGCGGCATTGCGCCGAGACGGCGTGATCTGACCGGGCCTTTGGCAAGCCGGCCGCGCCATCAGGCGGAATTGGTGGCGCGAAGGAGGCCTTCAGGTGGCACGGAAAAATGCATGGCCCCCTGCCGCGATGCCGACCGCGGGGGGACCTGCTGCGCGAACGGCAGAGGTCCGACAGTGCTATCCTGATCCCGAGAGTCACCAGCAGCCGGGGTCCACCCGCGACGCCGCCCCAAAAGGAGAAAACCATGACAGGTCTGAAACAATTGCTCGCCGCCGCGCATGCCGAAGTGCCGGCCATTTCGGCGGCGCAGGCACAGGCGATGATCGCGGCCGGACACGCGATCGTCGTCGACGTGCGTGACGCGCCCGAGGTCGAGAAGAGCGGCAAGGTCAGCGGGGCGGTGCACGTCTCGCGCGGCATGCTCGAGTTCCGCGCCGACCCGGATTCGCCGTACCACGACAAGAGCTTTCACAAGGACCGCCCGGTCATCGTCTACTGTGCCTCGGGTGGCCGATCGGCGCTGGCGGGCAAGACACTCAAGGACCTGGGTTATGCCGAGGTCTACAACCTCGGGGCGTTCAAGGACTGGGTCGAGAACGGGGGTGCGGTCGATCACCCGATCGAACCCGGCATGTAGGGGGCGGGGCGGCCGCGTGGCCCATGCCGCACCCGCCAATCCCGGTAGCCCGGTAGTTCGCGGTCCGGCACCCGCATCATGGCGTCGAAGAACAGGCGCTCGCGCTGGCCGCACCCGACAACCTGTCGACGGCCTTGTTGAACGTCGCCAAGTCGCTGGCGGCCCTGCTGCTCGAACGTGCGGACGACATGCTGACCTCCTCGGCCACCGAATGGGCCGCGATGGCCGACGTGCCCAAGGCGACAGGCGCGCGGCTCTTTCGCAGCCTGGGATATGCCGACTACAACGATGAGCGACTGCAGGCCCGCGAAGAACGCATTCTGGCGCCGCGCTGCCAGGCGCACGCGGAGCCACGGCAGGCGTGAACCTTGTCGCTGTCGTCGAGGTGCGCAGTGCCCGGCCGCGGGTCGAACCGTGCGATCCCTGGCATGTACCAGACAAGGGATGATCGGCGTGTGGCCGCGGGGCTCGCCGACAATCTGATGCATCATCCACGCATGTCCCCGTCTTTCAACCCTTCAGGCTGCGATGCGCTCGCCCAACCGATGCGCAAGAATTTGCCGAACCCGAAGAAGCTGCTGCGCAGCAAATGGACGGCGGTGACACCGGTCAACAAGGAGAAGCACTTCATCGTGATTCGCGTGCTCGAGCCTGAGCCACCGGAGGTTCGGGTCGAGTGGGTCGAGATCGAGGCGGTCTACTCCGGCCGCGTATCGCTGGTGCGATGGCGCGCGTTGGCAGACGGCCAGCAATGGCGCCAGGGCTGGCTTTGACGTCACCATCGCCCGGGCACCGCGCATGACGATCACACTGCCAGCGGCCGTCGGCGGCGAGCGCTTCGAATTCACGAGCCAGGACGTCGGTCGCCTGAGTGCCTACGTCGCGGGGCAAGGCCCGCCGTTGCTACTCATCCACAGCATCAACGCATCTGCGTCGGCAGCCGAGATGCGACCGCTACACGAACACTACCGCGCGACCCGCACCGTCTTTTCCGTCGATCTGCCAGGCTTTGGTGCGTCCGATCGCAGCGACCGCGACTACACGCCGCGCCTGATGACCGATGCTGTCCACGCTATGACCGTGCAGATCCGCGAGCGTTGCGGGCCCGCGCCGATCGATGCGCTGGCGCTGTCCCTGTCGTGTGAATACCTGGCGCGCGCGGGTGTGGAAGCCCCGGACCGGTATCGCAGCGTGGCGCTGGTCAGTCCCACCGGTTTCCGGGGACTGACGCCATGGCGTGGTGCACGCGGTAGCACGCGTGGCAAGCCCTGGTTGTACCGGGCACTGCGCGGACCTGGTGCGGGTTGGGGCGGAGCGCTGTTTCGCGCGCTGACCAGGCCGGGTGTGATCCGCTATTTCCTGTGTCGCACCTGGGGCTCGCCATACATCGACGAGGTACTCTGGGCCCATGACGTGCTGAGCGCGCGAGTTGCCGGTGCGGAGCATGCCCCGCTGCACTTTCTGTCAGGAAAGCTGTTCAGCGCCGACATCCACACGGTATACGAGGGCCTCACGATGCCGGTATGGATATCGCACGGCGTCCGTGGAGACTTCACCGACTACCGCGGCAAGCGGCTGGTGGAAGCCAGGCCGAACTGGCAGTTCAGCACTTTCGCGACCGGAGCACTGCCCTATTTCGAACTGCCGGAGGATTTCTTCGACGCGTTCGATCGCTTCCTCGCCCAGCCAAAACCTCTGCGCAGTCCGTGATCGCCGATGCAGTGGCGGACAAACTGCGTGCAGGGAGTGTCACGGTTCTCCCAGGCACGCGGGCAACGCAGTGCTTGAACGACTGTTGCCCTTGCCGTCCTGGGGGCTGTCGCTAATCCCGGTAGCCCGGCAATTCGCGGTCCAGCACCCGCATCATGGCCTCGAAGAACAGGCGTTCGCGCTCGCTGCGTGAGTGGCTGTCCTGCGGATTGATCGCCTGTACCCGGGCGACCACCTCGTCGCTCAGCACCGCCAGCTTGCCGCCGGTGCCGCTGGCCGCAGCCATGGCGATCAGCTGCATGCGGCATACACGCTCCAGGCGGTACAGCCGGCGGTAGGCCTGTGCCACGGTGTCGCCGACGACCAGCACGCCGTGGTTCTTCATGAAGATGACGTGGTGCTTGCCCAGCACCCGGGCCAGCCGCTCGCCCTCCTCGAGGGAATCGGCCAGGCCGGTATAGGTGTTGTCGTAGGCCACGTGCCCGTCGAAGAACGCTTCGGTCTGCGACAGCGGGAACAGGCGGTTGTCGTCCAGCATGTTCAGTGCGGTGGCCCAGGTCTGGTGGGTGTGCATCACCACCCGGGCGCCGGTGATGCGGTGGATCGGCACATGGATGCATTTGGCCGAGAGCTCCACCGGCCCCGAACCCGACAGCGTGTCGCCGGCTTCGTTGAACGTCATCATGTCGCTGGCCCTGGCCTCGGACCAGTGCAGCCCGAACGGCAGGATCAGGTACTGGTCCTGCGTGCCGGGCGCGGTGACCGTGAAATGGTTGTCGATGCCCTCATCGAGTTCATGCAAGGCCGCCAGGCGATGCGCTGCAGCCAGCTGAATCCTGGCCTCGTCGTGCGCGGCACGGCGGGCAGGCTGCGGCCTCCCGTTCATGCGACCCGACGACGTCGGACTGCCAAACCGAGCAGCCCAAGCCCGGCCAGCAGCATGGCGTAGGTCTGCGGCTCGGGAACGGCCTGCGTGAAGAC
Source organism: Rhodoferax sp. (assembly GCA_024235935.1). Classification (GTDB taxonomy): domain Bacteria; phylum Pseudomonadota; class Gammaproteobacteria; order Burkholderiales; family Burkholderiaceae_C; genus CAISIP01. The sequence goes on along the minus strand of JACKLL010000007.1, from coordinate 95,473 downwards.
GAAGCTCGCGCCTTCCAGGCGCAGGTTGTAGGTGCGGGATTCGCCCGTCATGTTGCTGAAGGTGTAGTCCATCCCGGTCAGATAGCCCTCTACCAGGTTGCCCCCCGGGGTTGCGGTGAGGGCCGAGATCTTGGAGAAATAGGCCTGGTTTGCGCCACCGAATTCGTTGATGTCCACGTCGGTGGAATAGAGCGTCAGCCCTGCAAACGCAACACCGCGTTCGCCAGGCTCGGAATTCAGATACACATAGGCATCATCGTCCGCGTAGCTGATGGTGGCGTTGGAAAACGGGTTCAGGGTGAACTTGAAGTCGTAGGCGAACTTCGCACCCATGGCCTGGCCGTTGCGCAGGCTGCTTTCGGGATCGTAGACGTAGGCCTCGGCGCTATCGGCGACCTCGACGGCGGCATCATTGTGGGTCCAGTAGGCCACGGCGATGGCCGACCCGCCCGGTTCGTTGAGCTCGCGGCGGAAGTAGGTTTCCGGCCACGCGTTGCCATCCCAACTCTGGTACGTAAAATTGTTGGGCAGACTCCCGGTGGCGCCAAAAGAGGTGTTCACCCCTTCCTGAGAAGTTGTCCAGGTCCAGTCACCCGACCAGCTGCTGACATACAGGCTGCTGAAGCTGTTGACGGTTGTACTCACGTCCCAGGCCTGGGCGGCGGGACTGGCTGACAGGCCCAGAATGGAGGCGGCCAAGGCGATGATCTTGGTGCTGCGCGACATGCTTTTCATTGTGCGGACTCCCTGGAAACGGCAATTCGCTCGAGCAAGCATGAATTGCGCCAAAAACCATGCCTGTTGCGCATCGAGGGGCCAAGGCTGCCTGAAAACCCTGTCATTTCAATGGCTTGGACGAATCCACCATCCGGCGATGGTGGCAATTCGCCATCCGCACGGAAGACGCTGTATTGCTGTTGTATAAAAAATGTCGACAGCAAGTGCCGGCGCAGCTGCGTTGGCCGCATGCACCGGCCCGCTATGCGCAGGTCACCCGGTCGCGGCCGTTCTGCTTGCTCTGGTACAGCGCGGAGTCGGCGCGCGCAATCAGGGTGTCGGGCTTGTCGCCCTGTGCGACGCGGGTCACGCCGGCCGATACCGTGAAGGTGAGCACCACTTCCTGCGTCTGCCGGTTGCGCATCTTCAGCGCCTTGACCTTCTGGCGAATGTTCTCGGCCACGCTTTCGGCGACGTGAATCGGCGTGTCGGGCAGCAGCACGGCGAACTCCTCGCCGCCATAGCGCGCCAGCGAGGTTCCGTTCTGGCCCGTCACGCACGCACGCATGACCTCGCCCATGGCCTGAATGACCCGATCGCCCATGACATGGCCGTGGGTGTCGTTGACCTTCTTGAAATGGTCGATGTCCAGCATCACCAGGCAGTGGGTCTTGTCCGGCGCAGTTCCGCCATCCAGAATGGCCTGCAAGGTCTGGTCGAAGCCCCTGCGGTTGAGCACGCGTGTCAGCGGGCACAGCAAGGCCTCCTGGCGCACGCGGCCCAGCTCGGCCTGCAGCACGGCGATTTCCTGGCGGCTTTGCGCCACCTGCCGCTCCAGCGCCTGTGCCGACTGGCGCATCTCCGACGCGTTCTCGCGCGCCTGGACGATGTGTGGTGACAGCGTGTCCACGTCCGGTGACTCCAGCGCCTGCGCCAGCCGCGACAGTTGCTCCCCGAACTTGCCGGCGTCTTGCCCGGTCCGCGTGGCGGAGTCCGACATGCCGGTCATGGTTTTCTGGAAGCGCTCCGCGACCTGGTTCATCACCTGGTGTTCCGGTGGCGCGACATGGGCATCGAAGAGTTGCCGCATCGAATCGTCGCCCAATCGGCCGAGCCGGGCGATGGCGCCGTTCAAGGCCTCCGACAGACCGGGGTTGATGCCGGCCAGGTGTTCGTACCACACGGCAAACGTGACCGGGTTGAACGACGCATCGTGCCTGGCCATCTGCCCGATCACGGCACGCAGGATTTCCGCGCTTTTCTCTTTGGACTCGGAATAGTTCATCAACCGCCTTTCGTGGCCTGGGTGGTTACGAGCGAAGCGGCGCGATGATACCCGGTGGCTGCACCCGCATAATTCGTCAGGCCCGCCCGACCATGGACAAAGTCTCCCGTCTCTTCTCCTTGATGCAGGTGCTGCGCGGGCGCCAGCGCGCCATCACCGCGCAGCAACTGGCCGACAAGATGGCGGTGTCGGTCCGCACCGTCTATCGGGATATCGACGCGCTGGTGGCGCTGGGCGCGGCTATCGACGGCAGTGCCGGCGTGGGCTACATCCTGCGCTCGGGCTTCTTTCTTCCGCCCCTGATGTTCTCCGACGAAGAGATCGAAGTGCTGGTGCTGGGCAGCCGCTGGGTTGCCGCCCAGGGCGACGCCGGCCTTGCGCAGGCGGCTGAATCCGCGATGGGCAAGATTGCGACGGCATCCCAAAAGGAATTGCGCGACAAGATCGCCGAAATCGGGCTCTGGGCGCCGCGGCCCCAGCGTGCCGGCCAGTTCTCGCCGCACCTGGGCCTGATCCGCGAGGCGATCCGGCGGGAACACAAACTCCAGCTGCGCTATGTGGATGCCCGCGGCGCCAGCTCCGAGCGCGTGGTCTGGCCGATTGCGCTGGGTTTCTTCGAAAACACGCTGGTCGTGGCGGCATGGTGCGAAATGCGCAGCGACTTCCGGCACTTCCGGGTCGACCGCATGACCGGCCTGTGCCCGGACGGGGTGCGGTATCCCCGGCCGCGCCGGGAGCTGGTCCGGGATTGGAAGCGCCTGCACGCCGTGCCGGTGCCGCCCTGAGGTCAGCACGTGCGGCATCACTGCTGACAGCTTCTGTCATGGGGCCTGCCTAGCATCGTGGCTTCCATCCACCACCGCAAGGACAGAGCCATGCGCCTTTACTACCACCCCCTCTCCAGCAACGCCCGTCGCGTCCTGATGACGGCCCGGCACCTGGGCATCGACCTCGAGCTCGTGCAGGTCGACCTGGCGCAAGGCGCGCAGAACCGCCCGGAATTTTTGAAGCTCAACCCCAACCATCGCGTCCCGGTGCTCGAACACGACGGCTTTGTGCTGTGGGAGTCGTACGCCATCATGCAGTACCTGGCAGACCTGACGCCGGGCCAGACGCTGTACCCCGCCGACCTGAAGGCGCGCGCCGACGTCAACCGATGGCTGTTCTGGTGCGGGCAGGACTTCATGCCGGGCGCGGCCATCCTCAACTGGGAAAACGCGATCAAGCCACGGTTCGGCATCGGCCCCACCGACGCCACCGAAGTGGCCCGGGGCGAACGGCTGATGACGGCCGCCGCCAAGGTGCTGGACGCGCACCTGGCCGATGCCGACTGGCTTTGCCCGAACGGTCCCACGCTGGCCGACTTCGCGATCGGCGCGCCCATCGGCAATCAGGAATCGGGCAAATACCCGCTCGGTGCATTCGCGAATCTGCAGCGCTGGCATGGGCAGGTCCGTGCGCTGAAGGCCTGGGAGGCGTCGCAGCCGCAGCCCTGAGGGCTGGCCGCTGCGGATCTCACGGTCGCCCGGCCCTGGCGAACACGTAGATCCCTGCGATGACCAGTGCCGTGCCCAGGGCCACCCACACGGTGAAGGGTTCGCCCAGCAGCAGCGCCCCCATCGCAATGGTCGCCATGGGGCCGACCATGCCGGCCTGCGAGGCCAGGCTGGCGCCCAGGCGCTCGACGGCCATCATCACCATCAGCACCGGCATCACGGTGCAGGCGCTGGCGTTGAGCAGCGAGAGCCAGATCACCTCGGGCGCGACCGCCGCCGCGCCCAAGGGGCGCAGCAGCAGGAACTGCGCGATGCACAGCACACAGGCCACCGAGCTGGCCAGCCCGACCAGCCGCAGCGAGCCCAGCCGCCGCACCAGCTCGCCGCTGTAGACGAGGTACAGCGCATAACTCAGCGCGCTGCCAAACACCAGCAAGGTGCCCAGGGCGGCATCGGCGCCCTGGGCCGTCAGCTCCATGCCGAATACCAGCAGCACGCCGCCGTAGCTGATCGCCATGCCCAGCATCTGCAGCGGCCGCACCTTGCGCTGGTACATCAGCCAGCCCAGAGCCATCACGAAGGTCGGGTTCAGGTACAGGATCAGCCGCTCCAGCGACGCGCTGATATAGGCCAGCCCCAGAAAATCCAGAAAACTCGCCAGGTAGTAGCCGGTGAACCCGAGGCCGACGACGCCGAGCCAGTCCTTGCGGCTCAAAGCCGGCTTGCCGCGGCCCGACCACCACGCCATGCCGACGAACAGCGGCAGCGCAAACAGCATGCGGTACATGATCAGCGTCACCGCATCGACGCCGTAGCGGTAAGCGAGCTTGACGATGATGGCCTTGCCGCTGAAACCTATGGCGCCAATCAGGGCCAGCATCAGGCCTGGCCAGGCGGGGGAGGGGCTGGAGGTGGCTGAAGGGGGCGTGCGCATGGTCTGACCGAAAGGGCCTGATTATCGGCAGCCGACATGACGAACGCTTCTTGGGCGCCGGTTGGCAGGTCAGGGCCCGACACCGACTCGCTTTCCTGGGCAGCGTGGCTTGCGGGCAGTGGGGGCGGGTTGGGGATGACGCTCAGGTCTATTTCCGGTCCGACTCGGGTCATGACCCGATACCGCAATCGATGCCGGTTGCCTATAGTTGATCCAATGAATACCCGTGCGCCCGCCATGCCCATTTCCACCCGGCCGTGCCTGCCCTCGACCTGATGCGCGCCTCCCAAACCAAGACCCCCGACACTCTCGATACCCACGGCGTTGGCATTGCGGCCGACCTGCCATTGCGGCTGCTGCTGCGCTTTTCCGACGCGGCCTTCGAACTGCGCTTCATCAAGCACTATGTCGCCTTTTACCTCCGCTACGCGCAGGTGAGCCTGCTGCTGGGCATGGTGCTGGTCGGGGGCGACTACCTGATCGACCGCATCGCCCACGCCAACGGGCCTGCCAACCTGCTGCGCCTGACGGTGGCGGTGCCGGTGCTGCTGGCAGGTCTGGGTTATTCGCTGCTGCCCAGGGCACGCAGACATTGGCAACCGGTGATGGCCAGCTTCATCGTCATCGTGGCCATGTGCCTGATCGACATCCTGGTGCGCATCGACGACGAGGGCGGCGCCGGCCTGAAGAGCTGGGTCGGCGTACTCAACTTCACCTTCCTGCAGTTCTACTGCTTCGTCATCCTGGGGGTGCAATTCCGCTACGCGCTGGTGTCCGGCATCGCCATCATGGCGGCCTTCCTGTACGCGGTGTGGGTGCATGCCGGCCTGTCGACCCAGCATGCGGCTTACTGGACGTATCACGTGGTCACGGTCTTCATCCTCGCGGCCGGCATCGGCTGGTGGCGCGAGTTTGTTCTGCGCAAGGAATTCATGGCGCGCGTCGAGCTGGACGACTCGCGCGTCGCGGCCGAGCAGCGGGCGCTGCGGCTGGCGCATTACGACGAGGTCACGGGCCTGCCCAACCGCCGCCTGTTTGCCGAGTTGGCAGCGCCTGCGCTCGAGCGTTCCCGGCGCGGGGGCGTCGGGTGCGCGGTGCTGCATATCGAGATCGATCGCCTCAGAGGTGTCCACGATGCGTTTGGCCGCGTGCAGGGCGACATGGTGCTGGCCGCAATCGCACAGCGACTGCGCGCGTGCATCCGCGGCGGCGACCTGGCCGCGGTCGACCCGCTGGGGCAGGAACGCCTGCAGGCCGATGAGGGCATCAGCCGCTCCCCGATGGCGTACGAGCAACGTGGCAGAGCTACATTCGTGCATGAGGCGGGCGCAGTGGCGCGGCTCGGCGACAACGCCTTCTCGATCCTCGTCGTCGACCTCGACAACCAGGAACGTGCGTCCATAGTCGCGCAGCGCCTGATTGCAGCCGTGGCGCAGCCCATCGTCGTCGACGCGCAGTCGATGGTGTTGACGGCCAGCATCGGCATTGCCTTGTTTCCCGGCGATGCCAAGGACATGGTTGGCCTGTCCCGTTGTGCCGAACAGGCGGTACGGGTTGCCGTGGAGGCAGGTGGGGCGCAGCACCAGTTCTTCGACGAGGCGCTCAACGTCCGGGCCAGGGATCGTGTGCTGCTCGAAACCGAGTTGCGCCAGGCCATACAGACCGGGCAGCTGTGCCTGCATTACCAGCCCAAGGTGGACGCAGTCAGTGCCGGCCTCGTCGGCGCCGAAGCGCTGGTGCGCTGGCAGCATCCGCGGCGCGGACTGATTCAACCGGCCGGCTTCATCGCACTGGCCGAGGAGAGCGGGCTGATCGCGCCGCTGACAGACTGGGTACTGGACGACGCCTGCAAAAGCCTGCGCCGCTGGTCGGATCTGGGCCTGCCGGCATTGCCGCTGTCGGTCAATCTGCCCGCGTCCAGCCTTGCCGATGCCAGCTTGCCGGACAAGCTCGATGGCCTGATGCGGCTTTACCGCCTGCACCCGTCCTGCCTGATGCTGGAGCTGACCGAGACCATGGTGTTGCACGACGTGGCCGCCGCGACCGTCATGCTGGACCGCCTGCGCGCCATGGGTTTCGGCCTGTCGCTGGACGACTTCGGCACCGGCTACTCGTCGCTGAGCCACCTCAAGCGGCTGCCGATGAACGAACTCAAGATCGACCGCGCTTTCATCACCGACGTGGCGCGGGGCGGCCGCGACAGTGCGCTGGCAGTCGCCATCATCGCCCTGGGCAGCGAGCTGGGGCTGCAGGTGGTTGCCGAGGGCGTGGAGACCGAGGAACAGTCGGCCTTTTTGATCGGCCGGGGCTGTGTGTTGCAACAGGGTTATCTGTTCTCACGGCCGGTGCCGCAGGCCGGGTTCGAGCAGATGCTCGAGACAGGGACGACCCGGAGCGTGGCACCATCGCATGCGAACGCCACCGTCGGCACGGTCGCCGGATAAGCGACGCCGGACGCGTATCTCGACGGCGACGGCGACGGCGACGGCGACGGCTGTACGACTTTGCGTCCGTCAGTGACGCCTACACGTATGGCACCGGTCTTGGCGGGAGCGGAGGGGAGGCACGGTCAGAAACCTGCCTGACCCTCGTGTGGCGCGTGTGTGGTTCAAATCCTGACCGCCGTGCCGCTCACGGCAACCATCATCATGCCGTTGGTTTCGCCCAGAACTTCATAGTCGAAGTCGATGCCGATCACGCCGGTGGCGCCCATCTCGCGCGCCGACTCGATCAGGTCCTCCATGGCCGCGTCGCGCGCACCGGAGAGCGCACGTTCATAACCCCCGGCCCGGCCGCCCACCACGTCGCGCACCGAGGCAAACATGTCGCGAAAGATATTGGCGCCGATGATGGCTTCGCCATGCACGATTCCGAGATACTGCGACCGTTCCACGCCTTCAGGCGAGGTGGTGCTGAGGAAAAAACCGTCCGTGCTTTTGGAAAACCAACCCATGTGAACGCTCCCGCTGACGCACCACCGATCGGGTGCCCCGGCATCGTACCGCGCGCCACACACCCAACAATTAGAAGCATGCCCGGCTATCAGGTCCGGACCGAGCGTCCTTGACCTCGTGCGCCACCGCACCAGGTTCCGCGTCGTCCAGCGCATGGAGGGCAAGGCCTTGCTTCGGTGCCGAAGTGAAGCACGTCAACCCGAACTGAACTGCCCTTGACCTGCCTCACATCTGGCTCATGCCGCCGTCGGCGATGATCTCCGTGCCGACGATGAAGCCCGATTCCTTCGACACCAGGTGCAACACCGTGGCGGCGATTTCCTCGGGGGTGCCGAAACGGCCCAGCGGAATCTGCGCCTGGACGCTGGTGGCCATGGCCTGCATCTGCTCCGGGCTCATGCCCAGCTTCCCATACAGCGGTGTGGTCACGGGGCCGGGACTCACCACATTCACGCGCACGCCCTGGGGCAGCAACTCGGCCGACAAGGTCTTGGCCAGCGAAATCAGCGCGGCCTTGCTGGCGGCGTAGACGCTGGAGTTGGGCATGCCGATGTGGGCATTGATCGAGCCATTGAGCACGATGGACCCGCCACGTGTCATCAGCCCGGCCAGGCGCTGGATCAGGAAGTAGGGGCCTTTGACATTGGTGTCGAAGCTGCTGTCCCACAGGGCTTCGTCGATCTGTGCCAGCGGGCCGAATTTGGCCACGCCGGCGTTGATGAAGACGCCGTCGATCACGCCCATCTGCGCCTGCAGCTCGGCCACCAGCGCGGTCTGGGCCGCCACATCACCGGCTTCGCTGACCAGGGCCAGCGCATCGGGCCCGAGCTCGGCCTTGACACGGGCCAGGCCCTCCACGTCGCGGCCGGTGATCGCCACGCGGGCGCCCTCACGGGCAAAGGCGATGGCGGCGGCTGCGCCGATGCCACTGCTGCCACCGGTGACCAGAATGTTCTTTCCTTCAAAGCGGTTCATGATGTTTCCTTCGGTTGTTTCGTTGATATCTTTCCGGGCTTTTCAGCTCATTGCAAGGGCTGATGGAGCAAGTGTCTGGCGACGGAAGGCCCAACAGGCGCCATAATCTCGACGAACTCGTGCGAAGCAATCGAACATGTTGAGTCTGGAAGATCTGCAGCTACTGGATGCGGTGCGTGCCACTGGTAGCCTGTCGCGCGCGGCCGAGCGGCTCGGCAAGGCGGCATCCACCGTGTCCTACGCCGCGCGCCAGCTCGAAGACCGGCTCGATGCCCTGCTGTTCAACCGGGCCGGTTACCGCATCGCGCTGACGCCTGCCGGCCTGCTGCTGGTGGAACAGGGCGCGCAGCTGCACGCACAGGCGCAGCGCCTCACCGAGCGGGTCAAGCAGGTCGCCCACGGCTGGGAGAGCGAGCTGCACATCGCCACCGACGAGCTGGCGAACATCGAAGCTCTGCTGCCGCTGGTGGCCGACTTCGACGCGCTGGCCAGCGGCGTACGCCTGCGGTTCGCCCACGAGGTGCTCGGCGGCACCTGGGAGGCGCTGCTGGACCAGCGCGCCGACCTGGTGGTGGCGGCCACCAACGAACCGCCGGCGATGGCGCATCTGCAGTGGTTTGAATTGGCCCAGCTCGAATGGGTGTTTGCCGTGTCGCCGCGGCACCCGCTGGCGCGTGAGGCGCAGCCACTCTCGATGGAAGCGATTGCCGCGCACCGCGCGGTGGTGGTGGCCGATACCTCTCGACTGGCCGTTGCCCGAAGCTATGGCGTGCAGATGCACCAGGAGCGGCTGGCCATGCCGAGCATGCGGGCGAAGATCGTGGCCCAGGTGGCAGGCCTGGGCGTCGGCTGGTTACCGCTGGAGAAAGTGCGCCAGCATCTGGCCCAAGGCACGCTGGTGGCGCTGGCCACGCAAGACCCGCGCGAACCCAATCTGCTGTACGTGGGCTGGCATTCGCACCGCGCCGGACCGGCGCTGCAGTGGTGGGTGGAAAAGCTGCGCGACCCGCGCCTGGTGCGGCCATTGCTGCACCTGAACTTCTGAGCGGGCGGCCCCGACACCAGCAGGTGCTGGTCGCCGCCGAGACCCGACGGCTTCAGTCTGGCACCCGCGTGGCGCGCAACGTTCGGTGGTCAGCTGGCCCTCTGGTTGGCAGAATGGCGGCATGCGACAGCGCCCTCGACCACCTGACCTTCATCGTCGAGGTCGCCCGCTTGCGGCATGGCCCTGGCTGCCCGCGCCGGCGCTGGCCGCCGATGCGGCGCGCGGACTGCGCAGGCGCGACCTGCCGGGCTGCGTGCGGGCGTCCACCGCGCGCCCGTGCCGCATGTGCGAGGCAGCGGCTGGCGGGGCAGGCATCGCGCGCATGGTCTGTGGCGAGGCGTTGATCGACGCAGGGCCACCCCGATGAGGCGCCGCAGCTTGTTGCTGGCCTGTGGCGCGGCATGGCCCGTGGGGGCCGGTGCCGATACGCCTGCGCTGGTGCGCCAGGCCGAAGCCGGCGACGTGGCGGCGCTGCGGCGGCTGCTGGATGCGGGTGTGCCGGTGGACACGCGCGATGCGCGCCGCCGTACCGCCTTGCTGGCCGCCACCCATGCGAACCACATCGATGTGGCCCGGCTGCTGATTCAGCGCGGCGCCGACGTGAACGCCAAGGACGAGATGCAGGATTCGCCGTTCCTCTTTGCCGGCGCAGAAGGACGGCTGGAGATCCTGCGGCTGACACTGGGCGCAGGGGCCGACCTGAAAAGCACCAACCGTTACGGCGGCACGGCATTGATTCCGGCGGCGCACCACGGCCATGTCGAAACGGTACGCGCGCTGTTGAAGACAGGCATTGACGTCGACCACGTCAACCGTCTGGGCTGGACAGCGCTGCTCGAGGCCATCATCCTGGGCGACGGTGGCGCCGCGCATACCGAGATCGTGCGCCTGCTGGTGGCGCAAGGCGCAAAGCTGCAGCTGGCCGATGCCAAGGGCGTGACGCCGCTGGCGCATGCCGAGCAGCGCGGTCAGCGTGCGATCGCCGACATCCTGCGCCGTGCCGGCGCACGACCCTGAGTGGCAACAGGCCGCGCGATCGAGCGGGTCCAGGCCAAAGTCGGGCAGAATCAAACGGCAGCTTGAACAATCCAACCATGCAACAAGACCTGCTCTCCGCCTTCAATCAGTTTTTCGAACTGATTCATGCCGACACCGATGCGTTGCGGGCCCAGGTGTTTCAACTGCGATACCAGGTCTATGTGGTGGAGACCGGATTCGAGCGGGAGGCGGATTGCAAGATTGGCAAGGCCGCAGATGGACAGATCATCCGTTGGGAAGAAGACGAGTTCGACATCCGCTCCGACCACTACTTGCTGCGCCATCGCCGAACCGGGGCCTATGCTGCCACCACGCGTCTGATCCTGCCGCAAGATGATGAGCCTTATCCCATCGAAATGCACTGCAAGCTGGATGAACCCGTCAACGATCCGGCGATCCGCAGGCATCTCAGCGAAATTTCGCGTTTCGCCGTTTCCAAGGCATTCAAGAGGCGCCTGGGTGAGGCCCAAAGCGTTGCTGGCGTGGCGTCCGACATCGATGTGTATTTTGAGGAGCACGAACGGCGCGTGTTGCCACACATTTCTCTGGGCCTGTTTGCCGCCGTCATGCGCATGGCGCAGGTCCACGGCATCAGCCACTGCTACGCGGTCATGGAACCGGCGCTCGTCAGGCTGCTAGGTCGGTTCGGCATCTTGTTCCGGCGAATCGGCCCGGATGTTGAGCATCACGGCAGGCGCGTACCCAGCATAACCATCGCGGACGAGACCTTGCCAAACATCAAAACGGTCGCCCCCCAGGTCTGGGAACTTATAACGAATCGGGGTGAGTTGATGGCCAAGCCGGGCTGATGTTTCTTCAATCCGGCAGCGCATGAAAGTCACGGCGACCACATCGCCTGCGTGGAATTGGGGTCAGCCCCATATGTTGTAGCTGCGCAGTACAAAGTATGGGACTGACCCTGGGGCCCCACACCGGCTGCGGGCGATCGTGGAGGACACGACCGAATCAGCTGCCCGAACAGAGGTGGGTGGAAAAGATGCGTGACCCCCGACTGTTGCTGCTTCTTCCCCGCGGTCAAGTCGACCCCGGCCAAAGCCGGGCAAAGTCAAACGACAGCTGGCGATGGTGCCGAATGGACAGCAGGTAGACAGTGCGCTCGATATCCACGGCCGCATACAGGATCAGGTAGTCACCGTGCAGGTATTCGCGCAAGGCCTTGGCCGAGCCTTGCGGCAGCGCGGCAAATTGCGCCAGCGCCTCTGCCGATTGCGGCGGGTTCTGGAGGTAGCGCCGGCCGATACGCGGGAACCGGGCCAGGTTGGGGACCACCGTGGCGCGCAGCTCGGCGATCAGCTTGTCAAACGCAAAGCCTGCATCCGCTTCCGAAAAGAACGCCTCGATGGCGTCCAGGCGTTCCAGGAAACTCGCGGTCAGCTCGACCCGGAAGATATCCTCAGCCACGCTTCTTGGTGAGCCTGCCCGCGGCGATAACGCCGGCCCGGCGCCGTTGAATCTGGTCGAGGGCCGCATCCGCTGCGTAGGTGCGGCCTGCCTCGATGTCGGCCAGACCACGCCTGGCATCGTCGATCAGCAACAGGTGGATGCGCTCGCGCTCCAACCGGTGGTAGTAGTCGAGCCGGTCTGCGTCGATCAAGGCGACGTAGCTCTCGCCGTTCTTGGTGATGATTTTCTCGGCGCCGGCCTTGGCCTGATCGGCGAGTTCGGAGAGCTTGGCGCGCGCCTGGGTGAATGGCACCACATCACTGGCTGAAAAGGCCATCGTGGGCTCCTTGCTAGTTTGATTACAGAATTCTGTGCAGTTTATCGGAAGGTGACTGGCGCAGCAAGGGCTTGCCGACAAGGTTTGTGAAACGGCAGACCTGGCGCCGATGGACCACACATTGCCGCGTTGTCTGCCATGCGCATCGGTGGCACCATGAAACCACGCATCACTGCCGACAAACAACATGCGTGCGGGAATGACAACAACATCTGCCAAGCTGCCCGTTCGAAAGGCGAGCAACATCACGCTGGATGCTGAGTTGTTGGCGTAGGCCCGCGCACCGGAAAATTTGATGGCACGCGTCGATGTATCTGCCAATCGAAGTGGCGCAGGACAACTATGGAATGACCTGGCCGATATGATCTGCAGATTCAACTCCAAAGTCGTGCCCCAGTTGAAGGCCATGCGACCGCCGCCCGGCGTGAAATGACTGAGGCTGACACTGGCCCTTCGCTGAGCTTCGCGCCGCATCTTCTGATCACCAGGACAAGAGTCATCGATGGCATTCACGGAAATAGAGCAAGCCCGCAATTCCAAGGCGCTGAAGTGGTTCATGGAGCAACGGCGCCCGCCGGAACACATCCGCCCGCAACTGGACATTGGATTTTCCGTGGTCGGACAAACCGTCGACATCTTCGAGATTCGACCGGACTGGCAAGACAAGACGACGATTCGACATTCGCCGGTGGCGCGGGTGAGGTACGTCAAAACGCACAACGAGTGGCGGCTTTATTGGATGCGCAGCGATCTGAAATGGCATCTGTACGAGCCCGACGCGCGGTTCAAGACATTGTTGGCGGCGCTCGTCGTGGTCGACACTGACCCTTATGGTTGCTTCTTTGGCTAGGAGGATAGTGTGACGCGTAGCTGATGAGGTCAAGTCCTGCAATGCAACATTCCCACTTTGACCGGACCTTCAAATCGATCTGTTGTGGTGATAGTTCAAGAGTCCAAATTGCGCGAAGCAGTCGGACTGCTAAATGGGCGTATGGCATTGAAAGACGGCAATGCAGCGCTTTCGGTCCGTCGTCGTTCTCGGTCCTACTCAGCGCTAACCAGCATCAGGGGACTCCGGCCCGACGAGCTGACCTTGCTAGATGCTCCACGCGGGGGCAGTCCGGCAGGCGGCACGAACGCGGCCGTCCTGTCTGCTGACGCGCTACCGCGGCGGAAGCAGGCAGGAGTCTGGGCAGCAGAACATTTTATCAGTGATTTCGGCGGTAGCGCTGGCGAAACAATGAATGCTCGGTCAGCGCTGATCGGTGGCAAATGGCGCTGACGGGCTCAATTTAGAGGCTTTGTGCCTTGCGCTTCCCCAGGTCAGCTGCAGTTCTCTTATCCGGCGCAAATTCAGCGCCATGCACATGGCTTGAACTCGGCCTTGCCTTTGTGCAACCTGCGCATGCTGAATTGTTCGAACCCCAGCACGTTCTTGATCCAACCGTTGGGCGGCTCGGCGATCCATTTGCGCTTTCTGTAGTCCGCCTTGCCTCGCTCGGTCTGTAACTTGGCCTGCATGGCCACTGTATGCGGGTAGCGCTGTACATCCGTCGGTTTGGACTGCGCTTGCCTTCGCGGCCCAGTGCATCACCAATTGGGTTTCCGGGTTGGCTTTTTGCGCCAACTCATTCGCGTCCGCACTGCGGTAGCCGGCATCTGCCAGCACCCGGCTCGCTTGCAAACCGGTACGCGATTGCACGGCATCGAGCACCATCGGCAACTGGTGCACGTCCGAACTGTGCTGACCACTTCAGCTGCACGATGATGTGCGCTGCCTCGTCCACCCCAGTCTTCGCGTTGTAGCAATAGTCAAAGCCACCGCTGGCGCGCTTCACGATGCGCGATTCGGGTCGGTGGAACCGGTCTTGTGTTGGCGCAGGAACACCAGTCACGCTGATATGGCTTGCCGCCTCTGGGTTTGCCATCGCGGTCCTTACAGGCCGGCGCTCGTCATCTTCGCTGCGTCCGCGGGGTGTCTGCCTGGCGCTGGCGCTCTTCTAACCTTTGCCTTGCCGCCGCTATCGCATCGAGCCGCACTTGGCGTGCGTTCGAGCCTCGGCGGGAATGTCCACCTCGGGTTCGTCGGCCTCGGCTGCATCGGTGCTCTTGGCGCGCTCCAGCAAGGCCTCGATCTGCGCCTTGAGCTCGCCCTCGGCCTGCTGCATGCGCTCGTAGCTCATTGCCTTGTGGCGGCTGGCGTTGGCCTTGATCTTGGTGCCGTCGATGGCCACAGTGCCCAACTTGACCAGCCCCATCTCCCCAGCGCCAGCTGCACGACCAGGGAAAAGTTCTTCAGAATCCTTCAGTGCAGCGCCCGGAAGTCGCGGATCGTGCGGTGCTTGGGGAAGTTGCCCGCGCCCAGCATCCGAAACGCCAAGTCCTCGTGCAGCCGGCGCTCAATCTTGCGCGAGCTGAACACGCCCGTGGCGTAACCGTAGACCAGCACCTTGACCATCATGGCCGGGTGGAACGGCTGGTTGCGCTGATCCGCCGCCAGCATAGCGGGCATGGAATGCCTTCAGATCCAGGCTGTCGACTGTGTCGCTGATGAAGCACGCCAGGTGACCGGATCCAGCCATTCCTGCAACGCGCAGGGCAACAGGTACTGCTGATTCGGAAGGTAGGGTATGCAGCTTGTGCTCATGCCTCCACAACGTTCGCCCGCCGTTCTCCGATGACAGAAATCAACTTCTGCCGCCCATGACTCCCAGAACTTCAATTCTTCCATTTCGTTCGACTGGCCTGGCGTCGTAACTCACGTCAAGCGAGGCACCTATCCGGATGACAGCGGTATGCCAGTAGCGGCTGCGCTCTCGCTTCAGACCTCCGTCGGCGTCGCAGGCGCACTAGCCATATCAGGTCGGCGCTGCGGGCTCCCAGGTACGCACTCACGACGTCAGTGCGGCACCACAGGCGTGAGCCATCACCGCACCTCCTCATGTCGGCCGGATTCGATCCGCGTCGGCCTGCACCACGGTCTCACCGGTAGCGCGTTTTCCAAGTCTGGTCGAACGGTCTGACAGATCGCACCCCGGCGAACGGCGTGACGTCCTGCTCAAGCGCGAGCGCCGCACCGCCCCAGTGGTGCCCAGGGCGTCGGCCCCGTCCAGATACGCATATGCTTCCCGCACGACCCACGGAGGTAGGGCGCATCTCGCTTCGAGGCCACCCTGCCGTATTCGTGCATCTCGGTAATCTGCGCAAGTAGGCTTGAACGGCCCTGAGCAATCAGATCCTTGCCAATGTAGCGCTTGTCCTGCGGCGCCAGCGCCGACATCACCGGATCTCGACTTTTCGTTTGAGCTAACCGCCATCGACCGTGAGCCAGTCTCCCACCGAATCATTGATCCCCAAACGACTTCAACGCGGCTGGATCTGAGATGAGGTCCATCGCCGTTTGCCCATGACCATCGGAGGCCCAGCTGTCCAGGGGTTGGCGGTCCATTCCGTCCGCGAGCCACAGGCCCGCCGGATGCGTCACTCTCGCGCGAAAGCCAGTCCTCCCACGGGTCTCCTCATCGGAGCCGCGCCAACTGCGTCCGCGCAATGAGATCGCCGGCTACCGAGAACAGCGCCAGCATCGCTCTCCGTAGGTTTGGTACTGGCGTCTATGCCGCGTGTAGTGTTGCGCCAGGTCAGCACCCGCCTTTTGGGATCGCTCAGCGAACTCGATACTGGCGTTGTTGGCGACCTTGGCGACGAGAGGCATCCGCCGCTCTCAGTGCGCGGTCTGTCGAAACAGGCTCGACAGCCGGGTAACTTGTCCCGAGTCGTAGTCCAGATGCATTTCCGGCTGAGGCTTCGCTGCCTTCGGACGCGGGGCGTAGAAATCGCCTCGCAGTAGTCCTTCCTTCCGGCCGCAAGCTCGACTGATTGACGCGCTGAAGATTCTGAACTCGTGCATTTGGCAACGCAACTCACTGCATTCACACCTACAGCAGTGCCTGCGCCGCAAAATGCCGAAGCACGTGGCGTTCGGCGGCGTCCTGACCGATCGCTTCGAGAAAATCGGCATGCTGTGCAACGACCACGGGCGCCTGGTGCGATGCGCGCTATCATTGCGACGAGCAAACCAGAGCTGGGCGTGCTGGTAAAGAACCGCAACCCGGCGCCTGGAAGGGACCGCGTCACGGCGCCGATACGCAACGACACCATCCAGCACCCGGCACGTCCGGAGTCGGACCGCCGTGCGCAGGCGAGGAGCAGCGAACCACTGCTGGGTTACGGGCGAACCAGAGCTGGAGCCAGGTGATTGCCGAGATGGCCTTGACCGCATCTCCAGCAAGGTCATCGCGTCCTGCCAGCCCCGTCCTCCGTGTTGACGCGAGCTTCGAAGCCGGCTCCGCTCTGCAGCAGGCGCAACAGCGCGGCTTCGCCCACTCGGCGAGCCTTTCGTTGAATTCCGCAGCGAAGTTGAGCTCCACCGAGGCCGGTACCGGCATCTTGGGACGGTGAACTCGCGGATGAGGGATCAGCAACGTCGCGGCGCGCTAGACCACAAATTTCTCGAGGGCGCGGACGTGAGCTCGATACAGGTAGTCGTAGGAAATGTATCACGTGCATTCACCCGTGCGATGACCGGTGCGCATGCCTTGAGCGCGTCGGCTACGGCGAGCGAGGAGTCGCCCCATTGCTGCTTGCAGGTGCGCAGTTCCCGTTCTTCTCGTACAGGTCCAACATCTCTAGCCGCCGCGCGATCAGGCAGATGAGTCAGGCCATGCTTAAACGGCACCTTCTTTCGCAGCGAACCGAGGGCATCGCCCAGCATTATTCGAGTGCTGCGTGTGCCGCATCGAGGACGCGCCCCACCGCGACCTCATCGAGCGGATCAGCCGCGGCGAGCTGCAGAACGTACGCCTTCGCCTTGGTCTGCTCGTCCTCCCAGGTTCGAGGCGCAGCATCGGCTCCGGGCGCGCGCCAGTTGGCGCGCGCCTGTTGTGGTCATCGCGCTGACATCTATCCGATCCGCCGCCGCGTCCAAGTACTGCCGCCGTTATGTCCTGGCTCAGCACCGCGCCGGCGAAGCTGGGCGAGTGTGCGGGGCGTTTCGAGCCCAGCGAACCCGGATTGTTCTGCAGGTACGCGACGAGCTCGGCGGCGACGGCGGGCACGCGTGCGGACGGTTGCACTCGAGAGTGGCGACCAGCTGCGTGGTCCCGCATACGTAGAGCTCGGCTGGATTCGGCAGTCGCAAGAGCGTTAGGGCGAGCTCGGCGTCGAGCTTGTCGTCCTCCAGCAAGGCCCGCACATACGGCAACAGCGTGAAGTCTAACGATTCGCCTGCGGTCCTGCCACCGCGCCAGCCTGGCAAGCCTGGCCACGCCGGATACTGGCTCATCGCGGCGCCGTAGGACCCCCAGGCCGAACTTCTGCCTCGCCGAAGTTGAGCTCCTGTGATGCTGGATCAAGGTGTGCCCTCGCGCTGCCGGAGACCTTCGCCGGTCAGCGCTGGCGAAGTGCATTAGCCCTCGACGAAGCCGGAGTCGCCTGAGCCGATCGCGTCCATCTGCTCGGAGCCCTTGCGGAAGTACACGATCGTTTGGCGGGGCTGGCCAACGCGATCGCCCGCCTGGTCGCGCGAAGTGTGCGGCGCGATCGGTGACATCGTGCTCCTTCGTGGCTGCGCTCGCCTTAATAGCGAGCGTGCCGGCTATGGCATGGAACGCCGGCCGGACGCCAGCAGCAGGCGACAAGCCCGACCAGGCTCGACCACGGGCGTGGTGTCTGTCGCTTGCCGCTTCGATGTGCCGCGACTCGCCTGCAGAGAATGCGTCGTTCGCCGCAAGAGCTAAGGCCAGCAAGCGCTCGCCCACCGTGTTGCTGCTGCCGTTGCGCCGAGCGGCCGCCCGAGTGGTAACCGTCGGTGTTGCGCAGCGCATCCAGCGGGCCGTCAGCGGCGCCAAGCCAGGTGCCGCGGAACTGGAACCGACAACAGCCTGTGCAGTCGCGCGCGATATCGAGCCAGCGCGGCATTCGCTCTTGAGGAACTGCACGGCTGATGTGTGTGCTGTACTCATGGCGCGCTTTTCCTTCGCGTCCCCGGCGGCCTTGACCTTCGCCTGGTAGTCCGCGTCCAATGCCTCTTTGAGCGCGGTGAGGAACTCCGCGTCCGGCAGATTCAGTCAAGGTCGCAGCGAGATCGGCCAGTTCCTGCTCGGCAGCAGGTCGGGACCAATCGGCTGACGCGCAGCAGGTGATGACCTGCTGCGCAATGTATGCGGCCACCCACCAACCCAGTACGACGAGTCCATGAACACGTGCAGGTCTGGCGGCATCAAGGGCAGCGCCGCGGATTGCAGTGGTCTGACGGGCATCCCCAACCGCCCGCTCGCCGCCGCCTCCACCATCCCCTGTACCAACGTGCGTCTCGTCGGGTCGGTAATGATCCTGAAGCTTCACCGGACCGTCCGCTATGCATGCCGCTGCAAGCGACTCGGAGCTGGGCGCGTTGTTGCTCCGACTGCCGGCGGCGTATCGAATTGCTGCGGCGATCGGCCCGATCGACGCCAGTTCATCGACACAGGCCTGATCACCCCGGGTGAGAGCAAGGCCACGGCTTCGACGGTGCGCCAGTTGGAACATCGCGGATTTCGTACCCGTGTTCGGCGCTGACCCAACCTGAGGTTTCGAGCCGCCGTTGCCGTCGCCCTTTAGCAGGTGGCAGAACGGAGCGCCGCCAAATCCAGCACCGATGGGTGCGCGCGGTCATGTGCGTCCCTCTTTGGTCGAAGTAGTGCCGCAGCCATTCAGCGACCCACCGGCGTGCCAGACGTTCCTCGGCGGACTCGCCCATCAGCCCATGCGCAATCGCCAGGCGGGCGTGGCGGAGCCGGCCACGGCGTGCTCGAAGATGCGCCGAAGCGAATCCGGATCGGCTGAGGCGACCACGAGATCGGGTAGTCCAGCAGATACGTCGTTCCCGCTGGTCCATCGCGGCGAGGATCGACAATCTGACCAGCAACGGTACGAGGTGCGAGGTCGTTGACCGATCGGCGTGCGCCACGGCGGCGCGAATTGCGCATGGCGATAGTCTGCTGGCCCACGGTGCCGGTGATGCTCGCAGGCAGCGCTCATCGAAGGCCAACTGGAAAAGCTTCTCGCCGTCCTCCAGCTGCAGCAGCAGGTCAGCGTCGTGGCGGCATAGACCGACTCGACCTGCATGGCTACCAGGTTCGTCGCCAGCTCACGCAGCGGCGCCGCGTCGCCAGCGTAGCTGCGCTGAATGGTTTCGGTGGGCTCGTCGCGGAACATCAGGCCATGCTTGGTCTGCTCCAGCAGCGGCGACAGGTCTCTGGGCGAAGCTGACGACCGCGCCTTCGGGTCATGCTGGTTGGCCTGCGCGAATTCCCTGAGCGGCACGGGTGGCGGCAAGTGGCCAGACCCGCCAGGAAAGCGCGGGATCAGCGATCGGCATTGCCCAGCTTGCGTGCTCACCAAGGCCTGGTCAATGCGGTTCTGGATCGAAATCGTCCAGCGCGATCGGCTTGTCGATCCTGCCGCGCCAGCAGGCCAGGTTTAGCGGCCGCGTTCCAGCACTCAGCATTGCCCTTCGACCGCGCCTGGCCCCACCTGGACCATCGTCTCGGTCAGCTTGCTCCACACGCATGCGCAGGAACGCCATGTCTCTCGCTCGACAAACGGCGCTAATTCGAGCCTCGGCGGAGATCTCGTCGGTTGCGGCGAGCTGCCGTGCGTTCGGGCACTGACGACCACCTGACGGGCGATTGCTGCGCCGTGCTCCAAGCTTGCAGCAACAGGCGCGGGAACGAATCTTGATTGCGATCGCGAGCGATTTCGCTGGCGTTATCGATCGCGTCGAGCAGCAGGATCAGTTGCCGGCCTGCCGGAGCCGGCTGGCGTCGCGACTGACTTGCTCCAGGCGCACGCGAAGGTGCGAAGGATGTCTTCGCTGTTGCTGGTCGAGGGCAGCATGGGGTCACTGGCCTCGACAGGCGAGCTCATTGGCGATATGCGCACTAGACCGCGGCTTGGCAGGTGCCTGCTATCGTCGGAGTGCACGGTATTGGCCCATGCCGAAGCAGTCGAACAGGATGGTCTCGTGCTTCGTGACCAGGCGGGCGGCCAACGAGTCTGCGAAGACTGTCTTTCCGAACCTGCCTTCGGCACGCAAGACCAGCGGCCGGGTGAGCTGCGGATACGATGAACGGTGTCTTCCAACTGCACGCGATCAACCACGTTCCCGATCGGTGGGAAGCTCGCCGGCGCCGGAGCAGGTCCTGTCGTCGGACAGGCCCAATGCAGCCAGCACGTCAGTGCGCATGATGACGTTGCGATGCTGCTTGATCAAACTGGCTTTGTCGCGTGCCATCTCCCGGATATCCGCGAGACGGCCGCGAGCCTTGGGTCCCGGCGCGTTCTGACCAGTCCACCAGGTGCGAGCTGCTGTTGTTCTCGCGCAGGTCGCCGGTCAGGCCGATCATGTCCAGCCGCGCGGCGAACTCGGCGAGGTCCTGCCCGTCAGCTTTGCAGGCTCGCCACCTGCTTCGCCTGCGTCCGCGGCACGTTTCAAGCGCTTGCCGCCAAACCTTCGATGGACTGGAGTAACGCGGGCGCGATGGGCCGGTTGGTGACCAACTCAAATCGCAACTTTTCCCGCGCTTTCTCGGTTCCAAGCGACGTCTTGCAGGCGCGATACGTGGCGCGCTGAATTTGCTAATCGTCTTCTTCGCATCCGCCGCCCGAATGCGGCTTGTGCTCGGCGCCTGGAGTACTTCACCTGACCAACATTGCGCTTCGCGTGCTGAAGGTTGGCCCGGCCTCCAAAGTACAGGACGTCGGCGATCTCATTGCCTTCGTTCGACGCCGCGCTGGTCCTCGCTGGCGAACCCTTCCACCGCAATTCCGACCAACTCGGCTCCCGGCAGCAAACCCAGGCACTTTCGAGCAACCCAGGCTTCTGGAACTCGTGGCCGTCGCGGGAGGCGCGGACAGTGTCTACCGCCGGGCGCGTTCGGGGTTGACCATCCTCTTGACTTGGCGACGCCTTGGGCTTCGGCATGACCTTCGAGGTTACTGTCCCACGTCGCCGTGGACTTCTTCGTCGTCATCGCCATTGCCGTTCCGTTGAGACATGATCCAAGAATTTCCGTGGTGGTCTCACATCGTTGAGGGTCCTTCCGGATCGCGCCCGCTGCGACGGGTCGGGGGGCAGGTTCCCGGAACGCGGTTGAATTCACGGTCTCGGCCAACAGCAGCCTTCAGCCACGCTGCAACGAACGACTGAAACCAGCCTCGAGCCGACCTTGGCTGCACTTTTTGTGAACAGCCGCTCCTGGCCGAAAACTGATTCTCGACCGTAACGGATTTGACGTGCCATGGGAATTGTCGACTTGTACGCGCAAGGTGCAATTGAGTGCGACCGTTCAGTTCCCCACCAACCTCCCCCCAAACCCCCCCTCCCCACTAACCGTAATCACCAACCTCTGTGTAGCCCTCGTCGCCGCCACATAAAACAGCCGAGCCTCCTCATGTTCATCCGCACCACCGGCCGGCATCTGCCCCACCCCCGGAATCGCGACCACCGGAAACTCCAGGCCTTTGCTCACATGCATCGTCATCACGGTGATGCTGTCGCGGCCGGGGCGGTAGTCGCCGGCCTTGTGTCTGACCTGGTGGGGGAGTTTGCGGTGGTGCAGGGCGCGGGCGCATTCGTTCATGGTGGCGTGGTCGCGGCAGATGATGGCCATGTCGCTCCAGGCGTGGCCGTCGGCGGAGTGGGCGTCGCTCAGCAGTTCGGCAATCTTCCAGGCTTCGTCGCGTAGCGTCGGTAGGCGGATGATCAGCGGCGGCTGGCCGTCGCGGCCGCACCCGATTGGTTGAACATTGGGGCTCTCCTCGTCCGACTCTTCTCGATCCTTCAACAGGTCGCCGGCGATCACACTTGCCACTTGCAGGATCTGGCGTGTGTTGCGGTAGTTGATCTTGAGAATGGTGGAGGTGCCAACAGCCTTGATCCCCACGCTCTTGAGCGAGAACTTCAGTGTCTTTCGCGAATAGATACGTTGCGCGTCGTCATACAGCAGCAACAGACTGTTGGTCGCCGGGTCCACCATCTGCGTGACCAGCGTCAGCCATTCGGGCGCGAAGTCGTGGCCTTCGTCGATCAGCACGGCCTGGTACTGGCCAGACGGGATCTGTTGGCGCTGCACGCCGCGGATGACGTTGTCGACCATCGCGTCGAACATGCCGGGGCCTTGTGACGGAATCGGTTGGCCGAATGCCACCAGCTGCTGCCGGCACCATTTGTGGAAATTGCGCGCATGCACCCGGTCGGCCAGGCCCTTGCTTTCCATCATGGATTCGAGCTTGAGCGCCAGCGGCTCGTTGTAGCAAAGAATCAGGATCGGCTTGCTGTTCGGCGTCTGCGCGCGGGCCAGGTATTCGGCGCGGTAGCCCAGGATCATCGTCTTGCCGGAACCAGCCACGCCGTGGATCACACGGTGGCCGTCACCCAGGCTGCGCGCCAGCTGCTCCTGCTGCAGGTCCATCACGCGCATGATGTCGGGCAGCTGGGCGTCCGGGTCCTGGTCGTCGAACAGGTCGCCGGTGGTCTGCACCCGAACCTCTGGGAACATGATCCAGCGCACGCGGTCGAGTTGCGGCAGGCTCAAGACGCCGCGGCCGAAGGCGTGGGGGAACATGTTCCACAGCCGCTGCTGAAATGCCTCGGGGTCGGCATGCTCCAGCATTTCGTCTTTACAAATGACGGTGTGCGATGCGATGGCGTCAGCCAGGCCGGCGTCGTCGAACTGCTTGCGCGTGATGCGGGTGAACACCACGCCGTAGCCCCAGGGGAAAGCAAGCTTGCCCTGGTGCGGGCCGTCGCTGTGGATCAGCTGGGCATCACGTTCGAGGGCATTCACAACATGGATGGCGCAAATGCGGGCTTGCGCCAACGGGTTGAGGCGAACCACGCGCTGTCCTCTCACGAGGATGTCGCACGATTGCTTGTTCATCGTGGCGATCGTCTCCAGGTGCCAGTCCTTGGTCTCCAGGATCAGAATCCCCCGCCGCGGATGCATGACGACAAAATCCGGATGCGACTGCTTCGGCCCCACGGGTACGTCGTACCAGAGCAGGTAGTCGTCGTCGAGTTTTTGCTGCAGCCGTTCTGCCAGCCGCCTTTCGCCAGAGGTCATGCGTGAAACGCAGGTACCCATGGCGGGAATCAGTGTCGCCATCCCTCTCCCAAAAGCTTCTTGTTGCTTGTAGTTGGTCGGATGATGCACGGAAACGGTGCACGGATCCAGTGGGTTGTGCGTCTGTGTGGTGAATATGTTGCGCATGCGCCATGCGTCGATGTTCAAGGAGGCAGGACGGACGCCGCAAAACCACCATCGGCCCGTCGCGCCTGCCGCAGCCGCACATGGCACCGGATAGCATGCACCCCATGACCTCGATCACGACCGAACCCCAACTGCAGTCCCTCCAGATCGGCGACATTCGCATGCGGGTCGCCATCCAGGGCACGGGCCCGCTGGTGCTGTTCTGCCATGGCTGGCCCGAGAGCTGGTACTCCTGGCGCCACCAGATGGCGGCGGTGGCGGCCGCGGGCTACTGCGCGGTGGCACCCGACATGCGCGGCTATGGCGGCACCGACGCGCCGCAGGACGCGCGCCAGTACACGTTGCTGCATCTGGTGGGCGACATGGTGGGTTTGCTCAAGGCGCTGGGCGAAACGCAGGCGGTGGTGGTCGGCCACGACTGGGGCGCGCCGGTGGCCTGGCATGCAGCGCTGCTGCGGCCCGACCTGTTTCGCGCGGTGGTCGGCATGAGCGTGCCCTATGCGCCGCCGTGGAAGGTCGACCTGATCGCCGCGCTGGAGAAGCAGGGCGTGCAGAACTTCTACATGCAGTATTTCCAGACGCCGGGCGTGGCCGAGGCGGAGTTCGAGCGCGATGTGCAAGCGTCCATCCGGCGCATCCATTTCAGCGGCTCGGGTGATGCGCCGGGCCAGGCCAGCTTCGGCATGCTGGCGCCGGGTGCGGGCTTTCTGGGCAACACGGTCGACCCCGAGGTGTTGCCGGCCTGGATGGATGCCGACGACGTGGCGTACTACGCGGCCGAGTTCCGCCGCGCCGGGTTTCGCGGCGGGCTCAACTGGTACCGCTGCCTGCGCCTGAATTCCGAGCTGCTGGCGCCCTGGCATGGCGCGGCCATCGGCCAGCCGTCGATGTTCATCGCCGGCCAACGCGATGGCGTGTTGCGCTTTCCGGCCTCGCATGCGCAGATCGAGCGCTTCGCCACCACCTTGCCGGGGCTGCGGGGCTGCCACATCCTCGAAGGCGCGGGGCACTGGGTGCAGCGCGAGCGGGCGACGCGGGTCAACGAATTGCTGCTGGTGTTCTTGCGGGGGCTGTAAGCCACCACCGGGACCGCTTCGGGCCCGCCCGTGTTCAGCCCGCCGTCTGTGCCAGATAGCCGCGGATCAGCACGGCCTGGCGCGCCGGGCGCAGTGTTTGCAGGGTGCCCACGAACAAGCGGCGATTCAGCCAGTCGTGGGGCCCTTGCGGTGCCGTCACGCGAATGACCGACATGGCATAACGTTCGGGCATGACAGCCTCATCCACGGTGACCTGGTTATGGATCGTGATCACCGCGCCATCGTGGGTCTGCATCTCGTACAGTGCATCGAGTTCCTTGATGCCGTCAGCACGCACCACCTGACGGTCGGCACCGCCGGCGCGCACCTGGCCATGGAATTGCTCGAAGCCGGGTGCACCCCAGAACAGGCCACCCAGGATCGGCACGATGAAGCGTTCGCCGCGCCCGCTGCGGCCCAGCGGCTCGCGTGCCGCCACGTCCACGACCGCCGTCCAGACCCAGCGCGGGTGCAGGTCGAGGGCCGGGACGGCATCGGCAAGTGCCTTGATGTGCGGGGTGTCATCCATGGTGTCATCGGTCATTGGCAATAGTCCAGCAGGTAGTCGGCGAAGCGTTGCGTCGCAGGCCTGACGTCCCGCGGCAGCAACATGCCGAGTGGATCATACGGAATCGTCTCGTCGAGCGGGAGCACGACCAGTTGGCCGGCAGCCTGCAGCTGGCGGAACACGCTGGCCGGCACCAGTGTCAGCAGTGGCTGCTCCTGCAGCATGGCCCAGGTCATCGACGATATGCGTGTGATGACCTGGCTCTGGCGCATCGGCTTGCCGAAGCGTG
This sequence comes from Rhodoferax sp., assembly GCA_024235935.1. Lineage (GTDB taxonomy): Bacteria > Pseudomonadota > Gammaproteobacteria > Burkholderiales > Burkholderiaceae_C > CAISIP01. Next base: position 70,106 of record JACKLL010000007.1, on the reverse strand, counting down.
CGCCGAGTTCGTCGAGCTTGTGGCGTGCCGCGGAGTCGATCGGCGTGATCAGCCAGGTGGCATCCGCCAGGTCGCGCCAGCGTACACGCCGCTTGCGCGCCAGCGGATGGTGCGGCGCGCAGGCCACCACGAATGCGTCTGCCAGCAAGGGCGTGAACGACCAGCCCTCGGGCAGCACTGCCACCTGTCGGCACAGGCCGATGTCCACTTCCTGCTGGGCGATGGCCCGGAACAGCGGGTGGACCTCGGCTTCCCTGACATGGAGCTGGATGTCCGGTTGCCGTCGGTTGAACTGCGGGACGGCGCGCACCAGCAAGCCGTTGATCGCGGCCGTGGAACCCCAGATGCGCACCAGCCCCTGGCCGCTGGTGGCGCGCTCGACCACTGCCTCGGCCGTGGCACTGAGGCCGGCCAGCGACTGGCGTGCCATCGGCAGCAGATCCTGGCATGCTGGCGTCGGCATCACGCCGCGCGCATGGCGGTAGAACAGGGATACCTCCAGCAGGCTTTCCAGGTCGGCCAGCAACTGCGTGACCGCTGGCTGGGTCATGCCGATGGACTCGGCCGTGCGCTTGACGCTGCCGATTTCCGCCAGCCGCACCAGCACCTGCAGGTGGCGAAAGCGGGCCTTGGCCAGCAGCCGGTTGAGCAGCACGACGGCGGATGCGGACATATCAAGCTTGCTTATACCAGGGAGGTCGATTCTATTTCCCAGGCTGGTCGCCGCGCCGCAGAATCCGGCCACGCGCTTCCCACCTACACAAGGAGACAGACATGAACACCACCATTGGCCGCAGGCAGCTGCTGCAATCTACCGGTGCAAGCCTCGCCGCACTGGCTCTTCCGGGCTGGGCCCAATCCGCCACCTACCCGACGCGTGCGGTGAAGGTCGTGGTCGGCTCGGCGCCGGGCGGACCGACCGACTTCATGGCGCGCCTGGTTGCAGACCATTTTGCGCGCGCCTTCGGACAGGGCTTCGTGGTCGACAACAAGCCGGGCGCCAGTGGCATGCCTGCGGCCGATAACGTCGTCAAGTCCACGCCGGGCGGCTATACCCTGCTGGTATCGGGCGCCACCGCGATTTCGGTGGCGCCGCACCTGTTCCCCAAGATCACCTACGACCCGATGAAGAGTCTGCAGCCACTGGGCATGCTGGGTGCGGGCGCGTATGTGCTGGTGGTTCACCCCTCGGTCAAGGCGCGCAGCCTGGCGGAGCTGGTTCAAATCGCCAAGGCCAAACCGGAGGGCCTGGCATTCGGTTCGGGCGGCATCGGATCAGGCAGCCATCTGTGCACCGAGTTGTTCTGCCGCGCCACAGGGACCAAGATGGTTCACGTGCCCTACAAGGGGGACGCGCAGGCCTTTGCAGACCTGATGTCGGGCCAGGTGCAAGTGCAGTTCGCGGCGCCGAACGTCGTCGTGGGTGCCGCCAAGGACGGCCGCGTCCGGGCCCTGGGCATCACTTCGTCGGACCGTCTGACCGCGTTGCCGGATGTACCGGCCATCAAGGAGTCGGTGGCGGATTTCGAGTACCTGGGCTGGGTCGGCCTGTTCGCACCCGTGGGTACCCCGGCGGCGATCGTCGACGTGCTGACTGCCCAATGGGCGCGCGATCGTCAGGAAGCATCCGTGCGTGGCAAGCTCGAGGGGCTGGGCATGAATGCCCCCGATCGCCTGGCCGACCGCAATGCGCTGGACGCGTTCGTGCGCCAGGACTACGTGCGCATGGGGGCGCTGATCCGCGACCTCGGCATCACCTCCAACAGCTGATCACACGCCATGCGCCCTGCCTTTGAAGACCTGGTTCCGCAAGCCTATGCGCTGCCCGGCGGCGTACAGCTGCATGCGGTGCGCGCGGGCAGCGGCGATCCGCTGGTGTTCATTCACGGTGCCATGGGTGACTGGCGCTCGTGGGCACCGCAGTGGGAGGCCTTCACCGCGCGTTTCGACTGCATCAGCTACAGCCGGCGCTACAGCTATCCCAATGACAATGCCATGCCGTCGCCTGATCACGGCGCGTTCCACGAGGCGCAGGATCTGGTGCAGTTGCTCGATGCACTGCACATCCCTCGCGCCATTCTGGTGGGCAGTTCCTACGGCGGATTTACGGCGCTGGCGCTGGCCGTCACCCAGCCGCAGCGCGTGCGCGCGCTGGTGTGCATCGAGCCGCCGATGATGAAGTACGCGGACCTGAGCCCCCAGGGGCATGCCGAGGCGCAGAAGTTTCGGACCCAGGTGATTGCGCCGGCACTGGCAGCGTTTCGCGCCGGCGACGACGTGCGGGCCTCGCACATCATGACATCGGGCATTGGCGGCGCAGGCGCGCCGTTGCCCTCCGGCGCCGCGATGCAGCGGCGGCTGCAGAACATGCGGGCCATGCGGATGCTGGCGCTGTCGAGCGATGAGTTTCCCTGGATTTCACCCGGCCAGCTGGCCGCGCTGGAGATGCCCTTGCTGCTGCTGTCGGGCTGCGACACGCCCGCGGTGCACGCGGCCATATTCTCGAACCTGTGTGCCCACCTGCCGCAGGCGTGCCAGCAGCGGGTCGCAGGTGCCGGCCACTCCGTCACCCGTGACCAGCCGGCGGTTTTCAATCGGCTGGCGCTGGACTTCCTGGCCACGGCCGCCATGAGTACCGCCTGATCCGTGCAGCCAGGCGCGGGGCCTTGCACGCTCTGCAATCAATAATGGCGTGAATGCCAAGGTGCTCCTGAATCTGTATCACCGGCAGATTCAGGCCCATCGCAAACCAACCCTGGACCCCAAGCCCATGAAAACCTATCGCATCGCCACCATCCCCGGCGACGGTATCGGCAAAGAAGTGATCCCCGCCGGCCAGCAAGTGATGGCCGCGCTGGCCGCCGCGTCCGGCAGCTTCCGTTTCGAATTCGAGAACTTCGACTGGGGCGGCGACTACTACCGCATCCACGGCCGCATGATGCCCGACGACGGCCTGGACGCGCTGCGCGACAAGGACGCCATCCTGTTCGGCTCGGCGGGCGACCCGGACATTCCCGACCACATCACGTTGTGGGGCCTGCGGCTGAAGATCTGCCAGGGCTTCGACCAGTACGCCAATGTGCGCCCGACGCGCATCCTGCCGGGCATCGACGGCCCGCTCAAGCGCTGCGGCCCCAAGGACCTGGACTGGGTGATCGTGCGCGAGAACTCGGAAGGCGAGTACTCCGGTGTCGGCGGGCGGGTGCACCAGGGGCATCCGATCGAGGCCGCCACCGATGTCTCCATCATGACGCGCACCGGCGTCGAGCGCATCCTGCGCTTTGCGTTCGAACTGGCCCGCTCGCGCCCGCGCAAGCTGCTGACGGTGGTCACCAAGAGCAATGCCCAGCGCCATGCGATGGTGATGTGGGACGAGATCGCCGCCGAGGTGGCCCGCGAGTTTCCGGACGTGCGCTGGGACAAGGAGCTGGTCGATGCCGCCACGGCCCGCATGGTCAACCGGCCGGCCACGCTGGACACCCTGGTGGCGACCAATCTGCATGCCGACATCCTGAGCGACCTGGCCGCGGCGCTGGCCGGCAGCCTGGGCATTGCGCCCACCGGCAACATCGATCCGCAGCGGCGCTATCCGTCCATGTTCGAGCCGATCCACGGCTCGGCCTTCGACATCATGGGCAAGGGCCTGGCCAATCCGGTGGGCACGTTCTGGTCGGTCGTGATGCTGCTCGAGCACATCGGCGAGCCGCAGGCCGCCGCCCGGCTGATGCAGGCGATCGAAGGCGTCACCGCCAACCCGGCGCTGCATACCGGCGATCTGGGCGGCCAGGCCCGCACGGTCGATGTGACGCGCGCGGTGTGCGCGGCACTGGCCTGAGCGACGGCGTCGACGGCAACTGGAGAGCGGGGCATGCGCCCCCACGGGGCGTCTGACCCGACCGCCACGGCTGGCGATTGTGGTTTTCTTGCCCAGACGGCTGCGCCCGGGTGCGCGCGGGCGTCATTCACCCGTAAACTCGGGCGCTAACCTGGCGTGCGATCAGGCGATACCGATAGCCAGCACATCGGGGAGTCAACATGACGGTGGCGCACGCCATCCGGGATTCATCACGGCAGACAGGCCGTGCCAATGCGGGATCTCCATGACCGAGCCGGTCCAGCGCAGGGAATTCTCTGTTGCGGTATTGACGAGCTGCCTGTTGCCGGAGCTGGCCCGTGCCCAAGCCGCGGTGCCACTGGAGATGGGGCTTTTGCCCAACATCAGTGCCCGCATGCTGCTGAACCAGTACCAGCCGATGCGCGATTTCCTGGCCCGTGTCCTGCAGCGGCCGGTCCTGCTTTCCACCGCGCCAGACTGGGCGACATTCCATAGCCGCGTCGCAGCCGTCGCCTACGACCTGATCGTCACCGCGCCGCACCTGGCCCGGCTGGCCCAGCTCGACCACGGATGGTCGCCCCTGCTGCAATGGCTTCCGGATATCAAGGGCCTGCTGGTGTTCGCCGCCGCACGGCCGGTGGCGGCCATCGCCGAATTGCGGGGCAGGGCCGTGGTGCTGTCCAATCCGCTGTCGCTGGTGGCCATGCGCGGCATGCGCTGGCTGTCCGACAACGGCCTGCAGCGTGACCAGGATTTCAGCGTCATCCGCTTGCCGACCGACGACAGTGTGGGCAATGTGCTGCTGCGGGGCGACGCGGCGGCGGCCATGCTCAGTGCCGGTGAGTTCCGCGCCATACCGACGGACGTGCGCAGCCAGTTGCGCGTGTTCACCGAATTTGCCGAGGTGCCCGGCTTCCTGCTGGTGGCCTGCCCGCGGGTCATCCCCGAGCAGGCCCGGCTGATCAAGTCGCAGCTGCTGGCGTTTGTCCAGGCCCCATCGGCGGATGGCGCTGCCTTCCTGGCCGCCACCGGTTTCAGCGGCGTGCGCGAGGTTCAGCCGGCGGTGCTGGAATCCATGGACATCTACATGAAAGTGACCCGCGAGATGCTGGTGAAGACGCCATGAAATTGATCCGACCCACCCGCTGGTCGCTGCGGCGCAAACTGGTCGTCGCCTGCGTGGCGGTCGAGATCTTCGCCATTGCGCTGGTCTGGACCGGCGCGGCAAGGCTGATGCAACATGCGCTGGAAGACCAGGCCACGGCCCAGTCGCAGGAGGTCCTGGGGCTGCTGGAGCAGGCGCTGGCCGCGCCACTGGCACAGCGCGACTATGCGACGGTGCAACAGACGCTGGACCTGGTGCGCCATCCGCAGGCCATCCACTACATGGTGCTGTTCGACCACGCCAACCGCCAGATCGCGTCTTCGGGCTGGGATCCCCTGAAGCCGCTGCCACCGCGCGACTCCGGCGCCATCGATCTGGACCGGCCCGACCAGACGCTGCACCTGGAGGCGCCGATCGCGCTGGCGGGCCAGGCGATGGCGCGGCTGGAGCTGGGATTGTCGACCCAGCGCCTGCGCGAGGTGCGCGATGAGTTCCGCTTCAATGTGCTGTGGATCGGAGCACTGGCGCTGGCCTTGTCGGTGGTGCTGCTGATCGCCATCGCATCCGCGCTCACGCGCAACCTGGCTGCCCTGTCGCGGGCCAGCCGGCAGGTGGCTGCGGGCCACTTCGACGTCGCATTGCCGGTGCACACCCGTGACGAGGCCGGCCGCATGGCAGCCGCTTTCAACACCATGGCGGCAAACATCCAGGAGCGTGTGGTGGCGCTGCAGCGCAGCGAGCAGCAGCAGACGCAATTGCTCGACGTGGCCCGGCAGGAGCGGGCACGCCTGACCACGCTGCTCGGTGCGCTGCAGATCGGCATTCTGTTCGTCGATGCGCAGCATCGGGTGGTGTATGCCAACGCGCTGTTCTCGCGCATCTGGTCGCTCAATGGGCTGCAGCCGGGCACACCCTTGCAGGAGATCGTTCCGCTGCTGAACCGACAGGTCGATGCGGGCAGTGCCGGTCTGCTTGAAATGATGCTGCGCACCGGGACCGAACACCCGTTTGTCGACCGCGACATCGTGACCCGCGACGGGCGGCTGATCGCCCAGCGCATGCAGGTCGTGGGCACCGCGGCCGACGGGCAGGGGGGGTGCATCTGGTTGCATGAGGACATCACGCAGAGCCGGCAGACCGAGCAGCGCGCCCGGCTGGCGCTGGTCGACCCGCTGACCGACCTGCCCAACCGGCGCGGCCTGTACGAGGCGCTGGACAAGGCCCTGGTGCAGGTCTCGGCATCGAGCCGCGGACTGGTGCTGGTCTTCATCGACCTGGACGAGTTCAAGCACATCAACGACAAGTCCGGCCACCGGGTCGGCGACGAGATCCTGGTGACGGTGGCACAGGCGCTGACCGAGGCGCTGCGGCCCGACGAGACCGTGGCACGGCTCGGCGGTGACGAGTTCGCTATTCTCAGCCCCGGCAGTTCGGCCAAGGATGCCCAGAGCCTGGCGCTGCGGCTGACGCAGGTGATCGCCGCCCTGCGCTTCGACATCGGCGACCAGAGCCAGGGTGTCGGCTGCAGCATGGGGCTGGCGCTGTACCCGGCGCATGCCCGCTCGGCCGACGACCTGATCGCCTGTGCCGATACCGCCATGTACCAGGCCAAGCTCAATGGCAAGAACGGATGGTGCCTGTACCGCGACGATGTGGCCCATTCCCGCGCCGAGTCCGAGCGCGTCATCTGGAACGGCCGCATCTACCGCGCGCTGCGCGACCAGCGGCTGCGGGTTCATTACCAGCCGGTGATGCGCATGTCGGACATGGGCATTGCCTACCACGAGGCCTTGCTACGCATGGTCGACGAGGACGATGCCACGCACCTGATCGCGCCGGCCGCGTTCGTGCTGCATGCCGAACGCAGCGGCAAGATCCGGCAGATCGACCGCTGGGTGTTCGAGACCTGCATCGGCATGCTGGCGCGCTCGCGCGCGTCGGTGCGCATTGCGGCCAACCTGTCGCCCCGCTCGCTGGACGATGCCGGTTTCGTCGGATTTCTACGCGATGCGCTGCACCGCTACGACGTCGACCCGCGGCGGCTGCACATCGAGCTGACCGAGACCGCGGCCATGGGCGACCTCATTGCCGCGCGCCCGATGATCGCGGCCTTGCGCAGCGTCGGCTGTGCCGTGCACCTGGATGATTTCGGCAGCGGCTTCAGCTCGTTCGCACATCTGAAGCTGCTGGAGGTCGACGGCATCAAGATCGATGGCAACTTCGTGCGCGACATCACGTCCGACCCCAGCAACCGGCTGGTCGTGTCTTCGCTGATCGAGATCGCCCGCAGCATGAACAAGTCGACCGTGGCCGAATGCGTCGAGGACGCGGCCACGCTGGAGGCGCTGCGCGAGCTCGGCGTCGACCATGTGCAGGGTTTTCACCTCGGGCGCCCGGCGAGCAAGCTGATCGAGACCCGAGCCCCCGATGCGCACATTCGCCTGGTGGCCGAGGATGGCGACATCCTCGGCGAGCAGGTCAACCGCTCGAAGGCCTGATCCGCGGCGGAGAGTTGCCGCCGGCATGCGGACGGCCAGTGTGGCTCCAGGCCGTTCGCCTATTTGCGGTCCAGCGCCACCGCATGGCGCAGCGCCGCACGCGCCAGCAGCCGGGTCGAGTTCAGCGTGGGCAGCGGCGAATTCGTGTCGTCGATGATCAGCGGGATCTCGGTGCAGCCCAGGATGACGGCGTCGCAACCCTCCGTCTGCATGCGGGCAATGGCGTTCAGAAACACCGCAGTCGAGGCCGGCGTGAAGACGCCATTGACCAGCTCCTGCATGATGATGGTGCCCATGGCGTCACGCTCTTGCGGCAGCGGACGCAGGCAGCGCAGGCCGCGCTGCGCCAGCGCCTGCGGATAGACCTCGCTGTCGACCAGCCAGCGGGTGCCGGTGAGGGCGGGCATCCGAAAACCGCGCCGCTGCGCCTCCTCGGCCACCACCTCGGCGATGTGCAGCCACGCCAGCGGGGACACGTCGCGCACCCAGGGCATGGCCTGGTGGATGGTGTTGTCGGGGCAGATCAGGAAGTCGGCGCCGGCGGCGGCCAGCCGGCGTGCCGAGTCCAGCATCAGCGCGGCAACCCCTGGCCAGTCGTTGCGGTCGATGCAGGCCATGTAGCGTGACAGCGGCGGCGTATGCATCGACACTTCCGGGTGCCCGTGCGGGCCCAGCCACTGCGCGCCCTCGTTGCAGATGGTGCGGTAACACAGGGCTGCGCCTTCGGCGGAGCAGGCGACGATTCCGATGTGCCGGGTCATGGGTGTCGGGTCATGCGCAGGCGCTGGCTTAGCCCGGACTCGGCGCGGGATCGATCGAGGCCAGGGCACTGGCCAGGTCGGGCAGCAGGTCCTCGGGATGGATCGCGGCCAGCCAGCCGCTGCGCCCGGCGATGTCACGCGGCTGATGGGTCAGGCCACAGACCACCAGGCGCACCTTGGCCTCGGTACAGCGGCGCGACAGGTCGAGCAGCGCCTCGATGCCGGTGGAGTCGATGTAGATCACGTTCTTCAGGTCGAGCACCAGCGCGCGTCCTGGCAGCTTCTGCGCCATGGTCTCGACCAGCTTGACGGCGCCGAAGAACAGCGCGCCATACAGGCGGTAGGCGGCGGCGTCGGCGCGTTCGAGCACGGGATGCTCCGCGGGCGCGAGCTGCTCGCTGCGCGACAGGCTGGAGATGCGGTAGATGAAGGTGATGCCGGCCACCAGCAGCCCGACCTCGACGGCGACCGTCAGGTCCAGCACCACGGTCAGCGTAAAGACGGCAATCAGCGTCACCCGGTAGGGCATCCGGTAGTTGCGCAGGTGCACGAACTCACGCCATTCGCCCATGTTCCACGCCACGTACAAGAGGATGGCCGACAGGCAGGCCAGCGGAATCGACCCCGCCAGCGGCGCGGCAACCAGCACCACTGCCAGCAGCGTGCCCGCATGCACCATGCCCGAGATCGGCGAGACGCCGCCACTCTTGATGTTGGTCATCGTGCGCGCGATGGTGCCGGTGGCCGGCATGCCGCCCAGGAACGGCGTGACGAAGTTGGCCACGCCCTGGGCCATCAGCTCCTGGTTCGGGTCGTGGCGGTCACGCGTCAGGTTGTCGGCCACCCGCGCGCACAGCAGGGATTCGATGGCGCCGAGCAAGGCCAGCGTGGACGCGGGGATCAGCAGAAAGCGCACGGTGGCCCAGTCGAAGCTGGGCAAGGCGAACGCCGGCAGGCTGGCCGGTATGCCGCCGAAACGGCTCTCGATCGTCTCCACCGGAAGGCCCAGCAGCCAGACGGCGGTGGCCGCCGCGACCAGTGCGACGATGCTGCCGGGCAGCGCCGCCAGACGCGCCAGCAGGCCGCGGCCGTAGGCCCATTGCTTGCGCGCGCGCTCCCACAGCAGGATCAGCGCCAGCGAGCCGCTGGACACCAGCAGTGCCGCCGGGTTGACCGTCGATGCCGCCGTCCACAGGACCTTGAGCAGGCCGAACAGGTCGGCCGGCACGGTGGTGACCTGCAGCCCGAAGAAGTCCTTGATCTGCGACAGCGCGATCAGCACTGCGATGCCGTTGGTGAAGCCGATCACCACCGCCACCGGAATGAAGCGCACCAGCACACCCAGGCGGAAGAAGCCGAGCAGGAACAGCATCACGCCCGACATGGCGGTGGCGATGATGAGATTGGCCACGCCGTGGCGCTCGACGATGCCGTAGACGATGACGATGAAGGCCCCGGCCGGCCCGCCGATCTGGACCCGGCTGCCGCCGAGCAGCGAGATCAGGAAGCCGGCGACGATGGCGGTGAACAGCCCTGCTTCCGGCTTGAGCCCGCTGGCGATCGCAAACGCCATGGCCAGCGGCAGCGCTACCACCCCGACCGTGACGCCTGCGGCCAGGTCGCGCCCGAAGTCCTCACGCCGGTAACCGGGCAGCGCGTCCAGCAGCTTGGGCCGAAAGGCAAAGGAGAACTTCATGTCCGGTCGTGGTGGCGCGGTCCGGTGCGGCAGACGGCTTTCGCTGTCCGGGAAAGGGATCGCTGTGTCGGCGGTGCGCCATCATAAACCGCGGTTGCGGGAGTCCGGTTGCTGTGTCGGAACCGGGTCTGGCGCAGCAGCCTCTGGCAAACATGGCGCAGACCTGCCTGTCGGAATAGTTGACGCCTCCCACGGTCATCGCCGGAAATGTCCGGTAAGGTGTTGATATTTAATGAAATTCTGGTTGGCATTGAATGTGCTTGGTGAGTGGGGCGTCGGGTCGTTGCATCCGACGGCGCTACAACTGAAAGAACATATGAAATACACAATGCACCAATTCATCGCTTCGGCTGCAACGGCGGTCGTGCTGGCCGTAACGGGCCCGGCCGCCCTTGCCGCTCCCATCTTCTGGACGGACTGGGGTGGTGCTGACCTGGACCCGTCGGCCGGTTTCCAGGCACAAGGCACGATCACGACGCCGACGTCGTCCGTCACGGTTACCTACACGAACCCCAATGGGGTTTCGTTCTACCAACCCAGTGGCGGTATCGACTACTACCAGAACGGCCGATCGGGACGAGATCCGGCTACTTCTCCGTACACCAGTTCAGCCGTTGACAACATCCCGACGGGCACCGACATCATTGCGTTGAGGTTCGCCGGTACCCAGACGCTGCAGTTCTCGCAGGCGATCGCCAATCCAGTGTTTTCGTACGTGAGTCTCAATGGCAACGGTTATGCGTTCGACCAGGATTTCGAGATCCTGAGCTTCGGGAACGCCAGTGATGGCAACAGCTGCGGCTATTGGGGTTGTGGCACCTCGACCAAGAACGTGGTCGACCTGGGTGGCGGCAACTTCGAATACCAGTTGCTGGGCACGGGTGAACCCCATGGCACGCTGCGTTTTCTCGGTTCGTTCGACACGGTCAGCTGGCGCAGCCTGAGCAATGAAAACTGGAATGGCTTCACGGTCGGCGTGCAGGGAACTGCAGCCGAAGTTTTCCAGACGCCCGAGCCGGGCAGCCTGGCACTGATCGGCCTGGCGTTGGCTGGTCTGGCCTGCGTGCGCCGCCGTCGCTGATTCCGAAGCAGTACAGCAGTCTGAACCGCAGCCCGGCATGAGCCGGCCTGCGGTTCAACCTTTTTTACGTCCACAGAAAATCCGCCAGCGGGCAGCCCGGTTCATCTCGAAACGGTGCGCGTAGCTGCAAAGCGATGGTCCGGGTCGAGTGGCCAGGAGCCTTGCCCAGGTCTTTCGACCGTGCTTAGGGCATTGTGGTGCCGCACCGTCACTGCCGTCACCGTGCCGTCCGTAGCCTTGCCTTGGCGCGACATCGGAAAACACGGCTGCGCCGGAACCGGGTCTGGCGCCGGACGGTGCGCACCGCCGGCCCGCTATCACCCGTAGACTACCGCGCAAACGACGGCGAGCCCCGTTTCCAGGGCGCGCGACTTCCATCAACCGGACTCTCCCGATGCGACTGATTCTTACGCTTACCTGCCCTGACCGGCCTGGCATCGTCCACGCTGTCAGCGGTTTCCTGCTGGCCCAGAATGGCAACATCCTGGAGGCCGCGCAGTACGACGACGCCGTGACCGGTGTTTTCTATATGCGGGTGTGTTTCGAGCAGCCCAAGTCCGATTCCAAGACACCGGCGCAGATGGAGGAACTGTTCGCGCCGCTGGCGGCCGAGTTCGGCATGAAGGCGCGCTTTGCCGAGGCGGCGCGGCCGATCCCGACCATCATCATGGTGTCGCAGCATGGCCATTGCCTGCACGACCTGCTGTTTCGCCTGCGCTCGGGCGTGTTGCCGATCGAGGTGCGCGCCATCGTCTCCAACCACCGCGACTTCTACCAGCTGGCGGCCAGCTACAACATTCCGTTCCACCATATCCCGGTCAAGGCCGACACCAAGGCGGCGGCCGAGGCCAAGCTGTTCGACCTGTTCGAGTCCGAAGGTGCGGAGCTGCTGGTGCTGGCGCGCTACATGCAGGTGCTGTCGGACGACCTGTGCCGCAAGCTGGCGGGCCGCGCGATCAACATCCACCACTCGTTCCTGCCCAGCTTCAAGGGCGCCCGCCCTTACCAGCAGGCACACGACCGCGGCGTCAAGCTGATCGGCGCCACGGCGCACTACGTGACCGGCGACCTGGACGAAGGCCCGATCATCGAGCAGGACGTGGCCCGTGCCAGCCATGGCATGGACGTGGCGACCCTGACCACGCTGGGTCGGGACACCGAGAGCGCGGTGCTGGCGCGCGCGGTCAAGTGGCATGCCGAACACCGCATCCTGCTCGACGGTCACAAGACGGTGGTGTTCCGCTGAGCTGAGCCTGCGGTCGGCGTCGACGACAATGGGCGCCGGCCCTCTGCGGGCCTGCCACGATGCAACTGACCGACTGTGATCCTGAAGAGCAACGTGCGCTGGCCGTGCTGGGCGAGCGTATCGGTGCGATCTATCTGCGCCAGCGGCTCGGGCTCGAGGGCGAGCGGTACGGTGGCGCTCGGCTGTCGCACCGGCTGATCCGTGCCGGGCTCACGCTCGGTGGCCTGCGCAAACGCGGGCGGCGCAACGTGCTCAATATCCAGGTGCGCGACAACACGGTGCGCCTGCCGCGGCTGCCACCGGCGCTCGACGGCACCACGCTGCTGCACATCAGTGACCCCCACCTGGACATGGATGCGGGTTTTCTGGCCCATCTGATCGAACGCGTGCAGGGCCTGCGCTTCGACGCCTGCGTGCTGACCGGCGACTTCCGCTTCCACGGTTTCGGTCCCTACCAGGCGGTGCTCGATGCGCTCGCCCAGCTGCGTCCCCACCTGGGCGAGCAGGTGCATGCGGTGCTCGGAAACCACGATTCGATCCGCATGGTGCCGGGCATGGAGCAGCGGGGCTATCCGGTGCTGATGAACGAGTCCATGCGCTGGCAGCGGGGTGACGCTGCAATGGCCATCGTCGGCATCGACGATGCGCACTACTTTCGCACCCACAACCTGCACCAGGCCATGGCCGGCGTGACCGCCGACGAATGCGTGCTGCTGCTGTCGCATACGCCCGAGCCCTACCGGCAGGCGGCCCATGCCGGTGTCGACCTGATGCTCAGCGGCCACACCCATGGCGGCCAGGTCTGCCTGCCGGGCGGCATCCCCATCCTGACCGACACGCCGACGCCACGCGCTTACGTGCGCGGTGCCTGGCGCTACCGGGCGATGGCGGGCTACACCTCGGTCGGCTGTGGTTCGTCGGTGGTCGACGTGCGGCTGAACTGCCTGCCCGAGCTCACGCTGCACCGGCTGCAACGCGCCTGAGGCTCTGGCCGGCCCGTCGCCCGGGTGGCGCTATAGTGCGCAACCGCTGCCCCTCACCCCACCTGCGAGCGCATCCATGAACATCCTGTCCCATTCCCGTCAGCGTGTCGCTCCGACTGTCGCTGCGGCCCTGTGTGCGATCGGCCTTCTTGCGCAGGCGTTTTTGCCGCAGCCGGCGTGGGCCGCTGACCCGGTACAGGTGAGCCGCTATGACGATGCCGACGCGTACCTGCCCACGGCCGAGCGCAAGAACCGGGACGGGGTGCGGCTGTTCCTGCGCCAGCAGGAGGGCGAGCAGCTGTTCAAGGTCATGACGCCGCGCAATGTGTCGGTCGACGTGGTGGCCCGGATTCCCGAGGGCGCCGACATCGGCGTCGTGCTGCTGCTCGGGGGCACCAGCGTGCTGTCGATCGTGAACGACCGGCTGGACCGCTCGTTCAGTTTCCAGCCGCGCAGCCGGGACTACTGGTGGGCCAACAAGATGGCGACCTTCCTGGTCGATGCGCCATCGGACCGGCTGGGCAAGGACGGCATTCAGGATCCCTGGTGGCGCAGCGGGCCGGAGCATGCGGCCGATCTACAGGCCGTGCTGGACGCGATCGGCCAGCGCTTCCCGGGGCCGCTGGTGATTCAAGGCCATTCGAATGGTGCCGTGTCGCTGGCCAATGTCGCCAGCCTGAAGGCGCCCCAGGTCAAGGCCTATGTGTTCAGCGGCCCGGCGCACTACAAGGCGGGAACACGCATCCTGACCGAGGTGGACTACCGGGTGCCGGTGCTGGTGTTTCAGCACCGCAAGGACGCCTGCAGTGCGTCCGACAGTGGCCAGACCGAGGGTTTTCTGCAGTCGCTCAAGTCGGACACCCGCCAGATCGTCTGGATGGAAGGGGGCAGCGCGCCGATCAGCGGGAACTGCGGGCCGTTCGCCCCGCACAGCTTCTTCGGCATCGAGAAGCAGACCATCGACCGGATGGCGACCGAGATCCGCAAGTTCGTGCACTGACTTGCGGTCCCGGTCTTGCCGGGCTCAGGCGTGGGCGGCAACCGGCACCAGTGCCACCTGCGGAAAGTCCACCGGTACCGCGAACGCGATGTTCACGTAGTTGGTGAACAGATTCAGTGCGACGTGGGCGACGATCTCGACGATGGCCTCGTCGTCGAACCCGGCCCGGCGCAGGTCCTGAACATCTTCATCCGACACCTGGCCTCGGGCATCGACCAGGCGCAGCGCAAAGGTCAGCGCGGCCTGTGTCCGAGGGTCTTCGGATTGGCCCTGCTGCGCCAGCCGCAGCGTGTCCACGCCCAGACCGGCCTTGCGACCGAGCGCGGTGTGGGCGGCCAGGCAATAGTGGCAATGGTTGCGATTGGCCACCGCCACGGCGAGCTGTTCGGCCAGTGCGCTGCCCAGCACGCCGGTGCCCAGCGCGCCGAACGAACCCCACAGGCTCTTGAGTGCGGCCGGCGAATGTGCGACGGCACGGAACATGTTGGGGGTGGCGCCGAACGCGGCGTGGATCGGCGCCAGCAACTGCTGGCGTGCGGGGGTGGTGGCGTTGCGATCGATCAGGGGGATGCGGCTCATGGTGAACTCCTAGGTGGATGGTTGGGTTGCAAGAGAACTTCAGTTTCCTGCTTATCGACGTATGATCGGGATCAAAACGTCCATAAAACATGACCAATCGTCCAGAATGATCCGTCGCCCAGCCAAGCCTGATGCGCCAGCGGAGATGGTGCCTGCGCCGGCGGCCGTGCCAGGCCCTGCGCTCGATCGCCTGTCGGGCCTGCTGACCCGGTTCCGGGTCCACGCCCACCTGTTCCATGCCGGTCCGTTGTGTGGGGTGACCCACTTCGACGCCGTGCCCGGTCGCGGTTTCGTGCACGTGCTCCGGCGGGGTCACATGGTGCTTCGCCACCAGGGCGACAGCGGCGTGCCGCAGCGCATCGAGGTGGACGAGCCGACGCTGCTGTTCTATCCGCGCCCGCTCGAACACCACTTCCACAACACGCCGGTCGAAGGCTCGGATTTCGTGTGTGCAACGCTGGATTTCGAAGGCGGCCTGCAGCATCCGCTGGTACGGGCCCTGCCGCCCTTGCTGGTGCTGCCGCTGTCGGCGGTCCAGGGTCTGGAGCAGACGCTGGCGCTCCTGTTTGCCGAAACCGAACGTGTGCGCTGTGGCCAGCGCCTGCTCGCGGATCGCCTGTTCGATGTGTTGCTCGTACAGCTGCTGCGCTGGCTGCTCGACCATCCGCAGCAGGGCTCGGCGGCACCGGGACTGCTGCTGGGCCTGTCCGACGCGCGCATTGCACGGACGTTGGTGGCCGTGCATGAAAACCCGGGCGATGCCTGGACGCTGGCATCGATGGCGCAGCAGGCCGGCATGTCGCGCAGCGCCTTTGCACCCCACTTCAAGGCGCTGGTCGGTACGACGCCGGCCGACTACCTGGCCCGCTGGCGGGTGGCGCTGGCCTGCAAGATGCTGCGCGACGGCCGCGCCGTCAAGTTCGTCTCGGATGCCCTGGGCTATGCCAGTGCGTCTTCGCTGTCACGCGTGTTCACGCAGGAGACCGGCCTGTCGCCGCGCGCCTGGCTGCAGTCCCAGCCGGCCTGAGCGTGCCCGGTGGCGGTCAGCGCGCGACCCAGCCGCCACACACCGGAAACACCTGGCCGACGAAGCAGTTGGCCGCATCGCTGCACAGGTAGGCGGCAAAGGCGGCGTCCTCGCGTGCGCCGACCAGCCGGCCCAGCGGGACTTCGCGTTTGAGCCGCTCCTGGAACTTCGGATGGGCCTGCACCTCGGTCGGGAAGTAGGTCGGGTTCTCGACGAAGTTCTGCGCGATCGCATTGACCTGCACCTGGTGCGGCGCCACCTCGACGCCTACCGCCTGGATGTAGGCCAGCTGGGCGCCGCGCGCCGCGCTGTAGGTGGATGCGCGCTTCATGCCGCGCAGTGCCGAGGCGCTGCCCATCAGCAGGATCTTGCCCGAGCGGCGGGCGATCATCGCCGGCAATGCCGCGCGCACCAGACGCTGCAGCGGATGCACCATGGCTGCGAAGGTGTCGGCCCACTCGGCATCGGAGGCCTCGGTGGCCAGCGTGGTCGGTGCCGGAACCGCCAGGTTGACCACCAGCACGTCGATGGGACCGGCATCGGTCAGCGCAGCGGTCGGCGCCTCGGGTTCGACCATCGACTGCGTGTCGGCGATGACGCTGGCGCCCTGTTCGGCCAGCACCGCGCACAGGTCGGGACCCATGAAGACATCGGCCTGCGTGACCAGAATGCGTTTGCCGTGCAGCGGTTGGGGGGACATGCGGAGACCTCCTTCGATGGTGGGCGTGGACCGTGGCGGGCCAGCCGGTCGGCATCCGCCGGTGCTGCAGGCCCTGCGCCGGCAGGGCTTCCATCGTACGCCGCCCTGCGCGCTTGCGCGCACGCGCCGCGTTCAGCCTTCAGCGGTTTCCCGTGCGTGGTGCTGGCGCAGCGCGCGGCCGAACCACAGGCCCAGTGCCGCGATGGCGCCGCCGCCGAGCGCCACCACCATCGCCGATCCCAGCCGGTCGATCAGGCCGGCGGCGACCATGGCCCCGACCGATTGCCCCAGGAACAGCGCGGCGGCAAACAGCGACACACCGGTGCCCCGCGCCCGGGGTGCCATGTGCGCCGCATTGGCCTGCATGGTGTTGTGGAACATGAAGAAGCCGAAGCCGGCGATCAGACTGGCCGGGACCGCCAGCGGCCACCAGGGGGTGAACGCCACCACCAGCGCGCACAGGCCCATCATGCTGCCGCCGGCAGCGGTCAGTCCGTGCTGCCCGAGACCGGCGATCAGCCGCCGGGCGCTGGCCATGTAGGCCATGCCGCCGAGGCCGAACAGGGCGACGATGGCGCCGGCGCCGGACAGCGTCAGGTGCATGGCGCGGTGCAGATGGGTCGCCCACATCGCCAGGGCGCCGAAGCCGGCCGCACCTTCGGCGAATGCGACCAGCAGCACGATGCGCGACCAGCGGCCGGTGAGAATGGGCAGGGTCTGCGCAAAAAACGAGGCGGCGGGTGCAGATTCGGCCAGGGGTTCCGCCAAAGGCCCCTGTGCGGACTTCTGACCGCGCCAGTCCTTGAGCAGCAGCGTACCGACCACTCCGAACAGCAGCGCCAGCACGACGAAGGCCCAGCGCCAGCCCAGCGTGTTGGTCATCAGGCCACCAATCAGCTGGCCACCGCCGATGCCCAGCGTCGTGCCCAGGCCGACACGGGCCAGCGTCTCCTGCAACTGGTCGAAGCGCACGTTGTCGCCGATCCAGGCCATGGACAGTGGAATGATGGCCGCCGCAGCCAGGCCGGTGGCCATGCGTGCCAGCACCAGCAGGTTCAGGCTGCCGGCGAACACGGCCAGCGCGCTGCCGACACCGCAGCCCAGCGTGGCCCAGGCGACGATGCGGAACTTGCCCAGCCGGTCGCCCAGCGGGCCATAGACCAGTTGCGCCACACCATAGACGATGGCAAACATCGACACCACCTGCGCCGCCTGCGCGAGGCTGGCGTCGAAACTGCGGGACAGCTCGGGCAACATCGCGTCGCAGATGCGCTGCGCCACCATGCTGGAGAAGGTCGCGAACGACAGCAGCAGGATCGAGCGCTGGGTTGCGGCGGCAATGGGGGCGGTGGTCGTGGACACGTGGGGCTTGCGGATGCGGTTGCGGGAGCGCACGCACAGAGGCCTCCGCAGCGGGCTGGCGCATTGTAGGCAGGGCTTCGCGCTGGCGCCGGGGCTTGCCGCGATGGCCCCACGGGCGGAGGTCGGCGCCTGCCGCGCGGCCCATGCTTGCCGGGTGTGCCGGGGGTATTGGTGCAGCGTGCATCCCCGCGTGCGTACTGCGCCGACAATACGGACGATGAAAGCTCCCCCGCGCCTGCAGTCCCTGGTCGACGAAGGCCTGATCGATACCGTGGTCCGCCAGCTCATGAGTGGCAAGGAAGCCATGGTCTATGTGGTGCGCAGCGGCGACGAGACCCTGTGCGCCAAGATCTACAAGGAGGCCACGCAGCGCAGCTTTCGCCAGGCGGTGGACTACACGGAAAACCGCAAGGTGAAGAACTCGCGCCAGGCCCGTGCCATGGCCAAGGGCACCCGCTTTGGCCGACAGGCTCAGGAAGCCGCCTGGCAAAGCGCCGAGGTCGACGCCCTGTATCGGCTGGCCGATGCCGGCGTGCGGGTGCCCAAGCCACACAACTTCCATGATGGCGTGTTGCTGATGGAACTGGTCAGCGACGAGGCTGGCGATGCCGCGCCGCGCCTCAACGACGTGGACCTGAGCGCGGAGCAGGCGCGGGTGCACCATGCCACGCTGCTGCTCGAGGTGGTACGCATGCTGTGTGCCGGCGTCGTGCATGGCGACCTGTCGGAGTTCAACATCCTGCTGGCCTTCGACGGTCCGGTCATCATTGACCTGCCGCAGGCAGTGGACGCCGCCGGCAACAACCATGCGCAGCGCATGCTGCTGCGCGACGTGGCCAATCTGCGCGACTTCTTCGGCCGCTTTGCGCCGGAGCTGCTGCAGACCGATTTCGGACCCGAGATCTGGGACCTGTACCAGCGCGGCCTGCTGGACCCGTCGGCGACGCTCACCGGCCGCTTCGTGCGCAAGACGGGGGCCGTGGACGTGGCCCACGTGCTGCGCGAGATCGACGACGCGCGGGACGAAGAGGCGGCCCGGCTGCTGCGCATGCAGGGCGCGCGATGAGTGTCTTCCCCGCCACTGCGTGCCTCCCGTCGACGTGCGGGCCTGGCGCTGCTGGAGCGTCGGCGTGAGCGGGCGACTGACACCTTCCTCGGCGCTGCTGCTGACCGTTCCGCCCTTGCTGTGGGCCGGGAACGCGGTTGTCGGACGGCTGGTGCGCAACGACATCCCGCCGTTCACGCTGAACTTCCTGCGCTGGGTCATCGCCTTTGCCATCCTGCTGCCGCTCGGTGCCTGGGTGCTGCGCCGCGCGGGCGGCCTGTGGCCGCACTGGCGCCGCTTTGCGCTGCTGGGACTGCTCGGCGTGGGCCTGTACAACACCTTGCAGTACCTGGCGCTGCAGACCTCGACGCCGCTGAACGTGACGCTGGTCGCGTCGAGCATGCCGCTGTGGATGCTGGCGCTCGGTGCGCTGTTCTTCGATGCCAGGGTCTCGCGCCAGCAACTGCTGGGCGCCGTGTTCTCGATCGGCGGCGTGGCCGTGGTGCTGGCGCGCGGCGACTGGACGCAGCTGCTGGGGCTGCGTCTGGTGATCGGCGACGTGTTCATGCTGGGCGCCACCTTCTGCTGGGCCAGCTATAGCTGGCTGTTGTCGCGCCGCGCCGAACCCGATGCGATCCGCAACGACTGGGCGGCCTTCCTGCTGGCGCAGGTGACAATGGGCCTGATGTGGTCGGGCGCGTTCACGGCCGGCGAATGGGCGTTCACCGATGCGCACATCCACTGGAGCGGGTCGCTGCTGGCGGCCCTGCTGTTCGTGGCGGTCGGCCCCGCGGTGCTGGCCTACCGCTGCTGGGGACTGGGTGTGCAGCAGGCCGGCCCGGCCGTGGCGGGCTTCTTCGCCAATCTGACGCCCCTGTTCGCGGCCGTGATGTCCACGCTGTTCCTGGGCGAGATGCCGCAGCTGTACCACCTGCTTGCGTTTGCGCTGATCGTCGCCGGAATCGCCGTGTCGTCGCGGTGATGGCAGGGTGATGGCCTTGCAATAGACTGATGTCTGTTTCACGTCCGTTGCACCTGCATTACCCGAGTTCCCCATGCCCGACATCCTGGCCCCCGCCGTCCACGCCCCCTCCTATTACGCGCACTCTGCCCATCCGGCGCCCAAGCGACCGGCCCTGAGCGGCTCGGTGCAGGCCGACGTCTGCATCGTCGGCGCCGGCTACACCGGCCTGTCGGCCGGGATTGCGCTGGCCGAGGCCGGCAAGCGCGTCGTGATCCTGGAGCAGTCTTCGGTCGGCTGGGGCGCCTCCGGGCGCAATGGCGGGCAGATCGTGCACAGCTATTCGCGCGACCTGGACGTGATCGAGGCCAACCATGGCCATGCGGTGGCCGAACCGTTGGGGCGCATGATGTTCGAGGGCGCCCAGGTGCTGCGCGAGCGGGTGGCCAAATACAAGATCGATTGCGACCTCAAGAATGGCGGCATCTTTGCCGCCGTCAATCCGTCCAAGGCCAAGGGGCTGGCCGAGCAGAAGGCCTTGTGGGAGCGCTGGGGCCATCCCGGCCTGACGCTGGTCGACACCCCGGCCGAGGTGCGCAAGCTGGTGGGCACCGACCGCTACAGCGCGCTGCTGGTGGACCCGACTGGCGGGCATTTCCACCCGTTGAACCTGGCGCTGGGCGAGGCCGCTGCATTCGAGAGCCTGGGCGGCACCATCCACGAAGCCTCCGGCGTGACCAGGATCGAGCGCGGCACGACGGCCGTGGTGCACACGTCGCAGGGGCAGGTGCGGGCCGCGCAGGTGATCGTCGCCTGCAATGCCTATGGCGGCAACCTGGAACCCAAGCTGGCCAGCCGATCCATGCCCTGCGGTACCCAGGTCATCGCCACCGCGCCGCTGGGTGCACTGGCCGATGAACTGATCCCGTCCGATTACTGTGTCGAGGACAACAACTTCCTGCTTGACTACTTCCGCCTGTCGGCCGACAAGCGCCTGATCTACGGCGGCGGCGTGGTCTATGGCGCGCGCGACCCGAAGGAGGTGAAGTCGCTGATCCGGCCGCAGATGATCAAGACGTTTCCGCAACTGCAGGACGTGGCGATCGAGTTCGGCTGGACCGGCAACTTCCTGCTGACGCTCTCCCGGCTGCCCCAGGTGGGCACGCTGGCACCCAACATCTTCTTCTCGCAGGGATGTTCCGGCCACGGGGTCACCTTTACCCATTTGATCGGCCGGGTACTGGGCGAAGCGCTGCAGGGCGACACCACGCGTTTCGATGCCTTTGCGCGTCTGCCACACCACCCGTTCCCCGGCGGGCGCCTGCTGCGTGTGCCGTTCACGGCGATGGGCGCGCTGTGGTACCAGCTGCGCGACCAGCTCGGTGTCTGAACCCCCTCTGGAGCCATCCCATGAAAAACAAGGAATTCGACATCGTCGTGCACGGCGCGACCGGCTTCACCGGCCGTCTGGTCATTGAATACCTGCTGCGGCAGTATCCGGCCGGCAGCGGCCTGCGCTGGGCCATGGGGGGCCGCAGTGCCGACAAGCTGGCCCAGGTACGCGATGAACTGAAGGCCCCGCCGGACACGCCACTGGTCGTGACCGACATCGCCGACGCGGCCAGCCTGCAGGCACTGATGGCACGGACCCGGCTGGTGCTCACCACGGTCGGCCCTTACCAGTTGTACGGAAACGAACTGGTGGCGGCCTGCGCGCAGTCTGGCGTGGACTATGTCGACCTGTGCGGCGAGCCGGCCTGGATGCGCCAGATGATCGATACCCACGAAGCCCAGGCCCGGGCCAGCGGCGCGCGTATCGTGTTCTCGTGCGGCTTCGATTCGATTCCGTTCGATCTGGGTGTGGCGATGTTGCAGAGCGAGATGCAGCAGCGTTTCGGCCGTGCGGCCAATCGCGTGCGAGGCCGGGTGCGCAGGATGAAAGGCACGTTCTCCGGCGGCACCGCCGCCAGCCTGAAGGCCACGATGGCCGCGGCGGCGCAGGACCCGAAGGTGCTCGATCTGTTGCGCAACCCGTTTTCGCTGACGCCCGGTTTCGATGGACCGCGCCAGCCCTCGGGCAACAAGCCGATGTTCGACGAGGTGCTGGGACTGTGGGTGGCGCCCTTCGTCATGGCAGCGATCAACACCCGCAACGTGCACCGCTCCAACTTTCTGCTGAACCATGCCTGGGGCCGGGACTTCGTCTATGACGAGATGCTGGTCACCGGGCCTGGCGAGAAGGGCGAGGCGATTGCGAATGCGGTGGCGGCCGACAAGTCCATGGGTGGCGATGGCGGACCGAAGCCCGGAGAAGGCCCGTCGCGCGAAGAACGCGAGTCTGGCTTCTACGATGTGCTGTTCATCGGCAGCAATGCCAGCGGCGAAACGCTGCAGGTCGGCGTCAAGGGCGATCGCGACCCGGGTTACGGCTCGACCTCGAAGATGATCAGCGAGGCGGCCGTCTGCCTGCTGGAGGATGCTGCCCATCCCGCCGGCGGCATCTGGACGCCGGCATCGGCGATGGGGGCGCGGCTGACGGCGCGGCTGCAGAAAAATGCCGGCCTGACGTTCGCCGTCGAGGCCGGTTGAGCCGGCCCGTCCCACCGGGCGGTTGGCTGGTGGCGGCCTGACATGCTGGCGACCGGGTCCGCATTCGCTGCCCCGACGCCGGGTCATGTTGTTGCGGGCATCCCGCGAGCCCTCAGCCGGCTCTGCCCGCCGCTGCTGTTGCTGACCGCTTGCCTTGCAGGGGCTGCACCGTGGGTGGTGTGCGGCCGATCAGGCCCAGCACCACCTGCGATGCCATCGACAGCGCCCCGACGATGAACACCACGTCGCCGAATGTGCGCACCCAGCGCAGCGTCTGCAGGATGGGCTGCTGCATGAAGGCTTCGCTGCGCGCGTACCAAAGGCCTTCGCTGACGCTGGCATGGAACTGGATGATGCCGATCGGCAGCAGGCTGGTGAAGATCATCAGCACCAGGCCGGCGTTGAGGCCCCAGAAGGCGGTTTTCATCAGGCCTTCGCGCAATACGTACTGCGGACGGATATAGCGCAGCACCAGCAGCGTGAAGCCCAGTGCCAGGAAGCCGTAGACACCGAACAGTGCGGCATGGGCGTGGACCGGGGTCGTGTTCAGGCCCTGGATGTAGTACAGCGAGATCGGCGGGTTGATCATGAAGCCGAACACGCCGGCGCCCAGCATGTTCCAGAATGCCACCGCGACGAAGCACATCAGCGCCCATTTCAGGTTCGCCATCCATGGCGCGCGGCTGCCCAGGCGCCAGTTCTCCCACGCCTCGTGTCCGAGCACGATCAGCGGCACGACCTCGAGCGCCGAGAAACTCGCTCCCACCGCCATGACCGGTGTCGTGGTGCCTGCGAAATACAGGTGGTGGAAGGTGCCGGGGATGCCGCCGAGCATGAACAGCGAGGCCGAAGCCAGACTGGCGCTGGTGGCCATGCGGCGCGAGACCAGGCCCAGGGTCGAGAAGATGAAGGCCAGTGCCGTGGTTGCAAACACTTCGAAGAAGCCCTCGACCCAGAGGTGCACGACCCACCAGCGCCAGTACTCCATCACCGACAGGTTGGTGCGCTCACCGTAGAACAGGCCGGCGCCGTAGAACAGGCCGATTGCGCCGACCGATGCGGTCAACAGCGCCAGCAGGTTGCGATCGCCGCCGCCCGGTTGCGTCAGCGCCGGGGCGATGCCGCGCAGCATCAGTACCAGCCAGAACGCGATGCCGGCAAACTTGCCGATCTGCCACAGGCGGCCCAGGTCGACGTATTCGTAACCCTGGTGGCCGAGCCAGAAGTTGAGCTCCGGCGGCATGATCTGCGCGATCGCCAGGTAGTTGCCGACGAAGGATCCGACGACCACCACGACCAGTGCCCAGAACAGGATGTCGACACCCAGGCGCTGGTGTTTCGGGTCCTTGCCGCCATTGATCAGCGGCGCCAGGAACAGGCCGGCGGCCAGAAAGCCGGTGGCGATCCAGAACAAGGCAGCCTGGATGTGCCAGGTGCGTACCAGTGCATACGGAAACCACTGCGAGACGTCGATGCCGTAGAACTGCTGGCCTTCGACCGTGTAGTGCGCGGTGAAGCCGCCAATGAACACCTGGAAGGTGAACAGGGCCACGACCAGGAACAGATATTTCCCCAGGCCGCGCTGCGACGGCGTCAGCGCAAACGTGGTCAGCGGGTCTTTCGCCGCCGGCGCGGGCAGCGGCTCGTCGTGCTTGCGCAGGAAGGCCCAGGCCCAGACCAGGAAGCCGACGCCGGCCAGCAGCACCACGATGCTGGCGATCGACCAGACCATGTTCTCGGTGCTGGGCTTGTTGCCGATCAGCGGCTCATGCGGCCAGTTGTTGGTGTAGGTCGTGGTGAGTCCCGGACGCTCGGTAGCGGCGGCCCAGGCCGTCCAGAAGAAGAAATGGGTCAGCTGGCTGCGACGTTCGGCGCTGGGCAGCGTGTTCTCCTTCATTGCGAAGTGCTCGCGCGACTTCTGCAGCAGCGGTGCGTCCGAGAACAGGCTGTGGTAGTAAGCGCCGGTCTGCGCCATGGCCTGCGCACGGCGCGACGAGACGGTCAGCACGCCCGTGGCCGCATCGACGCGGTTGCCGCGGTATTCGGTCCTGAGCATGTCGCGCAGCGCCGCCTGTTGCGGGCTGTCGAGCGTCGCATAAGGCTTGCCGTGGATCTGCTGCGCCGCCAGATCGAGCCAGGTGGTCAGTTCCCGGTGCAGCCAATCGGCGGACCAGTCCGGTGCCTGGTAGGCGCCGTGGCCCCAGATCGAGCCCAGCTGCATGCCGCCGACCGATTGCCAGGCGGTCTGGCCGTCGAGGATGTCGTCCCGGCTGAACAAGGCCGTGCCGTCGGCGCTGACGACCTGCTGCGGAATGGGCGGCGCCTTGCGGTAGACCTCGACGCCGTAGTAGCCGAGCAGGGAGAAGGTGATCGCCAGGACGGCGATCAAGGTGAACCAGAGTTTGCGGTAGGGGCCCATGGTGTTTCCTGTCGTGAAGGTGGAGGGCTGTGCGATCAGGCGTGTGCCGGTTCGGCGCTGGTGCGTTCGAACAGGATGTTGTTTTCCAGGTGGATGTGTTCCATCAGGTCTTCGCGCATCGCCTGCAGTCCCAGATAGAGCGCGCGCCAGGTATTGCAGGCACCCTGGGGCAGCGTGATTCCGTGGGTCAGTTCCGACAGGCGTGCAAGTGCCTGGCCGTGCTGTTCGTGCTCCATGCGCATCACCATGATCGGTGCGCGAATCGACAGCACCCGGCCCTGGCGCAGCATCGGGAACAGCACCTGTTCCTCCTTCTGCATGTGGCTTTCGAGTTCCTGCTGCATGGTGCGCAAATGGTCGGCCAGGCCGTGCGGGCATGCCGGCCGGTCACCGTGCACCTGCTCGACGCGTTGCGCCAGTCGGACCAGCTCGGTCAGTTGCTCGCGGTGGCGTTCGTGGTAGCGCGTGAGCAGATGGTCGATCAGGTCGCCGATCGGTTCGAGGCGCCAGTCCACGCCCTCGGGAGCCTGGCTGGTCTGCGCCTGCAGCCGGGTGGCGATGGCTTGTGCGTCCAGGCCTTTGAGCGCCGCGGCTTCGCGCAGGCTGTGCTTGCCGCCGCAGCAGAAATCCAGCTGGTGTTCATGGAATACCCGGGTCGCGCCCGGAATGCTGCGGGCGAGTTGCCCGAGCGACTGGTCTATCAGGTTCATCGTGCTCTCCTTCTGTCAATGTCGGTACCCTCCTTCCAAGCGAATCCTGTGCCTGAATCGATCCTTTGTGAATCAGGGACTTGAAACGGATAAGGTAAAAAGCACCCATTGCAAGATGGGTCAGAAAGACCTGTATAGGTAGAATCTACCCATGGATGACTTTCTGCTCGCCGACCTGGTTGCCGACCTGCCGCAGGCGGTGCGCCTGCAGCGCCTGGTGGCCGGTTTGCGGGCCCACTTCCGCTGCGGTGCGGTGGCCTTGCTGCAATGCGAGGAAGGACATCTGCGTCCTTTGGCCGTCGACGGCCTTGTCCAGGACGCGATGGGACGGCGCTTTGCCGTGAGCCAGCACCCGCGGCTGGCCGCGATTCTTGCGCGCCGGGGCGTCACCAGCTTCGACAACGACAGCGGATTACCCGACCCCTACGACGGCCTGATCGATGAACATGCGGGGGAACCATTGCCGGTGCACGACTGCATGGGCACCCGTCTGCATGTGGACGGCCGGTTGTGGGGCGTGCTGACGCTGGACGCACTGGAGGTTGGCACCTTCGATGCGCAGGCGCAGGACGACTTGCAGCGCTACACGCTGGTGGTGGAGGCTGCGGTACGCATGACGCGGCTGGAGGCCGAGATCCGTGCGCTGCGCAGCAGCCGCGGGCCTGCACCGGCCAGCGCCCTGGCACACGAGGAGGGGGAGATCCTGGGTCAGAGCGAGGCGATCGCCCGGCTGTTGCACGAGATCGGCGTGGTCGCCGACTCCGAATTGCCGGTGTTGCTGCTCGGCGAGACTGGTGTCGGCAAGGAGTTGTTTGCGCATCGGGTGCATCGCCTGTCACGCCGCAGTGCCAAGCCGCTGGTGCATGTGAACTGTGCCGCGCTGCCCGAGTCACTGGCCGAAAGCGAACTGTTCGGCCATGCCAAGGGCGCGTTTTCCGGCGCCATTGCCGATCGCCCGGGCCGCTTCGAAGCGGCCAACAACGGCACGCTTTTTCTGGACGAGGTGGGCGAGTTGCCCTTGTCTGTTCAGGCCAAGCTGCTGCGCGTGTTGCAGAACGGCGAGATCCAGCGCCTGGGCGACGACCGGGCGCGCCGCGTCAACGTGCGAGTGATCGCCGCCACCAACCGCAGCCTGCGCGAACGGGTGCGCGACGGCGCGTTCCGGGCCGACCTGTACCACCGGCTGTCCGTGTATCCGGTACCGATCCCGCCCTTGCGCGAGCGTGGCGACGATGTGTTGCTGCTGGCCGGTCGCTTTCTGGAGCTCAACCGCGCCCGGCTGGGTCTGCGCAGCCTGCGTCTGTCCGCCGATGCGCAGGCCGCGATGCGCCGTTATGCCTGGCCGGGCAATATCCGCGAGCTCGAGCACGTGGTGAGCCGGGCCGCGATCAAGGCGGTCAGCCGGGGGGCCAGCCGCGCCGCCATCGTGACACTGGAGGCGCAACTGCTGGACCTCGACGGTGTGGCCGCGCCGGCTGCCGTGCCGACACTGCCGGTCGTGCCGGCAGCCGATGGGGTGCCGGGCAGCAGCCACGGCGTCGCCGTGACCCTGCGTGATGCGCTCGACGCCTGCCGGCGCGATTGCATCACGCAGGCCCTGCAGGCGCAGCGCGGCAACTGGGTGCTTGCCGCGCGCCAACTCGGTGTCGACGCCAGCAATCTGCACAAGCTGGCGCGGCGTGTCGGCCTCAAGGCCTGAGCCGCAGCCGGCCATACCTGCTCAACGTTCGGTCGCCAGTCGCAATTCGGCGGTCGTCAGGCGCAGCCGCTCGGCCAGGCTGCGGCTGAGGTTGTACTGGATGCAGCGCGCGATATCCGGATGCGCCTGTTCGATCCGGGACAGTTGGTCCCGCGTGAGTTCCCAGACGGCGCCGGCGCTCTTGGCGACTGCGTCGGCGGACCGTGGCTTGTTGTCCAGCAGCGCCATCTCGCCAAAGACCACTCCAGGTGCGAAGCTGGCGATGCGCCGTGCACGACCGTTCTCCAGCGGCAGCAGGATGTCGACCACGCTCTCGGTGGCCACCAGCAGGCTGTTGCCAGGCTCTCCGGTGTGAAAGATGCGTTCGCCCGCCGCCACGTCACGCTGCACCAGAAACGACTGCAGCAGCTTGCCCTGGGCATAGGTCATGCCTTCGGCCAGGGCGGTCTGCAGAAACGACATGCCGGTCGAAGGCTCCCGGTCGGTGCTTTCGCGCAGCAGCATGTCTTCGTGGGATTCCAGTGCCGTGTCCAGATCGTCGTACCAGTGCACGGGCGCGACCGAGGCATCCAGCCCCATGGCCTGCAGCACGCGCTCGACCCGGGTCTGTGCGCCGGCCAGTGCCAGGCTGCGCTGGCGGCTGTGCAGGCGCTTGGCCGCCAGCAACAGGCTGCGGGCACCGGTCGGGTCCACGTCGGTGACGCGTTGCAGGTCCAGGATCAGCCAGCGCGCCGTGGCGGCCGCTGCATCGATCTCCCGTGCCAGCTGGTCCGCGGTACCAAAGAACAAGGCACCTTCGGCCTCGATGATGACGACCTGGGCGCCCTGGCGGGCCAGCACCTGCATGTCGCCGATCGATCGGACCTTGAGCGAGCGCCGCATTTCAGCGGTCGTCACCCGCCGCACCACGGCGCGCATGCCGGCGCGAACGAACAGGAACATGGCCGCGAGCACGCCGACCGCGACGCCCTTGAGCATGTCGCCGAACACCACCACCAGGGCCACCAGCAGCACCACGCTGAAGTTGGCCAGCAGCAGCCGGTATTGTTCGCGCGCCATCGACGCCTGCCGCCGCAAGACCTGCAGCGCCATGTGGCGGGTGCCGTCGTCGACCATGCGCGAGGCCATCAGCACCAGGATGGCGGCCGTCACCGCATGCGGGACCAGGCCCAGCCAGCTGCCCAGCAGCAGCACCGCCAGCAGCAGCGTGACGGAATAGACCACCCCCGACCATGGCGTGCGCGCACCCGAGGCCAGGTTGATGGCCACGCGCGCCGGGTTGGAGGTCGACATGGTTGCGCCCAGCAGTCCGGCCAGGGCATTGCCGATGCCCAGCCGGCGCAACTGCCGATCGCCATCGGAACGCTGGTTGCGGGCCTCGTCGATCGATGGCAGGCACAGCAGCGATTCGAGCGATGCCAGCGCGGCGATGGCCAGCGCATAGGGCAGCAACGTCGGCAGCCATGGCCACAGGTTCACCGGTCCTTGTGCGGCGATGGCCTGCCACAGCGTGTGGCCAGGCACCAGGGCCTGGATGGCGATCGAGGTTCCGCCCAGCCCGGATGCGCCGACCACTGCCGCCAGCCCATGGTGCAGCAGCGAGCCCGCCAGCATCGCCAGTGCCGGCCCCGGCAGCAGCGGAAAGCGCTGGCGCAGCCAGAAGCACAGGCCCAGGGTTGCGCCGAACACCAGCAGGCTCAGCGGATGCCATAGCGCGGGAACAGCGCCCCAGCTCGCCGTGCTGGCCACGCCCAGCGCCGGCCGCAATGCGGCTAGTGTGAGCAAGGTGGCCACGCCACACATCAGGCCTGACAGAACGGGATAGGGGACGAACTTCAGCATCCGCCCCACGCCGGCCAGGCTGAACAGCCATTGCATGACGCCTGCCAGTGCGGTGCAGGCGAGCAGCAGCATGAACGCGGTTGCGGCCGGATCGGGCCCGGCCTGGATCAATGGGTGGTGCATCAGGCTGGCCGCCAGGGTGCCCAGCAGCAGGGCCGTGACCGATGCCGTGCCGGTGATCATGCCGCCGGCGGTGCGCAGCACGGCGCCCAGCAGGCCGCCGAGCACGCAGGCCCACAGTGCGGCACGCAGACCGTGTTCGGCCCAGTCCAGCCCCAGCGGCGCGACGGCAAACAGCCCGTAGATCAGCTCGATCGGCAGCGCCACCAGTGCGGCGTTGACCCCACCGGCCAGGTCACCGCGCCAGTGGCCGCCGGTCCGATCGGGTGTCGGGGCTTCAGGCCCCGGCATTGCGCAGCTGCTGTGTTGTCGCCGCATGCTGCCGGGTCTGCCGGTTGACGACGGGATTGCGCGGATCGCTGCTCCACTCCAGCCAGCCGCCGTCATAGACGCTGATGTCGTCCCAGCCCATCAGCCAGGCATAGAAAAAGGCCAGCGATGCGCGCCATCCGGTGCCGCAGTAGAACGCGACATGGCCACCCGGGTGAATGCCCTGGTTTGCCCACAGTTGCAGAATGTCGCGTGCCGGCTTCATCAGGCCGGCCGGGGTGTGGAAAGCGCCCATGTCGTTGACATCGCCGTCGGCGCCGGCATGGCCCCAGCGTGCGCCCGCTATCTCGCCGCACGCCGTGATGTAGTCGTAGCCCGAGGTCTTGCCGATGAATTCGCCCCAGGTGCGCACGCTGACCAGCGTGGCCTGCGGCTGCGCCAGCAGCTGGTGAACCTGCGCGGTGTCGATCAGGTAGTGCGGGCAGGCGGGAAGATGCAGGCCGAAGTCCGTTGCCGGCACGGGTGGCGGGGCTGGTGTGTCGGTCAGTGGCAGCCCGGCGGCAATCCAGGCGTCGGTGCCGCCGTCGAGCAGCCGCACGTCGCGCACACCGGCGTACAGCAGCAGATGGGCGACGCGTGCATTGGCGACCCGTTGGCGGCCGGCCAGCACCACGGTGCTGTCATGCCGGATGCCCAGCGCCTGCAACTGCGCCAGGAGTTGCGTATCGGACACCTTGTTCCACATCGGTGGCTGCTCCAGCTGCTGCACGTCGAGCCAGCAGGCGCCCGGAATGCGCGCGGGCATTGCGGCCCCGGTCCGGCCTTCGATGACCTCGAACAGCTGGAGTGCGGCATGGCCGTCTGTCGCAGCCTGGGCCTGTGCATGCAGCAGCGGCTGCAGCTGCTGTGCCGACAACAGGTGCCGTGCGCGCGCCAGATCGCCGCGCGGCGCGGCGCGATCGGCACTGGGCAGGCATGGGGAGGCAGGCACGGTGGGCATCGGGGGCGAACGTGGATTCTAGGATGCCCGTCTTGCGGTCCGTCCGCCAGGCACGGCGCACCGTCGCACAGCGTGCGCATGGACGCTCGCCGAAGACGCCTGCCTCAGCGCTTGCGTGCGCACATGCCGACCAGGGCCGAGCGACCCAGGTGGTGCTCGCCTTCGGCCAGGTCTTCTTCGTACATGCGCAGCTCCTCGATGTCCATGGTGCTGAAGGCGTCGCGCAGCATCGCCTCGGTGTAGAGGTTGGCCAGAATGCCGGGGCCGCCGGTCTTGTATTCGATCTGCTTCGGGGTATAGCCCTGCAGGATCAGCAGGCCGCCGGGCTTGAGGCAGTCCACCATGTGCGCGAACATGCGGCTGCGCATGTCCGGGTCGGCGAACTGGATGAAGATGCCGGCGACCACGTCGAACCGGTCACGCGGCCAGGCCCACTGGTCGCAGTCGGCGACCTGGTAGTCGACCTGCACGCCGGCCGTATGTGCCAGTGCGCGTGCCTTGTCGACCCCGACCGGCGAGATGTCGAAGGCTTGCACCTGCAGACCCTGGCGTGCCAGCCAGACGCTGTTGCGTCCTTCGCCGTCGGCGACGCACAGGGCCAGACCGGTCGCCGGCAGCCGTGGCGCCTGGGCGCGCAGATAGACGTTGGGCTCCGTGCCGAACAGATAGCCTTCATGTTCGAAGCGCTGGTTCCATTTGGCGGCGGCGTCGCTGAAACCGGTGGAGGGGGCAGTCATGGCCGGAGAGTCCTTTCACGAGAGGTGGACGATGCCGCCATTGTGACTGGCCTGCATCCACCGCACCACGGTGTGGGTGATGGCCCTGGCGCACAATGTCCGTTCAAGGAGGATGTATGCAACACCTGACGATTCTTACCGGCGCCTCGCGCGGCATGGGGCTGGCCCTGGCGGAACAGCTGTGCGCGCCGGACGCCGTGCTGCTGTGCATCTCGCGCCAGACCTCGGACCCGCTGGCGGTGCGGGCAGGGGCGAAGGGGACGGCGCTCACCCAGTGGCAGGCCGATCTGGCCGACCCGGTGCCGGTGGCCGAGCGGCTGCGAAGCTGGCTGGCCGGCCTGGACGGCGCGGCCTTTGCCAGCGCAACGCTGATCAACAATGCCGGCGTGGTCGATCCGATCGGGCCGCTGGACGCGGCCGACCCGCAGGCCATGGCGCGCCTGTTGCGCGTCGACCTGGAGGCGCCCATGCAGTTGTGCGCTGCGTTCCTTGCGGCCACGCGATCCTGGGTGGCACCGCGCAAGATCCTCAATATCTCCTCCGGTCTGGGCCGCAGGGCCATGGCTGGGAGTGCGCTGTATTGCGCCGCCAAGGCCGGCATGGACCATTTCAGCCGCTGCGTGGCGCTGGACGAGGCGCGCCAGGCGCAGCCGGTACGCATCGTCTCGCTGGCGCCCGGCGTGATCGACACCGACATGCAGGCCGAGCTGCGTGCGGGCGACCCGGCCGGGTTCCCGGACCGCGACAACTTCGTGCGGCTCAAGCAGACGCAGGCCCTGGCTTCGCCGGCGCAGGCCGCAGGGAAACTGCTCGCGTTCCTGGCGCGGGAAGATTTTGGCAGCACGGTGATTGCCGATGTGCGCGATGCCTGAGCGCCCCCAGCCCTGGCTTCGGCAGGCCCCCAGAGGGCGTGCAAGAGAACTTGGGAGCGGCCCGGAATCTTCATGGGAGGGGCTGGCGTAAACTGTCCGCTTCACATTCAATGCAATCGCCATGCGGGTCTGCATGGATCGGCGCCGCTGATCCTTCGCCAGGCTGTGCCATGCAGTGATGGGGTCGCTGGCGGGAAAAGGAGACCATGCAATATTTCTCCCGTGGACTGATCGCCGTCATCATCGTGCTGGGCCTGGGCGGCATCGGCTATCTGTGGTGGCAGAAGCAGCAGGCGGCAGAGCCGGCACCCATTGCGGCCGTGCCGGTGCCCGCATCGGCGCCGGTGGTGGAGGCGATGCCGGCACCGGCGGCGTCCGAGCCGGCCAATTACCCGATCGAGGCCGTGGCCGCGCAGAATGCCGCCTCTGCGCCGCTACCGCCGCTTGACGCGCAGGGCGACGCGGTGCGCGATGCACTGATCGGCCTGCTGGGACGGCAGCAGGTGCTGTCCTTCTTCGACCTGGAGGACTTCGCGCGCCGCTTTGTGGCAACCGTCGACAACCTGGCGCGGCCCCATGCTGCGGCACGCCTGTGGCCGGTGGTGCCGGCGCCGGCACGCTTCCTGGTGCAGGAGCGTGATGGTGTGCCCTATGTGGCCAAGGGCAACGCGGACCGGTATTCCGCCTTCGTGCGCTTTGCCTCCGGCATCGATACCGGGGGCGCCGTCGCGCTGTATGTGCGCATGTATCCGATGCTGCAAAAGGCGTATGAGGATCTGGGGTATCCGGGCAAGTCGTTCAACAACCGGCTGGTCGAGGTCATCGACCAGTTGCTGCTCACGCCCGAGCCGCAGGGGCCGATCGCATTGACGCTGACCAAGGTGCAAGGGCCGATCGAGGTCAAGCGGCCCTGGGTACGGTACGAATATGCCGACCCGGATCTGCAGGCACGCTCGGCCGGGCAGAAGATCCTGATGCGCATGGGCGTTGCACACACCCGCGCGCTCAAGCACAAGTTGCGCGAGCTACGCGCCAAGGTCGCCGGACGCGTGGGGGGATGAGCCACCGCAGCGTCCGGCGGGCCCGCCGGTTCAGGCCTTGCGGGCCAGCCGCTCGTTCTGCGGGAACATCGCCTTGCGTGCTTCGTCGTCCATCTCGGTCTTGAACGTGTAGCGGGTCTTGATCGCCTCGGCGCGCTGTGCGGCCGGCCGGGCGTTGATGGTGTCCAGCAGCCGTTTGACGTGGGGCAGCTTCGCCCACGCTTCATCACCCAGAACGTAGGGCGCCACGCGCGCCCAGCCCCAGACCGCCATGTCGACGAGGCTGTAGTCGTCGCCCAGCATGAAAGCCTGTTTCTCGAGGTGGCTGTTCAGAATGCCCCAGTGGCGCCAGGCTTCGTAGTCGTAGCGGTTCAGCGGGTATTCCTTGGGTTCGGGGGCGGCATGGCGGAAATGCACGGCCTGGCCGGAATACGGGCCGATGCCGCTGGCGACGA
The DNA here is from genome assembly GCA_024235935.1 of Rhodoferax sp. Taxonomy (GTDB): domain Bacteria; phylum Pseudomonadota; class Gammaproteobacteria; order Burkholderiales; family Burkholderiaceae_C; genus CAISIP01. The sequence goes on along the minus strand of JACKLL010000007.1, from coordinate 36,474 downwards.
ACATCAGCCACGACAGCATCGGGCCACGGGCTGCGGGCGTGTTCGGGGGCAGGAACTGGCCCGACTTCTCGGCCAGGTACAGCAGGATGGCGTTGCTGTCGAACACCACGGTGCCGTCGTCGACGATGACCGGCACCTTGGCGTTTGGATTGAGCGCCGTGAATGCCGGCGCGTGCTGCTCGCCCTTGCGGCTGTCGATGGTCACGATCTCGTAAGGCAGCTGGGTTTCCTCGAGCATCAGTGCCACCTTGGCCGGATTCGGGGCGGTGTTGTAGTAGAAGGTGATCATGCGGGGATCTCAGGTAGTGGGAACGCGCAGATTATGCAGACGGCGGATGACCGTCCTGCCATTCAGGTCTTGGTTGCGCCCGCTGCAGCAACAGGTCACGCTCCTGTGCGTTGCCGCTCAGGTCGGCCGCCTGGCGGAATGCGGCACGGGCCTCGTCGCTGCGGCCCAGCCGCTGCAGCAGGTCGCCGCGTACGCTGGGCAGCCACGGATAGCCGGGCAGCAGCCGGTCGCGCTCCAGCTGTTCGACGATCTCCAGCGCGGCTTGCGGACCGAAGGCCATGCCGATGGCCACCGCGCGGTTGAGCGCCACCACCGGCGACGGTGCCAGCGCAGCCAGCGCGTCGTACAGCGCCACGATCTGCGTCCAGTCGGTATCTTCGGGCGTCGCGGCACGTGCATGGCATGCGGCAAGTGCCGCCTGCAAGGCATAGGGGCCGCGCGCACCCTCCAGCGCGTCGCTGCGGGCCAGCGCGGCCAGCCCGCGCGCGATCTGCCCGGCGTCCCACAGGCGGCGGTCCTGCGCCAGCAGCAGCACCGGTCGGCCTTGCGGGTCCAGTCGCGCCGCGGTGCGCGAGGCCTGGATCTCCATCAGTGCGATGAGTCCGTGCACCTCCGGTTCCTCGGGCATCAGCGTGGCCAGCACGCGGCCCAGGCGCAGGGCGTCCTGGCACAGCGCAGGGCGCATCCAGTCGTCGCCCGAGGTGGCGGCATAACCTTCGTTGAAGATCAGGTAGATCACCTCGAGCACGGATGCCAGGCGTGGCTTGCGCTCGGCCGGGCCGGGCACCTCGAAGGGCACGCGCGCGGCAGCCAGCGCGCGCTTGGCGCGCACGATGCGCTGCGCGATCGTCGGCTCGCCGACCAGGAAGGCGCGCGCGATCTCGCCGGTGGTCAGGCCACCGAGCAGCCGCAGCGTGAGCGCCACCCGGGCCTCGGTCGACAGCACCGGATGGCAGGCGATGAAGATCAGCCGCAGCAGGTCGTCGCCGATGTCGTCGGCGCGCGCCGCGTCGAGGTCGTCGACGAAGTCGGGTACGACATGGGTCTGCAGCGCCTCGAGTTCATGCCCGATCGCTTCGTGCTTGCGGGCCTGCATCGCCTGCTGCCGCAAACGGTCGAGGGCACGGTTCTTGGCCGTCGTCATGAGCCAGGCGCCAGGGTTGTCGGGTATGCCTGCTTGAGGCCAGTGTTCGAGTGCGGCGACCAGCGCGTCCTGTGCCAGTTCTTCGGCCAGCCCGACGTCCCGCAGCATGCGCGTGAGCTTGGCGATCACGGCGCCGGATTCGTTGCGCCAGATCGTGGCGAGGCGGGCGTTCAGATCGGCATCTGCCATGGACGGTGCTGTGCGCGGCAGTTCATAGTTCCACAATGGTCTTGAAGCCGCCGAAGATCATGCGCTTGCCGTCAAACGGGAATGATGACGGGTCCATGTCCATGCGCGCATCCTTCATGACCTTGGCGGCGATGCTGTCACGGTGCTTGCGTGACCGGTAGGTGATCCAGGAGAAGACCACCGTTTCACTCTCCTTGAGCTTGACGCTTTGCGGGAACGAGGTCCATTTGCCGGGCTTGACGTCGTCGGCCAGGCATTCGGTGACACCGAGCGCGCCGTGTTCCATGAACAGCTTGCCGACCCTGCGGGCCAGCTTGCGGTACTCGGCAATCCTGTCCTTGGGCACCGGTACGACGAATCCTTCAACATAGTGCGGCATGGGGGTCTCCTATGGGGTAGGGGGTATGCACGGGGTGCCGAAAGGGCTGCCCGTGGACCACGACGAAGCTAGGTTTGCGATATCGACACCGGCGACCGCACGGGCTCCAGCCACCCTGCCGGCTCAGGTGTAGCAAGGTCCGGTGGCGCGCACCTCGACACTGGCCCAGGCCGCGGCCGGGCATTCGGCGGCGATGGCCAGTGCCTCTTCGCGGGTGGCGCAGTTCAGCAGGAAAAAGCCACCGACCATCTCCTTGGCCTCGGCGAAAGGGCCGTCCAGCAGGCGCGGGCGGCCTTCGTGGACCGCCACCCGCGTGCCCTTGTCGTCGGATTCCAGGGACTCCACGGCCAGCAGCACGCCGCGCTGCTTCAACTCCGCGGCAAAGGCCCCCATTTGCGCGTAGACACGTTTGCCGGCTTCCAGTCCACGTTCGGCGCGCTGGCCCCGTGGCTCCACGATCAACAACAGATACGCCATCAAAAGCTCCGTTCGGGTGGGAAGTCTGCCAGTTTACGGGCAGTCGCGGCGCTCGACGGGTGGGGCGGACCTTGCTCTCAGCCCCGGGGCGGTGGCCGCTGAACGATGGCGCCGGCTCGGGGCCGGGGCCTGTTGCCGCGGGTCGTGAGCCTGCGCTTCGCCCGAAATGGCCCATGGGACGCCGCTTTCTGATGCGCGATTGATCCAGGGCAAGGGGCCCGCCCCCGGTCCGATCGACAATGACAACATACCCCAATGGGTATATACTCCACAGGGTATGCAGGGAAACACCATGAAACTGATCCACGCCTTTCCTTTCGCCGCCGCGCTGCTGCTGACGTCCGTTGCGGCGCAGACCGCCGATCCGGCCGGAATCCGGATTCCGACCGTGCAGGTGGGCGCAGCCGCGACCGGCACCTCGCTGGAACTCGACGCCGTGCTGGAACCGGTGCGCCAGGCCACCGTCACCGCGCAGGTGGGTGGCAATGTGCTGGCCCTGAAGGTCGCAGCCGGTGATACGGTGCGGCGCGGTCAGCCGCTGGTGCGCCTGGATGATCGCGAAGTGCGCGCCAACACTGCGCGCAGCGACGCAGCCGTCACGCAGGCGCAGGCGGAGCTGCGCAACGTGCAGCAGGTACTGGACCGCAACCGCGAACTCAAGAAAAATGGATTCCTGAGCGCTGCCGCGCTGGACAGCGCCGAGAACCAGGTCAAATCGGCCCAGGCCGCACTGGCACAGGCGCAGGCCGCCCGGGTCCAGGCCTCGGTGGCCCAGGGCTTTGCGGAGCTCGTCGCGCCGTTCGACGCGGTGGTGCTGACCACCCATGTACAAACCGGTGACCTGGCGCTGCCGGGTCGCGCGCTGGTCACCATCTACCAGCCGGGACTGCTGCGGGCCGTGGCCCAGGTGCCGGCTTCGCGGGTCGCACAGATCAACGCCGCCAGCGATGTCGCCGTGGTGCTGCCCGATGGCCAGCGCCTGGTGCCGACCGACAAGGACATGCAACCCACGGCCGATCCGGTCTCGCAGACGGTCGAGTGGCGTCTGCCCCTGCCGGCGTCGGCGGCCGGTCTGCGTCCCGGCCAGATGGTGCGGGTCCAGGCGACCGGAACGTCGCCGGCAGCGCGACGGGGCCCGCGACCGCCGGGGCTCAGCGTTCCGGCGCGTGCCATCCTGCGCCGGGGCGAACTCACCGCCGTCTACGTTGCCGCGGACAAGGGATTCCTGCTGCGCGCCGTGCGGGTCGGCCCCGCCGGAGGGGACATGGTGGACGTGGTGACCGGCCTGCGCGCGGGTGAGCGGGTGGCCCTCGACCCGGTGCGCGCCGGCATGCCTGGCGCCATCGCAGAGTAAACCGCCATGGCAACCCACGACGAGACCCCTCAGAATTCGGCACCGGCGCGCCTGGGCATCGCCGGCCGGCTGGCGCATGCCTTTCAGGACAACGCGCTGACACCCTTGCTGGCGCTGGTGGCCTTGCTGCTCGGGCTGTTCGCCGTCCTGGTGACGCCGCGCGAGGAGGAGCCGCAGATCAACGTGACCATGGCCAACGTGATGGTCGCGTTTCCTGGCGCGAGCAGCGCCGACGTGCAGAACATGGTGGCGCGCCCGGCCGAGCAGGTGCTGGGGCAGATCGCGGATATCGAACACACCTATTCCGTCTCGCGGCCCGGCATGGCGGTGCTGACGGTGCAGTTCAAGGTGGGCGTGCCCCGCACGGAGGCGCTGGTGCGCCTGTACGACGTGCTCAACGCCAACCAGGGCTGGCTGCCCGCCAATCTGGGCGCCTTGCCGCCGATCGTGCGTCCCAAGGGCATCGACGATGTGCCGGTGCTGGGTGTCACGCTGTGGAGCCATGACGCGACGTCTGCGGTGGAACTGCAGCGGGTCGCCAGCACGCTGGAGGCCGAACTCAAGCGGGTGCCGGGCACCCGCGAGGTCCAGACCATCGGCGGACCGGGCCGGGCCGTCAATGTCTGGCTGGACCCGGGCCGCATGCGCGACCGCGGTGTCGACCTGCTGCGTCTGCAGCAGACGCTGGCGGCGGCCAACATGGGGCTGCCTGCCGGCTCGGTGGTGGATCACGCCGGGGACGGATCCCGCATGCTGACGGTGGAGACCGGCAATCTGATCGCCAATGCCGACGAAGTGGCCGACCTGGTGGTGGGTGTCAGCAACGGCCGGCCGGTCTACCTGCGCGAAGTGGCCCGGGTCGAATACGGCGCCCAGGCGGCGCACCAGTATGTATGGTTCACGCCCGGAACCTCGGCTGCGGCGACCGGCGCCAATGGCGCTGCCGCAAATGCACCGGGCGCGCCCGGGCAGTCGTTCCCGGCACTGACGCTGACGGTCACCAAGAAGCCCGGCCAGAACGCGGTCGATGTCGCACGTGCAGCACGCCAGCGCATCGAGGAGTTGCGCAACACCGTGATCCCGCAGGGCATGGAGACCACAATCACCCGTGACTACGGCGAGACCGCTGCCGAGAAGGCCAACAAGCTGATCCAGAAGCTGGCGTTCGCCACCACCTCGGTGATCCTGCTGGTGGGCCTGGCGCTGGGGCGGCGCGAGGCGGTGATCGTCGGCGCGGCGGTGATCCTGACGCTCACCGCCACCCTGTTCGCGTCCTGGGCCTGGGGCTTCACGCTGAACCGGGTCTCGCTGTTCGCGCTGATCTTCTCGATCGGCATCCTGGTGGACGACGCCATCGTGGTGGTCGAGAACATCCATCGGCATCAGCAGCTCGAGCCGGGCAAGACGCTGCGGCAAATCATTCCGGCAGCCGTCGACGAGGTCGGTGGCCCCACCATCCTGGCCACGCTGACGGTGATCGCCGCGCTGCTGCCGATGGCCTTCGTCAGCGGCCTGATGGGCCCGTACATGAGCCCGATCCCGATCAACTCCAGCCTGGGCATGGCCTTGTCGCTGGCGATCGCATTCACCGTGACGCCCTGGCTGGCGCTGCGCCTGATGAAGGCGGGCGACCATCACGGCGCCGCCCATACCCACGAGGCAGACACCCCGGCCAAGCCCGGTCGCGTGCAGCGCCTGTTCACCTGGCTGCTGCTGCCGATGCTGCAAAGCGCGCGCAAGCGCTGGTTGCTGGCGCTGGGCATCGTGGCTGCGCTGGTGCTGTCGGTGGGGCTGGCCGCGGTGCAGTGGGTGGTGCTGAAGATGCTGCCGTTCGACAACAAGAGCGAGTTCCAGGTGGTACTGGAAATGCCGGCCGGCACGCCGCTGGAAGACACCGCCGCGGTGTTGCAGGACATGGGCGCCTACCTCGCGGCACAGCCCGAAGTGCGCGACCTGCAGGCCTATGCCGGAACGGCGTCGCCGATCACCTTCAACGGGCTGGTGCGCCAGTACTACCTGCGCGGCGACGCCGAGCAGGGCGATCTGCAGGTCAACCTGGTCGACAAGGCGCATCGCCATGAGCAGAGCCATGCGATTGCGCAGCGGCTGCGGCCGGCGCTGGACGCGATCGGCCAGCGCTACCATGCGCGCGTCAAGGTGGTCGAAGTGCCACCGGGCCCGCCGGTGATGTCACCGCTGGTGGCCGAGGTCTACGGACCGGACGAGGCCGGGCGGCAGGCGCTAGCCGCACGCGTCGTCAAGGCGTTTGGCGACACCGCCCACGTGGTCGGTATCGACAGCACGCTGCAGTCGGATGCGCCGCGCAGCTTCCTGCGTGTGCAGCGCCAGCGCGCCGAGACGCTGGGCATCCCGGTCGCGGCCGTGGCCCAGACGGTGCAGGCGGCGCTGCAGGGTGCGAACGTCACCTATCTGCACGACGGCCAGTCCAAGTACCCGGTGCCGGTGCGCCTGCAATTGCCGCTCGAGCGCCAGGTCGGCCTGGACGCGCTGCTGGCATTGCCGATGCGGGCGGCCAATGGCACGCTGGTGCCGCTGTCCGAACTGGTGCGGGTCGAGACCGGCGTCATCGACAAGACCCTGTACACCAAGGACCTGCAGCCGCTGACCTATGTGATGGGCGATGTCGGCCTGCACCCGCTGGCCGATGCCGGGGACAAGACCGCCTTCATCGATTCGCCGCTGTATGGCCTGTTCGGCATTCGTTCCCACCTGAAGGATGCTGCCTTGCCGGGCACGGGTGATCTGGGCGAGTACTGGATCCGCCAGCCCAGCGACCCGTTCCGGGCCTATGCGATCAAGTGGGACGGCGAGTGGCAGATCACGTACGAGACATTCCGCGACATGGGCGCAGCCTATGGCGTGGGCCTGATCCTGATCTACCTGCTGGTGGTGGCGCAGTTCCGCAGCTATGTGACGCCGCTGGTGATCATGGCGCCGATTCCCTTGACCATCATCGGTGTGATGCCGGGGCACGCGCTGCTGAACGCGCAGTACACCGCCACCTCGATGATCGGCATGATTGCGCTGGCCGGCATCATCGTGCGCAACTCCATCCTGCTGGTGGACTTCATCGAGCTGGAGGTGGCACGCGGGGTGCCGTTCCAGCAGGCTGTCGTGCAGTCGGCCGCGGTGCGCGCACAGCCCATCGTGCTGACCGGCCTGGCCGCGATGATCGGCGCCTTCTTCATCCTGGACGACCCGATCTTCAACGGGCTGGCGGTATCGCTGATCTTCGGCATCTTCGTGTCCACGCTGCTGACGCTGGTCGTGATTCCGGTCCTGTATTACGCCGTGTTCCGGCGCCGCATGGCAGCGCGCGCAGCCGCTGCATCCACCCCTGACTGATCAACCTCAAGGAGACATCCATGGCCCATATCGTCATCATCGGAGCAGGAATCGGCGGTATGCCCGCCGCGTATGAAATGCGGGCGCTGCTGCCCAAGGAACATCGGATCACGGTCGTGAATCCGGTCGACTATTTCCAGTTCACGCCGTCCAACCCCTGGGTCGCGGTGGGCTGGCGCGAACGGCCGGTGGTGACGATGCCGATCGCGCCGGCGCTCGAGCGCAAGGGCATCGCGTTCATTCCCAAGGCAGTGAGCAGCATCGATGCACCCGGCAACAAGGTCACGCTGGACGGCGGCGAGACCCTGGACTACGACTACCTGATCATCACCACCGGCCCCAAGCTGGCATTCGACGAGGTCCCGGGCGCCGGACCGCATGGCGGCCATACGCGTTCGGTCTGCACGGTGCCGCATGCCGAGCAGTTCTGGGCCGAGTACCAGGAATTCCTGAAAAACCCGGGCCCGATGGCGATCGGCGCGATGCCGGGCGCCAGCTGTTTCGGCCCGGCCTACGAGTTTGCGTTCATCATCGATGCGGACCTGCGCAAGCGCAAGCTGCGCAACAAGGTACCCATCACCTTTGTGACCAGTGAGCCGTACATTGGCCATCTGGGCCTGGGTGGTGTCGGCGACAGCAAGTCGATGCTGGAGTCCGAGCTGCGTGGCCACGACATCAAGTGGATCACCAACGCCAAGACCACCAGGGTCGAGGCGGACAAGCTGTTCGTCTCCGAGCTCGACGACAAGGGCCAGGTGCACAAGGAGCACGAGGTGCCGTTCAAGCTGTCGATGATGCTGCCGGCCTTCAAGGGCGTGGACCCGGTGGCGGCGGTGCCGGGGCTGTGCAACCCGCGCGGCTTCGTGCTGATCGACGAGTTCCAGCGCGCCAAGGCGTTCCGCAACATTTTCTCGGCCGGTGTCTGCGTCGCGATCCCGCCGGTGGAAGTCACGCCGGTGCCCACCGGTGCGCCCAAGACCGGCTACATGATCGAGACCATGGTGACCGCGATCGCGCACAACATCGCCGACGAGATGGCCGGCAAGCAGCCCAAGGCCCGTGCGACCTGGAACGCGATCTGCCTGGCCGACATGGGCGACACCGGCGCCGCGTTCGTCGCGCTGCCGCAGATCCCGCCGCGCAACGTGAACTGGTTCAAGATGGGCAAGTGGGTCCATCTGGCCAAGATCGGCTTCGAGAAGTACTTCATGCGCAAGATGAAGACCGGCAACGTCGAGCCGGTCTACGAGAAATACGTGCTCAAGGCGCTGGGGATCGTGCGCCTCGAGGACAAGTGAAACCACGATCCACCGAAAATTTTCAACCTGAAGGAGTTGTTCCATGACCGTAGAGCGCTACATCCGCATTTTTGCCGGCCTGTTCATCCTGATCTCGCTGGCCCTGGGCGTCGAAGGCAGCCCGGTGTTCGTGAGCCCGTGGTGGCTGGCGTTCACCGCCTTTGTCGGCGCCAACCTGTTCCAGTTCGGCTTCACCAATGTCTGCCCGCTGGGATTCATCCTGAAGAAGCTTGGTGTGCCGGAAAAGGCACCCGGCCGGGCCTGAGCCATGGGCGGCAGCAGCCAGGAGACCGTCCGCCTGGTCCAGCGCCAGGACTACCAGTTTACGATGGCGTTCGGCGGCGACGCGCCGGACTGGCTGGCCGATGAGCCGCCGCCGCTGGGCCAGGGGGCCGGGCCTTCGCCGGTGCAGTTGCTGGCGGCGGCCGTCGGCAACTGCCTGAGCGACTCGTTGCTGTTTGCGCTGCGCAAGTTCAAGCAGGCCCCCGAGCCGATCCGCTGTGATGTGCAGGCCGAAGTCGGCCGCAATTCCGAAGGCCGCTTGCGCGTGCTGGGCATGCGGGTCGGCCTGCACCTGGGCGTTGCAGGCGACGCGCTGCAGCATCTGGACCGGGTGCTGGCGCAGTTCGAGGACTTCTGCACCGTGACGCAAAGCGTCGGTGCTGCGATCCCGATCACGGTGCGGGTGCTGGACGTGAACGGCGTGGTTCTGAAGTGACCGGATAATGGCGCGTCCGACCACCCCCAGCCGCGCTGCGGCCCACTGCGCCATGACGATTCTCAGCGACCAGAAGACGCGCACCGACCTGTTGCACCGCCTCAAGCGGGCCGAGGGTCAATTGCGCGGTGTGCAACGCATGATCGAAGAGGGGGACGACTGTCTGGCGATCGCGGGCCAGATGTCGGCGGTGCGCAAGGCCCTGGACAGCGCCTACGTGCGCATGACCGTGTGTTTCATCGAACAGGAGCTCGGCGAGCGGCTGGGCGACAAGGCCGGCGCGTCGGACGACCTGGCCCACATGATGGGACACATGGAGGCCATGCTCGGCAAGCTCCGCTGAGCCGGTCGCGGACTGCCGACGGAGTGCCGGGCAAGCAGGTCAATGTACCGGCAGGGGTATGATCCGGCCGGTGCCGACCGGCGCAGCGTCCCCTGGGGGTGAGCGCGAACCGGTCGCCACTGCCGCGCCGAAGCCTGCACCTCGGACCCACCTGACCGACCCACGCGACACTTGCCCATGCACATCGACTGGAACCACTTCACCCCCTGGACCTCACTGGCCGGCGGCATTCTGATCGGAGGGGCTGCGGCCCTGTTCATTCTGTTCAACGGCCGCATCCTGGGCATCAGCGGCATCCTCGGCGGCTTGCTGGCCCGGCGTCCCGCCGATACCCGGTGGCGACTGTCGTTTCTGCTCGGCCTGATCCTCGCGCCCAGCGCCTATGCGCTGTTTGCGGCGCCGGTGGTCCCGCGCTTCGATGGCGGATGGCCGGTGCTGGTGATCGCCGGCCTGCTGGTGGGTGTGGGCACGCGTGCGGCGTCCGGCTGTACCAGCGGCCACGGCGTGTGCGGCCTGGCGCAATTGTCGCCCCGCTCGCTGGTGGCGACCCTGAGCTTCATGGGCAGCGGCATCGCCGTCGTCTACCTGGTCCGGCACTTGCTGGCCTGATGTGGCAACCCATCACCGGAGCACACCACGATGAACCGTTTCGTTGAATTTCTGGTCGGCCTGCTGTTTGGCGTCGGCCTGATCCTGGCCGGCATGACCGACCCAGGCAAGGTGCTGGGCTTTCTCGATCTCGCAGGCTCCTGGGACCCGTCGCTGGCGCTGGTCATGGGCGGTGCCATTGCGGTTGGCGTATGTGCGTTTGCCGTGGCCCGCAAGCGCACGACATCGTTTCTGGGAGGCGCCATGCACCTGCCAGGACCGGGGCACATCGACCGGCCGCTGGTGTTGGGCAGCCTGGCGTTCGGCGTGGGCTGGGGGCTCGCAGGTTTCTGCCCGGGTCCGGCGCTGGTCTCCCTGGGGGCCGGACACTGGCAGGCGGCCGTGTTCGTGCTGGCGATGCTGGCCGGCATGTGGCTGTTCGATGCCATCGGCAAGGCGAATGCACCTGCCGTGCAGACGCAGGGCGCGCGCTGAGAACCGCCATGCCCGCCTGGCTGCGTGACTATCGGCGGGCGTGGCTGGCCGGCGATCTGACCGCCGGCCTGATCGTCACCGTCATGCTGATCCCGCAAAGCCTGGCGTATGCCATGCTGGCCGGACTGCCGCCCCAGGTCGGGCTGTATGCGAGCATCCTGCCGCTGGTGGCCTATGCCGCGCTGGGGTCGAGCATGACACTGGCGGTGGGGCCGGTCGCCGTGGTCTCGCTGATGACGGCCAGCGCCTTGCAGCCGCTGGCGCAATCGGGCAGCGCCGAGTACGCGACGATGGCGATGCAGCTGGCGCTGATCTCGGGCGGGATGCTGCTGGCCTTCGGCGCCCTGCGGCTGGGTTTTCTCGCGTACTTCCTGAGCCATCCGGTCATCAGCGGCTTCATCACCGGGTCGGCGATCCTGATCGCGATTGGCCAGCTGTCCCATATCCTGGGTGTGCGGGCCCCCGGTTCCGGCGTGCTGGAGAAGCTCTCCGCACTGCTGGCTGCCTTGCCGCAGACCCAGTGGCCGACGCTGGTCATCGGTATGGCGACGCTGGCATTCCTGCTGCTGGCCCGCAGCGCAATGGCCCCGCTGCTGGTGCGCGCAGGTGTACCTGACGCAACCGCCGCCGTGCTGGCCAAGCTGGCACCGATGCTCGCCGTCGTGGTGTCCACGGCCATCGTCGGTTACGGCGGACTGGATCGCACCGCGGGCATCGCCGTGGTGGGAGAGGTCCCGCGGGGCTTGCCGCAGCTGTCGCTGGCGCTGCCCGATGCACCGATGCTGGAATTGCTGTGGTTGCCGGCGCTGTTGATTGCGCTGGTCGGCTTTGTCGAAAGCGTGTCGGTGGCGCAGTCGCTGGCGCTCAAGCGCCAGCAGCGGATCGTGCCCAACCGCGAGTTGCTGGGCCTGGGCGTGGCGAACGTGGCCAGCGCCTTGTCGGGTGGTTATCCGGTCACCGGCGGTTTTGCCCGGTCAGTGGTGAATTTCGCGGCTGGTGCGCATACGCCGCTGGCCGGCGTGGTGTCTGCCGCCTTGATGGCCCTGGTGATCGCCGCGTTCACGGGGCTGTTCTTCCATCTGCCGCATGCGGTGCTGGCCGCCACCATCATCGTGGCGGTCACATCGCTGATCGATGTCGATGCCTTTCGCCGCGCCTGGCGCTACGACCGTGCCGACGCCCTGTCGTTGCTGGGCACCGCGCTGGGTGTCATGGCGCTGGGCGTGGAGGCCGGCATTCTGGCCGGCGTGGCCTTGTCGCTGGGCGCGCTGGTGTGGCGCAGCAGCCGTCCGCACATGGCCGTGGTGGGCCGGGTGCCGGGCACGGAGCATTTCCGCAACGTCCTGCGCCACAAGGTCGAGACGGTCCCGGGCCTGCTCGCGCTGCGGGTGGACGAGAGCCTGTTCTTTGCCAATGCCACCGTGGTCGAGGACCGCATCGGCGACGAGTTGCGGCTGGATCCTGCGCTGCGTCAGGTGCTGCTGATCTGCTCTGCCGTCAACCAGATCGATGCCACCGCACTGGAGGTGCTGACCGAACTCGAACGCAGCCTGGCGACGCGCGGCATCGTCTTGATGCTGGCCGAGGTCAAGGGGCCGGTCATGGACCGGCTGCGCAGCACGGCGCTGGGGCAGCGCCTGGACGGGCGCATATTCCTGAGCGTGCACGACGCCTTCACGTACGCGCAGCCGTCTGCGCCGCCTTCCTGAGCGAAAGGGATCTCGCGCTTGCGCCCGGCGCTCGGGTGCCGGATGGCGGCGGTCGGGTCGGTGGTGCGCGCGCGGGATTTGTCGCAGAATCCGGGGTTCGAACGCGAAGGAGACTGCCATGCCCTGTCGTCGCCTGCCTGCCATTCATCCAGTGCGGATCGTGTCGCGAGGCGTCGTTGCCGCCGTGCTGGTGCTGGGGCACGCCGCGGTGTCCGCGCAATGGCTGGCCCTGTGCAGCAAGTGCGTCAATCCCGGCATCTATTCCCAGACCGGTACCGACACCGCGCAGGCTGTGGCGATGGCGCGCATCACCCGTGCGGAGATCGAAGGCTGGTGCGCCAACTGGCAGCCGGGCGATGCCGGATGCGTCGCGCAGGCATTGCGCGACCATGACCTGAAAAAGGTCTACCGCGCCAGCGCCGACTGCACGGCTGGACGGATCACGGCCATCGACGGCAACACCTACCGGCTGGCCGGTGTGTGGGACCAGAGCGACATCGGCGGTGGACGCAGCAAATGGCGCGATGCCAAGGGCAAGGTGGTCGGGCGCGACAACGCCAGCGGGGGCCTGGGGATCTCGCAGCAATGGGAGGTGCTGTGCCCGAAGGGCGGCAGGCCGGCTGCCGGGGCGGCAGCCCCCGGCGCTGGTGCGGCGGCAGCACGCAATGTCGCCACGCCTGCGCTCAGGGCCGAGTTCGCGGTCGGGCAGTCCGTCATGGCCCGTTACGGCAGCCAGTGGGTACGCGCGAAAGTCAATCGGATCCGCCAGGTCAAGGGGCGTGACGGGCCGGAGCTGGCCTACGATGTGAGCCTCGACAACGGCAAGCGCGGCCTGGTGCCGGCGCGCATGTTGCGGGCGCCGTGAGGCGGCCGCAGCCGGGGGGCGTGCCTGGCCCGCCGGTCCTCAGGCCTGTGCCCAGCGAAAGCCGTTTCGACCTGCCGCCTTGGCCTGGTACATCGCCTTGTCGACCCGGCTGTAGGCCGTGCTCGGCGTATCGTGGGGCAGCAGCACGCCCAGCCCGGCGGAAAAGGTAAAGCGGAACTCCGGATGTGCGGGCAACGGTGATGCGTCGCGCAACAAGGCCATGATGCGCCTGATGATGGCCTCCATGCCGGCGGTGTCGATGCGCGGCAGCAACAGCAGGAACTCTTCGCCACCGACCCGGCCGAAGCCGTCCTCGTGGCGCAGCGCCTGCTGCACCGTGCGGGCAAAATGCTGCAGCACCAGGTCGCCCGACGGATGTCCGTAGCGATCGTTGATGCATTTGAACTCGTCCAGGTCGATCAGCGCGATGCCGCACATCTGGCTGCGCTGGCGCACCTGCGCAAGCCGCTGTTCGAGCTGGGCCGTCATGTGGGGGCGGTTGCTGATGCCGGTCAGCGCGTCGGTCTGGGCGGCCCGAATGGCGAGGTCACGGGACTGCCGCAACGCGCGTCCGCTGGCCTTGAGATCGGTGATGTCGCTGCCGATGCACAGCATCCAGCCGTCGGCGCGCAAGGTCTCGGTGATCCATACCCAGCGCCCGTCGCACAGGTCGGCCTCGAAGGCGCGGTACGGTGACTTGCCCCGGCGCGAGCGGGCCGACGCGAGCCACGTGGGGAAATCCGGCGTGTTGATCAAGGCGCCGACCTTTTCCGTGTGACAGTGGGTCATCAGTTCGGACCAGCTGGGGAAGGCGTCCGGCGCCAGCGCGAAACTGCTCCGGAAGGCATCGTTGGCATAGCGCAGCCGGTCGTCGCCGTCGAACAGGAACACCAGCAACGGCGCGGCATCCGCTATCGCGAGCAGCTCGTGGGCGATGGTGTCGGGAATGGCGTGTGTGTGCATCCTGGACGGGACCGGCAGTTCTGAATGGCCGGTGTCCCTGGTGCATTCTAGGGTTGGCATCCATTCCCGCAAATGCCATGGTGCACGCTTGCCAGCCCGGCAAGCCGCGCGGGCGGCCTTGCGGTCGCCCGGCGACGCTGCGGATTACGTCAGCAGTGCGTTGACGCGTTTGACATACGCGGCCGGATCTTCCGGCATGCCGCCTTCGGCCAGCAGTGCCTGGTCGAACAGGATGTGGGCCAGGTCGTTGAAATGCACCGAGCCCTCGAGCTTCTTGACCAATGCGTGCTCGGCATTGACCTCGAGCACCGGCTTCATGTCGGGCGCCTGCTGGCCGGCCTGCTTGAGCATGCGCGCGAGCTGCGTGCTCATGCCGTGGTCCTGCACCACCAGGCAGGCCGGGCTGTCGACCAGGCGCGTGGTGACGCGCACGTCCTCGGCCTTGTCCTTGAGTGCTTCCTTGAGCCTGGCCAGCAGCGGCTTGAAGGCTTCGGCGGCTTCCTCGGCCGCCTTCTTCTCTGCCTCGTCCTGCAGCTTGCCCAGGTCAACCGCACCCTTGGCCACGCTTTGCAGCGGCGTGCCGTCGAATTCGGTCAGGTAGTTCAGCGCCCACTCGTCGACCCGGTCGGTCATCAGCAGCACCTCGATGCCCTTTTTCTTGAACACCTCGAGCTGCGGGCTGTTCCTGGCCGCGGCCAGCGAGTCGGCGGTGATGTAGTAGATCGCCTCCTGGCCCTCCTTCATGCGCGCCTTGTAGTCGGCAAAGCTGACGCTCACCGCATCGGTGGTGGTGGATGCAAAACGCAGCAGCTTGGCCAGGCGGTCCTTGTTGGCGAAGTCTTCGCCCAGGCCTTCCTTGAGCACCGCGCCGAACTCGGCGTAGAACTTGCTGTACTTGCCGGCATGGGCCGTGGCAGCAGCCTTGTCCTCTTCGCTGACCACGTCGGTCACCGCGTCGTCGCCCTCGGCGGCCTTGGGTTCGACCGGCTTGTCGTTGCGCGCCAGATCCTCCAGCATGCTGAGCACGCGCTTGGTGCAGCCGTCGCGGATCGCCTTGACGTCGCGGCTTTCCTGCAGCAGCTCGCGGCTGACGTTCAGCGGCAGGTCGGCGGAGTCGACCACACCCTTGACGAAGCGCAGGTAGGTCGGCAGCAGCGCCTCGGCGTCGTCCATGATGAAGACGCGCTTGACGTACAGCTTGAGGCCGCCCTTCTTGTCGCGGTTCCACAGGTCGAACGGTGCCTTGGACGGGATGTACAGCAGCTGCGTGTATTCGGTGCTGCCTTCGACCCGGTTATGGGTGTGGGCCAGCGGATCCTCGAAATCGTGGCTGATCTGCTTGTAGAAGTCGTTGTATTGCTCGGGCGTGACGTCCTTCTTGGGCCGTGACCAGATCGCATTGGCCTTGTTGACGGTTTCCCACTCGTCGGTGACGACCATCTCGCCGCCCTTGGTGGCGCCGGATGCGTCGCCTTCGATCTTCTCGCCTTCCCGCCACTCCTCCTTCTGCATCAGGATGGGCAGGCTGATGTGGTCGGAATACTTGCTGATGATGCCCTTCACCTTCCAGCTGCCGGTGTAGTCTTCGGCGTCTTCCCGCAGGTGCAGCGTGACGCTGGTGCCGCGCTGGGCACGCTCGATGGTCTCGACCTCGAAGTCGCCCGCACCGCCGCTGATCCAGCGCACGCCGTGCTGCTTCTCCATGCCGGCGCGTCGCGACTCCACCGTGATCTTGTCGGCGACGATGAATCCGGAATAGAAGCCGACGCCGAACTGGCCGATCAGCTGCGAGTCGGCCTTCTGGTCGCCGGTGAGCTTGGAGACGAAGTCCTTGGTGCCGCTCTTGGCGATGGTGCCCAGGTTGTCGATCGCTTCCTGCTCCGTCATGCCGATGCCGTTGTCGGTGATGGTCAGCGTGCGGGCCTTCTTGTCGAGCGTGACACGGACCTCGAGGTTGGGGGCGTCTTCGAACAGGCCGGGATCGTTGATGGCCTCGAAACGCAGCTTGTCGCAGGCGTCTGAGGCATTGGAGATCAACTCCCGCAGGAAAATTTCCTTGTTGGAGTACAGCGAATGGGTGACCAGGTGCAGCAGTTGCGCGACTTCGGCCTGGAAGGAAAGTGTTTGTTTGCTCATGGGACTCGATTCACAGTCGGAGAAACGGAATGGCTGTGCGTTCAAGCGCCATGGCCACCCCACCGGAAACCCGTAATTATGGGCGATGGGGTGGATTTCAAGAGCTGCGCAGCAGCGGGGCGCTGGAAGCCCCGCTGCCGCGCCTGCGGAGTGCCCCGGCCAGGCCGGGGCCGGGTCACAGGACCAGCGCGCCGCCCATCAAGGCCAGCACCAGGAAGATCAGGAAGATCGCGATGGCGATGAAGAAAAGGACCTTTGCGATGCCGGCGGTGGCCGCGGAAATGCCGGTGAAGCCGAAAACGCCGGCGATGATGGATACGACCAAGAAGATGAGAGCCCAATGCAGCATGTGGTTTCCTCCTGCGGTTGCTGTTGTCTGGATTGCCGTGCCCCTTGCGGTGGACCTTGTCCGTGGCAGGGCGGTGCGCTTCAGGGCGGTGTTCCCCCGGGCTGAGCCCTGTGCCTGAAGCGTGTTTCCAGTATGGGCGGGCCACCGTCTGCGGGCTGTAGTTGCGTGCCGGCGTGGCTTGTAGGAGAGTCTCTTATCCGGGGCGGTCGGCCGTGGACTTGCGCGCCAGCCATTCAGCGACCGCGCGTCCCACGGCCGGGTCGCTGAGCAACTGCATGTGGCCGGTGCGGTAGGCGATGGTCTGGTCGTGCGGGCCGAACGCCAGCGACCGGGCCGGATCGTCGTGTTGCCCCAGTGCGCTGCGCAGCGGCACCAGGCCATCGCCGAGCAGGCGTTCGGCGAGCAGACTGCGCCGGCCGGCCAGGGTCGCTGCCACGGCCAGGCAGGCGACGCCGGTCGGCAGCGGCAGATGGCGGCGCGTGTCCGATGGGCTGTTGAAGCGGTCGGGCCCGACGCCGTCATCATCCCGCACCCGGCCATGGCGCAGGTCGGTGATGCCGCTGCTGCGCAGCCGCGCCAGCCGTGCGAAGGGGGCCGACCAGCGCGTGCTGCCGAGCAACTGGTCGATCCAGCTGCCTGCGCGCTCGAGCGGCGCGCCATGGTGCGGCGTACCCAGGAAGACGATCCGGGTGAGGCGCGCCGTCCAGTCCTGGCCGCGCAACTGCGCCTGGTGCACGGCGCTGCGCGTCACCAGCCCGCCCATGCTGTGGGCGACGACCACCAGTTCGTGTACCGGCTCCGGCCAGGCGGCGAGCAGCCGCTGCAGCAGGTCCGACAGTTCGCGTCCGTTGTCGGCCACGTGGCGGCCCGTGTTGTAGCGCAGGTACAGGGGGGTGAAGCCCTGCGCCTGCGCCAGGGCCTGGCCATGGTCCAGGCCTGGCGCCAGAGACCCGTCCGGGGCCTTGCGCCAGGTCTGCCATTGCTGGTCGTTCATGCACAGGCCATGCACGAGCAGCAGGAGCTTTGCGCCCACCGCGGCAGCCGCCGCCGGCCGGTCGGGATCGAGGGTGTGGCCGTCCAGCTGCAGTGTCATCGGCAGCGCCAGCGGGTTGCCGTCGGCCAGCAGCCGGTCGCCGATGACGCCATTGAGCGCGGCCAGCACCGCCAGGCGCTGCGGGGATTGGGGCGGCGCCGCATCCATGGCGCCGAACAGTGGTTCGAGCCGCGCCAATGCGGTGTCGATGCCCAGACCCACGGCGCTGGTGATGCCGTCGACGCAGCGATAGACCCAACCGGTCAGGCCCCGCGTGCGCTCGCTCCGGGCGCCGCCCGAAAGGCCCATGCTGCGCCAGACCGACTGGTGTACGCCTTCGACGATGCGGGTGGTTCCCCGCGTGGCGCTGGTGGCCAGCCGCGCGGCGGCGCGCAGGTCGCTTGCGCGCACATGGCGCGGCGCCTTGGGGGCGGGGGGGCCGGGCAAGGCTAGAACCGCTCGTGCGGCGCCAGGTAGCGCCACTGGCCCAGCGGCAGATGGCCCAGCATCACGTTGCCGATGCGCACCCGCTTGAGGCCGACGACCTTGAGTCCGACCAGTTCGCACATGCGCCGGATCTGGCGCTTTTTGCCTTCGGTCAGCACGACGCGCAGCTGCTCCGGGTTCTGCCAGCTGATGCGGGCCGGCTTCAGCGCCTGGCCGTCCAGTGCCAGGCCATGGCGCAGCCGGGCCAGCTGCTCGGGCGGGAACACTGCCTGCACGTTCTGCGTCACCGGGTCGTTCTCGTGGATCTCGTCCAGTTCCGGGTCACCGGAGGCGCCGCCGTGCAGGCCGCCGTAGGTGACACGGACCAGGTATTCCTTCTCGATCTGCGAGTCCTCGCCGATCAGCTGGCGCGCGACCCGGCCGTCCTGCGTCAGCACCAGCAGGCCGATCGAGTCGATGTCCAGCCGCCCGGCCGGCACCAGGCTCTGCAATTGCTTGGGGTGGAAGAAGAAGCGGGCGTTGTCGTCGACCCAGCGGTTCTGCGGCTGCACCAGGGTGATCGCCGGCAGATGCCCGTCTTCGGCCTGGCCGCTGACGATGCCCATGGGCTTGTTGACAAGGATCGTCACCTGGTTGGCCTGCTGGCCCTGGGCCTGCTTGTTGATCTCGATGCGCGCGTCCGGCGTGACCTGCATGCCCATGCTGGCCACCTGGCCGTTGACCTTGACCCAGCCACGGCCGATCCAGTCGTCGGCTTCGCGGCGCGAGGCCATGCCCAGTTCGGCCATGCGCTTGTTCAGCCGGCTGGTGCCGGTGCCTGCCGTGGCCGCAGGCTTGGCAGCCGGTGCTCGCCGGGGGGCGTCAATGGGTTGGGGGGCGCGGCGGAAGCTCGGGCGGCTCGGTGGTTTGTTCATGGTGTTTCGTGTCGGGCAAATACCCGTGACCGCAGTGCCTCCGCGCTCAGCACGCGAAGCCCGCCGTATTCGACCCGGATCACGCCCTGCTCCTGCAGGGCGCTCAGGGCCTCGTTGACGCGCTGGCGCGACAGGCCTACCAGGTAGGCCAGCTCCTGCTGCGTGATGCGCAGCACCTCGCCCACACCCGGGTACAGCACCGGGTTGAACAGTGCTGCAAGGCTGCGCGCGACACGGGCATCCGGGTTGTTCATGCGATCGATCTCGCGTGCGGCGATGAACTGCCCCAGCCGCTCATTGATCTGGTTCATGACGAAGCGGTTGAATCCGATCGAATGGTCGAGCAGCCAGTGGAAGGTGTGGACCGGAAGGCCGGCCACGGTGCTCTTGCGCAAGGCCTGGATGTTGTATTTGTAAGGCTCGCGCTTGAGTGCGGTGCCTTCGCCGAACCAGCCTCCGGGAGGCACGCCGGTGAAGGTCATGCTGACGCCGTCGATGTTGTCGCTGCTCATCTTGAGCAGGCCGTCGACGACGCCGAACCAGTAGGTGACCTGGCGGCCAGTCCGGCACACATAGTCGCCGGGCAAGGCATCGCCGACCTTGAGCTCGGCCAGCACCTGTTCCCGCTGGTGGTCATCGAGGACTTTCATCCACGGGATGGCGGCCACCTCGTCCTCGGTGGGCGCACGCCGGCGATGGTGCAGCGAGAGTTCTGTGGACATGGTCGGTAGCTTGGTGGTGGGCGAGATGCCGCAGGTCAGGAAATTCAGGGAAATCCCTAGCCTCCATTACCCTTGAATTGTCGTCCAACCGACAGGTCGACGTCAAATTCAATTCTATATTTATTGCACAACCCAAGCGCCGGCCGAAGCCGGTGCAACAGGCGCACCCATCGCGCCACATGGATTTCCAGGAGACAGCCTTGCAGACCACGTTTCCCCGACTGCTGCTCAAACACGCAAGCGCGCGGCCCACGGCCACCGCCATGCGCGAGAAGGAATTCGGCATCTGGCAGGCGCTGAGCTGGGCCGACCTGCAGCAGATGGTCGAGCAGATCGCCTGCGGGCTGCACCAGGCCGGCTTGCGGCGCGACGACCACATGGTCGTGGTGGGCTCCAACCGGCCGCGCCTGTATGCCACGATGCTGGCGGTGCAGGCGCTCGGAGCGGTGCCCATCCCGCTGTACCAGGATGCGGTGGCCGGAGAATGCGTGTTTCCGATCAACAACGCCGACGTGGCATTTGCCTTTGCCGAAGACCAGGAGCAGGTCGACAAGCTGCTGGAGATCCGCGAACAGTGCCCGCAACTGGCCCATGTCTACTTTGACGATCCCCGCGGCCTGCGCGACTACGACGAGCCGGGCCTGGCGTCCATGGACGAACTGATCGCGTCCGGCAAGGTGTTCGCCAAGCTCCATGCCGCGTTCTTTCGCGAGCAGATCGAACAGGCCGGGCCCGACGACATTGCCGCGATGTTCTTCACCTCGGGCACGACCGGCAATCCCAAGGGCGTGGTCCATACCCACGACAGCCTGCTCGACCGGGCGCGCGCCGGCGCCGACTTCGACAAGCTGACGGAGAACGAGGAGGTGCTGGCCTATCTGCCGCCGGCCTGGATCGGGCAGAACATCTTCAGCTATGCGCAGTGGCTGGCCTGTGGCTACGTGGTCAATTGCCCGGAGTCGTCGGCCACGGTGACGATCGACCTCAAGGAAGTCGGCCCGACCTACTACTTCGCGCCGCCGCGGGTCTTCGAGGGCCTGCTCACCAGCGTGATGATCCGCATGGAGGATGCGGGCGCGCTCAAGCGCCGGATGTTCCACGCCTTCATGGCGCTGGCCCGCCGGGTCGGCCCTGACCGCATGGACGGCAAGCCGCTGGGCCTGGCCGACCGTCTGCTGTATGGCCTGGGCGACTGGATGGTCTATGGGCCCTTGCGCAACAACCTCGGCCTGAGCCGCGTGCGGGTGGCCTATACCGCCGGCGAGGCGATCGGGCCGGACCTGTTCCAGTTCTACCGCTCCATCGGCGTCAACCTCAAGCAGCTCTATGGCTCCACCGAGACCGCGGTGTTCGTCTGCCTGCAGCCCGACAACGCGGCGCGCGCCGACACGGTGGGCATGCCGATCGCCGGCGTCGAGATCAAGGTGGCGGACAACGGCGAGATCCTGGTCAAGTCGCCGGGCCTGCTCAAGGAGTATTTCAAGAACCCGGCCGCAACCGCCGAAGTACTGACCGCGGATGGCTGGTACCACACCAGCGACGCCGGCTTCCTCGATGCGCATGGCCATCTGAAGATTATCGACCGCGTCAAGGACGTCGGCCGCATCAAGGGTGGTGCCAACGACGGCGCGATGTTTGCGCCCAAGTATGTCGAAAACAAGCTGAAGTTCTTCCCGTACATCAAGGAGGTGGTGGCCTACGGTGACGGCCGCGACAAGGTCTGCGTGATGATCAACATCGACATGGATGCCGTCGGCAACTGGGCCGAGCGCCGCAACCTGGCGTACGCCGGTTACACCGACCTGGCCCAGAAGCCCGAGGTCTACGCACTGATCAAGGACTGCGTCGAGAAAGTCAATGCCGACCTGGCCGCGGACGAATTGCTGGCGGGCAGCCAGATCAGCCGCTTCCTGGTGCTGCACAAGGAGCTCGACGCCGATGACGGTGAATTGACCCGTACCAACAAGGTCCGCCGCGGCTTCATCGCCGACAAGTACCTGCCGCTGGTCGATGGCCTGTACGGTGGCAAGTCCGAGCAGTTCATCGAGACGGTGGTGAAGTTCGAGGACGGGCGCTCCGGCAGTGTCAGCGCGACCCTGAAGATCGAAGACACCCAGACCTTTGCACCCGTGAAAGCCGCAGCATGACCGATGCCGTCGTTGACCCCCAGATGATTCGCACGGCTGCAGGCGGGGCCGGTGCCGCGCCGACGGACCCGCGCGCGGCCCCGAGTCCGTCGAGCGCCAAAGCCGTCGGCGATGTGATCCTCGATGTGAAGAACATCAGCCTGCGCTTCGGCGGCGTCAATGCACTGACCGACATTTCGTTCGACGTGCGCGAACACGAGGTGCGGGCCATCATCGGTCCCAATGGCGCGGGCAAGAGCTCGATGCTCAATTGCATCAACGGGGTCTACCAGCCGCAGGAGGGGTCGATCAGCTTCCGAGGCCAGACCTTCAAGCACATGAGCAGCCGGCAGGTCGCGGAGATGGGCATCGCCCGCACCTTCCAGAACCTGGCGCTGTTCAAGGGCATGAGCGTGATCGACAACATCATGACCGGGCGCAACCTGCGCATCAAGAGCAACATCTTTCTGCAGGCGCTGCGCATCGGCCCGGCACAGCGCGAGGAGGAGGCGCACCGCGCCTTCGTCGAGAACATCATCGACTTCCTGGAGATCCAGGCCTACCGCAAGACGCCGGTGGGGCAGTTGCCGTACGGATTGCAGAAGCGGGTCGACCTGGGGCGGGCGCTGGCGATGGAGCCGCAGGTGCTGCTGCTCGACGAGCCGATGGCCGGCATGAACCTGGAAGAGAAGCAGGACATGAGCCGCTTCATCCTGGACGTGAACAACGAGTTCGGTACCACCATCGTGCTGATTGAGCACGACATGGGCGTGGTGATGGACATCTCCGACCGCGTGGTGGTGCTGGACTACGGCAAGAAGATCGGTGACGGCACGCCGGACGAAGTGCGCAACAACGAAGAAGTCATCAGTGCCTATCTGGGCACCAGCCACTGAGCGCGGAGACACGACATGGCATTTTTCATAGAGACTTTCATCGGCGGCCTGATGGCAGGCATGCTGTATTCGCTGGTGGCGCTGGGCTTCGTGCTGATCTTCAAGGCGTCAGGCGTCTTCAATTTCGCGCAGGGCGCCATGGTGCTGTTCGCGGCATTGGCCATGGCCCGCTTTTCGGAATGGGTGCCGGGCTGGTTCGGCATCGACAGCAAGATTCTGGGCAAC
The DNA here is from genome assembly GCA_024235935.1 of Rhodoferax sp. Classification (GTDB taxonomy): domain Bacteria; phylum Pseudomonadota; class Gammaproteobacteria; order Burkholderiales; family Burkholderiaceae_C; genus CAISIP01. The sequence continues at coordinate 13,449 of JACKLL010000007.1, read as the reverse complement.
GTGGTCGCGTTCGCTCTGGCTGCGGTCGTGATGTTCGCGCTGGCCTGGCTGATCGAGCGTCTGGTGCTGCGCCACCTGGTCAACCAGGAGGGCGTGACGCTGCTGATGGCCACGCTGGGTATCACCTATTTCCTGGACGGGCTGGGCCAGACGATCTTCGGCAGCAACATCTACCAGATCGATGTCGGCATGCCCAAGGACCCGGTGTTCCTGCTGGACAGCGTGTTCCCCGGTGGAATCCTGGTCAGCCTGGAGGATGTGTACGCGGCCTGCATCGCGGCGCTGCTGGTGGCAGCCCTGTCGCTGTTCTTCCAGAAGACCAGTACCGGCCGCGCCTTGCGCGCGGTGGCCGACGATCACCAGGCGGCGCAGTCGATCGGCATCGGCCTGAGCCGGATCTGGGTCATTGTCTGGTTCGTCGCCGGCATCACCGCGCTGGTTGCCGGTGTGATCTGGGGCTCCAAGCTGGGCGTGCAGTTCTCGCTGACCACGGTGGCCCTGCGCGCACTGCCGGTGATCATCCTGGGCGGACTCACCTCGGTGCCGGGCGCCATCATCGGCGGCCTGATCATCGGCGTCGGCGAGAAACTGTCCGAGGTCTACCTGGGCCCCTTCGTCGGTGGCGGCATCGAGATCTGGTTCGCCTACATGCTGGCGCTGGTGTTCCTGCTGTTCAGGCCGCAAGGGCTGTTCGGCGAAAAAATCATCGACCGCGTCTGACCACGGCTGCACCCACGCGCAACATTCGAAGAGACAAGCATGTTCTATAGAGAAAACGGCCAGTTCAAGACCTCCTACCGGGCCGACCAGCAGATCTTCCCGATCGCGCAGGACCGCTGGGCCATCCTGGCGCTGATCGCCTTTGCGTTCATCGGGGTGCCGCTGCTGCTGGACGAGTACATGTTCCGCGCGATCATGATTCCGTTCCTGATCCTGTCGCTGGCGGCGCTGGGCGTGAACATCCTGGTCGGGTACTGCGGCCAGATCTCGCTCGGATCGGGGGCCTTCATGGCCGTGGGTGCCTATGCGGCCTACAACACGCAGGTCCGCATCGAGGGCATGCCGCTGATCCTCTCGCTGCTGTCGGGCGGCTTTTTTGCCACGCTGGTGGGCATCTTCTTCGGCATTCCGAGTCTGCGTGTCAAGGGCCTGTACCTGGCGGTCGCGACACTGGCCGCGCAGTTCTTCTGCGACTGGGCCTTTCTGCGCGTCGGCTGGTTCACCAACAACACGGCATCGGGTTCGGTGTCGGTGTCCAACCTGCATGTGCTGGGCTGGACCATCGACTCGCCGGTCGACAAGTACCTGTTCTGCCTGGCGTTCCTGGTGGTCTTTGCCTTGCTGGCCAAGAACCTCGTGCGCTCGGCGGTCGGCCGCGAATGGATGGCGATCCGTGACATGGACGTGGCCGCCGCCGTGATCGGCATCCGCCCGATGTACGCCAAGCTCAGTGCGTTCGCGGTGAGCTCCTTCATCATCGGCGTGGCGGGCGGCCTGTGGGGCTTCGTGCACCTGGGTTCGTGGGAGCCGGCGGCGTTCTCGATCGACCGCTCCTTCCAGTTGCTGTTCATGGTCATCATCGGCGGCCTGGGCTCCATCATGGGCAGCTTTTTCGGCGCGGCCTTCATCGTGGTGTTGCCGATCTTCCTGAACCAGTTTTTGCCATGGCTGGGGGCGCTGGTCGGTGTGGAGATCTCCACCGCCGCGGTCTCGCATACCGAGTTCATGATTTTTGGCGCGTTGATCGTCTGGTTCCTGATCGTGGAGCCGCACGGACTGGCGCGCCTGTGGAGTATTGGAAAACAGAAGTTGCGGCTCTGGCCCTTCCCGCACTGATGTCGGTCCCTGCCGGCCACGGGATCGCAGCAAAGCCTTTCGCAGGCTTGCTGCGGTCACGACGCCTCCAGGGACGGACACGAAGGCCTGCGATCGGTTTGTGTTGGTGTGCTTGCTTTTTACAGGAGACAAAATGATGAAACTTCGAAACATGGTCCTCACCGCATCGGTGGTGTGCGCCGGACTTTCTGCCGCGCTGGTGACACCGCTGGCATCGGCGCAATCGAAGGAGCAATTCTTCCCGTCGCTGGTCTACCGTACCGGCGCCTACGCGCCCAACGGCGTGCCCTTTGCCAACGGCTATGCCGACTACCTCAAGCTCACCAATGCGCGTGGCGGCATCAATGGTGTCAAGGTAAGCTTCGAGGAGTGCGAGACCGGCTATGCGACCGACCGTGGCGTCGAATGCTACGAGCGGCTCAAGGACAAGAACGGAGGGGCGACGGTGTTCCAGCCGCTGTCCACCGGCATCACGTTTGCGTTGACCGAGAAGGCGCCGGTCGACAAGATTCCGCTGATCACGGCCGGTTATGGCCGCAGCGAATCGGCTGACGGCGGTGTGTTCAAGTGGAACTTCCCGATTGCCGGCACCTATTGGGTGGCCGCCGACATCCTGATCCAGCACCTGGGCAAGAAAGAGGGCGGACTGGCCAAGCTCAAGGGCAAGAAGATCGCGCTGGTCTACCACGACAGCCCGTATGGCAAGGAGCCGATTCCCCTGCTGCAGGAGCGTGCCGCCATGCTGGGATTCGACCTCAGCCTGTTGCCCGTGACCCATCCGGGCGTCGAGCAGAAGGCCACCTGGTTGCAGATCCGCCAGAGCCGTCCCGACTACGTGCTGCTGTGGGGCTGGGGTGTCATGAACTCCACCGCCATCAAGGAAGCACAGGCCACCGGTTATCCGCGCGAGAAGATGTACGGCGTGTGGTGGGCCGGCGCGGAGCCGGACGTGAAGGACGTCGGTGCCGGTGCCAAGGGCTACAACGCGATCACGATGCAGCACGGCACCGAGACCAATTCGGACGTGGTCAAGGAGATCATGACCAAGGTCCACGCCAAGGGTGACGGCACCGGTCCGAAGGACGAGGTCGGCCAGGTGCTGTACATGCGCGGTCTGATGAGTGCGATGTTCGCGGTCGAAGGTGTGCGTGCGGCCCAGGAGCGCTTCGGCAAGGGCAAGGTCATGAACGGTGAACAGGCCCGCTGGGGCTACGAGAACCTGAACCTGACGCAGGCCAAGCTCGATGCACTGGGCTTCAAGGGCGTGATGCGTCCGATCTCCACCAGCTGCCAGGACCACATGGGTTCGGCCTGGGGTCGTATCCATACCTGGGACGGCAGCAAGTGGGTGTTCTCCAGCGACTGGTACCAGGCAGACGAGCAGATCCTCAAGCCGATGGTCAAGGCCGCCGCCGACAAGTATGCGGCCGAGAAGAAGCTGACGCGCCGCAGCGGCGCGGACTGCCAGTCCTGAGCCCGGACGAGACCCTGCGCACAGGGGTGCGTACGGTCTCCCGGTGGCCCTCGCGGGCCATCAACACAAGGGTCGACCGTCCCGTCGGTCCTTGTGTTGGTCTTTCCATCCATTCCCTTACCGGATCTGCGCATGAGTACTCCCGATATCGTTCTGAACGTCAATGGCATCGAGGTCATCTACAACCACGTGATCCTGGTGCTCAAGGGCGTGTCGCTGCAGGTGCCCGAGGGCAGGATCGTGGCCATCCTGGGCGGCAATGGTGCCGGCAAGACGACCACGTTGCGAGCCATCTCCAACCTGCTCAGGGGTGAGCGTGGCGAGGTGACCAAGGGGTCGATCGAGCTGCGGGGCGAACGCATCGAGAACCTGTCGCCGTCGGATCTGGTTCACCGCGGTGTGGTGCAGGTCATGGAGGGGCGGCACTGTTTTGCGCACCTGACGATCGAGGAAAACCTGATGACCGGCTCCTATACCCGCACGGACAAGGCCGAGATCGCGCGCAATCTGGACAAGGTCTACACCTATTTCCCGCGCCTGAAGACGCGCCGCACATCGCAGGCCGCCTATACCTCGGGCGGCGAACAGCAGATGTGTGCCATTGGCCGCGCGCTGATGGCCAACCCGAGCATCGTGCTGCTGGACGAACCGTCGATGGGGCTGGCCCCGCAGCTGGTCGAGGAGGTCTTCAACATCGTGCGCGACCTCAACACCAAGGAAAAGGTGACGTTTCTGCTGGCCGAGCAGAACACCAACATGGCGCTGAAGTTCGCCGACTACGGCTACATCATGGAGAGCGGCCGCGTCGTCATGGACGGCAAGGCGGAGGAACTGCGCGACAACGAGGACGTCAAGGAGTTCTACCTGGGCATGGGCGGCGGCGAGCGCAAGTCGTTCAAGGATGTCAAGAGCTACAAGCGGCGCAAGCGCTGGCTGGCCTGAGTCCGACGCCTATTCCGCACCGGCACGGGATGCATCCAGCCCCCGGTTGCGATCGCCTCTGTCCATTGCCGAACCCGGTCACTGTCCAACCCACAAGAGCCCCGATCCCATGAATGCATGCTACGACGCCCTGGAAACCCGTGACCCTGCCGCGCGCGAAGCGGCCTTGCTGGCCGCCTTGCCCGGCCATGTCGCACAGGCCCAGATCCACAGCCCGGCCTTTGCCGAGATTCTTGCCGGTGTGGACGCGCGCACGGTCACCAGCCGCGCGGCGCTGGCCGCCTTGCCGGTGACACGCAAGTACGAGCTGCTCGCGCGCCAGCAGGCGCAGCGCGCCGAGTCCGTGTTCGGCGGCTTTGCCGCGATCGGGTTTGGTGCGGCGATGCCGCGGGTGTTTGCCAGCCCGGGCCCGATCTATGAGCCTGAAGGCACGGCGCGCGACTACTGGCGACTGGCCCGCGCGATGTTTGCGGCGGGTTTTCGCCCCGGCGAGCTGATCCACAACAGCTTCAGCTACCACTTCGTTCCTGCAGGCTCGATGATGGAGACCGGTGCGCATGCCCTGGGCTGCACGGTGTTTCCGGCCGGTACCGGCCAGACCGAGCAGCAGGTGCAGGCCATGGCGGAACTGCGCCCGGCCGGCTACATCGGAACGCCGAGTTTCCTGAAGATCATCGTCGAGAAGGCCGCCGAACTGGGTGTGGCCCTGCCCAGCGTGACCAAGGCCTTGTTCGGCGGCGAGGCCTTTCCCCCCAGCCTGCGCGACTGGTTCCTGGCGCGCGGCATCGACGGCTACCAGTGTTTTGCCACTGCCGACCTGGGCCTGATCGCCTACGAGACGCCAGCGCGCGAAGGCCTGGTGCTCGACGAGTCGGTGATTGTCGAGATCGTGCGCCCGGGCACCGGTGACCCGGTCCCGGACGGCGAGGTCGGCGAACTGGTGGTCACCCCGCTCAATGCGGCCTATCCGCTGGTGCGCTTCGGCACCGGCGATCTGAGCGCCATCCTGCCGGGGTGCTGCCCGAGTGGGCGCACCAACAGCCGCATCAAGGGCTGGATGGGGCGGGCCGACCAGACCACCAAGGTGCGCGGCATGTTCGTGCATCCGGGGCAGGTGCATGCCATCACCCGGCGCTTTCCCGAGATCGTCAAGGCCCGCCTGGTGGTCAGCGGCGAGATGGCCAACGACACAATGACCCTGCGGATCGAGACCCATTGCACCGGCCCGGACAGCCTGGTCGAGAAAGTCGGCCTGGCAATTCGCGAAGTGACCAAGCTGCGCGGGGATGTGGAAGTGCTGTTGCCCGGCAGCTTGCCCAATGACGGCAAGGTGATCGAGGACGCGCGCAGCTACAAGTGAGGGACGCTCTGGCGCAGACCGGTAGCGGGGCCGGTTTGCCTATTGGGACTTTCCTTGATATGACGGCGCTGGCATTTGCATAGACTGGCGCCTCCTCCACCCCGGATCCCTGCCCATGAAACAACTTCTTGCCATTGCCTTGGCGACCGTGTCCCTGGCTGCCAGCGCCCAGAGTTTTCCCGGTTCGCGACCGATTTCCATCGTCGTGCCGTTTGCGGCCGGCGGCCCCACCGACCTGGTGGCCCGCCAGCTCGCCGAGTCCATGCGCAAGGCCATGGGGGGCAGCGCCAATTTCGTGGTCGAGAACACCGCAGGGGCCGGTGGGACGATCGGCGCCACCAAGGTCGCGCGGGCCGCGCCCGATGGACACACGCTGCTGCTGTTCCATATCGGCATGGCCGCCACGCCGGCCCTGTACAAGAAGATCCAGTACAAGCCGCTGGAGGATTTCGAGTTCCTGGGCATGGTCAACGAAGTGCCGATGACGCTGATCGGAAAGCCGCAGCTGCCGGCCAACACCTATCGCGACTTCGAGAACTACATCAAGGCCAATGCCGGCAAGCTCAATATTGCCCATGCCGGTCTGGGCTCGGCCTCGCATCTGTGCAGCCTGATGTGGCAGTCGGCCGTCAATGCCACCGAAGCCATGACCACGATTCCCTATGGCGGCACGGCGCCGGCGATGAACGCCTTGCTGGGCGGGCAGGTCGACGTGATGTGCGACCAGACCACCAATACCACGCAGCAGATCGAGTCCGGCCGGGTCAAGGCCTATGCGGTCACCACGGCCAAGCCATTGTCCGGCCACAAGCTGCTCAAGGACTACCCGACGCTTGGCGAGATGGGGCTCAAGGGCTTCAACCTGACCATCTGGCATGGTCTGTACGCGCCCAAGGGCACGCCGCCGGCGGTCACGAAACAGCTTAACGACGCACTCAAGCTGGCGCTCAAGGACCCCGACTTCGTCAAGAAACAGGAGGCCCTGGGCGCGTTGATCGTGACCGACAACCGGGTCGAGCCTGCGGCCCACAAGGCCTTTGTTGCCGCGGAGATGGCCAAGCTCAAGCCGGTCATCGAGGCGGCCAGGCAGTTTGCCGACTGACCCGCCTGCGGTTCCGCCGCTGCGCGTGGTGGACTCGATCACCGAACTGGGACCGGCCGATGCCGGTTGCCTGGCGGTCAGTGGTTCGCACGGTGGCGCCAGTTCGGCGCGTTACGCGATCGCGGCGCGGCCACTTCTGAGCATATTCAACGATGCCGGTGTCGGTCTCGACCGCGCAGGCCTGGTCGCACTGGCGCAGTTGCAGGCACATGGGCTGGCGGCCTGCACCGTCTCGCACATGACGGCGCGCATCGGCGAGGCGCACAGCACACTGGAGACCGGTGTGCTCAGCTACGCGAATCCGCTGGCTCTTGCGACCGGACTTGCGTCCGGCATGGCCTGCCGGGATGCACTGGCCGTCTTTGGCAGGCGCGGCTGAAGCGCGGTTGGCGGCTCACACCCCCCAGACGATTTCCTTCTCCGCCGAATGGCAGCGGCGCAGCATCTCCAGAAACGGAACGGCGCGCTGGCGCAGCGTCACCCTATCGGCCGCGGGGATGTCATTGCCGCCGTCGGGTTCGGCAGCCTTGTCGGGTGCGGCTTCGGCCCGCGCGATCGCCTTTTCCAGGGCGGCGATGGCGGCCGGCATCTGTTCCGGCAGGATGATGCCCTTGGCCGCAGGCTCCTTGCCGATGATCTGCAGGATGCGTTCGCCATTGGCCTCAAGCAGGATCAGGTCGCCTGCAGCCTTGGATTTGAAGATGTACAACATGGTGTCGGGCCGACAAAGGCCGATGGTAGGTTCCGGCCCGCCACGGCGGCGGCCCATGCCTCAAGCGTACATGTATTTGCGCGTGAACGGATACGGTGACTGTGCGCCGGGCGGATCGTTGTAACGGTTCGTCCCGGCCGGCCGGGCGGCCAGCATCTGGTGCAGGGCCAGCCAGCCGCGCTCGAAACTCATGGCGCTGCCCGCCAGGTACAAGCGGTAGGCCCGCAGCATCCGCTCGGCCTGGACCTGCGAACTGCCGTTGGAGCGCAGCGCCACCAGCGCGGCATCGAGTTGCGATTCGAGTGCGTCGGACCAGGCCCACAAGGTGCGCCCGTAGTGCGGACGCAGGTTCTCGGTGTCGAGCATTTCCAGCCCGGCGGCCGCACCCTCGCGCAGCAGATGGCTCACGTGCAGCAGCTCGCCGCCCGGAAAGATGTACTTCTCGATGAAGTCGCCGATACCGGCCCCGAGTTGTCCGGCCTGCGGGCTGGCGGCGGTGATGCCGTGGTTGAGCACCAGTCCGCCGGGTGTCAGCAGCGTATGGATCTTGGCGAAATAGGCGCCAAGGTTGGCCTGCCCGACATGCTCGATCATGCCGACCGATGCGATCTTGTCGTAGCCGGGACCGACCGGCAGATCGCGGTAGTCGCACAGGTCCACCCGCACCCGTGACTGCAAGCCCTTGTCGGCAATCAGGCGAGTGACATGCGCGTGCTGGTTCTTCGACAAGGTGATGCCAGTGGCGTCGACGCCGTAATGTTCGGCCGCCCATAGCAGCAGCGCACCCCAGCCGGAGCCGATGTCCAGGAAGCGCTCGCCGGGCTGCAGCATCAGCTTGCGGCAGATATGGTCGAGCTTGGCTTCCTGCGCCTGGTCCAGCGTCATCGACGGGTCGGCGAAATAGGCACAGGAATAGACCCGCTTCGGATCCAGCCACAAGGCATAGAAGTCGTCGCTGACGTCGTAGTGGAACTGGATCTGCGCCGCGTCGCGTTCAATCGAATGGACGGCGGCCGACCGGGTGCGGCGCCAGATGCGTTGCCACAGGCTGCTGGTTTCCGGCACCGGCGAGCCAGGCACCAGGCGGGCGGCGACGTTCATCACGTCGCGCATGGCGCCTTCGATGCGGATGCGGTCTTCGACGAAGCCTTCGGCAATCTTGCCGATCTGGCCGGCGGCCAGCAGAGCCACGGCCGGCCAGCGGGAGAACTCCAGTGTGACATCGGCCGCACCGTGCCCGAGCACCTGGCCGCCGGGCAAACGCAAGGTCAAGGGGACATTCAGCCGCGCGAGCTGCGACTCGGCGCTTCGGATCAACTGTTCCATGCGGACAAATTCTGCCAGCGTGGGGAGATTCGTCAATCCGCCGAAAGTGAGACCCTGACACCAGGCAGGGCAGCGGGTGTCGACCCTGCTTGACAGTAATTTGTTTAGGCGTAAACTATTTTTCCATGAATATCCTGTGCATCGGTGGAGGTCCGGCGGGCCTGTACTTCGGGCTGCTGATGAAGCAGCAGGATCCGGCCCACCGCGTGGTCGTGGTCGAACGCAACCGCCCTTTCGACACCTTCGGTTGGGGCGTGGTGCTGTCGGACCAGACACTGGACAACCTGCACCGGGCCGATCCGCCCAGCGGCCGGCTGATCGGCGACGCACTGAACCATTGGGACGATATCGAGGTGTTTTTCCGCGGGCGCAGTGTACGGTCGGGGGGACACGGCTTTTGCGGCATCGGCCGCAAGCACCTGCTCAACATCCTGCAGGAACGCTGCCTGCAGGTCGGTGTGGAACTGGTGTTCGAGCGCGAAGTGCGCGATGACCAGGCACTGGCGACGGAGTTTGGAGCCGACCTGGTGATTGCCAGCGACGGTTTGAACAGCCGTATCCGCACCCGCTACGCCGACGTGTTCCAGCCCGACATCGATACCCGGATGTGCCGCTTCGTCTGGCTGGGAACGCACAAGACCTTCGACGCTTTTACGTTTGCTTTCGAGCAAACCGAACATGGCTGGTTCCAGGCCCATGCCTACAAGTTCGACGACCAGACATCAACCTTCATCGTCGAGACGCCGCAGTCGGTCTGGGAGGCCCATGGCCTGCAGGACATGGAACCGGCCGAGGCGATCGGCTTTTGCGAGCGACTGTTCGCGCGCTACCTCGACGGCCATGCACTGATCAACAACGCGACCCATCTGCGCGGCTCGGCCAACTGGATCCGCTTTCCGCGCGTGATGTGCAAGACCTGGGTCCACCACGTGGACCTGCCGCACGGCCGGGTGCCGGTCGTGCTGATGGGCGATGCCGCCCATACCGCACATTTCTCGATCGGCAGTGGCACCAAGCTGGCGCTGGAGGACGCGATCGACCTGGCCGACACCTTCGCCCAGGCCGGTGCCTCGCCGGCCATGGATGCCGTGCTGCAGCAGTACGAGGACCGGCGCAGCGTCGAGGTGCTGAAGATCCAGAACGCGGCGCGCAATTCGACCGAATGGTTCGAGAACGTGAGCCGCTATGTCGACATGCCGATCGAGCAGTTCGCCTACTCGCTGCTGACCCGCTCGCAGCGCATCAGCCACGAGAACCTGCGCCTGCGCGATGCGCGCTGGCTGGGTGACTTCGAGGCCTGGATGGCCCGCCACCTGCCGCGACCCGATGGCACGGATTCGCCTGCGGTGGATGCGCCCGCCGTAGTGCCGGCCTTGCCGCCGATGCTGCTGCCGCTGCAGCTGCGGGGCGCGCGGCTCAAGAACCGCATCGTTGTCTCGCCGATGGCCACCTACAGCGCGGTCGATGGCGTGGTGCAGGACTTTCACCTGGTGCACCTGGGCGCACGGGCGCTGGGGGGCGCGGCGCTGGTGATGGTCGAGATGACCAGTCCCACGCCCGAGGGCCGCATCACGCCGGGCTGCACCGGACTGTGGAACGACGCGCAGGAGGCGGGCCTGCGCCGCATCGTTGACTTCGTGCATGGACAGAGCACGGCACTGATCGGTCTGCAGCTCGGGCACAGCGGTCCCAAGGGCTCGACCCAGGTCGGCTGGGAGCAGGCCGATGAGCCGCTGCCGGCCGACGGACCGGTTGCCAACTGGCCACTGCTGGCGGCCAGCAGCGTGGCCTATGGCCCGCAGAACCAGGTGCCGGCCGCCATGACCCGTGCCGACATGGACCGTATCCGCGACGCATTCGTGGCCTCGACCCGGCGCGCGGCCGCGGCCGGGTTCGACTGGCTGGAGTTGCACTGCGCCCACGGCTACCTGCTGGCGAGCTTCATCAGCCCGTTGACCAACCGGCGCACCGACGACTATGGCGGTGCAGGGCGCGCGGGGCTGGAGAACCGCTGCCGCTTCCCGCTCGAGGTGTTTCGTGCCATGCGCGCGGCCTGGCCCGAGGACAAACCCCTGGGCGTGCGCATTTCGGCGCACGACTGGGTGGCCGGCGGCACCGACGCCGATGATGCGGTGCAGATCGCACGCCTGTTCAAGCAGGCCGGGTGCGACATCATCGACGTCTCGTCCGGGCAGACCTCGCGCGATGCGAAGCCGGTGTACGGGCGCATGTACCAGACGCCATTCGCCGACCGCATCCGCAACGAGGCCGGCATCCGCACCATGGCCGTCGGCGCCATCACGCAGGCCGACCAGGTCAACAGCATCATCGCCGCCGGCCGCGCCGACCTTTGCGCCATCGCCCGGCCGCACCTGGCCGACCCGGCCTGGACGTTGCACGAGACGGCGGCGCTGCAGTCTGCGCAGGTGCAGTGGCCGCGTCCGTACTGGAGCGGCCGAGACCAGCTCTATCGCGAGGTCGGCAAGCAGCAGCAACAGGCGGGCGGCGCAGCCGTTGCCGCGGCCGACGCAGCTGCCAAGGCCCAGGGTTTCTGACATGGACCAGGAAGCACGACTGGCCGGTACCAGTGCCGCTGAACATCCGCAGGCGCTGCGGCTGTGGCTGCGCCTGCTGACCTGCACGCAGCTGATCGAAACCCGCATCCGCGGCGCGCTGCGCGAGGACTTCGAGATGACGCTGCCGCGCTTCGACCTGATGGCGCAGCTCGAACGTGCGCCCGACGGGCTGAAGATGAACGAGTTGTCGCGCCGCATGATGGTCACCGGTGGCAACGTCACCGGCATCACCGACCAGCTGGTGCAGGAGGATCTGGTCGAACGGGTGCCGGTGCCCGGCGACCGGCGCGCCTACCGCGTGCGGCTGACCCCCAAGGGCCGGGCGCAGTTCGCCGACATGGCGCATGCCCACGAGGCCTGGGTGGTGGATGCCTTCGGTGCCTTGAGCGAGCGCGAACAGGACAGCCTGCACCGGCTGCTCGGCAAGGTCAAGCAGCACAGCCAGAACCGTACCAAGGACACACCATGAAGCATTACATCGGCGCCGACAACCCCATGCGCGGCCGTTTCGAAGCCACCGCCGCCTACCAGGCGCGCCATTTCGCATGGTCGTTCGAGGGCGGCGTGGGCACCATCACGCTCAGCCGTCCCGAGCGCAAGAATCCGCTGACCTTCGACTCCTACGCCGAGCTCGGCCAGCTGTTCGACAGCCTGCGCCGCAGTGTCGACGTCAAGGCGGTCGTGGTCACCGGTTCGGGCGGCAACTTCTGTTCCGGTGGCGACGTGCACGAGATCATCGGCCCGCTGACGAAGATGTCGATGCCCGAGCTGCTCGAGTTCACACGCATGACCGGCGAACTGGTCAAGACCATGCGCAATTGCCCGCAGCCAGTGATCGGTGCCATCGACGGCATCTGCGCCGGCGCCGGCGCGATGATGGCGCTGGCCTGCGACATCCGCTATGGCACGGCCGCGGCCCGCACGGCCTTCCTGTTCACGCGGGTCGGGCTGGCCGGCGCCGACATGGGCGCCTGTGCCTTGCTGCCGCGCGTGATCGGCCAGGGGCGGGCCAGCGAGCTGCTGTTCAGCGGGCGCGCGATGACGGCGCAGGAGGGCCTGGCCTGGGGCTTCTTCAGTGCGCTGGTCGCGCCGGCCGATCTGCTGGCGCACGCCCAGGCCTTTGCCGCCGAACTGGCCGCCGGCCCGACTTTCGCCCATGCCATGACCAAGACCATGCTGCAACAGGAATGGGCGATGACCATCGAGCAGGCGGTCGAGGCCGAGGCGCAGGCCCAGGCGATCTGCATGCAGACGCAGGACTTCACGCGCGCCTACGAGGCCTTCGCCGCCAAGGCGCGGCCGGTGTTCGAGGGAAACTGAGCCATGCCGGCCACGACAGAGCAGTTCGCGCTGCCGTTCTTCACGCCACAGCATCTGGAGCTGGCACAGCGGCTGGTGGCCTGGGCACCCGCACAGCAGGTCGACGAGGCGGACGACCGTACCGCCTGCCGGCACTGGGTGCGGCTGCTGGGCGATGCCGGCTGGTTGCGCTATTGCGTGCCGCAGGCCTTTGGCGGTGCGCTGGAGAAACTCGATTCGCGCGCGCTGGTGATCCTGCGCGAGACGCTGGCCTTTCATTCGCCGCTGGCCGACTTCGCGTTCGCGATGCAGGGTCTGGGCAGTGGTGCCATCACGCTGGCCGGAACGCCGCAGCAGCAGGCGGACTACCTGAGCGACGTGGCCAGTGGCGCGAAGATCGCCGCGTTCGCGCTCAGCGAGCCAGAGGCCGGATCCGATGTCGGCGCGATGGCGACCACGGCGCGGGAGGACGGCGCCGATTACGTGCTCGACGGCGTCAAGACCTGGATCAGCAATGGCGGCATCGCCGACTACTACTGCGTGTTCGCCAAGACCGACATGGCCCGGGGAACCCGCGGCATCACCGCCTTCATCGTCGATGCCGACCGACCGGGGCTGGACGATTCGGAGCATCTGCATGTGATGGCGCCGCATCCGCTGGCCACGCTGCGCTTTGGCAACTGCCGCATTCCTGCCAGCGCGCAACTCGGCGCACGGGATGCCGGCTTCAAGCTGGCGATGCAGACGCTGGACATCTTCCGTGCCTCGGTGGCTGGCGCGGCGCTGGGCATGGCGCGTCGCGCCCTGCATGAGGCGCTGCAG
>JACKLL010000006.1 GCA_024235935.1 Rhodoferax sp. | reverse complement strand
ATGACAGGCACAGTTGCAAGACCGACGGCGCAACCCAGCAGTGGGGCGAGCAGATAGCGGTGCAAAAACGGTTGGGTAGGGCGCAAAGACTTCATAACGGGAGGCGCATTAGGGAACGGCCTTTCATCCTAGCCCATGCAAGGGTCGAAATGCGCGTTTTGGGGTTAATGCCGGGCCCTTCCGCGGCAATATTGCGGCTGCTTTGCAATTAGCTCGCGGCAGTGTGACCGGCGGCGCCCGCGAATGGACGGCTGACATCACACGTTTATGTGCACCTGCAACGACAAGGCTCTTTCTTCATTTCGCGCGAAACGCACTCAAAAGTGTCTGGCACAAGGCCGAACCTATTGAAACCGTAATGGCCAGATGCGACCGCGCCGCGGGCGTTGACCCGCGGCACATGAACTTGTCGGGCTACCGATTCGACGGAAAACTGAACACCGCCCCCTCCCGCACCCCCGCCGACGGCCACCTCTGCGTGATCGTCTTGCGCTTGGTATAAAACCGCACCGCATCCGGCCCATACGCATGCAGGTCCCCGAACAGCGACCGCTTCCACCCGCCGAACGAGTGGTACGCCACCGGCACTGGCAGTGGCACATTCACGCCGACCATGCCGACCAGGATGTTGTCGCTGAAGTAGCGTGCCGCCTCGCCGTCGCGGGTGAAGATGCAGGTGCCGTTGCCGTATTCGTGTGCATCGATCAGGTCCATGGCTTCCTGGAGCGTCTTGACGCGCACGATGCCCAGCACCGGGCCGAAGATCTCGTCCTGGTAGATCGACATGCCGGGTTTGACGTCGTCGAACAGGCAGGGGCCGAGGAAATAGCCGCCCTCATTTCCGGCCGGCACCTTGACGCCGCGGCCGTCGACCAGCAGTTTGGCGCCTTCCTTGACGCCCTGGTCGACATAAGACTTGACCTTTTCGAAGTGCGGCTTGGTCACCAGCGGGCCCATGTCGTTCGATGCGTCATTGCCAGGGCCGACCTTCATCTTGGCGATCTCGGTCTTGAGGCCGGCGATCATGGCGTCGGCGGTCGCGTCGCCCACGGCGACGATCAGCGGCACGGCCATGCAGCGTTCGCCGCAGGAGCCATAGGCAGCGCCCATCATGGCGCTGACCGCATTGGCGACATCGGCGTCGGGCATCACCACGGCGTGGTTCTTCGCACCGCCCAGAGCCTGCACGCGCTTGCCGTTGGCGCAGCCGGTGGCGTAGACGTATTCGGCAATCGGCGTGGAGCCCACGAAGCTGACGGCTGCGATGCGCTTGTCGGTCAGCAGGAAGTCCACGGCTTCCTTGTCGCCGTTGACGACGTTGAGCACGCCCGGCGGCAGGCCGGCCTCCAAGGCCAGCTGCGCCACCATCAGCGCGCTGGACGGGTCACGCTCGGACGGCTTGAGGATGAAGGTGTTGCCGCAGACCACGGCCATCGGCCACATCCACAGCGGCACCATGATCGGGAAGTTGAACGGCGTGATGCCGGCGGTCACGCCCAGTGGCTGGAACTCGCTCCATGAGTCGATGGACGGGCCGACGTTCTTGCTGTGCTCGCCCTTGAGCAGTTCCGGCGCATAGCTGGCGTATTCGACGTTCTCGATGCCGCGCTGCAGCTCGCCCATCGCATCGCCGACGACCTTGCCGTGTTCGGCGGTCAGCAGCGCGCACAGCTGGTCTGCGTGTTCTTCCAGCAATTGCTTGAGCTTGCCCATGACGCGCGCGCGCTTGAGCGGCGGCGTGGCGCGCCACGCCGGATAGGCAGCCTTGCTGGACGCAATGGCCTGTTCCATGGTGGTGGCGTCGGCCAGTAGCAGGCGCTTTTCCGCCTTGCCGGTCGCCGGATTGAAGACATCCTGGGAGCGGCTGCCGCCGGCAACCAGTTTGCCGTCGATCAGGTGGCCGATGGTCGGCATTGTGGTGCTGTTGGCGCCCTGGGCGGTTTGCAGAAAGGGGTCGTTGTACATGGGGATATCCGTGGGTAAGGGGTCAGTCTGGGATTCTGGCGCGTCCGTGCTTTCACGTGGACCACTGCGGCGCGCCAAAACCGCGGTGGGTGCGGTCCGGTCGGGGCAGGAAGAGCGCCGCCAGCAGGTGGACAACTGCGCCTGCAGATGTCCAGGCGCCACCAGCGACGGCACAGCCTGCCGTGGGTTCAGTCGATTTCGTGCAGCGATTCGCCGAGCGCATTGATCAGGCTGTCGATCTCGGACTTCTCGATGATGAAGGGCGGCGCCAGTTGAATGGTATCGCCACCGTAGCGCACATAGAAGCCTTTTTCAAGGCATTTCATCGCGATCTGGTAGGGCCGCTTGGCCGGTTCGCCGGGCACCGGGGCGATCGTGAACCCCGCCGCCAGGCCATAGTTGCGAATGTCGGTGACGTGCTTGCTGCCCTTGAGGCTGTGCACGGCGTGTTCGAAATACGGCGCCAGCGCCTTCACGCGGCCGATCATGTCCTCCTTGACCAGCACGTCGAGCGCGGCGATACCGGCCGCGCACGGCACTGGATGGGCCGAATAGGTGTAGCCATGCACGAACTCCAGCATGTAGTCCGGGCCGCCGGCGGCCATGAAGGTGTCGTAGATGTCCTTCTTGGCCACCACGGCGCCCAGCGGCTGGGTGCCGTTGGTCACCTGCTTGGCAATGTTCAGGATGTCGGGCGTGACGCCGAAGGCCTCGGAGCCGGTGTAGGCACCGCAACGACCGAAGCCGGTGATGACCTCGTCAAAAATCAGCAGGATGTTGTGCGCGGTGCAGATTTCGCGCAGGCGTTGCAGGTAGCCGGCGGGCGGAATGATCACGCCGGCCGAGCCCGAGAACGGTTCGACGATCACGGCTGCGATGTTGGAGGCGTCATGCAGGTTGATGAGCTTGAGCAGTTCGTCGGCCAGTTCCGCGCCGGTGGCCGGCATGCCGCGCGAGAACTCGTTGCCGGCCAGCATCGTGTGCGGCAGGTGGTCGGCCTCGATGGCTTGTCCGTAGGCCTTGCGGTTGGCGGCGATGCCACCGACCGAGATGCCGCCGAAATTCACGCCGTGGTAGCCCTTCTCGCGCCCGATGAAGCGGGTCTTGCTGGCCATGCCCTTGGTGCGCCAGTAGGCACGCGCCATCTTTAGCGAGGTGTCGGCGCTCTCCGAGCCGGAGCCGGTGAAGAACACGTAGTCCAGTCCTTCTGGCGTCAGCTCCTTGATCTTGTTGGCCAGCTCGAACGACAGCGGGTGGCCATACTGGAATGCCGGCGAATAGTCCAGCGTGGCGATCTGGCGGCTCACCGCCTCGGTGATCTCGCGCCGGCCATGGCCCAGGCCGCAGCACCACAGGCCGGACAAGCCGTCCATGATCTTGCGGCCGTTGATGTCGGTGTAGTAGCAGCCTTCGGCGCTGACCATCATGCGCGGGTTGGCCTTGAAGTCGCGGTTGCCGGTATACGGCATCCAGTGTGCTTCCAGCCAGGCAGCGTCGGTGCGGGGTGCGGGCGACAGGTGCTGGGCGTCGTTGAGGTTCATGGTGGTTTCTCCGGGCAATAGGTCAGGAATAGGGCAGGAACAGGGAGGGAATCCAAGCGGGCGCGCTGATGCGAACGTCGCATTGTGGCGCCCTCTGTTACTCTTATGAATGTCGAAATATCACGATTCAGTTGCTGATCTATGAAAGTAAAAAGCCATGCGGTTCTGGGGCAGCTCGGCGACATGGATCTGCGCCTGCTGCGGGTGTTCAAGGCCGTGGTCGACTGTGGGGGCATGGCCGCGGCTGAACTGGAGCTCAACATCGGCGTTTCCACCATCAGCCGCCACGTCAAGGATCTCGAAGTACGGCTCGGCATGACCTTGTGCCGACGCGGCCGTGGCGGATTTGCACTGACGGCCGAAGGTGAGCAGATCTATGCCGAAACCATTCGCCTGCTGGCGTCGACCGAGTCGTTTCGCGCCAGCGTCGATGCGATCCATCGCCGGCTGGGCGGGCAACTGCATGTGGCCTTGTTCGACAAGACCGCCAGCAATCCGGCGGCCCACATCGGCGCGGCGATCGCGCTGTTCTGCGACCAGGCCCCGGACGTTTCGCTCCACCTGCATGTGGCACCGATCAATGCCATCGAGCGTGGCGTCATCGACGGGCAGTTTCAGGTCGGCGTGATCCCCGGCCATCGGCGCTCCGACAGTCTCAGCTACGACGTGCTGTTCGATGAGACCATGCTGCTGTATTGCGGTGCATCGCACGCGCTGTTTGGTGCGCGGGACACCGCCTTGGGGTGGGATTCGCTGGCTGCGCACCGCTTTGCCGGCCTGGGCTACCACTCACCCAACATGGAAATCAGCCAGCAGATGCGCATGGCACGCCAGGCGACGGCGTTCGACCAGGAAGCCATCGCGACGCTGATTCTGTCGGGGCGCTTCCTGGGTTTCCTGCCCGACCACTATGCCGCACCGTTCGTGCAGGCGGGGCTGATGCGGGCCCTGCACCCGGCCCTGTTCCATTACGAGTGCCAGTTTCTGACCATCCTGCGGCGCTCGCCCGAGCCTTCGCGAGCGGCGCGGGTTTTTCAGGCATGTTTGTTGCAGACCCACGGTGTGTCGCAGGCGCCGTCCTGACGCAATACGGGTAAGTCCTGCGTTGTCCGAAGGCTCTGGCGCGTATGCTGTTACGTGTCCATGAACCTTGGGGTGCAAGCGGATGGCATTTCAATCGCGAAGCCTCGTTGTAAATTGTTGACAATTTACAAAAATGCCTTGAAACTGGCTTTGTCCCCTGATTTGTAACGTTCCTGTCACCATGTGTTCATAGAGTGCGTCAGCAAGGACCGGCTTCGCCGGAGACCGTCAACCCATCCGCTAAAGGAGTTCTCACCATGTTCAAACCCACCGTCCGCAAATTGCTGCAGGGCGCGGCAGTCGTAGCGGTCTCCGCACTGCTTGCCGTTCCGGCGCTGGCGCAGAAAACCAAGCTCACGGTCTACACGGCGCTCGAGAACGACCAGCTGGGGGCTTACAAGCAAGCCTTCGAAGCGGCGCACAACGATGTCGAGATCGCCTGGGTGCGTGACTCCACGGGTGTCATCACGGCGCGCTTGCTGGCCGAAAAAGACAATCCGCGCGCGGACGTGATCTGGGGCCTGGGTGCATCGAGCATCGCGCTGTTCGAATCCATGGGCATGCTGCAGGGTTACACGCCGAAGGGCGTGGACCAGATCAAGCCGGTGTTCCGCAGCGACAAGAACCCGACGATGTGGACCGGCATGGACGCCTGGCTGGCGGTCATGTGCTACAACACCATCGAAGGTGGCAAGAAGAACATGCCCAAGCCCACCTCCTGGGCTGATCTGACCAATCCGGTCTACAAGGACTCCATCGTCATGCCCAACCCGGCTTCGTCGGGCACGGGCTACCAGGCGGTCTACGCCTGGCTGCAGATCATGGGCGAGAAGGGCGGCTGGGAGTTCATGGACAAGCTGCACCAGAACGTCGCCGTCTACACCCACTCCGGTTCGGCACCCTGCGTGCAGGCCGCCAAGGGTGAGCGCGTGATCGGCATCGGCTTCGACATGCGCGGCGCCAAGGAAAAGACCGGCGGCGCCCCGATCGACATCATCCTGGCCAAGGAAGGCGCGCCGTGGGACATGGAAGCCACGGCCATCGTCAAGGGCACCAAGAACATGGCTGCAGCCCAGAAGCTTGCCGATTTCGCGGTCAGCAAGGGCGCATACGAGATGTACGGCAAGTACTACGCCATCGTCGGCTACCCTGGCATGAACCCCGCGCCGCCGAACTATCCGCCCAGCGCCGATTCCGCCATGGTCAAGATCGACCTGTCGAAGATGGGCGCCGAGCGTGCACGCATCCTGGCCGAGTGGACCAAGCGCTACGACGGCAAGTCGGCGCCGAAATAAGCCATCCCCCTTCCCGACCCTTTGAACCCTGACGGAAGCAAGGCCTGATCACCGGATCGGGCCTTGCGGTCCGCGCGCGAGCATGCAAGAAAAAGACGTTCAGCCGCCCCAGTCGCCTTACCTGCGCATCGAGCATCTGACGAAGCAATTCGGCAGCTTCTGGGCACTCAAGGAGTTGTCGCTGGAGGTCTTTCCCGGCGAGTTCGTCTGTTTTCTCGGCCCGTCGGGCTGTGGCAAGACCACCTTGCTGCGCGCCATTGCTGGCCTGGAAACCCAGACCTCCGGACGCATCTTCCAGGCGGATCGCGAGATCTCCAACCTGCCGGCATCGCAGCGCGACTTCGGCATCGTGTTCCAGTCGTATGCCCTGTTCCCCAACCTGACCGTCGCCGACAACGTGGGTTACGGCCTCGTGAGCCGGCGCATGCCCAAGGTGGAGATCGCCACCCGGGTCGCCGACCTGTTGCGGCTGGTCGGCCTGCCCGACTCCGGTCCCAAATACCCGGCCCAGCTCTCCGGCGGCATGCAGCAGCGGGTCGCATTGGCGCGGGCGCTGGCCTTGTCGCCAGGCCTGTTGCTGCTCGACGAACCGCTCAGCGCGCTGGACGCGCGCGTCCGCGCCTATCTGCGCCAGGAGATTCGCCAATTGCACAAGCGCCTGGGTGTGACGACCATCATGGTCACGCACGACCAGGAGGAGGCGCTGACCATGGCCGACCGCATCGTGGTCATGAACCATGGCGTCATCGAACAGGTCGGAACGCCGATCCAGGTTTACCGTGAGCCAGCCAGTGCCTTCGTCGCTGACTTCGTGGGCAAGACCAATCTGCTGGCAGGTGTCGTCGTCAAGCCGGGCCTGGCGCGCTACGGCGCCATGGACCTGAGCTGCGACATCGGCATCCAGCCAGGCCCGGGCAGCGAGGTCACGCTGGCGATCCGCCCTGAAGATGTGGTGGTACGCAACGTCGACGCCAATGCCGAGAACACCTTCGCGGTCCGGGTCGCCGAGATGGAGTTCCTGGGCTCCTTCTGCCGCGTCGGCCTGGCCATCCATGGTGACAAGCCGGCCCTGCTGGCGGACTTCTCGATCAATACCGTGCGCGACCTGTCCATTTCCGAAGGCATGGAGATGCTGGTCGGCCTGCCATCCGAGCGGATCCGGGTCTTTCCCGGAGCGCCCAGCGCGTCGTGACCGGCACCGCCACGACCGCGGCGCCAGGCGCGGGCGCCCTGCCGGCCACCAGACGCCGTCTGGACCGCGACGACTGGCTGATGCGCGGCGGCATCTGCCTGATGATTGGCTGGCTCGGGCTCACGCTGATCCTGCCGCTGTGGTGGCTGCTGTCCAAGAGCTTCCAGAACCAGAACGGCGAATTCGTCGGCCTGGCCAACTACATCCAGTATTTCTCCACCCCGGCCCTGTTCGCCTCGGTCTGGAACAGCCTGTTCATTGCGGTTCTGTCGACCGCCATCGTGCTGCCGCTGGCCTTTGTCTATGCCTATGCGCTGCAGCGCAGCTGCATGCGCTGGAAAGGTCTGTTCCAGGCACTGGCGCTGATCCCCATCCTTGCGCCTTCGCTGCTGCCGGCCATCTCGCTGATCTACCTGTTCGGCAACCAGGGCTTTCTGAAGGACTGGATGTTCGGGGTCGAGATCTATGGCCCGGTCGGTATCGTCATCTCGCAGGTGTTCTACTGCTTTCCGCATGCGCTGATGATTCTGCTGGCCGCCCTGTCGATGGCCGACTCGCGGCTGTACGAAGCCGCCGACGCACTGGGCGCGTCGAAGACGCGCGTGTTCTTCACCGTCACGCTGCCCGGCGCCAAGTACGGCGTCATCAGCGCCGGCTTCGTGATCTTCACGCTGGTGATGACCGACTTCGGCATTGCCAAGGTGATCGGGGGGCGCTTCAACGTGCTGGCCACCGACATCTTCAAGCAGGTCATCGGGCAGCAGAACTTCGAGATGGGCGCAGTGGTGGGCTTCGTGCTGCTGATCCCGGCCGTCGTGGCCTTCATGGCCGATCGCATCATCCAGGGTCGGCAGGTGGCCTTGCTGTCGGCGCGCGCCGTGCCCCTGGTCCCCAAGCCCGATTCCGGGCGTGACAACGGCCTGTTCATCTTCTGCGCGGTCGTGGGTTTCCTGATCTTCGTCCTGTTGGCCATGTCGGTCTGGGCGTCCTTCGTGTCCCGCTGGCCCTACAACCTGGCGCTGACGCTGAAGAACTACAACTTCGGCGACTTCGACACCAACGGCTGGTCCGCGTATTTCAACTCGGTCGAGATGGCGGCATGGACGGCCGTGATCGGCACCGTGATCGTATTCGTCGGGGCCTACCTGCTGGAGAAGACCCGGTCCTTTGGCGCCGGCCGCGCGGTCGCACAGTTCATGGCCATGCTGCCGATGGCCGTCCCGGGCCTGGTGCTGGGCTTGGCGTACATCTTCTTCTTCAATGCCAAGGGCAATCCCTTTGGCTTCATCTACGCCACGATGGCCATTCTGGTGGTCAACTCGGTCACGCACTTCTACACCGTCAGCCACCTGACGGCAACCACGGCGCTCAAGCAGCTCGACCATGAATTCGAGGCGGTGTCGGCCTCGCTCAAGGTGTCGTTGCTGCGCACGATGACGCGGGTGTCCGTGCCGGTGTGTCTGCCGGCCGTGCTCGACATCAGCATCTACCTGTTCGTGAACGCCATGACCACGGTTTCAGCGGTGATCTTCCTGTATTCCACCGACACCAAGCTGGCGGCCGTGACCATCATCAACATGGACGAGTCCGGCTTCACGGCCGCGGCTGCCGCCATGGCGGTGGCGATCGTCGCCACGTCGGCCACCGTGAAGATCGCGCATTTGCTGATCACCCGCCGGCTGGAGCGCCGCACACAGGCCTGGCGCCAGCGGTGACGGCCCCGGGCCCGCCATAGGCCGCGTGCCGAACCCGACCGGTCGACTCCTGCTGTGGCAGTGCCTGCCGTCCTACGGCACGGTGCGGGGCCTGGTGGCACCATGGCGACTGGTCCACTTCGTACGATATGCCATGAATGCGCCGTAATGCGGCGCGGGTGGCAGTTGCGCATCCCGATGAACTCCACCGCGTTGGCATTGCAGACGGTCCCGTTGAGCCCCCATGGCCTGGCCATGGCCTTGTTTGCCGCGCTTGTCTTCGCCGTCCTGATCTGGGACCGCTGGCCGGTCGCTACGGTGAGCCTGGTGGTGCTGTCGGTCATTCCGCTGGGTTTTGTGCTGGCGCCGCTGGCCGGCCCCGACGGGCCGGTGGACCCCGCCCGCTTCTTTGCCGGCTTCGGCCATCCCGCGCTGATCGCAATCTGCGCACTAATGGTTCTGGGCCATGCCTTGGTGGTCACTGGCGCATTGGAGCCGGCTGCGCGGCGTTTGTCCACCTGGGTGACGCAGCGCCCGCGCCTGGCCTTGCTGGCCGTATTGGTGGGGGCGGCCGGTGTCAGTGGCCTGATCAACGACACGCCGGTGGTGGTGTTGCTGATCCCGCTGATTCTGGCGGCCGCCGCCCGCGCGCGTGTGGCGGCCGGCGCGATGCTGTTGCCGATGAACTATGCGGTGCTGATCGGTGGCATGGCCACGACCATAGGCACCTCCACCAATCTGATCGTGGTTGCGCTGGCTGCCGGATTGGGCGTCACGGGGCTGGGCATGTTCAGCTTTACCGGCATCGTCGCGATGGCGGCCGTGCCGGCGCTGACCTATCTGTGGCTGGTCGCGCCGCGGCTGCTGGCCCATGTACAACCGCGTGCCGAACAACTGTCCGAGCAGGTCTTCGACGCCGAATTGCGCATCACCGAAGGCAGCCGGTTCGAGGGACAGACGCTGGGTGAGGCCTTCGGCGCCAGCGGCAACCGCCTGCAACTGGTGCAGTTGCAGCGCAATGCACTGGCGATCGTCAAGCTGCCGTCCGTCACCCTGCGCGCCGGCGACCGGCTGGTGGTGCAGGGGACGGCGCGCGACCTGAAAGATCTGGAGGCCACGCTGGACGCCTCGCTGCACAACCTGCACGATGGTGCCGACAAGCAAAAGGCCGAAGGCGCGGGCGAGAGCCCGGCGCAGCAGGAAGACGACGCTGAAGATGCCGGACCCGCAGAAGCAATTCCCTCCGCGGTGGTGGCCCAACTGGTGGTCGTCAACGAGTCGCCCCTGGTGCGGCGAACCGTGCGCCAGGAGCGCTTGGCGGAACGCTTCGGGGTGGTGGTGGTCGGCCTGCGTCCCCGCTCCAAGCCCGGCGGTTGGGAGCGCCAGAGCCTGGTCGATCGGGTCGTGCGGGGCGGCGACATTCTGCTGCTGCAAGGCAAGCAGGAAGATATCGCCCGGGTGCAGCGCGAAGGTTATGGTCTGCTGCTCGATGCCCGCTACATGTTGCCGCGCCAGGACAAGGCGTGGGTCGCACTGGCTGTGATGGCCGCCGTGGTGCTGCTGGCCGCCACCAAGACGCTGCCGATCGCGCTGGCGGCGCTGGCCGGTGTCATCGCCCTGCTGCTGGCGCGTTGCCTGTCATGGGACGACGTGGCGCAATCCTTGTCGGTCAAGGTCATCCTGCTGGTGGCCTCCAGTCTGGCACTGGGCGATGCCTTGAGCGTGACCGGCGCTACCGCCTGGGCCGCACAGCAGCTCGCGGCCACGGCCGGTGCCCTGGGTCCGACCTGGTTGCTGGTGTTGCTGATGGGGCTGATGGGCTTGCTGACCAACTTCGTGTCCAACAATGCCGCGGCTGCCATTGGCACGCCGCTCGGTGTCGCGCTGGCGCAGTCGCTGGGCGTGGATGCCGAACCGTTCGTGCTCGCAGTGCTGTTTGGCTGCAACCTGTGCTACCTCACGCCTATGGGTTACCAGACCAACCTGCTGGTCATGAACGCGGGAGACTACCGGTTCGCAGACTTCTTGCGGGTCGGCGGACCGCTGTTCCTGATCATGTGGGCCGGTCTGTCGCTGGGGCTGGTGCACCAATACGGTCTGCAATGATCTGACGCGCCGCGCCGCGCCGGGCCGGGCCGGGCCGGGCCGGCCCGGGAAGCGCGCCTCAGCGCCGTTGCGCCGCAGAGGTGGGGCTCGTGCGGCTCAGAGATCGAACAGACGTGCAGCCGTCCGGTCGCCCCACAGGTCGACCCGGGCCGCCGTGCCCTGGTGTGGCTGCAGCGCCGCTTCCGCCCGCACATAGGCCAGAGCCACGCAGCGGCCGGCCTTCGGACTCCAGCCGGTGGAGGCGATTTCGCCCACCGCAGCATCACCCACCAGGATCGTCTCGCCGCCCCAGGTGTAGGCGTCAGGGTCGTCGATCACCAGTCGAATCAGCTTTTTGCGCAGGGGCTGGTCCATTTTCTCGCGCAGCGCCTGCTGGCCGATGAAGGGTGTGGCCTTGTCCAGCTTCACGGCGAACATCATGCCGGCTTCGAACGGGGTCTCGTCCGGGCCGATTTCGGCGCCCCAGGCCCGCCGTCCCATCTCGATGCGCAAGGCGTCCAGGGCGTAGTAGCCGGCATCCACCAGACCCAGGTCGGACCCGGCCGTGGTTAAGGACTGGTAGACGTGGCGCATCATTTCCACCGGCACGTACAGCTCGTAGCCCGGGCCGCCGACGTAACTCATGCGCGCCGCGCGTACGCGGGCGAATCCCAGGTCGATCAGCCGGGTCCACGAGAATTTCAGCGGATCGTCGGCGAAGGCGTTGTTGCTGACCCGTGCGAGCAAGGTGTCGGCATTCGGACCCATGATGGACAACACGCCGTACAGCGCGGAGATGTCGGTCAGGATGGCGTGTTCGGTAGGCGCGATGTGGCGCGAGATCCAGTCGAAGTCGCGCGTGGTCTGGCCCGATCCGGTCACGATCAGGAAGCGATCGCCAAAGCGGTCGGGCTGCTGCCGAATGATGGTCAGGTCGCTCTCGAAGCCACCGCGCGCATTGAGCATCGCCGTATAGACCATGCGACCGATCGGAACATCGATATCGTTGGCGCACAGGCGCTGCAAGACGGCCAGCGCGTCATGGCCCTGCAGTTGCAGCTTGGAGAACGAACTCTGGTCGTACACGGCAACCGCCTCGCGCGTGGCACGCTGTTCCGCGATCATCCAGGGCAACCAGCCCGGTTTGCCCAGCGTATGCGCCGGCGCTTTCGCGCCACCGGGCCGGAAGTAGTTGACCCGCTCCCAGCCGTTCTTGCTGCCGAACTCCGCACCCTTGGCGCGCAGCGTGTCATACAGCGGCGAGGTGCGCAGCGGCCGTGCGGTTTCCAGCTCCTGGCGTGGCCAGCGCATGGCATAGTGCAGGCCCAGGGTTTCGGCCGTGCGCTCGAACAAGGCCTTGCGGTTGCCGGTGAAGGCCGCGAAGCGCCGGATGTCCACATCCCACAGGTCGGTGCTGGGCTCGCCGCCCACGATCCATTCGGCGATCAGGCGCCCGGCGCCGCCGGAGTTGGCGATGCCGGCCGAATTGAAGCCGGCGCAGACGAAGTAGTTGCGCAGCTCGGGTGCCTCGCCCAGGATGAAGTTGCCGTCGGGCGTGAAGCTCTCCGGCCCGTTGAGCAGCATCTTGATCTCGGCCGTCTCCAGGCACGGCGTGCGGTGGATGGCGTTGGTCATCAGCGGCTCGAACTGGTCCCAGTCCTCGTCCAGCAGTTCGAACTGGAAGGTGGACGGAATCGGATCGACCTTCCATGGCTTGGCCACCGGCTCGAAGCCACCCATCACCAGTCCGCCGACCTCTTCCTTGTAGTAGATGAAGCCGTCCGGGTCGCGCACCACCGGCATCATCGGCGTCACGCCGGCGATCTTGCCGGTCACCACATAGAAGTGTTCGGCCGAATACAGCGGGACATTGACGCCGGCCAGGCGGCCGAACTGGCGTGCCCACTGGCCGGCGCAGTTGACCACCACCTCGCAGCGGATCTCGCCCTGTGCCGTGCGCACGCCGACGGCCTTGCCGCCCTCGATGATGACGCCGGTGACCTCGATGCCTTCATGGATCGCCACGCCCCGGTTGCGCGCGCCCTTGGCCAGCGACATGCACAGGTCGGCCGGGTTGGCCTTGCCGTCGCCCGGCAGCCAGAGGCCGCCCTGCAGATCGTCGGTGCGCATGACCGGGACCCGTTCGGCGATCTCCCTTGTATCGATCAGGTGGCATTCGACGCCAAAGCTGTTGGCCATCGCCAGTTGCTTCTTCAACACCTGCATGCGCTCGGGCGTGCGCGCCACGTTCACGCTGCCGCATTGCTTCCAGCCGGTCGCAAGGCCGGTTTCCGCCTCCAGCGTGCTGTACAGCTCGATGCCGTACTTGCTCATCACGGTCATGTTGCGGTTGGGTCGCATCTGCCCCACCAGCCCGGCGGCATGCCAGGTCGTCCCGCTGGTCAGCTTGCCCTGCTCGAGCAATACCACGTCGGCCTGGCCCATCTTCGCGAGGTGGTAGGCGGTCGAGCAGCCGGCAATGCCGCCGCCGACGATGACGATGCGTGCGTGTGTGGGAAGGGCCATGGGGTTCTCCGTAGGGAAAGATTGCGATCGGCTTGTTGTGTGGCCAGGGTTCTCGGTTCAGGCCAGGCCGGCGGCAC
The DNA here is from genome assembly GCA_024235935.1 of Rhodoferax sp. GTDB lineage: Bacteria > Pseudomonadota > Gammaproteobacteria > Burkholderiales > Burkholderiaceae_C > CAISIP01. The sequence goes on along the minus strand of JACKLL010000006.1, from coordinate 216,775 downwards.
TCAGCCCAGGCGCAGCGCCATGACGCCAACGACGATGACACAGGTGCCCACGATCCTGCGCGGCGTAAAGACCTCCTTGAGGAACCACATCCCGATCAGGGCGGCGAACAGCACCGAGGTTTCGCGCAAGGCCGCCACCGTCGCCACCGGGGCCTGCGTCATGGCCCACAACGCCACGGCGTAGGAGCCGATCGATGCCGTCGCGCCGCCGAGGGCGATCGGCCAGCGCTTGCGGATGTAGGGTCCGACCGCCCAGTTGCGGCGCGCAAACACGATCAGCGAAAACGGCCAGCCATCGAAGAGGAACAGCGTGGCGACATACTGCATCGCACTGCCGGTGGCGCGCACGCCGAGTGCGTCGACCACGGTGTAGCTGGCGATGATGACGGCGTTCACCAAGGCGAACTGCACCGCCTTGGGTGCGTCGAAGGCGTGTTTGCCCAGGCCCAGTGTCAGCACCCCCAGGCAGACGCCCAGCACGCCCAGCCAGGACAGGGGCGACAAGGTCTCGCCCAGCGTGACCGAGGCCGAGAGCGCCACCAGCAGGGGCGCCGAACCGCGCATCAAGGGATAGGTCAGGCCCAGATCGCCATGCCGGTAGGCGCCGGACAAGGCCACGTAGTAGCCGATATGGATGACGATCGAGGCCCCGATGAAGGGCCAGGCCTGCGGTGGCGGCCAGCCGAACCACCACACCAGCGGGATGGCCAGGAACGAGGCGAACAGGTTGATCAGCGCGGTGTCCAGCCCCTTGTCGGTGCTGGACTTGACCTGCGCGTTCCAGCTGGCATGCAGCAAGGCGCCAAACAGCACTGCCAGTACCACCGGCCATGTCAGTGTCACCGCAGGTGCGCTCCATGGTCGGCAGGCGGTGTGTGACGCGCCACCTCAGCTCCAGGGCAGCGAGTAGGTCTTGATGTTGGTGAAGCTCTTGATGGCTTCCTGCACGCCTTCCTTGTAGCCCAGGCCGGAATCCTTGATGCCGCCGAAGGGCGTGAGTTCCAGCCGGTAGCCGGGGACTTCGCGCACGTTGACCGAGCCCACCTCGAGTTCGCTGACGAAGCGCGTGATGTAGTCGAGCCGGTTGGTGCACACGCCGCTGGACAGGCCATAGGCGGTGCCGTTGGAGATGCGGATCGCCTCGTCGATGTTCTTGAACCGGATGATGGGCGACACCGGCCCGAAGGTCTCTTCCTTGACCAGCAGCATCTCGGGTCGCACCTGATCCACCACCGTGGGCGCATACAGAGCGCCGCGGCGCTGGTTGCCGACCAGCAGTTTTGCCCCTTGTGCGATCGCTTCGTTGACGCGGGATTCGAAGAACTTCGCCGCAGCCTCGTCGATCACCGTGCCCATGTCGACCTTGCGGTCGCTCGGGTCCCCATAGGCCCAGGCACGGGTCTTGGCCACGACCTGCTCTACGAACGGGTCTGCGACGGCTTCATGCACCAGCATGCGCTTGACGGCGGTGCAGCGCTGGCCTGAATTCTTGTAGGAGCCGGCCACCGCCAGCGAGGAGGCTTCGTCGATGTCGGCGTCCTCCATGACGATCAGCGGATCGTTTCCGCCGAGCTCCAGCACCATGCGCCGGTAACCTGCCTTGCTGGCGATGTACTTGCCGATCGCCACGCCGCCGGTGAAAGTGACCAGTTCGACATGTTCATTGGTGATCAGTTCGTCGGCGATCTCGCGCGGGTCGCCGGTGAGCACGCTGAACATCTCGGGTGGCAGGCCAGCCTCGTACAGCATGTCGGCCAGCAACAGGGCCGAGAACGGCACCTTCTCGGACGGCTTGAGCACCATCCGGTTATTGGTGGCAATGCTCGGGATCACCTTGTGCGCCACCTGGTTCATCGGATGGTTGAAGGGTGTGATGGCGCTGATGACGCCCAGCAGCGGCGCACGCTGCGTGAACACGCGCCGCTTCTTGCCATGGTGGGTCAGGTCGCAGCTGAAGATCTGGCCATCGTCCTTGAGCACCTCGGTGGCGCCGAACAGGAAAACGTCGCTGACCCGGCCGGCTTCGTAGACCGCGTCCTTCCAGCACAGGCCGGCCTCGGCCGAGATCAGCGCGGCCACCTCGTCGAGCCGCCGGGTTGCGATCGCGGCCGCCTTGTTCAGGATGGCAGCGCGTTCGAACCGCGTCAGCGTGGGCTTGTAGGCGTGGGCCCGGGCGAAGATGGCGCGGACCTCTTCCAGCGTGGCCTTGGGCACGGTGCCGATGGTGGCGCCGGTATACGGGTTGGTGACCGCGATGGCGCGATCGCCCTTGCGCTCGGCTCCGACCTTGGCGCCGGCCAGGCGCATGGCGTTGAGCTGGTTGTCGAGAATGAACTGTTCGATCATGGCGCGCTCCTCGCAACTCGCTTACTGGGCAAAGTTGAGCGCCAGGTCGAACGCGTCGAAGTTGCGAAAGCGGCGCTTGCGGTCCAGCCCGGGCAGGGGCCGGTTCAGGATCAGCGGCACCCGCTGTTCGCTGATGCCGCCGTGCGAACGCAGCGGCACCTCGAGGGCCGTGAGGTCATGGCGTGCGGCGCTGGTGCCGATCACCGTGAAGCGTTCCGACACCACGACCAGGTCACCGATGCGATCTGCCGGCAATTCGAAGCGCTCGGCGGCCTGTTCGCGGGTCAGCACCGCTTCCATGCCCTTGACCGCAGCCAGCCGCGCGCAGGCTGCCGACACGTCGCAGTCCTTGGGCAGGTAGACCGTGGCAAAGGAGCCGAGCGCCCCATGGTGCACGACGTACGGATCGGTGATCGGCAGGATCACACGTGCCGCCTTCTCGCCCAGCCAGGCATCGAACCAGTCCTGCAGATAGATCACGTCGGGTGTGCCGTCCATCGCCACCTTGGCGTTCATGCCGTGGTCGGCGGTCAGCGCAATCACGCAGCCCATGGCGTCGAGCTGGCCCAGGTAGCCATCCATCATGGTGTAGAAGGCGTTGGCGCCGGGTGTGCCGGGTGCATGCTTGTGCTGGATGTAGTCGGTGGTCGACAGGTACATCACGTCAGGGCGGCGGGTCTCCATCAGCCTGACGCCGGCGGCAAACACGAACTCGGACAGATCGGCGCTGTAGACGCTGGGCACCGGCTTGCCGACCAGTTCCAGCACGTTTTCGATGCCGTTCTCGGCCAGCGTGACCTGGTCCGCCTTCTCGGACGAGAAGCAGATGCCCTTCATCTTGTGACCGAGCAGGGCGCGCAGCTTGTCCTTGGCAGTGATCACGGCCACCGACTTGCCGGCGTCGGCCAGTGCCGCGAGCAGCGTGGGTGCACGCAGCCATTTGGCCTCGTTCATCATCACTTCGGTGCCGGTGGCGGTGTCGTACAGGTAGTTGCCGCAGATGCCATGCACGCTGGGCGGCGCGCCGGTGACGATGGACAGGTTGTTCGGGTTCGTGAAGCTCGGCACCACGCACTCGGCGATCAGGCCGGAGCCGACCGCCAGTGTCTTCTTGAGCCAGGGCATGTGGCCGGTGGCGACGGCCTGCGCCAGGTAGTCGGGCTCGCAGCCATCGACGCAGACGATGACGGTGGGCGTGGTGGGCAGCTTGTACTGCCGCGCATTGATGTTCAACATGGCGAAGTTCTTTCAGGATTCGGTGGCTGGGGTGTCGGCGCGCCGGCGCAACCCGTCGTTCTCGATCGTGCGGTCGCGGCTGCCCATGGCGTGTTCGAACATGGCGCGTCCGGCAATCTCCGGGTCGCCGGACTTGATGGCCTCCAGAATCGCCCAGTGCGCGTGCGCCGATTCCGGCAACACGTTCTGACCCGCCAGGTTGAGACGGCGAAACAGCGAAATTTCCTTCACCAGCTTGCGGTAGACCGACGCCAGCTTGCGGTTGCCGGCCATCTCGACCAGCCGGTCGTGGAACTGCAGGTTCAGCAGGTGGTAGTTGTGCGAATCACCGGCCTGGACGGCCGCTTCCATGGCTTGCACCAGGGACTCGACCTCGTGCTGCTGGGCTTCGGACATCGATGCGGCCAGTCGGCGGCCGACCAGCTCTTCCATGGTCGCACGCAGTTCGAAGATCTCGATGGCCTCGTCGATCGGGATGTCGCGCACGAACACGCCGCGGTTTTTCTCGGTGCGCACCAGTCCGGCCTCGTCGAGCATGCGAAAGGCCTCGCGCACCGGGCCGCGGGAGACGCCCAGCTTGAGTGCAAGCGCAGCCTCGTTGAGCTTGTCGCCAGGTGCATATTCGCCAGCCAGGATGGCGCGCTCGACCTCTTGCTGAACCGCCATGGTCAGCGAATTGGTCTGCAGCAGCGTGATCGTGGTGGGGGCGACGGCCGGCTTCATGGCTTGATTGAAGCACAACGGAATAAATTGTCAACAATTTACAAAAAACAATTGACAAGTCAAAGGGGTGAATCCCACAATGCCCTGCGGGCGACAGCTTCCTGACCGCCGCCGCAACTGCATTATTGAAGGATCCGTCCATGGACAGGGACAAAATTCTGCTCACCCCCGGGCCCTTGACCACGAGCTTGCGCACCAAGCTTGCGATGCTGCGCGACTGGGGATCCTGGGACGCCGACTTCAATGCCGTGACCGCCCGTCTGCGCGCCAGCCTGCTCGCGATCGTGGACGGCACAGACTCCCACGTGGTGGTTCCGCTGCAGGGCAGCGGAACCTTCAGCGTCGAGGCCGCCGTGAATACGTTGGTGCCGCGCGATGGCCATGTGCTGGTGCTCGACAACGGCGCCTACTGCAAGCGTGCCGCCAGGCTCACGACGATGATGGGGCGCCGCTGCACGACGCTGGCATTCGACGAGGCAGAGCCGGTGTCGCCCGAAGCACTTGCCGTCCAGCTGCAGCAGGACGCCAGCATCACCCACGTGGTGCTGATTCATTGCGAAACCGGCGCCGGCGTGCTCAACCCCTTGCAGCAGGTTGCCGACGTGTGCGAGCGCCAAGGCAAGGGCCTGATCATCGATGCGATGAGCTCTTTCGGCGCGCTGGACATCGACGCGCGCAAGGTCCGGTTCGACGCGCTGATTGCCGCCAGCGGCAAATGCCTGGAGGGCGTGCCGGGCATGGGATTCGTGTTCATCCGCAAGGCGATTCTTGAAGCCTGCGCCGGTAACAGCACATCGCTGGCGCTGGACCTGCATGACCAGCATGTCTACATGGAGAAGACGACACAGTGGCGCTTCACGCCGCCGACCCATGTGGTCGTGGCGTTGGCCGAGGCCATTCGGCAGTTCGAGGAAGAAGGGGGCCGGCCCGCGCGGCTGGCGCGGTACCAGGCCAACTGCGAGGTGCTGGTCCAGGGCATGGCGGCACTGGGATTCAAGCCCTTTCTGGACCCGGCCGTGCAGGCGCCGATCATTGTCACCTTCCATGCGCCATCCGACCCGAACTACCAGTTCAAGGCCTTTTATGAAGCGGCCAAACGCCATGGATTCGTGCTGTACCCTGGCAAGCTGACGCAGATCGAGACTTTCCGTGTCGGCTGCATCGGCGCCATCGGGCCGAACGAAATGCGCCAGGCCGTGCAGGCGGTGGGGCAGGCCATGCGCGAGATCGGCATCACATCCATGACCCCGGGGCCGCACGCCGCTTGACCACGTCCACCCGTGCGCTGAGTGTCGGCGCCTTTTCGACCCTGATGCTGATCGCGCTGATGATGGGCGCGAACCATGTCGCGGCGCGGGTGGCGTTCAACCATGGCGTCGACGTTGCCACCGCGGTGGTGTTTCGCAGTGCGGTCACGGCCCTGGTCGTCACGGCGCTGGTGGTGCTGCAGGCCGTGCCGGTGGCGTTCACGGGACGGCACCGCAAGTTTCTGCTGCTGATCGGGCTGCTGGTCGGCGTGCAAAGCCTGTTTCTGTACTCGGCGGTCGCCCGTCTGCCGGTGGCGCTTGCGCTGCTGGCCTTCAATACCTATCCGCTGTGGACCGCCTTGTGGGCGGCGCTGATCTACCGCAAGCCGCCCGAGCGGGCTGTGCTGCTCGCCATGCCGGTGATCCTGCTTGGCCTGGCGCTGGCGCTGGACGTGCTGGGCGCCGCCTCCGGCCTGGGCGCAGCCGGTCAGTGGAGCCGCATCGGTGTCGGCGTCGGCTTTGCGCTGATGGCGGCGGCCACGTTCGGCGCCGCGCTGGTGTTCACGCAGCATGAGGCGGCCGACATCGATGGTCGGGTCCGCACCGCCAGCACCCTGGGATTGGCCAGCATGGTGGGCCTGGCCAGCGTCGCCGTCCAGGGCGGCTTTCATCTGCCGGACGCGAGCGCGGGCTGGTGGGGGCTTGCGGCGCTCACATGTCTGTACGGCACGGCGTTCACGATCATGTTCACCGTGTTGCCGCGACTGGGGGTGGTGGGCAATTCGGCGATCATGAATGTCGAGCCCGTCTTCGCGCTGATCCTGGCCTGGCTGATCCTGGGCCAGGCCATCGCACCGGTGCAGGTTGCGGGTGCCCTGCTGGTGGTGGGCGCCGTCATGGTGCTGGGTCTGCGCCGACGGGTATGAGTCGGGTGCGAACTGGCTGCATGCGTCAGAATCCCTTCCTGGGGGGTGGGGCCGCGACCTGTATCCGCAGGGGGCGGGCTTAGCGACTGGAACACGGCTGCAACATGTCAAGGAGCAATATGGCCACGAAAAACACGACCCGGAACGCAACGGTGCACCCGGCTGTCAGAGGCGTTCAGCTTTCCGGCGCCTCCAAGGTCAAGGTCGCAGTCAGCGACATCGACGGCGTGCTGCGCGGCAAGTACCTGCACATCGACAAGTTCCTCGGTGCGGCCGAGGCCTACCCGGCCGGCGGATTCGGCTTCTGCGATGTGGTGCTGGGCTGGGACATGATGGATGTCACCTACGACAACACGACCGCCACCGGCTGGCAGCACGGCTTCCCGGACGCGCTGGCACGGCTCGACCTGAACACCGCCCGCACCATCCCGTGGGACGCGAATACACCGTTCTTCCTCGGTGACTTCGTCAACGCCGACGGAACGCCGCATGCCCAGTGCCCGCGCCAGGCGCTCAAGCGGGTGCTCAAGCGTGCCGAGAAAATGGGATTCCAGGTCATGACCGGCATGGAGTTTGAGTGGTTCAACTTCCTGGAGACGCCCGAGAGCTGGGCCGCGAAAAAGGGCGTGGCCCCGCAGACGCTGACACCCGGCATGTTCGGGTACTCGCTGCTGCGCATGAACCAGCACCGTGAATTCTTCAACGCGCTGATGGACCAGATGCTGGCCTTCAAGGTGCCGATCGAAGGTCTGCACACCGAAACCGGGCCGGGTGTCTATGAAGCGGCGATCGGGTTTTCCGAGGCGTTGGAGCAGGCGGACCGGGCGATTCTGTTCAAGACCGGTGCCAAGGAGATCGGTGCGCGATTCGGCATCATGCCCAGCTTCATGGCCAAGCCGCATCAGAGCATGCCCGGCTGCAGCGGGCATATTCACCAGAGCCTGTCGGACGGCAAGAAGAACCTGTTCTTCGACGCCAAGGCCCCGCACAGGATGAGCAAGCTGTTCGAGAGCTATCTCGCCGGCCAGGTGGCCCACATGATGGAATTCGCGCCGATGATCTGGCCGACCATCAACAGCTACAAGCGGCTGGTCGACGGCTACTGGGCGCCGGTCAAGCCAACCTGGGGCATCGACAACCGCACCGCGAGTTTTCGCGTCATCGCAGGCAGTCCCAAGGCCACCCGGCTGGAGACGCGCTGTCCGGGTGCGGACGTCAACCCCTACCTGGCGATGGCCGCGGTGATTGCAGCCGGGCTCGAGGGCGTGGAAAAAGGCCTGAAGCTGACCACGCCGCCGATCACGGGCACCAACGTCGGTGGCGAGAACATCCCTCGCGCGCCACGCACGCTGGTCGAGACCAATCGCGTGTTCAAGCAGTCCGCGGTGGCGCGCGACTGGCTCGGCGACGGCTTTGTCGACCATTTCGCCGCCACCCGCGACTGGGAATGGCGCCAGTGGCTCGACGCCGTGACCGACTGGGAGATGAAGCGCTACTTCGAGATCATCTGAGGTTTTCATGCCGGGCTGTGCACGCGCTGCTGCCGTCCGTGACAATCGGGCCCACGGTCGCCCGGTGGACAGGAAGCCGGTTCGAAACGGCAGCCTCGCGCCCCCAAAAGTCCGATGAAATTGGAATCTGACCCCCATTTGTGTGACCCCCGTTTGTGACCCCCGTTCCTTGGCCCTTCTTACGCTTTCGCGTTCAACCATGACCATCACCAACTTTTCCTTTCCCACCCCCATACAGTTCGGGGCTGGTGCGCGCAAGCGCGTGGGCGCGCACCTGATCGAACAGGGTTGCAAGCGGCCCTTGATCGTGACCGACAAGGCCCTGGCAGCATTGCCGGTGCTGGCGGAGTTTCAAGCCCATCTGGCGGGCCTGGACGTGGCGGTGTTCTCTGGTGTGTTCGGCAACCCGACCTGCAGCCAGGTCATGGACGGTGCGGTCGCGTACAAGGCCCACAAGGCTGACTGCGTGATCGGGTTTGGCGGTGGCGCAGCGCTGGACGTGGCCAAGATCGTCGGCGTGGCGGCCACACATGAAGGCGACATCCTGGAGTACGTCTGGGACCACCCGCAGGTGCGTGCCATCGTGCACCCGTTGCCCTATTTTGTGGCGCTTCCCACGACCTCGGGCACCGGTTCGGAAGTCGGTCGTTCGAGCGTGGTCAGCGAGAACGACACCCACCTCAAGCGCGTGGTCTTCAGTCCGATGATCCTCGCAAAAGTCGTGTTCGCCGACCCGGAACTCACCTTTGGCCTGCCCCCGCACATCACGGCAGCGACCGGCATGGACGCGTTGACGCACAACATCGAGAGTTACCTCTCGCCGGCCTACCATCCGCTGTGCGACGGCATCGCGCTGGAAGGCACGCGTATCGCAGCCCGGGCGCTGCAGACGGCCGTCAATGAGCCGCACAACCTGCAGGCACGCTCGGACATGATGATGGCATCCATGATGGGGGCGATTGCATTTCAGAAAGACCTGGGTGCGGTGCATTCCTGTGCCCATGCGCTGGGTGCCGTGTGCGACCTGCACCATGGCCTGGCCAACGCATTGATGATCGATACCGTGCTGGACTGGAACTACGAAGCCGTGCCTGGAAAATTCGACGAGCTGGCGCATGCCTGCGGCGTGGCCGGCGGCGGCAAGGCCTTCGTGCCCTGGTTGCGCGAGCTGAAGGCCAGTATCGGGATCCTGGGGCCCTTGACCCGTTACGGCGTCAAGGCCGAGCAGCTGCCACGGCTGGTCGAGATCGCCACGGCCGACATCTGCCACCAGACCAACCCCCGCCCGTGCACTGCGGCGGATTTCGAGGCGCTGTTCAAGGCGGCGCTGTGACCATCATGTCCCCTGCTTCATCCGACCGACCCAAGATCGGCGTCAGTGCCTGCTTCTTCTATCCGGATCCGGCGCGGACCGCGTTCTCGAAAAAGACCTTGCAGTATGTCGAGCAGTCGGTGCCGCATTGGGTCATGTCCGGCGGCGCATTGCCGGTGATGATCCCGTCACCCACCGGGGAGACCGCGCGCGGAGACATAAGCTTCGCTGATTACGCGCAGTGGCTGGACGGACTCGTGCTGCACGGGGGCGCCGACCTGTGGCCGGGCAGTTATGGCGAGACGCCGCTCAAGGACGCATGGAAGGGCGACCGCAACCGCGACGAATATGAAATCGCGCTGATGCGGGCATTCGTCGATGCCGGCAAGCCGGTCTTCGGCATCTGTCGCGGTCTGCAGCTGATCAATGTGGGGTTCGGCGGCAGCCTGTACCAGGACGTCGGCACCCAACATCCCGAATCGCTGAAGCACCGCGACGCCGAGGCCTACGACCTGAATTTTCACCCGGTCGAGCTGGTGCCGGGCAGCCGTCTGGCGCAGTTGCTGCCGGGCGAAAACCGCCACACCATCAACAGCGTGCACCACCAGGGCATCAAGAAACTGGCCCAGGATTTCGTCGTCGAGGCGGTCAGCCCGGACGACGGCATGATCGAGGCGATCCGCCACACCGGTGGCCCCTGGGTGGCCGGTGTGCAGTGGCACCCCGAGTTCCACAAGTCCGAACACGGCACCTTGGACGACGCCCCCATCCTGGCCGATTTCCTGGCCGCTGCCCTTGCCACCCGAGTCCCGCGCACACCATGAACATGCTCACCATCACCAACCCCGCAACCGGGGCCACCATCACCCAACTGCCGGCCGATGATGCTGCCAGCGTGGCGACCAAGTACGCTGCAGCGCGTGCGGCGCAGCCGGCGTGGGCGGCGCGGCCCCTGTCCGAGCGCATGGCCTGCATCAGCCGGTTCCGCGCCGCCATCGTCGCGCAGCTGGACGCACTGGCGGCCGTCATGACTTCGGAGACCGGCAAGCCGATCGCGATGTCGCGCAACGAGCTCAACGGCTTTCTCGGGCGTATCGACTTCTTTGTGCAGCAGGCACAGGCCTCGATAGCGACCGAGCAGGTGTTCGACGAAGGCGGCATACGCGAGCAGATCGAGCATGTGCCGCTCGGCGTGGTGGCCAACATCTCGGCCTGGAACTACCCCTGGTTCGTGGGGGGCAATGTGTTTGTTCCGGCACTGCTGACCGGCAATGTGGTCTTGTACAAACCCTCCGAATACGCGACCTTGACCGGGCTGGACATGGCCCGGCTGCTGCATGCGGCCGGTGTGCCCGAGGATGTGTTCGTCCCGTTGGTTGGCACCGGGGAGGTGGGTGCGGCGCTGCTGGCGCAACCCATCGACGGCATGTTCTTCACCGGCTCGCATGCCACCGGCGCCAGGATCGCGCAGGCACTGGGCCCGCGCATGGTCAAGCTGCAGCTCGAGCTCGGCGGCAAGGACCCGACCTATGTCTGCGAAGACGCCGATCCGCAGACCGCTGCCGCATCGCTCGCCGACGGCGCGATGTACAACACCGGCCAGAGCTGCTGCTCGGTCGAACGTATCTACGTGCACGAGAAGATCCACGACGCCTTCGTTGCGGCCTTCATGGACACCGTGCGCAGTTTCAGGATCGGCGACCCGACCCGGGACGACACCTACATTGGCGCCATCACCCGCGCGCCGCAACTCGATGTGTTCGACGCCCAGGTGGCGGATGCCCGGGCCCGTGGCGCCGAGATGCTGTGTGGCGGGTCCCGCCTGCCAGGCCCCGGCAACTGGTATGCGCCCACGGTATTCACCAAGGTCAACCACGACATGGCCTTGATGCGCGAAGAGAGCTTCGGCCCGCTGATCGGCATCCAGAAGGTCAGCGGCGATGACGAAGCCGTCGCGCTGATGAACGACACGCGCTATGGCCTGACCGCCGGTGTTTTCACCCCGGACGAGGCGCGTGCCCGCGCCCTGCTGTCGCGCGTCCATGCCGGCAGCGTCTACTGGAACTGCTGCGACCGGGTCAGTCCGCGCCTGCCCTGGAGCGGCGTCGGCGATTCGGGCGTCGGCCTGACCTTGTCCACCTACGGCATCCAGACCTTCACAAGGCCCAAGGCCTGGCACCTGCGCAAGGCATGACGCAGGCATCCCCCGCCGAGGCCGCGCGCAGCCCATCGACGCCATCAGGCGGCCCGATGACGCGGCTGGCCCTGTTCGATCTCGACCACACGCTGTTGCTGGGCGACAGCGACGTGTTGTGGTGCGACTTCCTGATGGACCAGGGGGTGCTCGCGCGTGCAGACTTTGCCCAGCGCAATGCCGATATCGAGGCGCGGTACAAGACCGGCGCCGTCGATGCCGCCGAGTTCGCGAATTTCTATGTGTCCACGCTCGCCGGACGCAGCCCTGCACAGTGGGAATCCGTGCGCCAGCAGTTCGTGCGGGAGGTCATCGTGCCACGTATTCCGCAGGCGGCAAAGGATCTCGTGGCATCACACCAGCGCGCCGGCGATCTGGTGGTGCTGACCACCGCGACCAACCGTTTTCTGACCGAGTTGACCGCCGTGCACCTGGGGTTTGCGCATGTGATCGCGACCGAGCCGGAACTGGTCGACGGTGTGTTCAGCGGGGCTACCACCGGCGTGCTCAATATGCGCGGGGGCAAGGTGGTGCGCTTGCACGCCTGGCTGCAGGCGCGTGGCGAACAGCTGCCGCAATTCGACAGCACCGGTTACAGTGACTCGATCAACGACCTGCCGCTGCTCGAAGCCGTCGACCACGCGGTGGTGGTCCACGCCGATGCGCGTCTTGCCGCCATTGCGGCCGAGCGGGGCTGGCGCTCACTGGATCTGACAAAGGGAGACACACGTGGCTGACGGAATCGATTTTTTCAAGGACCGCCACGTATGGGTGGTGGGGGGCTCGAGCGGCATCGGTGCAGGCATCGGAGCCGCATTCAAGGCGCTGGGTGCTGTGGTGACGGTCACCGGTGCCACGGCGGCTGAAGTGGCACGTGCGCAGGCGGACCCGGAACTTGCCGGTATTTCCGTCGTGCAGCTCGATGTGCGCAGCGACGCAGCGGTGACCGGTCATATCGGTGCGCTGGAGCGGCTCGACGTGCTGGTCAATTGCGCCGGCGTGATCCGCCGTGGCGAGGAACTCGACCCGGTGGTGTTTGCCCAGGTGCTCGACATCAATCTCAATGGCAGCATGCGCACCTGTGCGGCCGCGCGAACGCTGCTGGCCAAGTCCGGCGGCTGCATCATCAACACCGCGTCGATGCTGAGTTTCTTCGGTGGTGGCCTGGTGCCGGCGTACTCGGCCAGCAAGGGCGGCGTGGCCCAGCTGACCAAGTCGCTGGCGATTGCCTATGCGGCCGACGGCATCCGCGTCAACGCACTGGCGCCGGGCTGGATCGCGACGCCGCTGACCAGCGCATTGCAGAATGACGCGGCCCGCAGTGGCCCCATCCTGGCGCGCACGCCCATGGGCCGCTGGGGTACCCCCAAGGACGTGGCCGGCGCGGCCCTGTTCCTGGCATCGCCCTGGGCCGGCTTCGTGACCGGAACCGTGCTGCCGGTCGACGGCGGCTACCTGATCACCTGACACCGAGAAAGAGACTGCCATGATCGTTCAACTCCCCGGCATCCAGCCCGAAATCGCGGTCCAGGCCATTCCTGACGACGAGCGTGTCTGGGTACCCCAGGCGCCCGATGTCTGGTTCCGCCCGCTGCTGCTCAATACCGTCACCGGCAGCTGGTGCAACCTGCTGCGGGTGCGCAAGTCCGGCGTGTTGTCGCGCCATATCCACCCGTCGTGGGTCACCGGGTACGTGATCAAGGGCGCCTGGCGCTACCTGGAGCATGACTGGATCGCGTCCCAGGGCTCCTTCGTATACGAACCGCCCGGCGAGATCCACACGCTGGTCGTGGACGAGCAGGTCGGCGCGACCGAGATGATCACACTGTTCAACATCCACGGCGCCATGGTCTATGTGGACGCCGACGGCAAGCAGACCGGCTACGAAGACGTGTTCAGCAAGATCGTAATGTGCCGCGCACATTACGAGGCCAACGGCCTGGGCGGCGCATACCTCGATCAGTTCATTCGTTGACGGCGCAGCCAGGGCCCGCCGCGCGGGCCTGGCCTTGCACGCAAGACGTCCCGCACGTGGCCGAAACCGCGCTTGCGGCGCGTGGCCGGCTGGTGCTCAGGACAGGTGCTTGCCGATCAGCCCTGCCATCTCGAACATCGTGATCTGCGGCTTGCCGAAAACAGGCATCAGCTTGGCGTCGGCGTTGATGGCGCGCTTGTTGGTCGCGTCCTGCAGGCCGTTGGCCTTGATGTAGTCCCACATCTTCTTGACGACCTCGGTGCGGGCCACCAGGCTGTCGCCGATGACGGCCGCCAGTTCCGGACTTGGGCGCAAGGTGCCGACCTTCGGCGTCTTGGGTTTGGCCGCGGTCTTGGAGGACACCTTTTTCGCCGCCACCTTCTTCGCCGCCACCTTGCCAGCCGCAGACTTGGCCGCAGGCGCCTTTTTCGCAGCCACCTTGCCGGCCGCCGGGGCACGTCCCGCCCTGGATGCGGGCGCTGCTTTTGCTGCGGCACCTGCCGCCGGCTTGCGCGGCGGGAATTTCGATGGCGCGAATTCGAACCCGACCTTGCCGGCCTCGCTGTCCCAGGCCAGCATGGCCTTGAACGGGCGGCGGGTGCGCATCGAGACGAACTTGTCCAGCATGTCGGTCTTGCCCTCTAGCAGCAGCTTCTGCATCTGTTCGCGGCTGACCGGTTGCTGAAGAATGATCTGGCCGGTCTTGAAGTCGCAGCTCGGCGTGGCTTGCGCGTCGGTCGGAACAGACTTTTCGCACACGTAGTTCTTGCCGTGCTCGAAGACCGCGGCACCACATTTCGGGCAGGCACCCAGCGACTCCTTGCCGCTGAAGTCGATCAGCTCGCCGCTTTCCTCGCCCTTCTTGTCGTCCCCGAAGTCGAATTCCAGCTTGTAGTTCTTGGTCTCTTCGTCGAACTTGATGACCATCTCGGCGGTGAACGGCCAGCCTGCCTTGGAACGAAAACCCTCCAGCGGGCCGATCTTCTTGTCGCGCAGGAACTGCTCGACCTCGGCAACCTCGAAGGTCCGTCCGGCCGGCGTCTTGCCGAACGAGAAGCCGCAGGGCTCCGACACGCCCGGCTTGCCGGTACAGGTATAGCGGCGGTAGTTCTCCTTGACCACGCCGCCGCAGTTCGGGCACGGTGCCGTGAGGGTGGCGTAGTCGCCGGGAATCGTGTCGCGGTCGTATTCCTTGGCCTTCTTGACCATGCGCTCGGTCATCGCAGCGATCTCGGCCATGAAGCTGCTGCGGCTGAGCTTGCCATGCTCCATCTGCGAGAGCTTGTATTCCCACTCACCGGTGAGTTCGGCTTTGGAGAGTTCCTCCACACCCAGGCCGCGCAACAGTGTCATCAGCTGGAAGGCCTTGGCGGTCGGGATCAGTTCGCGCCCTTCGCGCAGCATGTACTTTTCGACGATCAGTCCCTCGATGATGCTGGAGCGGGTGGCAGGTGTGCCCAGGCCCTTTTCATGCATCGCGGCGCGCAATTCCTCGTCTTCGATTGCCTTGCCTGCGCCTTCCATGGCGCCGAGCAGCGTGGCCTCGGAGTAGCGTGCCGGTGGCCGGGTCTGCAGGCCCTTGGCGTTGACGGTCTCGGTCAGCACCTTTTCGCCCGGCTGCACCGGCACCAGCGTGGCGCCGCTCTTGTCGTCGCCTTCCTTGGTTTCGTCCTGGGCTTCCTTGCCATAGATCGCCAGCCAGCCGGGCTTGACCAGCACCTTGCCTTCGGTCTTGAAGCTGTGGCCCTCGCAGAGCGAGATGCGGGTCGTGACCTGGTATTCGGCACTGGGGAAGAATACGGCCATAAAGCGGCGCACCACCAGGTCATAGACCTTTTGCTCGGCCTCACTCAGGCCGGTGGGCGCCTGCAGGGTTGGAATGATCGCAAAGTGATCACTTACCTTGGTGTTGTCGAAGATGCGCTTGCTGGGCTTGATGTAATTGCCCTTGAGCGCGGTCGCCGCATGCGGGGCCAGGTGCTTCATCGGGCTCTTGGCCAGCATTTCGAAGGTCTCGCGCACCACCGGCAGGTAGTCCTCCGGCAGGGCGCGCGAGTCGGTCCGTGGGTAGGTCAGTGCCTTGTGGCGCTCGTACAGGCTTTGCGCGATCGACAAGGTGGTCTTGGCGCTGTAGCCGAACTTGCCGTTGGCCTCGCGCTGCAGCGAGGTCAGGTCGAACAGCAAGGGGCTGGCCTGCGTCGTCGGCTTGCTCTCCTCCGTGACCGTGGCCGGCTTGCCGCGCACCGCATCGGCAATCGCCTTGGCCTCGGCCAGTGACCACTTGCGGTCGGCCTTGAGTTCGGGGTCGGACTCTTCCAGGTTGCCGGCGGCCTGGTTGGCGGCCGCCTTTTTCCAGGTGGGGTCGAACCACTTGGCATCGTAGTTGCCGGCCTGGGCCTTGAAGCTGGCGTGGATCTCCCAGTAGTCGCGGCTGACGAACTTGCGGATTTTTTCCTCGCGCTCCACCACCACCGACAGCGTCGGCGTCTGCACCCGGCCCACGGTGGTCAGAAAGAAACCGCCATCGCGCGAGTTGAAGGCCGTCATCGCGCGGGTGCCGTTGATGCCGACCAGCCAGTCGGCCTCGGAGCGGCAACGCGCGGCGTCGGCCAGCGGCATCATCTGTGCGTCGCTGCGCAGCGTATCGAAACCGTCGCGGATCGCCTGCGGCGTCATCGACTGCAGCCATAGCCGCTTGACCGGGTGCTGAACCTTGCTGTACTGCTGGATCAGCCGGAAGATCAGTTCGCCCTCGCGCCCCGCATCGCAGGCATTGATGAACGCGTTCACGTCCTTGCGCTTGGCCATCTTGACGATGGCATTGAGCCGGCTCTTGGTCTTGTCCATCGGCTTGATGTCGAAATGCGGCGGTATCACCGGCAGGTGGGCAAAGCTCCACTTGCCGCGCTTGACGTCGAATTCCTCGGGTGCCTGGATCTCGACCAGGTGGCCGACCGCGCTGGTCACCACGTATTTCTCGTTCTCGAAGTGGTCTTCGAATTTCTCGAACTTGCCCGCCACGGGCGTCAGCGCCCGGACGATGTCCTGCGCGACGGATGGCTTCTCTGCAATGACAAGGGTTTTGCCCACAACTGCGTTTTTCATCTGACTACAATCCAAAGTCTCGCGTGCGCACACGCGCACACCCATGCAGGCGCGCACACACGCGCGCCCATACGAGTTCAGATTACCAAAATTTTCAACGTGCCCGCCAAAACCCCCAAAGAGTCGTCGGCCGCCGGTCGTCGCATCCAGACCCGTCGCTCTGGCGTGCATGGTAAAGGTGTGTTCGCCGTGCAGGACCTCGCCGAGGGCGAGACCATCATCGAATACGTGGGCGAGATCATCAAGTGGAAGGAGGCGCAAAGGCGCCATCCGCATGATCCGAACGACCCCAACCACACCTTCTATTTCCACATCGACAAGAAGCGTGTCATCGACGCCCTGTATGGCGGCAACTCGTCGCGCTGGATCAACCATTCCTGCGATCCGAACTGCGAGGCGGACGAGGACGGCGGCCGGGTGTTCATCAAGGCGCTGCGCAACATCGCCGCCGGTGAGGAGCTCAACTACGACTACGGGCTGATCATCGACGAGAAATACACCAAGGAACTCAAGGCCGAGTATCCGTGCTGGTGTGGTGCCAGCAACTGCCGCGGCACCCTGCTCGCACCCAAGAAAAAGAAGAAGAAGAAAAAGCACTGACGATGTGCCCGCAGCCGGAATGCCGAAACCCGGGGCGCAGGACGTCGGTGCGCGGCCGCCATCTGCCGTTGCGGCCATGATGGACTGGCCCGTGCAGCCGCTGGGCGACGCTCTGGCCGCGGTGGTGCCCGGCCTCGTGGTCGAGGTGCTGCCCTCGATAGACTCCACCAACACCGAACTCATGCGCCGGGCCCGCGCCGGCCAGACCAGGCCCTGCCTGCTGGTGGCCGAACGGCAGACGGCCGGCCGTGGCCGCATGGGGCGGACTTGGCACAGCGATGCCGCATCCCTGCCGGACGGCTTTGCGCCAGCCACGGCACCGGTGCCGTCGCTGACCTTTTCACTGGGACTGGCGCTGGCGCCGGCCAGCTGGTCGGGCCTGTCGCTGGCGGTCGGGGTGGCGGTCGCGCGCAGCCTGCATCCGCGCATCGGGCTCAAGTGGCCCAATGACCTGTGGCTGGACGGGCGCAAGCTGGCCGGCATCCTGATCGAAACCGCCACCACCGCGCAGCAACGCCATACCGTGATCGGCGTGGGCATCAACATCGTGGCGCGCGACGGCACCGGCTTGTCGACGCCGCCGGCCTGCCTGCAGGAGCTGTTGCCGGGCATCGATGCGCCGGCCGTGCTGCAGCGGGTCGTGCCCGACCTGGTGCGCAGCGTGGTGCTGTTCGAAACCCAGGGTTTCGCGCCGTTCCAGGACGCCTTCGCGCAGCGTGACGTCCTGGCGGGGCAGGACGTCACGCTCAGCGACGGGAGCGGCGGAACGGCCCGCGGCGTGGACGCCGCCGGTGGATTGCTGGTGCATACTTCCAGCGGTATGAAAACTGTCACCAGCGCCGAAGTCAGCGTGCGTCCGTCGGGCGCCAGGCCCGGCACACCATCCTGAGCGTCCTGCGGTGCTGCGTTTCCTGGTCCTGCTGCTGGTCTTGCTCAATGCGGGGTATTACGCCTGGTCGCACGAGATGCTGCAGGCCTACGGATTCGCGCCAGCCGCGCAAGGTGAGCCGGACCGCCTGAAACAGCAGATCCGCCCCGAACTGCTGATCATCCTGTCGGCCGAGCAGGCCCGCCAGGCCGAAGCGGCGCCGCCGGTGGCGCAGGCCGCGCCGATCTGCCTGCAGGCCGGGCTGTTCGACGATATCCAGGCGGCGGTGCTGCGCCAGAGTGCGCAGACGACCTTGCCCGCCGGCGTGTGGTCGCTGGAGGAAATATCCGAGCCGGCGCGCTGGATCGTCTACATGGGCAAATACCCGGATGCCCTGACACTGGCCCGCAAGCGGGCAGAACTGCTGGCCTTGAACGTGCGGCTCGAGCCGATCGAGAACCCGGCGCTGGCCAACGGCTTGTCGCTGGGTGGCTTCGACTCCCAGGCCAGGGCGACGGCCGAACTGGCGGCCTTGTCCAAGCGGGGTGTCCATACCGCGCAGGTGCTGCAGGAGCGGGCCGAGACCCACGCCAGCATGTTTCGCATCACCCAGGTCGACGATGCCTTGCGCGCCCGCATCGATGCATTGCGGCCGGCGCTGGCCGGCAAGACGCTGCGCCCCTGCAGCTGACCCGCTCGAACCCGGCACGGCGGTACCCGCATGCGCTCGCCCGCCCAGGGCCATGACTCCCCCGGTGGCCCTTTCCGGGTGTGAACGGGGCGCACTCCGCCTCAGTATGTGACCCGTGCAAAGCGGCTGCGTTGCGCCGCCTCCCGTGCCTGCCCCAGCGTGTGAATCCCCTTGTCGGCCAGCAGCGGAATCAGCTTGAGGAACACCTCGGCCGTGACGATGGCGTCGGCCAGTGCGGTGTGGCGGTTGACCATGGACACCCCCAGGCGCTGCGCAATCGCCTCCAATGCATGGGATTCCTGGTTGGGATGCGCGATGTCCGACAGCAGCAGGGTATCGAGCACCGGCTGGTCGAACACCATGCCGGTTTCGGCCTCCTTGAGTTGCAGAAAGCGCATGTCGAAGGCGGCGTTGTGGGCGACCAGCACCGAATCGTGGGCATAGGCATGGAAGGCGCGCAGGACCTGCGCGATGCCGGGCTGCCCGCGCAGCATGGCACTGGTGATCCCATGGATCTGCGTCGAGGCCGCAGGCACGGGACGGCGCGGATCCACCAGCTGCTCGAAGCCCTCGTGGTGCAGCAACTTCCCGTGCACGATGCGGGTTGCGCCGATCTGGATGATCTCGTCGCCGCGGGACGGGTCCAATCCGGTGGTTTCGGTGTCGAATACGGTGAAAGACAGATCGTCGAGCCGGCGCTCCAGCAGCGCGTGGGCCATGTCCGAGGTCTGGAACAGGTCGAAGTCGTAGAACGCGGGGCGGCCTGCGGTCGGCGCAGCTTGCACCGCTGATGGCAGCTCCGGTTCCGGCGCCACGGCGCTGGCCAGCGGCAACAGAAAGCGGAACAAGGCCTCGTGCCGTGCGCGCTCGCGCTCGAACCAGAAAGCCCCGCCATGGCGTTCGACCACGTCGCGCACCGTCAGCGGCGTGGACATGTCGCCGACGCGGATTGCATCGAGTTCCCAGGCCATCACCGTCTCGGTGCTCATCACCGTGCCGTGCCACACGAGGTCCAGATGGGCGTGGTTGCCCGAACGCGCCAGACGCAGGCTCGCGCGTGCGATGCCGAACTCCTGCACCAGCCGGGATGCGAGGTAGGCGATCGCCTGCATCAGCGAAAAGCTGTCGACGCGCAACCACAAGCCGCTGTCGATACCCTCGGCGCTCACCTGCAGGTCCGGCACCGCATCCATGCGCCGTGCGATCGCCGCCACCAGGTCGGTGGCACGCATGTCCTCCATCGGCCAGCGCGTCTTGAGGCCGCTGGCTTCCTGCTTGGCCAGCGTCTGCACCCGCTCGCTCATGGCGGCGGCTTCCTCACGGACCACGCCGAGAAAGCGGGTGCGCATCTCTGGCTCCAGATCCGGGAAGTCCAGCATGTCCAGCGCCGTCTGCAGGTTGGCCAGGGCGCTGCGACTGCCCTCGGTCATGGTGTGCAGCAGCTGGTCGCGCAACGACTGCTGCGCGAAGTCGCGTGTCAGGTTGTCCAGCAGCAGCACGAAACCACTGAGTTGGGGTTGGCCGCCGGCCTGGCCCGCCTCGTCAGAGGCATCATCCGCTTGATCGAGCACGGCCGCGACCTGGGCCCGCAGCAACTGTCCGCTGCGGGTCGTGGTCACGAATTGCGCAGATGCGTTGGCAGCGCCGCGGTCCAGCCGCCGGCGGATGGTGTCCAGCGCATGCGCCACCAGCGAGGCGTCGAACACGGCATGGATCGAACGCCCCAAGCCGATGGTGCCAGCCCCGTCACCCAGCGTGCTGCCGTCGGCCAGTGCCTGGTACTGCAGCCGGGCACGGTTGTTGTACAGCAGGATGCGGCCGTCGAGATTGCACACCACGACACTTTGCTGCAATTCCGCCATCAAGGCGGCGAGCCGGCGCCGTTCCCGCTCGATGTCCTGGCTGGCCTGGCGCACCTGGTGCGCCACGTCGTCCTGCAGGCGATTGCGCTCTGCTGCCAGGTCATTGATGGCCAGCGCCAGCGCCCGTACCTGGGTGCTGCCGCGGCCGTCCACCGGCTGGCGCGACTGCCCGCTGATCAGCACCCGGGTCTGTTCCTCGAGCCGGGCCAGCGCCTGCACATGGTCGCGGAACAGGCGCTGCGCCAGCGCGGCGAGCGCGGCACTGCCGAGCAGCCACCCCATGGTGGCCATGGCGATGACCGATTCGCGTGCCTGCACCAGCACCGCCCGCTGCTCCTCGGTCAGTCCCAGCCAGGCCAGCAACGCGATCAGCAGACCGCCGAGTCCGAGCAGCGCACCCGGCGCCAGCATGACCAGCATCTTCAGGGTCTGCCGCTTCATCGGGGCATGCGCCTGGCCTGGCGACCCCGTATGGCGCCCACCCGATCCGTGAGCCCCGTCATGCCTGTGCCTGCAGCAAGGTGCGCACCTGCGCCACCAGATCGCGGGTGGAGAATGGCTTGGTCACATAGGCGTTGGCGCCCAGCGCCAGGCCCTTGGCCACGTCGGTCTCCCGGCCCTTGGCTGTCAGCATGACGATGACCACGTGGCGCAGCCGCTCGATGGCACGCACATGCTGGCAGACCTCGAGGCCGGTCTTGCCCGGCATCATCACGTCGAGCAGCACCAGGTCCGGCGGGTCGGACTCGATCGCCTCGATGGCCTGCAGGCCGTCGCGCGCGACGCGCACGTCGAAGCCCTCGCGCTGCATCAGGTACTCGAGCGAGATCAGGATGTTGGGTTCGTCGTCGACGATCAGGATCTTTTGCGCCATGGTGGTTTCCGATTCACGTCAGGGGGTCGGCGGCAGGGCATGGCCGGTCGCCGGGGCAGGAGTGTGCACGTCGGTCGCGCCGGTATCGGCCATCGTATTCCAGGGAAGATCAAAGACAAAGCGTGCACCGCCGCCATACGCCGGGTCGATCCAGATGCGCCCGCCGAAATGCTCGACGATCTGGCGGCTGATCGGCAGCCCCAGGCCGGTGCCCTGTGGCCGATAGCCGCCGCTGTCCTGGTTCTGGTGAAACTTCTCGAAGATCATGCCGTGCTGGGCCGCCGGTACACCCGGTCCGTTGTCCTGGATCGTGACCTGTACGCCGGCGTCACTGGTGCGCAGTGTGATGTCGACCTTGCCGCCGGTGGCCGGCACGAACTTGGCGGCATTGGACAACAGGTTCAGCACCACCTGCGTCAGCCGGTCGGGGTCGGCGCGCAATACCACCGGTTGCGGCGGCAGGGCCAGACGCACCTGTGCGCCCCGGTCGCGGAACATTTCTTCCGTCGTCTGCACGGCCTGCACCAGCAATTGCCCCAGGTCAATGTCGGTGTTGTGCCATTGCGCGTGGCCGGACTCGATCTTGGCAAGATCCAGCACCTGGTTCACGAGGCGGCTCAGGCGCTCGGTCTCCGTCACGATGATCTGTATGAACTGCTGGCGCTGCGCCAGTGGCATGTCGGGTTCATCCGCCATCAGTTCGGCCATCGAACGGATCGATGTCAGCGGGGTGCGCAATTCGTGCGTCACCGATGACATGAAGTCGTCCTTGAGCCGATCCAGGCTCTGAAGTTGCGCATTGGCGGCGCGCAGCTCCGTGGTCGCCCGCTCCAGCGACGCCGACTTTTCTTCCAGCTCGATTGAATGGGCCCGCAGCCGCGTGGCTTCGTCCAGGATCTGCAGCACGTCTTCGAGCGCCAGTGCATCCTCGTCGGCCACCGACGCCACCATGACCCGTGCCGATGCGCTGCCGATGGCACCGGCCAGTGCGATCTCGACCTGGCGCACCAGTTGCGCGTCCGGCACGATCTGGTCGACGGTCGGCACGCCCAGTCGCCTGGCCTGTTCGTCGAACAGGTGCCTGGCACGCACGCTGCCGACGAAGCGGGTCGTCAGTGCCAGCAGGTCCTGCACCTTGGCGCGGCCGCGCCAGAACACCGGCTCGGTGCTGCGGTTGCGCTGGAAGGCCTCGACGAACAGCAGTGCCTGGCTGGTCTCTGCCGGTGTCGGTCCGCGCCACAGGGACAACACGACATAGGCCGTGAGGTTGGCGCTCAGGCTCCAGAACAGCGCGTGGGTCAGGTTGTCCATGCCCGACAGACCGAACAGCTGTTCCGGCTTGAGCCACTGGATGCCCCAGGGGCCGTCATCGAGGAACGCGGTCGGCAGCCAGCCGGACTTGGCGATCGAGGGCAGCATCAGCGTGTAGGTCCACAGGGCAAAGCCGATCAGCAGGCCGGCCATCGCGCCCACGCGGGTGCCGCCGCGCCAGTACATGCCGCCGAACAGCGCGGGTGCGAACTGGGCCACGGCGGCAAAGCTGATCAGGCCGATGCTGACCAGTGCGTAGGCTTCGCCGGCCCAGTGAAAGTAGCCGTAGCCCAGCAGCATGACGAAGAAGATGGCAGCACGCCGGATGCGCAGCAACAGGCGCGTCAGGTCACCCTGGGCGCGGATGCCGAAGCGGCGGGTGCGCAGCAGCAGCGGCATCACCAGGTCGTTGCACACCATGCTCGAGACCGCGATGGATTCGACGATCACCATGCCGGTGGCGGCAGACAGACCGCCGATGAAGGCCAGCAGCGCCAGTGCATGCTGGCCGCTGGCCAATGGCAGCGACAGCACGAAGGCTTCCGGGTCCATGGTGCCCGAGCCGAACAGCAGCAGGCCGCCAAGCGCCACCGGCAGCACGAAGATGTTGATCAGCAGCAGGTAGGCCGGGAATACCCAGGCGGCGCGGCGCAGGTGGCGCTCGTTGACGTTCTCGACCACCATGATCTGGAACTGGCGCGGCAGCAGCACCACCGACAGCATCGCCAGCAAGGTCAGCGAGAACCATTGGCCATAGTCGAAGGTGGCAGCGTCGCCCAGCAGTGGCGCGAGCTCGGGCGCGGCCCGCACGCGCGCAAAGATGTCGGCCATGCCGTCGAACAGCCCGTAGGTGACGAAGATGCCGACGGCCAGAAAGGCCAGCAGCTTGACGACGGACTCAAACGCGATGGCCGCCACCATGCCCTCGTGGCGTTCGGATACGTCCAGTCGGCGCGTGCCGAACACCACGGTGAAGGCCGCCAGGGCCAGCGCAAAGTACAGCGTGCTGTCGTTCCACCAGTCCTGTGCCTGCGTCGCCTGGGCGCCGGCGGGCAGGGTCATCACCGCATACCCGACCGACACCGCCTTGAGCTGCAGCGCGATGTACGGGACGATGCCCACGACCGTGATCAGCGTCACCAGGCCTGCCAGTGCGGGGCTCTTGCCATAGCGGCTGCCGATGAAGTCGGCGATGGAGGTGATGCGATAGCTCTTGGCAATACGCAGCATCTTGCGCACCACCACCCAGGCCAGCACCATGGCCAGCGTCGGTCCCAGATAGATGGGCAGGAACCAGATGCCCGCGCTCGCTGCGCGGCCGACACTGCCGAAGTAGGTCCAGGCGGTGCAGTACACCGCCATCGAGAGCGCATAGACCCAGGCGTTGTCGATGACCGAGCGGCCCTGGGCGCTGCGCCAGTTGCCATAGCTGGCCACGCCGAACAGCAACAGCAGATAGGCAAACGAGGCGCCGACGACCAGGGGTACGGACAACATCGGCGTCGCGGCTCAGTCGCCGGAGTGTTCCAGCAGCCAGGCCATGGTGGCGATCAGGATGGCCCACAGGCCGAACAGCGCGAGCGGGAACAGCGGCAGCCCGAACAGGCTGGCCTGCGGATCCCACAAGGCCAGCAAAGGATAGTTGAGCACCATCATGCCGGCGAAAAACAGCGCCAGCAGGCGTTGCGAACCGCGAGTTCTGTGCATGGTGGCCTTGTCTCCCTTTCACGCGCCCGCAGGCGTGGGTGTCGCAGCTGCGCCGACCTGCATGGGCGGGCGGCGCGATGCGTGTTCAACAGCGTCGACCTTACGGTCCGGCACTTACCGCGGGCTTACCCCGGTCCCGGCAGCTCAGAGCCGCGCGTCGATGTGTCGAAGCGTACGACAAAGCGCGAGCCCGGTGGCTCTCTGCGTTCTTCGGCGTCCTCGACGCTGACACTGGCGCGGTGCAACTGGGCGATCTCCAGCACGATGGGCAGCCCGAGACCGGAGCCATCGACACCGCTGCCCAGGACCCGGTAAAAAGGTTTGAAGATCATCTCGCGTTCGCCGGGCGCGATGCCCGGCCCGGAATCCTCGACCTGCAGCAGCAGGACCTTGCCGAACGGGTCGGCCAGCACCCGCGCAGTCACCACGCCGGGATGCTCGGGGTTCGACGGTGTGTAGTGGATGGCGTTGTTCAGCAGGTTGCGGATCAGCTCCGACAGCAGCGTGGGATTGCCGTCGAGCGCCACACCCTTGGCGCCGGGCTCGGCGCCTTCATAACCCAGGTCGATCGACTTCTCGATGGCCCGCGGCAGGCAGTCGTGGACCGCTTCGATGGTCAATGCGGCCAGGTCGCAGGGCTCGCGGGTCATGGCGGTATTGCCGCCTTCGGCGCGTGCCAGTGCCAGCAACTGGTTCACGGTATGGGTCGCACGCACGCTGGCATTGCCGATCTGGCGCAGTGTCTGCTTGAACTCTTCGGCGCTCATGCCTTCGCGCTGGGCCAGGTCGGCCTGCATGCGCAGTCCGGCCAGCGGGGTCTTGAGCTGATGGGCGGCATCTGCGAGGAAGCGCTTCTGGTGTTCGATCGAGCGCTTGAGCCGCTGCAGCAGGTCGTTGACGGACGAGACCAGCGGTGCGACCTCCTGGGGTACCGAGCTGTCGTCCAGCGGGCTGAGGTCGTCGGGCTTGCGCGCGCGGATGCGCTCTTCGAGCTGGTTCAGTGGCTTGATCGCATAGGCCAGGCCCAGCCAGACCAGCAGCACGGCCAGTGGCAGGATGATGAATTGCTGCAGCATCACGCCCTTGACGATTTCCGTCGCCAGCATGGCGCGCTTGTCCAGCGGCTCGGCCACCTGGACCAGCACCGGCCGCGCGCCCGGCAGGTCGACGGCCAGCCACTTGTAGGCGACCCGGATGCTGTCACCGTGGTAGTCATCGTCGCGGATGCGGACCTCGCTGAAGAACGGGCTTTCTGCCCGTGGCGGCAGCGGGAGGTTGCGCTCTCCGCTGAGGAATTCGCCGCTGGCGCCCATGATCTGGTAGTACACCGTGTCCGACTCGGCGGCGCGCAGCAGCTTGTGCGCCGGCAGCGGCAAGGTGAAGTCGAGGTGCTGGTCGCGCACCTTGACCAGCGCCGCCAGTTCACCGACGTTGTATTCGAGCGCCTGGTCGAAGGGTTTGCCCGCAGCGCTTTGCGCCACGAACCAGGTCAGGACCAGGCTGATCGGCCACAGCAGCAGCAGCGGCGTCAGCATCCAGTCCAGGATTTCGCCGAACAGCGAACGCTGCTCGCGCTGGAACAGCTTCACGCGACGGGCGATTCACGGGCTGCATCCTGTGTCGACCCGGTGGGCAGCAACTTCAGGCAATAGCCCAGGCCACGCACGGTGGCAATGCGGATCGGGCCTTTCTCGATCTTCTTGCGCAGGCGGTGCACGTAGACCTCGATCGCGTTGTTGCTGACTTCGTCGCCCCATTCGCACAGGCGTTCGACCAGCTGGTCCTTGCTGACCATGCGGCCGGCCCGCTGCAGCAGCACTTCGAGCAGCCCGAGCTCTCGCGCGGACAGGTCGACCATCTGGCCGTCGATCGTGGCCACCCGGCCGGCCTGGTCGTAGACGAGTGGCCCATGGCGGATGTGGTCGCTGGCCCCGCCCATGCGCCGGCGCAGCAAGGCCCGCACGCGGGCTTCGAGCTCCTGCAGGCTGAAGGGTTTTGCCATGTAGTCGTCGGCGCCGAAATCCAGGCCCTTGACCCGCTCGTCCACGCTGTCGGCCGCCGTCAGGATCAGCACCGGCAGGGTCGAGCCGCGGGCGCGCAGTTTGCGCAAGACCTCCAGTCCGTGCATCTTGGGCAGTCCCAGATCCAGGATCAGCAGGTCGAATTCCTTGTTGGTCAGCAGCGCGGCGTCGGCTTCGGTGCCGGTGGCCACATGGTCCACGGCTGCGCCGGTTCCCCTGAGTGCGCGCAGCAATCCATCTGCCAGCACGCCATCGTCTTCGGCGATCAAGATCCGCATACGAGTCTCCTTGTGGCGGTGGGGGTTGCGTTCACCCACTTCTTGACTTGAATTCTAGGCCTGTGTGCCGGTGTCAACCAGCCGGGTTGACCCTTGTTCGGGGGCCTCAGGCGACATAGGCCTCCAGGCCGAGCAGGACCACGGTGGCGACCTCGTCGCCGACGGCATGGCGGAATTCGGCCTGCGCCTGCTGCACCGCCTGGCCGTAGGCCACAAGCCATTGCCGCCCGGTATCGGTGAACACGACCTGGATCGCCCGGGCATCGCGCGCGTCGGAGGTGCGTTCGACCAGGCCCCAGGCGGCGCACTGGTCGACCAGCTTGCCCATGGCCTGCTTGGTGATGCCGGCATGGGCGGCCAGGGCGGTCAGCCGGCAGCCCTCGGCCGGCAGGTGGCGCGTGATCTGAATGTGGGATGCGCCCAGGCGGCCCCTCGCCGCAAGATGCGACAGGGCCAGTGCCAGTTCGTCGTTGTCGGCCATCAGGCGTAGCACGCGGGCATCGAAGCGCTGTTGCGCCAGTGCGGTCAGCCGGCCCAGGTGGGTGTGGCGCCAGGTGGGGTCGGTGGCGGTGTCATGCATCGGATTATCGTAAATCAAATTGACTAAAAATCTTGTTTACGCAATTCAATAAACCCGGCTAAACTACTGTTCAAGTATCCAGCCTGTCATTAAAGCCAGATTCGATTCATTCTCCAAGCCCTTGTTTTCAAAGGAAATTCTCATGGACGCCCCTGTCAAGAACCCCTCTCCCGCCAACAGCGAAAAAGCCAAGGCCCTGCAGGTCGCGCTGGCCCAGATCGAAAAGCAGTTCGGCAAGGGCACGATCATGCGCCTGGGTGAAGGCGAGGTCATCGAAGACATCCAGGTGGTGTCGACCGGCTCCCTGGGGCTGGACATTGCGCTGGGCGTCGGCGGCCTGCCGCGCGGCCGCGTGATCGAGATCTACGGCCCGGAGTCGTCCGGCAAGACCACGCTGACACTGCAGGCGATTGCCGAGATGCAGAAGACCGGTGGCCAGTGCGCTTTGTCGACGCCGAGCACGCGCTCGACATCCAGTACGCGCAAAAGCTCGGCGTCAACCTGCAGGACCTGCTGATCAGCCAGCCGACACCGGCGAGCAGGCGCTCGAGATCGTCGACTCGCTGGTGCGCTCCGGTGCGGTCGACCTGATCGTTGTCGACTCGGTGGCGGCACTGACGCCCAAGGCCGAACTCGAGGGCGAGATGGGGACTCGCTGCCCGGTCTGCAGGCGCGGCTGATGAGCCAGGCGCTGCGCAAGCTGACCGCGCATATCAAGAAGACCAACTGCATGGTCATCTTCATCAACCAGATCCGCATGAAGATCGGCGTCATGTTCGGCAGCCGGAGACCACCACCGGCGGCAATGCGCTCAAGTTCTACGCCTCGGTGCGGCTCGACATCCGTCGCACCGGCACGATCAAGAAGGGCGACGATTCGATCGGCAACGAGACCAAGGTCAAGGTGGTCAAGAACAAGGTGGCGCCGCCGTTCAAGACCGCGGAATTCGACATCCTGTTCGGCGAAGGCATCAGCCGCCACGGCGAGATCATCGACATGGGGGTGAATGCCCAGATCCTCGACAAGTCGGGTGCCTGGTATGCCTACAACGGTGAGAAGATCGGCCAGGGACGGGACAACGCCCGCGAATTCCTGCGCGAGAACCCCGATCTGGCGCGCGAGATCGAGAACAAGGTGCGCGCCTCGCTGGGTATTCCGCTGTTGCCTGAAAAGGCCGATGCGGGAGCCAAGGGCAAGGGCAAGAAGGCCGACTGAGTCCGGCCTTCGTTCGCCGCCTCCGACGACAGGATTTGACGGCTTGGTGCCAGCAACGCCACCCCTCTCGCTCAAGGGACGTGCCCTGCGCCTGCTGGCCAGCCGCGAACACTCCCGGCTGGAGCTCGCGCGCAAGCTGCGCCGCCACGAAACCGAGCCCGGCGAGCTGGACCGGGTGCTCGACGGCCTGCAGGCCAAGGGGTTCATCGATGAGCAGCGGGTGATCGAGTCGGTGGTGCACCGACGCGCCGCCAAGCTCGGTGCCGTGCGTATCCGTCAGGAGTTGCAGGACAAGGGCCTGCCGGTGGAGGCCATTCGGGAGGCCGTCGCAAGCCTGCAAGGCAGCGAGCTGGAGCGTGCCCGTGCCGTCTGGCGCCGGAAATTTGCGGCCACCGCGCCCGGAGGCGACGGCAGCGATGACGATCCGGCGCGCACCGCGGCCGAGCGTGCACGCCAGATCCGCTTTCTGGCGGCACGCGGATTCAGCGGCGACACCATCCGCCGCGTGGTCACCGGCGCTGGTGACTGGCTGGACGAACAGGCGCCGGGCTGAGTGGCTTGCCGCTGCTGCGCCGGCGGTGCCGCCGGGCTCAGAGCCCGAGCATCAATTTCAGATTCTGTACGGCCGCGCCGCTGGCGCCCTTGCCCAGGTTGTCGAGGCGGGCGATCAGCACCGCATGGTCGAAGCCATCCTTTGCAGCGTCATTGGCGAATACCCGCAGCTCCAGCTTGTTGGTATCGACCAGCGCCAGTGCGTCCAGCTTCCCATCCGCAGTGGCGGGCTCCACCGTGACCCATTCACTACCCTGGTAGTGCCTGGCCAGTGCGTCGTGCAAGTCCCTGGCGCGGGGTTTGCCCGGCAAGGTGTCCAGATGCAGTGGCAGTTGCACCAGCATGCCCTGGCGGAAATTACCCACTGCCGGAATGAACAGCGGGCGCCGCGTCAGCCCGGTGTGGTGCATGATTTCCGGTACGTGCTTGTGCTTGAGACCCAGCGCGTAGGCCTCGTAGGCCGGTGCCGTTCCGGCTTCATGGGCCTCGATCATGCTGCGCCCGCCGCCAGAATAGCCGCTGACTGCCGGCAGGCACAGCGGGGTGTCCGCCGGCAACAGGCCAGCGTCGATCAAGGGGCGGATCAGCGCGATGGCGCCGGTGGCATAGCAGCCCGGATTGCTCACGCGCTGGGCGCCGGCAACCGCCGCCGCCTGGCCGGCCGCCAGCTCGGGGAATCCGAACACCCAGTCTGGTGCCGTGCGGTGGGCGGTCGACGCATCGATGATGCGCGGGCCCGGCTTGCCGCTGGTGCGGGCCAGGTCGTCGATCATGGCCACGGATTCGCGGGCCGCATCGTCATGCAGGCACAGGATCACCAGGTCCACCTGGCCCATCAGTTCGCGCTTGGCCTGGGCATCCTTGCGCAGCTCCGGCGCGATGCTGACCAGTTCGATGCCGGCCATGGTTTGCAGGCGTTCGCGAATCTGCAGCCCGGTGGTGCCGGCTTCACCGTCAATGAATATTTTTGCCATGGCCTGATCCTTTCGTTTACCGCGTTACCTGCACCTTATACGTAATGGGCGTAAGGATTGCGGCATTGCAGCATGATACATTCGGGGACTTCGGTGTCCGCTACGGACTGGTGTTTGTGCGCATTCACCCGTGCAGTGGGTATGTTCCTATTCCGAGAGAAACCTCATGAAGATTCACGAGTACCAAGGCAAGGAAATCTTGCGCAAATTCGGAGTCCCGGTGCCGCGCGGCATTGCGGCTTTCACGGTTCAAGAGGCGGTCGAGGCAGCGCAAAAGCTCGGCGGCCCGGTCTGGGTCGTCAAGGCGCAGATCCACGCCGGCGGTCGCGGCAAGGGTGGCGGCGTCAAGCTGGCCCGCTCGATCGATGAGGTCAAGACCTTGTCCAGCGAGATCCTCGGCATGCAACTGGTGACCCACCAGACCGGCCCCGAGGGCCAGAAGGTGCGTCGGCTGCTGATCGAGGATGGCGCCGACATCAAGAAAGAATACTACGTGTCGGCCGTTACCGACCGTGCGTCGCAGAAGGTTGCGATCATGGCGTCCTCCGAGGGCGGCATGGACATCGAGGAAGTGGCACATGCCACGCCCGAGAAGATTCTCAAGGTGTTCGTCGATCCGGCGGTTGGCCTGACCGACGCCCAGGCCCAGGAACTGGCCAACGGGATTGGCGTTCCTGCCGGCTCCACCGCCCAGTGCGTGGATGTGCTGCAAAAGCTCTACAAGTGCTACATGGAAACGGACGCCTCGCTGGTCGAGATCAATCCGCTGATCCTCGAAGGCAACGGCGGCATCAAGGCGCTGGACGCCAAGTTCAACTTTGACTCCAACGCGCTGTTCCGTCAGCCGGAGATCGTGGCCTACCGCGATCTGGACGAAGAGGATCCGGCGGAAGTCGAGGCCAGCAAGTTCGATCTGGCTTACATCAGCCTGGATGGCACGATCGGCTGCCTGGTCAACGGCGCCGGCCTGGCCATGGCGACGATGGATACCATCAAGCTGTACGGTGCCGAGCCGGCCAACTTCCTGGACGTGGGCGGTGGCGCCACGCCGGAGAAGGTGACCGAGGCGTTCAAGATCATGCTCAAGAACACCAAGGTCAAGGCGATCCTGGTCAACATCTTCGGCGGCATCATGAAGTGCGACACCATCGCCACCGGCGTGATCACCGCCTGCCGCGCAACCAACCTCAGCGTGCCGCTGGTGGTCCGGATGAAGGGCACCAACGAAGAGCTGGGCAAGAAGATGCTGGCCGAGTCCGGCCTGCCGATCATCAGCGCCGACACGATGGCCGAGGCGGCGCAAAAAGTCGTGGCCGCGGTCAAGTAATCCATCGTCAGGTCAACCAACAAGACACAAGAGCGCCGGCCCTGACCGCAGACGGTCTGGCTTGACGGCGCTCAGGTGGTGAAGGAGTTCAAGTGAGCATTCTGATCAACAAAGACACCAAGGTCATCACGCAGGGCATTACCGGCAAGACCGGTCAGTTCCATACCGAGAAGTGCCAGGAATACGCGAACGGCAAGAACTGCTTCGTCGCAGGGGTGAACCCCAAGAAGGCCGGCGAGTCCATCTTCGGTATCCCGATCTTCGGTTCGGTCAAGGATGCGGCCGCCAAGACCGGTGCCACCGTCTCCGTGATCTACGTTCCGCCAGCCGGTGCGGCGGCCGCGATCTGGGAGGCTGTCGAGGCTGAACTGGATCTGGCGATCTGCATCACCGAAGGCATCCCGGTGCGGGACATGCTCGAGGTGCGCAACAAGATGCGCGCCCGCGTCGCGGCCGGCGGCAAGAACACCTTGCTGCTGGGCCCCAACTGCCCCGGCCTGATCACGCCGGACGAGATCAAGATCGGCATCATGCCGGGTCACATCCACCGCAAGGGCCGCATCGGCGTGGTATCGCGCTCCGGCACGCTGACCTACGAAGCAGTCGCGCAACTCACCGACATCGGTCTGGGCCAGTCGAGTGCGGTCGGCATCGGCGGCGACCCGATCAATGGCCTCAAGCACATCGACATCATGCAGGCCTTCAACGACGATCCCGACACCGATGCCGTCATCATGATCGGCGAGATCGGTGGGCCGGACGAAGCCGAGGCGGCCCGCTGGTGCAAGGACAACATGAAGAAGCCGGTGGTGGGCTTCATTGCGGGCGTCACGGCGCCAGCCGGCAAGCGCATGGGCCATGCCGGTGCGCTGATTTCAGGCGGTGCCGACACGGCCGACGCCAAGCTGGCGGTCATGGAAGAGTGCGGATTCAAGATCACCCGCAATCCGTCGGAAATGGGCAAGCTGCTCAAGTCCGTCCTGAAATAAAGCGCCTGTTCCTGGCGTGCGGGGCGCGGGTTCGCGTGCCCCGCCTTCAACCTCTTTGATCAGCGTGGAAGAATTTCTCACTGCCCACTTCTGGATAGCCGTCGGTCAGATTGTCATGATCGATATCCTGCTCGGTGGCGACAACGCCGTCGTGATTGCCCTGGCCTGTCGCAAGTTGCCCCCCGAGCAGCGGACCAAGGGCATCCTCTGGGGTACGGCAGGTGCGATTTTGCTGCGTGTGATCCTGATCGCATTTGCGCTGACGCTGCTTCAGGTGCCTTTTCTGA
Organism: Rhodoferax sp.; assembly: GCA_024235935.1. GTDB lineage: Bacteria > Pseudomonadota > Gammaproteobacteria > Burkholderiales > Burkholderiaceae_C > CAISIP01. Next base: position 184,064 of record JACKLL010000006.1, on the reverse strand, counting down.
AGCTGGTGGGTGCAATCCTGCTGCTGTGGATTGGTGTCAAGCTGCTGGCGCCCCAGGATGAGGACGAGCACAGCAACATCGAAGGCAGCGACAAGCTGTGGGCGGCGGTCAAGACCGTCATCGTCGCCGACCTGGTGATGAGCGTGGACAACGTGATTGCGATCGCCGGCGCTGCCACGGGCGCAGGGGAGCAGCACCAGTTGCCGCTGGTCATCTTCGGTTTGCTGGTCAGTGTTCCCATCATCATCTGGGGCAGCCAGCTGGTGCTCAAGCTGATGGACCGTTTTCCGATCATCATCACCGTCGGCGGCATGTTGCTCGGATGGATTGCCGGGACCATGGCGCATACCGACCCTGCCATGGTGCAGTGGCTGCCGCAAGGCAGCACATGGAATTACGGAATGGGTATTGCGGGCGCCTTGCTGGTTTACTTCGCCGGGCTTGTGATGCGCCGGCGTGCGAAGAAACAGCCCTCCTGACAGGGCATGGCAGCAAGGGCCTGTCCATCCCCTTTCCAGGGGCGGTTCCCGGGCCGGAAGGTGCAAAAAAACGACAAATGGCGGCCACTATGTCTCTTGTCGGCAACGGCATGGTCTGCTAACGTAGTTGCCTCGAACCTTCGTATCGGGGGATCCGGGCTTTCCTGACTCACGTGCGCCTTGCAAATTCAAAACAAATTACCGGGTGGGTTGGAACGTGGCAACAAAGTCATCATCGAAGAGTGGGCAGTTCTGGCGTGCGGATTGGTTTGCAGGCCTTGCCATCGTCCTGGCGGTATTGGTTCTCAACCAGGCCACCGACCTGATCGGCACCCTCGAACGCCGGTTCTACGACTTCGGTAGCACCAGCACCTCGCGCCAGCCCTCCGACCGTATCGCGATCATCGCGATCGACGACCAGAGCATTGCGAACATCGGGCGCTGGCCATGGCCGCGGGATATCCACGCCAAGCTGATCGACCTGCTGTCCGCGGCCAAGGCCAAGACCATCGTCGAGACCGTTTTCTTCATCGAACCCCAGGTCGACCGGGGCCTGAGCTTCATCCGCCAGATGAAGTCCCTGCTCCCGGCCAACAGCGATGCGGCCAATGCCCAGCTGTCCAAGGTGATTGCCGAGGCCGAGCGGACACTCGATACCGACGCGGTGCTGGCGGCCAGCATGAAAAGTGCGGGCAACGTGCTGGTGCCGTCGGTGTTTGCGCTGGGTGAACCCCAGGGCAACCCCGACAAGCCGCTGGCGACCTACGCGGCGGCAAGTTCGATCCGGGCCCTCGACGGTTTTGGCATTCCGGCGATCAGCGGGCAACAACCGATCGAGCAGATCGGGTCGGTGGCCGCAGGTGTCGCGCATCTGAACCAGCTTCAGGACGTGGATGGCGCCGTGCGGCAGGAGCCACTGCTGATCAATTACTTCGGCAATGCGATTCCGTCCATGGCGCTGCTGGCAGCCGTCAAGAGCCTGAACCTCGGTCCGGACGACATCAAGCTCAATGCAGGTGAGTCGGTGCAGATCGGCAAATTGCGGGTCAAGACCGACGAAGCGGCCTTGATGCTGCCGCAGTTCTACAAGGGCCACGATGGTCGACCGGCGTTTGCGGTCGACTCGTTCTACGACGTGCTCAATGGCAAGATCCCGGCCTCCAAATACGCCGACAAGATCGTCATCATCGGCGCGACTGCCGCCGGCGTCGGCGTGCAGTTCCCGGTGCCCGGTTATGCCGGCCTGTCCCCGGCAGAAACGATCGCCCACATCACCTCGAGCATTCTGGGTGAGCATTTCATCGTTCAGCCCACCTGGGGTGTCTGGGCCACGCTGGCCGTGTTCCTGCTGGTGGCGGCCTACATCATCGCGGTGCTGCCGCGCCTGTCGGCCGGTACCGCGGCGATCGTGACGCTGGTGGTCTTCGTCGCCTTGCTCGGCACGGAATTCGGGCTTTTGTCGGGCAGTGCGACCTGGCTCAAGCTGGTGTTGCCGGCGGTGCTGCTGGTCATCGGCCACCTGGCCCTGACCACCAAGCGCTTCCTGGTCACCGAGGCCGGCAAGATCAAGTCGGACGAGGAGTCGGCAGAAACCAATCGCATGATGGGGCTGGCGTTGCAAGGCCAGGGGCAGCTCGACGCGGCCTTCGACCGTTTCCGCCGGGTGCCGATGGGCGACGCCGTCATGGGGAACCTGTACAGCCTGGCGCTGGACTTCGAACGCAAGCGCCAATTCAACAAGGCGGAAGCGGTCTACCAGCATATGGCCACCTTCGACAAGGACTACAAGGACCTGCAGGCCAAGCTCAACCGGGCCAAGAACCTGTCCGAGACCGTCATGCTTGGCGGCTCCGGCGCGCACCCGGGTGGCACCATGCTGCTCGACGGCGGCGCGGTCGAGAAGCCGATGCTGGGTCGCTACCAGGTCGACAAGGAACTGGGCAAGGGCGCGATGGGTGTCGTGTACCTGGGCAAGGACCCGAAGATCGGCCGGGTCGTCGCGATCAAGACCATGGCCCTGAGTCAGGAGTTCTCCGGCGACGAATTGGTGGATGCGCGCGAGCGCTTCTTCCGCGAGGCCGAGACGGCGGGCCGCTTGCAGCACCAGAACATCGTGACGATCTTCGACGCGGGCGAAGAGCATGACCTGGCCTATATCGCGATGGAATTCCTCAAGGGCAAGGACCTGCTCGATTGCTGCAAGGACGGCAACCTTCTGCCCGTACCGCGCGTGTTGTCCATCGTGGCGCGCGTCGCGGAGGCGCTGGCTTACGCGCATCGCCAGAATGTGGTGCACCGCGACATCAAGCCGGCGAACATCATGTACGAGGCCGACAGCGACACCGTCAAGGTGACCGACTTCGGCATTGCACGCATTACCGACTCCAGCAAGACCAAGACCGGCCTGGTGCTGGGAACCCCGAGTTTCATGTCGCCGGAGCAACTGGCCGGCAAGAAGGTCGACGGCCGCTCCGATCTGTATTCGCTGGGCGTGATGCTTTTCCAGATGTTGACCGGCGTGTTGCCGTTCCGTGGCGAGTCGATGGCCGAGCTGATGTACAAGATCGCCAATGAGGAAGCGCCGGATCTGCGCGTCGTGCGCAGTGAGCTGCCGCAGAGCCTGGCCGACATAGTGGCGCTGGCACTGAGCAAGCGTCCCGAAACCCGCTACCAGGACGGCGAGCAGTTCGCAGCCGATCTGCGTGCCGTCATCGCATCGATGGACGGTGGTGCCCCGCCTGTGGTGACCCAGCCACGCGCGCCGGCAACGCCGGTCACGCCATCCGCCCATGACAAGACCGCCGTTCTTGCGACAGCCACGATGGCGGCCGCTGCGGCCACCGGCTTTGACAAGACCTCGGTGCAGCAGGCGACCGCACCGGCACCGGCGCAGGATCCTGGCTTCGAAAAGACCGTGGTGCACCAGGCGACGGCCGCGACTGCGCCGGCCGACGCAGGATTCGAGAAGACCGTCGTACACCAGGCGGCGCCGGCGACCAAGCACGAGGACGGCTTCGAGAAAACCGTGGTGCACCAGGTGAAGAAGCCTGGGGAACCATCGCCACCCGCGGGTGGTGGCACTGTGCCGGATGTCGAGATCTGACCCGGCGGCCATGATGCACTACACATTTCTTGCCAGAACGGATCCAGGCAGGGCCAGGGACAACAACGAAGACGCCGTGCTGGTCGACGAGACGGCCCAGCTGGGCGTGCTGGCCGATGGCATGGGCGGCTACAACGCCGGCGAAATCGCCAGCGGCATGGCGACGGCCTTTATCAAATCGGAGATGTCGCGCTGGCTGTCCGAGTCCGGCAAGAACGCCAAGGTCAAGGAGATCAAGCGCGCGCTGGAGATTTGTGTCGACAACGCGAACAGGTCGATTTTCAATGCCTCCGGCTCCAATCCGCAGTATTCGGGCATGGGCACGACACTGGTCGTAGGCGTGTTCCATGAGTCCACCCTGATCCTGGGCCACATCGGCGACTCTCGCTGTTATCGCTTGCGCAACGGTACCTTGGTCCAGATCACCAAGGACCATTCCCTGCTGCAGGAGCAGATCGACGCGGGGTTGATCACGCCGGAGCAGGCCGTGGGTTCGTCGATCAAGAATCTGGTGACCCGTGCGCTGGGCGTCGAGGATGCCGTGATGATGGAGGTCAACGAGCATCAGGTCGAGCCTGGCGACTGCTATCTGATGTGCTCCGACGGCCTGTCCGATATGGTTGACGATGCCGAAATTGCAAGTATCCTTGGGGGTCCTGTGCCCATGGACCAGAAGGCGGACATCCTCGTTGCGGTTGCCAACGAGCATGGCGGGCGCGACAACATTTCGGTATTGCTGGTGCTGGCGGAGCCGGTGGCAGAAAAGCGTGGCCTGATCTCCAGACTGTTGGGAAAATAGGAAGCTCGTGTCTAATATGAATATGTGTCTGATGAATAGGAGTCGGTCATGCCGAAAATGATCGTATCGATCGATGGGGTTGTCATCAAGGAAGTCCAACTGACCAAGGACCGGACAACGCTGGGCCGTCGACCGTACAACGATGTCGTGATCGACAACCTGGCCATCAGTGGCGAGCACGCCGTGTTCCAGATGGCAGGGTCCGACGTTTTCATCGAAGACCTCAACAGCACCAACGGTACTTACGTCAACGGCAAGGCGGCCAAGAAGCAGCAGCTGAACAACGGTGATACGGTCGAAGTCGGCAAGTACAAGATCAAGTTCGTCAGTGAAGCCGTGAACGAAGGCTTCGAGAAGACCATGATGGTCAAGTCGATGCCGACCTCGGCACCCGCACCATTGCGGGCAGCCCCTGCGTCCGGGACGCCATCGGGTTTTGGTCCCACGACGACGTCTGCGCCGGCCCAGGCCTCGATCAAGGTGCTTTCGGGGGCAGCTTCCGGCCGCGAAGTTCCCTTGACCAAGGTGGTCACCACGATCGGAAAACCCGGCGTTGCCGTGGCCGCCATCACCCGGCGGCAACACGGCTTTGTCGTGCACCATGTCGAAGGTGCTGGCAACCCCTCGCTCAACGGTGCGCCGATCGGTACCGACCCGGTGTCATTGAAGAATGGTGACCTGATCGAACTGGCCGGTACGCAGATGCAGTTCGTGCAGAGCTGACAGCGGGGACCGTCAGCTGATCTCCGCGGCTTTCACGCCTGTTTGCTGACGCCGCCATGCGCGCACTCGTCAAGCACTGGCCGCGAATTCTCGTAACCCTGCTGCCGCTGGTGGTCGCGCTGTTGCACGCTGTCGGTGCTGTGCGCCTGGGTGTGCTGGATCGGCTTGACAGCATCATCTACGATTCGCGTCTGCGCGCGACCATGCCCAAGACGCTGGACGACCGGGTGGTGATCGTCGATATCGACGAAAAAAGCCTGGCGGACGTCGGGCGCTGGCCCTGGGGCCGCAACCACCTCAGCGAGCTGACCAACGAGTTGTTCGAGCGCCAGAAGATTGCCTTGCTGGGCTTCGACATCGTGTTCGCGGAGGCCGACGAGAGCTCCGGCCTGAAGCGGCTCAATGAGCTGGCACAGCGCGAATTGCGCGACCAGCCTGGATTCGTCGACAAGCTCAAGCAGTTGCAGGGTTCACTGGACTACGACGCGCTGTTCGCCAAGTCGCTTGAAGGTCGGGCGGTGGTGCTGGGTTACTACCTGACCGGCGATCGGGATGGCCACACGTCCGGTGTTCTGCCCGCGCCGGTGATGACCAAGGAAGCCTTGCAGGGGCGCCCCATCAAGTTCACCAGCTGGAACGGATACGGCAGCAACATCGCGCAGATCGCCAATGCGGCGCCGGTGGCAGGTCATTTCAATCCCATCCCCGAGGGTGATGGCGTCGTGCGATCGCTGCCGCTGATCGCGGAATACAAGGGCAACTACTACGAATCCCTTTCGCTGGCGATGTTCCGCATGCTGGCAGGTTTGCCGACTGTGTCACCAGGGTTTCCGAAAGAGCGCATTCTGGGCCGCAGCTACCAGGGCCTTGAGAGTATTCAGCTCAAGCTGGGCGCCAAGACACTGGCCATTCCGGTGGACGACCAGGTCTCGGCACTGATTCCGTTCCGGGGTTTTGGTGGCCCCAAGGGCGGATCGTTCCGGTACGTGTCTGCCGCAGACCTGCTGTCCAAGGCCTTGCCGGCGGAGTCGCTGAAGAACAAGATCGTGCTGGTCGGTACCACGGCGCCCGGTCTGCAGGACTTGCGGGTCACGCCGGTCAGCGAAATCTATCCCGGTGTCGAGGCCCATGCCAACGTGATCTCCGGTCTGCTCGACGGCAACACCCTGGTCAAGCCCGATTACGCGATCGGCTATGAGGTCGTCATGCTGCTGTTCGCCGGGCTGACCCTCGCATTTGCGCTGCCATTGGTCTCTGCAACCCGCGCCGTGATCCTCAGCGTGGTCGTGGCCGCCATCGTCGGCGGGCTCAATCTGTGGCTGTACCTCGGCGCCGGACTGGTGTTGCCGCTGGCGGGTGCGTTGATCATGGTGGCGACGGCGTTCGCGCTCAACATGAGCTACGGCTACTTTGTCGAAAGCCGCTCCAAGCGCGAGCTGGCCAATCTCTTTGGCACCTACGTGCCGCCCGAGCTGGTCGACGAAATGGTCAAGGACCCGGACAGCTACAGCATGGAGGCCACCAACCGGGAAATGACGGTGATGTTCTGCGACATGCGGGGCTTCACCAAGATGTCCGAACAGATGGAGCCGATCCAGTTGCAGTCATTGCTCAACGGGGTTTTCACGCGGCTGACCGGCATCATCCGCGCCAACCGCGGCACCATCGACAAATACATGGGTGACTGCGTGATGGCGTTCTGGGGTGCGCCGGTCGAGACATCGGAACACGCCCATCTGGCGGTCAAGTCTGCAATGGAGATGGCCAATGCGGTGCGCGGCATCAACGAGGAGCACCGGGCCAAGGGCATACCGGAGATCGGTATCGGCATCGGTGTGAACACCGGCAACATGTGTGTCGGCGACATGGGCTCCAATATCCGCAAGAGCTATACCGTGATTGGCGATGCGGTCAACCTGGGCTCGCGGCTGGAGGGCTTGTCCAAGGTGTATGGTGTCGACATCGTGGTCAGCGAGTCTGCCCGCAAGCTGGCGCCGGACTTCGGCTGGCAGGAACTGGACCGGGTACGCGTCAAGGGCAAGGACCAGGCCGTCGCCATTTTCTGGCCGGTGGCGCCCGCCAACCGCATCGGCGCCGAGACCGAGGCCGAGCTCAAGGCGTGGGGCGCCTTCCTCAAGGCCTACCGGGCGCAGGACTGGGAGCAGTGTGACCTCCTGATGATGAACTTGCTGCGGATGAATGCCAAAAAGTACCTTTACCACCTTTACTCAGATCGCGTAGCCTCCATGCGGCTGCTTCCATTCGATCTGGAATGGGACGGTGCAACGAATTTTGAAACCAAATAAGGGCCGCCATGAAAGTGCGTGTGTTGGGCTGTTCAGGCGCCATCGCCAAAGACTGCCGTACCACGTCCTTCCTGATTGATGGCGACATCCTGATCGACGCGGGTACCGGTGTGGGTGACCTCACGCTGGACGAAATGAGGGGCATCGAACATGTGTTCCTGACCCACTCCCATCTCGACCATGTCGCTGCACTGCCCCTGATGGTCGACGCCGTCGCGGCCCGACGCCAGCAGCCGCTCAAGATCCACGCGCTGGCCGGAACCATCGCCGCGCTCAAGGCCCACATCTTCAACGACGTGATCTGGCCTGATTTCAGCCGGATCCCGACGCCGCAAGCGCCGTTCATCACGTTCCACGAGATATTCACCGGCCAGACCATGGAGGTCAACCGCAAGTTGCTCGAGGTGTTACCGGCAGTTCACACCGTGCCCGCGGTGGGGTATGCTGTGACCGCGGGCAATGGTTGCTGGGTGTTTTCCGGCGATACGGAGCGCAATCCCGCCTTCTGGAAGCGGGTCAACGAGCTCAATGTCGCGATGCTGGTGATCGAGACGGCGTTCAGCAACCGCGAGAAGGACCTGGCCAAGCTCAGCCTGCACCTCTCACCGGGGGTGCTGGCCGATGAACTCGACAACATATCGAACGATCGCAAGTACCCGATCTACATCACCCATACCAAACCTGCAGAAACCGATCTCATCATGGCCGAGATCCAGAAATTCGACGAAACCTCGGTGTCGGGCCCCAATGTGACCCACGACATCCGCTGGCTACGCGCAGGCCAGGAGTTCGAGATATGAGCCGCCGGGCCGCTCCCAAGGCGAATCCCGCAGTGCGCAGCACGGAGGGTTTTGCAGCTTTCCGCCGGGCCGTTCCCAAGGCGAATCCCGCAGTGCGCAGCACGCAGGGTGATCCGGTACGTTGCCAGCAGGAAACTGCCGCCGCGTGTGGCGCGAGGTTGTGGTCATGAGCGCGGTACTCAAGCCGGCAACGGGTGAGCGCTCGTCGGAACAGGCGTTCTTCGAGAGCCAGAAGCTGCCGCCGGAAAAGCGCGGCATCACGTTCGAGGCGCTGTTCTACAAGCAGCTGCACCACGTCACGGCGCGCATCCATGACACCGAGAACCTGGACCAGATCATGCTGGATGCCAGCCAGGACATCTGCAAGCTGCTCAATGCAGACCGGCTGACCCTGTATGCCGTCAACGAGGACCGCACGGCCATCGTCTCCAAGGTCAAGACCGGCCTGAACAGCAGCCGCGATCTGAAGCTTCCGATCTCGCCGCAGAGCCTGGCCGGCTATGTGGCCTTCAGCCGCCAGCAGCTCAACCTGGCCGATGTCTATGACGACGAGGCGCTCAAGCAGATCCATCCGTCGCTGACCTTCCTGAAGGAGGTCGACAAGCGATCCGGCTACCGCACACGCCAGATGCTGGTGGCCCCCATTCTCGATGGCGATGTGCTGCATGGTGTGCTGCAGATCATCAACAACAAGAGTGACCAGAGCTTCGGTGCGCTCGAGGTGGAGGGTGTCGCGCAACTGTGCAAGACGCTGGCCACGGCGATTCGCCAGCGGGTGCAGAAGGCGAGCGAGGCGGCGCGCCTCAAGGCCACCAAGTACGACGGGCTGGTGACCGACGGTGTGCTGACCCAGGCCGAGCTGGAGCAGTGCCTGGTCGATGCGCGCAATGAGCACAAACCGGTCGAGCGCCTGCTGTTGTCCAACTTCAAACTCAAACCAGCGCAGATCGGCTCCTCGCTGGCGCGGTTCTTCGGTGTGCCGTATGAGCCCTTCAGCTCCGGCCGCATCCGTGCGGAGGCGCTGCACGGGCCGCTCAAGCGGGAATTCATCGTCGAGCAGGGCTGGATTCCGCTGGAGGAGTCACCGGATGGCCTGGTCATCATGTGCATGGACCCGGAGGCGGTGCGCGGCGCCCGTGTCGTTCCCCAGGTCTTTCCGCGCATCACCAAGTTTGTCTACAGCGTCACGACACTGACCGAATTCGAGGAGACGCTGGCGCAGCTGTATGGCGCGGGCAACGAGGGCGGTTCGATCGACCAGTTGCTGGCCGACATGGATGGCGGGCCGATCGACGACGGCAGCAACGATGACTCGCTGGAGTCGGCGGCGGCCGACAACGAACTGGTCAAGTTCGTCAACAAGGTGATCATCGACGCCTATAACCAGAAGGTGTCGGACATCCACATCGAGCCGATGCCGGGCAAGCTCAAGACCGGCATCCGGTTTCGCATCGACGGCACGCTGGTGCCGTACATCGAGGTGCCCGCGCATTTCCGCCAGGCCATGGTGACGCGGCTCAAGATCATGTGCGATCTCGATATTTCCGAGCGTCGCAAGCCCCAGGACGGCAAGATCAAGTTCAAGAAGTACGGCCCGCTGGACATCGAGCTGCGTGTCGCCACGATTCCGTCTACCGGCGGTGTCGAGGACGTCGTCATGCGGATCCTGGCCGCCGGCGAACCGATCCCGCTGGAAAAGCTGGGCTTGACCACCCACAACCGTGAGCGACTGGAGAAGACGGTCACCAAGCCCTACGGTCTGTTCTACGTGTGCGGCCCGACCGGTTCCGGCAAGACCACCACGCTGCATTCGATCCTGAAATTCCTCAACACGCCGGATACCAAGATCTGGACCGCCGAGGACCCGGTCGAAATCACGCAGAAAGGCTTGCGCCAGGTCCAGATCAACAAGAAGGCCGGCATTGACTTCGCGCTGGTCATGCGCGCCTTCCTGCGGGCCGACCCGGACATCATCATGGTCGGCGAGTCGCGCGACAAGGAAACCGTGTCGATGGGCGTCGAGGCTTCACTGACCGGGCACCTGGTGTTCTCGACGCTGCACACGAATTCGGCACCCGAATCCATCACCCGGTTGATGGACATGGGCATGGACCCGTTCAATTTTGCCGACGCCCTGCTTGGCATCCTGGCCCAGCGCCTGGCCAAGAAGCTGTGCGACTGCAAGCAGTCCTATGTCCCGGACGCCGATGAGATGCGGCTATTCGTCACTGAATACGTCGAAGAACTGCGCCATTCCAAGGCCTGGCAGGCGGACCACGCCGGCGAAACCCGCAAGCTGCTGGAGAGCTGGAACCAGACCTATGGCCAGGATGGCCAGCTCAAGCTGTACCGTGCGGTCGGCTGCGACAAGTGCAACGGCACCGGCTACAAAGGCCGCATTGGCCTGCACGAACTGCTGATTGCCGACGACAGCGTCAAGAAGCTGATCCAGGAACGTGCCCGGGTGGCCGAACTGTTCGCACAATCGGTCGAAGGCGGAATGCGGACGCTGAAGATGGACGGCATGGAAAAGGTCATGATGGGCATGACCGACATCAAGATGGTCCGGCAGGTCTGCATCAAGTAAGTGACAAAAATGGCATGACATTAATGTCATGCCGTCGCTGCGAAGTGTCGCTGCGACATCAATTGGTCGGGAAATTGGGCCTTGCTGGCCCAAAAACGTCGAATATCAGCGGTTTTTGGACCTGGCACACATCCTGCTGTAGATGATCGTCCAGTCTGTTTCTCTCAACCCCAGGAGTTTTCAAATGAAGCGTTCCATGCAAAAAGGTTTCACCCTTATCGAGTTGATGATCGTTGTTGCGATCATCGGTATTCTGGCCGCCGTCGCCCTGCCGGCCTATCAGGACTACACGGTCCGCGCCAAGGTGTCGGAGATTATCCTCGCCGCCTCGTCGGCTAAGGTCGCTGTTTCCGAGCATGCCCAGGCCAATGGAACGATGGACAGCATGACCACCGCAGTCGAGACGCAGACTTCCAAGTTCGTCTCGGGTGTCACCTATCTGGCATCCAACTCAGGCACCGGCATCATCGTTGCAGCCGCTACATCTGCCGAGCCGAAACTGACGGGTACGGGTGTGATGTTCACCGGAACCCTCCAGCCCAACGGACAGGTCTCCTGGGTTTGTGCCGCGGCTACTGCAGCTGCGTATAACAGCATTACCATTTCTACCGTAATGCCAGCCAAGTACCTGCCAGCAAGCTGCAAGTAAACCGCATTGATCTGATCTGCGTTGTCGAAAAGGCCCCTGCGGGGGCCTTTTCCCGTTTGACGGGCGCGTGATCGGGTCTGTTGGGCTCTCGCAATACGGACACTGCGCTCACACCCTGTGGCGGACATCGACAAAATCCCATGAATGAATCCATGCGCGTGCCCTCGCTACCCGTGATGTCACGGTTCTGGCTCACGGCCTGGTCGGCTACCTTGTCGCTGGGCTGGCTGCTACCCAATCACTACCTGCCCTGGACCGCATTTCATTTCGATGTCTGGATTGCGTTCGTTGTCGCGTTGGCTGGTGCCGCAGTAATTGTCCGCGCTCCAGACCGGTTTCCCTGGTTCGATGCAGCGCTCCTGACCAGCGTTCTGGTCGTGCTTGCATGGTTGCAACAAGCCGCGGGAATGATTGGCTTCATTGGCACCACCTGGATCAGTAGCGCCTTCCTGCTGGGATTGTTGCTGGCGTTGTTGATTGGCGCACAGTGGGAATCCGCGACAGCTGGCCAGCTCGGTGATGGCCTTTTTCTGGCTATAGGACTGGCTGCGCTGGTATCGGTTGGAATGCAGTTGCAACAGTGGCTCGGGCTGGACGGGCTGGACGAACTGGAAGTCTGGATCATGCGCGACAACTTTGGGCGGCCGTTTGCTAATTTCGGCCAACCGAATCAGTTGGCCACATTCTTGTTGTGGGGGCTGCTGGCCCTGGGATGGGCATGGGTTCGCCGCCTGGTAGCAGGGCCGGTTGCGATTCTGGGCGCCTTGTATCTCCTGTTTGGTCTAGCTATGACAAATTCCCGGACCGGTTGGCTTGCAACGATGCTGCTGTTGTCCGCGGTCTGGTACTGGCGAGGGCACTGGCCGAGCGCACGCCTGCCTTGGGTGGCAACAGCACTGGTGGCCTTCTTCTTCCTGTGTACGGCATCTTTGGGCGGGCTGCGGGAGGTCTTGTTGCTGGCCGAACACCGCGATCTGCTCGATCCGATGCGGCTGTCGACCGAGACCCGCCCTGCCATATGGGCCTTGTTTGCAGACGCCGCGTGGCAACGCCCTTGGTGGGGTTATGGCTGGAACCAGACGCTTCTGGCGCAACTCGAGGTAGCCGCGGATCGAACCCGTATTGGCGCATTTTCTTATGCCCACAATCTTTTTCTCGATCTGGTCCTCTGGATGGGTATCCCGATGGGCTTGGCGGTCGCACTCGGTGTCGTGGTGTGGATGTGGCGCACCGTTCGCAAGGTGCGCAATGCCGAAGATGTGTTGTTGGTGCTCTTCTTGCTGGTGGTCGCCAATCACGCCATGCTCGAATTGCCCCTGCATTACGCCTATATGCTGCTGCCGGCCGGACTGGTTGCCGGCATGCTTGACGTGCGTGCTGGTGCGACACCACGGCTGCGGACCGGCCGCCTTGTCCCAGCCGGCTTGTGGTTGCTGGCCTGCGCCTTGTTGGGGCTGATCATCAGTGACTATGCGAGTGTCGAGCCGGCCTACCGAAATCAGCGGTTCGTCCAGGCCAATATCCGGACGCCACCGTCAGAGCCACTGGATCTGCTACTCCTGACGCAATTGCAGGCGCATCTGCGGATGACCCAATTCGAACCCGACGATCACATGTCCGAGGCAGATCTTGATTGGATGCGGCGCACGGTCGCGTTCAATCCTGCCCCGGCATCGTTTCAGAAAGTGGCTGCAGCCATGGCCTGGAATGGCCACCCGGAGGAAGCCGGGCTATGGCTGCGACGCATGTGCAAAGTCGTGAGCGAAGTGCAATGCGACATCGTGCGACGGTCCTGGGACCGCATGGCGAGCAGCGACCCGCGCATTGCTGCTGTTCCATGGCCCAAATGATCTGCGATCTCAGGTGAATTCGCTGTCGACATCAGCAGACGTGCCTGGTCTGCCGGGAGCCGCACAGAGCACGCCGGCGATTGCGTTGTGTATTGCGCTCCCATGGCTTTGGCCCCTTGCCGGCGGCCCGACGGCGTCCGTCCTGCCGTGGCTGGTGTCGGCAGCAAGTGCCATCGTGCTGGTGGTACTGGCTACGCTGATGCGTTCCAGGCTGTCACAGGCGTCAAGCTGGGGCTGGATGTTGGCCGCACTGCTGAGCAGCGGCATTGCCTTTGTGCAGTATTTCGGTGTCAGCCCGGATCTGCAACCATGGGTCAACATTGCGCCACTGGGCGAAGCGTTTGGCAATCTGCGCCAGCGCAACCATTTCGCCACCCTGGTCAACATCGGCCTTGCCGTGGCGATGTTTTACCTCGTCGCGGGCAAACCCGGTTGGCAGCTTGATGCCGACAACCGCCAACAGCGTTCAGGCAGCCATGCCGCGGCATGGCCGACGGTTGTGCTGGCGGCGGCGACGGCGCTGGCGCTGGCAGCCGCCAATGCCGCCACGTTGTCACGTACCGGCTTGTTTCAGCTGGTGACTTTGGGTCTGTTGCTGCTGGTATGGCGGGCAAACCTGCCGCGTTCCAGCAATTGGGTGTTTGTCGCGGCAGTGCTGGCCTATGTTGTCGCTTCGATGGCGCTGCCGATGCTGATCGGCCGCGATCCGTTTACGGATGGCCTGGGGTCCCGGTTCCGCAGCCCCGAGCTGGCCTGCGCCGGTCGCGTGCTGTTGTGGCAGAACGTGCTGCACCTGATTGCCCAGAAGCCCTGGTGGGGCTGGGGCTGGGGCGAGGTGTCCTATGCCCACTTCATGACCTTATACCCGGCGGGACGCTTCTGCGACATCCTGGACAACGCACACAACCTGCCGTTGCATCTTGCCGTCGTGTGGGGTATTCCGTTGGCAGTGCTACTGTGCGGCAGCTTGGCGTTCTGGGTGCTGCGGGCCAAACCCTGGCGCGAAACCGTGCCGGCTCGGCAAATGGCCTGGGCCGTGCTGGCCATGATCGGCCTGCACAGCATGCTGGAGTATCCGCTGTGGTACGGGCCGTTCCAGATCGCGACGGGGCTCGCCATCTGGATGCTCTGGCGCACCCGTCCTACGGCCGCGATGGTGGCGGGCGCAGACGACGGGTCGGCCGGGACGGATCAGGCGCGTCAGCGGGGACCTGGCTCGCCGGCTCTGGTGCTCGCTGGCGCGGCCTTGTCCTTGGTAGCACTGACATATGCCGCCTGGGACTATCACCGCGTCAGCCAAGTGTACAAGGCCCCATCCCTGCGTTCGAGCGCTTATCGCGACGACCCCTTGGGTAAGGTGCAGGACTCCTGGCTTTTCCGCAACCAGGTCCAATTCGCCGTATTGACCCTGTCGACCGTGACGCCGGACAACGCGCAGACACTGAATGCGCTGGCGCGGCAATTGCTACATTTCTCGCCCGAGGCCCGGGTGGTCGAGAAACTCATCGACAGCGATCTGGTGCTGGGGCGCATGGGCGATGCCGCTTACTACATGCTGCGATTCCGTCGTGCCTTTCCCGCTGAATATGCGCGATGGAAATCCAGCAGCACGCACGCCTCGCTGCCCGAACTCCCGCCACTCGACCCCTGAGTGGCACGCGTCGCGTTCGGATTCACCCCGCGATGAAACTCCCCGACTGCCCCCCATGTTTCTGCAGCAGCTTGATGTCCGACATCGTCATGCCGCGGTCCACCGCCTTGCACATGTCGTAGATGGTCAGCAGCGCGACCTGGACGGCGGTCAGGGCTTCCATTTCGACGCCGGTCGGGCCGACGGTCTCCACCGTGGCGCGGCAGATGATGTTGGCGGGGTGTGTGGCGTCGGCCTGCACGGTCTCGAATTCGATGGCCACCCGTGTGAGTGCGAGCGGGTGGCACAGGGGGATCAGGTCGCTGGTTTTCTTGGCGGCCTGGATGCCGGCGATGCGGGCGATGCCGAGCACATCGCCTTTCTTGGCGGTGCCCGATTCAATGATGGCCAGCGTCGCGGCATGCATGTCGATGCGGCCACCGGCGATGGCGGTACGGTGCGTGCTGGCCTTGGCCGCGACATCGACCATGTGGGCCTGGCCTTGTGCGTCAAAATGGGTCAGGGTGTTCATTGCGGTGATGGGATGCGATAAGAGGTTTTCCGGCAGGCAGGGTGCTTGGTCGGATGCAACTGGATACCCGTACTTCACGAACCATTTGCCTGCGTGCTGCATCATACGACCATGCCACAGCCTTTCCGCCCTCGACGCCCGTCCACGCTTAGCGCGTTGGTGGCTCGTGGGCGCAGCCTGCAGGTCGCCGTGCTTGCGCTCCAGATGGCCTGTGCGCCGGTATTGGCACAGCAAGGCAGCACCAGCCCGTTGCCTGGCGCCACACGGTCCACGGCCAGCCAGTTGCCGGGCATGGGCGATGCCAGCGAGTTGACCGCCAGCGCCGAGCGCCGGCTGGGCGACCGTATTGCACGCGAGATCTTCCGCGACCCGGACTACATCGACGACCCGGTGCTGGCCGAATATGTGGACGGTATCTGGCAGCCCTTGCTGGCGGCGGCACGCCAGCGCGGCGAAATGTCGGATGAACTGCAGCAGCGCTTTGCGTGGCAGGTCATGATGGGTCGCGACCGCAGCGTCAACGCCTTCGCCTTGCCGGGCGGCTACCTGGGATTGCACCTGGGCCTGATCGCGGTGGTGTCCAATCGCGATGAGCTGGCCTCGGTGCTGGGCCACGAACTCAGCCACGTCACGCAGCGCCATATCTCGCGCCTGACCACGCAGCAGAACGCGCAGACGCCGTGGGTGATCGGCGCCATGATTCTCGGTGCGCTCGCCGCCAGCAAGAGCCCCGACGCCGCCGGTGCGCTGTTCACCGGAGGCCAGGCGGTTGCGATGCAGAACCAGCTCAACTTCTCGCGCGACATGGAGCGCGAGGCCGATCGGGTCGGGTTCGGCGTCATGAGCGATGCCGGCTTCGAACCGCAGGGCTTTGCTTCGATGTTCGACAAGCTGCAGGCGGCATCGCGCCTGAACGACAACGGCGCTTTTCCGTACCTGCGCAGCCACCCGCTCACGTCCGAGCGCATCGCCGACATCCGGGGGCGCCTGCCACTGGGCGTGACCGGCGATGCCGTGCCGCCGATGAAGCTGGACCACGCCATGATCCGAGCCCGTTCCCGCGTGCTGTCCAACTACATGACCATCGATGCCCTGCGCGCCATGGTGACCCAGGCGCAGGCTCCGCGACGGGACGAGCTGCCGGTGCCCGCGCAGGTCGAGATTCTTTACGCGGCGGCATTGGCGTCGGCGCAGATGCGCGATTTCAGCGCTGCGACAAGCTGGGCGCGCAAACTCGCGGAGCCGGTCAAGGACGATCCGGCGGCACGCCGGCTGGCGAGTCTGCTGGACATCGAACTGGCGCTGATGTCGGGCCAGTCGGCGCCCGAGATCGCTCCGTCCGGTCGCGCGGAGCTGCTTCTGATGGCCCAGGTATGGTTGCGTGATGGACAGGCCGCGAAGGCGGCCTCGGCCCTGCAGACCTGGACGGTTGCGCATCCGCGCGATGCCACGGCTTGGCAGATGCTGGGGCGGGCGAATCTCGCGCAGGGGCAGGTGCTGCGTGGCATCCGGGCCGAGGCCGAGGCACAGGTTGCCTTGCTCGACTATGCGGCGGCGATGGACCGGTTCAAGGCGGCGCAGGCCGTGGTGCGCGACAGCGCAGGCGGCGCCGGTGTCGACCATATCGAGGCATCGATCATCGACACCCGGGCCCGTCAGGTGCAGCTACTGTTGCGGGAACAGGCGCTCGAGCGCTGACTCGATCAGCAGGCCGAGCACCGAGTAGATCAGCGAGCCGATCAGCGCCGCACCAAAGCCGGTGACGGAAAACCCGTCCAGAACACCGGACGCGGCCCAGAACATCAACGCGTTGATGATGAACAGGAACAGCCCGAGCGTGACCACGGTGACCGGCAAGGTCAGCACCACGAGGATCGGGCGCAGCACGGTGTTGAACAGGCCGATCACGAAGGCGGCAATCAGGGCGCTGCCGAAGCTCGAGACGGCGACGCCGCTGTAGATGCCGGTCAGCAGCAGCAGGGCACTGGCACTCAGCAACCATTTGACAATCAGTTTCATGCCGCGCCAGCATACCATTGCCGGCGCCGGACAAGGACTTGTGCGGCCGTGGCAAGATCGCGGGTTGCAGACCATTTCCATGACAGGTATTCACATCACCGATATCGAGTCGGCCATCAACCACTGGCGCGAGAAGAAACCCTCGCCCGATGGCGTGACCTTGTCTCCCGAGGTACGGGCGCTGGCCGAGGTCTATGCGCTGATGGTGTACCACCACGAGACATTGGCCGACGAGTTCTCGTTTCCGAAAGAGGCCCTGGCCGCCTGGATGGACTGGTACGCATCGACCCCCGACACGCCGTGCATTGCGATCTGCTCGACCAGCCAGGGCGACGCGATGTGCAAGGGTTGTGGGCGCAGCTTCGAGGAGGTGCAGCACTGGACCGACATGCGACCCGCCGAAAAGCGCGCAACCTGGCGGCGGATCAGCCTGGAGGGCACGGCCTGGCGCTTCAACCGTTATGCCGAGCGGGCGGCCGAACGCCGCCAGACGCGGGACGCCTGACTATTTCCAGCGCAGCGGCTCGAGTGTGACGCTGTGCTTCTCGTCACCCAGGGTCAGGGCGCCCTCCTGCACGGTGGCCTGCAATTGCATGCTGCGCTGCGCCAGCGCCACCAGCGACTGCGACTGTGCGGCCGGCAGGCGGTATACGCTCAGATTGCGCAGACGCGAGAGCTTGTTCTCGATGCCGCGCCACCAGATCTCGGCTGCGTGGCTGAAGCAGTACAGCACCACCTCGTCGGCCTTGCCGCAGGCCTTTAGCAGCGGCTTTTCCTCGGGCTGACCGACCTCGATCCAGAGCCGGGTCTGGCCGGTGAAATCCCGCAGCCAGACATCCGGTTCGTCCGGGTCGGACAGACCGGCGCCGAAGGCCAGCGTCGCGTCGCCGTTGCACACCGACTGCAGCTTGTAGGCCTGCAGCGCCAGCGCGACCAGCCGCACCATCATGCGCTCGTCGGTTTCGCTTGGATGGCGTGCCAGCGTCAGCGCATGGTCGGCGTAGTAGGCATTGTCGATGTCGGCAATCTGCAGGTGGGCCCGAAAGACCGTGGATTTGAGGGCCATGGACAGCGATGCTCAGACGCGCCGTGCCAGCGTCGCCGCCATGCCGGTGTAGCTGGCGGGCGTCATCGCCAGCAGGCGATCCTTGTCGGCTTGCGGAATGGCCAGTGCGGCGATGAAGCCCTGCATCAGCTCCCGCGTCATCGGCGCGCCGCGGGTGAAGGTCTTGAGCTGCTCATAAGGTTCAGGCAGTCCGTGGCGGCGCATGACAGTCTGAATCGGCTCCGCCAGCACTTCCCAGGCGCCGTCCAGATCGGCTGCGATGGCCGGCGCATTGAGCTCCAGCTTGCCCAGACCGGTCGCCAGCGACTCGTAGGCCAGCAAGGCATAGCCGAGCGCGACGCCCATGTTGCGCAGCACGGTGGAGTCGGTCAGATCGCGTTGCCAACGGCTGATTGGCAGCTTCTCGCTCAGGTGGCGCAACACGGCGTTGGCAAGGCCCAGATTGCCTTCCGCATTCTCGAAATCGATCGGATTGACCTTGTGCGGCATCGTGCTGGAGCCGACTTCGCCCTTGCGCAGCTTCTGCTTGAAATAGCCCAGGCTCACATAACCCCAGACATCCCGTGCCCAGTCGATCAGGATGGTGTTGGTACGCGCCACCGCATCGAACATTTCGGCCATGTAGTCATGCGGCTCGATCTGGATGCTGAACGGCTGGAATTGCAGGCCCAGTCCCCAGGGCTGGCTGCCCGTGGAATCCGCGCCCGGCTCGGGCGTCTCGACCACGCGGCGTGCGAACGCCTCCCAGTCGAAATCCGGCCATGCCGACAGGTGGGCGTTGTAGTTGCCGACCGCGCCGTTCATCTTGGCCAGGATGCTGACCGACGAGATGCGGTCGCAGGATGTCTGCAGACGCATCACCACGTTGGCGATTTCCTTGCCCACCGTGGTCGGGCTGGCGGTCTGGCCATGGGTGCGGCTGAGCATTGGCACGTCGGCATAGGCCTGTGCCATCTCGCGCAGCTTGAGCAGCAGCCGATCGAGCGCCGGCAGCAGCACGACGTCGCGCGCGGCGCGCAGTTGCAGCGCATGGCTGGTGTTGTTGATGTCTTCGCTGGTACAGGCAAAGTGCACGAATTCGCCTGCGCGTTGCAGTTCGGGCCGGGATTCGAACTTGCCCTTGAGCCAGTACTCGACCGCTTTCACATCGTGGTTGGTGGTCTTCTCGATCTCCTTGATCGCCATGGCGTCCGCTTCGCTGAAGTTGCGGACCAGCTTGAGCAAGTAAGCGCGCGCTCCAGTGCTCAGCGGTTTGAATTCGGCAAAGCCTGCGTCGCTGAGGTTGACGAACCAGGCGACCTCGACCTGCACCCGACGGCGCATGTAGCCCAGCTCGCTCATCAGCGGGCGAAGCGGTGCGAGTTTGGCCGCGTAGCGGCCGTCCAGAGGGGACAAGGCGGAGACGGTGGAGAGGCTCATGCCCGGATTGTAGGTGGCGCTTTTGCACCACGGTTCGGGCACTGTACAGCCGGGGCGCTGGCTAGAATGCTTCTCACAACCCCGGACAAGCCCTGCCATGAAACTCATCGGATCCAACTCCAGCCCCTATGTCCGCAAGGTACGCATCACCATGGCGGAAAAGAAGCTCGACTACCAGTACGTGACCGAGAACGTATGGGCATCGGAGACACGGATCGGCGAGTCCAACCCGCTGGGCAAGGTGCCCTGCCTGATCATGGAAGGCGGCGAGGCCTTGTTCGATTCGCGCGTGATCGTCGAATACCTCGAGAACCTCTCCCCGGTCGGCAAGCTGATCCCTGCCAGCGGGCGCGAACGCGCCGAAGTCAAGACCTGGGAGGCGCTGGCCGATGGTGTGCTTGATGCTGCCATCCTCGCGCGGCTGGAAGCCACCTGGGATGGGCGCACCAAGTCCCAGCGCAGCCAGGAGTGGATCGACCGCCAACTGTCCAAGATCGATGCCAGCCTGAAAGCCATGTCCCGCGGCCTGGCGGACAAGCCGTTTTGCGCCGGCATCCACCTCAGCCTGGCTGATATCGCGGTCGGCTGTGCGCTCGGTTATCTGGATTTCCGCTTCCCGGAAATCGGCTGGCGTGTGGCCCACCCCAACCTGACCAAGCTGCAGGACAAGCTGGCGCAGCGCGCCAGCTTCGCCGATACCCAGCCCGCCTGAAGGCAGCCGCTCCCGCACAGGCACGGCCGTGCCGGCGGAGCGGGATCAGCTGTTGGCGCGGCGGCGCAACCAGCGCATCAAGGCGCCGACCACCGGCATCTTCTGGTACAGGCCGTGGGCAGCATCCCAGTAATCCTGATGCAGCGTGATCCGCCCGTGCGTGTCGAAGCGCAGATGGCTGGTGCCGGCAATCGTTTGTGCCGTGTCGCGCCGGAAGGCCCGGAAGCGAAAGTGAAAATTCCACAGCAGAAAGCACTGGTCCCCATCGACCACCTGGCCGGTGACGACGAAGCGGGGTTGCTCCAGTGTCTCGAACATGTGGCGAAAGACGGCCTGCACCTGCGCCAGCCCCCGGACGTCGTTGAACGGGTCGATGAAGCGCGCATCGGGTGCGTAGATGCGCCCCAGTTCGCAAACCGATGCCGGCGTCAGCGATTCGAAGGTTGCGATCGTCTGCGCCAGCGTTGTCGTGGCGGCGCTGTCCATCTCGCCGGGACTGGCGGTGTCGGGCCGCCGGGCGGTCGTGCGGTTCATGCCTGCGTCACCCGCCCGACCAGCGTGAAATAAAGCCGCCAGGGCAGCAGGGCCAGCAGCTTGAGGCCGAGCGTGAAGCGCTTCGGGAAATGGATCTCGAAGGCGCCGCGCGCCCAGCCCCGCAGGATTTCGCTGGCCGCCTGCTGCGGCGTCAGCAAGGCCGGCATATGAAAGCGGTTCTGCGCCGTCAGCGGGGTTTCGACGAAGCCCGGATTGATGATCGACACGGCCACACCTTTGTCGCGCAGGTCCAGGTACAGCGTCTGCGCCAGATTGATCAGTGCCGCCTTGGTCGGACCGTAGGCAAGGCTGCGTGGCAGCCCGACGTAGCCTGCCACGCTGCCGACCAGGCTGACGAAGCTGCCGGCATCCGGACCGCGCGCGAGCATATGCGGCAACACTGCCCCCAGCAGTTGCAGCGCACCGACATAGTTGATGTCGACGTGGCGCAGCATGTCGGGCAGGTCGATCGCGTCGGCATCCATGGCGGTGTAGTGACCGGCGCAGTACACCATGCCGTCCAGCGGGCCGAGGTCGCAGACCTTCTGCATGGCATGCTGCACCGCCTGCGCATCGGTGACATCCAGCGGCAGGGCGATCGCACCCGGGTGCTCTTGCGTGAACTGCTCCAGCGCCTGGCTATTGCGGGCCGAGACGATCACGCGGGCGCCCTGTCCATGCAGTGCGGCGGCGGTCGCCCGGCCAATGCCGCTGGAGGCACCGACCAGCCAGACGGTCTTGCCGCTCCAGCGGGTCATCGGGGGATTCAGGGACATCGGTCGGATTCTTTCGTGGTCGGGGCTGGCGTATGGTTCAGCGTTTCGTGAAGGAAAGGGTGACCTCGCCCAGCCGGATGCCGAACTTGCGCATTTCTGCCTTGTTGAGCATCACGCGATCGTCGATCAGGTACATCCAGTCGTCGAACTGCACGTCGATGACCCGTCCATCGACGGGCAGCGCCAGCGTGTAGGTCCAGTGCAGGGCATTGCCGCGCTGTTCCCCCTGCGCCTCACCGACGACGTCATCGGCCCGGCCGCTGAAGCGGCCATCCGGCAGTTGCCGCAGGCGCCAGATGCGCTTTTGCCGGGTCCCGTCCGAGTACAGGAAGTCCTCGTCCAGCACACCGTCATCGCCGGACCAGCTGCAGTGGATGACCACCGTGAACCGCTTGACGACCTTGCCGGCGCGGTCGGTGAAGATGCCATAGCCGTCGACGATGCCATTGAAGTATTTGCGCAGGTCGAGCACCGGCTTCTCGCTCGCATAGTCGCCGACCTTGGGGGCCGCGCACCCGGTCAAGGCCAGTGTCGTGGTACCGGCGGCCAGCAGGCCGGCCGCGTACAGGATTCGTCGTCGATTCATGGCAAGTCCTTCGTGTTCATGCGGCTTCGCCGCTGGTGGCGCTCTGCCGGTGGTACCGGTACAGCAATGTGGCCGCTGCCAGCTTGAGCAGGCAGGGCAGCAGGCAGTACGCCATCGTCAATGCGTTCAGCGCACCGGCGTCACGTGCGCCAGGGGCATAGCCGAACAGCGCCAGCAAGGGCAAGGCGAGGCCGGCCGCCAGGGCCAGGTTGAGCTTGGTGGCGAAGTTCCACCAGCCGAAGTAGGCGCCCTCGAGATGGCCCCTATGGCCGGCATTCGCGATCAGGCCCGCCAGCATTGCGCCGGGCAGCGCCAGGTCGGTGCCCAGCGCCACGCCGGACGCCGCACAGACCAGGATGAAGGCCACGGTGTCGCCCGTACCCAGCGTCGCGGCCCATACGAAGGCCGTCACCGCCACCAGCATTCCGCACAGCCAGCTGCGGGTCAGGCCGATGCGTCGCACCAGTTGCAGCCATAGCGGCATCGAGGCGGCTGCACAGACGAAATAGGTTCCCAGGAAAACCGGCTCCAGGGCGCGGCTCGCCTGCAGGCGGTCCTGGACGAAGAACAGCACCAGCGTCGCAGGAATCGCGCTGGCGATGCCGTTGAGCACGAAGATGCCCAGCAGGCGGCGGAACCGGGGCATTTGCAGGGGGCGCCAGAGGTTGTGGCGCTGCGCTGACGGCAGCGCCACCGGGCGCAGGGCACGGCGCCAGGCCAGCCAGCCGACAGCCAGGCAGGCGCTGAACAGGATCCAGGTGCCGGGCAGGCCGATGGCCACCGGAGCCACCGAGGCCAGCACCACACCGACCAGCGCGAGGCCTTCGCGCCAGGCCACGATGCGGCTGCGCTGCATGTCGTCGCCGCCCAGCATCGCCCCCCAGGACTGGTGCGCCACGCTCAGTGCGCTGTACGCCGCGTAGGTGATGACCAGAAACACCGAGGCCCAGACCAGCAGCAGCTGCGGCTCCCGTGTGGCCGGGAAAAACAGCAGCCCGAACCCTGCGGCCAGCACGAGGGCTGCGAAGGCCGCCATCACCAGGATCTGCCGAGGGGAACGGGCGAACAGCCGGTCGCACCAGCGGCCGATGAACGGGTCGATGACCGCATCAAGCAGCCGCGCACCCAGCAGCACCAGACCCAGCGCGGCCAGCGGCATGCCGAACGCGGTGGCATAGTGGTTCGGAAGGATCACATACAGCGGCAGCGCGACGAACGCCAGCGGCAGGCCCATGGCGCCGTAGGCCAGGCCCTGGCGGGTCGAGATGGGCGTGTCACTGTGCATGGCTCGCATGAACCGTGGTCACGACGTGGATCCGAGCAGCGCCTGTCGCAGCGCGGGCTCGGAGGTGTTGCGCGACAGCCAGATACCAAAGAACCGCTGCGCGAATTCCGCGTCGTCGATGCGCCCGGTCTGCCGTCCGTTGGTCAGAAACACGGCGCCCTTGCCTGGCTGGTGGATGCCGGTGATGCGATCGCCTTTGCGGACGTCCGGGAATGCCGTTTGCAGCCATTGCTTCCATGTCTGGCGGCGTTCGTCGGTCAGCGGGGCAAGGCGCTCCATCTCGTCGATCGAACGGCGGGTGATGGCGGCATTGCTGAAGTCCCGCTGGTAGAGCAGATCCAGTGCAAAGCCGTGGCGCGGGTAATCCTGCGCGTCGAAGCCGGGCTCCACCCACAGGCTGGCGTCGTAGACCGCGAATCCAAACACCGTGAATCGCTTGTGTCCCAGCAAGGTGACCCCGCGCAGCAGACCAGCGAGTTCGGGCGGCGTGGCGGCGCGCGCGGCCGGGAGGCACACGGCAACAGCCAGTGCCAGCAGGCAGTCGCGCCGGCGCAGGCTCATCGTTCGGCCTTGACCAGCGTGTACTGCACGAGGTTGATGTTGCCCATGTCGAACGCCGCCTCGCAGTAGCCGAGGTAGAACTCCCAGATCCGCATGAACCGGGTGTCGAAGCCGAGCCGCAGCACCGCCTCGCGCTGGTGGAGAAAGTCCTGCCGCCAGCGGCGCAGGGTCTCGGCATAGTCCTGGCCGAATGCCAGTTCGTCGACCACCTGCAGGCCGGCTGCTGCGGCCTCGCGGCGGAACTCGCGCGGGCACGGCAGGCAACCACCCGGAAAAATGTACTGCTGGATGAAGTCGCTGGAACGGATGTAGCGGTCGAACAGGCTGTCGTCGATGACGATGCTCTGGATGCAGGCCTTGCCGCCCGGTTTGAGCAGGCGGTGCACACTCTGGAAATAGGTCGGCCAGTAGGCCCGGCCGACCGCCTCGACCATCTCGATCGAGCAGATCGCGTCGTAGGGCCCGTCCTGGATATCGCGGTAGTCCTGCAGCCGCAGGTCGACCTTCGGCGCGGTCGCACTGGCGGGGCCGAGATCCTGCGTGCGTGCGCGGGCAAAGGCCAGCTGTTCGGTGCTCAGCGTGACGCCGGTGACATGCGCCTGGAACTCGGTGGCGGCCATTTCCGCCAGCGCGCCCCAGCCGCAGCCGATTTCCAGCACCCGGTCACCCGGCTGCACGTCGGCCATGCGCAAGGCCCGGCGCACCTTGGCATTCTGGGCCTCGCGCATGCTCTTGCCATGGTCACCATCGAACCAGGCCGACGAATAGTTCATCGTGTCGTCCAGCCACAGCTGGTAGAACGCGTTGCCCAGGTCGTAGTGGGCGTGGATGTTCTTGCGGCTGTTGCTGCGGGTGTTGCGGTTGAGCCAGTGCTTGAGCCGGTACAGCGTGCGCCCGGCCCAGCTGCCGTAGATCACATCCTCGAGCTGCTGGCGGTTGCGGATGAACAGCTTGAGCAGTTCGGTCAGATTCGGTGTGCTCCAGTCGCCAGCGATGTAGCTCTCGGCAAAGCCGATGTCGCCGGACTTGAGCGTGGCCGCGCACACATTCCAGTTGTGCAGTGCCACCATGGCATGCGGCGTCGCGCTGTCGCGGGATGCCGTGCCGTTGGCGGGTGTCTGACCAAACACCCGCACCGTGCCATCGGGCAGTTGAACGCTCAGTTGGCCATGCTGCAGGCGCTCCAGCAGGCGCAGGGTGCTGCGGGCCGCGGCGGGTGCGTTGCGCAGCGATGATGGGTATTCGATGGTGCGGGTGTTCATGGCGTGGTCTCGTCGTGAAGTTCTGGATTCAGGCGGGCGGATGTGTCTGGCGTGTCACCGGGACAGCGGGCGCGACGGGTTTGGAGTGGAAACCGACCCGTTTGAGCCACAGCCGCGCTGCCTGCAGGTGGATGCGGCTGATGACGCCGAGGGTCATCGCGGGGTAGCGCCACAGGGCCTTGTGCATCGACGCCGGTGTGAGTGGCTCCAGTGCACCGCTGACACTGGTCTGCAGCATCGCACCGTGGCCGTCGTCGTAATCGATCCGGGCGACACTGCGTTCGCCGTCGGCACGCCGGGTGCGCATGAAGCGGAAGTGGTATTGACCGCGGACCTGCAGGAACGGCGACACATGGAACTGCTTGTCCGCATCGAGCCGAACTCCCCAGCGCGGCTGGTCCAGCACGTAGCAATGCCGCTCGCCAAAAGTGTTGTTGACCTCGACCACGATGGCACGCAGCGCGCCTCCCTGCTCCGGTGGGCGGTGGCAGAACCAGAAGCTGACCGGCTTGAAGGCGTAGCCGAGCACCCGCGGGTAGCACTGCAGCCAGGCCTCGCCGCTTGCATCGGTGATGCCCTGTGCGTGCAGCAGCGCGTCGAGCCAGGCCAAGGCGCCGCCGGTGTCCATGCCGCGGCGATCACCGTGGTCCGTGTCGAAAAAGCTCAGCGCCGCAAAGCGATTGCGTGCCAGGCAGGACTTTGAGGCCGCATGCGCAGGGTCCTGCATGCTGCGCATGGGCAGCAGCAGGAAGTAGCCGGCATAGGCGAACGCATGGCGGGCCGGGCGCAACCGCGTATGGCGCACCTCGCCGAAGCCGATCATCGGGCGCGCGGCCGCCGGCATGTCGACGATCCCCTGCGGGTCGTCAGCCATGGGGGTGTCGCCCGCCAGCGTCATGCGGCCACCAGGTGGGAGGCGCGCTGGTCGATGCCTGCGAGCAGTTGCTGGGCAACGGCGAGGCCGGCCTTCAACCCGTCTTCGTGAAAGCCGTAACCCATCCAGGCGCCACAGAAGTAGGTGCTGCGCTGCCCCTGCAATTGCGCAACCAGTGGCTGCGCAGCAATGGCGGCCCGATCGAACACCGGGTGGGCATAGCGGTATTCGCCCAGCACGTGCTGGGCGGGGATTTCGCCCAGCGGATTCAGAGACACCAGCACCGGCTGCTTCCAGGGCAGGGGCTGCAGCCGGTTGATCAGATAGTGCAGGCATACCGCATGGTTTTCCGCGTGACGCTGGCTGGCGGACGCGTAGTTCCAGGCCGCCCAGGCCCGGGGGTTGCGCGGCAGCACCGACGTGTCGGTATGCAGCACCGCCCGATTGGGGTGATAGCGCACGGCACCGAGCGTGGCGCATTCGGCTGCACTGGCGTCCTGCAGCAGCGCCAGCGACTGGTCACTGTGCGTTGCCAGCACCACGCGGTCGAAGTGTTCGCTGCCGCTGGCGGTGCGGACCGTCACGCCGCCGTTCTCGCCATGGCGCGTGATCCCCAGCGCCGGTGTGCGCAGGCGGGCGTCGGCCACCCGCGCCACGATCTTGTCGACGTAGTGGCGTGCGCCACCCTTGACCGTCCACCACTGCGGCCGGTCGCTGACCTGGTTCAGTCCGTGGTTGTGGCAAAAGCGGATCATCGTGGCGACCGGGAACTGCAGCATCTGCTCTTTCGGGCAACTCCAGATGCAGGCGACCATGGGCAGGAAGTACCAGTCGATGAACGCGTCGCCGAACCGGTGCTGGCGCAGGAAGTCGCCCAGCGACTGCTGCAGTTCCCGCTCCTGCCCGGTGGCCGCGATGGACTGGGTCAGGCGGTTGAAGCGGCCGAGGTCGCGCAACATGCCCAGAAAGCGGGGACTGACCAGGTTGCGTTTCTGCGAAAACACGCTGCGCAGGTCGGTGCCACTCCATTCCACGTGGCGCTTGCTGTCCGGATCCGCCGACTGGACCGAAAAAGACATGTCCGAGGGGCTGGTCTGCACCCCGAGTTCGGAAAAAAGCGCGATCAGCCGGGGATAGGTGCGTTCATTGAAAACCAGAAAACCGGTGTCCACGCCATGGCGGACCGGCTGGCCGTCGACGGGCAGCGTGACATCGACCGTGTGGGTGTGGCCGCCGAAGTAGTCAGCGGCTTCGAACAACGTGACCCTGGCATGGTCGACCAGCCGATGGGCGACGGCCAGGCCCGAAATGCCGGAGCCGATGATGGCGATCCTCATGCCGCGCTCCCGCCAGAGGTCGCAGTCGCCGACAAAATTGCCGCGAAGCACCCCGGGGCCAAGAAGGGGGAGGAGGAGAACGACCCCAGGGCTGCACCCCCGCGCGCGGCGGGTGTGCGGCTTCGCAGCAGCAAACCGGTCAGAACCCGGGTCACATGCACCATGGCATGGACCCGATCCGGAAGAAACAAGTTCCCGGTCCTGAAAGCGTGCGGCACCGGATGTGGATGCTGGTGAATGTGACTCATGCGATTAAGTATATACTGAATGGTAATTTATAGACTACATAGTATTTCCCCGGGGGGTGCGCAGGCGGACGTCGTGGGACGCCGCCTAGAATCAACGCTGAACCGCAGGCATCGCCGAACGTCCAGAAAAGGTCCTCATGCTTTATCCCGAACTGTTCAAACAACTGGAGTCCGTCCGATGGGACATGGCGCGCGACATTCCGTGGGATGCCTTCGACGCCACCCGCCTGTCCGACGAGCAGGCGCTGACCATCAAGTTCAATGCCATTACCGAGTGGGCTGCCTTGCCGGCGACCGAGATGTTTCTGCGCGACAACCGCCATGACAGCGACTTCTCGGCGTTCATGTCGATCTGGTTCTTCGAGGAGCAGAAGCACTCGCTGGTGCTGATGGAATACCTGCGCCGTTTCCGGCCGGACCTGCATCCCACGGAGGCGGAATTGCACGATGTGCGGTTCGAATTCGACCCGGCGCCGCCGCTGGAGACCCTGATGATGCATTTCTGCGGGGAAATCCGGCTCAACCACTGGTACCGCCGGGCCAGCCAGTGGCACACCGAGCCGGTGATCCAGCAGATCTACACCCGCCTGAGCCAGGACGAGGCCCGCCACGGCGGCGCTTACCTGAAGTACATGAAGCAGGCCATCGCCCGCTGCGGCCTGGAGGCCAAGAGTGCGTTCGCCAAGGTCGGCGTGCTGATGGCCAGCGCACGGCGAACCGCGCAGGCCATGCACCCGACCAACCTGCATGTGAACAAGTCGCTGTTTCCCAACGACACCGTGCAAAGCCGCGTGCCCGATCCCGAATGGCTGGCGCACTGGCTGGACCACCAGATCAAGTTCGATGCGAGCTGGGAAGGACGCGTCGTCGATCGCATCCTGCATAACCTGAGCCTGTTGTTCAACCGCAGTTTCGCGACCGTGCAGGAGCTCAACAAATACCGCAAGGAACTTGCGCGCGAACGTGACGCGCAGGTCGTGGTCCCGTCGGTCTTACCAGGCGCGGCTTAACGGTAGCGGGCCGCCGGTCAGGGCCAGCATGCGGTCCAGCTGGATCTGCACCTTGCAGTCGCTGGCCGCCACACTGCCGGTGATGCGGAATTCGCGCTGACTCGTGTCGCGCACCGGGTGTTCGCCGGTCGGAATGCCGTCCCGGTTGACCAGAATCGCCACCCGCGGCATGGTGGTGTTGGCCCCGCGGCGCACCACCACGCCAATTTCCAGATTGGCCAGCCGCACCAGGGCGCCGGGCGAATACACCCCTACCGCCTTGATCAGCGCCGCTCCGGCCTCGTCGATCGCGCGATCCTCGTCGAAATACACCGCCTGCATGGCTGCCGACGCCGAATCAGGGCGGCGCGAAGAACGGGGCGACAGGTGGGCGGCAAACTTGTCGGCACGCTGCAACAGCCGCGCCAGCCGCTGACCGACCGTGCGCGTGGCCAGCGGACCAGGACCGGTGGCATGGTGGTGGCGGACCGCCTCCAGGCACAGCGCATCCTGCATGCCCAATCCCAGCAGCATGGCCTGCGACTGGCCGGGGTGCTCGTCGATCAGTTCGCGCTGCGCCTGCGTGGGCGGTTCGTTCTGCGATGCCAGCCGGTCCTGCAGCGCGGTCATCGCGATGTTCATCGTCAGCGCCGCCTTGCACACGCTGTCGACCAGATGCGACGGCCATCCCAGCACATCGCGTGCCGCCAGTGCGCACATCACGCTGACCAGCATCGAGTGGGTGGCGCTGTAGAGCTGGATCTCGCGCGCGGCCAGGTGAAACAACGCAAACAAGGCGCCGTCGGGATTGCGTTCCGTCTGCTGGGTCAGGCGCGTTTGCAGGCGATCGAGCTCGTCGGTGAAATGCGCGCCAGACACGTCGCGCAGCAGGCGATTGCCCTGCACCTGCAGGTCCAGCCAGTCCAGCGCATCGCCCAAGGTCTGGTTGCGGGGCGGCGCAGCAAGGTCGCCGGTCGTCAAAGCCGCCTGCGCGATCTTGCCCAGTGGCCGATCGTCGCGAACCAGCGCATGCAGCTTGCCGACAAATGCCTTCTGGTGCTGTTCGGATTCGGATACGTCGACGTAAAAGCCGGTGCCGCGGCCCCGCACGGCTTCCAGGTCGTCGCGGGACACGAGCACATAGCCCTTGCGTGCCAGCAGCGTGCCGTTCTGGTCGCGCAGCGAGAACGGCAGGGGCTGGCCGATGGCGATCGACTCGTCGATGACTTGTACGAGATTCATGGCAAAGCTGGTAGGGGCCGCACGCGTGTTGCGTACCATTTTGCAGCATACCCACAGCCCGCAAGCCCTGAAGCCCCGACGAGACGGTCAATTGCCGGCCTGATCCGGCCTTTTGCGCGGCGCCAGGTGACCGCTCAGGACTTTGGTGGGCCGAAAACTGCGCGCCACAGCGCCAGCACGGCCTCACGCTCGGGTCCGAGTTCGCCTTTCGGAAGCTGCGTGGCCGTCTCGTTGAGCCGGGCGTGGTGTTGTACCCGGCGCAACTCCCGGTAGGCGCTCGCCGCCGCGGTGCCGACACCGTCCGGCAGCAAGCCGGCCTGCTGCGCGCGTTGCAACAGCGCAATGTTGCCGAGATTGGCCACCAGGGCATCGTTGTTCGCCGATTGCGACAGCACCAGGAACTGCACGGCAAATTCGACGTCGACCATGCCGCCCGGACTGTGCTTGACGTCGAAACGGTCGGCCTTGACCGGATGGGCGGCACGCACCTTTTCCCGCATGGCGACGATTTCGGCACGCAGGTCGTCCGGGTTGCGCGCAGCGGTGATGACGGCGCGGCGCACATCGTCGAATCGGGCACGCAGGCTCTCGTCGCCCAGCAGGAAACGGGCTCGGGTCATGGCCTGGTGCTCCCAGGTCCAGGCGGTATTGCTGCCGCGCTTTTGCTGGTAGGCGGAATACGCCTCGAAGCTGGTGACCAGCAGACCCGAGTTGCCATTGGGCCGAAGCGCGGTGTCGATCTCGTACAGATCACCTTCGCCGGTCTTGACGGTGAGCCAGTTGATCAGCTTGCGCACGAAGGTGGCATATACCTCCGCGGCGCGTTCGTCGTCGTCCTCGTAGACAAAGACGATGTCCAGGTCGCTGCCGTAGCCCAGCTCCAGTCCGCCGAGCTTGCCGTAGGCAATGATGGCCAGCTGCGGCGTCTCGCGGTGACGGTTCTTCAGCCGGTTCCAGCACCAGCGGGTGGTGACCCGCAGCACCGACTGCGCCAGCGCGCTGAGGTCATCGGCCACCTGTTCGACGACCAGCATGCCTTCCACATCCCGCGCCAGGGTCCGGAAGACTTCGGCATGGTGGGCGCGCCGCAACAGGTTCAGCAGAGTCTCGTCGTCGTCTTCCTCGGTGATGTGCAAGGCCTCGCGGCGCTCTTCGAGTTCACGCTCGAAGTCGGCACTCTGGAAGCGTTCCGCCAGCATGGAGTGGTTGGCCAGCTCGTCGATCACGCCGGGGTGCTGCAGCAAGTAACGCGCCGGCCATTTGGCATTGCCCAGCAGGCGCAGCAGGCGCTGGTGCACGGCGGGGCGCTCCAGCAGCAGCGCCAGGTAGCTCTCGCGGCGCAGCAGCGGCTCGATCCAGTCGGCCAGCCGGGTTGCCGCCTCTTCCGTGATCGTGGTCTCTCGGGTCCAGGTGGCGGTGCGCGCGATCAGCCGCAGCAGCCGTACCCGGGAGTCGTCCCGCAAGGCCCGAAAGCGCGGGTTATCGCGCCAGGCGGCCACGCGCTCGCGCAGGCCATCGGGCAGTCCCTGGACGAACTCCTCGAAGTTGGTCGATGCCGAGGCCGCCGTGTTGCCGTTGCCACAGGACTTGCAATCGGGCTTTCCGCCCCCGAGCAAGGCGTCGAACTCCTGCGCCACGACCTCCCGGTGGCGATCGAGTTCGGCCAGCAACGGCCCGCTGGCCGCATAGCCCATCGTGCGGGCGATCCAGTCCAGGTCATCGTCATTGGTGGGCAGGACGTGGGTCTGCTGGTCGTCCAGGTACTGGATCCGGTGCTCGACCTGGCGCAGGAACAGGTAGGCTGCGGCCAGCGCGTTTGCGGTGTCCTGCGGCATCAGGCCCGCACGCATCAGACGCGGCAGGGCATCGAGCGTGGCGCGGGTGCGCAGTTCCGGGAACTGGCCGCCGCGCACCACCTGCAGCAACTGGACGATGAATTCGATCTCGCGGATGCCACCGCGCGAGAGCTTGACGTCGTTGGTGCGCTCGGGCCGGCCGGCACTGCGCCGGGCCGCGTGCTCGCGGATCTGGCGATGCAGGATGCGCAGCGCATCGAACACGTTGTAGTCGAGGTAGCGGCGAAACACGAAGGGCAGGATCGCGCCGCGCAGGTTGCTGGCGGAGCCACTGCGGACGCAGCGTGCCGGCGCGACCACGCGGCTCTTGAGCCAGGCGAACCGCTCCCATTCGCGGCCCTGTACGTGGAAATATTCCTCCAATGCGCCCAGGGAGATGGCCGGCGGCCCGGAGTTGCCGTTGGGCCGCAGCGCCAGGTCGACACGAAACACGAAACCGTGCTCGGTGGTGTCCCCGATCAGGGCAAACAGTGCCCGCACCGCCTTGCCGAAATATTCATGGTTCGAGATCCGGCCGCGCTCCTGGGCATTGCCAGCCGTCTCGCCGTCCTGGTCATAGGCATAGATCAGGTCGATGTCGCTGGAGACATTGAGCTCGCGCGCACCCAGCTTGCCCATGCCGATGATCCACAATTCCGCGCGCCGGCCGTCGGCCCCGACGGGCCTGCCATGCAGTGCATCGAGCTCGTCCATCACCTGGCTGCAGGCGGCGTC
This sequence comes from Rhodoferax sp., assembly GCA_024235935.1. Classification (GTDB taxonomy): domain Bacteria; phylum Pseudomonadota; class Gammaproteobacteria; order Burkholderiales; family Burkholderiaceae_C; genus CAISIP01. The sequence goes on along the minus strand of JACKLL010000006.1, from coordinate 151,126 downwards.
GAGCGCGAACTCGGCCAGCTCCGTCATCGCCAGCGTCACCTGCTGCACCGTTGCCTGCGCCGTGCAGTCCAGTGTCATCAAGCGTTCCAGCACGACCTGGCGCAGGATGCGAAGTGCCGATCCGAGGTCGGCGCCGTCAGCCCGCAACCGGGCCACCATGTGTGCGCAGTCGGCCTTGCCGGGAATGCCCGGCCCCAGCAGCGCTACTTCCGCCGGGTATCTGCGGCGTATGCGCTGGCCGAAACGGGCGTATTGCGCCAGTGCAGGTGCGGATTCCGGGCTTGCAACGGGGGAAGTGAGGGGGGCCGCAGCTTCACCCCTCGCGTCAATACTGGCTTGCTTGGCGGTCATAATTCCGGGGTCGATCGCCCTTGCACGATGAATGAACTGACAACCACGCCAACGCCTTCCCGGTTGCTGAAGAGCTTTGCTGTTCTGACCCGCTGGGTGCTGGGATTGCTGTTGATGGCATGGTTGCTGTTTGGGGCTGCCTGGGGAGCCCTTCATCTGGTGATTGTGCCGCGAATCGGCGAGCTGCGCCCGCAGCTGGAGGCCGCTGCAAGCCGGATGACCGGCTTGCGTGTGCGCATCGCGTCCATCAGCGCCCATTCGACCAACCTGCTGCCGGCCTTCCAACTGGGGGATACCCGTCTGTTCGATGCGCAGGGCCGGGAGGCCTTGCGGCTGCCCCGGATCCTGGTATCGCTGTCACCGCGCGCGCTGCTGAACCTGAAGTTTGACCAGATCCTGCTCGACAGGCCGGTGCTGAACGTGCGCCGCGATGCGGACGGCCATATCTGGCTGGCCGGGCTCGATGTGTCGTCGGGCCAGGGCGAGCCAGATGCCCAGCTGCTGGACCGGGTCTTTTCGCAGCCGGAGTTTGTCATCCGGGACGGCACCGTGGTGTGGACGGACGACATGCGGGCGGTGGCCCCGCTGGAGCTGCACGCGGTCAACGTCGTGCTGCGCAACCGTTCGCGCCTGCACGAATTCCGGTTCGACGCCACGCCTCCCGCAGAATGGGGCGACCGCTTCACGACCATGGCACGCTTCGAGCAGCCGTTCCTGTCGATCGACAACGGCCGCTGGCAGGACTGGAGCGGCCAGGTTTTTGCCGACCTTTCCCGCATCGACGTGGCGCAGTTGAAGCAGTATGCCGATCCTGGCGTCGAGATCGAGCGCGCCCGCGGCGCCGTGCGGGCCTGGATCGACGTGCAGCGGGGGAAGGTCGTCGGCGCCACCGCCGACGTGGCGCTGGCGGAAGTGGCCGTGCGCGTTGGCGGCGACCTGGCGCCCTTGCAGCTGGCCAGTCTGTCCGGGCGCCTCAGCGGGAAATTTTCGGCCGACAGCACGGTGCTTGCCACGCGCGCACTGGCCTTCGACACGGCCGACGGCATTCGCTGGCCCGGCGGCAATTTCACGCTGCAGCAGCAACATGCCAGCGGCGCGCGCCCGGCCTCGGGCGAACTGGTCGCAGACCGGCTGGACCTGTCCGCCCTGGCACAGATCGCCGGTCGGCTGCCGCTGGGGGACGGCCTGCACCGGGCGCTGGAGCGCCATCAGCCGGCCGGCATCGTCGACCGGGTCAAGGTCGCCTGGCAGTTGCCGGCGAACGCGCCCGTGCGTTACCAGGCGGACGGCAAGGTGCAGCAACTGGCCTTGAAGGCGATCCCCGACACCAGCGGCGCGCCAGCCGGCAGCACCCAGTCCATCGGCACACCCGGACTGCGGGGCGCAAACGTCGACTTTGCGCTCAGCGAGACCGGCGGCAAGGCCACGCTGGCGATGGTCGACGGCGGGATCGACGTACCGGGTGTGTTCGAGGATCCGGTCGTGCCGTTCCGTCAACTGTCCACCGATCTGAGCTGGCGGATCGATGGCGAGAAGATCCAGGTTCAGCTGGGGCGGCTGAAATTCAGCAATGCCGATGCCGATGGCGAACTGCAGCTGCAGTGGCAGACCAGCGACCCTGCGCGTTCGCACAGCAAGGCCCGTTTCCCCGGCGTGCTGGACATGCAGGGCACGCTCAGCCGGGCCAATGGCGCCCGCGTCTACCGTTATCTGCCGCTGGTGGTGGAGCCGTCGGCACGCAACTACGTGCGCGATGCGGTTCAGGCCGGACAAGGTACGCAGGTGCGTTTCAAGGTCAAGGGCGACCTGTGGGACGTGCCGTTCACCGATCCCCGCCAGGGCGAATTCCTGATCACGGCGCAGATCGGCGAAGCCGCCTTGAACTATGTTCCGCGCAGCCTGCAGTCGGCCGGTGAGAAACCCTGGCCGGCGCTGGCGCGCCTCTCCGGCGTCCTGGAAATCGACCGCATCGCCTTGCGGGTCAAGGGGGCACGGGGCAGCTTCGCCGGTGCATCCGCAGTGCAGGTCAGCAACGCGGACGCCGAGATCGCCAACATGATGCATGCCAGTACGCTGACCGTCGGTGCAGACGCACGCGGTCCCTTGGCGGACATGCTGGGCGTGGTCAACGGTTCGCCGCTGGCACAGATGACCGACCAGATGCTGGCCCGTGCGACCGCCAATGGCACGGCGGATCTGCGGCTGAAGCTGCAGGTTCCGCTCGATCAGACCGAGCGCACGACCGTCCAGGGGAGTGTCAGTCTGCCGGGCAACGATGTGCAACTGGCGCCCGAGGTGCCGCGGCTGACACGGGCCCGTGGCAGCATCGGATTTACCGAGACTGGTTTCACGGTCACGGCCATACAGGGCCGGCTGCTGGGGGGCGACGTGCGGATCGATGGTGGTTCGGTACCGGCATCGGCCGCCGCCGCGGGTGCGCCGCGCGCAGGGCTGGGCATGGCGTTCCGGATGCAGGGGGTGGCCAGCGCCGAGGCCCTGCGCCAGGCGCGCGAACTCGGTGTCGTGACGCGGCTGGCGCAAAAGGCCAGCGGCAGTGCCGCCTATGCGGCCACCGTGGGCTTGCGGGGCGGGGTCCCCGAGTTCTCGCTGACCAGCAATCTGGTCGGGCTGGGCTTGAACCTGCCAGCGCCGCTGGGCAAAAGTGAGCAGACGCCCATGCCCTTGCGCATCGAGTCAGCCTTGATGCGCGACCTGCAGGCCGGATCTGCCGGTGCCTCGTCGACGCGCTCGCTGGATCAGCTGGTGCTGGACCTGGGCCGTGTCGGATCCGTACAGTATGTGCGCGATGTCTCAGGCGCAGAGCCACGGGTGTTGCGCGGCGCCATCGCGATCGGACTGGCCGACGGCGAGAGTGCGCCTTTGCCGGCAGAGGGGGTGATCGCCAATATCCGCATGGGCGACCTGGACGTGGACGAATGGGAGCGCCTGCTGTCCCAGGTGGGCGTCTCCGGCGGCACAACGGCAGCGGCAGGTGGCACGGACAGCCCCTACTGGCCGACCCAGATTGCCTTGCGTGCCCGCAACTTCACCGCAGCGGGACGCGATCTGCATGGGCTGGTGGCGGGCGCCACGCGCGAGGGCCGCACCTGGCGCGTCAATCTTGACGCCCAGGAGCTCGGCGGGTATGCCGAGTACCGTCAACCCAACGGCGCCGGTGCCGGTCGACTGTTTGCGCGGCTGTCGCGGCTGACGCTGGCGCAATCGTCGGCCGCCGATGTGGAGACGCTGCTGGACGAACAGCCGGAGTCGATTCCGGCGCTCGACATCGTCGTGAACGACCTGGAACTGCGCGGCAAGAAGCTCGGCCGGCTGGAGGTGGAGGCTGTCAATCGGCTGGGGGCCGATGGGGCTGGTGGCCGCATGCGCGAGTGGCGGCTGAACCGGTTCGACGTGACGTCGCCGGAGGCGGTGTTCAAGGCGACCGGCAACTGGGCCGCCATCCGCGCGCAGGCGGGCGACGGCGCGGCCGTGGATGTGCGGCGCCGCGAGGCGCGCCGCACGGTGATGAATTTCCGGCTCGACATCCATAATGCCGGCGACTTGCTGGGTCGTTTCGGCATGAAGGACATCGTGCGACGTGGCAAGGGCCAGATGGAAGGACAGGTCGCCTGGCTGGGCTCGCCGCTGTCGCTGGATTACGCGTCGCTGTCCGGCGCCTTCAAGGTCAATGTCGAGAATGGCCAGTTCCTGAAGGCCGACCCCGGCATCGCCAAGCTGCTCGGGGTGCTGAGCCTGCAGTCGCTGCCGCGCCGACTGGCGCTGGACTTCCGGGACGTGTTCTCGGAAGGCTTCGCATTCGACTTCTTTCGCGGTGACGTGCGGATCGACCAGGGCATCGCCGCGTCGGACAATCTGCAGATGAAAGGTGTCAATGCTGCCGTGCTGATGGAGGGACAGGCCGATCTGTTCCGGGAGACTCAGGACATCCGGGTCGTGGTGGTGCCGGAAATCAATGCCGGTACCGCGTCGCTGATCGCTGCTGCGATCAATCCGGCCATTGGCCTGGGATCGTTCCTGGCCCAGTTCGTATTGCGCAAGCCGCTGATGGAAGCGGCGACGCAGGAGTTCCATATCGATGGCAGCTGGCTGGACCCGAAGATCCAGCGGGTCAATACCAGGCCTGCTCCCGCGGCGGGCAAGGACGATGCGACCGGCGCCAAGGGCAACAAGTAACCGGTAACACGGGAAGGTCAGGAAAAACGATGAAAGTCGCCACGATCCAAATGGTTTCGGGTGTCCAGGTTCAGGGCAATCTGGCGCGGGCGCGGGAGTTGCTGGAACAGGCCGCTGCCCTGGGTGCGGAGCTCGCGGTGTTGCCCGAATACTTCTGCCTGCTCGGGCAGCGCGATACCGACAAACTGGAGGTGCGCGAGGCTTTCGGTACCGGGCCGATCCAGCAATGCCTGTCCGACGCCGCGCGTGCGCTGGGCATGTGGATCGTCGGCGGCAGCTTGCCGCTGGTGGTCACCGAAGGCGCGCCGGATGACGGGCAGACCCGGGTGCATAACAGTTCGCTGGTGTTCGACCCGACGGGTGCCTGCGTGCAGCGCTACGACAAGATCCACCTGTTCCGGTTCGACAACGGCCGCGAGCGCTTCGACGAGTCGCGGGTGCAGTTGCGCGGTCATGACCCGGTGTCGTTCGAGCTGCCGTCGCGGGATGGCCATCGCTGGAAGGTCGGCATGAGCGTCTGCTACGACCTGCGCTTCCCGGAGATGTACCGCCAGTACAGTGCGGCGGGAACCGACCTGCTGCTCGTGCCCAGCGCCTTCACGTTTGCCACCGGCAAGGCGCATTGGGAGTTGTTGCTGCGCGCGCGTGCGGTCGAGAACCTGGCCTATGTGGCCGCGCCCGCCCAGGGGGGCCTGCACGAGAACGGGCGGCGCACCTGGGGCCACAGCATGCAGGTCGATCCCTGGGGTGAGGTGCTGTGCGAACGCGACGAGGGCGATGGCGTCGACGTTGTCGAGCTGGACATCGAACGCCTGCGCCAGGTGCGCCAGCAATTGCCGGCGCTGGAGCACCGGGTCCTGTGAGTCCCTGGCCTGGTCCCGGCGCAAGCAGAACCGCAGCGCCTCGCGTCGAGGTCGACGCGTGACCACACGCGTGGGTAGCTGGCTGGGCGAATGGTCGTCCGCGACCCGGCGCTGGGTGCTCTGGGGCGCGCTGGTCGCGCTGGTTGCCGCCTTGCTGGTGACGCTGGTATGGCTGGCCGGCCGCTATGAGGCCGGCGTGCTGCAGGATCGGATCGAGCGCGATGCGGTAGACGTCGCCTCCGACATCCGCAGTGAGCTGATGCGCAATACCCAGGGTTTGCAGGGGCTGCCGCGCTTTGATCCGCTGCAGCCAGAAAATTGGACCTTGCGTGCCAACGCGATGATGCGTGCCCACCGCGAGCTGCTGCGCATCGAGTCGCGGGATGCCGCGCTGCAATTGCAGGCCTTTGCCGACTCCGACCTGCGGGCCCGGGTGTTCGAGCCCGACGAACGCAGCACCCTGCGCCAGGGCGTGCAGGCCGCCTGTCGCCGCGCGCGTGCCACGGCCAGCCACGTTTATGCGCCCAGCGAGTTTCTGCTGGAAAAAGGCGGGCACGGGCAGCAGTTGCTCGAGATGTGTCTGCCGGTGGGTGGCCCCGATGACGGATACCTGGTGGCCACCTATTCGCTGGGAGACATCCTGACCGAGATGGTGGCGCAGCCGTATGCGCGTGCCTATGACGTGGCGTTCTCCGAAGTCGACGGCACCCGCCTGGCATTTCACGGTGTGCTGCGCAGCGGCAATCGCACCTTCAGCGCGCAGCACAATCTCGAGCTGCCCGGGTATGTGCTGGTGCTGCGGCTCGACAGCTGGCGCGGTACGCCGGCGCTGTTCCCCAATTTTCTGACGGCCATGGTCGTCAGCATGGCGATCGGCCTGGTCCTGGTGCTGGTGTTCCTGGCGCGCGACATGCGCCGGCGCCTGCGCGCCGAGAACGAGCTGGCTGATGCCCTGGCGTTTCGCAAGGCAATGGAGGATTCTCTGGTCACCGGGCTGCGCGCGCGTGACCTGCAGGGCCGCACGACCTACGTGAACCCGGCGTTCTGCCAGATGGTCGGCTTCAGCGCGCAGGAATTGCTCGATGCCGGCACCGCTGTTCCTTACTGGCCGCCGGAGCAGCTCGACGAATACCAGGAGCGCCAGCAGGCACGACTGCTGGGTAGCCAACCGCCGCGCGAGGGCTTCGAGTCGGTGTTCGTGCGCAAGGACGGCACCCGGTTCCCGGTGCTGGTCATCGAGGCGCCGCTGATCAATGCCCATGGCGTGCAGACCGGCTGGATGACGGCCTTGCTGGACATCAGCGAGCAGCGCCGTATCGAAGAGCTCTCGCGGGCATCGCGCGAGCGTCTGCAGGCCACGGCGCGGCTGGCGACGATCGGTGAGATGGCCTCGATGCTCAGCCATGAGCTCAACCAGCCGCTGGCGGCGATCGCCAGCTATGCCACCGGCTCGCTCAACATGCTGCACAGCCAGGAACCCCTGCGTGCAACGCCGGTGCCTGCCAGCGCCTCCGGCGCCGAACCGCAGACGGCTGCCGAGGCCCGGTTGCCATCGGCGGTAGAGGAGGTCCTGGACGAGGGCTTGCGCCACATTGCAGACCAGGCCCAGCGGGCCGGCAAGATCATCCGAAGCGTGCATGACTTCGTGCGCCGGCGCGAACGCGAGCGGGAAGCTGTCGATGTACAGGTGTTGCTGGACGCCATCATGCCGCTGGTGCAGTTGCAGGCGCGCCAGCTGTATGTGCGCACCGTCGTGCGGGTCGACCCGCAACTGCCGCCGCTGTGGTGCGACCGCACGATGGTGGAGCAGGTGCTGCTGAACCTGGCGCGCAATGCCATGCAGGCGATGGGCGACGTGCCGGAGGCGGGACGGGTGTTGGAGCTGCGGGTGCGCCGCGCGCCATCGAGCGAGCGCACGGCGCATGCCCATGGCTGGCTGGAGTTTTCGATTGCCGACACGGGGCGCGGCATCACGCCCGAGGTGGCCGAGAAGCTGTTCACGCCCTTTTTCACGACCAAGATCGAAGGCATGGGGCTGGGCCTGAGCCTGTGCCGTACCGTCGTGGAACAGCATGGCGGATTTCTCGCCCACGCACAGAACCATCCGCGCGGCACCGTGTTCCGGTTCACCCTGCCCGTCGCACCCGGCCCGGATGGCCAGGGTGCTGAGGCGTAAGACAATACGGCCATGCAACCGACGCACGACGCACTGGTATTCATCGTGGACGACGACGCCAGCGTGCGTTCGGGTCTGGCCTGGCTGCTGCGCTCACGCGGACTGCCGAGCCAGGCGTTCGACAGTGCCGTCGCCTTCGATGCGATGTTGCAATCGGGCTACCGGCAGCGCCAGGCCTGCTGCCTGCTGCTGGACGTGCGCATGCCGGTCATGAGTGGACTGGCCTTGTTCGAGCGCATGGTCGAGCGCGATCTTTGCCGCACGATCCCGGTCATCTTCCTGACCGGCCACGCCGATCTGCCGACGGCGGTCGATGCGGTCAAGCGGGGTGCGTTCGACTTCTGCGAGAAGCCGGTGTCCGACAATGCGCTGGTGGACAGGATCGAACAGGCGCTGGCGCAATCGGAACAGGTGATGCAGCAGCAGGCACAGCGCGATTCGTTCGGTCGCATGCTGGCCGGCCTGACGGAGCGCGAGCAAGCCGTGATGCGGCTGATGCTCGACGGCTTGCCCAACAAGCTGATTGCCGATCAGCTGGGCATCAGCGTGCGCACCGTCGAGGTTCACCGCGCGCGGGTATTCGACAAGATGAAGGTGAAATCTGCCGTCGAACTGGCCAATGCGCTGCAGCAACGCTGAGCGCGCGCCCAGGCTGGCGCGCTGCATTCCGTGGCCGGTCAGTGCGGCGGCGGGGTTCGCGGTTTTTGCGGTGCGGCCGTGTCGGCGCTGGGCGCCGGCGGCGGATTCTCCGCTGCCACGTCGGGGTCGTGCTGGTCGGGTAGCTCGCCATTGCGGCGCCCCGAAAACATGGTCCACCAAACGATCAACACCAGTGCCAACAAGGCGCCGAGCGCTTCAAGCAAAATCAGAACCATGAATCGACTCCTGTGGCGCGCGCTATTTGCATTGGCCTGCGTGGGCATTGTAGAAGTGCTGGTAGGGTGTGCCAGCGGGCCGCCGCCAACGCCGGTGGCGCAGGGCGTCCCGGACGCCGTGGTCCTGCCGCCGCCGGCAAGCACTGCGCCGCAGCCGGTCCCTGACGATGGCTTCGTGTTCGACGACACGGCGCCCTTGCCTGCGGCCATCCGACAGCCGCGCAGCCGCTGGGTCCCGGTGCGCTGGTCCGAACTTCCCGGATTCCGCGCCGATGCCCTGCACGAGGCCTGGAATGCCTGGCTCAAGAGCTGTGAGCGTCCGCCGGCCACGTTTGCGGCCTTGTGCCCCGAGATCCGCCTGCTCAGCCTGGCCAGCGCAAGCGAACAGCGCCAGTGGATGGTGCGCCGCTTGCAGCCGTACCGGGTCGAGTCGCCGGCCACCGGCGCCGAAGGCTTGCTGACGGCCTATTTCGAGCCAATGCTGCAGGCCTCGCGCCTGCAGCGACCCGAGTTCCCGATTCCGCTGTACCGTCCGCCGGAGCGGCTCTCCGCGCGCAAGCCCTGGTACACGCGCAAGGAGATGGATACCCTGCCGGAAGCCAAGGCGGCACTGCGTGGTCAGGAAATTGCGTGGCTGGCCGACCCGGTCGACGCCTTGATGCTGCAGATCCAGGGCTCAGGGCGGTTGCAGGTGCTCGAGCCCGATGGGCAGCAGCGCACGGTTCGGCTGGCCTATGCGGCTACGAACGACCAGCCTTATGTCAGTGTCGGGCGGTGGTTGCTGGACCAGCAACTGGTACGGGAGGCGTCCTGGCCGTCCATCCGCAGCTGGGTGGCGCTCAATCCGCAGCGGGTCAACGACATGCTGTGGAGCAATCCGCGTACCGTGTTCTTCCGGGAGGAGCCTCTGTCCGACTTCGATGCCGGATTCGGTCCGCGCGGGGCTCAGGGCGTTCCGCTGACGCCGGGGCGTTCGATTGCCGTCGACCCGCTCAGCATTCCGTACGGAGCGCCGGTATGGATGGCATCCAGTGGCCCGTCGACGCAGTTGCAGCGTCTGGTGCTGGCACAGGATACGGGCAGTGCCATCGTCGGCGCCGTCCGCGCCGACTATTTCGTCGGCTGGGGCGCGCAGGCGGGGGACATTGCCGGCAGCCTCAAGCAGCCACTGCGGCTGTGGGTTCTGTGGCCCAAGTCCTGAACCGGCCCCTTGCAGCCGAATTCCGGTCCAGGCGGCCGACACACTTCGACACAAGGGAGCCCGCCGGAGACGCGTGGGTTGTGCAGGGAGGCACTACGATGAAGGCTTCGCATTTGTCGGACCTATGCCCTTGAACCGCTGCACCCCCCTTCACTCGCCGCTTCACACGCCCCTTCGCGCGGCCGCAAGCCTCGCATTTGCAATGGCCTTTCTCAGCGGCTGCGCGGCTGGCGTGGGCATCAGCGTGCCCATCCTGCCCGGTGTCTCCGTCGGTGTCGGCGTGGGGTCCGGAGGGCGCGCACACGTGGGCGTGGGGACAGGCGTCGGCCCGGTGGGCGTGGGTGTGGGCGTGGACCAGGATGGTCGTGTTTCGGCGGGTGCGGGCGTCGGAGTCAGCACCGGCGTCGGCAACAGCGGTGCCCGTGTCGGTGTGGGCGTAGGTACCGGCACCACGATCTACGACCCCAAGAAGCCTGCGGACGCGTCGTCCGGACACTGACCGCCCCGCCAGGCCAGCTGGCCGCGCTGACCCTGGCACGTCTGCCGCGAGCGCTTGCGCCGGGCCCACAGCACAAGGCCCCGCGCCTTGTCAGCGTCGGCGTGGCGCGCGCAGCGCTGCCTTGGGGGTGGTGGCGCCGGTCCGCGGGCCCAGGTGGTCCAGCGGCAGGCGGCCACTGGCCTTGACCTCGCCCAGCGAGAAGCTGGTGCGCAAATCCTTTACGTTGGGCAAGGTGATCAGCCGCTCCTGTGCGAAGCGGGAAAAGCTGCCCAGGTCCTGCTCCACGACCTGCAGTTCGAACGAGCCGTCGCCGCTGATGTAATGGCAGGCCACGACCTGCGGCAAGGCGGTGATCGCCTGCTCGAGTTCGCGGATGCTGGTGGCGGCGTTGCGTTCGGCGAACAAGCGTACGAAGGCCATCACCCCCAGCCCGATCTTGTGGCGGTTGATCTCGGCCCGGTAGCCCGTGATGTAGCCGCCCTCCTCCAGCGCCCGCACGCGGCGCCAGCAAGGCGCCGCGCTCAGGCCGACCCGTTGGGCAAGGTCTGTGTTGGTCAGGCGGCCGTCAGCCTGCAACTCGTTCAGGATGGCGATGTCGAACTTGTCTAATGTTTCCATGACTGCCATTTTGACGAAAGATTCTTTCTTGTGGTACCCGGAATACGGCATATTTAGAAAAGACATATCCGAGCATCGGGCATACACTTTGCCAACTGTCCCCGCGCCGCCGCACCTGCCGGCACACCGCTGAGACAAGGCCCCTTTTGCCATTCCCTTGGAGTCCTGCCGAACATGAATGCGCCGCTACCCGACCACATCCGCAAGGCCCTGGAAACCGTCACGCTGGACGACAAGTATTCGCTTGACTACGGCCGCGCCTTCATGAGCGGGGTGCAGGCGCTGGTCAAGCTGCCGATGCTGCAGCGCCAGCGGGACGCGCTGGCCGGCAAGAACACCGCCGGCTTCATCAGCGGATACCGGGGCTCACCCCTGGGGGGCTACGACCAGGCGCTGGTCAAGGCGGCCAAATATCTGAAGGCGCAGAACATCGTGTTCCAGCCCGGCGTCAACGAGGAGCTGGCCGCCACTGCGTTGTGGGGTACGCAGCAGCTGGGATTTGCGCCGCCGGGCTCGAACCGCTTCGACGGCGTGTTCGGCATCTGGTACGGCAAGGGGCCAGGCGTGGACCGCACCTCGGACGTGTTCAAGCACGCCAACATGGCGGGCACCACGCCCTGGGGCGGTGTGATCGCCGTGGCCGGCGATGACCACGTGTCCAAGAGTTCGACCGCCGCGCACCAGAGCGACCACATCTTCAAGGCCTGCGGCTTGCCGGTGTTCTTCCCGGCCAACGTGCAGGAAATTCTCGACCTGGGCATCCATGCGTTTGCGATGAGCCGTTTCTCGGGCGTGTGGGCCGGCATGAAGACGATCCAGGAGATCGTCGAGTCCAGCGCCACCGCGATGATCGACCCCGAGCGGGTGCAGATCGTGGTGCCGACCGATTTCGAAATGCCTCCGGGCGGCGTGCACATCCGCTGGCCAGACCATGCGCTGGAGCAGGAGGCGCGGTTGTTCGATACCAAGTGGTATGCCGCCCTGGCGTATATCCGCGCCAATGGGATTAACGACGAGGCGATTGAAGGCCCGAACGACCGCTTCGGCATCATCGCCAGCGGCAAGGCCTTCAACGACACGCGCCAGGCCTTGATGGACCTGGGTCTGGACGATGCGACCTGCCGCCAGCTTGGCATCCGGCTGCACAAGGTCGGCGTCGTATGGCCGCTGGAGGCACAGCTCACGCGCGACTTCGCCACCGGGCTGCAGGAGATCCTGGTGGTCGAGGAAAAGCGCCAGGTCATCGAATACCAGCTCAAGGAAGAGCTCTACAACTGGCGCGCCGATGTGCGGCCCAACATCTACGGCAAGTTCAACGAGGTCGAGGGTGATTTCTCGGGGGGCGAGTGGTCGATGCCCAACCCGAGCGCCAACACCTTGCTGCGTGCCAAGGCCGACCTGTCGCCGGCGCTGATCGCCCATGCAATTGCGCAGCGGGTCAAGAAGATGGGCCTGGGTGCCGACATGGAAGCACGCATCGACGCGCAGATGGCGATCCTGCAGGCCAAGGAACGGGCCATGCAGGTGCTCGACCTGGGCGGCGTCAAGGACGCAGACCGCCAGCCGTGGTTCTGCTCGGGCTGCCCGCACAACACCAGCACCAAGGTGCCTGAAGGATCGCGCGCCATGGCCGGCATCGGTTGCCATTTCATGGCCACCTGGATGGACCGCAGCACCATCGGATTCACACAGATGGGGGGCGAAGGCGTGCCCTGGGTCGGCCAGGAGCCGTTCAGCAACGACAAGCACATGTTCGCCAATCTCGGCGACGGCACCTATTTCCACAGTGGCCTGCTGGCGGTGCGCCAGAGCATCGCTGCCGGCGTCAACATCACCTACAAGATCCTGTACAACGACGCGGTCGCGATGACCGGTGGCCAGCAGGTCGGCGAGCGCGCCGAAGGCCATTCGGTGGTGCAGATCGCACAGTCGATGCGTGCCGAGGGCGCGGCCCGGATCGTCGTCGTCACCGATGAACCCGACAAGTACGACGGCGTCAAGCTGGTCGACGGTGTGGCCGTTCTGCACCGCGACACGCTGGATGCGGTACAGCGCGAGTTCCGCGAGATCAAGGGAACGACCGTCATCATCTACGACCAGACCTGCGCCACCGAGAAGCGGCGCCGGCGCAAGCGCGGCACGATGGTCGACCCGGCCAAGCGTGTCGTCATCAACGAGCTGGTGTGCGAGGGCTGTGGCGACTGCGGCGTGCAGTCCAACTGCATGAGCGTGGAGCCGCTGGAGACCGAGTTCGGCCGCAAGCGCCAGATCAACCAGTCGACCTGCAACAAGGACATGTCCTGCCTGAAAGGTTTCTGTCCGAGTTTCGTCACCGTCGAAGGCGGGCAGCTGCGCAAGAAGGCCAAGGACAAGGCGGTGTCACCGTTCGAGATGGGCCTGCTGCCTGAGCCGACCCCAATCGCGCTGGACGCGGCCATCGGCCAGGTCTGGGGCATCATCGTGGCGGGCGTCGGCGGCACCGGCGTCATCACCATCGGGCAGTTGCTCGGCATGGCGGCACATATCGAGGGCAAGGGCATCGTCACACAGGACGCGGCAGGCCTGGCGCAAAAAGGGGGCGCCACCTGGAGCCATGTGCTGATCGGCGAGCGCCAGCAGGACATCCGCACCACCCGCGTCAGCATGGCGGCCGCGGACCTGATCATCGGTTGCGACCCGCTGGTGACCGCCGGCAAGGAAACCATGCTGCGCATGCGCGAGGGCCGCACCCACGTGGCGCTCAATTCGCACAGCACACCGACGGCGGCTTTCGTGCGCAACGGCAACTGGCAGAACCCGGCCGAGGCCTGTGCGGCCGAAATCGCCAAGGCGGTCGGTGTCGATGGTGTGGGCGCTTTCAATGCCGATGCTGCCGCGGTCAAGCTGCTGGGTGACAGCATCTATACCAACCCGATGATGCTGGGCTACGCCTGGCAAAAGGGCTGGATTCCGCTCGGGCACGACGCGCTGATGCGGGCGATCGAGCTCAATGCGGTGGCCGTGGACAACAACAAGGCGGCGTTCGCATGGGGCCGGCGCGCCGCGCACGACTGGGCCAGCGTCGAGAAACTGCTGACCCCGGCGCAGGTGCTGCAGTTCAAGAAGCGTGAAACCCTGGACGACATCGTCAAGCGCCGGGTCGAGTTCCTGACCGACTACCAGGACGCCGCGTATGCTGCCACCTACCAGGCCTTCGTGCACAAGGTGCGCGACGCCGAGGCGCCGCTGGGCAAGACGGCGCTGGCCGAGAGTGTGGCGCGCTACCTGTTCAAGCTGATGGCATACAAGGACGAATACGAGGTGGCGCGGCTGCACAGCGACACCCGGTTCCTGGAGCGGGTCAAGGCCATGTTCGAGGGCGACTTCACGCTGAACTACCACCTGGCGCCGCCACTGCTGGCCAAGCGCAACGCCAAGGGCGAACTGCAGAAACAGAAATATGGCCCTGCCATGCTGACCGGCTTCCGCTGGCTGGCGAAACTCAAGGGATTGCGGGGTGGCGCACTGGATGTCTTCGGTCGCAGCGAAGAGCGCCGTACCGAGCGCGCGCTGATCGGTGAATACCGCGCCAGCATCGACGAGGTCCTGGGCGGACTCACGGCCGACAAGCATGCGCTGGCACTCGAGATTGCCCGCTTGCCGGAAAAAATCAAGGGATACGGCCACGTCAAGGACCGCAATCTGGTGGCGACACGCCAGCTGTGGAAGGACCTGATGCAGCAGTGGCGGGCGCCGCGCAGCGCCACCCAGGCCTCAGCCGCCGTCGCGTAATTCGATCGGCTGGCCGTGCGGCGTGTGCTGCGCCGCATCGGCCCAGGCGTGTTCTAGTGCGTGCAACTGGTCGGCGGTGGCGATGCCTTGTGCGATCGTGATGGCCTCCAGCGCGTCCAGCCAGTGGCGGTAATAGCTGCTGCCATCGTCCGGGTCGCCCTGGGCCTGCGCCGCGCGGATGTGCCGGGCGAGCGTGTCGGCCCATTGCGGCCAGCTGAAAACACCGCGTTCGTGCAGCAGCAGCACCATTGCGAACGCATGCGCCTGCCAGGGTTCGGAGAAGTGTCCGCCGCCGGCCGTGTCCGGGGGCATCGGCAGGCCGCAGCCGTCGGCGGCGCAGGCGGCGGCCACTTCGGCCAGCGTCAGCCGCGGGTTCATGGCCGGCCTTCGGCGCCGGGCGCCAGCTCCAGATAAGGTTCCCAGGCGTCGACGCTGATGCGGGCGTGGGCGTCCGCCTGTGTGCCCCAAAGCTCCCGTGCGTCGAACACCACCGTGTAAAGCCACTGCGGGTCTTCGTCGAACGGCGGCAGGGTGCGGGTCACGTGGCGGTCGGGAAATACATGGGCACCATGGACCAGGACCACGGTTCCGACATGGCCGCGCACATAGCGCGGCAGCCGGGTATGCCCTTGCGGATGGATGTTGCGCGCAAGCACCCGGTCCCCCGGTCCGAAGCGTGCCGGCCGTTCGATCGGCCTTGCGCTCGGCGTGCCGCGGGCCAACGATGCGTCGACCGCGTCGGCCCGAAGCACGCGAAACGGTGCCGGTGGCGTGCCGTCCGGCGTACCGCTGCGCATCTCCTCCCGGGTGGCGAGCGATCGCTCTGCCATGAGGTTTTCGAGCGCCCGGATCCAGATCGCGTAGTAGCTGCTGCCCAGGTAGGTTGCCGGCGGCAAGGACTCGCGCGCGGACCGGCTCAGGTCGATGTTCCACTGTCCGCCCGCGCCGATCGCCAATGTGACGGCAAGGGCCCGCTTTTCCCAGTCGGCATGGAACAGGGGCTCGTTCGCTTCGGGCCGGACGGGGCCGAAGCCCTGCAGGCCGCCCATGTCGTGTACGCCGTTCATTGCGGGACTCCTTTGGCGTGTATGGCTCAGGCGCTGGGGGCGCTGCTTGCCGGCGCCTGGGGCGCACGCGCCAGCCCGGTTCCGATCATGGCGTCGCGCGTGACCCATGCCGCCAATTGCGCCACGTCCAGGCCTTTTGCATCCGGCGGCATCATGGGTATCACGAGGTAACGCACTTCTGCGGTCGAATCCCAGACCCGCAGCTGTGTCGACGCCGGCAGTTGCACACCGAAGTCGGCCAGCACCCCGCGCGGGTCCATCACTGCCTTGGCACGGTAGGGCGCACTCTTGTACCAGACCGGCGGCAGACCGAGCACGGGCCAGGGGTAGCAGCTGCACAGTGTGCAGACCACCATGTTGTGTGTGTCGGGGGTGTTGGCCACGGCGACCATGTGCTCGCCCTGACGCCCGCCGAAGCCCATGGAGGCGATGGCGGCGGTTGCGTCCTGCAGCAGCCACTGCCGGAATTCGGCATCGACCCAGGCGCGGGCCACGACAGCAGCGCCATTGTGCGGCCCGACCCGGGTTTCGTAGGTCTCGATGATCCGGTCCAGCGCCGCCGGCTCCACCAGTCCCTTGCGCGTTAGCAGCGTCTCGAGTGCCCGCACCCGCAGATCCATCTCGTCCAGATGCGAATGGTCGTGATCGTGGTCGTGTTCTTGCATCTGTCGCTTTGCTGGATGGCGGCGGGCCTGTGCCGGGTCAACAACCCCTGTATTCATGGCCTTGGAGGCGCCGCATACAATGCCGGGTTGTCTGCCAGCGGTGACACCGTTGCCATCGCAGAGTCATCAACTGTCTGTTCTGGAGCCGCCTGTGTTTATTTCTTCCGCATTTGCCCAAACCGCACCCGCCGCAGCCGCTGGCGGCGACATGCAGTCGTCGCTGATGAGCATGCTGCCATTGGTGTTGATGTTTGTCGTACTTTATTTTGTCATGATTCGCCCTCAGATGAAGAAGCAGAAAGAACACCGCGCCATGGTGGAAGCCCTGGCCAAGGGTGACGAGGTCGTGACCTCCGGCGGCGTGCTGGGCAAGGTCTCCAAGCTGGGCGACAGCTATCTGGGCGTTGAAATCTCCAATGGCGTCGAAGTGACGATCCAGCGCGGCTCGGTCGTGCAGGTTCTGCCCAAGGGCACCATCAAGTAAGTACGTCAGCAAGTAATCGTCACTGCCGTCGTCGGCAGTGACCACGCGGCACCAACGGCTGCGGGAAGTGCAAACATGAACCGATACCCGGTCTGGAAATACGCGATCATCGTGGTCGCGCTGTTGGTAGGGTTTTTTTACACCCTGCCCAACTTCTTTGGTGAGGCGCCTGCCGTGCAGGTGTCGTCGGGCAAGGCCACCATCAAGGTCGACACCGGCACCCAGCGCCGGGTCGAGGACGCCCTCAAGGCGGCCGGCATCGCACCGGCCGGCATCATCTTCGACGGCAACTCGATCAAGATTCGCCTGAGCACCGGTGACGAACAGCTCAAGGCCAAGGACGCGATCCAGAAGGCGCTGATTCCCGACCCGACCGATCCGCCCTATGTCGTCGCGCTGAACCTGCTGTCCCGTTCCCCGTCCTGGCTTTCGGCCGTGGGCGCGGCGCCGATGTACCTGGGGCTGGACCTGCGCGGCGGCGTCCACTTCATGCTGCAGGTCGACATGCAGGCCGCATTGACCCGCAAGGTCGAGTCGCTGTCCGGTGACCTGCGCACCGCACTGCGCGAGAAGAATGTGCGGCATTCGGGTATCAGCCGCAACAACCAGGCGATCGAGGTTCAGCTGCGCGACGCCCAGACACTGGCGGCAGCCAAGGCGGTGATTGCCGAGCAGTTTGCGGACCTGGACATCACCGAGGCGCCACTCGCCGGAGGCGAGTTCACGCTGACCGCGCGCATCAAGCCGGCGGCGGCACGCGCGATCCAGGAGCAGGCGCTCAAGCAGAACATGGTGACGCTGCATAACCGGATCAACGAACTCGGCGTGGCCGAACCGGTGATCCAGCAGCAGGGCCTGGACCGGATCGTCGTGCAGTTGCCGGGCGTGCAGGACACGGCCAAGGCCAAGGACATCCTGGGCCGTACCGCGACGCTGGAAGTGCGCATGGTCGACGAAAGCGCCGAGGGCCGGGCGGCAGAGTCCGGTACCGGACCCGTGCCATTCGGCTCCGAGCGCTTCCTGGAGCGCAACAGCCAGCCCATCATCGTCAAGAAGCAGGTCATCCTGACTGGCGAGAACCTGACCGACGCGCAGCCCGGTTTCGACAGCCAGACCCAGGAAGCCGCCGTGCACCTGTCGCTGGATGCCAAGGGTTCACGTATCTTCCGCGACGTGACGCGCGAGAGTATCGGCAAGCGCATGGCCATCCTGCTGTTCGAAAAAGGCAAGGGCGAAGTCGTCACTGCTCCCGTCATCCGCTCCGAGATCGGTGGCGGCCGGGTGCAGATCTCCGGTCGCATGACGACCACCGAGGCACACGATACGGCACTGCTGCTGCGCGCCGGTTCACTGGCCGCGCCCATGGAGATCATCGAGGAGCGCACCATCGGCCCGAGCCTGGGTGCCGAGAACATCGCCAAGGGCTTTGACAGCGTGACCTGGGGCTTCCTGGTGATCGTGGTCTTCATGTGCGTCTACTACATGATGTTCGGCGTGTTCTCCAGCGTGGCGCTGGGTGTGAACCTGCTGCTGCTGGTGGCGGTGCTGTCGATGCTGCAGGCGACGCTGACACTGCCCGGCATGGCGGCGATGGCGCTGGCACTGGGCATGGCCATCGACTCCAACGTGCTGATCAATGAGCGCGTGCGCGAGGAACTGCGCAACGGCGCTTCGCCGCAGGCGGCCATCAACGCGGGCTACGAGCGTGCCTGGGGCACCATCTTCGACTCCAACGTGACGACGCTGATTGCCGGTGTCGCCCTGCTGATCTTCGGTTCCGGCCCGGTGCGCGGCTTTGCGGTGGTGCACTGCATCGGTATCCTGACCAGCATGTTCTCGGCGGTTTTCTTCTCGCGCGGACTGGTCAACTTCTGGTACGGTCGGGTCAAGAAACTCAAGGGGGTGTCGATCGGCACCGTGTGGCGCCCCGATGGTGGCGGCAACGAGGTCGCACCTTCTGCGCGGCGGAGCGGATAAGCCATGGAATTCTTCAAGTTTCGCAAAGACATCCCGTTCATGCGCCACGCGCTGGTGCTGAACGTCGTCTCCATCGTCACCTTCGTGCTGGCGGTCTTCTTCCTGTTCCACAAGGGCCTGCATCTGTCGGTCGAGTTCACCGGCGGCACGGTGATGGAGGTCGGCTACGCCCAGCCGGCGGACGTGCCCAAAGTGCGTTCGGTGATCTCCGGGCTCGGCTACACCGATGTCCAGGTGCAGAATTTCGGCACGGCCCAGGACGTGATCATTCGCCTGCCGGCCCAAAAGGGCGTCAGTTCGGCGCAACAGAGCGAAACCGCTTTTGCGGCGCTGAAGGCGTCCGATCCCGGTGCCACCCTGCGGCGCCAGGAGTTCGTCGGGCCGCAGGTCGGCGAGGAACTGGTGACCGATGGCCTGAAGGCGCTGGCCATGGTCGTGGTCGGCATCATGATCTACCTGGCCATCCGTTTCGAGTGGAAGTTCGCGGTTGCGGCCATCGTCGCCAACCTGCACGACGTGGTCATCATTCTGGGCTTCTTCGCGTTCTTCCAGTGGGAGTTTTCGCTGCCGGTGCTGGCGGCGGTGCTGGCGGTTCTGGGTTACTCCGTCAACGAGTCCGTCGTCATTTTTGACCGGATCCGCGAGAATTTCCGCCGCTACCGCAAGATGGAAACGGTGGCCATCATCGACAACGCGATCACTTCCACGATCAGTCGTACTATCATTACCCACGGTTCCACCCAGATCATGGTTTTGTCCATGCTGCTTTTCGGCGGACCGACGCTGTATTACTTTGCCCTGGCACTTACCATCGGTATCTGCTTTGGCATTTATTCGTCGGTCTTTGTCGGCGCAGCCATTGCCATGTGGTTGGGTATCAAACGAGAAGACATGGTCAAACCTGTAACGCAAAAAGGCGTGGACCCCAACGATCCGAATGCCGGGGCCACGGTGTAATCGTGCCCTGACCTTATGGCAACTGCATCCTTTTCCAGCCAGCGGAGACGACTGGCCAGTGAGATCCGGCAACAGTTCGTGGCGGATGCAGTGCGCACCATGGTGGAGGTGGTATCCGCGGTGCAGGAGCGCTTGCGGGTCATGATGGACGAGGCTGCGCCGTCGCGTGAGATGCAGGTGCGGCGCGATGCCTGGACCTTCTTCCAGCGCCACAAGAATACCTGGCGCGAAGCCACCAGCAAGGCCTGGAACGAGGCCCTGCAGCCGCACCCCGTGCTGGAAAAAAGCGAGCAAGAGGACTTTGGCGGCCTGTCGCTGGTGGGGAACGACGTCGTCGAGAACAAGATCCTGGCCTCCCGTCTGGTGCTGCGGGTCATGGACAAGGTCAGCTCCGAGCTCGACGATCTGCGGCTGCGGATCCGCTACCTGGAGAACTCGGACGAACTCGATCGCCAGGACATTCTCAAGCCGGACGTCCTGATCCTGATCCTGATTGAGGAATGGGCGGCCAGCGGCATGCCCAACGGCAGCTGGCCGCTCATCAACGACACCGTGCAAAGCCTGCTGTCGGAGCGGCTCAAGCAGGCCTACCAGAAGGCCAACCAGACGCTGATCGAAAAAGGGGTCATGAAGACCATCGATCTCAAGGACCGGGTCAAACGGTCGGCGCCGACCAAGGGGGCCCCCAAGGCGTTTTCTGCCCAGCATCTGCCGTCGGACAGCGGTTACCAGAGCAGTTCTCTCGGCCTTGATTCGGGTGAGAGCGGGTTCGGGCCACACGCCCATTCGACTGGTCGCCGGCCGTCTGCGCCCTCGGGTGGCGGCCTGCGCGGTACTGATTCGGCACGGGATTCGGGCCCCTCGCATCGCGGCGGCGCGCCCGAATACGACTCCGGACCGGGTTCTGCGCCGGGTTTCACACCCGCCAGCGGGGCGCTGCCTCATTCGGGGTCCGGCCATGGCTTCGACTCGGGCGCCGGTCGTGGGGGTGTGCAAGGAGGCCAGGAGTCAGGCCGTGGCTACATGGGCAGTGGTGGCAATGCCCATGATGAAACGCGGATGATGACCTCGGTCACGCCACTGGCGCGGGCGCGTAGCCGGGCACAGGGCGTGCTGGGTCAGCTCAAGCGCCTGTTGGTCGGCCGTGTCGGGCCGGAGTTCGATGCCACGTCCTACCAGCCGGCCTCTCCGGCGCTGGCTGCGGCCATTGCCGTGCGCCAGGGTGGTGGTACCGGCACCGGTGGCGCGCCCGCGTACGGCGAGTCCGGCACCCTGTTCGAGGACTACAGCCCGGCCGGCGTCGCGCAGGTGGCGGTACGATTGCGCGAGCACACTGCCGCGCTCAAGGACAAGGCCGAGACCAAGAGCGAAAAAGCCACGATCGAGATCGTCGCGCTGATGTTTCAGGCCATCCTGCAGGAGGACCGCATCCCACCGGCGATGCGGGTCTGGTTTGCGCGCCTGCAGATGCCCGTGCTGCGCGTGGCGCTGGCCGAACCCGACTTCTTCGGTACCGCCAGCCACCCGGCGCGGCAACTGATTGACCGCATGGGCTCGTGTGTCATGGGTTTCGATGCCAGCGGCATCCAGGGCAGTGCGCTGGAGAAGGAAATCAAGCGCGTGGTGCAGGTGATCGAGCAGTATCCGGAGACCGGCAAGCGCGTCTACGAACTCGTCTATGCCGAGTTCCAGAAATTCCTGCAGAAATTCCTGACCGGCAGCGGCGCGACCCAGAAGGTCGCCAGCGTTGCGCAGCAGGTGGAGCAGAAGGAAACGCTGACGATCCAGTACACGATCGAGATGCGCAACATGCTCAAGGACATTCCGGTCCGCGACGAGATCCGCACCTATCTTTTCAAGGTCTGGGCCGAGGTGCTGGCGGTGGCGGCGATCCGCAAGGGGCCGCAGCATGCCGAGACGCTGGAGCTCAAGCAGACCTCATCCGAGCTGGTATGGGCTGCCAGTGCCAAGCCCGACCGGGCCGATCGCGCACGCGTGATCCAGAACCTGCCCAAGCTGCTGCAGCGCCTGCGCAGCGGCATGTCGCTGCTGGGCATGGCGCCCAGCCAGCAGGATATCCACATCAAGACGGTCAGCGACACATTGGCCGACGCCTTTTTGTCCAAGACCGAAGCCATCCCGACCGCCCAGATCGATGCGCTGGCCAAGCGGCTGGCCAATCTGGAAGATTTTGTCAGCGAAGACGGTATGGGCGACCTGCCGCTGGATGCCGAGAGCATCGAGCTGATGCTGGGTATCGATCCGGCGACCATCGATGTGGTCGCCAACGGCGGCTCCAAGCCCAGCAATGCGATGCTGGCCTGGGCGCGCGAACTCGAGCTTGGTTCATGGTTCACGCTGGATCACAACGGCCGCGTCGTGAAGGTGCAGTTTGCGTGGCGCAGCGACCGCAAACAGCTCAACCTGTTTGCCTCGGCCGATGGCCATAGCTATCTGGTCCAGATCGGCCGTCTGGCGGCTTATCTGCAGGCGGGGCTGCTGTTGCCGCAGGAAGAAGAAACGCTCACCGTGCGCGCCACCCGCGATGCGCTGGCCAAGCTCGAGGCCAATCCGGAACGTCTGCTGGGCTGAGTCGCGCTGGCCGAATGCCCGGCGCCGGCAGGAATGTCAGTGGGCGACGCGGTCTTGCGCGTCGTCGCACAACTCGTCGAGCACCAGGGCATCAGGCTCCTCGCCCAGGCTCCAGTACACCATCAGCACGATGATCTTCAGGTCATCCAGCGACAGCGGCTCGGAGTCGCACGCCATGGCCCGGTCGACGATGATTTCCCGCATATGGGGCGGCAATACCGTCGCGTTCTCGAGGAAGCGAATGAAGCCCAGGCACTCCGGGCCCAGCCGGTTCTGCTCCGCCACCGAAAATACCCGGATGCTCGCACCCGAATTGCCAATGGCCAGCTGATCGGCGCGCTGCACCAGCGCGTCGAGGTCGTCCAGCGGCAGGGGCGTATCCGGGCTTCGGGTGCTGCGGGTTGCCTGGCTCAGGCCGCTCAGCCAGGCCAGGGCCTCCTTGATTTCCTGGGCCTCGAAACCGACCGCATTGAGCTTGCGTTCGAGCTGATTCCATTGGGGGCAGGCGTCGCCGCGCCAATAGTTCTCGTAGACAAATACCAACACTTCGAACATGACCCCAATATAGCGCAGAAATCCCGGCTCCTGTCCGAGGCCGATCGCAGGGCCTGACGCGCGCTACGCCTGCGCGATCCGTTGAAACAGTCCGCCCGGCAAACGCGCAAGCTGCCCATCCAGCTCGAGGGCCATCAGCATGGCCTGCAAGCGACCGGTGTCGAGCCCGGTACGCGCCTGCAGCGCATCGAGACTGACCGGATCGAAACCAAGGGCCTCCAGCAGCGGATCATCGGGGCCGACCTCGGCTCCGGGCGACAACGGCTGCTCGGCGGCGCCGATCGCGCCCGTCGGCACATCCAACGGTACCGGCGCGATTTTCAGCTCCTCCAGCACATCCTGCGCCGACTCCACCAGTTTGGCGCCCTGCCGGATCAGGGCGTGGCAGCCACGGGATTGCGGAGAGTGGATGGAGCCGGGGATCGCGAACACGTCCTTGCCCTGTTCCACCGCCAGCCGCGCCGTGATCAGCGAACCCGACTGCAGTGCGGCTTCCACCACCAGCGTGCCCTGGGACAGCGCCGCGATGATGCGGTTGCGGCGTGGGAAGTTGGCCGCCAGCGGTGGTGTGCCGATCGGGTATTCGCTGATGAGCAGCCCGTCTTTGGCAATGCGCCGGGCCAATGCGTGGTGACGCCGTGGGTAGACCCGGTCCAGACCTGTTCCCACCACGGCGATCGTCACCGGCCGCCTGGCGTCGGATGTGCCGCAGTCGAGCGCGCCTTCATGCGCCGCCCCGTCCACGCCCAGGGCCAGGCCCGACACGATGGTCAGTCCGTGTGCCGCCAGCGCGCCCGCGAACTGCCGGGCGTTGGTCGCGCCCTGGGGGGTGGGATTGCGGCTGCCGACCACGGCAATGCCCGGCTCAAGTGCCAGCGGCGCGTCGGATCCGTGGCGTCCCAGGACCCGCGCCGCACCTTGCAGATACAACACCAGCGGCGGATCTTCGATGGCCAGCAGTGCGGCCGGATAGCGCGGATCCGCCAATGTGAGGATGGCGCGGGCGGATTCGGGAGCGTCTTCACTTTCGCTGCTCTCGCACCACTGGCAGGTCGCCAGCAGCAGTTGCGCAAGACCCTCGGGCTCCCGCCCCAGCGCCTGGGCCTGTTTTTCGCTGACCACTTGCCGCAGGGCCGCCCCGGACTGTTTGAAAATGGCCTCCGGCAAGCCGAAGCTGGCCAGCAATCGGCGGGCGGTGTCGTTTCCAACCCCCGGCGTGAGGGTCAGTCGCAACCACAGGGCCAGTTCAGCCGCGTCCAATGTGCGCGTCCTCCGGCAGACTCAGGTCGATGGCGCAGGGAACTGCCGGCATGTCGAGTAACCGCAACCTGCCTTCACGGACTCGCGGGCAACGGTGTCCAGGTGCCGGTTCAGCGCAGGATCAGCGCGGGCTGACCAGTCGGTCACCCACGCGAACGGGTGAGGTGATGTCCAGCACCAGCGCATAGGACACGCGGTCGAAGGTGCGAAACACCATCAGCAGGCCATTGCGTTCATCCGGCAGCTTGAGCATCGGGCGGGTGCTGTCGGTCTTGTCGACGATGCGTTCGCCATCCTTGAGGATGGCCATGACGTCGCCCGAGGTGATGCCGTCGCGCTTGCCCAGGTTGATGGCCACGACCTGGTTCTGGGCCGCATTCACGACCGCGCTGCCGTAGACCGACACGATGCGGCCGTTGACACCGCTGGGAGGTGCCTTGGGCGCGTAGCTGACAAGCTCGCGTTCCGGCTCCGGCAGCAGCCGGTCGCCGACACGCATTTCTTCCTTGGCCGAGACGATGTCGATCGTGGCCGGTGTGATCTCGTTCGTGGTCTTGCCGTCCTTGCCTTCGACGCTGGCAGTCGACTCGCCGCGCGCCAGCAAGGCCTTGCCGACGTACTGCGCTTCATACCCCAGCACTTCGGCCGTGACCGGGTCCTTCAAGGGAGTGGCATTGCGGAAGATACGGAATTCCTGCTGTTTGCCGGCGCCATCGATCAGCGGGGAGCCGTTCTGGCCCCGTGCATAGGCGCGGTCACCGCGGGACAGCAAGACCCGGCCTTCGAGCGCCGCGACGATACGGGCGGCATTGCTCAGCCCGGCTTCGTCGACAATGATCGGCTCGGCCAGGAATGGCTCGATGTCGCTGGGCCTGAGCGACGGCAAAGGGCCGCTGTCGAGCGATTCGTAGCGGGTGCGTGGCGATACGCGGATGGTTTCGGTTGGAATCGCATCGGCGCCGCCGGCGCCCGCCATGCGCAGGGTCGCACGTCCGTCCTTGCGCTCCAGCACCAGACGCTGGCCCGGATAGATCAGGTGCGGGTTGCGGATGTCGGACATGTTCATGCCCCAAAGTTCCGGCCAGCGCCATGGGCTCTTCAGGAACATGCCGGAAATGGCCCACAGGGTGTCGCCGGACTTGATAAGGTAGCTATCGGGCGCATTTGCAGCCAGTTCGCTGAGCGCAACGCCGGTCTGGGCCACCTGATTGGCGGTTGCGCGCTGGTCGGTGGTGACCGGGTAATTCTGCGCAAATGCCGGGCTGTGGAGCCAGCCGGCGGATGCGGCTGTCACCAGCGTCAATGCGACTTTGGATTTGATCGACAATTTCTGGGTCATTGCTTGCTGCATGGTGGTTGCCTCTGCCGGCCTCCGGGACTGGAAGACGATGGCGTTGCGGCGCCGGGAGAATCTTGATAAATCACGCACGATTTTGCGCTCAAGTCCTTGATTGGGCAACGTTTTCTGTCGTGTGCCTGTACTCACAAGTGTGAAATTAGCGAAAATAGCGACATCTTTGAATAGAAACCATGGCTTTGTTACCCATTCTTTGTTATCCCGATCCCAAATTGCACAAGGTGGCCAAACCGGTGCAGGAGGTCGATGACCGCATCCGTACGCTGGTGGCCGACATGCTCGAGACCATGTACGACGCCAAGGGCATAGGCCTGGCCGCGACCCAGGTCGACGTGCACGAGCGTGTCATTGTCATCGACATCTCGGAGGAGCGCGACCAGCCGCTGGTGCTGATCAATCCCACCATCGTATGGAGCAGCGCAGAAAAACACGTCAACGAGGAAGGCTGCCTGTCGGTGCCGGGTATCTATGACGGTGTCGAGCGCTTCGATGCGGTGCGGGTCCAGGCGCTGGATGCCGACGGCAAGACGCATACCGTCGAGGCCCGGGAGATGCTGGCCGTCTGCATCCAGCACGAGATGGACCACCTGATGGGCAAGGTCTTCGTCGAATACCTGTCGCCGCTCAAACGCAACCGCATCAAGACCAAGATGCGCAAGTTGCAGCGCGAGGAGCGCGATTGAGGCTGATCTTTGCCGGTACGCCGGAATTTGCCGCGGTAGCGCTGCGGCAGTTGCATGCGCATGGTTTCGACATTGCGCTGGTGCTGACGCAGCCCGACCGACCGGCGGGCCGCGGCATGAAGATGCAGGCGTCTGCGGTCAAGGACTTTGCCGTGCAGCACGCGATCCCGTTGGCCCAGCCGCGTAGCCTGCGGCTCGACGGTCGTTATCCCGACGACGCAGCGGCCGCACGCGAGGCCATCCTGGAGGCGCGGGCCGACGCCATGGTGGTCGCCGCCTATGGCCTGATCCTGCCCCAATGGGTGCTCGACGCCATGCGCGACCGCAGTCAGGGCGGTGCCGGGCTGGGCTGCATCAATATCCATGGATCGCTGTTGCCGCGCTGGCGCGGGGCGGCGCCTATCCACCGGGCCGTCGAGGCGGGCGATGCGCAGATCGGTGTCTGCATCATGCAGATGGATGCCGGGCTGGACACCGGTGCCGTGCTGCGCCAGCAGGCCATTCCCATCCACCACGAGGGTATCGATGCCGACACCACCGGGCGGCTGCACGACCGGCTGGCCGCGCTGGGCGCGGAGCTGGTCGTCGAGGTGCTCGACGCGGCGCAGCAGGGCCCGCTGGATGCGCAACCACAGCCGGCGGACGGCGTGAGCTATGCCGACAAGGTGAACAAGGCCGAAGCCGAGATCGACTGGCGCCGCAGCGCGCAGCAGATCGGTTGCAGCATCCGCGCCTTTGATCCTACGCCCGGCGCCTGGACGACCTGCGGGGATGAGGTGCTCAAGATCTGGCGCGCCGTGCCGGAACCCGGCAGCCCCGCGGCGGACCTTGCCCCCGGCAGCGTGCTGAGCGCCGACGCGCACGGAATCGTGGTCGCCTGTGGCTCGGGTGCGCTGCGTATTCACGAACTTCAGCGCGCAGGTGCGCGGCGGTTGGCCTGCAGTGACTTTCTTCGCGGTCAGCCCTTGCCGACAGGGACGCGGCTGGGCCGCAGCGCCGAATCCGACTGATGTTTTTCCTGCGCAACCACTATACCCACCCGGAATTCAAGGTGGGCCTGCGAGACTTTCTGCGTCCGGCACCCGGCATCGCTGCCTGGGGCCTGATGACCGGTGTGGCCATGGTGAAGTCTGGCATCGGCCTGGTCGAGTCGCTGCTGATGGCCTTGCTGGTGTTTGCCGGCAGTTCCCAACTGGCGTCGATTCCGCTGATCCTGGCGGGCGCGCCCCTGTGGGTGATCTGGGCCACCGGCTTTTGTGTCAATCTGCGTTTCGTCGTGTTCAGCCTGCACCTGCACCATTACCTGTCGCATTTGCCGACCTGGCAGCGCGTGGTGAATGGCTATTTCACGGCTGACCTGAGCTATGTGTGGTTCGTACGGCGTTATCCGCACCCGGCCGGCGACGATGCGGGGCGGATGGCGCAGCAGGCCTATCTGGCCGGCAGCAACCTGATGAACTGGGGCGCGTGGATCATCTCCAGCCTGGTCGGCATCGCGCTGGCCAACTTCGTGCCCCAGAGCTGGGGCCTGGGGTTCGCCGGCATTCTGTGCCTGATCGGCATCCTGTGTTCGCTGGCGACGACCCGGCTGCGCCTGCTGTCCGCATCGGTGGCGGGTGCGGTCGGGGTTGCCGCGTTCGCGCTCCCACTCAAACTCAACATCATCGTGGCCATCGGTGCAGCCGTGATCCTGTGCATGACGATGGAGAAGCTGCAGCCCCACCGGGTGGAAGTGTTGAAGTCATGACGGACATCAACTGGCATACGGTAGTCATCGTGCTCGGCCTGGCCGTGGTCACGGTGATCACGCGGGCGTTCTTCCTGTTTTCCAACCGGACCTGGACCATGCCGCACTGGGCCCAGCGCGGTCTGCAGTACGCGCCGATTGCCGCGCTGGCCGCGGTGGTGGTGCCGGAGGTGGTGATGGTGAACGGCCATTTGATGGACACGTGGAAGGATGCGCGGCTGTATGCGGGCATCGTCGGCGCGGCGGTTTATTTCTGGCGCAAGGACGTGCTGTTCACCATCGTCGCCGGTATGGCGGTCTACATGCCCTTGCACCTGGGCCTGGGCTGGTGAGACTTTGGCCGGACGCGCGCGTCAGTGCCCGGCCGGCTTCCACATCAGCAGCGTGAAGCGTTGTTGCCCGGCCTCTCCGGTCTTCGGGTCGTGCACCGGGTAGCTCAGTTGTCGTACCTGGTCCGGCGTGCCGAACTGCTGGGCTGCGGCCGTGGCACATGCAGGATCCGGGTCGGCGGCAAATGTCAGCGTGCCGCAGACCACCACATGGTTGCCCTCGGCCAGGGACCGGGCGTCGATCCACGGTGATTGCGCCGGATCCAGTCCGGACAGGGCATGCGGATGGTCTTGCGAATAGAACGCAATGTTGTAGGGCAGCGGGAAATTGCCCGCCACATATGCGATGCGCTGCCCATAGGCCTGGCGGTACTGCACAGCCACGTCGCGCGCCAGCAGCGGTGGCAGTGCGTCAGGTGCTGCACGGAGGCGTTCCCGGTACTGGGCGTCCACAAGCGCGCCAGCCACGGCGGACACCAGCAGAACCACCAGGGCCGCCATGCCGGCGCGTCGCGCCACCGTCCCGGTATCGATGCCGGCTGGCGTGAGGTCGACCAGTGCCCAGCCGACGAACAGGAATGCCGGGATCAGCCACGGCGAGATCGGAAGCAGGCGCTGGATCCAGGCGGCGATCAGGGTCAGTACCAGGCACAGGACCAGAATCGCCAAGCCTATGCCGGGCGACCTGCGTGGCGCCGGCACATCGGTGATGCGCAGGCGCCACAGACTGCCCGCCCAGACCAGGATCGCCAGGGCGCTGAAATGAAGATAGTCCCCCGTCGTGACCGCGTAGGCCATCAGGTCGGAGGCCGTATGGGTGGCCACGTGGCTCTCGTGCATGTAGTGCAGCGTCGGCCAGCCGTGCCGGATCGACCACACGACATGCGGTGCGCACAGCACCATGCCGGTTGTGGCCATCACGCCGCAGGCCTGGGCCAGCAGGGCCGCTTTCGGCCGCACCACGGCTGTGATGCCCAGACCGATGGCCGCGATCAGCACCAGCGCGAAATACTTGGTCAGCAGTGCGCCGGCGGCAAACACGCCTGCCAGCACGAACCAGCGCCACCGGTCGCTGGACAGCCCGCGCAGCAGACTCCAGGTGAAGCCGGCCACAAAGGGCAGCAAGGCGGTATTGGCGTTGAACTTGAAGCCCTGGTCGGGGCCGAAATGGGTTCCCAGAGAGGTCAGTACGATGGCCAGCAGCACCTGCTCCCAGGTCATCAAGCAGCGCATGGCCAGCGCGAGCAGCCACAGGGCGAGTGCCAGATTGACCTGGTTGAGCAGGTAGAACATCGCATCCGTGGTCGGCAAAAGCGCAAACCAGGCCGCAGCCATCCAGCCCGACATCGGCGGGTGCTTGTTGGTGCCCCATTGCCACTCCTGGCCCCAGGCGAAGGCCTCGACCATGTCACGGCCGTCCAGCGCGTGGCGCCCGAGCAGGTAGATGCCCCACCAGGCCAGGCAAAAGACGAGGATGTAGAGCTGGGTGGCGCGTCGGTAGGCGCCAGGGCTGTTGCCAGTTGCAGGCAAGTGGGGATGTTGCATCGTGGGTTCGGGCCGGTGCGATCGTAGCCGAGACCGAGGCCCCGCATCGTTGCGACCTGTATCCCCAGGCCGGCTGGTGCGGGCCTGGTAGGCGACAATTCCGGGCGCAGTCGGGCTTCGTCTTGCCGGCTGCGCGGCCTGTGGCACGCGCGCACTTCGCCGTGGCGAACGCGCATCTGCACCAGGCCGTTGACCCCATTGCGACGCCTTGATCTGGAAATCCGATGCCTTCGCGCTTTGAGTCCGTGACCATTCCCGCGCCCGACCGGGGCTGGCGACCGGCCATGCTGATCCTGCTCGTCAGCGTCTGGTTGGCGTTGGCCGGCAATCTTCCCTTGTGGCGCACGGTCTGGCCGCTGCCCGAGCTGGCGGGGGCCCGCGGCGTCGCGTTTGCCGTCGGCCTGTTCGTGTGGATCGTGGCGGCGCTGCATATGCTGCTGAGCCTGATCGCGTGGAAGGGTCTGCTGCGGCCGGTCCTGCTGCTGCTGATCATCACGGCTGCCGCCAACAGCTATTTCATGCTGCAGTACGGCGTGGTCATCGACGCAACAATGATGGCCAACGTGGCCAATACCGATGTGCGCGAGGTGCGCGACCTGCTGTCCTGGACGATGCTGCTGGTCGTGCTGCTGCTGGTGGTGGTTCCGGGCTGGTGGCTGATGCGCCAGCGGCTGACGTTTCGCCCACTGTGGCCACAGGCGTGGCGCAACCTGGCCGGTGCCGCACTCGGTCTGACGGTGCTGTTGCTGGTGACGCTGCTGATGTTCCAGGACCTGGCCTCGCTGATGCGCAACCACAAGCAGGTGCGCTACCTGGTCAATCCGCTCAATACCCTGTATGCCAGTGGCAAACTGGCCGGCGACGCTTTCTTTCACGTCAGCAAGACGCGCCAGCCGATCGGCCTCGATGCGCACCTGGGCGCGGGCCCGGCGGCCGCCGGGCGGGTGCCGCTGGTGGTGCTGGTCGTCGGCGAGACGGCGCGGGCCGCCAACTTTTCGCTCGGCGGCTATGCGCGCCCGACCAATCCGCAGCTGGAGCGGCTCGCGGCCAGCGGCGTCGGCCAGTTGACCTATTACAGCGCTGTTCGATCCTGCGGCACCAACACCCAGACCTCGCTGCCCTGCATGTTCTCGCATCTGGACAAGGACGCCTACGAGTCCTCCCGCCAGCCCTACGAGAACCTGCTGGACGTGCTGCAGCGCGCCGGACTGGCCGTGTTGTGGATCGACAACCAATCCGGCTGCAAGGGCTTGTGTGACCGGGTGGCACATGCCGACACCTACAACTTGAAGCTCCCGGAGCTTTGCAACGACGGCGAGTGCTATGACGAGGTCATGCTCAAGGACCTGGACCAGCGTATTGCGGCGCTCGATCCGGCCCGACGCGCCCGTGGCGTGGTGCTGGTCCTGCACCAGATGGGCAGCCACGGGCCGGCCTACTTCCGCCGCAGCCCGCCGGCCTTCAAGGCATTCATGCCCGAATGCACGAGCAATGTGTTGCAGGAGTGCCCGCGTGAACAACTGGTCAATGCCTATGACAACACCATTCTGTATGCCGACCATGTGCTGGCCTCGACGGTGCAATGGCTCAGCAGCAAGCCGCAGGCCGATGCCTACGACTCGGCCATGCTCTACCTGTCGGACCACGGAGAATCGCTGGGCGAGAACAACCTGTACCTGCACGGGCTTCCGTATGCGCTGGCGCCCGACACCCAGACCCATGTGCCGATGATCAGCTGGTTGTCGGATGCCATGCGCGATCGCCTCGGGCTGCGCAGCGATTGCCTGAAGACCCGTGCGGCCGACAAGCTCAGCCACGACAACCTGTTCCATGCCATGCTGGGCCTGCTGGATGTGAAGACCGATCTGTACCGCAAGGACCTCGACTGGTTTGCCGCCTGTCGCTGACGCCTACAATTTGGAACGAGATGCCGCACCGGCGCGCCACACGGTGTGCCGGTGCGGCAAGGTTTGCAGTCAATCCGGTTCAAGGGGAGTTTGGTGCCATGGAATTCATTCGTTTTTCCGATCTTTGTGCCCGCGGTGAAGTAGCCGGCAAACGGGTTTTCATCCGGGCCGACCTCAATGTGCCGCAGGATGACGAAGGCCGGATCACGGAGGACACGCGCATCCGCGCCTCGGTCGGCTGCGTGCGCATGGCGCTCGAGGCCGGTGCCGCCGTCATGGTGACCTCCCATCTGGGCCGTCCGGCCGAAGGCAGTTTCACACCGGCGGACTCGCTGGCGCCTGTGGCAGCGCGGCTCGCCGAACTGCTCAAGCAGGACGTGCCGCTGGTGTCCAACTGGACCGACGGCTTCCTGCTCGACGGCCGTGCGCTGGAGCCGGGCCAGGTGGTCATGCTGGAGAACTGCCGCATCAATGTCGGCGAGAAGAAGAACAGCGAGACGCTGGCGCGCAAGATGGCGGCCCTGTGCGACATCTTCGTGCATGATGCGTTCGGGACGGCGCACCGGGCCGAGGCCAGCACCTACGGCATCGCCCAGTTCGCACCCATCGCCTGTGCCGGCCCGCTGCTGGCCGCCGAGATCGACGCCATCACCAAGGCCTTGACGGCGCCGCGCCGGCCGCTGGTGGCCATCGTGGCCGGCTCCAAGGTCTCGACCAAACTGACGATCCTCAAGAGCCTGGCCGCGAACGTGGACCAGCTCATCGTCGGCGGCGGCATTGCCAACACCTTCATGCTGGCTGCCGGGCTCAAGATCGGCAAGAGCCTGGCCGAGCCGGACCTGCTGGAAGAAGCCAAGGCCGTCATCCTGGCGATGACGGCACGTGGCGCCGCGGTGCCGATCCCGACCGATGTCGTGACCGCCAAGGAGTTCAAGGCCGATGCCAAGGCCACGGTCAAGGCCGCCAGCGACGTGGAAGATGACGACATGATCCTGGACATCGGACCACAGACCGCCAGCCAGCTCGCCGAGCAGCTCGAGGGTGCCGGCACCATCGTCTGGAACGGTCCGGTGGGCGTGTTCGAATTCGCCGCCTTCGAAGGCGGCACCAAGCGCATTGCCAAGGCCATTGCCGACAGCGACGCCTTCTCCATTGCCGGTGGTGGCGATACGCTGGCCGCCATCGCCAAGTACGGCATCGAGAAGGACATCGGCTACATCTCCACCGGTGGGGGAGCCTTTCTCGAGGTGCTCGAGGGCAAGACGCTGCCGGCGTTCGAGATCCTGGCGCGGCGCGCCAAGGGCTGACACCCGACCGGGGCCGGGCGCGCTGCCGATGCGGCGTAACCGGTCGGTAACCGTTTCGATGGGAGAATCGCCCGATCAAGAACGGAGACACCACCATGGCACTGCGCCGCGCTACCAAGATCGTTGCAACCCTCGGCCCCGCATCGAGCGACCCGGATCTGCTGGAGCAGATGATCCGCGCCGGGGTCAACGTGGTCCGGCTGAATTTCAGCCATGGCACGGCCCAGGACCATATCAACCGTGCGCAGCTGGTGCGCGAGGCCGCGCAGCGCGCCGGTCGCGAGGTGGCCATCATGGCCGACCTGCAAGGCCCCAAGATCCGGGTCGGCAAGTTTGCCGATGGCAAGGTGATGCTCAAGGCCGGCGCCAAGTTCGTGCTCGATGCCACGCGGGTGGAGCTCGGGGACGAGGATGAAGTCGGGCTGGACTACAAGTCCTTGCCACGCGAGGTCAAGGCCGGCGACACCTTGCTGCTCAATGACGGCCTGATCGTCATCCATGTGGATGCGGTGCGCGGCGAGGCGGTGCACACCACGGTCAAGATCGGTGGCGAGCTGTCCAACAACAAGGGCATCAACAAGCTCGGCGGCGGCCTGACGGCGCCTGCGCTGACGGCCAAGGACATGGACGACATCCGCACCGCCATGGGATTCAAGGCCGATTACGTGGCGGTGAGCTTTCCGAAGAACGCCACCGACATGGAAATGGCGCGCCAGCTGTGCAGCGTCGCGGCGATCGACGGCAACCACCGTCCGGGGCTGATCGCCAAGATCGAGCGTGCCGAGGCCATCCCCCGGCTGCTCGAGATCCTGCTGGCCAGCGACGGCATCATGGTGGCGCGCGGCGACCTCGCGGTCGAGGTCGGCAACGCCGCGGTGCCGGCCCTGCAGAAACGCATGATCAAGCTGGCCCGTGAACACGACAAGGTGGTGATCACCGCCACGCAGATGATGGAGTCGATGATCACCAACCCGGTGCCCACCCGCGCCGAGGTCAGCGACGTTGCCAATGCCGTGCTCGACGGTACCGACGCGGTGATGCTGTCGGCCGAGACGGCGGCCGGCAAGTACCCGCTGGAGACCGTGGTCGAGATGGCCAAGATCTGCCATGCCGCCGAGTCGCACGAGATCGTCAACTTCGAAGCCGACTTCATGGGCAAGACCTTTGGCCGCATCGACCAGTCGATCGCCATGGGCGCCTTGTTCACCGCCTACCACATGGGCGCCAAGGCCATCGTGGCACTGACCGACAGCGGTTCGACCGCGCTGTGGATGAGCCGCCACCTGATCCAGATCCCGATCTACGCACTCACACCGCGCGTGGCGACCCAGCGCAAGATGGCCTTGTACCGCAACGTGCGTCCGCTGCTGATGGACAACAGCCTGGAGCGCGACACGGCCTTGATCGAGGCCGAGAACCACCTGAAGGCGCGCAACATCGTGCAAAGCGGCGACGTCTATGCCATCACCTGTGGCGAGCCCATGGGCGCGCCCGGCGGCACCAACATGCTCAAGATCTGCCGCGTCGCCTGAGGGTTTGCGCGGCGTCCCGGCTGGCCGCCGGCCGTCGCACTGCGGCCGCGCTCAGGGCTTGCCCTTGCCGCGGTTCAGGAAGGGCAAGCGCCGCCAGGGGCCTTCGAGCAAGCCATGGCTCAGGGCCGAGATGATCCAGCAGATCCATCCGGTCCACAGGGTGTGGCTCAGGTAGTGGGCGCCACGGATCTGCTGCGCCAGCCCGATCGTGAAGCCGGCCACCAGCGTGGCGGTGAGCCAGATCTTTGCTGCACGCGGCGATTTCTCGCGCAGCCAGAAATACCCGGGCAGGAAACAGAACGCGGCCGAAGCATGGCCGGCCGGGAAGCAGCGACCGACACCGCCATCGAACACGCCCCAGTTCCAGTGCGACACATAGATCGCATTGCCACCGAACTCCGCCAGGTCCCAGGGGCAGCTGGTGGCGTTCATGTCCTTGAGCACCGAGATGGCCATGATGCACAGCATGGCTGCGACGAACATGTGCACCCGCTGGCGGCGGGTCAGGCTGCGCAGCACGCCGAACGGCCACCAGACGGACAGCAGCAGCACCAGCTGCAGGGTCCAGGCCACGCGGCGCGCGCCTTCGTGCAACACCTTGGACCACAGCCAGTGGTCACGCAGCGGGAAGCCGCTGGCGGTTCCGAACCAGTGCGCCAGCCGCAGATCCAGCCCGGTCGTGTCCCACAGCGCAAACAGCAGGAACAGGGCCAGCGTCCAGGCGACGGTGCGGGTCTTGAAACGGTTTTGGTCGGTGGATTCGCGATCCATGTCGGGTCAGCCCTTGTCAGTCCGCAGACGGGGCCGCGGTGCGCGCAAAAGCGCCAAGTATCGACCAAGGCCGGTCCGCCATGCCGGCACGCTAAAATTTGTCCGGTTACAGGCCGGTTACCACGCGGTTTCTTGCGATCGGCCTGCGCGATATCCAAATCCACTCAGGGAGTTTCGACCATGGCACTCGTCTCGATGCGCGAATTGCTGGACCATGCGGCCGCCAACGGCTATGGCATTCCGGCTTTCAATGTGAACAACCTGGAGCAGGTGCAGGCCGTGATGGCTGCAGCCGACGAAGTCGGTGCGCCGGTGATCCTGCAGGCCAGCGCAGGCGCGCGCAAGTATGCGGGCGAAGCCTTCATCAAGCACCTGATTGCGGCCGCGGTCGAGTCCTATCCGCATATCCCGCTGGTCATGCACCAGGACCATGGCCAGAGCCCCGATGTCTGCAAGGGCGCCATCGACCTGGGCTTCAGCTCGGTCATGATGGATGGCTCGCTGGAGGCGGACGGCAAGACCATCGCCAGCTACGACTACAACGTCGAGGTGACGCGCAAGGTGGTCGACATGGCCCACGCGACCGGCGTCACGGTCGAAGGCGAACTCGGCTGCCTGGGCTCGCTCGAGACCATGCGCGGCGACAAGGAAGACGGTCATGGCACCGACTCGACGATGACGCGCGAGCAACTGCTCACCGATCCCGAACAGGCCGCCGACTTCGTGCGCCGCACCCAGCTCGACGCGCTGGCTATCGCCATCGGCACCAGCCACGGTGCCTACAAATTCACGCGCAAGCCCACCGGCGACATCCTGGCGATCGAGCGCATCAAGGAAATCCACCGCCGCCTGCCCAACACCCACCTGGTGATGCACGGCTCCTCGTCGGTGCCGCAGGAACTGCTGGCCATCATCCGCCAGTACGGCGGCAACATGAAGGAAACCTACGGCGTGCCGGTCGAGGAAATCCAGAAAGCCATCCAGTTCGGTGTGCGCAAGGTCAACATCGACACCGACGTGCGCCTGGCCATGACTGGTGCCGTGCGCAAATACATGGCCGAGAATCCGGAGAAATTCGATCCGCGCGACTGGCTCAAGCCGGCCCGCGAAGCGGCCAGGCAGGTCTGCAAGCAGCGCTACATCGAGTTCGGCTGCGAAGGCCAGGGCAGCAAGATCAAGGGCAACAGCCTGAAATACGTGGCGGGGCAATATGCCCGTGGCGAACTGGCGCAGGTCGTTCAGTAAGCTCTCGGCGGGGCACCGTCCGGTGCCCCCTAAAATCAGCGGATGTCCGATACCCTGCCCGCGCTGCACACCTCCGATCTGCACTCCCTGCCCCTGCTGGCGCGGGGCAAGGTGCGCGACAACTACGCGGTGGGCGACGACCGCATCCTGATGGTCGCAAGCGACCGGCTCAGCGCCTTCGACGTCATCCTCGACCAGCCGATCCCCGGCAAGGGCGCCCTGCTGACGCAGATGGCGCTGTTCTGGTTCGACAAGCTGGGTGCGATCTGCCCCAACCACCTGACCGGCGAGGCGCCCGAGAGCGTTGTCGCTCCCGATGAGCGCGCGCAGGTGCAGGGCCGTGCGATGCTGGTCAAGCGGCTGCGCCCGTTGCCGGTGGAGGCTGTGGTGCGGGGCTATCTGGCAGGCAGCGGCTGGAAGGAGTACCAGCACGACCAGACGGTCTGTGGCGTGCCCCTGCCGGCCGGCCTGCGCAATGCGTCGAAACTGCCCCAACCCATCTACACGCCAGCGGCCAAGGCCGAAGCGGGTGAACATGACGAGAACATCACCTACGAACGCACGGTCGAGATGATCGGGCCCGAACTGGCCGCGCAGATGCGGGACACCAGTATTGCGCTGTACACGGCGGGGGCAAAAATTGCACTCGCCAAAGGCATCATCATTGCCGACACCAAATTTGAGTTCGGCCTGGATCCGCAGGGCCGCATGGTGCTGATGGACGAGGTCATGACACCGGATTCATCGCGCTTCTGGCCGCTCGAAGGCTATGCGGAGGGCAGCAACCCGCCAAGTTACGACAAGCAGTTCGTGCGCGACTGGCTCGAGGCAGTACGTGTCGACGGCCAGCCCTGGAACAAGCAGGCGCCGGCGCCTGCCTTGCCGGCCGATGTTGCGAACGCGACCGCAGCGCGGTACCAGGAAGCCCTGCAGCGGCTGACACAGGCGGCCTGAGCGCCGACGCAGAACCGGTCCAGGCACCGGCAGACCGAAGGCACGGCGCAGATGGAAGCAGTATGACGGCGCTGCGCAACGGTCTCCAGTTTCATGAGCACCCGGCCGTCATCGGCTGGTGGTGCCGCACGTTCGGCCGCGCGCTGGTCTGGCTGACACCGCCGGCACGTCGGCGTCTGCTCTTGGCCTGGGCCGCCGCTGCGGTCGGCCTTGCCACGACGGTCAGCACCATGGGCAAATACCCCGCTCTGGCCTTGCCCGGCGACGGCTGGCGCCTGGCGCTGGTGGTCATCGCCCAGTTTGCCCTGCTGGCGCTGTTCTACCGTGCGGCGGTCGGGTTCGCCCGCTTGCCGGCGCCGGTGCGCCGTCATCCTCAGTGGGCGCTGCATGCGACCTACTGGTTGATGCTGGTGGTGCTGTGGATCACGAGCCCGTCGTCAGGCCTGTGGCGTACGCTGCTGCTCGGGGTGGCGTTGCTGTTTCCCCTGCTGCTGTGGCGCCTGGCCTATCTGATGCTGGCCGGCCAGCATGGGCGCATGGCGGGAACCTCGTGGCGCGATCACCTGATGTATCTGTGGCCGGCGTGGGGCGGCACCGACACGCCTTACGGCAAGGGGCTGGCCTACCTGTCGCAGTGCGAGGCCAAGACGACCGAAGCGCTGGCCCGTTCGCAGCTGGCCGGTATCCGGCTGCTGCTGCTGGCGGTGCTCTGGCGGCTGGTCCTGACGGCTTTCAATGCCGTGTTCCATGGTGACGCCAACTGGCTGGGCCGCGCGCTCGGCGGCTGGACAGCGGGTATCCCGGAGCTTCAGGACCTGCTGCAGCCCGGTGCCAGGACGCCTTGGCTGTGGGCCTGGCTGAGCATCTATGCCAACCTGATCACCGATGTGTTGCGGCTGGCC
This sequence comes from Rhodoferax sp., assembly GCA_024235935.1. Taxonomy (GTDB): domain Bacteria; phylum Pseudomonadota; class Gammaproteobacteria; order Burkholderiales; family Burkholderiaceae_C; genus CAISIP01. Next base: position 112,742 of record JACKLL010000006.1, on the reverse strand, counting down.
GTGAAGGGCCACCTGATCGTGGGCTTCCTGCGGCTGTATGGATTCAACGTGTTCCGCAACACCTACAAGCCACTGCTGGCCGAGTCCATCGTCGAGTTCTGGAATCGGTATTACTACTATTTCAAGGAACTGCTGGTGACGTTCTTTTTCATGCCGACCTTTACCGGCCCGGCCAAGCGGCTGCGCCACTGGCCCCGTCTGCGTCTGCTGGCGGCTGTCTTTGCAGCCGCCTTTGTCGGCAACGTGTACTACCATGTCATCAAGGAATCCGAGGCGCTGGTCCAGGGGCAGCTCTGGCAGGTGCTCGACGCCCAGGGGCCGCGCATGTTCTATTGCCTGCTGCTGGCATTGGGCATCTATGTGTCGATGCTGCGCGAGCAGGGCCGGCGCGGCCTGGCACCGCAGGCCGGGATGGCGCGCCGGGTCTGGCGCATCGCCGGCGTATGGACGTTTTTTTCGCTGATCTCGATCTGGAACACCGGTGGGGGTGCATCGTTCGAGACCAGGGTCCGGTTTTTCGGAAGTCTCTGGGGCCTGGCCTGACAGCGGGCAGAGCATGGGAGGTATCGATAGATGTTTCTGGATTTGCGCGTAGGCGCCTTGGTCGAACCCATCACGGCGCGCCGGTGGGAACCGGATGCGATTGCCACCGAGGTGGCGCGGCGCATCGCCCGCTTCCAGCGCCTGGGGCTGGCACGGGGCGACCGGGTCTTCATGCCGTTCGGCAACCGGCTGGAATTCTTTGCCGAATTGCTGGCGATCTGGCGGCTGGGCGCCTGCGCGGTTCCGATCGACGCGCGCCTGACGGCATTCGAGATGGCGACGCTGGTCACCGCGGCCAGTCCGCGCCTGGCGGTGGTGGACGAAGCCACCGACCCCGCGGTGGTGGCGGCGCTGACCGAGGCCGGCGTCACCCATGTGCTGACTACCGACACCGGCGATGCCGAGGCGACGGCCGGGCTCAGCCAGCTGGATGACGACGCGCTGATCCTGTTCACATCCGGCTCCACCGGAGCACCCAAGGGGGTGGTCCATACCCACCGCTCGCTGCGGGCACGCTGGATGGCCTTGCGCGAACAACTCGGCACCGCGGCGTTCGCGCGCACCTTGTGCATGTTGCCGACCCACTTTGGCCATGGCCTGATCTGCAATTGCCTGTTCCCCTGGCTGTCGGGACAGGACCTGTACATCACGCCACCGTTCCGGCCCGACATCATCATGCGGCTGGGCGCCTTGCTGGACGAGCACCGCATCACCTTCATGTCGTCCGTGCCCTCGGTCTGGCGCATGGCGCTGAAGATGTCGCGCCGCCCGCAGGCGGGCAGCCTGCGGCGCGTGCATGTCGGCTCGGCGCCGCTGTCGGCCCATGTGTGGGAAGAGATCCGCAGCTGGACCGGTACCCGGCAGGTCTGCAATGCCTACGGCATCACCGAAACCGGCAGCTGGGTCGCCGGCCTGGCCAATGCGGATGTAGCGGCCGAGGACGGCCTGGTCGGCGAGGGCTGGGGCGCCGTGATCAAGGTATTGCGCACCTCCGAGACGGACGTGCCGCTCGATGCCAGCGCCGAATGTGCCGTGGGAGAGACCGGCTATGTCTGGCTCAACACGCCGGCGCTGATGAAGGGCTATTTCCAGCGCGATGACCTGACCGCCAAGGCGGTCATCGACGGCTGGTTCTTCACCGGCGACATCGGCGTGCTCGATGCCCGCGGACGCCTGTCGCTGCGCGGGCGCGAGCGCGACGAGATCAACAAGGGTGGCATGAAGATCTACCCGGCCGATGTCGACGCTGTCGTCGAGCGCTTCGACAAGGCCAGCGATGTCTGCACCTTTGCGATCGAGGACGCGATGTACGGCCAGATCGTCGGCATGGCGGTGGTGCTGGCCGATACCAGCGATGCCACGGTCCGGGCCCTGCATGCCTGGATGCAACACCACCTGGCCGAGCCCAAGATGCCGTCGCGCTGGTGGGCGGTGGCGGAGATACCGCGCACCTCGCGCGGAAAGATCAACCGCGAGGCGGTACGCGATGCCTGCGCCGCGCAGACCCCGCTCGACATGGTGCGCCTGCTGGCCGCGCCATCCGCGCCATGAGCGGCACCGATCAGGCCCCGCTGCTGGACGCGCTGCGCCAGTACCTGCGGACGATACAGAAGCCGGGTGTGTCGGTGGAAAGCCTGGCGCTGGACGACCCGTTGGTGGCCTCTGGCCTGCTGGACTCGCTGGCGATCATGCAGATCGTGGTCTGGCTCGAGGAGCGCTACGGCATCGATTTCGCCGCCAGCGGATTCGACCCGGAGCGGCTGGCCACGATGGGCAGCATCGTGGCGCTCATCGAACAGAGCCGCGGCTGACGCCGCCCGCCGGGCATCGCTTTGTGCGGGTGGATGCCGGCATGGCCCGGGCCGGCTCGCGGGTCAGCGCCGGCTCAGCTCAGCACCACGCTGCTCAGACGCCGCCGATAGGTCGCGACCACCGGGTCGACCGGCGGGATCTGACCGTCGGCGACCTTCACCGGTGGCGGCTCGATGATGTCCAGGATCGCCACAAAGGTCTTGCGGGCCAGCTCCTCGCTCCAGCTCTTGTCGCGCATCAGGATCTCGAGCAACTCGTCCATCGCGGCCGTCCACTGCTGGGCGGCCATCAGCATGCGGGTCCGGGCGAAGCGGGCATCGAAGTCCCGCTTGTTGGCCGCAATGCGGGCATCAAACCCGGCCAGGGCCGCGTCCGCTGCGCCCTGCTCGGCGGCAAAGTCGATCGCTGCGGTCCATTGGTGCAGCGAATCCAGGCGCCGCACCAACGACAGGCGGGGCAGCGCCGGCGCCAGCGCCGCCTTGGCTTCGGCGAGCTTGCCGTCCTGCAGCAGGAACTTGACGTAGGCAAAGCGCGCGTCGTCATCGTCCGGCTTCTGCAGCACCGCCTGTTGCAGCGCTTCGTGCCGGGCCTGCGGATCGTTGGCGTCCGGCGCGTCGGCCACCGATTCGCCGGTGACTTCAGCCTCCAGGATGTCTGCCGGTGGCAGGTGCTTGTCCAGGAAGGTCTTGAGCTGGCCTTCCGGCACCGCGCCCATGAATCCGTCCACCGGCTTGCCGCCGATCATCAGCACGCAGGTCGGGATGCTGCGGATGCCGAAGGCCTGGCTGAGCTCCTGCTCCTGGTCGGAGTCGATCTTGACCAGCTTGAAGCGGCCCCGGTAGTCGGTCTCGAGCTTTTCCAGCAGCGGGCCGATCACCTTGCAGGGGCCACACCAGGGCGCCCAGAAGTCGACGAGGACAGGGGTGTCCATCGACGCTTCGATGACTTCGGCTTCGAAATTGGCGGTGGTGACGTTGATCATTGTGGTTTTGCGGGCGATGACAAGGGGACTGACTAAAATCGGGTGGTAGACGGAAGGCTGGTGCACTGCGCGGGCCTGTACCCCTGTCTCACCACCACCATGAAACTTCAAATCGGCGTCGTCATGGGTTCCAGTTCGGACTGGGACACCATGCAACACGCAGTACAGATTCTCCAACAGTTTGGAATCGGGCACGAATCGCGCGTGGTTTCGGCCCACCGGATGCCGGATGACATGTTCGCATATGCCGAACAGGCGCAGGCTCGCGGCCTCAAGGCCATCATCGCCGGCGCCGGCGGTGCGGCGCATCTGCCCGGCATGCTGGCGGCCAAGACCATTGTTCCGGTCCTCGGTGTGCCGGTGGCCAGCCGGCATCTGTCGGGGGTCGACTCGCTGCACAGCATCGTGCAGATGCCCAAGGGCATTCCGGTGGCGACCTTTGCCATCGGTGCGGCCGGTGCCGCCAATGCCGCACTGTTTGCGGTAGCCCTGCTGGCCAGCGAAGACGCGGAACTGGCTGCACGGCTGCAGGAATTCCGTACCCAGCAGACCGAGGCGGCCCGTGCGATGGTGGTGCCGCCCGATGCTGCGGGCCTGATGTCGACCCCGGGCGGTGCGTCATGATGCATGTGCGTGCCCGTCAGGCGGTCGTCACCACGGGGGTGCTCCCATGCTGACGCAGGCCATTCTTCCCGGAACCACGGTCAGTGGCCAGCAGACCACGCTGGGTGTCATGGGCGGTGGCCAGCTCGGGCGCATGTTCGTGCACGCGGCGCAGCGCATGGGATATTTCACCGCGGTGCTCGATCCCGACCCGGCCAGTCCGGCAGGGCTGGTGAGCCACTTCCATGTCCAGGCCGATTACCTGGACGAGCAGGCACTGGCGCAGATGATGCAGCGCTGCGCGGCCATCACGACGGAATTCGAGAACGTGCCCTCGGGCGCGATGTTCACGCTCGGCGCCCATCGGCCCGTTGCGCCATCGGCCCAGTCGCTGGCCATCGCGCAGGACCGGATCCGCGAGAAAGCGCATTTCAAGGCCTGTGGTGTGCCGACGGCGCCGTATGCCGTCATCAGCGATGCCCAGGAGCTTGCGGACGTCGGCGACGGCCTGCTTCCCGGCATTCTGAAGACCGCGCGCCTGGGTTACGACGGCAAGGGCCAGGTCCGCGTGCGCGACCGGGCCGAACTGGTGGCGGCCTGGGCACAGCTGAAGTCGGTGCCCTGCGTGCTTGAGCGCCAGCTGGATTTGCGCGCCGAGTGTTCGGTACTGCTGGCGCGCGGCTGGGACGGCGCCATGGTCAGCTACCCGGTGCAGCGCAATCTGCACCGCGACGGCATCCTGGCGATGACCGAGGTGTTCGACGAGAACCTCGCGCCGGCCCTGGCCGAGGCCGCTCAGCAGGCTGCCCGAGCAATCGCAGAAGAACTGCAATACGTCGGTGTGCTGTGTGTCGAGTTCTTCGTCGTGGCCCAGGACGGCGCCGAGGTGCTGGTGGTCAATGAAATTGCGCCGCGTCCGCACAACAGCGGCCATTACACGCTCGACGCCTGTGACGAATCGCAGTTCGACCTGCAGGTGCGTACGCTGGCCGGCCTGCCCTTGTCGCCACCGCGCCAGCACAGCCCGGCCGTGATGCTGAACCTGCTCGGCGACCTGTGGTTCGATGCGCCCGGGCACCCGGGCGGCGATGCGCCGCACACGCCGGACTGGTCGGCGGTGCTGGCCTTGCCGGGTGCGCATCTGCATCTGTACGGCAAGCTGCGGGCCAGCCGTGGTCGCAAGATGGGCCACCTGACGATCACCGCGGCAACCGTGGCGCAGGTCCGTGCCACCGCCAGGCAGGCGGCCGAATTGCTGGGCCTGGCGCTGGCCTAGGTCCCTGGGCGACGTGATACTGGACGGCAATTTGCCCGAGGCGGTCACGCGCGCGGCGCAAGCCTTGCGGGACGGCGCGCTGGTCGCGTTTCCGACCGAGACGGTGTATGGCCTGGGCGCCGACGCCGCCAATGACGCTGCCGTGGCCCAGGTGTTCAGCGCCAAGGGGCGGCCGAGTGACCATCCCCTGATCGTGCATGTCGACGACAGCGCCAAGGGTGCGGCCGGTGTTGCGCACTTTGCCGTCGATGTGCCGCCCTATGCCCAGGCACTGATGCAGGCGTTCTGGCCGGGGCCGTTGACGTTGATCCTGCCGCGTCGCCCGGGTGTCGGTGGCGCGGCCGCCGGTGGACAGGATTCGATCGGTCTGCGCTGCCCGGACCATCCGGTGGCGCAGGCCTTGCTGCATGCCTGCCGTGCGCGGGGCGTGATGGGGCTGGCGGGTCCCAGTGCCAATCAGTTCGGTCGGGTCAGCCCGACCACTGCAGCCCATGTACAGGGCGAATTCGGACCGGAGCTGCTGATCCTGGACGGTGGCGCCTGTGGCGTCGGCATCGAGTCGACCATCGTCGATTGCACGCGGGGCGCGCCGGTACTGCTGCGACCCGGCGCCATCCATGGCGAGCAGCTGGCGGCGGCCGCGGGTCGGCCGGTGCTGTCCGACGAGCCGATTGCAGGGCAAGCTGCTGCGCCGCGTGCCTCGGGTACGCTGGCGGCCCACTACGCGCCACGCGCCAAGCTGCGCCTGATGGACGCCCGTGCGCTGCAGACCGCCCTGGACATGCTGGGCGCAGACGTGCAGCCGGCGGCGCAAGGGCCGGTGATCGCCACCTACAGCCGTACCGTGTTGCGCTCGCGTTCCAGTGGCGTATTGCAGCGGCGCATGCCGGACGATGCCGCCGCCACCGCGCAGCAGCTGTTCGCGGTGCTGCGCGCCTTCGACGACCAGGGCGTCAAGCTGATCTGGGTCGAGACCTTGCCGGATGGCTCGGAATGGGATGGGGTGCGCGACCGCCTGCAGCGCGCCGCCGCAGCGGCCTGACCCCGTTCACGCTGCAGCGTGGACAGGGTCAGGCGCACCGGACGCAAGACCCACCCGCCGAAGCGGGCCTCGCCTCAGGCGCGTGGCGCCTTGCGACGCAGTTGCCGACTGCCGGCCAGTCCGGCCAGTGCCAGGCCGACCAGCGCCAGCGAACCGGGCTCGGGGACATTGGTTGGCGGGTCGCCGGCAATCATGTCCTGTGCGCCAGCGTTTCTGAGGACCATCGTGTAACGGATGTCGAGCGCGTCGGTGCTGCCGATGGCGCCCGTGAAGCTGTTCCAGGCAGTCTTGGTCGCGGCATCGAGACCCGTGGCCTTGAAGAGGCCGTCGCCCAGGTCCCATGCGCCGGAGTCATAGAGACTCTCCCAGATGCCGATCTGGATCGCCGCGCCCTGGTTTGCCGTGGTCGGATGCAGCCAGGCATAGGGGCTGTAGGCCTTGCCGATGCTCAGGACCGAATTGACGGCGCCCAGGAAATCCAGCGTACGCTCCGTCGCGCCGTTGAAGTCGACGATGTAGTTCACCGACTGGCCATGGTTGATGCTCTCGTAGACGTCGTAGCAGTACAGGAACATGTCATCGACGCCGTCGACAAAGACGCCTGGGTCAATGTTGACCAGGTTGGTGGCCTTGCCCTGAAAGCGGCCTGCAGCAACCGATTCCGTTTTGTTGGTGCCGGTGCCGGGCAGACGGTAGGTGATGCTGACGATGTCGTAGCCCGAGCCATTGAAGATCGGGTTGTCGAATTCCACGGAGACGCTGGCGGTCAACGGGTCGGCGGCCGCTGCGACGGCAAAACCGGTGAGGGCAAGGGCTACGAGGCTGGATTTGAAGTGATGCATGGCATTCTTTTCTGAAAGGATGCATGCTTTCAAGCACGAACCGGGCCAGGTCCTAAGTGCTTGAATCTGTGGACTTTCTCACACTATTTGCGGCATTGCAGCAACACCTGTAGTAAATATCGACATTAGTGTCGGTTTTGGCTACACATGTGGCGCTTCCGAAATGCGGCCGTTTGCGGCGACCTGAGTGATCGCCGGGGGCCATGCGTCTTTGCGGCAGTCTGCCCCCTCAGGCAGGTGGTTGCGGGAGCGGGTCTTGCCGCTGAAAGCGCAGTTTCATGATCAGGATCACGCCGGCCAGCGCCAGCGTGATCGCATTGGCGATGACGATCGGCCAGGCCGCCACCATGACCCCATATGCCAGCCAAAGTGAGACGCCGAGCACGAAGATCAGATACATGCCGAGCGAGATGCCGCGCACGTCGCGTGTGCGAAACGTGTACCAGGCCTGCGGCAGAAAACTCGCCGTCGTCAGGGTTGCGGCCACGTAGCCGACGGATTCACTCAATATCATGGCGCGAATTGTCTCTCAGCGCCGTGCTTTTTGCTGGCCTCAGTTGTCGTCGATGACCCATTCCAGCAACTTGTCGATCGCCGCCCGACTGGCGCCGGCGTTGGGATGGTTGGCGACCACCACCACCACATAGCGGCGTCCGCTGTTGGCCAGCACATAGCCGGCCACCGCCGTCACATCGCGCAGGCTGCCGGTCTTGAGGTGCGCGCTGCCCACCGCGCCCGAACGGTTGCGGCGCATCGTGCCGTCGATGCCTGCAATCGGCAGCGAGGACATCAGCTCGGACATCCAGGGCGCCTGGTAGGCCGTCTGCAGCAGCCGGCCGAGCGAAGCCGCACTGATGCGGGCGCTGCGGGACAGGCCGGAGCCGTTGTCCACCATGGGCGGTTCGACCGTGGGGCCCAGGCGTCCACGCCACCATTGTTGCAACACCGCCCGCGCAGCCGGGAGCGACGCTGGCGGGTCGGCCGGAGCGTCTGCGGCCCCTGCTTTGGCCGCGCCGCGGGCGGTCGGCAGGCTCAGGCTCAGAAACAACTGCTGCGCCATCACGTTGTTGCTGTACTTGTTGATGTCGCGGACCACTTCGGCCAGGGCTGGCGAGGTGATCTCGAACGCGGCAGGGCCTGCGGTGGCTGGCACGGGGCCGTCCCGCACGCTGCCGCCGAGTTGCCCGCCCACCTCGCGCCACATGCCTTCGACCGCCCGCGCCGCATAGATCTGCGGGTCGGGCCAGGCAATCGGCCAGGTGCGCTCCTGGCATGCTGCGGGATAGCTGCCCGCGAAGCGGATCTGGGCCGGGTCGGAGAAGTCGGCACGCAGGCTGCCCCGGTAGTCGCCACAGCCGCCGCCGGACAGGGGCACGGACGCCGGAATTGCCACGCCCGCCAGGGGTGGATCGACATGGATGCGGGCCAGGTTGGCATTGCTGTCGACGACGAAGGTCAACAGCACGGACTTGTAGTTCAGCAGCAAGGCGTCCGGCGCGGCGTTATACGGCCGCAGCGGCTCCCCGTCGAAGCCGCCCGGGTCGGTCGGCGCAATGGCAAACGCGCTGCGATCGAGCACGATGTCGCCATCGATGCGGGTGATGCCCAGGCTGCGCACCCGGCGCAACAGCTGCCACAGTCGCTCGCTGACCAGGGTGGGATCACCGCGGCCCTTGATGATCAGGTTGCCTGCGAGACGGCCGTCGCGCACCGGGCCGTCGACGTATACCGATGTGGTCCAGGCGTAGGCCGGCCCGAGCAGGTCGAGTGCCGCCGACGTGGTGACCAGCTTCATGACCGAGGCCGGATTCATGGATACGTCGGCCCGGTGGCTGACCCGCGCAGCCTCCTTGCCCTGGGCGTCGACCACCAGCACCGCGACGGCGTCGCGGGGCAGCTTGGCCCGGACCAGCGCGGCATCGACCTCGGGTGGCAGGCCCTGCGCCAGCGCCGTGTGCGCCAGTGGCAACAGCGCCATGGCGATGATGGCCATGGCCTGGCCGATCGGCGAGCGCCAGAGCCGGCGGCGCGGATCACCGTCGGGCCGCTCTGTGCGGTCGCGGTAACGGTGAGGCTGCAGACGGGGCGCAATATCCATCGTGCCAGTCTACAACCGGCGCGCAACCGATAATCCGGCGATGCGCTTGTTCAAGCCCTTTTCTGCTCAAGCGACAGGTGTGGCCGCCGCCCTGGTGACCGTGGTCATCTGGACATCGTTCATCGTGATTGCCCGTGCGACGGCCGACCCGTCGCGCGGCGGCGCGCTCAATCCGTTCGATATTGCCTTTGCACGCCTGCTCGGCGCCGGTCTGGTGCTGTTGCCCGTGGACTGGTGGCTGGTGCGGCGCGACCGTGCCAGCGGCAAGGGCATGGACCAGTCGTCGATGTTCGGGTTTTCGCCGTTGCCGCTGCGCACCACGGCGACGGTTGGTTTTTTCGGAGGCCTGTTGTATGCGGTACTGGCATACAGCGGGTTCGTATTTGCGCCGGCCGGCCATGCCGCGGTGCTGATGCCCGGCAGCCTGCCCTTGTGGACGACCCTGCTGGCCGCATTGTTCCTGCACACCCGCATCACGCGGGCCCGCGCGGTCGGGCTGGCGCTGATCGTGGCGGGCGACGTGCTGGTGGGCGGCGCCAGCCTGCTGCGGGCCTTTGACGGTGGCGAGGTCTGGAAGGGCGACCTGCTGTTCATGACCGCGGCCCTGTGCTGGTCCTGCTACGGCGTACTGGCGCGGCACCACATGCTGGACGCGGTGCGCGCCACGGTGGCCATCACGGTCTTCGCGTTTTTTCTGTACGTGCCGGTCTATGGCATGGCATTGCTATGGGAACTGGTGCCCGGGCGGTTCCTGACGGCTCCGCTGGGGCAGGTCGCGTTCCAGATGGCATTCCAGGGTATTGGCTCGGTGGTGATCTCCGGCATCACCTTCACCCGGATGATCCAGCATTTCGGCCCGGTACGATCGACCATGATGACGTCGGTGGTGCCGGCGCTGGCATCGCTGTCCGCGGTGCTGATCCTGGATGAACCCCTGCACTGGAACCTTGCCATCGGCCTGGCCCTGGTCACGCTGGGCATCGTGTTCGGCGTGCGGGTCGGCCCGGCGCCGGAAGCCGCCAGCGTCCGCCTGCCGGTGCCACCTGTGAAACCCTGAGTTGCCAGAATGAAGTACCGATGCGACTGCTAGCTTTCGATACCAGCACCGACCGGATGTCGATCGCCGTCGGCCGACCGCTGGACGGCGTCTCCCACGTCTGGTCCCAGGACGCCGAAGGCGGAGCGCTGGCCTCGCGCACCCTGGTGCCGGCGATCCAGGCGCTGCTCGCGCAGGCCGACCTGGCGCTGGCCGAGCTTGACGCCATTGTGTTCGGACGGGGCCCGGGCGCGTTCACCGGCCTGCGCACGGCCTGCGCCGTGGCCCAGGGCCTGGCGCTGGGTGCACGGGTGCGTGCCGCAGGCGCGCCGGTCCCGGTCCTGCCGCTGGACTCGCTGCTGGTCGTGGCCGAGCAGGCGCGCCATGCGCATGCGCCCGAAGCCGCAGAATGGCAGGTGCTGGCCATGCTCGATGCGCGCATGGACGAGGTGTATGCCGGTAGCTACCGGTGGGAGCAGCAGGCGTGGCAGACACTTCGCATGCCGGCTTTGGTCAGCCCGCAGGACGTGGCCGTGCAGGAAGGCGATCAGGCGATGGCGGGCAATGTGTTCGCGAATTACGGCGCGCGGCTGCCCTCGGCCGCCGGGCTGCCGCGTGTCGAGGCGCTTCCCGACGCACGCGCGATGCTCCGACTGGCCCCTGGGCTGCTGGCCGCCGGTCATGGGCTCGACCCGGCGCTGGCCCTGCCGGTCTATATCCGCGATAAAGTGGCGTCCACCACCGCTGAACGTGCCGCCGCCCATGCATCGGCCGCCACCCCGACTCCCGTCAAGCCATGAATGCCGTGCTGCAGGCGCCCGAGGCGCAGTTCGAACCCCTGACGCTGTCGCGCCTGGCCGACGTGGTGCACGTGGAGAAACTGGCCTATGCCCACCCCTGGAACGAAGCCAATTTCCGCGATGCGATCCAGGCCGGGTACCAGGCCCAGGTTCTCACGGCCGCCGGCGAGGTACTGGGCTATTTCGTCGCGATGAAGGGGGTCGACGAAGTCCACCTGCTCAACATCACGGTGGCGCCGCAATACCAGGGCCAGGGCTGGGCCCGGCTGATGCTCGAGGCGCTGGCGATCTGGGCCCGCGGCGACGGTGCCCAGTGGTTGTGGCTGGAGGTGCGGGTTGGCAACCTGCGTGCGATGCGGGTCTATGAGCGGCATGGATTTCGCCGGGTCGGGCAGCGCAAGGCGTACTACCCGGCAGGCTTCGGCAAGCGCGAGGATGCCATCGTCATGAGCATGCGGCTATGACCCGGTCGGCCCGAGTTTTGCCGCTGAGGGGGTTTGCCGAGAAAGGGCGGTCATGAGCCTGAACCTGGATGCGCGCCAACGCGCCATGCTGCAGGAGATGGGTGTGCGGGTCTGGTGGCCCCGCGCCGAGGCGCCTGTGCCCGTGACCTCCGCGGACCCGTCGCCGGAGCCGGCAAGTGCACGCGGGGCAACCGTTGTCGCGCCGGTGCAGACGCCGGCGAGGGTGGCTGCGCCGGTGGCGCAGGCAGCCGTGACCGCGACCCGTCCTGCAGTACCTGCACCCGAACCCGGCGCCACAGCCGAAGGCGGGCCGGTCGACGGCATGGACTGGGCACAGCTCGCACAGGCAGTCCAGGCCTGCACCGCCTGTGGACTGTGCGAAGGGCGCAAGGCGCCGGTGTTCGTCAGCGATCCGGCACCGGCGCAGGCCGACTGGCTGGTGGTGGGCGAGCCGCCGGACGAGCAGGAAGAGCGTGCCGGTTCGCCCTTCGTCGGTGAAGCTGGTCAGTTGCTCGACAACATGTTGCGCGCCGTGCAGTGTCGGCGCGACGGCCAGGGCCGGGGTGGCGCCCGGCTGACCCATGTCGTCAAATGCCGACCGGCGGCCGTGCGCCCGCCGCAAGCGGAGGAGCTGGCCCGTTGTGCCGTGTTCCTGCGCCGCGAAATTGCACTGACCCGGCCACGGGTGATCCTGGCCATGGGGCGCTTTGCCGCCATCTCGCTGCTTGGCGAGGCGTATCCGGAGGTGTTGCGGATGCCGCTGGGCCAGTTGCGCGGTCGTGCGTTTCGGGTCGATGGCCTGCCCATCATCGTCACCTACCCTCCGGTCAAGCTGTTGCGCGCCCCGATGGAAAAAGCCAATGTATGGGCCGACCTGTGTCTGGCGCGCAGTCTGGTGCTTGACGGCACCTGAACCTGGACGCATCCGGGGGGCGCACGCAGGTGTCGATGGCGTGGGCCTCGGGCGGCGTCGGACCAGCCCGTAAAATCGGCCATCTCCCCCCGGGCCCCGCACCATGACTTTCGTCGACAAGCTCGCTGACGCCGAGCGCAGCCACCAATCCCTCCTGTGTGTCGGTCTCGACCCCGAACCCTCCCGCTTTCCAGCCGATCTCAAGGGCGACGCCGGGAAGATCTACGACTTCTGTGCCGCCATCGTCGACGCGACGGCCGATCTTGTACTGGCGTTCAAGCCGCAGATCGCCTACTTTGCCGCGCACCGCGCCGAAGCCCAGCTCGAAAAGCTGATGGACCACATGCGCAGGGTCGCGCCGCAGGTGCCGGTGATTCTGGATGCCAAGCGCGGCGATATCGGCTCGACGGCCGAGCAGTATGCGATCGAGGCCTTCGAGCGCTATGGCGCCGACGCTGTCACCTTGTCCCCGTTCATGGGCTTTGACTCGGTCGAGCCCTATCTGCGGCGCCACGGCAAGGGCGCGTTCCTGCTGTGCCGCACCTCCAACCCGGGTGGTGACGACCTGCAGAACCAGCGCCTGGCAACCATTGCCGGGCAGCCACTGCTGTACGAGCATGTCGCCAGCCTGGCGCAGGGCCCCTGGAACATCAATGGCCAGCTCGGCCTGGTTGTGGGTGCCACCTACCCGGCCGAGATTGCCCGGGTGCGCGAACTGGCGCCGACCCTGCCGATGCTGATTCCCGGCGTCGGCGCCCAGGGCGGTGATGCGGTGGCCACTGTGCGCGCCGGTTTGCGTGTGGCGGCGGATGGCAAGACCACCGGGCCGATCGTCGTCAACTCGTCCCGCGCGATCCTGTACGCGGGCGCCGGTCCGGACTTCGCCAGCGCCGCGCGCCGTGAAGCGCTGCGCACCCGCGACGTGCTGCGCGAGGCCGCCGCGGCCTGAAGCCCATCGCGCCGCAGCACGGCCCGGTGCCGGACACCATGGCGAACATCGGCAAGCCGACCGACGCGGCGATGGTCGCCTACTACGCGTCGCGCGCGTCCGAGTACGACCGCATCTACCAGAAGCCCGAACGGCAGGCCGACATCGCTGCATTGCGCGAGCGCCTGCCCGCATGCTTTGCCGGCAAGCGTGTGCTGGAAATTGCCTGTGGCACCGGTTTCTGGACCCAGTACATCGCGCCGCGTGCGCGTGCCGTCGTGGCACTCGATGCCGCCCCCGAGACCATGGCGATTGCCGCGCGCCGGGTGCCGGCTGATACCGTGCGTTTCGTGCAAGGCGACGCCTATGACCTGCCAACCGACCTGGGTGTGTTCGACGCGGCCTTTGCCGGCTTCTGGTTCTCGCACGTGCCGCTGGCGCGTCAGCGGGCGTTCCTGCAGGGGCTGGGCGCGGTGCTGGCGCCCGGTGCCAGCGTGGTGCTGCTCGACAACCGCTATGTGCCGGGCAGCAGCACGTCGATCGCCGAGACCGACCTGCAGGGCGACAGCTACCAGCTGCGGACGCTGGACGATGGCACGACCCACCGGGTGCTGAAGAATTTTCCGACCGAGGCACGCCTGCGCCAGGTCCTCGATGGTCTGGCCGATCAGCTGGTGCTGACCGAGCTCGACTACTACTGGGTGCTGGAATACCAGGTGCCGGTGCAGCCGGACTGAGCGGCCACCCCACGCCGCGGACCGGAGCACACCGCAAGCGCGAGCTGCGGCATTGCGCGTCTGCGCGCGGCATGGGTGTTTATCATGAAGCATCCGCCGCAGCCTTTCGCTGCGGCCGCCGATTCTTGCGGAGACACACCATGGCAGCCCTATCGCCCAGCGTATTCCCGGACAGCCCCCAGTGGGACGGTGCGGGTACCAGCAAGATTCCCTTTGCGGTCTACACCAGCGACGAACTGCACCGGCGCGAACTCGACCGCTTCTTCTACCGCAAGCACTGGAGTTACGTCGGCCTGGAAGCGGAGATTCCGAACCCGGGCGACTTCAAGCGCACCGTGGTCGGCGAGCGCTCGGTGCTGCTGGTGCGCGACAAGCAAGGGACCATCCATGTGGTCGAGAACGTCTGCGCGCACCGTGGCATGCAGTTCTGCCGCGAACGCCATGGTAACCGCAGCGAGTTCACCTGCCCCTACCACCAGTGGAGCTATACGCTGTCGGGCGACCTGCAGGGCGTGCCGTTTCGCCGCGGCGTGCGTCAGGACGGCAAGGTCAACGGCGGCATGCCGGCCGACTTCGACCTGAAGCAGAACGGGCTGACACAACTCAAGGTCGCCTGCAGGGGCGGTGTGGTGTTCGCCTCATTCGACCATGACGTCGAACCGCTGGAAGACTTCATGGGCCCGGCGATCCTGCATTACTTCGACCGCCTGTTCGATGGCCGCAAGCTGAAGATCCTGGGTTACAACCGCCAGCGTATTCCGGGCAACTGGAAGCTGATGCAGGAGAACATCAAGGACCCGTACCACCCCGGTCTGCTGCATACCTGGTTCGTGACCTTCGGACTGTGGCGCGCCGATAACAAGTCGGAACTCAAGATGGACAGGCACCACCGGCACGCCGCGATGATCTCCACCCGCGGGCAGTCGGGCAAGGCCGACCAGGTGACGCAGGTCTCGAGTTTCAAGGAGAGCATGCAGTTGCAGGACGACCGCTTCCTGGACATCGTGCCCGAAGCCTGGTGGGGCGGCCCCAGCGCGGTGATGACGACGCTGTTCCCCAGCGTGATCCTGCAGCAGCAGGTCAACAGCGTCTCGACCCGGCATATCCAGCCCGACGGCCATGGCGCCTTCAACTTCGAGTGGACGCATTTCGGCTTCGAGGACGACGACGCAGCCATGACCAAACGCCGGCTGCGCCAGGCCAACCTGTTCGGTCCTGCCGGGTTCGTGTCGGCCGATGACGGCGAGGTGATCGAGTTCAGCCAGCGCGGTTTCGACAGCAAGCCGGTGCACCGCGCGCTGGCCGAACTCGGTGGTCGCGAGGTCGGCGACACCGACCACATGGTGACCGAGACGCTGATTCGCGGCATGTACCGGTATTGGCGCGAGGTGATGGAGAAGGACGACGAAACAGGAGGCGCCGCATGAAAGCCGCGATCGATCCGCAGACCTGGCTGGAACTGACGCAGCTGCAGGCGACATACGCCGCTGTTGTCGATGCCGCCGACTGGGACGCCTGGTACGGGCTGTTCGTCGACGACTGCATCTACAAGCTGATTCCGCGCGAAAACCATGAGCGCGGCCTTCCGCTGGCGACCATGGATTTCGAAAGCAAGGGCATGCTCAAGGACCGTGCGTATGCGATTCGCGAGACGCTGTTCCACGATCCTTATTACCAGCGTCACGTGGTCGGGGCGCTGCGGGTGCTGGAGGCCGGCCCGGAGCGTATCGTCTGCGAGTCGAACTACGCGGTCTTCCGTACCAAGCTGTCAGAACTCACGACGGTGTTCAATGTGGGTCGGTATCTGGACACGGTGGTGCGTACGGATGATGGCTGGAAATTTGCCGCGAAGCTGTGCATTTATGACAGCGAGATGATTCCGAATTCAATCATTTATCCGGTGTGATCTTTTGTCGGGCGCGTGTCGTCATTGGTCATTGGCATCGAGCCCATGGCAAAGCACAGCCAACTGAACGATGTCGGCAACAGGCACTATCGGGGTGGCTGCAAATTCGCTTCGATATACAACTGGTTCATGGCCGCCCTCAATCTGGGATAGACCGCTAGCATGTACTGCTGCGTTGCCACCGTGGTTTCTTGCATGACCTTGGGCATTTTGCTGACGTAACTCTGCCCAATGGGGCTGGTGTAGAAAACGATGAGGCCATCGATCTCGGCCTGGTCGTAACTTGAGCGGTAAATGCCCAGCATCATGGGCAACATCTTTTCCCAACGCAGTTCGGTGCGCAACACCTCGCTCATACGCTCTGGCACACGGGACAGGACAATTTTTTGCTGTTCGGTCAGATTGCCGCCAGCCATCGCCTGCGCGATGGATTGGCGAATTGTCGGCTCCAAGCCGGCGTACATGCCATCGATCATCGACTCCGCCTTCATGGCATGGAACAAGCGCATGATCGATTCGTCGGTCGGCGGCGTAGCCTTGCAAAGGACCGGCGCCAACATGACGGCAATTGAAACCAGTAGCTTTTTCATGATGGTTGTCCGATCGATCAAAAACTGTTGAGGCAATGCCGACTCTGGGAATATCGCCGCATTTCTTGCGCGTGGCATCCCCCGTTCGGGTGGGTCTCAAATGTATGCCGGCGTCAGTGAGCGTCGGGTACGCCACAGATTTCTTCCAGCGGCATGTTCGTTTGGACGGCTGTTGCGCCAAGTGTCAGTGCTGAACTGCGCCGGCGCCTGCACGCTCCTGCATCCTCCCCACCACCTGAAAGCACCACCACATCCCGATCACGCCAAACGCGATCACCCCCAGCCCATACCCCGCCAGCGCGCCCTTGGCGCCGAACCACGACTGCCCGAGCCAGACGAAGGGGATCACGCCCAGCGTAGAGCGGGCCCAGTTCAGGGCGGTGGAGTAGAACGCGAAGCCCAGGTTGTTGAACGCTGCGTTGGCCACAAACAAGGCGCCGTTGAACAGGAAGCTGCCGGCCACGAAAATGCAGAAGAACACCACCAGCTCGCGCGCCTGGCCGTGCGTGTTGAAGATGTCGGCGATCCAGCTGCTGCCCAGCGCCAGCAGGGCCCAGACGGTCAGGGCGTAGATCAGCGTGACCTTCAGGCTGTCGCGCACGGTCGACGTGACACGGTCGAAGCGCAGGGCACCGAAGTTCTGGCCGATGATCGGGCCGATGGCACCGGAGAGCGCAAACAGCACACCGAAGGCGATCGGGATGATGCGCTGGACGATGGTCCAGCCGGCCACGGCGTCGTCGCCGAAGTTGGCAACCGCATGGGTCACGAAGGCGTTGCCGACCGGCGTGGCGATCTGCGTCAGCACGGCCGGCATCGCAATGGCCATGAATGGCGCCAGCTCGCGCAGCACCAGTGCCGTATCCGGCCGCGCGATCAGCTTGTGCACGCGCCACAGGCCGTGCATGCCGATGGCGACCATGGCGATGCGCACGATGACGGTGGCGATCGCCACCCCATGCAGCTCCAGGTCCAGTCCCAGGATCAGCAGCGGGTCCATCACCAGCGCCGTGGCGGCCGCCCCCAGCGTGACGAACATCGCACGGCGTGCGTCGCCGGTGGCGCGCAGCAGACCCGACAGGCACATGCCGACACCCAGCAAGGGCCAGGACGGAAGCACGATGCGCATCAGCGTGACGGCGCGCTCGGCCGTCTGTCCGCGCGCGCCCAGCAGGTGGATCGCCGGCTCCAGCAGCGGGTAACACACCAGCGCCAGCAACCCCATGCAGGTGCCGACGATGATCAGCGAGGCACCGGCGATCTGGCGCGCCTGGTGGTGGTGGCCGCGGCCTAGCGCGCGCGAGGTCAGAGCCGTGGCGGCGATCGACAGGCCGATCGACATCGACATGGCCAGGAACAGCAAGGTGGTCGCGTAGCCCAGTGCAGCGGTCAGTTCGGGCTTCTTGAGCAGCGTGATGTAGAACAGGTTCAGCCCGTCGACGGCAAACACCGCCACCAGGCCCAGCGAGCCGGCACCGGTCATGCGGATCACGTGCCCCAGCGTCGAGCCGCTGACGAGACGCCCCTGGGGGTTGGGGCTTGGGGACGCCGGGGTCATGGGCTTGCAGGTCGGCCGGGCGTGAGGCCCTGGCCGGTATCGGCGCGGCGCGCGGCGTTCAGCCGCGCACTTCCCCGTTGCCCAGCACCACGTACTTGAGCGAGGTGAGGCCTTCGATGCCGACCGGGCCGCGCGCATGGAACTTGTCGGTGCTGATGCCGATCTCGGCGCCCAGGCCGAATTCGAAGCCGTCGGCAAAGCGGGTGCTGGTGTTGACCATCACACTGGCCGAGTCGACTTCGCGCAGGAAGCGCTGCGCATGCATGTGGTCGCGCGTCAGGATCGCGTCGGTATGGTGGCTGCCATAGTGGTTGATATGGGCGATGGCCGCATCGAGGCCCTCGACCACCTTGATGCTGATGATCGGTGCCAGGTATTCGGTGGACCAGTCCTGTTCGGTCGCATCGACCAGCTGCGCATCGGCAACCGCTGCCAGCAGCGCCCGGCTCTCGAGGCAGACGCGCATTTCCACGCCTTTGGCCGCATAGATGGCGCCGATGGCGGGCAGGAACTCTGCCGCCACGCCGCGGGCCACCAGCAGGCTCTCGCTGGCATTGCAGGGGCTGTACTTCTGCGTCTTGGCGTTGTCGGCGACAGTCACGGCCATGGCGATGTCGCACGGGTCGTCCACGTAGACATGGCAGTTGCCGTCCAGGTGCTTGAGCACCGGCACCTTGGCGTCGCGGCTGATGCGCTCGATCAGGCCCTTGCCGCCGCGCGGGATCGCCATGTCCACATACTGCGGCATCGCGATCAATTCGCTGACCACGGCGCGGTCGGTGATCTGTACCAGCTGCACGCCTTCGGCCGGCAGGCCGGAGTCGGTCAACGCCTGCTGGACCAGCCGGGCCAATGCCTTGTTCGACTCGATGGCCTCCGAGCCCCCACGCAGGATGCAGGCGTTGCCGCTCTTGATCGCCAGGCTGGCGGCCTCGATGGTCACGTTGGGCCGGCTCTCGAAGACCATCGCGAACACGCCGATCGGCACCCGCATCTGACCGACGCGAATGCCGCTGGGCTGCTGGTTCATGCCGCTGATCTCGCCGATGACGTCGGGCATGGCGGCCAACTGTTCGCAGCCCAGGGCCACGGTCTCGACGATCTTGGGCGTCAGGCGCAGGCGGTCGACCATGGGGGCCGACAGGCCGGCGGCCGTTGCGCGGCTCAGGTCTTGTGCGTTGGCGTCGTCGAGCGCTGGCTGGCTCTCACGCAGCAGGGCGGCCAGGCGGCGCAGGCAGGCGCTGCGGCTGGCGGCACTGGCACGGGCCATCAGGCTGGATGCGGCGCGGGCCTGGATGCCCAGCGTCTGGCTGTATTCGGCGGTATTGAGCGCGTTCATGGCGGCATTTTCTCACGCAGTGCCGCGGCCGTGCCGGCGATGGGGGCTCAGCGGGCGGCGCAGTACCCGCACAGGGACATGGCCAGCCGCTGCAGTGCCTGCCAGGCGTCGGTCGGCCAGCCGGGAACCTTCAGTCCCTTGACGATGCCGTCGACCTGGTGCGCCGCCTTGAGCAGCCGCGCCAGGCTCTCGCCATCGAGCCGCGGCAATACCCGCTCGAACAGGCGTTCGCGCACGCCCCAGACCCGTTGCTCGCGCAAGGCCATCGGCAGCGGGCGACCGGCATCCATCGCGTCACGCACGCGCTTGAGTGCGCGGATGTCCTCGGCCAGGCTGTAGTGCACCAGCACCGGTGCCTCGCCCTCGGCCTGCAGCCCGTCGAGCATGCGCTGCACCCGCATGCGCTGGCCCGCGAGCACGGCTTCGCTGAGTTTGAAGACGTCGTAACGGGCCACGTTGAGCACGGCACGTTCGATGTCCTCGAAGCCGAGTTCACCGGGCGGGAACAGCAGCGCGAGCTTCTGGATCTCCTGGTGCGCGGCCAGCAGGTTGCCTTCGACCCGGTCGGCAAAGAACTGCAGGCTGCGCTGGCCTTCGACGCCGGGTTTGACCCGCTGGTCCTGCTGCGCCAGGCGCTGCGCCAGCCATTGCGGCAGGGCGCTGCGCTCGATCGGCTCCAGCGCCACCGTGACACCATGGCGTTCGAGGGCGGCAAACCAGGCGCCGCTGCGGGTGGCCTTGTCCAGCCGCGGCAGCATCACCAGCGTCAGCACGTCGGTGTTGCCCTCGCTCTGCGCGCACAGCTGCTGGATCGCGGTGCTGCCATCCTTGCCCGGCTTGCCCGATGGAATCCGGATCTCGACGATCTGCCTGTCGGCAAAGAGGCTCAGCGAGCCGCCCGCGGCGAGGACTTCGCTCCAGTCGAAATGGGCGCCGGCCACGGTGTGCGAACTGCGTTCGCTGAAGCCGGCTGCGCGCGCTGCGGCGCGGATTGCGTCGGCCGCTTCCTGGATCAGCAGCGGCTCGTCGCCATGCAGCGTGTACAGGGGCTTGATGCCCTTTTGCAGATGCGCCGGAAGCTGGCCCGCCGAGAGTTGCATGGTCTATTGCGGACGCGTGCGGCTGTTGGCGGCGTCGATCCGACCCACGGCCAGCGTCACAAGGCCTGGATGGCGGCCAGGCGCCGGATTGTCTGTTGCACCAGGTCCGACTGCATGTCGCGATAAATCAGGCCTTCTTCCGCTTCCTTGGCCAGTACGGCGGATTCGTTGAAGCTGATGTCGCGCTGTTGCAGCAACTCGGTGTCGCCGATCAGCACCTTGCCTTGGGGTGTGCGCACGCGGAAGCGGATGCGCAGACGCAGCTGGAACTCGCGCACCTGCCCCGAGGTGTTGACGCCCACCACCGTCTTCTCGCGCGTTTCGTTCAGCAGGTCGAACACCGCTTCTGCGGTGGTGGTGTCCTTGGGGTCGGAGACCAGGGTCAAGGCCGCGATCGAGGCCAGGTTGCGTTTGAGTTCGTTGCCGTACAGCGAGCCCTCGCCCGCGTTGACGAACAGCGATCGAAAGGCGAAGTCGGGTGCGCCGCGCAGCTTGAAGCCGCAACCGGCAAGTGCCACCCATGCTCCGGCCGAAAGAATCAGGCGCCGCTGCATCTCAGATCACCAGGTTGACCAGGCGCCCGGGCACCACGATCACCTTGCGCACCGGCGCACCCTGCGCCAGCTTGACGAACACCTCGTTGTGCACGGCCGCCGTTTCGATCGTCTTCTTGTCGGCATCGGCCGCCACCCGGATCGAACCACGCAACTTGCCATTGACCTGCAGCATGAGTTCGATCTCGTCCTGCTTGAGCGCATCCGGGTCGACCTCGGGCCACGGCGCATCGAGCAGTTCGCCCAGGGTGCTGGCGTAGCCCAGGTCGCCCCACAGGCCCTGCGCGATATGCGGCGTGACCGGATACAGCGCGCGCAGCAGGATGCCGAAGCACTCGTGCTGGGCCCAGACAGCGCCGGCACTGTCGTCGGACTTGAAGTCTTCCAGCGCATTGAGCATCTTCATCGCGCCGGAGACGACGGTGTTGTACTGCATGCGCTGGTAGTCGTAGTCGACCTGCTTGAACACGGTGTGGATCTCGCGTCGCAGGTCGGCAGCGGCGCGGCCGAACGCCGGCTTGGCGGTGTCGCCGGATGCGGGCAGGCGCGCGGCGTAGTTCCAGACCCGGCGCAGGAAGCGGTACGAGCCCTCCACTGCCGCATCGTTCCACTCCAGCGTGGCTTCGGGCGGCGCGGTGAACATGGTGTACAGGCGCGCCGTGTCGGCGCCGTACTTCTCGATCAGGTCCTGCGGGTCGACGCCATTGTTCTTGCTCTTGCTCATCGTGCCGACACCTTCGTAGGTGACCGCCGAGCCGTCGCTCTTGCGCCTGGCCCCGATCACCTTGCCGGTGTCGTCGTGAATGTCCTCGACCTCGTGCGGCCAGAAATACTCGATGCCACCGGCAGGCTTCTTGCGCGAGTAGATATGGTTGAGCACCATGCCCTGTGTCAGCAGCCGGGTGAAGGGTTCGTCCACCTTGACCAGGTCCAGGTCACGCATGACCTTGGTCCAGAAGCGCGCATACAGCAGGTGCAGGATGGCGTGCTCGATGCCGCCGATGTACTGGTCCATCGGCATCCAGTAACGGGCGCCCTCGCCGACCATCGCGTCGTCGTTGTGCGGATCGCAGTAGCGCATGAAGTACCACGAGCTGTCCACGAAGGTGTCCATGGTGTCGGTTTCGCGCCGTGCCGGCTTGCCGCAGACCGGGCAGGTCACGCCGGCATGGAAACCTTCGTGGTGGATCAGCGGGTTGCCGGATCCATCGGGAATGCAGTCCTGCGGCAGCACAACCGGCAGGTCTTTCTCGGGTACCGGCACCGCGCCGTGTTCGTCACAGTGGATGATGGGGATCGGTGTGCCCCAGTAGCGCTGGCGGCTCACGCCCCAGTCGCGCAGCCGCCAGGTCGTCATCTTCTCGCCCAGGCCACGTACCTGCAGCGCATGGGCAATCGCATCGACCGCCTCCTGGAAGCGCAGTCCGCTGAAGCTGTCGGAGTTGATCGTCACGCCGCGTTGCTTGTCGCCGTACCAGTCGTTCCACTGGTCGTAGTCGTACTCATAACCGTCGATCAGGATCACTTCGATGATGGGGATGCCGTATTTCTTGGCGAAGATGAAATCCCGTTCGTCGTGCGCCGGAACACCCATCACCGCGCCGTCGCCATACCCCATCAGCACATAGTTGCCGACCCAGATCTCGACCTGCTGGCCGGTGAGCGGATGGGTCACGAACAGCCCCGTCCGCATGCCTTCCTTTTCGCGTGCGGCCAGCTCGGCCTCGGTCGTGCCGCCGCGTTTGCACTCGTCGATGAACGCCGCCAGCGCCGGGTTGTCGCGTGCGGCATGGGCGGCCAGCGGATGCTCGGCCGCCACGGCACAGAAGGTCACGCCCATCAGCGTGTCGGCGCGGGTGGTGAACACGTACATGCGTCCCCCACCGATCAGCGCGCCGGTGTCGTCCTTGATCTCGTGCGTGAACGCAAGGCGCACGCCTTCGCTCTTGCCGATCCAGTTTTCCTGCATCAGCTTGACGCGTTCGGGCCAGCCGGGCAATTGCGACTGCACCTGGCCCAGCAATTCCTGGGCGTAGTCGGTGATCTTGAGGTAATAGCCCGGAATCTCGCGCTTCTCGACCGGTGCACCGGTGCGCCAGCCCTTGCCGTCGATCACCTGTTCGTTGGCCAGCACGGTCTGGTCGACCGGGTCCCAGTTCACGACCTGGGTCTTGCGGTAGGCGATGCCCTTGTCGAGCATCTTCAGGAACAGCCACTGGTTCCACTTGTAGTAGCTGGGGTCGCAGGTCGCCACCTCGCGGCTCCAGTCGATCGCCAGACCCAGCGCCTGCATCTGCTTCTTCATGTAGGCGATGTTCTCGTACGTCCACTTCGCCGGGGGCACGCCGTTCTTGAGCGCGGCATTTTCGGCCGGCAGGCCGAAGGCGTCCCAGCCCATGGGCATCAGGACGTTGTAACCCTTCATGCGCAGATGGCGGGTCAACATGTCGTTGATGGTGTAGTTGCGCACGTGGCCCATGTGCAGCTTGCCGCTGGGATAGGGCAGCATCGAGCAGGCGTAGAACTTCTCGCGCGAGGCGTCTTCCGTGACGCGGTAGGCGTCGCGGCTGTTCCAGTTCTGTTGGGCGGATGCCTCGACGTCGAGGTGGTTGTATTTTTCTTGCATGGGGCTTATCGGGCGGCGCGAGTGCCGCAACATGCCGATTCTAGGTGTTCATGGCCCCAGCCCGCGCCAGTGGCGGGCCCTGGCGGGTGCTGCCTAGCGGGCGGTGTCGCCCGGCTCGGCGACAAAACCGATCCGGCCCAGGCCCGCCTTTTGCGCGATGCCCATGATCTCGACGACGCGGCCGTACGGAACGGCGGCATCGGCCCGCAGTTGCAGCTCGGTGTCGGGGTCGATCGCACTGGCGCTGGCAAGTTCGGTCGCCAGTTCGGTCGCGGACACCGGTTTGTCGTTCAGAAAAGCCTGGCCCGACTTGTCGACGGTCAGCATCAGGCTCGCAGCCGCATTGCTGGCACTGGCGGCAGGCGTCTGGGGCAGCTCGAGCCGGATCGAGCTGGCCAGCAGCGGCGCAGTGATGATGAAGATCACCAGCAGTACCAGCATGACGTCGATCAGCGGCGTCATGTTGATGTCGCTCATGGGCTGGGGCCCGCTGCTGCGCTCAAGGCGGCCGAAGGCCATGGCTCACGGATCCGTGCTTGCCCGGCCGGCACTGGCCGCGCCCGGTTCCTGGCTGAGCAGCAATTCGCGCAGGTCCCGCGCAAAGCCCTCCAGGTCGGCTTCGATGCGCCCGATCTGGCGCCCGAGCACGTTGTAGGCCAGCACGGCCGGTATGGCCACGGCCAGGCCTGCAGCCGTCATGATCAGGGCCTCACCCACCGGGGCCGCGATCTTGTCGATCGTGATCTGGCCCGCCTGGGAAATCGCCAGCAGCGCGTGGTAGATGCCCCAGACGGTGCCCAGCAGGCCGACAAACGGTGCCGTGGCGCCCACCGTGGCCAGCAGTACCTGGCCGAATTGCAGCTTGTGCAAAATGCCATGCAGTTGCTGGCGCAGCACCCGGGTCAGCTGCTGCGCGCGGTCGCCGGCGCTGGCCAGCGTGCCATCGGCCTGAAACCGGGTGGCCTCGATCAGCGGCAGGACCAGCCGCTCGCGGTCGAAGGCACGGGTCTGGACCAAGGCCTGGTCGATGTCCCTGGACTGCCAGAACGCCAGCGTGCTGCGCGCGACATCTCCACCAGCGCGGCGCATGAGCCAGGATTTCCAGAGGATGACGACCCAGCTGCTGACCGACATGAGCAGCAGCAGCACGGCGACCAGGTGGGTGACCACGTCGCCGTTGGCAAAGAACTGCACGACGCTCACGGATGGGGCTCCGCACTGCGCACTGCGGGTTTCGCACTGCTGTCTGCCGTGCGGCGGCTCATGGCGTCGCGGCGTCTGCCTGATTCAATCCGAGCACGTCGAACATGTCGAACAGACCCGAGTTGCGGCCGGCCAGGTAGCGCACCGCCCGCAGGCTGCCTTGGGCATAGGTGGCGCGGCTGGAGGACTTGTGCGAGATCTCGATGCGCTCGCCGGTGCCGGCAAACAGCACGGTGTGGTCGCCTACGATGTCGCCGCCGCGAATGGTGGCAAACCCGATGGAGGACGGATCGCGCTCGCCGGTCACGCCTTCGCGGGCGTACACGGCGCAATCCTTGAGCTCGCGACCGGTGGCATGGGCGATGACCTCGCCCATCTTGAGTGCGGTTCCTGACGGCGCGTCGACCTTGTGGCGATGGTGGGCTTCGATGATCTCGATGTCGTAGCCGGTGGACATGGCGCGCGCCGCGAGTTCGAGCAGCTTGAGCGTGACATTGACGCCCACACTCATGTTCGGCGCCATCATGATGGCCACGTGCTTTGCGGCGTCGGCGATGGTGGCTTTCTGGGCCTCGCTGAAGCCGGTGGTGCCGATGACGGCCTTGACGCCGAGTTCACGGCACACCGCCAGATGGGCCAGCGTGCCTTCGGGCCGGGTGAAGTCGATCAGGACGTCGCAGTTGGCCAGCACCTGGTGCAGGTCGTCGCTGATGGCGACGCCGGTGACGTGGCCGCCGTAGGCGCCGGCATCCGCGCCGATGGCGGCGCTGCCTGCGATGTCAAGGGCGCCGGCCAGCACCATGTCGTCGCTGGCGATGACGGCATCGATCAGCATGTGACCCATGCGGCCGGATGCGCCGGCGACGCACACCTTTTGCTTGCGCGCGGTCTGCATATGCGCCGGGCTCAGGGTTTTACCGGCTCGAGCGGCGGATAACTCGCGGGCAGCGGCGGCAGCGTCGTGGGAGTGGCGGCTGCAGGCTCCGGTGTCTTGGCGGCCTGCTTGAACTTTTGCAGCGATTCCTCGCTGGCCTCGAGCACCGGTACCTTGGCCGACTTGCGGCCGTAGTCGAGCGAAGCGACGAATTCGGCTTCGGTCGGCATCGGGTCGGCGTCGAAGCGCTCGAGCACGTCGTCCTTGAAGAACACCGTCAGCTTGCGCAATTGCGGCTCTTCGCCCTTGTGGCGAAAGCTGAAGACATAGTCCCAGCGATTGGAATGGAAGACGCTTTGCAGCAGTGGCGTACCCAGCAGGTCGCGCACGCTCTGGCGTGGCAGGCCCGGCTTGAGCAATTCGACCTGCTCGCGGGTGATGACATTGCCTTGCACCACGTCGATCTGGTATGGCGTCACGATGCTGGCCAACCGGGTGCTGGCGCCATTGAAGCTCGAGCATGCGGCGAGACCGGCGCAGATCACCAGTGACAGGCCGACACGGATACTCAGGCGGTTGGAATCAGGCATGGGGGCAGGCAGCGATATGATCGTTCCATTGTAGCCGCCCGGGTTGAGGCCCGGCCACCAGCGGCGGTCCACTCCCGGGAGAAGCAACATGGCCATGGCCAATATCGATGAACTCAAGAGCACCGGGCTCAAGGCCACCTTGCCGCGCCTGAAGATCCTCGAGATATTTCAGAAGGGCGAGCAGCGGCACATGACGGCCGAAGACGTGTTTCGTGCGCTGCTGATCGAGGAGTCGGACGTCGGACTGGCCACGGTGTATCGCGTGCTGACGCAGTTCGAGCAGGCCGGCATCCTGAGCCGCAGCCATTTCGAAAGCGGCAAGGCAGTGTATGAACTCAACGAAGGGCAGCACCACGACCACCTGGTTTGCCTGGACTGCGGCAAGGTGGAGGAGTTCTATGACGCCGAGATCGAGAAGCGCCAGAATGCGGTCGCCAAGGCCAAGGGCTTCAGCATCGCCGACCATGCGCTGAGCCTGTATGCGCATTGCACCAAGGAAAACTGCCCGAGCCGGCCGGCGCCCTCGGGGCGCGGGCAGAGCTGACGCTGCGTATCAGTTGCCGGAGCGGCTCGCCGGCTTGGCGTCCATCGCCTTGCGGTGGCGTTCGACGAATTCCTGGTAGGTGTCGATGCCGCGCAACTTGAGAATGGTGCTGCGCACGGCGGCCTCGACCAGCACCGCGATGTTGCGCCCGGCCACCACCTGGATGACGACCTTGAGCACCGGAATGCCGAGCACGTCCTGTGTCAGCGGCTCGTAGGGAATGCGTTCGTATTCGCGCTCCAGTGTCTCGCGGCGGACCAGATGCACGATCAGCTTGAGCCGGATCTTGCGCCGCACCGCGGTCTCGCCGAAGATGGCGCGGATGTCGAGCAGTCCGATGCCGCGCACCTCCAGCAGGTTCTGCAACAGGTCGGGGCAACGTCCCTCGATCGTGGTCTGGTTGATGCGATACAGGTCGACCGCGTCGTCGGCCACCAGACCATTGCCGCGCGAAATCAGCTCCAGGCCCAGTTCGCTCTTGCCCAGTCCCGATTCGCCGGTGATCAGTACCCCCAGGCCCAGGATGTCCATCAGCACGCCGTGCATGGACGCGCGTTCGGCGAAATGCTTGGACAGGTAGGCACGCAGCACGTCGATGACGAAGGCTGATGAAGCCTGGGTCGCGAACATCGGAATCTGCGCGCGTTCGCACAGCGACAACAGGGCTTCGGGCGGTTCCTGCCCGTCGGCCAGCACCAGTGCAGGTGGCTCCAGCGTCACGATGCGGGAAATGCGCCGGGCGCAGTCTTCCTGGGTCGCGTTGGTCAGGTAGGCAATCTCGCGCTCACCGAGGATCTGGACGCGGTAGGGGTGGATGTAATTGAGGTAGCCGACCAGGTCGGCGCCGGAGCTGGCTGCCTGAACCGCCACTTCATCGAAGCGGCGCTCCGAGGCGCCCAGGCCCGCGACCCATTGCCACTTGAGGTAGGCGCGGAACTCTTCGAAAAGGACGTCGGCGCTGACGACGGTAGGTTTCACGGCAAATCCGGGCGGTTTGCCGGAGGTGTCAGGCCAGTTGCGCCGATTGCCACTGAGAGATCAGGCCATGCAGTTCGGCAGCATCGGTGCAGGCACTCATTTTCTCGCGCAGTTCCGCATCACTGAGCAGTTCGGCGATTTCGGAGAGGATCTCCAGATGCTTTTGCGTCGCCGCCTCCGGCACCAGCAGGAAGATCAGCAGCTGGACTGGCCTGTCGTCCGGCGCGTCGAAGCCGATGGCGTTCTCGAGCTGGAACACCGCAGCCATTGGCGCCTTCAGGCCCTTGATGCGGCCATGCGGGATGGCGACGCCATGACCGAGCCCGGTGGACCCCAGTCGCTCGCGCGAGAACAGGCTGTCGGTGACCAGCGCGCGGCTCAGGCCGTGCAGGCTTTCGAACAAAAGGCCGGCTTCTTCGAACGCCCGCTTCTTGCTGGTGGCGTCGACGCGCACGAGCACTTGTGACGGGGGAAGGATGGACGAAAGACGATTCATGGTGGGTTGCAGATTATGCACACAAAAAAATCCGCCCGTCGTTGTACGGGCGGATGGTTTCCGAGCGCCTGCGTCCTGGCCGTGCCAGATCCCCCACGGGGGTGCAAGAAAACTGGGGAGTGCCCCGGCGTTTTCTTGAGCGCACCGGAAGTTGCCTTACATCAGGCGCTTGGGCGCCTCATGGTGGTGGTCCTGCAGGCGGTCCTTGTGGCGTGCGACCTGGCGGTCCAGCTTGTCCACAAGCTCGTCGACCGCGGCATACAGGTCGGCGTGGGAGCTTTCGGCAAACATGTCGTTGCCCTTGACATGGATGTTGCACTCGGCGCGTTGCCTTCGTTCCTTTTCCTTGAGTTTCTCGACTGTGAGTAGCACCTTGACATCCACTACCTGGTCAAAGTGGCGGGTAATTCGATCAAGCTTGGTCGTGACGTAATTGCGCAGGGCCGGGGTTACCTCGAGGTGATGACCGCTGATCGTCAAGTTCATGGATTTCCTCCTGTAGTGCTCGCCGTTGAATGCCGTGCCTGTCTCTGACGCGGCGCCAGAACATGAAACTGTCGCGAGGTCGCCAATTGCATGTCGGTCGATTCACTATGCCCCTGATTGAGAGCCAGCGCAAGCCTATTTGCCCATGCTTCATGGGTTTACGGAAAAAAGCCCGGCGCTTGCCAATGGAGGTAGCAAATGCCATGCCGGACTTGTGCAATAGACTCTGATCGAGTTACAAGATGTTCGAATGAGTCTGGACACCATCATCCATGCGGGTCTGCGCGAGCGCAGCCGTCCCACGATCGGGCTGGTCCTGATGGGCGGCGGCGCACGCACGGCCTACCAGGTCGGCGTTTTGCGCGCACTCAGCGAGATGCTCGAGGCCAGCCACGACGCGCCGCGCAACTTTCCATTCCAGGTGCTGGTGGGCACGTCGGCCGGCGCCATCAATGCGGCCTTCCTGGCCAGTCGGGCGATCCAGGGCCTGCAGGCATTCGGGCAACTGGCGGAATTCTGGTGTCGCCTGCGATCGGCAGATGTCTATGACCTCAACGTTCCGCCCTGGGTCCGATTCAGCCGGTTTGCCGTGGCATGGAGCCTGACGCGCCATGCCCAGGCCAATGGCGCCATGATGGATAACACGCCACTGCGCGAGACCTTGCGCAAGGGCATTGCACTGGACGGTATCGGGGACGCCTTGCGTTCGAACACGATCGACGCGCTGGCGATCACGGGGTCCAGCTACACCAGTGGCGTGCACTGGACGTTTTGCCAGACTGCGAGTGCCGCCGAGTTCGAGGCCTGGCGCCGGCCGGGCCGGCGTGCCGAGTACCAGGCGCTGACCATTGACCATCTGATGGCGTCCAGCGCCATTCCCTTTCTGTTCCCGGCGACGCCCTTGCAGGTCGATGGCCGCGAGGAGTTCTTCGGAGACGGCTCGATGCGCCAGGTCACGCCGATTTCGCCGGCCATGCATCTGGGGGCCAGCCGCATCCTGGTGGTCGGTGTCGGTCAGCCCGAGCGTCCCGGCCTGGGGCTGGCCGGTGATGGGGCCATGGTTCCGGCCAGGGGGCCGACGCTGGGCAGCATGGCCGGGCATGTGATTGCCAGCGTGTTCCACGACACGCTGCAGGCTGACGTGGAGCAGACGCAGCGTGTCACGCAGACCATCAGCGGATTGCCGTCGGACATTGCCGGCGCCATGGCCTTCAAGGCCGTTGATGTGCTGGCGGTGGCACCGTCCCAGTCACTCGACGCACTGGCACAGGAGTTCACCAGCGAGCTGCCATCGGCGATCCGCGATGCGATGGGGGCGCTGGGCGTGCTCAAGGGCAGCGGCGGAACGCTGGCCAGCTATCTGCTGTTCGAGCCGCGCTTCGTACAGGCGCTGATCGCGATGGGCGAGCGCGACGCACGCGCGCGCAAGGACGAATTGCTCGCGCTCATCATCGGTTCCTGATGCGTCTCGGTGCGATAATCCGCGGCTGACGATCCACAGGCCGGTAGCCGGTCCTGTTGGGCCCTGCCGTGTGGCGCGACGCTCCCCGCTTCACCGAAATTCCAGCCTCCGGGGACGGGTTCATGCTCAATGTTTTTTCACTCGCCAACGGGCGGCTGTACCAGGAAGAAATCGCGTCTCTGGAGGAGTTGTCGCGCTTCAAGCCGGTATGGGTCGATCTCGACTCCCCCAGCCCGCAGGAAAAACAGTGGGTGGAGCAGTATTACGGTGTCGTGATCCCGGCCAATGCCATGGACGAGGACATCGAGGAGTCGGCCCGTTTCTACTCCGAAGAGAACGGCGACCTCAACATCCGCAGCGACTTCCTGATCACCGGTGCCGACGAAACGCGCACCGCACGGGTGGCCTTCATCCTGAATCTGGCCAACGACGAGGTCCGCAGCAAGGGCATCCTGTTCTCGATCCACGAGGAGGACGTGCCGGTGTTCCGCCTGCTGCGCATGCGCGCGCGCCGTGCACCCGGTCTGATCGAGGACGGCAAGGAGGTTCTGCTCAAGCTGTACGACGCCGACGCCGAGCACTCGGCCGACACGCTGGAGGGCATCTACGACGAACTCGAGCAGGTCAGCTCCAAGGTGCTGTCGGGCGACATGACCGACCTGCTGGCCGGCGAGGTGCTGGGCGCCATCGCGCGGCAGGAGGACTTGAACGGCCGGATCCGCCGCAACACCATGGACACCCGGCGTGCGGTGAGTTTCATGATGCGCAGCAAGATGCTCAATGCCGAGCAGTTCGAGGAGGCGCGCCAGATCCTGCGCGACATCGACTCGCTTGACTCCCACACCACCTTCCTGTTCGACAAGATCAACTTCCTGATGGATGCGACCGTCGGTTTCATCAACATCAACCAGAACAAGATCATCAAGCTGTTCTCGGTGGCGGCGGTGGCGCTGTTGCCCCCGACACTGGTCGCGAGTGCCTATGGCATGAACTTTCGCTTCATGCCCGAACTCGGTTGGACCTATGGCTACCCGTTCGCGCTGGTGCTGATGGCGGCCAGTGCCATTGCGCCGATGTGGTACTTCCGCCGCCGGGGCTGGCTGAACTAGCCTGCGCCGGGGCGGCCCGGTGCGGACGGTCCGCCCGGGTCTGCGACCAGACGGGCGATGAAGTTCACCAGGATGCGCTGCGCGTAGACACCCGCGACATCATTGACGAATTGTGCGAAATCCACATGCGCGATATCGTCCGCGCGGTCCGAGATCGTGCGTACCGCGGCGAATGCGGTGCCGTAGTCATGGCAGACCTGGGCCACCGCGGCGCCTTCCATTTCGACGGCCAGCGCGTGCATCGCATGCGCGCGCAAGCCCTGCTGCACATCCCGGGACACCTGGGCGGTGCCGATGAAGCGGTCGCCGCTGGCGATCAGGCCCTGGTGCACGGCCGGCGGCGGCACCTGTGGCGGGTTCGTGTGTTGCTGCTGCCACTGCGCCATCGTCTGCCGGCAGGCCTGCGCCAGCAGCTCGGTCAGGCCGGGATCGCAGGCAAACTGCGCCTGGCGGTACAGCGGGACCTCGAAACGCGGGAACAGTGGCGAGGCGTCCATGTCGTGCTGCACGAAGTGGCTGGCCACGACCACGTCTCCAACCCGTACGTCCGGCCCCAGCGCACCCGCCACCCCGGTGAACACGATGCGGTCGGCGCCAAACGCCTCGATCAGCGTGGTGGCGGTCGTGGCCGCCGCCACCTTGCCGATGCGCGACAAGGCGAGCACGACGGGCGCGCCATGCAGATCACCCAGCCAGAATTCCCGCCCGGCACGCTGCACCTGGCGTGCGCCCGTCAGTTGCGCCCGCAGTCCTTGCTGTTCCTGTTCCAGCGCGCTGAGGATGGCCGTGGTCGCCATGCGTCGATGCCTGGGTGCTACTTGTCGCGCAGTTCGCGGCGCAGGATCTTGCCCACCGGCGTCTTGGGCAGTTCGGCGCGGAACTCGATGACCTTGGGCTGTTTGTAGGCCGTGAGTTTTTCCTTGCACCAGGCGCGGACCTGGGCCTCGGTCAGCGCCGGATCCTTCTTGACGACCACCAGCTTGACCGCCTCGCCAGTCTTGGCATCCGGCATGCCGACGCAGGCGCACTCCAGCACCCCGTCGAGTTCGGCCACCACGTCCTCGATCTCGGTCGGATAGACATTGAACCCGCTGACCAGCACCATGTCCTTCTTGCGGTCGACGATGCGGAAAGAATCCGCGTTCGTCCATCACGCCGATGTCCCCGGTCTTGAAAAAGCCGTTCGAGGTCATGACCTTGGCGGTCTCGTCCGGCCGCTGCCAGTAGCCGGCCATCACCTGGGGCCCTTGATCGCGATCTCGCCGACTTCGCCTGGGCGACGGCATTGCGCCGTCGTCGTCGACCAGCAGTTTCATGAAGGGTGTTCGGCAGGGGCACGCCGATCGTGCCGTTGTATTCGGTCGTGTTGGCCGGATTGCCGCTGGCCACCGGCGAGGTCTCACTCAGGCCGTAACCCTCCAGAATCGGGCGTCCGGTCTTCTGCAGCCACAACCGGGCCACGGAAGCCTGCACGGCGCTGCCGCCTCCGGTGGCGCCGACCAGATGGCTCCAGTCCACGGTGTTGAATCCGGGGTGGTTGAGCATGCCGTTGAACAAGGTGTTGACCGCCGGCATCAGGTGGATGCGGTGCTTGGACAACTCCTGGAACATGGCGGGCAAATCGCGCGGGTTGGCGATCAGGATCAGCTTGCCGCCCAGGCGCATCGACTGCATCATGCAGTAGGTGAAAGCGAAGATGTGGTACAGCGGCAAGGCGCACACGATGCTGGGCTGCTCGCCGGTCGGGATGGTGTGCGTCAGGGGGGCGCTCCAGGCCTCATTCTGCAGCACGTTGGCCACCAGATTGCGGTGCAACAGCACGGCGCCCTTGGATACGCCGGTGGTGCCGCCGGTGTATTGCAGAACCGCCATGTCGTCGCCCGAGAGTTCCGGGCGGTTCAAGGTGGCCGAGGATCCGCGCGCAATGGCGTCATTGAAGCGGACGGCCCCGGGTATGTGGAACGGTGGCACCAGCTTCCTGCTGTGGCGCACGATGTAGTTGACCAGGGTGCCCTTGAGCAGGCCGAGCTGGTCGCCCATCGCGCACAGGACCACATGCCTGACGACGGTCGCCGGCAGGCACTTTTCCAGCGTGCCGGCAAAGTTCTCCAGGATCACGATCGCCTTGGCGCCGGAGTCCTTGAGCTGGTGCTCCAGCTCCCGCGCGGTGTACAGCGGATTGACGTTGACCAGCACCAGGCCCGCGCGCAGGATGGCAGCGACCGCGATCGGGTATTGCGGCAGGTTGGGCATCATGACCGCGACGCGGTCACCCTTGACCAGTCCCAGCCCCTGCAGGTACGCGCCAAATGCCATGCTCAGGCTGTCGACCTGCCTGTAGCTGAGATCGCGCCCCATGAAGCTGAACCCGGTACGGTTGGCGAAGCGGGTGAAGCTGTCGTCGATCAGTGCGGTCAGGGAGTCGAACTGCGCCACGTCGATATCGGCAGGCACCCCTTCGGGATAGCTCTTGAGCCAGATACGTTCCGTCATTGTCGTATGTCTCCGGGAAGCTGTCCTGGGATTCGGAGGTCGTCGGCCCTGGTGCGCCAGCCTCCTCCGTGGCCCATGTTCTTGTCGTACCCTGCCGCCCTTGTTCTGCGCTGCGGGCGCCGGCCACGCAGGCCAGCGTGCGCCGCCCTGTCGCCTACTCGATCGCCTTGCCCATGTCCTCGACAATTTTCTTGGCGTCGCCGAACACCATCATGGTCTTGTCCATGTAGAACAGCTCGTTGTCCAGCCCGGCATAACCCGCGGCCATCGAGCGTTTGTTCACGATCACGGTCTTGGCCTTGTAGGCTTCGAGGATCGGCATGCCGTAGATCGGGCTGCCTTTTTGCAGCGCGGCCGGGTTCACCACGTCGTTGGCGCCCAGGATGATGGCCACGTCGGCCTGTCCGAACTCGCCATTGATGTCCTCCATCTCGAACACCTGGTCGTAGGGCACCTCGGCCTCGGCCAGCAACACGTTCATGTGACCGGGCATGCGTCCGGCCACCGGATGGATGGCGTACTTGACGGTGATGCCCTTCTCGGTCAGCTTGGCGGCCAGCTCCTTGACGGCGTGCTGGGCCCGCGCCACCGCCAGGCCGTAGCCTGGAACGATGACCACGGTCTCGGCATTGCTCAGCACGAAGGCCGCGTCGTCGGCGCTGCCGCTCTTGACCGGGCGCGCCTCGGCGGCTGCGCCACCAGCGGTCGCGGCCTCTCCGCCGAAGCCGCCCAGGATCACGTTGAAGAACGAGCGGTTCATCGCCTTGCACATGATGTACGACAGGATGGCGCCCGAACTGCCCACCAGCGAGCCTGCGATGATCAGCATGGCGTTGTTCAGCGAGAAGCCGATGCCGGCAGCGGCCCAGCCCGAATAGCTGTTGAGCATCGAGACCACCACCGGCATGTCGGCGCCGCCGATCGGGATGATGATCAGCACACCCATGACAAAGGCCAGCGCCAGCATTGCGAAGGCGGTCCAGCTTTCGGTGGCCATGAACAGCAGGCCCAGCCCGATGGTGAGCAGGCCCAGGATCAGGTTGAGCTTGTGTTGCCCGGCAAACTGCACCGGCGCGCCCTGGAACAGCCGGAACTGTACTTGCCGAGAGCTTGCCGAAGGCAATCACCGAGCCGCTGAAGGTGATGGCGCCGATGGCCGCACCCAGGAACAGCTCCAGCCGGTTGCCGGCCGGGATTGGCTGGCCCTTGGCCACGATGGCGAACGCGTAGGGCTCGGCCACGGCCGCAACCGCGATGAACACCGCCGCCAGGCCGATCATGCTGTGGAAGAAGGCCACCAGCTCGGGCATCTGCGTCATCTCGACGGTCTTGGCGCGGTAGGCGCCGTAGCCGCCGCCGGCCAGCAGCCCGACCAGCACCCAGACCATGCCCATGCCGAAGTTGTCGGCCAGTTTGCCGATCAGGAACACGGTGGTGACCGCGGCAATGGCCATGCCGATCATGCCGAACAGGTTGCCGCGGATCGACGTGGTCGGATGCGACAGGCCCTTGAGCGCCTGGATGAAACACACCGAGGCGATCAGGTACAGCAGCGTGACGAGATTCATGCTCATTTGGCTTCCCCTGCGTCAGGCGCGGACTTGCGTTCCTTCTTCTTGAACATCTCCAGCATGCGCCGGGTGACCAGGAAGCCGCCGAAGATGTTGACCGCCGCCAGCGCCACCGCCAGCACGCCCATGGATTTGCCCAGCGTGGTCTCGGTCAGCGCCGCGGCCAGCATTGCGCCGACGATGACGATCGCCGAGATGGCGTTGGTCACCGCCATCAGCGGGGTGTGCAGGGCCGGCGTCACGGTCCAGACCACGTGGTAGCCGACGTAGATTGCGAGCACGAAGATGATCAGGTTGGTGATCGTGGGGGAAACAATGTCCATGGGTGTTCTCCGGTAGGTGGGGCTGGCTGCTGGGCGCCTCGGGTCCGAGGCCGCGGGCTATTTGCGTTTGACTTCTCCGCCCTGGGTCATCAGGCAGGCCGCGACGATGTCGTCTTCCATGTCCACTATCAGCCCGCTATCCTTGGGCAGGATCAGCTTGAGAAAGTCCAGTACGTTGCGGGCATACAGGGAAGACGCATCGGCCGCCACCAGTGCCGGCAGATTGGTTTCGCCGACGATGGTCACGCCGTGCTTGACCACCGTCTTGTCGGCTTCCGACAACGGGCAGTTGCCGCCGCCGTCCGGGCCCTTGCCGGCCGCGATGTCGATGATGACCGAGCCCGGCTTCATGGCCTTCACCATGTCCTCGGTGATCAGGGTCGGCGCAGCGCGGCCGGGGATCAGGGCCGTGGAGATCACCACGTCGGCCATCGCCACGCGTTTGGCGACCTCGATCTTCTGCCGGTCGAGCCAGCTCTGCGGCATCGGCTTGGCATAGCCGCCCACGCCGACGGCGGCTTCTTTCTCTTCGTCAGTGTCGTACGACACCTCGATGAACTTGCCACCCAGCGACTCGACCTGCTCCTTGACGCTGGGACGCACGTCCGAGGCTTCGATCACCGCCCCCAGCCGCTTGGCGGTGGCAATGGCCTGCAGGCCCGCCACGCCGACGCCCAGGATCACGACGCGCGCCGCCTTGACGGTGCCGGCGGCGGTCATCAGCATCGGGAAGAAGCGCTGGTACTTGTCTGCCGCCATCATCACCGCCTTGTAGCCGGCGATGTTGGCCTGCGACGACAACACGTCCATGCTCTGGGCACGGGTCGTGCGGGGCGCCGCTTCCAGCGCAAAACTGGTCAGTCCGGCAGTTGCCAGGCGTTGCAGCCCGGGTGCGTCGAACGGGTTGAGCATGCCCACCAGATGGGCGCCCGACTTCATCATGGCCAGTTCGGCTTCGGATGGGCTGCGTACCTTCAGCACCAGATCGCAGCCCAGCGCCCCTGCAGCATCGGTGATCTCGGCACCGGCAGCCTCGAAAGCGGCGTCCGTCACACTGGCGGCGAGGCCCGCACCGGACTGAACGCGCAGGGTATGGCCCTGGGCCTTGAGCTTCTTGGCGGTTTCGGGGGTGAGCGCGACGCGGGTCTCTCTCGCAGTGGTTTCGGCAGGTATGCCAATCAGCATGGAGGGGCTCCTAGTTTGTTATCAGGCCGGTC
Organism: Rhodoferax sp.; assembly: GCA_024235935.1. Classification (GTDB taxonomy): domain Bacteria; phylum Pseudomonadota; class Gammaproteobacteria; order Burkholderiales; family Burkholderiaceae_C; genus CAISIP01. The sequence continues at coordinate 75,647 of JACKLL010000006.1, read as the reverse complement.
ACAAATCTTGCCTGAAGCTTACATTAGTTTGATTGCTGCGCCGGCAGCGGACGCTGCCCGGTGGCCGGCGCGGGCCGACATAATCGCACATGCCGCATCGATGGAAACCCAATGTCACGGTTGCCGCCGTGATCGAACGCGACCACCGCTTCCTGCTGGTGGAGGAGCAAACCGCCCAGGGCTTGCGCCTGAACAACCCGGCCGGGCATCTCGATCCGGGCGAGTCGCTGGTCCAGGCCTGTGTACGCGAAACGCTGGAAGAGACGGCATACGCGTTCCAGCCGACCGGCCTGGTCGGTATCTATCTGGCGCCGCCCATCGGCCCCCAGTCGGTTCCGTCGGCTGCGGCGCTCCCGTTGGGCCCCGCCGACGCGGGCCCGGCCCGGTCCGGCACCACCTACCTTCGGTTTGCCTTCTGCGGCAAGCTGGGTCAATGGCATGCGGAGCGCGCCCTGGACCGGGGCATCGTGCGCACGCTGTGGCTGGGCATCGACGAGATCCGGGCCAGTCGGCAGCGCCATCGCAGTAGCCTGTTGCTGCAATCCGTCGAAGACTACCTGGCCGGCGCCCGCTACCCGTTGTCGCTGCTGGCCACCACGGGCCAGGCGGGCACCGAACGCGACTGAGGCCAAACACCTGCGCCGGGGCCGGTTGGTGATGCCCGGGGATAATCGCGCCACGATGAACAGACAACGGATCGTGGTGGGACTCAGTGGCGGCGTGGACTCCGCGGTGACGGCCTGGCTGCTCAAGCAGCAAGGCCACGACGTCGTGGGCGTGTTCATGAAGAACTGGGAAGACGACGACGACAGTGAATACTGCTCCTCGAACATCGACTTCGTCGATGCGGCAGCCGTGGCAGACGTGATCGGCATCGAGATCGAACACGTCAACTTCGCCGCCGAATACAAGGACCGGGTGTTTGCCGAATTCCTGCGCGAGTACCAGGCCGGGCGCACACCGAACCCCGACATCCTGTGCAACGCCGAAATCAAGTTCAAGGCCTTTCTGGACCACGCGATGCGGGTCGGCGCCGACAGGATTGCCACCGGCCACTATGCCCGGGTGCGGCAGAACCTGGACAGTGGCTTGTACGAACTGCTCAAGGGGCTCGATCCGGCCAAGGACCAGAGCTACTTCCTGCACCGCCTGAACCAGGCCCAGCTTTCCAAAACGCTGTTCCCGGTGGGTGAACTGCACAAGACCGAGGTGCGCCGGATCGCTGCCGACATCGGGCTGCCGAACGCGAAGAAAAAGGACTCCACCGGCATCTGCTTCATCGGCGAGCGACCGTTCCGGGAGTTCCTGAACCGGTACATTGCCGGCGCGCCGGGCCCGGTCAAGGACGAACGCGGCCGCGTGCTAGGCCAACATGTGGGTTTGAGCTTCTACACCATCGGTCAGCGCCAGGGGCTGGGCATCGGCGGCGTGCGAGAAAAAGGCGCCCAGCGCGGTGGCGGCGACCATGCGCCGTGGTTCGTGGCGCGCAAGGACATCGAGAAGAACACGCTGTGGGTGGTGCAGGGGCACGACCACCCCTGGCTGCAGTACCGCCAGCTGCATGCGGCCGACGCCAGCTGGGTCAGCGGTGCGCCGCCGGCGCCGGGCGCCTTGGCCGCCAAGGCGCGTTACCGGCAGGCCGATGCGCCCTGCAGCCTGGATCAGGACGCTGCCGCACCCGCAGGTGCGTTTTCGCTGAGCTTCCCGCAGGCCCAGTGGGCCGTCACGCCGGGCCAGTCAGCCGTTTTGTACGACGGCGAAGTCTGTCTGGGCGGCGGGGTCATCGACACGGCAGCGCTGGCCACGGCCTGAGCCGGCGGCCCCTGCTGGCACCACGCAACACACAACCACGGATCGATGCACGGAGGTGTGCCCTCGCGCAAGAACAAACCCCCGCAAGTCCTGGACCTGCGGGGGTTTGTCGCTGGATGAAGGGGAAGCGGTGCGTCTCAGAACGGAATGTCGTCGTCCATGTCGTCGAACCCGCTCGATGACCTGGCGGCGGCTGGCGCCGGCGCCGGTGCCTGCTGGCGCGGCGCAGGACGGGATGGCGGGGCGCTGGGGCGCGAATAACCCTCGTTGTCGCCATCGTGGCCGCCGGGATCGCCCATGCCTTCACGGCCACCCAGCATCTGCATTTCATTCGCAATGATGTCGGTGGCGTATTTTTCGACGCCATCCTTGTCGGTGTATTTGCGGGTCTTGAGGCGGCCTTCCACATAGACCGAACGGCCCTTTTTCAGGTACTGCCCGACGATTTCGGCCAGCTTGCCGAAGAAAGTGACACGGTGCCACTCGGTCTCCTCGACCATGTTGCCGTCCTTGCCCTTGTACTTGCTGCTGGTGGCAAGGGCAATGTTGGCGACTGGGTCGCCACTGGGCAGGTAACGGACTTCGGGGTCACGGCCAAGGTTGCCGACCAGGATCACTTTGTTGACGGATGCCATAAACGATGCTCCACGTAAGAATGGGGACATTATCAGCCCATCGCGGTGAACAACTGCAACGATGCCATGCTGCCGTACCCTGGATGAGGGAGGTGGGGCGACATTCCATGCGTGGATGTGGCGAATTGCGGGTGGTTCGACCATGTTCAAAAAACGTGAACAGGCTGAATATTTGAACAATTGGCCTACCCGCATCCCCTGTCGCCCGCGGCAACGAGACGGCCGCGCTGGAACAGTTCCGGCCGAACGCCGCCGACCCGCAGCCGGCCGATGCAGCTGATTGACAATGGGCCCGAGCGCAAGCCAACTGCCGATGGCATCCGATCCCCGCACACAGAAATCCCGCCCATGACCCCTCCGCGCAAAGTCCTGTTCATCTCCGCCGACCAGTGGCGTGCCGAGTGCCTGTCCGCGGTCGGCCATCCGCTGGTCAAGACGCCGCACCTCGATGCGCTGGCGCGGGACGGGGTGCTGTTCAAGCGCCATTTCACGGTCACCGCGCCGTGTGGCCCGGCGCGCTCGAGCCTGCAGACCGGGCTGTACCTGATGAACCACCGCTCGGGGCGCAACGGCACGCCGCTGGACCGCCGCCATACCAACATCGCACACGAAGTGCGCAAGGCGGGCATGGACCCGATGCTGTTCGGTTACACCGACACCTCCGCCGATCCGCGGGGAATGGACCCGCAGGACCCGGTGCTGCGCACCTTCGAGGGCCCGCTGCCGGGTTACCACGTCGGCCTGCTGTTTCCGGACTACATGGCGGCCTGGATGAACGATCTGCGCGCCAAGGGTTACGCCTTCGAGGGGCGGCACGATGTCTACCAACCGCGACCCGGTTTCGACAAGCCGGCGGATCGGGGCTACCGCTTCATTCCCACGCTGTACAAGGCCGAGGACAGCGACACGAACTTCATGGCCGACCGTGTCATCGAATGGCTGGGCGACCATGGCAAGGACGACTGGTTCATGCACTGCGTGTTCCTGCGCCCGCATCCGCCGGTGATCACGCCCGAGCCCTACAACGCGATGGTCGACCCGGCCGACGTACCGCTGCCGCAGCGCAAGGCGACGCCGGCAGAGGAAGCTGCGCAACACCCGCTGCTGGCCCAGTGGATCCGGGCTTTCTCGCGTCCCAGCCATTACGACGAACACAACCCCAGCCACCTGGTCGACATGCCGGAGCTCGACCTGCGCCAGATGCGGGCCTGCTACTACGGCATGATCAGCGAGGTCGATGATGCGGTGGGCCGTATCGTCGACCACCTCAAGGCCACGGGCGAATACGACCATACGCTGATCGTGTTCACCTGCGACCATGGGGAGATGGGCGGTGACCACTACTGCTGGGGCAAGGAGTTGTACTTCGACCAGAGCTTTCGCATTCCGCTGATCGTGCGCGATCCGCGCCCGGCCGCCGATGTCGCCCGGGGCGACCAGGTGGATGCGTTCACCGAGTCGGTCGACCTGATGCCCACCATGCTTGACTGGCTGGGCCTGGACATTCCGGCGCAATGCGACGGCCGCTCGCTGCGGCCCTTCCTGGAGCGCCGGGCGGCGGCGCACTGGCGCCAGGAGGCGCACATGGAGCTGGATTTCCGTGCGGGACCCTACAGCGGCCTTAATGCCGAAGCCGCGCTGAACCTCACGCCGGACGAGTGCCAGCTGGCCATCATCCGCGGCGAGCGCTGGAAATACGTGTTCTTCGCGGCCTTGCCGCCGCTGCTGTTCGACCTGGCGAACGATCCGTGGGAGATGAACGACCTGTCGCGCGATCCGGCACACCAGTCCGTGCTGCTGGAGATGGCGCACAAGATGCTGTCGTGGCGCCTGGTACAACAAGAGCATGTGCTGACCAACCTGCACAACGGCCCGACCGGGGTCGAGGATCGGCGGCGCCCGCGCGCCTGACCGCCGGGACGCCTGGCGCGCGTGGGTGTGCGCAGCGCAAAGAAGGCCCTCTGGATTGATTTGGATCAATTGCATGCGCAACGTCCGTATTGCAGCGCACCATTGGCCATGGAATAGGCAGAGAATGGACCGATCGGGATAGCGGTCGCCAGCCGGACGGATCAAGGTTCGATGGCCCGCGCCCCCACAACGGTATGGAATTGCGCGCACATGGATGAAAAGACCCCGTCAGCCCGCCAGGGTGTTGTCGCGGCGGTGCGCGGCAGCGTCGTCGACGTGCGCTTCGACGAGCGTCTGCCTTCGATTCGCACCCTGCTCAAGGCCGGCGCGGACGGCCGCATCGTCATGGAAGTGCAGGCCCAGCGTGATGCCCGGCATGTGCGGGCGATTGCGCTGACGCCGACCCAGGGGCTGGCACGCGGCATGCCGGTGCAGGACACCGGTGGCCCCTTGATGGCGCCGGTGGGCAAGGCCATCCTGTCGCGCATGTTCGATGTGTTCGGCCAGCCGATCGACCAGGGCCCCCCATTGACCGGCGTCGACTGGCGTTCGGTCCACAACAGCCCGCCACCCCTGGTGCGCCGCTCGACCAATTCCGAGATCTTCGAGACCGGCATCAAGGCCATCGACGTGCTGGTGCCACTCGAGCGTGGCGGCAAGGCGGGCCTGTTCGGCGGCGCGGGCGTCGGCAAGACAGTACTGCTGACCGAACTGATCCACAACATGGTCGGTCACCACGAAGGTGTGAGCATCTTCTGCGGCATCGGCGAGCGCTCGCGCGAGGGCCAGGAGCTTTACAGCGAGATGAAGGCAGCCGGCGTTCTGCCCAATATGGTGATGGTGTTCGGCCAGATGAACGAATTGCCGGGCAGCCGCTTTCGGGTCGGCCATGCCGCACTGACCATGGCTGAGTTCTTCCGCGACGATCAACACCGCGACGTGCTGCTGCTGATCGACAACATCTTTCGCTTCATCCAGGCCGGATCGGAGATCTCTGCCCTGATGGGGCACATGCCCTCGCGCCTGGGCTACCAGCCCACGCTCGGCACCGAACTGGCCGGGCTGCAGGAGCGCATCGCCAACACCGACAGCGGCGCGATCACCGCGATCGAGGCGGTCTATGTGCCGGCGGACGACTTCACCGATCCAGCGGCCGTGCACACCTTCTCGCACCTGTCGGCCTCCCTCGTGCTGTCGCGCAAGCGCGCCAGCGAAGGCCTGTATCCGGCGATCGATCCGCTGCAATCGAGCTCCAAGATGGCCACGCCCGGCATCGTCGGGGAGCGGCATTACGCACTGGCGCAGGAGATCCGCCGTACGCTGGCCCAGTACAGCGAACTCAAGGACATCATCGCCATGCTCGGGCTCGAGCAGTTGTCGCAGCAGGATCGCAACATCGTGGCGCGTGCGCGCCGTCTGGAACGTTTCCTGACCCAGCCCTTTTTCACCACCGAACAGTTCACGACACAAAAGGGCCGGCTGGTCAGCCTGGCGGACGCGCTGGACGGCTGCGAGCGCATCCTGCGCGATGAGTTCAAGGATGTGCCCGAGAGTGCGCTTTACATGATCGGCAAGGTCGACGAGGCGCTTGCGCCCGCCACCAGGAAGGCAGAAAGCGCCCATGCCGATGCAGCTTGAAATCCTGTTGCCGTTCCAGGTTTTTGCGGACGAGGCCGCCGTGTCGCGCGTCGTGGCCCAGACACGGCAGGGCTCGCTCGGCCTGCTCCCACATCGGCTCGACTGTGTCGCGACGCTGCGGCCGGGCATTCTGATCTACGAGACGGCCGCCGACGGCGAGATCTGCGTGGCGGTCGACGAAGGCGTGCTGGTCAAGACCGGCAACCGGGTACGTGTATCGGTGCGCCGTGCGATCCGGGGCAATGACCTGCAGCAGCTGCGCGCGGCGGTGGAGCGCGAGTTCCTGGCCATCGACGAGCAGGAGCAGCATGTGCGCTCGGCGATGGACCGCCTCGAGACCGGCCTGATGCGGCGTTTCATGAGTTTCCAGCATGGTGGATAAGACGCCTTCCGACAAGCCGTCCTCGCTGGCGCAGGAGGTCGATGCCGACGCGCGGCGCAAGCTCAGGGCACGCCGGCATGAGGCTCGCGGGGTCTGGTTCGGCCTGGGCATGATGGGCCTGGTCGGATGGTCCGTGGTGGTGCCGACGCTGCTCGGCGCGGCATTGGGGATCTGGCTCGACCGGCACGTGCCGGGGCAACATTCCTGGACGCTGGCCCTGCTGGTGGCCGGGTTGACGCTGGGTTGTTTCAACGCCTGGCACTGGGTGGCCAAGGAAGACCGGGCGATCCAGCGCGAGCAGGAGGAAAACGGTGATTGATGCACTGCAATTGCTGGGCGTGTTGCTGGCCGGCATCGCGCTCGGCGGGGTGTTCTTCGGTGGCCTGTGGTGGACGGTGCGCCGGGGTCTGGCCTCGCCCCGGCCGGCACTGTGGTTCTTGGGCAGTCTGGTGGTGCGGGTTGCGGTGACGCTGGGCGGCATCTATGGGGTGGCGGGGGACCAGTGGCAGCGCCTGCTGGCCATATTGCTGGGCTTCTGGCTGGGGCGTGCGCTGGTGCTGCGCCTGACCCGGCCCCCTGCGCCGATGCCGGACACCGTCCAGGAGGTGCGCCATGCGCCTTAGTCCGGACGAGTGGGTCCTGTGGCAATGGGGCTTCGTCCACATCAATGCCACCATCGCCTTCACCTGGGGCCTGATGCTGGTGCTGGTGCTGGGCTCCTGGCTGATCACGCGCCGCCTGTCGCACGATATCGAGCGCTCGCGCTGGCAGAACCTGGTCGAGATCGTGGTGCTGGGCATTCTGGGCCAGATCAAGGACGTGGGCCTGACCCATCCCCGGCGCTACCTGCCCTTTCTCGGCACGATCTTTCTGTTCGTGGCCGCCGCCGCGCTGGGCACGATCTTCCCGCTCTACGAACCGCCGACCGGTTCGCTGTCGACGACGGCGGCACTGGCACTATGGGTGTTCATCGCCGTGCCGCTGTTTGGTGTGCGCGAGCTGGGTGTCATGGCCTACGTGCGCTCGTATGCCGAGCCCACGGCGATCATGCTGCCGTTCAACATCATCAGCGAGGTGTCGCGCACGCTGGCGCTGGCGGTGCGCCTGTTCGGCAACATGATGAGCGGCGCCATGATCCTGGCGATCCTGCTGAGCATCACGCCGCTGTTCTTCCCGATCGTCATGACCGTGCTGGGCTTGCTGACCGGCATGGTGCAGGCCTACATCTTCAGCATTCTGGCTGCGGTCTACATCGCGGCGGCCACCCGCGATTCCGCCGAGCCATCGGGCGACACCCCGCCCGTGGCGAACTGAATCCAATTTCAAACCAAAGGACTTCTCATGGACAGCATGACCCTCATCGCAATCGCCTCCATCGTGATCGCCGGCATCAGCACCAGCCTGGGCTGCGTGGCTCCGGCGCTGGCCGAAGGGCGCTCGGTGGCCAGTGCACTGACCTCGCTGGCGCAGCAGCCCGATGCGTCGGCGACGATCACGCGGACCCTGTTCGTCGGCCTGGCGATGATCGAGTCGACCGCGATCTACTGCTTCGTCGTCTCGATGATCCTGATCTTCGCCAATCCGTTCTGGAACTACGCCGTCGCGGCGGCCGCCACTGCTGCGGGGAAGTGATTCGACATGCCCATTGACTGGTTCACCGTCGCGGCACAGGCGCTCAACTTCGGCGCGCTGGTGTGGCTGCTCAAGCGCTTTCTGTACGGACCGATCCTGCAGGCCGTCGATGCACGCGAAAAGCGCATCGCCGACGAACTTGCGGATGCCGCGGCGCAGCAGGACCAGGCCCGGCAGGAGCGGGAGAGCTTCGCAAAGAAGAACGCCGATTTCGAGCAGCAGCGCAAGACCTTGTTCGACCAGGCAAAAAACCAGGCCTCCGCACAGGGCAAGCAATGGCTGGCGCAGGCCCGCGAGGCCGCCAGCGCATGGTCGGCCAAGCGCCAGGCCACGCTCAGCGCGCAGGCCCAGCAGATCGATGGCGTCATCCGCACGCAGGCCCAGCAGGAGATCTTCGCGATCACGCGGCAGGCCTTGCTGGAACTCGCCGATGTCGACCTGGAGCAGCGCATCTGCGCGGTCTTCGGCCGGCGCCTGCAGGATGCCGATGAACCCGTGCGCAGCGCGCTGACCCGGGCGTTCAAGACCGACCCGCAGTCCGTGCAGGTGCGCAGTGCCTTTGCCTTGAGTGCGTCGGCCCGCAGCGCGGTCGAGGATGCCTTGCGCGACGCGCTGGAGGTGCAGGGCCCGGTGCAGTTCGTGACGGCGCCCGAACTGGTATGTGGCATCGAGCTGGTCGGTGGTGGCCAGAAGATCGGCTGGAACGTGGCCGACTATCTCGCGGCCATGGAGCAGCGGCTGGCCGAGCAGATGCGTGCGCAGGGTGACGCGGTCGGCGAAGCACAGGTCGCCGTTGCCGAACGCGGGGCCCCTGCCGCGAGCGCCGCGGCATGACCAGCGAGCCGGACGCCCTGGGCGACATCCTGGGGGACGCCATCGACGGCGTGCGGCAGCTGCGCGCATCCTTTGTGTTCCCGTTTGCCACGCGTGAGGTCGGTGTCGTGACCACGGTTACCACCGGCATTGCCACGGTCAGCGGGCTGCCGGGTGTGGGGGCCGAGGAGTTGCTGCAGTTCCGCGGTGGCGTGTATGGCATTGCGTTCAATGTCGACGAATCCGAGATCGGCGTCGTGCTGCTCGGTGACTACTGGCAGGTGCAGGCCGGCGACGAGGTGCAGCGCACGGGCCGGGTGATGGACGTCGGCGTCGGCGATGTGCTGCTCGGGCGCGTCATCGACCCGCTGGGGCGGCCGCTCGACGGCAAGCCACAGCCGGTCACGCCGCAGCGGCTGCCGATCGAACGGCCGGCGGCACCAATCATGGACCGGGCGCCGGTCACGGTGCCGATCCAGACCGGTCTCAAGGTCATCGATGCGCTGATTCCGATCGGGCGCGGCCAGCGCGAGCTGATCCTCGGTGACCGCCAGACCGGCAAGACGGCGGTGGCGATCGACACCATCCTGAACCAGCAGGGCAAGGACGTGCTGTGCGTGTATTGCGCCATCGGCCAGCGGGCCTCGGCCGTGGCCAAGGTCGTCGCCACGTTGCGCGAGGCCGGTGCGCTGGCCTATACCGTGGCGGTGGTGGCCGAAGGCGACGATCCGCCGGGACTGGCCTATATCGCGCCGTATGCGGCCACCAGCATCGCCGAATTCTTCATGGAGGCCGGTCGCGACGTGCTGATCGTCTACGACGACCTCACCCACCATGCGCGCGCCTACCGCGAGCTGTCGCTGCTGCTGCGCCGCCCGCCGGGGCGGGAGGCATTTCCCGGCGACATCTTCTACCTGCATTCACGGCTGCTGGAGCGCGCCACGCATCTGGGCTCGCCGCGCGGCGGCGGTTCGATGACCGCCTTGCCGATCATCGAGACCGAGGCCGAAAACATGTCGGCCTACATCCCGACCAACCTGATCTCGATCACCGACGGCCAGGTCTACCTGTCGCCAGACCTGTTCGAGCTCGGTGTGTTGCCGGCGGTCGACGTCGGCCAGTCGGTCTCGCGCGTCGGCGGCAAGGCGCAACGCGCCGCCTACCGTGCGGTTGCCGGCCATCTGAAGCTCGCCTACGCACAGTTCGAGGAACTCGAGACCTTCGCCCGCTTCGGTGCCCGGCTCGACGACGCAACCCGCACCGTCATCGCCCATGGCCGGCGCATCCGGGCCTGTCTCAAGCAGCCGCAATCGGCGCCGATTCCCGTGCAGGCACAGATCGCCGTGCTGCTGGCGCTCACCGAGGGGCTGTTCGACCCGGTGCCTCTGGAGAAGATGGACGACGCCGAGCGGGCCGTGCGCCAGGCCGCCACCGGCTTGCCGCAGGAGCGGGTCGCACACCTGATCGATGCCGACAAGCTGTCCGACGAGGACCGCAAGGCGATTCTGGCGCTGGCACGCGAAGCCCTGGCCCCGTTGCTCTCGCAGCCGGACACCGATGCCGGCACCGCAGCCCGCAAGGCGCAGGCGCGTCCATGAGCGAGAGTGCGGCCGGACTGCGCCGCACCATCGCCAGTGCCGGCGATCTGCAGGCGGTGGTGCGCACGATGAAGGCGCTGGCGGCCTCGAGCATCGGGCAATACGAACAGTCGGTCCGTGCGCTGGCGGACTATGCCCGCACCGTGGAACTGGGGCTGAGTGCCTGCCTGCGCGGCGACGGCGTACCGGTGCCGGGCCAGCCCGACTCCGCGGCCACCCGTCCGGTCGCCCATCGGCTGGTTCTGGTGTTCGGGTCGGACCAGGGACTGGTCGGGCAGTTCAACGAAGGCATTGCCGAACGTGTGCTGTCGCACCTGTCGGATCCGGCGGTTCCGACCACGGTCTGGACGGTGGGCGAACGGGTCCACGTGCGGCTGCTCGACGCGGGCCTCGCGGTCCAGGGCCCGCTGGCGGTACCGCAATCGGTCAAGGGCATCACGACTCTGGTGGGCCGCTTGCTGCTCGAGACGGTGACGGCGCAGGCGGCGGTCGCATCGACCGAGCTGCTGGTGTTCCACAACCAGTCGGCCGCAAATTCCACAGTCGAGGTGGTGCAGCATCGCCTGTTGCCGCTCGATGCACACTGGCGCCAGGCACTGATCGCGGATCCCTGGCCGACCCGCAGCCTGCCGCAGGTCGTGGGCGGGGCTGCCGAAACCTTGCGCACATTGGTGGGCGAATACCTTTTCGTGTCGCTGTTTCGCGCCTGCGCTGAGTCGCTGGCCAGCGAAAACGCCAGCCGCCTCGCGGCGATGGAGCGGGCGGACCAGAACATCTCGGAGTTGCTGGAAACCCTGCGCAGCCGCTTCAACCAGCTGCGCCAGAGCGGTATCGACGAAGAGCTGTTCGATGTGATCTCCGGCTTCGAGGCGTTGACGCCGGCCGCACGGGAGAAACCGGCGGCTGCGCAGCGTGCTGCGTCCCGGGTGACGGCAAGCCCGCACGGCGATCAGACCTGAGGCCTGATCGGTCCGGTGTGGGGCGGCGGTCCCGTGAATGGCGCCGCAAAGCGGTTCAGAAGCGTTCGAACGGCGCCAGGTAACGCCACTGGCCCAGCGGCAGCGCAGCCATCGCAATGCGCCCGACGCGCAGGCGTTTCATCGCGACCACCCGCAATCCGGCCGCCTCGCACATCTGGGCGATCTGTCCCGGCCGGTGGCCCTTGACGGCAAAACGCAGGCCCGTGACATCGCCCGACTGCCGGCTGATGCTGACCCGGCCCGGCAACATCGCGCGGCCATCGATGACCGGTGCCCGGTTCAGCTGGTGCAGCCGCTCGGCCGAAACGTCGCCGGTGACGTCGACGAGGAGTTCATGTTCGACCAGTGCGGCGTCCTGGACCAGTTTGCGTTCGACCCGCCAGTCCTGCGTGAAGACCAGCAGGCCACTGGCGTCGGTCTCCAGCGGCGTGACGCTGTTTTGTACGTTCAGATGGCGCTGCAGCATGCGCGGTGCATGGTGGTCACCCGACCAGTGGTTTTCTGCCCGCAGCAGTTGCCGGGCCGGCGTGGTGCTGTGGTCCCAGTCCAGGCCCGGGGGCTTGTGCAGCAGCAGCGTAACTGCGGCGGCCGGCTCCAGGCGGGCCTTGGGGTCGAGTTCGACCGTCTGCGCATCGACCTTGAACTGCGGCACCTCCACCACCCGGCCATCGACCCGGACCCAGCCGCCCTCGATGTACAGCTCGGCTTCGCGCCGAGAACATCCGACCATGTCGGACAGGCGTTTGGACAGGCGGACCGGCTCGCTCATGGGTGGATACTATGCATCGTTCCGCGCAGTGTAGGCCCTGGCGATGCTTGCACCGATGCGCGGCGGTGTTTCAGGGTGAATGGTTTGACCGGGAGTGCGTGGAGATGGCCGTCGAGGGGGTCGTGCTGGTATTGCTGGGCGCCGAGTCTACCGGCAAGTCCTGGCTGGCCGATGCCCTTTGCCGGGACCTGGTCGCCGAAGGACATGACGCAGTGCGGGTCGCCGAGTACCTGCGCGAGTTCAGCGATCACCATGGCCGCACCCCGCGCGCCCATGAGCAGGCGGCCATTGCGCGGGAGCAGACGCAACGGATCGCGTTGGCCGCCCGTGAACACGCCATCGTGGTTGCCGACACCAGTGCCCTGATGACCGCGATCTACAGCGCCTGTCTGTTCGACGATCCCTCACTGCTGGCGCCGGCCATCGCGACGCAACGCAGCTATGCGGCCAGTCTGCTGACGGCGCTCGACCTGCCCTGGGTCGCCGACGGCCACCAGCGTGATGGGCCGGCCGAGCGCCAGGCCATTGACAGCTGCCTGCGCGCCACGATGCTGGACGCCGGCCTGGCGTTCTCGGTGATCCATGGACGCGATGACCGGCGACTGGCGGCCGCGAGGGCCGCCATCAAGACGGTTCTGCATCCGGCCAGCGTCGATCGGGACACACCGAGCTGGCGCTGGCGATGTGCGACCTGCGATGGCGATCCCTGCCTGCGCTTGCCGGAAATGTCGGATTCCGGCGTATGACGGGATTGGAAGTTCGCGCACCCCGGTGTAGGAAATGTCCTGCAAGCAGGCCGGCGGGCGACCGATGGCAGCTATGTGACGAAGCGGGCATACTCCGTGGCATTGCCATGAACCAACCCCGATTCCATCGCCGGCGATCCTCTGCGATGCGTGTGCCACAAGGGCCGGGTTTGTCTGCGGCGTGCCGGTGACGGCTGACCGCCTGTGAGTGAAAACGCCATGCCGGAACTGAGGACTTACATCGTCGAGGACAGCCAGGTCATCCGCGACAGTCTGATCGCAACGCTGGAAGAACTGGTGCCGGTCGACGTCGTGGGCACCGCGGACAGCGAATCCACGGCGGTGCAATGGTTGACCCAAGCCGGCAATGACGTCGATCTGATCATCGTCGACCTGTTCCTCAAGCAGGGGTCAGGACTCGGTGTACTGCGTGCGGTTCAGACGGCGGCACAACATGGTACTGCGGTAGTGCTCAGCAACTATGCAACGTCGGATATGCGGCGCAAGTGCCTCGAACTGGGCGCAGCCCGTGTGTTTGACAAATCCAACGATATCGATGCGCTGATCCAGTACTGTGATCGGCTGGCCGCAGGCGAAACGGGTTTGGACGCGCTGGGGCCGGCGACCTGATTGCGGCCGTGGCCTGCGCTGTGCGAGCCGGTGGCGGTCCGCAGGGGCGCCAGCTACTGGATCAGTCCGTTTTTCAGCGCATAGTAGGTCAGGTCGCTGTTGGACTCGAGCTTCATTTTCTCCATGATGCGGGTGCGGTAGGTGCTGACCGTCTTGACGCTCAGCGACATGCCCACCGCGAGGTTTCCGATGGTTTCACCTTTGGCCAGACGCAGGAACACCTGCAACTCGCGCTCCGACAACTGCTCGTGCGGCAACTGGTCGCCGCCCTTGGACAGTCCCTCGGCCAGGCGTTCGGCCACGCCGGGCGTGATGAACTTGCGGCCCCGGTGGACGGTCCGGATCGCTGTGACGATGTCCTGCGGATCGCAGTCCTTGTTCAGGTATCCACTGGCACCCTGGCGCAGCAAGGTGGTCGCATAGTGCTCCTCGGGGAAACCGCTGAGAATCAGCACCGGCAGGTCGGGCGCGCGCGCGCGGATGGCCGCAAGGGCGTCGACACCGCTCTGGTCGGGCATCGAGATGTCGAGCACGATGACGTCCACCTCGCCGGCGCGTACGATTTCCAGTGCGGCGCGGCCGTTGCTGGCTTCGGCGACCACAGAAAAGTCGGTTTGATCCGAGAAGAACTGCCGCAGTCCGGCGCGGACCATCGCATGGTCATCAATAATGGCAATTCGAATCATGGTGTTACAAGCATTGACGTGATGGATGATCCCACAATTGCCTGCGGGCGCAAATGATGATGTTCTTCTCGCGCCTTTTCAGGCGCAACCGGATGGTATTCCCGCTGGCCTGTATCGTCGCCGCCGCCATTGTGCTGGTCAGCGAGGCCGCTTACTGGCAGTCGGTCGAACGGCTGGAGCGTGTCAACGCACTTACGAAGTCGCAGGACAGCCTGCAGCGCCTGACCCAGGGCATCGTCGATGCCGAGACCGGCACGCGCGGTTTTCTGTTGACCGGCGGACCGGAGTATCTGGAGCCCTACGAGGCGGCGCTGGGCAAGATCACCCTTGCGCTGCAGCAGATCGACGAACGTTTCGGCGCCGACCCGGCGTCGGCAGACATGCTGACCAAGCTGCATGAATACACCCGCAGCAAGCTGTCCGAACTGCAGTTGACGATCCGGCTGGTTGAGGAAGGCAAAGCCAAGGCGACGTCGGAGATCCTCAAGAGTGGCATCGGCAAGGAGAAGATGGACGAGATCCGCGCCATCAGCGCGGAACTGCTGGCGCGGGAAGAGCGCAACATCCAGCAGGGGCGCGACGGCATCTACCGTACCTTGTCGCTCAGCCGTATCGGCATCATCGTGCTCTGCCTGTCCGGCCTGCTGGTGCTTTTTCTGTACCAGCGCCAGACGGTGGCGCTCAAGCTGCAGCAACTCGAGCAGCAGCGCATGGTGCAGGCCGAGCGCGATCGGCTCGAGGTCGAGGTGATCGAGCGCACCGCGCAGCTGACCGAACTGACCCAGCATATCCAGACCGCCCGCGAGGACGAACGCCATCGGCTGGCGCGCAACCTGCATGACGATCTGGGGGCACTGCTGACATCGGCCAAGCTGGATGCCGCCCGCATCCGTTCGCGCATCTCGGCGACGGCGCCGGATGCGCTGGGTCTGCTGGCGCATCTGGTCGATACGCTCAACAGCGGCATCGCGCTGGGACGGCGCATCATCGAAGACCTGCGGCCCTCGGCATTGAGCAACCTCGGTCTGGTCGCGACGCTCGAGATCCAGGCCCGGGAATTTTCCGAGAGCACCGGTGTCGAGGTCACGTGTTCGCTGGCAACGGTCGAGCTGGAGCCGGCCTCGGAGCTGATCGCCTATCGGCTGGTGCAGGAGGCGATCACCAATATCACGAAGTATGCGCAGGCGAAGCAGGTGTGGATCACGCTGGCCGACCATGGTGACATGGTCGAGGTGTCGGTGCGCGACGATGGCGCCGGATTCGACCCGCAGGTGCGGCGCGCGTCCGCCTACGGACTGGTTGGCATGCGCTTTCGGGTCGAAGCCTGCGGTGGCAGGCTGACCATCGAGTCGCGACCGGGCCAGGGCACGGAGGTCCGTGCGATGCTGCCGGTCAAGGCAAGCCAGGAAGGCTGAAGGCCGTCGGCCCCGCGAATGGCCGCACAAGGGAGTGGGCGCGGTCAGCGCGGCGCGCGTGAATCCAGCATCTGCAGCGGGTCAACCCAGGCGTCGAATTGCTCGGCCGTCAACTCCCCGAGCGCCAGCGCGGCCTCGCGCAGGCTGCTGCCTTCATGGTGTGCATGCTTGGCGATGCGTGTGGCGCGGTCGTAGCCGATATGGGGCACGAGGGCCGTGACCAGCATCAGTGAGCTTTGCAGCAACTGCGCGACCCGCGCCTCGTTGACCTGAATGCCGGCCACACAGTGGCGTGCGAAGCTGCGCATGGCGTCGGCCAGCAGGCGCAGGCTGTCCAGGGTGTCGAAGGCAATCAGCGGCTTGTACACGTTGAGCTCGAACTGCCCCTGGCTGGCGGCGAAGCCGACCGCCGCATCATGTCCGATGACCTGGGCGCAGACCATGGTCAGGGCCTCGACCTGGGTCGGATTGACCTTGCCCGGCATGATGGAGCTGCCCGGCTCGTTCTCCGGCAATTGCAGCTCCCCCAGGCCGGCGCGGGGTCCGCTGCCCATGAGCCGGATGTCGCAGGCGATCTTGGTCAATGCGATTGCCAGCATGCGCAGGCTGCCATGCAGGGCCACTAAAGCCTCGTGGCCGGCCATGGCCGCGAACAGGTTGTCGGCCTGGCGCAGCGGCAGCCCCAGGTGTTGCGCCAGCAATGCGGCGACACGCGGGCCGAATTCGGGGTGGGTGTTCAGGCCGGTGCCCACCGCGGTGCCACCGATGGCCAGTGCATGGACGGCCTGCAACGCGTGCCGGATCTGCGCGTCGCACAATGCCAACTGGGCTTCGTAGCCACCGAACTCCTGGCCCAGCCGGACCGGCGTTGCGTCCTGCAGATGGGTCCGACCAATCTTCACCGTATCCGCGAATTGCGTGGCTTTGGCCGCCAGCTCGCCGCGCAGCAAGGTCAGCGCCGGCAGCAGGTCACGGCCCGTCTGCGCGGCGATGGCGATATGCATGGCGCTGGGGAAGACATCGTTGGACGACTGTCCCATGTTCACGTCGTCATTGGGGTGTACACGTGGGTGAGATCCGTCTGCCGATGCCAGCGCGCGGCTGGCCAGCGTCGCGATGACTTCATTGACGTTCATGTTGCTCTGCGTGCCCGAGCCGGTCTGCCAGACCGACAGCGGAAACTGGTCGTCGAAGCCGCCCTGGGCGACGGCCCGCGCGGCGTCGCTGATCGCCTGGGCGCGCTGCGGCGCGAGCCGGCCCAGATCGCGGTTGACCAGGGCTGCGGCCCACTTGATCCAGGCCAGTGCGTACACCAGTTGCAAGGGCATGCGCTGCTCGCCGATGGCAAAGAACTGCAGGCTGCGCGCCGTCTGCGCCGCCCACAGGGCATCGGACGGGACTTCGATCGGGCCGAAGCTGTCGGATTCGGTACGGGTCGTCGGCATGGTCGGTTCTCCTGCGTGGGATGTGCCTGTGCATGCTAATCCAGCCAGGGCCGACCGTGGTGTGCGCCATGGTATCGACCCTGCATGCGGTGGCAATGCGTGTGTCCGGCATGGGGCATCGTCCTACGCCGCTTGGCGGTACCCGCCGATGGGCCGCAAGCGGTCGCACTCGTAGAGTACATCCATGGGCTTGACACACGGTGTGCAGGCCCGGACTCCGAGTCAGCAGCACCCGCAACAGCATCCCCGTACCTAGGACGGAGGGGCCGCCAGGGTGCCATCGGCAAAGGGTCGTGGCCTGCCCAAGGGTGGAGGGGCCTTTCACCACCGGGTTGCCATCGTGCAAACCCATTTTGTATTGAACTGGAGAATGCCATGAACATCCGAACCTCTTTTGCAGCTGCCATCGCCGCGGCCGTCATGCTCACTGCCACCGGTTGCGCCGTCTCGCGCGGCCAGCAGACCGTGGGTGCCTATGTGGACGACACCGGCATCACGACGCTGGTCAAGACCCGCATGCTCGAAGACAAGCAGGTCGACGGTACGTCGATCAAGGTCGAGACACTCAATGGCACCGTGATGCTGTCTGGTTTTGCCAAGAGCAGCGACGAGAAATACACGGCCCAGCGGATCGCACAAGGCGTCCAGGGCGTGAAGATGGTCAAGAACGAGATCACCGTCCGCCCGTGATCGCAGTTGCGCAGCGGTGACGTGCCCGGCCTTGCCGGGGCGTCACGGATGCGCCTGTGCATGGGGAGCTATCCCGCGAAAAGCGCCATCACCTTTTGATGGCAAATCCCATCTACTGGAGAAACATGATGAAAAACACGACACGCAGCTATCTCACCCTTCCCGCCATCGCACTGGCTGCCATGCTGGGCCTGGCGGGTTGTGCCGGCATGACGCAACAGGAAAAAGGTACTGCCACGGGCGCCGTTGTCGGCGGCGTGGTAGGTAACGTGCTTTGCGGCGGTATCGCCTGCACGGGTGCCGGCGCCGCCGTGGGTGGCGTGATCGGCCACGAAGTCACGAAGAAGAAATAAGTCCCCGGCCTGCCCGATCGACCGGCCTGGCGCCAGCGCGGCGTCAGCGCCCCGGGCTGCGGGCAGGTGTGGCCGCGCCTACGCGGACGGCGCCTTCCCATTGACAGGCATGTGCACGGCAGCGGTAGCGGTGCCGTGGCGCGAACAAGCTGATCAACCGATCCAGCAGTTGCCGCTCTACGCGGACCAGATCGAGCCCGCACCGCGGACAGGCCAGACGGCCTGACGAATATCCAGAACTTGCAAGGTGATTTGGCTTTTTGCCCATAGGGGTCCTGTTCGACAGGGCGCTACTACCGGGTAAGGCTGCGCCTCGATGGGTGCGGGCGCGTCCGGATGGGTATAGCCCGCAACGGCTTCCACTATGGCACGGCACGTACGCCATGGACAGGCGCAAAGCCCCACTATCTGATCGCAGCTTGCGACAAGTGCAACAGATCGCAACAGAAAGCCGCCCCCGCCTGATGGCTGGGGCGGCTTCTTCTTGGGGCAATGCGGCGAATGGCCTTACTTGCGTTTGAAGGCAAGCAGGAACACGCCGGCAATGATCGCGCTGGCGCTGGCGATCAGTGGTACGTTGACGGTCTGCTTTTCTTCGACCTTCAGTGCGATGGGCCCGAGCTGCATGCCGGTGGTTTCCTTGGTGTAGCTGAAGCCGCCGTAGACCAGGCCCAGGCAACCAGCTGCAATGAGAACGATGCCGGCCAGTTTTGCGATATTCATGATGTGTCTTCCTTGTCTATGTTGGGTTGAAGGCTGAATCGACCGGCGCTGGTGGGCGCTGATGGTCCATGGGTCACTCGGCGAGCGCGGGCCCGCTGCCGCTGCCCCGGAGCGACTCAACGCCGCGCCATCAGCAGGTTGGCTTGCGCAACCGCCTCGATCGGCTCTCTGGCCGATGGGGAGCTGGAGGCCAGGCGCTCGCGCAAGGCTTCGCCGCGGGCGATCGACTGGTGCAGGGCATCGACGAACAAGCTCAGCAGAACGATGGCCAGGACGCCGGCAATGGCCACCACGGCTGCGGTGGTGGCACCGCGCCGATGTTCATCATCGCGTTGCGGAGCTGCAGAGGAAAGGTTCGGTTGCATCGAGGTCTCCAGTAACGGTGTTCACCGGTACCGTGACTGTCGCGCAATACCCGTGGCAGCGTTATCGGCCGTCTTGCCCGGGGCGTGTAGGACAAGACCGCACGACGGCTTCAGAACCTCGGCAGCTGGGCAAACGCCGGGTTGCGGGGCTGGTTGCCGCGCACCACCTCGCGGCCGTATTCGGCGCAGCGCTGCAGCGTGGGGATCACCTTGCCCGGGTTCAGCAGGCCCTTGGGATCGAATGCCGCCTTGACGCCCAGCATCTGCGCGTTCTCCTCGGCACTGAACTGCACGCACATGGAGTTGAGCTTCTCCACGCCCACGCCATGCTCGCCGGTCACGGTGCCGCCCATCGCGACGCTGGTCTCCAGGATGTCGGCGCCGAACAGTTCGCAGCGGTGCAGCTGGTCCGGGTCGTTGGCATCGAACAGGATCAGCGGGTGCAGGTTGCCGTCGCCGGCATGGAATACGTTGGCGCAGCGCAGCTGGTACTTCTTCTCCATCTGCTGGATCGCCAGCAGGATGTCGGCCAGGCGCTTGCGCGGAATCGTCGAGTCCATGCACATGTAGTCGGGGCTGATGCGTCCGCTGGCCGGGAATGCGTTCTTGCGCCCGCTCCAGAAGCGCAGCCGCTCGGCCTCGTCGCGGCTGACCGCAATCGCGGTGGCGCCGTTGCGCGTCAGCACGTCCGTCATGCGACCGATCTCCTCTTCGACCTCCTGGGGGGTACCGTCGCTCTCGCACAGCAGGATGGCCTCGGCCGTCAGGTCGTAGCCGGCGTGCACGAAGTCCTCGACCGCGGCGGTCATCGGCTTGTCCATCATCTCCAGCCCGGCCGGGATGATGCCGGCGGCAATGACCGCGGCCACCGCGTCGCCGGCCTTGCGCACATCGTCGAAGCTGGCCATGATGCAGCGCGCCAGCGTGGGTTTGGGCACCAGCCGCACCGTGACCTCGGTGACCACCGCCAGCATGCCCTCCGAGCCGATCAGCACCGACAGCAGGTCGTAGCCGCCGACATCCAGCGCGTCCGAGCCGAACGTGACCTCCTCACCGTCGACGGTGAAGCCGCGCACCTTGAGCACGTTGTGCAGTGTCAGCCCGTACTTCAGGCAATGCACGCCGCCGGAGTTTTCGGCCACGTTGCCGCCGATGGTGCAGGCGATCTGGCTCGACGGGTCGGGCGCGTAGTAAAGCCCCAGCGGCGCCGCGGCCTCGCTGATGGCCAGGTTGCGCACGCCGCTTTGCACCAGCGCGGTCCGGCTGGCGAGGTCCATCTTCAGGATCTTGTTGAACTTGGCCAGGCTCAGCGTGACGCCCATGGCATGCGGCATCGCGCCACCGGACAGTCCGGTGCCCGCACCCCGTGCGACCACCGGCACGTCCATCGCGTGGCAGGTGCGCAACACGGCCTGCACCTGGTCCAGCGTCTCGGGCAGCGCTACGACCAGCGGGCGCTGGCGGTAGGCGGTCAGGCCGTCGCATTCGTAGGGCGTCGTGTCCTCGTTGTTCCACAGCAGGGCATGGGCCGGCAGCACGGCCTGCAGGGCCTGCACGACTGCCTGCTGGCGCTGCGCGCGCGGCACCTGCGTGGTAGCGACGTCATGGGGGGCGATGGTGTCGGCTTGCATCGTGGGGCGGGCTCCGGGGCACTTCGGTCCGGCCATGATAGTGCCGGGTTTGGTGCAGGGCGTTGAAGAATATTGCAGCCCGGCGTGAAACCGGCCGGTGCCCGGTGTTCGTGCGCAGCCCCGGTTCGGACCTGCGCAGGGGAATGGCGGCACTGGCCGGCGGCAGCCGGTCGCGGGCGGGACATGCCGCAGGGATGCCCCTGTCGCTCTGCATACAATGCAACTTTGATCAAAGATTTGTCGGAGACATTTTGAGCAATCCGAAACAGGTTCTTGCGGATCTCTATCGCACGATGGTACGTATCCGCGCATTCGAGAATGCGGCGGAAATCGCCAGCCAGGGCGGCGTCAGCGTCTATGGCAAGGCGGCCGAGGGCAATGCCAAGGTGCGGGGCCCGCTGCACCTGTCGACCGGCCAGGAGGCAGTGCCCGCAGGTGTCTGTGCCCATCTGCGCCGCGATGACTATCTCACCTCCACCCACCGCGGCCATGGGCATACGCTGGCCAAGGGTGCCAGCCTCGACGGCATGATGGCCGAGCTGTTCGGCAAGGCCACCGGCTTCAATGGCGGCAAGGGCGGCTCCATGCATATCGCCGACTTCTCGGTCGGCATGCTGGGCGCCAACGGCGTCGTGGCAGCCGGCCTGCCGATCGCGGTCGGCGCGGCCCATGCGCAGAAGATCCAGCAGCGCGACGGCATCACGGTCTGCTTCTTTGGCGACGGCGGCATCAACCGCGGCCCGTTTCTGGAGGCGCTGAACTGGGCCAAGGTCTACGGCCTGCCGGTGCTGTTCGTCTGCGAGGACAACCGCTGGAGCGCAACCACGGCCAGTGGTCCGATGATTGCCGGTGCCGGTGCGTCGGCACGGGCGCTGAGCCTGGACATTCCGGGCGAAAAGGTCGATGGCAACGACGTGCTGGCGGTGCATGCCGCGGCGCAAAAGCTGGTGGCCGAGGTCCGTGGCGGTGGCGGGCCGCGTCTGCTGCACGCCATCACCTACCGGGTCAAGGGCCATGTGTCGGTCGATGCGGCGGCCTACCGCGATCCGGCGGAACTGCAGGAGGCGCTCAAGACCGATCCGATCGCCCGTGCCCGCCAGCAGTATCTGGCGCTGGATGGTGCCGAGGCCAGCACGCTGGACGCCATCGAGGATGCCGCGCGGGCGGAGGTCGAACAGGCGCTGGCCCGGGCCGATGCCGCACCCTGGCCCGACGCGCAGACCGCATACACCGATATTCAGGACACAGGAGCCGGCCAATGGCGCTGATGACATACGCCGAAGCCGCGGTACGCGCGGTGGCGCGCGAAATGGAAGCCGACCGCAACGTCGTGGTGATGGGCGAAGACGTGGGCCGGGGCGGCATCTTCGCGCAATACAAGGGCTTGCAGCAGCAGTTTGGCCCCGAGCGCGTCATTGACACCCCGATCAGCGAGGCTGCCATTCTGGGCGCCGGTGTCGGCATGGCACTGGCCGGGCTGCGGCCGGTGGTCGAAATGCGCGTGGTCGATTTCGCGCTGTGCGGCATGGACGAGATGGTCAACCAGGCGGCCAAGAACCGTTTCATGTTCGGCGGCCAGGGCCGGGTGCCGATGGTGGTTCGCATGCCGATCGGCATCTGGGATTCGTCGGCGGCCCAGCATTCGCAATCCTTCGAGAGCTGGTTCGCCCATCTGCCCGGTGTGGTGGTGCTCTGCCCGGGGACGCCGCAGGACAACTACAGCATGTTGCGCGCGGCACTGGCCTGTGGCGACCCGGTGGTCTACATGGAGCACAAGACGCTGTGGGGCGTCCAGGGCGAGGTCGACGAATCGCACGAGGTGGTGCTGGGCAGTGCCCGCACGCTGCGCAGCGGCACGCACCTGACGATGGTGAGCTGGAGCCGGCAGGCGTCGATCTGCGCGCAGGCCTGCGCGCAGCTGGCCGCGCAAGGTGTCGAGGTCGATCTGATCGACCTGCGCAGCATCTGGCCCTGGGACCGTGATGCCGTGCTGCAGTCCTGCGCCCGCACCGGCCGCCTGATGGTCGTGCATGAAGCCATCCAGGCCGCCGGTTTCGGCGCAGAGGTCGCTGCCACGGCAGCCGAGGTCACCGGTTGCAAGGTGCGCCGTCTGGGCGCGCCGCGGATTCCGGTGGGTTATGCACCCGTGCTCGAGGCGCAGTCGCGCGTCGATGCCGATGCGATCGTGGCGGCTGCGCGCGATTTTCTGAAGCAATGAAACGGCTGGCCTTGCCCGCCCGTGCCACCCATGACTGATTCATCGCCTGAGGAACTTGCTGCCGCCAACCCTGCGGCGCAGGACGAGAAAACCGTGGTGCCACTGAAGATCGAGGACTGGCTGACCGTCATTGTCATGGCCTTGCTGGCGCTGATCACGTTTGCCAACGTGCTGGTGCGCTACTTCACCAGCCAGTCCTTCGCCTGGACCGAGGAGATCTCGGTGTTCCTGATGATCGTGCTGGCGCTGGTGGCCGGCTCGGCGGCGGTGGCGCGCAACCGCAACATCCGCATCGAGTATTTCGCCGAGAACGGCTCGCCGGCCCGCCAGCGGGCACTGGCACGCTTCGGCGCGCTGATGGTGTTCGTGCTGTTCGTGCTGATGGCCATCCTCAGTTCGCGCATGGTCTACGACGACATTCGGTATGGCGAGACCTCGCCGGGTATCGGCGTTCCGGCCTGGTGGTATTCGATCTGGCTGCCCATCATGTCGGTGGCCATCGCCGGCCGCGCGCTGGGCCTGTACATCCGCCGGGGGCGGCGCGCATGATCGTCAGCTTCCTGTTCCTGGCCTTCATCGTGATGATGCTGATCGGCGTGCCGATCGGTGTGGCGATGGGCCTGGCCGGCTCGGCAGCGATCGCGCTGGCCAATGCCGACACGCAGTGGTTCGGCCTCATGGCCGTGCCACAGAATTTCTTTGCCGGCCTGGGCAAGTACCCGCTGCTGGCGATCCCGATGTTCGTGCTGGTCGGTTCGATCTTCGAGCGCTCCGGCGTCGCGCTGCGGCTGGTGAACTTTGCCGGCGCCATCGTCGGGCGCGGCCCGGGCATGCTGCCGCTGGTGGCGATCGCAGTGGCGATGTTCCTGGGCGGTATCTCCGGTTCCGGTCCGGCAACGGCGGCTGCGGTCGGTGGCGTCATGATCGCGGCGATGGCACGCGCCGGTTATCCGGCCGCATTCTCCGCCAGCGTCGTCGGTGCCGCGGCATCGATCGACATCCTGATCCCGCCCTCGATCGCCTTCATCGTCTACTCGGTCATGGTGCCCGGTGCCTCGGTGCCGGCCATGTTCGCGGCAGGCATGGTGCCGGGCATCATGGTCGGCCTGGCACTGATGGTGCCCACGGTCTGGCTGGCGCGGCGCCACGGCATGGGCAAGCACGAGGAAGAGCTGGGCCGCCCGCCGTTCTGGACCAGCCTGCGCGAGGCCTCATGGGCGCTGGCGGCGCCGGTGCTGATCCTCGGTGGCATGCGGGCCGGCTGGTTCACCCCTACCGAGGCGGCCGTGGTGGCGGTGTTCTACGGTCTGTTCATCGGCATGGTGATCTACCGCACGATCAAGGTGCGCGACCTGTTCGTGATCCTGCGCGAATCGGGTGAGCTTTCGGCCATCATCCTGGTGGTGGTCGCGCTGGCCGGCATCTTCGCCTACTCGCTGTCCACGCTCAGCGTCATCGACCCCATCGCCCGCGCCATCGTGCACTCCGGACTGGGTGAATTCGGCGTGCTGGCCTTGCTGATGCTGCTGTTGATCTTCGTCGGCATGTTTCTCGACGGCGTGTCGATCTTCCTGATCTTCATTCCGCTGCTGCTGCCGGTGGCCAAGTTCTTCCAATGGGACCTGGTGTGGTTTGGCGTGCTGCTGACCCTGACGGTGGCCATGGGCCAGTTCACGCCGCCGATTGCCGTCAATCTGATGGTGTCGTGTCGTATCGCCGGCGTACGCATGGAGGAGACTGTGCGCTGGGTTCTCTGGTTGCTGGCGGCGCTGATGTGCGTGACACTGCTGGTGATCGTGTTTCCGGAGCTCGCCCTGTGGTTACCGCGCAGGCTGGGTTATTGATAGTAGGTTCATTACAAAGGAGTCAAAGGCATGAAAGTTCAAGTACGTACCCTGCTCAAGTTCGCGGTCGCCGCGACGGCCATGGCCTTCACGGCCATGTCGTCGGCACAGAACTACAAGCCCGAATACAAGATGTCCCTGGTGGTCGGCACCGCCTTCCCCTGGGGCAAGGGTGGCGAAACCTGGGCCAATCTGGTCAAGGAGCGCACCCAGGGTCGCATCAACATCAAGCTGTACCCCGGCGTGTCGCTGGTGCAGGGCGACCAGACCCGCGAATTCACCGCCATCCGCCAGGGTGTGATCGACATGGCCATCGGCTCGACCATCAATTGGTCGCCGCAGGTCAAGCAGCTGAACCTGTTCTCGCTGCCATTCCTGATGCCCGACTACGCGGCCATGGACGCGCTGACCCAGGGCGAGGTCGGCAAGCAGATGTTCTCCATCCTCGACAAGGCGGGCGTCGTGCCACTGGCCTGGGGTGAGAACGGCTACCGCGAGATCACCAACTCCAAGGGTCCGATCCGCAAGCCGGAAGACCTCAAGGGATTGAAGCTGCGCGTGGTCGGCTCGCCGCTGTTCTCGGACATCTTCACCGCGCTGGGTGCCAACCCGACGCAGATGAGCTGGGCCGATGCGCAACCCGCGCTGTCCAGCGGTGCGGTCGACGGCCAGGAGAACCCGATGTCGGTGTTCACCGCCGCCAAGATGCACACTATCGGCCAGAAGCATGTGACGATGTGGGGCTATGTGGCCGATCCGCTGGTGTTCGTCGTCAACAAGGAAGTCTGGGCTTCCTGGACGCCGGCCGACCAGGCCATCGTGCGCCAGGCCGCCATCGACGCGGGCAAGGAAGAGATCGCGATCGCCCGCAAAGGCCTGATCGAGGCCGACAAGCCGCTGCTCAAGGAAATCGCTGCCCTGGGCGTGACCATCACCGAACTGACCCCGGCCGAGCGCGAAGCCTTCGTCAAGGCCACCCGCCCGGTCTACGACAAATGGAAGTCGCAGATCGGCGCCGACCTGGTGAACACGGCTGAAAAGTCGATCGCCGCGCGCAAGAAGTAAAGAAGGCGCAGCAGTGCACACAGGCCGCCGGCCTGTGTGCGCCGGACAGGCATCCTGGTGACGGGATGCCTGTTTTTTTGGGGTGAACCACCGCCGCAGACACGACGGCGCCACCGTGTCCGGCGACACTCGCAGACAGCCTGCGCCGCCCCACCTCCCCCTGTTTCATTCACCCCGCATGTCCAACCCTCACGCCCAGGACACCGTAACAGCCTCGGCAGCTGCGCCCACGGCCGTCAGTCTGGCCCAGGCCTTCTGGTTCTGGCTCAAGTTGGGCTTCATCAGCTTCGGCGGCCCGGCCGGGCAGATCGCGATCATGCACACCGAGCTGGTCGAGCGCCGCCGCTGGATCAGCGAGAAGCGCTTTCTGCATGCGCTGAACTACTGCATGGTCTTGCCGGGACCGGAGGCGCAGCAGCTGGCCACCTACATCGGCTGGCTGATGCACCGCAGCTGGGGAGGTCTGGTGGCCGGGGGGCTGTTCGTGCTGCCATCGCTGTTCATCCTGATCCTGCTGTCCTGGATCACCATGGCCTATGGGCAGCTGCCACTCGTGGCCGGCATCTTCTACGGCATCAAGCCGGCGGTCACCGCCATCGTGCTGCATGCCGCGTGGCGCATCGGCAGCCGGGCACTGAAAAACGCCTGGCTGTGGGCCATCGCCGCGCTGGCCTTCGTATGCATCTTCGCCTTGCGCCTGCCGTTTCCGGCCATCGTGCTGGGCGCAGCGGTCATCGGAACCCTGGGCGGCAAATACCGGCCGGCGGCTTTTGCGCCGGGCGGCGGACATGGCAGTGGCGCCAAGGCGTTCGGCCCTGCGCTGATCGACGACGACACGCCCACCCCACCGCACGCGCGGTTCTCGCGCGTCCGGCTGTTCCGGATGCTGCTGGGGGCACTGCTGCTGTGGGCCGCAGCGATGGCGGCTATCGGGGTCCTTTGGGGCTGGCAGGCGACGGTGTCGCAGATGGCCTGGTTTTTCACCAAGGCGGCCTGGCTGACCTTCGGCGGTGCTTATGCGGTGCTGCCCTACGTGTACCAGGGCGCGGTGGAGCATTACCACTGGCTGTCTGCCGCGCAGATGATCGACGGCCTGGCACTGGGTGAGACCACGCCCGGTCCGCTGATCATGGTGGTGGCCTATGTCGGCTTTGTCGGCGGCTGGCTGGCCCAGGTCCTGGGGCCGGACGCGCCCTTTCTGGGCGGCGTGCTGGCCGCCACCGTGGTCACGTTCTTCACCTTCCTGCCCTCGTTCGTGCTGATCTTTGCCGGCGGGCCGGTGATCGAGACCACGCACGGCAAGCTGGCGTTCACCGCGCCGCTGACCGCGATCACCGCAGCCGTGGTCGGCGTGATCCTGAACCTGGCACTTTTCTTCGCATGGCACGTGTGGTGGCCGCAGGGTTTCGACGGGCCCTTCGATGCGGTGTCGGCGGCCATCACCGTGTTCGCGGTGCTGGCATTGTTCCGTTTCAAGGTCGGAGTCATGGGCCTGCTCGGCGTCTGTGCACTGCTCGGGCTGGCGGCGCGCTGGCTGCCGGGGCTGATGGCATGAACGCGGGTCCGCGGGGGCCGCCGTACCCCTGCCATTGCCCTCTTGCGGGCGGTCCAGGGTCGGTCCATGCAGCGGGTATATCCCGATTTCCGGCCGGTGACCCCATGGTAGAGTTTGCGCACTTGGCGCGCGTGTTCACGCGCAACCCCCCATCCATCGGCTCCCAGGAGATTCCATGTTCAAGACTCAGACCCCGATTCGTCGCCGCTCCGTGGTGCTGGGCGCCATCGGCGCCGCATCCATGGCCTTGACCCCGCTGGCACGCGCACAGCAGAAGTTCATCAACATCCTCACCGGCGGTCAGAGCGGTGTCTATTACCCGCTGGGTGTGGCCCTGTCGCAGATCTACGGCAAGGTATTGCCCGACGCCAAGGTGACGGTGCAGTCGACCAAGGCCTCGGCCGAGAACCTGAACCTGCTGCAGGCCGGCCGCGGCGAGATCGCACTGACCCTGGGCGACGCGCTGTCCGACGCCTGGAACGGCGACAAGGAAGCCGGCTTCAACACGCCGCTGAAAAAGCTGCGCGCGGTGGCCGGTGTGTATGCCAACTACATCCAGATCGTTGCCAGTGCCGATTCCGGCATCAAGAGCATGGCCGACCTCAAGGGCAAGCGCATCTCGGTCGGCGCGCCCAAGTCGGGCACCGAACTCAACGCCCGCGCCATTCTCAAGGCGGCAGGCCTGTCGTACAGCGACTTTGCCAAGGTCGAGTACCTGGCCTTCGGCGAGTCGGTCGAACTGATGAAGAACCGCCAGCTCGACGTGACGCTGCAGTCCGCCGGCCTCGGTGTGGCATCGATCCGCGACCTGTCGACCTCGGTCAAGATCGTCGTGGTGCCGATTCCGGCCGACATCGTGGCCAAGGTGGGTGACGCGGCCTACCAGCCGGCAACCATTCCGGCCAACACCTATACCGGCCAGACCGCCGACACGCCGACCGCGGCCATCAAGAACTTCCTGGTCTCGCACGAAGGCGTTCCGGCCGACGTGGTCTACCTGATGACCAAGTCCATGTTCGAGAACCTCGACACGCTGGTGGCCGCACACGCTGCCGCCAAGGGCATCAAGAAGGAAGGCGCCACGACCGGCACCCCGGTCACCTTCCACCCCGGGGCGGAAAAGTACTACCGCGAAGCCGGTCTGATGAAGTAAGCCATGGCCCACAACGCGTCCGGTACGGCGGCTGAGAAGCCCGGCGTACTGCACGCGACCGAAGATCACGCGCCGGCTTTTGCCGGCGCTTTGTTCTGGGTCGCGATTGTCTTCTCGGTGTTCCAGATCGTCACGGCGGCGTTCAGCCCCTTGTCGAGTTCGGTGGTGCGGGCGGTGCACGTGGGTTTTCTGCTGGTGCTGACCTTCGTGCTGTATCCGCCGCTGCGCCAGCGCGGCCTTGGCTGGACGGTTGCCACCGCGGCTTTCCTCGGCGGTCTTTACCACTGGGTGTTCGAGGCAGACCTGGTGCAACGCGCCGGTGAGATGACTCAGACCGACATGGTGGTCGGCATCCTGCTGATCGTGCTGGTATTCGAGGCCGCGCGGCGCATCATGGGCTTTGCGCTGCCGCTGATCTGCCTGGCCTTTCTGCTGTATGGCCTGTTCGGGCAATACCTGCCCGGCGCGCTGGCGCACCGGGGTTACGGGCTGGACCAGATCGTCTCGCAGCTGAGCTTCGGCACCGAAGGCATCTACGGCACGCCGACCTATGTGTCGTCGTCGTACATCTTCCTGTTCATCCTGTTCGGTGCCTTCCTCGAGCAGGCAGGCATGATCACGCTGTTCACCGACTTCGCGCTGGGCATGTTTGGCCATACCAAAGGCGGGCCGGCCAAGGTGGCCGTGGTGTCGTCCGGGCTGATGGGCACCATCAACGGCTCCGGCGTGGCCAACGTGGTGACCACCGGGCAGTTCACGATTCCGCTGATGAAGCGTTTTGGTTACAAGGCCTCGTTTGCCGGTGGCGTCGAGGCGACGGCCAGCATGGGCGGGCAGATCATGCCGCCGGTGATGGGGGCGGTGGCCTTCATCATGGCCGAAACCATTGACGTGCCCTACCTGGAGATATGCAAGGCGGCGGCGATCCCGGCCATTTTGTACTTCATCACCGCATTCCTGATGGTGCACCTCGAAGCCGGCCGCGCCGGCCTGCTGGGCATCCCGAAAGAGGAGTGCCCGGACCCATGGGCGGCGATGAAGCTGCGCTGGTACCTGATCCTGCCGCTGGCCATCCTGGTCTACCTGCTGTTTGCCGGCTACACGCCGCTGTTCTCCGGCATGGTCGGGCTGGCGCTGACCGTGGTGCTGATCTTCGGCGCCGCCATGGCGAAGAACTTCGGCAGCCGGCCGCTGCAGATCATCTTCTGGATCCTGATCGGCCTGGGGGCGTCAAGCTTCTTCAAGTACGGCATCCAGGCCATCATCGGTCTGGCGCTGGTGATGGCGCTGGCACTGTGGTTTGCCAAGGGCGGCAAGGCGACGCTCAAGGTGGCGCTCAACGCGCTGGCCGACGGTGCCCGCCATGCCTTGCCGGTGGGTATTGCCTGCGCGCTGGTCGGCGTGATCATCGGCATCCTGACGCTGACCGGCGCCGCGACGCTGTTTGCCGGCTACATCATCCAGATCGGCCAGAACAGCCTGTTCCTGAGCCTGGTGCTGACGATGCTGGTGTGCCTGGTGCTGGGCATGGGCATCCCGACGATCCCGAACTACATCATCACCAGTTCGCTGGCCGCGCCGGCCCTGCTGGAGCTCGGCGTGCCGCTGATCGTCTCGCACATGTTCGTGTTCTATTTCGGCATCATGGCCGACCTGACGCCGCCGGTGGCGCTGGCCGCATTTGCCGCGGCACCGATCGCCAAGGAAAGCGGCATGAAGATCGGCATGCAGGCGCTGCGCGTGGCGATTGCCGGCTTCATCGTGCCCTTCATGGCGGTGTACGCGCCCGCGCTGATGCTGCAGGGCGGCACCTGGTGGGACACCGCGTACATCGTCTTCAAGGCCTTGATTGCGATCACCTTGTGGGGTGGCACGGCGATCGGCTTCTGGCTGGCGCCGCTCAACGTGTTCGAGCGGGTGTGGGCGTTCGTGGCTGCCGGTTTCCTGGTGGCCGCCCTGCCCATCAGCGACGAGATCGGCTTTGCAATGACCGTGGCGTTGATGGTGTGGCATGGCATGCGCATCCGCAGTGCGCGCCGCAGCGCCGGCGCCTGACCCATGGCGGCACTGGCCGCGCTGTGCCTGGTTGCCGGCAGTCTGCAGATCAGCCTGCCGGTGACGCAGTTCACGCTGCGCTGGCAACACTCGATCGAGAAGATCGAATGGGCCGAAGACTACGAAGTGGCCGGCCCCTGGCTGCACCTGTCGCAGGCCCGCATCCGTGGCTCCGGCGCCGGCATGGATCCACCGGAGGGCGCCACGCTGGTCCATGGTGTCTGGAACTACCGCCTGGCGGACCCGTGGCGGCGCGAGATGGTGCTCGCGCGCTCGGAGTTCGTGCCGGACTATGAGTTGTGCATCGACGGCGTGTGCCAGCGGCTGACGCATTGGCTGCCGATTGCGGCAGGGGCGACCACGGTGCGGGCCTGCGAGGCGCGCTGAGGCGTCGCATGCCAGCGCAAAATCGTCACGGTGCGGAGCGCACCTTGCGAACCAGATCATCCAGCGCGTCGATGATTACCGCGTTGATGTCGGTTTCGGTGACGCGGCCTTGAAAGCTGCCGCCTCCTCGGGCAGCCACGAGCTGGTCGTCGATCCGCAGCTCGATTTTGGCGCCCACCGTCTTGGTGCTGCGGATGCTTTCGATTCCGGTGATGAGCCCGCCGGCAAGTCCTGTCGAAGCCGCATTCGACCCCGGAAGACCGGCGGCGGCCGTCCCCAGGCGTTGGTGATCCACCGTCACGGCAGGATCATAGATTTCGACGGCGAATCGGGTCAGAGCGACCCGCTTGTCTGCCAGTGCGTCGGGCATGCCCCGGTACAGCCAGGTTCGCACCAATGCCGCTGGCGGCGGCGAGACACTGTCATCGCCGAGCCGCGTGATGGTTCCGATCGAACTGGCCGATTGCGAGGCGAGGCGCTGTTCCGGCGGGCGCTCGTCCAGCAATTGCAGCCTCGATGCATCCACGACTGTGACATCCAGCTTGGTCGATGAGGTGGTGCCACAGGCAGTCAAAGCGAGTGCGAGCGATAGAGACAGAAGCGTGGATTTCATTTCTTGATGCCGTATGTCATTGTGGACCGCACCTCGATTGCGCCGCACGAGGCCAATGTTCATACCGGTCGCGATGCCTGCCCTGCCGCCACCCCCATCAGCGTCCAGCCTTTTCGTCGCGAAGTGCAAGGTCGTCCCGATGCACCACGCTGCGCAAGGCTGCCAGTAGACTGCGGCCTTCTTCCACAGCCAGGATGTCGTCTGCGTTGCCCATTCCGTCGGCCGTGATCTTTGGATTCGTGGACACACCATCGATGCCGCCGAACGCCATGGACCACTCGCCAAAACTGCGCGCGTCGATTGGATGGGCCCTGAGAACGGTCACATGGCTGTGCCGAAGGTCACATTGGATGGTCTCGAAAATGGCTTCCACCGCGTCCTGCGGCCCCTCGAGCACCTGGGCGAAGCAGCCGTCGCTGAACAGCAAGGCGCCCGTGATGCCATGGTGCAGGTTGTTGCGCCTGGCACTGGCAAGAATGCTTGCAATGGCCGCATGCAACTGCTCCGGCGTATTTCCGACCTCGTTGCGGCTGAAATAGGCGAGGCTGAACAAAGAGGCACTGGACATCGGCTACTCCAGGTGAGACGGGCGGTCGGTCAGAAGCGGCGCGGAGAGTCTGTCGATTTGCGCGCGGACCTGCGCCTCGGGCAAGGGGCGCGCGACCAGGTAACCCTGCATGTGCGTCACGCCTGCGGAACGGACCTGATCCAGTTGCCCGGCGGTTTCCACGCCTTCGGCCGTGGTGCCAATGCCCAAGCCGCTCCCCAGAGAGGCTATCGCCTTGATCATCCAGAAAGCACGGTCTCGCACGCTGGTCTGTTTGGATCCCATGCCGGACAGGTCATCGACAAAGGACTTGTCGATCTTGAGCCGGTCGAACGGGTAGCCGGCGAGCTGGCTCAGCGACGAGAAACCGGTGCCGAAATCGTCCAGCGAAAGGCCCACGCCCAAGCCCTTCAGCGACTGCAGTGTTTCAAGCGCATCACGCAGCATTGCGCTTTCGGTGATCTCGATGTCCAGGCGCAGGGGGTCCAGGCCTGAATCTTTCAATGCACGTGCCACGCTGGCGACCATGGCACGGCCTTCGCGCAGTTGAATCGGCGACACATTGACGGACACCGTGAGTGGCTTGCCGCCATGCGGCACCGGCCAGGCGGCGGCGGCACGGCATGCCGTGTTCAACACCCAGTCGCCGAGCAGGCCGATGAGCCCGATCTGTTCCAGCAGCGGAATGAACAGCATCGGTGAAACCATGCCCCGGTCCGGGTGGCGCCAGCGCACCAGTGCCTCGAAGCCGGTCAATCGGCCACTGCCAATGTCGACCTGCGGCTGGTAATGCACTTCGAACTGTTCCACCGCCATCGCGCTGCCCAGTTCCCTGCGGTTGAGCTCCAGTACGGCACGCAGATCGGATTCCAGCTGCTGTTGTGCGCTGGCATGCGCCTGCATGGCCGGGTCGAATACACGCCACTTGTTCTTTCCGTCGGCCTCTGCTGCGTGCAGGGCAATGGTTGCCGAGCGCAAAAGCGAGACTGCGTCCGCGCCGTGCTGGGGCGCCAGTGCCAGGCCGATGCTGACGCTGAGCGTCACCGTATGCCCGTTGACGGCATAGGTTCGCCCCAGCAGGTCCAGCAGGCGTTCGGCAACAGCCTCGGCGGCACTGGCGTCCGGGATCAGTACGGTGAACTCGTCACCGCTGATACGCGCGACGGTCGAGCCTTGCGGCACGGCCCCGACGATGCGGGCGGCCGCCCGGGTGAGCAACAGGTCTCCGGTGACGATGCCGGTGCTGTCGTTGACGGCTTGAAAGCGGTCGAGGTCCAGCGCCAGCAGGGCTGGCCCCGCCTGATCCTTGGTGACGCGGGCGAATGCCTGCGTCAATGCCTGTTGAAATGCCCGCCGGGTCGGCAGCTTTGTCAGCGGGTCGACCGTCGGGTCGTCGCCCTGGGCGGCCGAAACCGCCCCCGATGTTCCGGATGCGTTCGGAGATGCTTCGGCTGAAACTGAAGGCTTTTCCATGGCGGCAACTGTGGGTGGGCACCGAGGCACATGAGACCTCCCATGTGATCGCCATGCCCGTGGACGCAGTATAGGCAGGGCGTATTCAGCCGTGGGATGGAAGCCTGGGTATTTTCTGCACATGCCCCCGGCCCGGGAGCATCCCCCCAGGCCGTCACCCGCCCGCGGCGTCGACCGATTCAACCTCCCGCGTCGTGAAGTCACCCGGCAGCACCACTTCCAGCATTTCCACGTCTTCGCTGTGGCCCAGCTCCCGGTGCCGGATGCCGGGTGGTTGGTGAACGCAGGAGCCGGCTTCCAGGCGCACGACGCCCTGGCCTTCGTATTCGAATTCGATCCAGCCCTTGAGGATGTAGACCAGCTGGAAAGTGGTCTCGTGCAGGTGCGGCTGGCTCGAGAAGTCCTGGCCAGCGGCGGCTCGGATCACATGGGCTACCACCTGGCCCTGTGTGGCGTCCTTGATGCCCAGGTCGCGGTATTCGAAGAAGGAGCGCAGGCCACGTGTGAACTGCGCATCTCTGGCATGGGTTGCGACAAATCCTGGGGTGCGCATCGGTGTCTCCTTGTTGTGGGGCTGAACCCGTAGTGTGCCTGTGCAGGCTTGCCTGTCCACCCTGCAGCTTCGTTCTGCGCGCGGACCCCGGGCGTACGTCGCTAGACCGGCGCCAGCGGCACATGGATCTGCGGCGCATGTGCGATGGCGATGCCATCTCCGGGCGCAACCGATCCCGATGCCAGCACGACACCCATCACACCGGTCTTGCGCACCAGCGCGCCATCCGGCGTGCGGCCGAGCACGGCTGCCAGCAGGCCGGGCATGAAGGCCTCGATCTGTGCGCAGGGGTTGCGCAACCCCGTGACCCGCACCCGTGCGTCTGCGCCCAGACGCAGCACCGTGCCCTCCGACAGTGCAAGCAGGTCAAGCCCCACGGTCGTGATGTTCTCGCCCATCTGCCCGGGCAGAACCTGCAACCCCTTGCCGGCCAGCTCGTCCAGCAACTCCTGGTGGATCAGATGCACCTGTCGCAGATTGACTTGCGCAGGATCCTTGGCAACGCGTGAACGGTGCTTTACCGTGACCCCGCAATGCGCGTCACCCTCGACGCCGAGACCTTCGAGCAACTGGATACGGGGAAGGCTGTCCTTGGAGAAAAGGTGAACGCCTTTGGCGTGAACGGAGACGATGCGAGTGGACATGGTTTGAGCGGCCTGACGAATCGAATGGCTGGGGAAGATCGGGGAATGCGGTTGTGCTTCGAATGATGGGGCGGCGGCGCTGCGCTCAGGCCGCCTGCGGCATGCTGTGCCACCAGATGTGCGCCTCTGCGCACAGGCCGTTCGAGAACCTCGCCTGAAGCATGCCGTCCAGAACCATGCGTGGCAAGGGATCGCCCGCGTTGCGCGGTGGCAGACCGGTTCCGGTAGAACGTGCCCAGATCTGAAAGAGCTCTTCGGACGCGACCTGATAGGTGACGTGCCAGTGCGCGATGCCTGCGTCGCCTTGATCCGCCAGTACCGCATAGGTCAACTGCACATCCTCCTGCAGTTGAACGCGCTTCCAGTACCCGGCGAGTTGCGCTCTGCCTTCCTGAACCTGAAAAGGGGTGTTGTGGTACTTGCCGTCCTCATGGAACAGCGCGGCAAAATGGGCAGGATCGCGCGCCTGCCATGCTGCCTGGTAACCCGCCATGAACTGCTGGATATTCACTTGCGACTCCGAAAAGATGGATGAACCTCGGCACTGAACGATGCAGTATGAACGGTCCTGATTCTGCCGACCCGATGCCGCCTGGCCAACCGGGTTCTTTCCGTGCATCGTCAGGCATGGGAGACGCTTGCAGCAGCTGGCGCCAAAGGTAATCCATGCAGCAATGCTCAGGCCTCGCGGTGCTTCGTGGCGGATTCCGGAAGCCCGAAAATGCGATCGAACGCCCAGGTGAATGCAATCGCGTACAAGAAGAAGAACACCAGAAGTCCCAGATTTGCGATAAAGGCGTCCAGGACCGAAATGTCGAGCCACAGCGCCATCACCGGAATCAACAGCACCACGAGCCCGCCCTCAAAGCCGATGCCATGCGCCAGGCGCCTTGCGAACGACCGACCGCGTCGGGATTGCCGTGACTCCCATCGTTCGAACAGCGCGTTGAACACATAGTTCCAGGCAAGGGCAATGCTGGACAAGGCAACGGCGAGGCCGAAGGTAGAGGCCGCCGGTTTGTCGAATGCAAGGCTCAGCACGGGACCTACAAAGGCGATGGCAAATACCTCGTACAGGGCGGCCTGAATCACGCGTCGGGTTCTGGGGTGCATGAAAATATGGGTCAGCAATCAGACAGAGCAGAAAGACGGAGCAGAACTCTTCCGCGCCCGTGGGGTAGAAATCAGTTCTATCCGATTCTCCTGGACTTCGACGTCGTCCGGACTTTGCCACATGTTGTTTGCCAGCTCGAGAAACGCCTCAGGTACCACCAGGGTGAAGCTTGGCCGCTTTTCCTCGTTCCGGCGCGCGACGCGTTCCCGCTGCAGATCGCGCGATGCTTCCAGCCCATTGACCTGCAGGTCGCACCCGGCGTGACGGGCGCGGCTATGGAAGTCTGTTCGGCGCTGGCGCCGCAAGCCGAGGCCCCATGCGACAGATGAGGCGGCGCAATTGCCAATGTACACACCGGATGCGTCAGGGAATGGCGGATGCAACAAGTATCGCCGCCCATGGCCCCAGGAGGAGAACCGGGGCCCAGAGCCAGCGTATGCCGAGGGCTGCTGCGGGGGGCGTCGTTTGCGCCGGGTCGCCAACGCGGGGCTTCGCAATGCCCAGGTAGAGAACGACCAACAGTACAAATGGGCCGAGAAACAAGGAGGCCAGCAATCCGAGCGCCGCCGCGCGTGGCGCGAATCCCAGGTGGCGTGCGCGCTTGAAGGATGACACTGCGACGCTGATCATGGAAATCAGGCCGGACACCAGGATGATGGCCAGGGCGCGTCCGGTGTTGCCCGTGCCATGGGTCGAGAGGTTCAACCCATGAACGAGCAGGCCCAGCGTGTTGAGCAAGGGCAGCAGGGCGAAGGCAAGGAAGTGGCCGCGGTGGTGGGCAATCATGTGTGACCTGCTGGCAGGTTGTTCATGTCAGTCCTGGCATTGCCATGCGGATGGCGTCTGTACTTCGCGCAGTCACAAGCGTGGCCGATCGCGTGCCGGAGAGTCGATCCGCGAATACCCGGGCCGTGCTGCGGTGTTCATGACTCGAGCGCGCGGATCACGAGCAGCGCAATCGGTGGCAAGAGTGCAACACTGAATGTGCCTGCCGCGACGCTTGCCAGGGGCTTGCCTGCGCGGATTCCGTTGATTCCCAGCCCGAGCAAGGCCAGCAAGGACAGCGGCGCAACCGGGAGCGCCAGCAGACCCATGAACGATCCGCCGCCCCGCGATGCAATAAACACCGCGATGAAGGCAAAGATCTGGATGACCAGCGGCACGACGAGTCCGAAGAACATGCGCATAGCGGCTCCAGTCTGCCACAACCCGTGGGGAAACGCTCAGTCCGGTGTCGCTTCGACGTGCCGGGCAAACCGGTTCAGGATGGCTTGCCAGCCTTCACGCTGTTGCTCCACGGGATACACGGTTTCGGCATCGAAGGTGACACGCACCGTGACGCCGCGCGTATCGGGCAGGAATTCGACCACCCCGGTCCGGTCTCCGAACGCATATGCGATGCGCTGGTTCGGAATCACCTCGGTGTAGGTGCCCGCGAAGTCAAATCCGAAGCTGCCGTCCTTGGCTTCCATGCGCGAGCTGAACGCGCCACCCACGCGAAGATCGACCGTGGCCTGGGTGGTATGCCAGTCATCGGAGGCTGCGTTCCACTGCTTGATGTCGTCCGGGGAGGTGTAGGCGTGCCACACTTTTTCGATGGGCGCCTCGACGAGGGCTTCGACAGTGATTTTCATGGGATTCATCCGATCTGGCACGTTTGGAGAGTGTGCCTGGACTCCTGGGCAAGTGCTGCCCGCCTCCATGCATGACGAATGCGCAGCTTGAAGATCGACATGGTCCGCCACTCGTGGCGACTGGCGCACCGACGACGCAGATTCCATGTCGGCACGGGACACAAACACGATACCACCACAGATGCCGGATATACGACTGCAGGCGCTTCCCCAACAGCCAAAACTATCGGTCAGTTTCTTGCGCTTGAGGGGGAGTCCATATACGACCCGTTAGTCGTCAAAAAGTGGCGCCGGTGCTACTATCCCACCCATGATTGACTGGTCAAGCTGTGCGGCAGTGGAACGCGACCCTGAGCGCGTCAGCGGAGCCTGGGTGTTTCGCGGTACGCGTGTGCCTGTTGCCGCCCTTTTCGAAAACCTGGAAGACGGCGTTTCCATCGGCGAAGTTGTCGCGCTGTTTCCAGGTATTTCCCTTGACCAGGCAAGGGCCGTTCTTGAACACGCTGCACGAAGTGCGCTAGCCCCAGCCTAAGTGCGCGTTCTGTTCGATCAAGGAACCCCGGCGCCGCTGCGCCACTTGCTGCCAGGACATGAGGTCGCAACTGCGTACGAATGTGGTTGGTCGACACTCAAGAACGGTGAATTGCTTGCGTCAGCCGAAAGCAGAGGGTTCGCGGTGCTCATAACGACGGACACGAATCTGAAGTACCAACAGAACCTTGCGACCCGAACTATTGCGATAGTGGTTCTTGGAACGACAAGTTGGCCTCGCATCAAGGCCGCAGCAGAAGTAATAGTCGCCGCGGTCAATGCGTCAGTTCGAGGTAGCTATGCAGAGGTCGCAGTACCGTAGCGAGACGACTAACAAGCCGCTGCATCCGACCGCCTCCGGCGTCGGCTGAGCGGCGGCGTTAAACCTCGTGATCACGAACGCTCTCCTTCCAATCGAGAAGAACCCGAGCAACTTCGCTGTCATGATCCGGTCGCGACAAAAGGCCCATGCGCTCCGTTGTAATGGACGTGAGAAATTCTGCGACTTCGGACTGGTCCGCCCCGTCGCGCAACAAGCCGAAGACCTGCGGTAGATAGCCATGGTATTCGTCGCGTGCTTGCGGCACTCCACAGATGCCGATGGGGTCCCAGACGTAGTGCAGAACTTCGTCAACGGCGCGATACAGCGATAAGTCCGGCGCACTGAGCTTCTGTCCCATGGGGTTTAACGCTGAAGTTGTGGGGCGGCGCAGCCGTCCCACACGAACGACCAGTTATGTCCGAAGTCAACCATGCCACGTTCCAGTTGAGTCGTCATGCCATGTAACAAATGGCGGCTGCTTCCCTTCCTTGCGGAAATAGTCCAATGCTAGCTCTACCGTGCTGACGGGTATCGCCCAGGCCGCGGGGTAGCTGTCCACTTGGCCGTTTGCGAGTAGGTACTGAATGATTTCATCATCGCCTGCTTTGGCCTGCGGGTTGCGCGAACTGAACCCTGAATCGTCCGGAAAGCGAAGGAACATTAGCCAACCGACAGCACCATTGGTCAGGGCATGAATCGAAGCACCACTGGGAGCGTCAATCCGCTCCTCGCGGCAAGCGGTCAGGTCAGCACCGAGAGACATAACGCAACGGTGATCGGATGGCCGCCCACAAACTTGCAACATGCTGAACCGCACCGTGGCCAGTCCGATCGACCAACTTGTTAAACGTCCTCATATTGGGCTCAGATCAGTTGGAAATAAGCTAGCAGTCTCCCATTGCTGCTCTGCAAAGTCGCCAATCGCGCGTCGATGCCAGCACGATTCAAATGCGAAAAGATATGTGCTAACTGGACTTGGAAGTCTCTCTCATCGAATTCGGGGTCCTTCTCGATGTCAGCAATCAAATCAGCCAAATGCTCGTGCGCATCTTCAAGCTCGTACATTAGTCCCGCCCATTCAACGGGGTTCACACTCTTGTTGATCATGAGCGTCAAATTGCAAATTATGTTTAACGCGGTATCCAGAGCAGCCGGACGTGCTGATTAAAACTATCGTCGATCGATAAGCTGTGCATCGAATCCTCCTGTAAGCCGCTTGCTGCCTTACATCTGCTGAAGCAGACCGTATTAAACGGATCTCGATATTCTGGCAGACCTGCCTGTCCCTGAGTTGTTTTCGGGCGAGGGACTTGCAGGATCTAGACGCAATTCTGGCCGGTGGTCGGATCGTTGCGGCCCGTCAAATCGTCGCCACATGTCCCGTCTGCCAAAGATGCCACTCAAAAAGGCCGGCAACCCCTTATCCCACCGTCCCGATACTCTTCTGCAACCACTCCGCAAACGCCGAACATTCCCAGCGTTCCATCGTGCCGGCGCGCCAGCACAGGTAGTGGGCGTGCGGGCTGGGCACGTCGTGGGCGTACAGGCGGACCAGCGTGCCGTTCTCCAGCCAGGGTGCGCCGAGTTTGAGGCGGATCAGGCCGACGCCCATGCCGGCGGCGGCGGCGTCGCACATCAGGCCGATGTCGTTGAACTGCGAACCCTCGGCCGGCTCCGGCCAGTCGCACTGGTGCGCGGTGAACCAGGTGCGCCAGGGCTCGAGCGGGCTGCGCAGCAGCGGCACGCCTTCGAGATCCTGCGGTGTGTCGAACGGGCCGTGTTCGCGCACGAAGGCGGGCGAGGCCAGCGGGGTGACCTCGTCCTTGAGCAGGCACAGGTGCTCCACGTCGGCATAACGCCCGGTGCCGAAGCGCACGGTCAGGTCGCCGTCTTCGGCCACCACGTCGAGCAGCGGGATCGAGACCTGCAGCGTCACGTCGATCTCCGGGTAGGCGTCGGTGAACTGGCGCAGCCGCGGGATCAGGATCGAGCGTGCGAAGGTCGGCGTCACGGCCAGGCGAAGCTTGCGCTTGCTGCCAGTGCCGCTGCGGCCGGGGAACTTCTGCAGCGTGGCCAGGCCTTCGCGCACATGCGCCAGGTATTCGCTGCCGTCGGTGGTCAGCGAAAAATCGGCGCGTCCGAACAGCTTGGTCCCGATGATCTGCTCGAGCTGCTTGACGCGGTGGCTCACCGCGCTGGGCGTCACATACAGTTCGTCGGCGGTTTGCGTGACACTGCGCAGGCGGGCCAGCGCCTCGAAGGTCAGCAGGCACTGGATCGGAGGAATGCGTGCGTTCGACATGCCCGCATTGTGAAGCCTGGCAAGGTTCAGGGGCGATACGCCCATCGGGCTGCGGCGCATGCTTGCTTGGGAGCGGCCCGGCGCTGCGTATCAGGAACCCTTCGCCCATCGGGCTGCGGTGCTTGCTTGCTTGGGAGCGGCCCGGCGCTGCGTATCAGGAACCCTTCGCCCCTAGGGCTGCGGTGCTTGCTTGCTTGGGACCGACCCGGCGCTGCGTATCAGGAACCCTTCGCCCATAGGGCTGCGGCGCACGCTTGCTTGGGAGCGGCCCGGCGCTGCGCTTATGCCCGATATGGCGAAAACAGGCCGCTCGATATAATCCCGGACCTTTTGCACCCCGCGGTTCTGCCGCTGCCAGCCCCGTGTCCGACCGCTCCAAAGTCCTGCCCCAGTACCTGATGCCCAAGCGGTGGATGACCCAGTTCGGCGGCATCATCGCGTCGATGCGGGCGGGTGCGATCACCACGGCCATCATCCGCTGGTTCGTCGGCAAGTACGGCGTCAACATGCACGAGGCAGCCGACCCGGACATCCGCAACTACGCCAGCTTCAACGATTTCTTCACCCGTGCGCTCAAGGGCAATGCCCGGCCGCTGGCGCGTGCCGACGTGGTCTGCCCGGTGGACGGCGCGATCAGCCAGTTCGGCAACATCGCGCACGACCAGATCTTCCAGGCCAAGGGCCACCAGTATTCGACCACCGCGTTGCTCGCCGGGGACGCGGAACTGGCGAAGCAATTCGATGACGGTCTCTTTGCCACGTTGTATCTGAGCCCCAAGGATTACCACCGCATCCACATGCCCTGCGCCGGCCGTCTGGTACGCATGGTCTATGTGCCGGGCGATCTTTTCTCGGTCAACCCGGTCACGGCGCGCGGCGTGCCGGGCCTGTTCGCCCGCAACGAACGCGTCGTGTGCGTGTTCGAATCGGCCAAGGGCCCGTTCGTGCTGGTGCTGGTGGGTGCCACCATCGTCGGCAGCATGGCCACCACCTGGCATGGCGTGGTCAACCCGCCGCGCAGCAGCAAGCCGCGCAGCTGGGACTACACCGGCCAGGCGATCGACTTCCATCGCGGTGACGAGATGGGGCGCTTCCTGCTCGGCTCGACCGTGGTGGCGCTGTTCCCCAAGGGCCGCTTCGTGTTCAACCCCGAATGGGCGCCCGAGCGCGCGATCCAGCTGGGTGAGGCCATGGGCAGCGTCGCCAAGGCCGACTGATTCCCTGTCTGCGCCCGGCGGATGCGGCGCACCTGAAGCTGGGAGCGCATTTGTCTGGTCAATTGTTCTATTGACAGAACAATTCAAGACTTTGATACTGCACCCGCCCCGCCGCTTTGCGGGGCGCCTTGTTCCGCACGGACAGGCCGCGGCCCGTCCATGGCCGCGTACATACGGCCGCGCCGGACAGACCCATAACGACATCCGCACGAGGAGACCCATTCATGCATTCCCCCACCCACACCCTGCGTCGACGTGCCTGCCTGCTGGCGCTGGTCGTGTTGCCATTGCTGGCCTCGGCGCAGAGCCAGCCGCCGATCAGGATCATCGTCGGCGCTGCACCCGGTGGCAGCACCGACACGCTGGCCCGCGAGATCGCGCCCGAGATGGGGCGGCTGCTGGGGCGCACTGTGCTCATCGAGAACCGCGCCGGCGCGGGCGGCAATCTGGCGGCCGATGCGGTGGCCAAGGCGGCACCCGATGGCAACACCTTGCTGCTGTCCTTCACCAGCCACACGATCAACGCCACGCTTTTTCCCAAGCTGCCGTTCGATCCGGTGGCCGATTTCGCGCCGCTGACCATGGTGGCCACCACCCCATCGGTGCTGGTCGCGCATCCGTCGCTGCCGGTATCCAACGTCAAGGAGCTGATTGCGTACGCCAAGAAGCGGCCGGGCCAGCTCAACTTTGCGATCGGCGGCACCGGTTCGTCGCTGCACCTGGCCGGCGAGGCGTTCAAGATGCAGGCCGGCGTGTTCATCGTCAACATTCCGTATCGCAGCACCGCACCGGCCATCACCGACGTGGTGGGCGGCAACGTGCCCTTGATGTTCGCCGCGGTGGGCAATGCGCGCCAGCTGATCGCCACCGGCAAGCTCAAGGCGCTGGGCGTGACCAGCCCCAAGCGGCTGCCGCAGCTGCCCGACGTGCCGGCCATTGCCGAGACCTTGCCTGGCTTCGAGTCCGCCGCCTGGTTCGGCCTGTTCGGCCCGGCCGGATTGGCGCCCGATGTGGTCAAGCGGCTCAGCGATGCCGCGCGTGCCAGCGTGCGCAGCGACGCGATGCGCCAGCGGGTCGAAGCCGATGGCGGCACCGTGGTGGGCAATGACCCGGCCGAGTTCGCCGCCTTCGTCAAGGCCGATGTGCCGCGCTGGGCCAAGCTGGTCAGGTATTCGGGCGCGACCGTCGACTGAGCGGGGCGCTTGCCCGGTGCTCAGGTCGGGGTGCCGCGTGCCTGGGGCAGGGCGTTCTTGCGAAACTCGTCGGGCGTGATGTCCATCATCCGGCGGAACATTGCGATGAACGCCGACGCGCTGCCATAGCCCAGGTCCAGCGCAATCGACTCCACCTTGTCACCGGCCTGCAGCCGCGGCAGCGCCCGCACTACGCGCAGCCGCTGGCGCCATTCGGCAAAACTCATTCCCAGGTCGCGCTGGCAGCGCCGCACCAGCGTGCGCTCGGTGGTGTGCGCAAGCGCTGCCCATTCCGTGAGGCTGCGGTTGTCGGCCGGATCGGCGGCCAGCGCGTCCAGCACCGGTCCCAGCAGCGGGTCGTCCGAATGCGGCAGATAGCTGGTGGCACAGGGGGCCTGTGCCAGCTGGTCCATCAGCGCCTGCATCAGCCGCTGGTCCTGTGGGCCAGGTGTCAGCGTGGGCGCCTGCTGGCGCAGGTGCTCGAGCATGGCGCGCACCAGCGGAGTCACGGTCAGCGCGCAGGGCGCGGCCGGCAGTGCGCCGCAACCGGCGGTCGCCACATACAGCGAGCAGTGGTGCGCTTCGCGCCGGTTGAGCCCCACATGTTCCACCTCGGGCGGCAGCCAGATGCCGTACTGC
The DNA here is from genome assembly GCA_024235935.1 of Rhodoferax sp. Lineage (GTDB taxonomy): Bacteria > Pseudomonadota > Gammaproteobacteria > Burkholderiales > Burkholderiaceae_C > CAISIP01. Next base: position 31,734 of record JACKLL010000006.1, on the reverse strand, counting down.
GGCGGCGCCAGAAAATGCTGGCCCGCCACCTTCACCTCCATGACACCGCTGAACGAATAGACGAACTCGCCCCAGGCATGCCGGTGCAGCGGATAAAGGCCTTCGGCGGGCACGTGGGCGCTGCGGAACAGCACCGGCGCCGGCAGCTCGCGGCTGCTCAGCGGGACTTCCAGTTTGGGACGCAGGATGGGCATGGAGAGGGTGGCTGGCAAGCGCTAGGGATTGTCGTGTTCGCACTATATCAATCGAAGTGGACAGACGCAGAATCACCCCCTCCGACCACCGTGCATCGCCCGAAAGAACCTCATGGACATCCGCAAGCCCCTCGACGACAAGGCCATCGGCCTGATGCTGCTGCTGTGCCTGGCCTGGGCGCTGCAGCAGGTCGCGCTCAAGGCCACGGTGGCGGACATCGCGCCGGTGTTCCAGCTGGCGCTGCGCTCCGGTTGCGCGGCGGTGCTGGTGGCGCTGCTGATGTTCTCCCGCGGCGAACGGGTGCAGCTGGCAGGCGGCCGCTGGCGTCCCGGGGTGCTGGCCGGGGTGTTGTTCAGCCTGGAGTTCCTGCTGGTCGGCGAGGCCCTGCGCCACACCAGTGCCTCGCATGTCGTGGTGTTCCTGTACACCGCGCCGGTCTTTGCCGCGCTCGGGCTGCACCTGCGGCTGCCGAACGAGCGGCTGGGCGCGCTCCAATGGCTGGGCATTGCGCTGGCGTTCTCTGGCATCGTGATCGCGTTCTTCGGCGGCGGGCACGAGGCCGCTGCGACCGGCGCGGCACGTGCCAGCCTGTGGGGCGACTTGCTGGCCTTGCTGGCGGGTGCGGTGTGGGGAGCAACCACGGTCGTGATCCGCTGCTCGCGCCTGTCCACGGCGCCGGCGACCGAGACTTTGCTGTACCAGCTGGTTGTGGCCTTCGTGATGCTGTCGGTGGCTGCGCTGGTCAGCGGCCAGACGCGCATCCATGCCACACCGCTGGTCTGGGCCAGCCTGGCCTTCCAGGTGCTGCTGGTCTCGTTCGCCAGCTTCCTGGCCTGGTTCTGGCTGTTGCGCCACTATCTGGCATCGCGCCTGGGTGTCTTCACGTTTCTGACGCCCTTGCTCGGCATGGTGCTGGGCGCCTGGCTGCTGGGCGAGGCCATCGAGCGCAGCTTCGTGCTGGGCGCCATCCCGGTGCTGGCCGGCATTCTGTTGGTCAGTGGCCACGGCGGGGTGGCGCAGCTGCTGGTTCGGCTGCGCGGGCGCAAGATCGTGGCCTGACCGTTGGCCGGCGGGCCAACCGGTCGCCCGTAGATTGACCTGGGGCAAGTCCCGGCGCGATACACGGCGCAGCGGCAGTTGCATCGGCTGTGCGATGGCATGATGGAATGGTGACCCTTGCACCGCCGCACCCCCCATGGTCAGCCTGACCCTGATCTGGCTGCAGTTTGCCGTCTGCGCCGTGCTGATCGGCCTGGCCGGTTTCCAGCTGTCCCGCTATGGCGACGTGATCGCGCACCGCACCGGCCTGTCCGGTGGCTGGATCGGCATGGCACTGCTGGCCACGGCCACCTCGCTGCCCGAGCTGGTCACCGGCATCACCAGTGTGACTGTCGCCGACGCGCCCAATCTGGCGCTGGGCAATGCGCTGGGCAGCTGCAACCTGAACCTTTTCTTTCTGGTGGTGGTCGATTTCCTGTCGCGCCGCGAGCCGCTGTGGCACCGCGCCAGCCAGGGCCATGTGCTGGCGGCCGGATTCGGCGTGGTGATGCTGGGCTTCGTGATGGTCAGCCTGCTGGTCAGCCACCTGCGCTATCCGGGCCAGAGCCCGATGCCGGCGTTCCTGGCCAACCTGGGCTTCAGCCTGGCAACGCCGGTGGTGTTCCTGCTGTACATGGTGGCGATGCGCACCGTGTTCAGCTACGAGCGCGCCCATGCGACGCCAGCGCCGCTGGTGCCTGACGACACGCGCCCGGACTTGCGCCAGGCGGTGCAGCGCTTTGCGTTGGCGGCGGCCGTGGTGTTCCTGGCCGGCCTGTGGCTGCCGTTCGTGGCGCTGGACCTGGCCACGGCCATGGGCTGGAACCGCAGTTTCGTCGGCAGCATGTTCGTGGCGCTGGTCACGACGCTGCCCGAACTGGCGGTTACCTTGTCGGCGCTGCGTATCGGTGCGGTCGACATGGCGATCGGCAATCTGCTGGGCAGCAATCTTTTCAACGTGGCGATCATCGCGGTGGACGACCTGTTCTATGTGCAGGGCTCGCTGCTTGCCGACAGTTCGCCGGTGCATGCGGTCACCGCCGGCTCGGCCATCGTGATGACCGGGCTGGCGATGATCGGCCTGTTCTTCCGGCCGCGCTCGCGTGTGCTGCGCGCCGTCGGGTGGGTCAGCCTGGGGCTGCTGGCCGTCTACCTTTTCAATACCTACGTGTTGTACCTGCATGGCGACTGAACCCAAGAATGCCGGCGACGACCGCGACTGGCATCTGCGCGAGGCGGATGCGCTGGTGGCCGACCACGGTGTCGATCCGGCCTACGGCCTGCGCGCGCACGAGGTCGCACAACTTGCGCAGCGCCATGGCGCCAACGAACTGCCGGGTAACACCCGGCGCAGCTTCTGGGCGCTGGTGGTCGAGCAGTTCAGCGACTTCATGATCCTGGTACTGATCGCCGCCGCCGTGATCTCGGGCCTGGTCGGCGACCTGGTCGACACGCTGGTGATCCTGGTCATCGTGTTGCTCAACGGGGTGATCGGCCTGGTCCAGGCCTGGCGCGCCGACCAGGCACTGGCGGCGCTGCAGCGCCTGTCGGCATCCCACGCCACGGTGATGCGCGACGGTCAGGTGCAGAAGATTGCCGCACGTGCGCTGGTGCCGGGCGACATCGTCATGCTCGAGGCCGGCAACAAGGTGCCGGGTGATCTGCGCCTGCTCGAGGTGGCCCAGCTCAAGGTGGATGAATCCGCGCTGACCGGTGAATCGGTCACGGTGGACAAACATGCCGAGGTGCTGGGCGACGATGCCCATGCGCTGGGCGACCGGCTCAACATGGCGTTCAAGGGAACCACGGCCACCCATGGGCGCGGGCGTGGTCTGGTGGTGGCCACCGGCATGGATACCGAACTCGGCCGTGTCGCCGGTCTGCTGGAGAACAACCCGGGCCAGCTGACGCCGCTGCAGCGCCGCCTGGCGGTGTTCGGCAAACGCGTGGCGATCGCGGTGCTGGGCATCTGCGCGGTGATCTTCGTCGCCGGCGTGTTGCGCGGCGAAGCGCCGCTGCAGATGGTGCTGGTGGCGATCAGCCTGGCCGTGGCCGCCATTCCCGAGGCCTTGCCGGCGGTGGTGACGGTATTGCTGGCACTGGGTGCGCGGCGCATGGTGTCGGCACATGCGCTGATCCGTTCGCTGCCGGCGGTGGAGACGCTGGGCTCGGTCACCTACATCTGTTCCGACAAGACCGGCACGCTGACGCAGAACCGCATGCAGGCGCAATACCTGCAGGTCGCCAACGGGCTGCAGGGCGAGCGCTGGGAGCGGGGTGCAGGTGCGCCGGATGCCGCATTCGGCGAATTGTTGCGCGCTGCCGTGTTGTGCAACGACGTGACCCGCGACCCCGACGGCGGCTGGAACGGCGACCCGACCGAGACCGCACTCACCGACGTGGCGAGCGAGGCCGGCATCGACAAGCCGGCGCTCGATGCCTTGTGTGCGCGCCAGAGCGAGCGGTCGTTCGATTCGGTGCGCAAGCGCATGACCACCTTCCATGCGGCCGATGCGGGTTTCGTGGCCTATACCAAGGGTGCGCCGGAATCGGTCATTCCGCTGTGCACGGCACGGTGGCGCGATGCGGCGGACGGCGGGCCGGGCGCCGTCGATCCGGATGCCTGGCTGGCGCAGGCCAACGCGCTGGCCGCGCGGGGCCTGCGGGTATTGGCACTGGCGCGGCGCGACCATGCGCAGCTGCCGGCCGACGGCGTTGGCGCCGACGCGCTTGAGTCTCAGCTGCAGTTGATCGGCCTGATCGGTCTCATCGATCCGCCCCGGCTGGAGGCGGCAGCGGCAGTGGCCGAATGCAAGGCGGCCGGTATCACGCCGGTGATGATCACCGGCGACCATCCGGCGACCGCACGGGCGATTGCGCGGGCGCTGGGCATCGTCGATGACGACCAGGCGCCGGTGCTGACGGGTGCCGACCTGGCGACGCTGGACGACGACGACCTGTTGGCGCGGGCCGCCCATGTCCGGGTCTATGCGCGGGTCGATCCGCAGCAGAAGATCCGCATCGTGGAGGCCTTGCAGCAACGCGGCGAGTTTGTCGCGATGACGGGGGATGGTGTCAACGACGCGCCGGCGCTCAAGCGCGCCGACATCGGTGTGGCGATGGGGCTGGGCGGCACCGACGTCGCGCGCGAGGCCTCCAGCCTGGTGCTGATGGATGACAACTTCGCCACCATCGTCGGCGCGGTGCGCGAAGGCCGGCGTATCTACGACAACATCCGCAAGTTCGTGCGCTACGCGATGACCGGCAACTCGGGCGAGATCTGGACCATCTTCCTGGCGCCGATGCTGCTGCTGCCGATCCCCATCCTGCCGATCCATATCCTGTGGGTGAACCTCGTGACCGATGGCCTGCCCGGGCTGGCGCTGGCGGCCGAACCGGCCGAGCGCGGCATCATGCAGCGTGCGCCGCGGCCACCGACCGAGAGCCTGTTTGCCAACGGCATGTGGCAGCATATTCTGGGTGTCGGCCTGCTGATCGGCGGCCTGTGCCTGGGTGTGCAGGCCTGGGCCCTGTCGACCGGCCATGCGCACTGGCAGACCATGGTGTTCACGGTGCTGACGCTGTCGCAGATGGCCCATGTGCTGGCCATACGCTCCGAGTCCGAGCCCTTGTGGCGGCTGGGCCTGCTGAGCAACCGGCCACTGCTGGGCGCGGTGTTGCTGACCTTCGCGCTGCAGATGGCCACCATCTACGTACCCGTGCTCAATCCGATCTTCAAGACGCAGCCGCTGTCGGCGCCGGAACTGCTGCTGTGCCTGGCGCTGTCGGCGGTGGTGTGGGTGGTGGTGGAGGTCGAGAAGGCCTGGCGACGGTCCCGCGCGGCATCGGCCGGACCGTTGGTGGCGGAACGCCGCTGACAGGCTGGCGGGGTCGGCACCAGCGGCAGCGGCATGACCCACCGCGGCGCTGCAACCAGGGTCTGGGTGTCGGTACCGCCGGGGCAAGTCCGCCGGGCAGCGCAGCTGCGACAAAGGGACGAGAATCGGCGATCTCCACCCGGTGCCTGCCATGCAGCAATTCCTCTCTTCGGTCTGGCGCATCGCCGCTTCGGATGCCGGTTTGCTGCGCCGCTATCGGCGTTATGCGCTGGCCGTGCTGGTGATTGCGATCGTGCCGGCGCTGTATGCGCTGATCTACCTGACCAGCGTCTGGGACCCGAATGCCAACACGCATGCCTTGCCGGTGGCCATCGTCAATCTCGACGGCGGTGTGCAGTACCGAGGCCATGCGGTCAATGTCGGTGCGGAGCTGACGCGGGGACTGGTGGCCAGCAGCCGCTTCGGCTTTCGCACGCTGGCCGATGCGGATAGCGCGCGCCGGGCGGTGCGCCGGGGCGACCTGGCGTTTGCCATCGTCATTCCGAAAGACTTCAGCGCCAATGCGGTGCCCGGTGTGCAGCCCGGTGCCGGCAAGGTCACGGTGATCCTGTCCGAGGGCAACAACTATGCGTCGGCCGGATTCGCCCGGCGCTTCGCAGAGGATCTGGGTCACCAGGCCAACGAAATCCTGAACGAGCAGCGCTGGGCACAGGTGCTGGAGGTGGCCGACGGCTCGGGGCGCAGCCTGCAGAACCTGCGCCATGGCATCGAGCAGCTGCGTGCCGGGCTGCAGGCGCTGGAATCCGACCTGGTCCGGCGCAATGGCGAAGTTGCGCAACTCGGGGCTGGCGTGCGCCAGGCGGGCGCGGAGCTGCGGCGCATCGAGGAGGCCTGGCCGTCCGAGGCGGACCTGAAGCAGTTGCGCAGTGGCGCCCAGCGTCTGGTGGCGCGCCAGCGTGAAGTGACCCAGGGCATCGAGCAGATGCGCGGCGCGGCCGCCAGGATGGGCGATGGCGCCACGGTCTTGCAGGCCCACGCGCTGTCAAGCGACGGCTTGGCGAACGACACGGTGGCCGCGTCCGCGCCGCTGACTTCGCTGGCGCCGGGTGCGGTCGAACTGGTCAGCGGCAAGACGCAGCTGCAGGAGGGTCTGGCCGCTGCGAGCGAGTCCAACACCCGTCTGGGCCTGGGTCTGGGGCGCTTCGATGCGCGTCTGGGCAAACTGGTCGACGGCGTCGCCGTCGCCGGCGACGCTGTGCATGCGGTGGCCGGGCGACTGCCGCAGCCAGCGGCGCTCGACGCCATGCCGGCCAGTGGCAAGGCCCTGGTCGACGCGACGAACCGGCTGCGCTTCGGGGTCGAGATGGCCAAGGCGGTGCTGCCGCCCGAGGCCGGCAAACCCGATGGCAGTGCGCGCGGGCTGGCCGACTCGGTCGAACCTGCGATCGAGGTGCTGGCGCCGGTGGCCAACAACGGCAGCGCCTTCGTTCCCAATATGGTGGCGATGGCTTTGTGGCTGGGTGCAGTGATGATCGTCTACGTGTTCGCGATGCAGACCCTGGTGCAGGAGCAGGCCGGCGCACCGCGCCTGGCGCGTGCGCTGGGCAAGTTCCTGCTGCCGGCGGCGACGGCCGCGGTGCAGGTGCTGCTGATCCTGCTGACGCTGGTGCTCGGACTGGGCGTCGTGACCACCGACCTGCCGAGTTTTGCGGTGACCATGCTGGTGTCGGCCTGGGCGTTTCTGGCCATCGTGCACCTGCTGGTGCGTGCCTTCGGCGAAGCCGGGAAGTTGCTGGCGGTATTGCTGCTGACCCTGCAACTGGCGGCCGGTGGCGGGGTGCTGCCGATCGAGCTCAGTGGTGGCCTGTTCCAGTCGCTGCACGCCTGGCTGCCGTTCACCTGGGCCGTGCGGGCCTTGCGCGCCAGTCTGTTCGGGGCCTTCGACAACGGCTGGTGGCAGGCCTGGGGCGTGGTGGCCGCCGTGGGCGCGATGGCCTTGCTGGCGGCGGCCTTCGTCGGTCAATGGAAGCTGGTGCCGCAGGCGCAGCACCGGCCGCCGCTGGACGTCTGACGCGCCCTCGCGCAGCGCCCGTGCCTGTGGCCTGCGTGGGCGCCGGGGCGCCGGGTCAGAGCGCGGGAATACGCAGCACCTGGCCCGGGTAGATCTTGTCCGGATGCTTGAGCATCGGCTTGTTGGCCTCGAAGATCACCGGGTACTTGTTGGCGTCGCCGTAAAACTGCTTGGCGATCTTGGACAGGTTGTCGCCGGAGACCACCGTGTGGAACCTGGCCTCGGGCGCGGCGATCTCGACCGACATCTTGTCATCGACCTTGGAGACGCCGCCCACGTTGCCGCAGCACAGCAGCGTCTTCTCCTTCGTGGCCTGGTCGGCGGCGATGCCGAACACCGTGGCGGTACCGCTGGCACCATCGTAGGTGACGGTCAGGCCGGTGACTTTCAGGTCCTGCGTCTTGACGTAGGCCTCGATGGCGTCACCAGCGCTGCGGTTCAGTGCATCGACCTTGGCCTTGGCCGCGCCGTCATCCGGCTTTTGCGCCAGCGTGGCGGCCGCGGTTTCGGTGTCCTTGGATGCGAACAGCTTCTCGCCGGCGGTCTTGATGAAGTCGAAAAATGCCATGGGTACTCCTGGGTGTGATGGTGGCCGGCAGGGTCGCCCGAAAAGGGGCAGGCCGGCGCGCTGGGAAAGCCGGTTCAGTCTACCAGCGGGGTCGGGTCCGGACTGTAAACAACCGTCGTGACCGCTTGCAAGGCCGGCACAAAGCGGCGCCCGGCGCTGCGCACCCCCGGGCCTTCTGCGGCGGGCTGTCAATTCCCTGCGGTCTGCTCAACTATTCGTTGACCGGGGTGGCAGGGTGGCCAATAATGATTCCTTAGCGAATCAATGTTTCACTGGTTGAACGAAAGCACCACGTTCTTCCCCTCATCAGAAAGTGGCATCGACATGGACCCAGACGATTTGAGCCCCGAATGGCATGACGTCGCATCGCGCGACCAGCTCGACCCGGATTTCCCGCTCGGCGTGGAAGTCAATGGCCAGAACGTCGGCCTTTACCTGCAGGACGACGAGGTCCGTGCGCTGGAAGACATCTGCCCCCACGCCTATGCCCTGCTGTCGCAAGGCTTCCAGGAAAACGGCCAGATCGAGTGTCCGCTGCATGCCGCGCGTTTCGATATCGCCACCGGCAAATGCCTGAACGAGATCGGACAGCACGATATCCGCTGCTTTCCGGTCAAGGTCGAAGGGGGTCGTGTCTCGATCCGCATTCCGATCAAGGTGGAAGAGGCGCCGAAATGACCCGCTTCCAGCCGCCCCAGGGTGTCCCGGCAATCGAGTTCATCGGCGTCGAGAAGCGCTTCGCCGCCCGCGGCAAGTCGCACGAGGTACTGGCCGCGCGGGATGTGAGCTTCTCGATCGCACCGGGGGAGGTGGTCTCCATCATCGGTCCGTCGGGTTGCGGCAAGAGCACCTTGCTCAACATGGGGTCCGGCCTGGCCAGGACCAGTGCCGGCACGGTCAAGGTCGCCGGCCAGGTGGTCGAGGGGCCGAACGAGCATGTGTCGTTCATGCTGCAGAAAGACCTGCTGATGCCCTGGCGCTCGATTGCCCAGAACATCGAGTTCGGCCTCGAGCTGCGCGGTGTCAAGGCGGATGCCCGCAAGGCCATCTCCGACCGGCTGCTGGAGCAGTGCCACCTGAAGGGTTTCGGTGCCCACTATCCGAACCAGCTCTCCGGCGGCATGCGCCAGCGCGCAGCGCTGGCCCGTACGCTGGCCGTCGACCCGCTGGTGCTGCTGATGGACGAGCCCTTCTCCGCACTGGACGCACAGACCAAGATGATCCTGCAGCAGGACCTGGCCCGCACCGTGTCCGACGAAGGCAAGACCGTGCTGTTCATCACGCACGACCTGGCCGAAGCCGTGGCCTTGTCGGACCGCATCCTGGTCATGAGCGAGCGTCCGGGCACCATCATCGAGCAGATCACCGTCGACATTCCCGGACGCGACAACCCGATGCAGCGGCGCAAGCATGACCGCGTCGGACCGCTCGTCGGGCAACTGATGGAACTGCTCAAGCTCGACGCAAATACCGAAGTCCACTGAGTTCCCCATCCCGCCTCATCCACCCTTAGCCGACCCATCCATCACCAAGGAGTCTCCATGCATCCGAGCACCACCATGACCTTCACCCGGCGCGCCTGCCTTGCCGTCTGCGCCGCTGCTGCGCTGTCCGCCCCGCTGGCGGTACAGGCCCAGGCCTTGCAGGAAGTCACCTACCTGTTGCCGGCGCCCGGAACCCTGCCGGCCTTCGGCCCGTGGATGCTGGCCCAGGCCAAGGGCTACTACAAGGCCGAGGGCCTGGACGTGAAATTCGTCACCGGTCGTGGCGGCGTCGACGTCGCCAAGCAGGTCGGTGCCGGCAACGCGGTGATCGGTGGCGCGATCGGCGACACGCCCATCATTGCGCGCGCCCAGGGTATTCCGGTCAAGGCGGTCGCGGTGCTGGGCGCCGGCTCGCTGATGCAACTGGTGACGCACAAGGATTTGCGCATCGAGAGCCCACGCGAACTCAAGGGCCGCACCGCCACGGTGCTGGCCTATACCGACACCACCTACTATGCCTTGCTCGGCATGATGAGCAAGGTCGGCCTGACCAAGAACGACGTCAACATCCAGGCCGCAGGCCCGGCCGGCGTCTGGCAGCAGTTTGCCGCGCGCAAGTCCGATGCCATGGCCAGCACGCCGGACTGGACCGTCACGGTGATGGAGATGGGCGCGCAGGTCGACATCCTGCCGGCCGACGTGTACTTCAAGAGCATGGCACAGGCCATCCTCGCCTCCGACGAGACGATCCAGAAGAACCCGCAGCTGATCCAGAAGCTGGTGCGCGCCACGCTCAAGGGCATGAAGGACATCATGGCCGATCCTAAGGCGGCCGCAGTCGCCTACGTCGCCCACGTGCCGACCCACAAGGGCAAGGAAGCATCGATCCAGAAGATGTTCGAGATGTACAACCAGTATGTCTACGCCAACCAGAAGGTGCCGGGCACCATGGATGAAGCGCGCCTGGGCGAGCTGCAGAAGTTCTACGTCGCCAACGGCGTGGTACCCACGGCCGCGCCGCTCAAGGAGCTGTACACCAACCAGTTCGTCGGCGGCAAGTAAATCCCTGATCGACAAGAAGAAGGCGCTTCCCCATGTCTGACGATGCATCGCCGCTGGTCACCGCGGCCTGGAGTTTCGGGGTCCTGGTCGTGTTCCTGCTGCTGTGGCAGTACGGCCCGGGCTGGATCGGCATGCCCGAGTTCGTGCTGCCGCCCTTGACGAGGGTCGCAGAGGAGGCGGTGCGCATATGGCACACCGAACGCCTGCTCTGGCACGCCGGCATCACTGCGCTTGAGGTGGTGATCGGCTTCGTGCTGGGATCGGCCATGGGCGCGCTGATCGGCTATGCGCTGGGCGTGTCGCCACGGGTGGAGGCCATTCTCTCGCCCTACCTGCTGGCGCTGCAGATTGCGCCCAAGGTCGCGTTTGCGCCGCTGTTCGTGATGTGGCTCGGCTACACGATCTATCCGAAGATCCTGGTCGCGGTGCTGATCGTCTTCTTCCCGGTGCTGATCAACGTGCTGTCGGCCATGCGCGCCATGGACTCCGACATGATCAACCTGGCGCGCTCGTTCTCCGCCACCCGCATGCAGGTGTTTCGCATGGTCGAGTACCCGACCACCTTGCCATCGCTGTTCTCCGGACTGCGCATTGCCAGCACGCTGGCCGTGATCGGTGTCGTGGTGGGTGAACTGGTCGGCGGCAACATGGGGCTGGGCTTCATGCTGGTGTTCTTCGAGGGCCAGGGCAATACCGCCGCGGTGTTCGTCGTCATCGGCGCGCTGACCGTGATCGGCATCATCGCCTACTACGCGGTGGTGCTGGCCGAACGCAAGGTCCTGCACTACCTCCCCAGCGCCCAGCGGCGCATGAATTGATCGCGACACCGACATGACGAACGAACAGGAAATCCGGCTCCAGGGCCGCCGTGTGCTGGTGACAGGCTCTGCGCGCGGCCTGGGTGCCGCATTTGCGCGGGCCCTGGCGGATGCTGGCGCGCAGGTGGTGGTCAGTGACGTGCTGCACGAACGCGGCCAGGCCCTGGCGGTCGAGCTCGGGGCCCAGGCGCATTACGTGCCGATGGACCTGTCGGACGCCGCCTCCATCCGTGCTGGCGTGGACCAGGCCGCAGCCGCGATGGGCGGTCTCGACGGACTGATCAACAACGCCGCGATCACCAACTCCGGTGGCAAGACCATGGACCAGCTCGAGGCCGACATGTGGGATCGGGTGATGGGCGTCAACGTGCGTGGCACCTGGCAGGCGACCGTGGCGGCAGCGCCGCATCTGGCCGCCTCGGGCAGCGGTCGCGTCGTCAACCTGGCGTCGGACACCGCCCTGTGGGGCGCACCGCGCCTGATGGCCTACATCGCCAGCAAGGGCGCCGTGATCGCGATGACCCGCGGCATGGCGCGCGAACTCGGCGCCCAGGGCATCACCGTGAACGCCATCGCGCCGGGCCTGACCCTGGTCGAGGCCACCGAATACGTACCGGCCGAGCGCCATGACTACTACCTCAAGGGCCGCGCCGTGCAACGCCCGCAGGTGCCGCAGGACGTGACCGCCGCCGCGCTGTTCCTGATGACGCGCGCCAGTGGCTTCATCACCGGGCAGTTGTTGCCGGTCAATGGCGGGTTTGTCATGAACTGAGCCCGAGATCCAGGAACGCGATCCCGATGCCGGACCGTCATGGCACCGCAGTGCCAGGTGACACAAGGCCATCGGGCAAGCGGCCAAAGGATCACGAAGAGACTTCGTTTGCCCGCCGCAAGAAATTGGAATCTGACCCTCATTTGAAAGGACCCACCATGAACAGCCAAGCCGCTGCCAACCAGCCCGTCTTCAACGAGCGAGGCCTGCTCGATGCGCAGATCGCGCCGGAAGCCGATATCCAGAAGGGCATGCTGCCCGCCGAAGGACAGACGTTTGCGCAGTGGCTGGAGAGCCGTGTCGCGCGTTTCCCGACCCGCCGCTACGACTGGGATGCGCTGAAGTTCCAGGCCGACTACGACCCGAAGTACCGCCGTGCGCAGATGCGTTATGTCGGCACCGGTGGCACCGGGGTGGCCAAGGACGCCAACACCGTTCCGGCCGGGCATTTCACGTTCTCGACCATGGTGATCCCGGCCGGCAACATCGGCCCGTCGCACATTCACTATGACGTGGAAGAGGTGTTCTTCGTCATGCGCGGCAAGATGAAGGTCGTCTGCGAGAAGGACGGCGAGCGCTGGGAAGCCGTGCTCGGCGAGCGCGACCTGATCTCGGTGCCGCCCGGCGTGTACCGCGAGGAGATCAATATCGGCGACGAGGATGCGCTGATGTGCGTGATGCTGGGCTCGGCCAAGCCGATCACCCCGGTCTACCCGCCCGACAGCCCGCTGACCAAGATCAAGCGCGACAAGCAGTGAGCATCGGCTCCTGCGTCCCCCACCTGTTGCCACCATGTCCCTGATCGCACAACTGCCGTCGTTCGCGCCTGAGACCCAGGTCGTCGGCGACGCCATGCTGCAATACCGCCGCGCCCGTACACCAGGCGCGGGCGATGCCGTGACGCATGTGCTGCTGCACGGCATCGGATCGGCATCGGGCAGCTGGCTGGCGCAGTTGCAGCAGGCACGGGATGCGCAGGCACCGGCCTCCCACGTGCTGGCCTGGGATGCCCCCGGATATGGCGCCAGCACGGCCCTGCCGATGGATACGCCGGTTGCGGCCGACTATGCGCGGCGGCTCTGGCAATGGCTCGACGCCCTGGGCGCACAGACGGCCGGACCGCTGACGCTGGTGGGGCATTCGCTGGGCGCCTTGATGGCGGCTGCGGCCACCGCGATGGCGCCCGCACGGGTGACGCGCCTGGTCCTGCTCGCGCCTGCCCAGGGTTACGCACGGGCAGAAGCCGCCGAGCGCGAACGCAAGCTGGCCGATCGGCTGGCCAATCTGGCGGCGCTCGGCCCAGCCGGCATGGCGCAAACGCGTGCCAGCGCGATGCTGTCTGGCAACGCCAGTGCGGAGCAGGTGGCCTTTGTCGGACATGTGATGGCGCAGATCCATCCGGCCGGCTACACGCAAGCCGCGCGGATGCTGGCCGGTGGCGACCTGCTGGGCGACCTGCAGCGTCTGCATTGCCCGGTGCTGGTGGCCAGTGGCAGCGCCGACACGATCACGCCGGCGGCCGGTTGCGAACGCCTGGCCGCGCAGGTCGGCGCGCCCTATGTGTCGCTGGGCCCGGTCGGCCACAGCTGTGCGCTCGAGGCGGCCGAGCAGGTCCACCGGCTGCTTGGCCTGAAGGAGACGGCATGACCACGCAGCTTGCCACCATGCCATCTTCCGGCGCGCACGCGCAGCCCACGCGCAAGCCGGGCGCTCCCGCAGCGGACCGCTACCAGGTGCCGGCCCTGCAGCGCGGCCTGCAGCTGCTGGCCCAGTTCACGCGCGACGAGCGCCAGCTCACGGGAGCCGACCTCGCACGCCGGCTGGATCTGCCCCGTGCGTCGGTATTCCGCCTGCTGCAGACCCTGGAACAACTCGGCTTTGTCGAGCGAGTCGGCGACTCGGCGCACTACCAGCTGGGCATGGCGGTGTTGCGCCTGGGTTTCGAATACCTGGCATCGATGGAGCTGACCGAACTGGGCCGCCCCATCATCGATGCGCTGGCCAATGCCACCGGTCTGTCGGCGCACCTGGTGGTGCGCGACGGCCGTGAGGTGGTATTCGTCGCCAAGGCGGTGGGACCGTCCTTCATGTTCAATTCGATCCAGGTCGGTGCGCGGCTGCCGGCCCATGCCACGGTGCTGGGGCGCGTGTTGCTGGCCGACCTGTCGCTGGACGCGCTGAAGACCCTGTACCAGGGCGTCGAGCTCGACAGCTTCACGCCGCAGACGCCCACCACGCTCGAATCGCTCAAGCAGGCCATCGATGCCGACGCCCTGCGCGGCTACGGCGTGAGCCAGGGCGGATTCGAAGCGGCGATCTCGACCATCGCCGCCCCGGTCTTCGATGACCATCACCGGGTTTCGGCCGCCGTCAGTGTGACGGTGCCGGCCCAGAACGTTGACCCCTCCACGCAGGAAGCGCTGGTGGCACAGGTGCGATCCGCTGCCCAGCGGCTGTCGCAGTGCATCAGCCATGTCCCTGCCGTGGGCTCGCCCATCTCCCATTCGCCCAGAAAGTCCATGGCATGAACACCGGCTCCCCCACACGCATCACGGTCGGCGAACTCGTCGTTCGCTTCCTCGAACTGCAAGGCACACGTGCGGCCTTCGGCGTGATCTCGATCCACAACATGCCGATCCTGGACGCCTTCCACAAGCGCCAGAAGATCCGCTTCGTATCCGCCCGCGGCGAGGCCGGTGCCTGCAACATGGCCGACGCCTATGCCCGCGTCAGCGGCACGCTGGGCGCCTGCGTCACCAGCACCGGCACCGGCGCCGGCAATGCCGCCGGCGCCCTGGTCGAGGCCATCACCGCCGGCACGCCGATGCTGCACCTGACCGGCCAGATCGAGGCCGACTACCTCGACCGTGATCTGGGATTCATCCACGAGGCACCGGCGCAGCTGGCCATGCTGCAGTCGGTCAGCAAGGCCGCGTTTCGCATCCGCGACGCCGCCACGGCGCTGGCCACGCTGCGCGAGGCCGCCCGCATCGCGCGTACGCCGCCCTGCGGGCCGGTGAGCATCGAGATCCCGATCGACGTGCAGGCCTCCATGCTGGACCTTCCCGCCGACCTGGCGCCGGTCACGCTGGCGCCGTTGCAGGCCGACCCGGCGCAGATCGACGCGCTGGCCGACAGGCTGGCCGGCGCGCGGCGCCCGATGCTGTGGCTGGGGGGTGGCGCGCGTGGTGCTGTCGATGCGGTCGCGCGGCTGGTGAAGCTGGGCTTCGGAGTCGTCACCTCGGTGCAGGGCCGCGGCATCGTGGCCGAAGACCACCCGGCCACGCTGGGCTCGTACAACCTGCAAAAGCCGGTCGAGAATTTCTACCAGACCTGCGACGCCATGCTGGTCGTCGGCTCGCGCCTGCGCAGCAACGAGACCCTGCGCTACAAGCTGCAGCTGCCCAAGGCGCTGTACCGCATCGACGCCAATGCGCTGGCGCAGAACCGCGGCTATGCCAGCGAACTCTTTCTGCAGGGCGACGCGGCCGCCACGCTGGCGGCGCTGGCCGACCGGCTCGAAGGCCGGATGCAGGTCGACACTGCATTTGCCCACGACCTGCGCCAGGCGCGTGTGCAGGCCGGCACCCAGGTCGACGCCGCACTCGGCCCTTACATCCAGCTCAAGAACGCGGTGTCACGCCAGGCCGACAAGCGCTGCTGGTGGGTGCGCGACATCACCCTGTCCAACAGCATGTGGGGCAACCGCGCCCCGGTGCTGGACAACCCGCGCGCCGGCGTGCATGCGCTGGGCGGCGGCATCGGCCAGGGTCTGGCGATGGCGATCGGCACTGCGGTGGCCAATGCCACCCATGGCCTGGGCCGCAAGACCCTGGCCCTGGCCGGGGACGGCGGCTTCATGCTCAACGTCGGCGAGCTGGCCTGTGCCGTACAGGAAAAGGCCGAGCTGGTCGTACTGCTGATGAACGACAGCTGCTACGGCGTGATCAAGAACATCCAGGACGACATCTATGGCAGCCGCCATTGCTACGTCGACCTCGTCAACCCCGACTTCGGCGCGCTGTGCGCCAGCCTCAAGGTCCCGCACCTGCACCTGTCCGATCCGGCGCAGGCCGAAGCGACGCTGGAGAAGGCGTTGCAGATCAAGGGCGGCCCGGTGCTGGTCGAAGTCGACATGAACGCCTGGGGCGCGTTCGCCGCCAAGTTCGCCGGCCCGATCCTGAAGAAGGACTGACACGGTGCGCGACGTCACGCTGATCGGATACGGCGCCATCGGGCGTTCGGTGCATGCGCGGCTGCGCGGCCATGCCGGTATCCGCATTGCGCATGTGGTCGTGTCGCCGGGCTCGCTGGCCGCGGTACAGGAAACACTGGGCTGCGAGGTCGCGGTGCTGGATGCGGTGCCGGCCGACGCCACGCTGGTGCTCGAATGTGCCGGCCATGGCGCCTTGACGACCCACGTCCTGCAGGCGCTCGGGCGCGGCATCGAATGTGCCGTGCTGTCGGTCGGTGCCTTGTCCGAAGCCGGCCTGGCCGAGCGCCTGGACGACGCGGCCCGCAAGGGAGGCACGCAGCTGCACCTGCTGCCGGGTGCGATCGGCGGCATCGACGCCATCGCCGCCGCGCGGCTGGCCGGGCTGGATGAGGTCACCTATACCGGGCGCAAGCCACCCCAGGGCTGGCGCGGTTCGCCGGCCGAGACGCTGGTCGACCTGGACCGGCTGGAGGCACCGACGGTGATCCTGCAAGCCACGGCGCGGGAAGCGGCGCACCTGTATCCGAAGAACGCCAATGTGGCCGCCACCGTGGCGCTGGCCGGTCTGGGCCTGGACGCCACGACCGTGCGCCTGGTTGCCGACCCCACGGTGCGCGAGAACATCCACGAGATCACGCTGCGCGGCGCCTTTGGCGAGATGCAGCTGACGATGCGCGGCAAGCCGCTGGCCGACAACCCGCGGACCTCGGCGCTGACGGTGCTGTCGGCCCTGCGCTTTCTGAACAACCGGGTCAACCCGACCACCATCTGAGCGTTCACACGCTGCCCGTATTGCCATGAGTGACACCACCATCAAGACCCAGATAGCCGGCCAGTGGCGCGACGCCAGTGGTCCGGCCTACACCACCGAATACCCGGCCGACGGCAGCATCGTCGCGACGCTGCATGGGGCGACCGCGCAGGATGTCGACGAGGCGGTGCAGACCGCCGAGCGCGTGCGCCAGCAGCCGGCCTGGGCCGGCCTCAAGCGCCATGAACGCGCCGGCATCCTGTACCGCATCGCCAGCGGCATCCGTGCCCGCGGCGAGGAGCTCGCGCAACTGCAGCGGCTGGACAACGGCAAGCCGATCAGCGAGACGCGGGCCCTGGTGGCCAGTGCCGCCGGCACCTTCCAGTTCTTCGCCTCGGCCTGCGAGACCTGGGAAGACACGATCACCCCGGCCCGCGGCGACTTCGTCACGATGAGCGTGCATGAGCCGCTGGGTGTGGTCGGCGCCATCACCCCCTGGAACTCGCCGATCGCCAGCGAGGCGCAGAAGCTGGCGCCGGCACTGGCCGCCGGTTGCGCCGTGGTGTTCAAGCCGGCCGAGATCACGCCGCGCATGGCGATCGAGCTGGCACGCATCGCCGAAGCCGCCGGCGTGCCGGCGGGCATCGTCAGCGTGTTGCCGGGCAAGGGCTCGATCGTCGGTGACGCGCTGGTCAAGCATCCGCTGATCAAGCGCATCGCGTTCACCGGTGGCACCAATGTCGGCATGGGCATACAGCGGTTGGCGGCCGAAAAGCTGATGCCGACCTCGCTCGAACTCGGCGGCAAGTCCCCGACCATCGTCTGTGCCGATGCCGACCTCGACCATGCCGTGGCCGGCGTGTTGTACGGCATCTTCAGTTCGTCCGGCGAGTCGTGTATTGCCGGCTCGCGGGCTTTCGTGCATGCCAGCGTGTACGAGGAATTCAGGGCGCGTCTGCTGGCGGGCGTGCAGAAGTTGCGCGTCGGCGATCCGGCGAGCGAAAAGACCCAGATGGGGCCGCTGGTCAACATGGGCCACCGGGCATCGGTCGAGCGCTATGTGCAGATGGGCCGCGACGAGGGCGGCAAGGTGCTGTTTGGTGGCGAGCGTCCGCAAGGTGCCGACTTCGACAAGGGCAGCTACTACCTGCCCACCGTGATCGAAGGCCTGCCCAACAGCGCGCGCATGTGCCAGGAGGAGATCTTCGGACCGGTGCTGGCGCTGCTGCCCTGGACCGATGAGGCCGACCTGCTGGCGCAGTGCAATGACAACGTCTACGGACTGGCGGCCGGCATCTGGACGCGCGACTACAAGACCGTGTGGCGGCTGGGCAGTGCGCTGCAGACCGGCACGGTCTGGGTCAATACCTACAAGCAGTTCTCGGTCAGCACGCCATTCGGTGGCGTGAAGATGAGCGGCACCGGTCGCGAGAAGGGCCGTCTCGGCATTCTCGAGTACACCAGCCAGAAGAGTTATTACTGGGGCACCAACGACGCCCCCATTGCGTGGAGCATGGCATGACGACAAGCAAACCCAGTGCCATCGAAGGCATCGACGGCATCACCTATTCGACCGACCGCTGGGACGACGCGCGGCGTTTTTTCACCGACTGGGGCCTGAAGGCGGTATCCGACGATGCTGGCTGCCAGGTCTGGGAGACGCTGAACGGCGCCAGGGTGCAGGTGCGCCGGCCTGATGACGCGCGCTTGCCGCCACCGATGGAGGCCGGTCCCACGATGCGTGAGGTGGCCTGGGGCGTGACCGATGCCGCGGCGCTGGAGCCGATCGCCCGGGCCTTGCAGGGCGCGGCCGGATTCGAGGACCGGCGCGCGGTCGACGGCACGCTGGTCGCGCTCGATCCGCATGGCCTGCGCATTTCGTTTCAGGTCAGCAAGAAGCGCCCTGTCGACGTGGCCGGCGTGCCGACCAATGCCTGGGGCGGTGTGCGCCGCATCGACACGCCGTCGCCGATCTACGACCACGCCGAGCCGGTCGAGATCGGCCATGTGGTGTTCTTCACCGACCGGCTGGACCAGATGGAGGCGTTCTACGCGGCGCTGGGCTTCGTCACCTCGGACCGCTATCCGGGCCGGGGCGTGTTCATGCGCTGCGCGCCCCATGCCGGACACCACGACATCTTCCTGCTCGCGCTGCCGAACAAGGGGCCGGGCGTCAACCACGTGGCCTTCACTGTGCGCGACATCCACGAGGTGTTTGGTGGCGGCCTGCACATGAGCCGCTGTGGCTGGAAAACCCAGCTCGGCCCGGGCCGGCATCCGATCTCCAGCGCCTTCTTCTGGTACTTCGAGAATCCCTGCGGCGGACTGATTGAATACAACGCCGACGAAGACCATCTGACACCGGCCTGGAAAGAGCGCCATTTCGAGCCCGGCCCGACCGTGTTCGCCGAATGGGCGATCGACGGCGGCATCGACGGCAACACCCGGCGCCAGCCGAATGTGCAGGCCAGCGGCAAGTTCCTGACCGAGAAGAAGTGAGATGCGCCACACCATGAATCACCACCTCCCACGGCGCCGAGCCAGCGCCTGGGCGCTGGGCCTGGCCATGCTGCCGGTGCTTGCCACAGCCCAGACCGCCAGCCCGGCGACGCCGACCGAGAAGTACCTTGCGCAGGAGCGTTTCACGCTGGTGGCGCCATTCCCGCCAGGCGGTCCGATCGACAGCCTGGCGCGCATCATGGCGGACGGGCTGAGCAAGAAATACGGCCAGCCGGCCGTGGTGGAAAACCTGCCTGGCGCCGCCGGCAACATCGGCATCGACAAGGTCAAGCGCGCCAAGGGTGACGGTCGCACGCTGCTGGTGGTGCCGGCCGGCAACCTGACGATCAACCCGACGCTGATGCCCAACTTCCCGTTCAACATCGAACGCGATTTCGTGCCGATCACGATGCTGGCCAAGGCGCCGAACGTGCTGGTGGCCAACCCTGGCGCGGGATTCAAGAGCGTGAAGGACCTGATTGCCGCGGCCAAGGCCAAGCCGGACACCTTGTCGTATGCGTCGCCAGGCGTGGGCAGCGGCCTGCACCTGGCCGGTGAGCTGTTCAAGCAGCAGGCGGGCGTGGAGATTCTGCACGTGCCTTACAAGGGCACCGGCCCGGCGCTCAATGACGTGCTCGGCGGCACGGTTCCGCTGATGTTCAGCAACCTGCCGGCCACCTTGCCGTCGATCCGGGTTGGCAAGCTGGTGGCGCTGGGTATCACCGACACCCAGCGCAGCACGGCCGCCCCGGAGATTCCGACGCTGGCCGAGCAAGGTGTGTCCGGTGTGGTGGTCACCTCCTGGTACGGTGTGCTCGCACCGGCCGGCACACCGCCGGAAGTGGTCGAGCAACTGGCACAGGACGCCAAGGTGTTTCTGAACCAGCCGGCGGTGCGCGAGTCGCTCAAGGCCCAGGGCCTGACGGAGTCGGTGATGACGCCGGCTGCGTTTGGCGCCTACATCCGCGAAGAAACCGCGACCTGGGCCGGCATCATCAAGGCACGCAAGATCGTGGCCCAGTAGGAGCACCCCTATGGATACCGCCACCACCGAACCGCAGATGCTGCTGACCATCGTCATGAAGCACCATGCCGGTCTGACGCTGGAAGATGTGCAGACCCGCATGAAGGCCAGCGACTGGTGGGAACGGTTTCCGCCCGAAGGCGTGCGTATCGTGTCCTGGACCGTGGCCATGGGCCTGGGCCAGATCGTGACGCTGGAGTTGCCGCCCCACCTGCTGCCGGTCGTCAACCTGGAGCTGGAGCGCTCGGCCTGGGGCGTTTTCAAGACCGAGTGTTATCCGAGTTATGACTTCGTCCCGGTGCGCGAGCGTATTCGCGAACGGGTACGCAACGGCGGCCAGTAGCCGTCGGCCGTCCCATCCCTGTCTCATTGAAGGAGTTCCCACCATGATTCCCATCGCTGCCGTTACCGCACCCACCACCGCCACCTATCTGGAGCCGCACCAGGCGCGCACGCGCAAGCCGACCGCCTACGAGGACCTGCTCGGTGACTCGATCGAGCGCGGCTTCGCCGCCGGCCTGCATGAACTCGACGCCCTGGTCGACTACCTCAACAAGGCCGGCCCGCTGGGCCCGGACGGGCAGGCCTGGACCCCCGCGATTTTTGAAGCCGAAATGGCGCGCCTGGGCGCCTGAACCAAATTCTGGAGAACAACATGACTGCCAACTCTGCTGCCGAAGTCGATGCCTTGCTGGCCCGTGGCCTGCGCGACCTGTGGTACCCGGTGTGCCCGTCGAGCTTCATCAAGGACTCGCCGATCTCGCTGCGCCGCCTCGGCTACAAGATCGCCCTGTGGCGTGACCGCGATGGCGCGGTGCATGCGCTGGAAGACCATTGCCCGCACCGGGGCGCACCTCTTTCGATGGGCGTGAACCTGGGTGACCGGCTGGCCTGCCCCTACCATGGCGTCGAGGTGCGCTGCGACGGGACGGTGACCCGTGTGCCGGCCAGCCCGGGCTGCACGCTGGAAGGCAGCCAGGCCGCACGCCGCTTCCATGTGCAGGAAGCCCATGGCGCCGTGTTCCTGTTCAACGCCACCGATCCACACCTGGCCGAGCCACCCCCGCTGCGCCTGCCTGAAGAGATGACCAGCGGCGAGTGGTCGGGCTTCCTGTGCTACACCGAGTGGGGCGCCGACTACCGCTATGTCGAGGACAACGTGATCGACCCGATGCACGGCACCTTCGTGCACAAGCAGTCGCACTCGATGAGCGAGGGTGACATCAGCGCCAAGTTCCAGCTGCGCCGCACCGAACATGGCTTCATGTTCGAGAAGGCCGGCCAGCGGGGTGTGAACTTCGACTGGACCGAATGGTGCGACACCGATCTGCACTGGATGCGGCTGGCGATTCCGTATCCCAAGACCGGCGGCCCCGGCGGCCCATTCACCATCATCGGCAGCTACACCCCGATCGTCGAGAACGTGTCGGCGGTATTCCATTGGCGGCTGCGCAAGGTCAGCGGCTGGCAGCGTAACACCTGGCGCTTCCTGTACAAGAACCGCCTCGAGGCACGCCACTGGGTGGTGCTGGAGCAGGACCGGGTCATGCTTGAGGCGATGGAGCCCGACGCCAACATGCGCGAGCATCTGTACGAGCACGATGTCGGCCTGTCGCGCCTGCGCCGGCACAAGCAGAGTCTGGCGCAGAAGCAGCTGGCCAAGTCGGCCGCCGATGTGGCAACCGCCGCACCGGCCGCCACCGCAGCCTGACGCGGGCATGCGCGTGACACCGATGCCCGGGATTGCCGCTGTGTCGGCCGAGCGCATTGCCGCAGCGGCCGTACCCGACCTGCCCGCGGCCAGCTGGACCAATGGCTGGCGCATCGGCAACGAGGTGGTGCTGTCGGGCATGACGGCACATCCGGCGACCCGGGATGCCGCGGCTGCCGGGCAGCCGCTGGACGCCTACGCGCAGACGCTGCAGGTGCTGGGCAAGCTCGAGACCCTGGTGGTCGCCGCCGGTGGCCACCGGCACAACATCGTCAAGACGGTGGTGTACCTGACGAATATTGCGGACAAGGACGCCGTCGGGCGCGCCCGCAGGGAATTCTTCGGCTCGGCATTCCCATGTTCGACGCTGGTGGCCGTGAAGGCACTGGTATTCCCGGAGCTGTGCGTCGAGATCGACGCATGGGCCCGGCTGGACGTGGACCTGCGCGGCGCTGCCGCGCAGGGCTGATCCGGCGCCTGCGGCGCACATGGCGCCGCCGCACCGTGGCGGGGCCTGTTGCCCCGTCGTGCGACAACCGGGTTTGCCTGTGCCGGCGTCTGTCGGGCAAGCCTGCAACAAGAGGAACAGGACATGGATTTCGGAATCGCCGGGCGCAAGGCCCTGGTCTGTGGCGCCAGCGCCGGGCTCGGGCTGGCCTGCGCCAGGGCACTGGCCGTTGAGGGTGTGGAACTGGTGATCGTCGCGCGGACCGAAGCGCCGCTGCGCGCCGCGGCCGAGGCGCTGGCCGCCACCGCTTCGGCGCCGGTGCACTGGGTGGCTGCGGATGTCACGACCGACGAGGGCCGCGCGCGCATCTTCGCGGCCCATCCGGAATTCGACATCGTCGTCACCAACGCCGGCGGCCCCCCGCCGGGCGATTTCCGCAACTGGAGCCGTGATACCTGGCTGGCGGCGCTGGACGCGAACATGCTGGCGCCGATCGCCATCATCCGCCAGCTGGTCGACGGCATGATGGTGCGTGGCTTCGGGCGCATCGTCAACATCACGTCCAGTGCCGTCAAGTCGCCAGTGGACGGACTGGGCCTGTCCACCGGTGCCCGCAGCGGGCTGACCGGCTTCGTGGCCGGGCTGGCGCGCTCCACGGTTGCGCAGGGCGTGACGATCAACAACCTGCTGCCAGGAACCTTCGACACCGCACGACTGGCCGGCAATTTCGCAGCACAGGCCAAGCGCGATGGACGCGATGCGGACGAGGTCCGCGCCGCGCGTATCGCCAAACACCCGGCCCGGCGCCTGGGCCGGCCGGAGGAGTTCGGCGCTGCCTGCGCCTTCCTGTGCAGCGCCCATGCCGGCTACATCAATGGGCAGAACCTGCTGCTCGACGGCGGCTCGTTCGGCGGCGTCTTCTGATGCGAACGTTCCGCGACGCGCGCAGCAATCTCTGACTTCAAGAGGAGTTCCTTTCATGTCAACTTTGAACATTGCCATCATCGGCGGAGGTGTCGGCGGTTTGGCGGCCGCGATCGCCCTGCTTCGCCACGGCCACCGTGTGCAGGTCTACGAGCAGACCGGGCAGTTTGCCCGTGTCGGTGCCGACATCAACCTCACACCCAATGCGGTGCGCGCACTCGACGGGCTGGACGCGGCGGTCGGAGCGGCGGTGCGCGCCCGGGGTGCCCGGCCCACCTTTCGCATCAGCCGCGACTGGGACACCGGCGCCGAGACCTCGCGCCTGGGCATGTCCGACATCGCAGAGACGGTATACGGCGCACCGCAGATCACGATCCACCGCGCCGACGTGCTGGCTGCCCTGACCGATGCCCTGCCCGCGCAGCAGGTGAGCTTCGGCAAGCGCCTGTCGCGCCTGCGCGAGACCGACGCGGGTGTCGAACTGCGGTTCGACGACGGTGCGCTGGAAACCGTCGACGTGGCCATCGGCGCTGACGGCATCCACTCCAAGGTGCGCAGCGCCTTGTTCGGCGCGGAGAGTCCGCGCTTCACCGGCGTCGTGTCGTTCCGCTCCGTGGTGCCGACCGAGAAGGTCAAGGACGTGCCCGAGATCGAGGCCTTCACGAAGTGGTGGGGTCCGAATCCGCAGAGCCAGATCGTGACCTTCCCGCTGAACCAGGGGCGCGACACCTTCGTGTTCGCGACCACCGGCCAGGAGTCCTGGCACGAGGAGTCCTGGACCAGCCCGGGCGACGTGGACGAACTGCGCAGTTTCTACCGCGACTTCCATCCCAATGCGCGCAAGCTGCTCGACGCCTGTGACGAAACGCTCAAGAGCGCGTTGTACGAACGCGAGCCGCTGCCGCAGTGGTCGCGCGGGCATGTCACGCTACTCGGCGATGCCTGCCATCCGATGTTGCCCTTCATGGCGCAGGGTGCCTGCCAGGCGATCGAGGATGCGGTGGTGCTGGGCCGTTGCCTGGGGCCGGCCAGCGACCGCATACAGGCGGCTGCCGCGCTGCAGGTGTATGCCGGCGCACGCCAGGAGCGGACGGCCAAGATCCAGATCGGCTCGCGTGGCAATCAGTGGATGAAAACCCAGGGCAATGCCGACTGGGTCTATGGCTACGATGCCTGGACTGTGGCGCTGCCCGCAGTTTGAACGACGCGCTGCACACGCAGGAATCGATCCGAACTTCACCACCGCGACAGGAACTCCGATGAAACGCTTGAACCGCCGCAGCTTTGCACTTCACACCCTGGTCCCGCTGCTTGCCAGTGCATTGCCGCTGATGGCGTGGGCGCAGGACTTTCCGTCGCGCACGGTCACCATCGTCGTGCCGTTCCCGGCCGGCGCAGGGCCCGACATCACGGCCCGCCTGCTGGCGGCCAAACTGGCGCCGCGCCTGGGCCAGGCCGTGGTGGTGGAGAACAAGCCCGGCGCCGGTGCCCTGCTGGGTGCCAGTGCCGTTGCCAAGGCTGCGCCGGACGGTCACACCCTGCTGCTGACCCCGAGCACGATGGCCATCTCGCCCCATGTGCTGTCGCCGGGCGCTGCGGGTGGCGTCGATGTGAACAAGGATCTGGTCCCGGTGATTGCCCCGGCGACCACGCCACTGGTGCTGGTGGCCAGCCCGCAAATGGGCGTGAAGACGCTCGAGGAAGCGCTGGACGCGGCCCGCAAGACGCCTGGTATTGCCTATGGCAGCCCCGGCAACGGCTCGCCGATGCACTTTGCCGGCGAGATGCTCAAGAAGTCGGCCGGCGTCGACCTGCTGCATGTGCCGTACCGCGGAGTGGCGCCGTCCATCACCGCGGCGCTGGGCGGCGAAGTGAAGCTGCTGTTCACCGGTCTTGGCGGTGCGATCCAGCATGTCAAGTCCGGCAAACTGGTGCCATTGGCGCTGACCGAAAAGTCGCGCTCCGCCCTGATGCCGTCGATACCGACTGCGACCGAGCAAGGTGTACCCAACGTCGAGGTCAACGCCTGGTATGGTGTGTTTGCGCCCACGGGCACGCCGCAGGCGGCGATCCAGCGCATCAACCAGGAGATCAACGAGGTGCTGAAGATGGCGGACGTGCGAGAAAAGCTCGGCAATGCCGGCGTCGAGGTGCTGGGCGGTTCTGCGCAGGTGCTGGCCGACTTCATGAAAGCCGACAACCAGCGCTATGGCACCTTGGCCAAGGAGCTGAACATCAAGGCC
This sequence comes from Rhodoferax sp., assembly GCA_024235935.1. GTDB lineage: Bacteria > Pseudomonadota > Gammaproteobacteria > Burkholderiales > Burkholderiaceae_C > CAISIP01. Next base: position 6,071 of record JACKLL010000006.1, on the reverse strand, counting down.
GACTGACGACGATCGCGCCATGGCAAAGCAACCCAGCTTCCTGCTGTTCGTCACCGACCAGCACCGCGCCGACCACCTGGGTTGCTACGGCAATCCGGACGTTCGCACGCCGCACATCGATGCACTGGCCACCGCCGGTTGCCGCTTCGACGACTTTCATGTTGCCACCCCGATTTGCCAGCCCAACCGCGCTTCGTTGATGACCGGGCGCCTGCCCAGTGTGCACGGCTTGCAGATGAATGGCCGCCAGTTGTCCCTTGGCGAGCGGACTTTTGTCGAGACATTGCGCGCGGCGGGCTGGCGCACCGCGCTGGTGGGCAAGTCGCATCTGCAGAACATCACGAACATGCCCGCCATCTGGCCCGCGCAGGGTCAGCGCCTGGCGCATGACGCGCTGCGATCGTATCCAGGATCTTATGGCCAGGAAGTCTGGAAACGCTGGCAGGACGACCCGAGCTTCGAGCTGGACCTGCCGTACTACGGCTTCGAGGATGTGGTGCTGACCATTGGCCATGCGGACCAGCAGCACGGGCATTGGCGCCGCTGGCTGCGCCAGCAAGTGCCCGACGCCGACCGGCTGATCGGTCCGGACAACGCCATTCCCACGCCGGGTCTGCACCTCGGCCTGCTGGGCCAGGCCTGGCGCACCCGCGTGCCCGAGGAGCTCTATCCGACGCGGTTCATCGCCGACCGGACCTGCGACACGCTGGCCAGCTACGCGCAGGGCGACGCGCCATTTTTTCTTCAGTGCTCGTTTCCGGACCCGCACCATCCGTTCACGCCACCGGGCAAGTACTGGGACATGTTCAAGCCTGGCGATGTGTCGCTGCCATCGTCATTCGATGCCGAACTGGTCGACCCGCCGCCACCGCTGGAATATCTGCGTGAACAACGGCGTGCCAACCCGGCGTTTCGTCCGGGCCACGGAAGTTTCGCCTGCAGCGAACAGGAAGCACGCGAGGCGATTGCGCTGAACTACGGAAGCCTGGCCCTTATCGACGACGCGATCGGCCAGGTATTGGCGCGGCTCGAGCACCTGGGCCTGGCCGACAACACGGTGGTGATGTTCACCAGCGATCACGGTGACTTGCTTGGCGAACGTGGGTTGCTGTTCAAGGGCGGGCTCCACTACCCGGCGCTGACACGGGTGCCCTTTATCTGGCGCGACCCTGCCGCCGCTGCATCGACTGGCACGCGCACGCCGGCGCTGGCGCAGACCATCGACATCGCACCCACCGTGCTCGCCCGTGCGGGTCTGGCGCCGGCCAATGGCATGCAGGGCCAGTCCTTGCTGCCCTTGGTCGACGGCATTTCGGCACAGGTGCGTGACCGCCTGCTGATCGAGGAAGAAAGCCAGCGCCGCGATTTCGGCATGGACCGGCGCGTGCGCATGCGCACGCTGCGCGACCACCGGTACCGTCTCACCCTGTATGACGGGCAGGACTGGGGCGAACTCTATGACCTGTCGAAGGATCCGCTGGAATTGCGCAACCTGTGGTTCGACGCCGCGTCACTGCCGCTGCGCCAGGGTTTGTCGGAGCAACTGGCAAGGGCGATGCTGGCTGCGGCCGATGGCAGTCCGTATCCGGATGCGATGGCCTGAGAGTCAATTGCTCGCCCGTACGCATGGCTCCACCGGAGATCGTTCGCCGGGACCTGGTGATCCGGCGCCGTGGAGATTGGGTGTCGGGACGCCGGTGTCGGGACGCGGGTTGCCCCCCAGGCTTCATCGGCCTACACTGGTCCGATGGCCATTGCACGCAACATCCCTGCCAATGTCAGTCCCGAGGCCGCCGCCTTGCTGGAGCGGGCCTATGCGCTGGACGGCGATGCGCAGTCGCGTGCGCTTTACCGTGACTGGGCGGAAACGTATGACGACACCATGCTGCAGGGCCTGGGCTACCGCTCGCCGGCGGTGGTGGCGCGGCTGCTGGGCGAGCATCTGTCCGATCGCCAGGCGCTGGTGCTGGACATCGGATGTGGCACTGGTCTGGCCGGTCACAAGCTCGGTGAGCTGGGCTTCACGGCCATCGATGGACTGGACCTGTCGCCCGAGATGATGCAGGTGGCGGCCCGGCGCAACGTGTACCGCAACTTCATCACGGCCGACCTGAATGCGCCGCTGCCCATTCCCGATCGCAGCTATGCGGGTGCCAGCTGCTCCGGCACATTCACCCACGGCCATGTGGATGCGCGTTGTCTGGACGAGGTGTTCCGGGTGCTGGCGCTGGGTGCGCCGTTCGCGTTCACCGTCAAGCTCGAGGTCTGGGAGCCTTTGGGATTCAAAGACACGTTGGCCCGGCTGCAGGCCAGTGGCCGCATCGCCGAAGTGCTGACTACCCACGATCGCCATTACGATAGCTCGCAGTTGCCTGACGGCGTGTTCTGCGTATACCGCCGCCTTTGAGTGCACCGTGTCCGTGCACGCGGACATGTTTGTTAAGCTCGACGTTTTTTCGATGGCGCTCCTGGAAAGAGAGCGCAGACACAGATGAGCACTTCCACGGAGCCGGATCCCGCCGGCGCGCCAGTACGGCGATTCACCGACCCCGACTATGTGCCGCAGGCTCAGACCCTCGGTGATCTGCGCGTGCGCATCGATGCCCTCGACGCCCAGATCGTGGCCCTGCTGGCCGAACGTGCCCTGTGCGTGCGCGATGCGACCCGGTTCAAGCAGGATGCCTTCCAGGTTTCCGCACCGGCACGCCAGGCCCAGGTGTTCGCCAAGGTGCGGGCACTGGCGCAGGCTCACGAAGAAAAATTCCCGGGTCTGGCCGATGTCATCGAGTCGACCTACCGCACCCTGGTCGCCGGTTTCATTGCCGGCGAAGACCGCTTTTTCCATGCAACCGAAAGGATCCCGACCCGATGAGACATCTTCTGAAATTCCCTCTGCTGGCCACCGTGCTCAAGGCCAGTGCCGTTGTTTCGCTGGCGCTTGCCGGCAGCGCCACGCTGGCGCAGTCCGACTGGCCGAACAAGCCGATCCGCATCGTCGTGCCGTATGGCGCCGGCTCGTCGCCGGACGTCATTGCGCGACTGATGGGTGACAAGCTCAGCGCCAAGCTGGGCCAGCCGGTGATCGTCGAGAACCGCGCCGGTGCGGGCGGCAATACCGGGACCGGCGTCGTGGCCAAGGCGGCCGGTGACGGCTACAGCTATGTGATCAGCACCAATGGTCCGCTGGTCTACAACACCGTGCTGTACTCCAACCTGAGCTACGACCCGTTCAAGGAACTGCGCCCGGTCATTCTGGCCGGTGGTCAGCCCAATGTGTGTGCGGTGCGTGCCGACTCCGGCATCACCTCGCTCAAGGAACTGGTCGCAGCGATGAAGAAGGACCCGGGCAAGTTCAACTTCTCGTCCACCGGCGTCGGCAGCCTGTCGCAACTGGGCGTCGAACTGCTCAAGGTCAAGACCGACACCTTCGCCGTGCACATTCCGTACGCGTCGTCGCCGCTGTCGGTGCTGGCGGTGCTGCAGGGCGAGGTGCAGTTCGCCTGCGTGCCGGGCGTGGCGGTGATGCCGCATGTGAAGAGCGGCAAGCTGCGCGCATTGGCGGTCTCCACCGCGAAGCGCAGCTCGATGATGCCCGACATCCCGACCATGAAGGAAGCCGGTCTGCCCGAGATCGAGAACCTGGCCTGGATGGCGCTGATGGCACCGAGCAGCACACCCGATGCCATCGTGCAGCGGATGAACCAGGAGATCAACACCATCCTGGCCATGCCCGATGTGAAGGAAAAACTCAATTCCTACTACATGGAACCGATCGGCGGCTCGACGCAGGACCTGGCGAACTTCATGCAGACCGAGCTGCGCGTGATGACGCCGGTGATCAAGCGCACCGGGGTCAAGGTCGACTGACCACCCCCTGCACGGGTTTGTCCCCCAGGCCGCCGCGGTTTACGCAGGCGGCCTTTTTCATGGGCCGCAGGCGCACCCGCCAACAGGTGCGATGGGGCGCGCTTCGCAGTGCGTGTGCGACCTGCGGCAGCAAGGGGCGCTCAATCGGTGGTCTGCACCATCGGCCGCGTCAGGTACACCCCCTCGCGTCCGACGATGGCTTCGCGTGCCGGCATGAAGATCGTGCAGTCGTCGCAGGGCGCGCGGATCTCGAGCGCGCCATCGGTTGCGATCAGTTCGCCCTGGGCGAAGGTCTCGAAGCCGATCACGGGCCGTGTGAAGGCGAAATCGGGGGTGGCAATGACATGCGTGCGCAGCAGCTCGAAGCGGCGTGGCGCCGGCGAAGCGCTGCTGGGCGGCGCACGGTCGACCAGGCCGAAATGGCCGAGGAAGTCATAGGCAACGGCGACCGCCAGGTCGGCGCTGGACTGCTTGAAGTGCTGCCCGCATTCGACCACCAGCGCGGCACCGGGCCCGTCTTCCCGGTTGTGGCGGCCATGCTGGATCAGCGGCGTTCCCGAGCCCAGGCCGCTGGGCATGACCAGATGGACAGCGGGGCGCGGCAACGCGCTTGCCACCTGCGCGTTGCGCGCGAAATCCGGGTAGACCCAGAACGGCTCGACGTCGCGGCTGGTCGAGTGGATGTCCAGGATATGGTCGGCCAGCGCCACGGCCGGGCGCATGGCACGGGCGCGGCGCAACTCCTCGCTGTCTGTGTCGCCGCCGAGCCATTCGTCGGACCAGATGCGGTTGAGGTTGTGGGTGATCTGCCGGCTGGCAAACGGATCCGCCGGGTCGAAGCTCTCGTATGCCTCGACGTTGGCAAAGCTCACGGTCAAGGTACCGATGGCGGGCCGCACGTTGTTGTCCAGCAGATGGCAGGCCGCCACCATGCCGCAGAACTCGTTGCCGTGGGTCAGCGCATTGACCATCACATGCGGGCCGGGCCGGCCGGACGCGAAACGGTGTACATAGTCGATGCCGGTATTTCCGGCCCGGTACGGGGACAGGTCGCGGGGCAGGACTTCGAACGGGGCGCAAGCGTCGGGCATGGTGCGGCTCGGGAGGTTTTGACCAATCAAGTCTAGGCCCTGAAGCCAGGTGGGCGCAAAACCACTGCGCCTGCGCGCGGTTTCGAGGACCGGTTTGCCCTTCCCTAAGCTTCACCTAAGCGCCCCTGCGCAGAATCGTTCTGGCACAAGGCACACAGGCTCTTGTGCCCATGCACGGGAGATGCACGATGAGGGACGATATGCAGGAACAGTCCGCAGATGCCCTGCCGGGCTGCCACGTCGACGAGGTCTCGGTGCCGCAGCTGGTCGGCGAGGTCTATACGGCTGCACCGGCCGCCGACAAGGCCCGCTTGCTGCAGTTTTTGCTGCCCACACTGGGTGTGATGCCGCTGATCGTGGTTGCGAACGGCCTGTTTGCCCGAATGCGATTTCGCGATGGCTGGTCAAACTTCCATGTACGCCTGGACGACCTGCAGCAGGTGCGCGCCAACGACGTTGTCAGCCTGGTCGAGCGCGCGCAGCAGGCCGGAAGCCAGGTGCTGGACGGTCTGGCGCAGACACTGGCCTCCTCTCCGGCACTGGCCACCACAGCCGCTGCCGGCATTCTCATCGTGCTGCTGACGCGGCGCGCGGCCGAGCGCCGGATCGACGAGGACCAGCTGGGCGCCTGACGCCTTTGGCACGCACCTGCCGCCGTGCCTTGCATGCGGCATTGCCGAACACGCGCTGCGGCGACAGGCATGCGCGCGCCGCGGGCGCACCCCACGATTGCGCGTGCTCGGCACGCGATCCGAACACGCAGGTGTTCATTCAATCGTCATACGATACTATGGTTCACCCTAATGCGCCGGGCGTGGATTCGCGATAGATTGGCGGCTTCGACCTGTTGTTGCCCCCATTCTTTCCAAGGAGACATCCATGCCACAAAAATCCCGTCGCTCATTTGTCGCCCGCACCGCTGGCGTCGTCGCTGGACTGGCCCTCGTCGCCGCCGCTTTGCCCGCGACTGCGCAGAATTACCCGACCCGGCCGATCACGATGGTTTGCCCCTGGGGCGCCGGTGGTGGCACCGATGCCACGGCCCGCATCATCGCCAGCCTGCTTGAGAAGGAACTGGGCCAGCCGGTCACGGTCGTGAACCGCACCGGCGGC
>JACKLL010000005.1 GCA_024235935.1 Rhodoferax sp. | reverse complement strand
AACCGGGAACACCGTTCTGTGGGAGGTGTCCTTGCCCAGCAGGGTCGAGGTCAGGTTGACGCCCGCCCACAGGGCATCGCGCGCTTCGGAGGCGACCAGGGTCTTGCCGCGCAAAATGCCGTGCTGGTCTGGCCAGGCGAATCGCACCAGATCCAGCTCACCGGCATCGATGCGGCCCACCAGTTCGCGCGCCTGCGCTTGCTGGGCATCGGACCAAAGGCCATGGCGGTCTACGAATGTTGGCATGATCTCGGCCTTTGCTTCAGGTCGCCAGCCGGGCACGGGCCCAGTCGGACTGCATGCGACGCGCATGGTCGGCGCGCTGCCAGTAGCCCTGCACGTCGGCGGCGGCGCTGACCCCGTCGATCGACGGCGGACCGGTCAAGGCGCTTGCCTGCGCGGCATCCAGCAGCATCGGCGCAGCTTCGCCCGCCTGGGTGCTTTCGATGGCCTTCACCAGCATGCGCCGGTAGGCGATGATGCCCTTGTCGGTGGTTCCCAGGTGTTCGCGGGTGCGATCCTGGATCGGGCCCTGCGATTCGATGGCCCACTGGTCATGCACGTTGATGTCGTCACCCATGCCGGTATAGGTCTCGGTCATCTGCTCGTCGACGCTGTAGCCGTAATGGTTGCGCTTGTTCTTGCGCGAGGTGTAGTCGGGCAGCTCATACAGCTTCAGGCGCTGATCGCGCATCTGCTGCTTGTCGACCGGCCCGGTGAAGCTGGTGAAGATGGCGTACCAGTAGCAATGCGTATCGTCCACCGGCACATGCCACTGGGAAATCGTCATCTCGGCGCTCATCGGAATCACAAAGGCCTGCGGGAACACCACATTGGTCACGCGCACATGGGTCTGCGATTCCGACAGATGGCGCAGCGCCGTCAGCCGCATGCCGTAGTCAGTCGGCTCGACGCTGATGTCGGGGCGCTCGAATTCCCGCAGCACCTGCGTGATCGGCATGTCGGAGTCGGCCGAAGCGCCTCGGAACTGCTTGCCGTAGCCTGCCGACGTGTCGGCATCCTTGAAAAACCGGTGCAGGTAGGACGCGTGCGCTGGGTCCATGCCCACTTCCAGGGCCTGCAGCCAGTTGCATTCGAACAGGCCCTTGAACGCGAATACATGCGTGTCGGGTGCGACAAAACAGTCGAAGTCCGGAAAGGCCGGCGGTTCGCCCTCGCCGAGATAGGCGAAGATGGTTCCCGCCCGCTCCACAACCGGGTAGGCCGCCTGCTTGATGCGGGTGCACAGCTTGCTGCCCACCGGCTCGGCCGGCGTCTGCAGGCAATTGCCCTTGGCATCGAACAACCAACCGTGGAACGGACAGCGCAGGCCGCCATCTTCCAGTCGGCCGAAGGCCAGATCGGCGCCGCGGTGCGGGCAGTCGCGATCCAGCATCCCCAACTGCCCGTTTTCATCGCGGAACAGGACGAAGTGCTGCCCCATCAACTGCACCGGTCGAACCGGGCGGGGGCCTGCCAGTTCATCGGACAAGGCCACTGGCTGCCAATAGCGGCGCAACAAAGTGCCCGCCGGCGTACCGGGGCCGACCCGGGTCATGAAGTCGTTCTGCTCCGCACTGATCATGCTTGCTCCCTCTGAAAGAATGCGACAAACTATCGCTTGAAACTGATTGCATACAACTGAATGCAATGTATTGCAGAGAATCCATGCATGTCAACGATTTCACCAGAATATTCATAAAATTTGGCGCAGAATGGGCTTTCCGAGGGTCAAAATGGCATGAACTCCCACTTTTCTCCCGTTGGTCAATCGCGATTGCATACATAAATTTCAGATATGCGGCCAGGTGAATACACGTACGCGCCGATTCCTACAATGTCACCGTCTCCCGGACCCAAGACCCATATGGACTCCCAACAATCCCGCGTACTGGTGCAACTCCGTGACCTGATCCTCAAGGGCGAGTTCGTCCCTGGCGAACGGCTGGCGGAAATCCCTTTGGCAGAACGACTGGGCGCTTCGCGAACACCGGTACGCCTGGCTCTCAGCGCGCTCGAGCACGAAGGCCTGATCGAACAGTCCCCTAGCGGCGGCTACCAGATGCGCCGCTTCACCTCGAAGGAGATTGCCGACGCGATCCGCGTGCGGGGCGTCATGGAGGGTTTTGCCGCGCGGCTTCTGGCAGAAGACGGTGCGCCGCGCCAATTGCTGCGCGACCTGCGCGAATGCCTGGATGCCGGCGACAAGGCGGTCAACAAGCCGGACATGGACATGGACGATTACGCGGCCTATGTCGACATGAACGACCGCTTCCACAAACTGCTCATGCAGGGCTGCGGCAATGTCGCGCTGCAGCGCGTGCTGGAGATGCTCGATCGCCAGCCGTTCGCCTCACCCAGCGCGATGCTGCCCATGCAGTCGTCGATGGAGGAAGGCCACCAATGGATGAAGCAGGCCCATCGCACCCACCACGCCATGGTGCAGGCCATCGAGCGCGGCCAGGGATCCCGCGCGCAGGCATTGGGCGAAGAACACGTGGAGATCGCCCGCATGAACCTCGACTACGCGCTGGAAAGCCCGGAGCTGGCCAAGGAGCTGATGCCTGGGATGCGGCTGGTCGGAGAGAAATAGCGGCAACGCATCTGCCCGCAACGCGAGCGACAACGAAGGCCCCAGCAAAAAGCCCCGCGATCTCTGCGATAGCGGGGCTTTTCCGAAAGTTCTGGGGTGGCTGATGGGGTACCACACGCCGCCAAAACATTGCCATCGCCGCTGGGAGTTTTTGAAGCTGCCACACGCGCCTGTATGACACTCAGTGTCACAGGTCAGGAGCTTGCCGAATCCAACCGGCCAGGGCCTCCGGCCTCCGTTACTTGCGTTACCGCTGTTACCCCAGTTCCCCATCAATTGGTTGAGCGATGCCCGGCAGCTCGACGACAGCTTCAGTAGCGCAGCAGATGACTCACCATAGTGAAGATCAGCACAATGCGCGCCTCTCGCAAATTGATGTTCCGCCCACCGCAGGCCACCAAGTATTTCGCCTTTCTCGCCGCCTTCTCTTGCGCGCAAACCTCTATGCGGCGGATGAACTTCGCCAAGACGGAGCCTCCCGACCGCGTATCGTGTATTGACCGCAGTCGGAAGAACATCCCAATTAGGAGATGCGTACTGGCGCCGTACTTACAACTTTGGCCCCGCACCCTTGGAGAGGCGAGCTTTGATGGCATCCTGCCTTTGCTGCTCCACCCAATCCTTCGCCTTCTGTTGGGTTGTTGCCCAGAGGCCGTAGTCGGTGATGCGCACAACGAGCTGTCGAACGGGTTCTCCGACCAGATTGGCAGCGACTGCCACTCCGCACTGCGAAAAATCAGCAGGAACCCTTCCTTTCGCCTGCTCTTTTCTCAGATAGTCAGTGATGTCCCCTTGCCCGTCGCCGATAACCGTTGCCTTGGGGTTTGAGCGCCAGCACATGGGTTTTCCTGACTCTCCCCAGGTCAGATTGAGGTCCGCGTAGTTCTTGCCGGACACCGTGGGTGTGCCGTACTTTTGTGTCAATTGCGAACTAAGCTGCGCCTGAGTTGGCGGCGCTTTCAAGCTCACGTTCCTAGAAACACTCACGACACGCGAAGCGCTTGGGAGGGGGGAGAAATACAGTCTGAAATCCTCGCGGCCCTGTGCGTCGTCGTAGGTAACCCAAACCTCATGCAGAAACGACTCTGTATTGATCTGTTGCACACCGTCCCTGAAGTTGTAGCTCATGTTCCGTTTCTGAATACGCATCCCAGGTCGGTGCGCAGTCAGTGCGGACATGGCTTCGGCCTCGGTCATTCCGGGACGAACGCCAACGACATCAAATGTGGACTGTGCGGTAGCCGGAAGAATACTTGCGCCAACCACTGCGAAAGTGATGAAACGCAACGTGCTCAGGCGGGTAAATCGACGGGCTGATTGGCGAATCGCATTTTTCATTTTGTGACTCCTTATTCGTATTAACCGACTATGGGTGGTCTGGGGCACTAAGACTTGTCACTGCCCCGAAACCACGAAAACCAGGGCCACCGCCGCCAGAGGGATGAAACTCTTCGGCACAAGTGCGCCGCTCATCATCCATAGCCATGGTGAAAGCCACCACGCGGCGAAGGCCGCAAGGATGGCAAAAGCCAAACTGCGCCAGCCACTCGCCGATCCCAACCCCTTGATGCAACCCATGACAAGGCCGCCACCGCCGAGGATGAGAGCGAAGCTGCCGATAAGCACGATCAGCAGCCCTGTCATGGCCTTGGCTTCGCGGAAATGGTCCGCGAGGTACGTGCCCACGACAAACAGCGCAATACCGATCAAGATGATGATGGCGGAAATCCACACGCCAAAGTCGATGCTGCCGCCGCCCACCGAAGTGCTGTGCGACTGCGCGTCGATAAGAGATTGCGCTGCAGATTCCTCTGCATGTGTCGGCGGCCCTTGCATCCACGATGAACTTCCGGCCGTCATGCGCCGGTTGAAGTCGTCCAGATCGCTCATCGTTCGCTATCTTCCTTCCGTACGGCACAGATGGAAGCGGCCAGCCTGGGCTACGCTAGCGAGCGGGCCGTCGAGTGCGACCGGGCGCTCCATTCCCGGGTTTTCACGTTCGGCAGTCAACGCGCCGGGCTTCTCGTCTGCGTTGAACGTCAGAATGACAGGAGTATTGTCGTCGCCCCATCGGTTCTTGCCGCCGTGCTTGACCAGTACCCAAATCTGGATGCCGCTGTAGCGCGCACCACCGACGAACGTGTAGCTGACCATGATCGGCAACGGGCCGCGCTTGCCCGCTGCCGTGTCAAGATGAACTCCGACCTTGTTCACGATGATGCGCGGCTGCTTCGCGCAGTCGCCAGCTGGGGCATATTGGCCGTATACGTCACGCGGCAGTTCCAAGTCGGCCGCAAGCGCGTCCGGCAAAGCCGCCCCAACAAGAATCGAGACGGCGAGGTGCATAAGCCTTATTGAAGTACCACAGGTTGAACGGGAAATTCTCATCGCTACATCTCCAAGAAATGTCCCCCGGCAAACGAAGCTATCAAATTACCTATTGAAAATCGTCTCCCAAATAGGATAGAAATCGGTAATGGAGTCCTTGTCCACCCAAGATACAGCCCGCCTGTTGACCCTCATCGCGCACCTCTACGACGCGGCGGTGGATGCGGCCTTGTGGTCTGGCACGGCATCCAGGATTGCGCACGCTTTGGGTTCGACCAGCGCCGTGGTCAAGTTGCACGCGGACGACGACCGGGTGAGCCTACTGGAATGCACGCCCAATCTGATGGTGCCCGAGCGCGATCAGGCCTGGGCCGAGGAGTGGCACCGCCGTGACCTGTGGGTTGAGCGCTCGCTGGCCTATGGCATGTCCCGCATCATTACGGACGAAGACTTGGTAACTGCCGAGGAGCAGGCACGCAGCGGCTTCTACCAAGAGTGGCTGCAGTATCTGGGCATCCACCATATGGTCGGCGCGGTTTTCCCCACAGCACAAGGTGCGGTCGGGGTGTTGGGCATCCATCGCCCGCGTGGCGCTGGGGCTTACACCGATCAGGATCGCTGGCAGACGGCACTGGTGTTGCCACACTTGCAACGCGCACTCCGGCTCGGCCAACACCTGTCCACCCTTACCCAACGGCATGCGGCGGCCCTGCACGCGCTCGACCGGATCGACACAGGTGTCTTGGTGGTGGACGGCAATTGCCGCGTTCTCCAATCAAGCGCAATGGCCGACACCTTGTTGCGCTCGAACCCAGAGTTCACTGTGGTCGGAGGGCGGTTTTCGCTTTCCCACCCCACACTTCGCGATACTTTGTGGTCCCTGGTGCATGCCGCGATGGGCACCGCGAGGAACGGGACGGGGAAGCCAGGGTCTGTTCTCCTAATACCACGGCACCGGCAGATGCCGTTGACGCTGGAAGTCGCCCCCTTGCGCCCCGCAGCGCTTGGGGCGGAGGGACCCGCGGTGCTGGTCTTCCTTCGCGATCCCGAGGCACCAATTGCAATAGCGCGGCTGAAAGAGCTGTTTGGGTTTACACGGACGGAGGCAGCCGTTGCTTCCGCTCTTGCGCGAGGACAGTCTCTGGAAGAGATCGGGGCGGCAATGCACATTGGCCTCGGAACTGTGCGCACGCACCTTAAGCGTATCCTCTCCAAGACAGGCACTCACCGACAGGCTCAAGCAGTGGCACTGCTAGCCCGCAGCATCGCGACGACGGCTCATTGTTGATTTCCACGCAATCTTGACCCCGGTTTTTCATCTTATATTGACCCCACCTGTTTGGGTGTAACCGGGCTACGCGTCTGTGGAAGCAAGCCAACCCTTTAAGAGTTTCGTCCCTGCTAGGTGGCCTTGCCACCATCGTGCAAACGCTCCCAAACGTGGCGCCAGCATGGGAGACCATAACTCGATGGTCAGCCGCCATACGTGACGTGTTGAACTAAGACCAAGCAGCCAAATAAAAAGGCCTCTGCGGATTGCTCCGAGAGGCCTCTAATCGTGCACCCACACTATGCACCCACGGGGGTCCTAAGTGCTTGATTTATATGGGTTTTAAAAAATGGGGTGGCTGATGGGGCTCGAACCCACGACAACAGGAATCACAATCCTGGACTCTACCAACTGAGCTACAGCCACCGTAGAGCGCGAATTATAGCCCGTGAAAACGGGCCTTGCGAACTTAACGTGCGTTTGTAATTGCGTCCGGCTGCGGGACCAGGATCTTGGCCTTGTATCGTTCCTTCAGCATCTCGTAATACGCCTGGTTTTCGGCCGCCGCCCAGATCTGGCTGTATTGGGCCTGCGCCTGTTTGGCCGCGCCGTCGTTGGGCGCGGTCCGGCTGACGATGCGCTTGACGTTGACAACAGCGTAGCCATCGGCGCCGAGGTCGACGCCGACCTGGGCCGGCAGCTTCAGAGGGTCGGCACGCAGCGCACTGTCGATCACCTTGGGGGCCACGCCCTGCGGCTGATCGCGCGAGACCACCACCGCCGTCACTGCGGCAGCCTTGGCCGGATCCGCTTTCCACGCGGCCAGTTGCGCCTCGCCCTCCTTGCGCGCAAGCTCTGCCGCACGCGTGGCCACCAGCTTCTGGCGAACCGAGGCCTGCACTTCCGCCAGCGGCAGCGTGCGCGCCGGTGCATACGACACCACCCGGCCCGACACCATCTGGTTCGGTCCGAACTCCACGGCCTCGGTGTTGCGCTTCTTCTGGACCGCGTCATCACTGAACAGCGCGCTCAGGAATTTCTCATTGGCCAGCGGACCGCTGGCGCCCGTGGCAGGCGCGCGCCCGACGCCAGTGGCGGTCTTGATCGTGAGCTTGAGTCGATCCGCCACCGGCTTGAGGCTGTCCGACTGCTCGTAGACGCCATTGGTGAACGCCTCCGCGGCCTCGGCATACTTGCGCTGCGCCTGCTGGGTCTTGAGGTCCGCTTCGATGCCGGGGCGCAGTTCTTCGAACGTGCGCGCCTTGGGCGACTTGACGTCGGTCAGCGTGATGATGTGGTAGCCGAAGTCAGACTCGATCACATCGCTGATGTCACCCTTCTTCATTCCGAATACCGCGTCCTCGAAGGGCTTGACCATGGCGCCGCGGCCGAAGAAATCCAGATCGCCGCCGGACGCTGCCGACCCTGGATCCTGCGAATTCTTCTTGGCCACATCGGCAAACGACGCCGGGTTCTTGCGCACCTCGGCCAGCAGTTCCTCGGCACGGGCCTTGGCCTTGGCACGGTCGGCGGCAGGCGCATCCTTGGGCGACGCGATCAGGATATGGCTGGCCCGGCGCTCTTCCTTGCCGCTGAGGCGCTCGACGTTCTGGTCGTAATAGCTCTTGAGGTCGGCTTCATTGACGGTCACAGACTGCTTGATCGCATCCAGATCCAGTACCACGTACTCGATGTTCACCGACTCGCTGGCCTGGAACTGCTTCGGATTGGCCTTGTAGTAGGCCTCGATATCGGCCTCACTGGGCGAGACCTTGGCGCTGAAATCGGCGGTGGCGAAACGTGCCACCTGGATCTCGCGCTTCTCGAACAGGGCGCCCAGCGTGACGTCGGCAATGGCCGGCGTGGAGACCTCGGTACCCAGCACACCGGCCTCTACCTGGCGCAGTGACAGGTCGCGCCGCACGCGGGCCTCGAAGCCTTCGGGAGACAGGCCCTGGCTCGCCGCTAGCTGGCGATAACGCTCCATGTCGAGCTTGCCGTCGGGACCGCGCAGCGATGCGATGGTCGGGTTCTGCTGCAGTTCGCGCGCCAGGCGCGCATCGCTGGTCGTCAGATGCTGCTTGTCAGCGGCCTCGGCCAGCACGCGTTCGCGCACCAGTCGCTCCAGCGTCGCATACCGCGCGGCCGGTGAATCAAGCAACTTGGCATCGATGTTCGGCATGGAGGCGCGGATGCGATCCGACTCGTTCTTGTGGGCGAAATCCCACTCGGCCTCCGTGATGTCGTGGCTGCCAACCCGCGCCACCGGGGCCGACTTGTTGCTCAGACGGCTGTATCCGTCGACGCCGACCAGCACGAAAGCCGGGATGATCAGCAAGAACATCAGGAACATCAGGACCTTGGTGTGCTTGCGGACGAGATCGAACATGCGCTACTTCTCCATGAAAACGGAACCGGACTCGGCTTGCGGATGCGATGGCAGCCGGGCTGTCGCCTAGTCAACAAAAAAGGCGAACATCATGTTCGCCTTTTTCCGGGTGGTGGGTCCTGACGGGCTCGAACCGCCGACCTACGCCTTGTAAGGGCGCCGCTCTACCAACTGAGCTAAGAACCCCACTTAAACCATTTGCCTCAGTTCAACGCATCTTTCAATGCCTTGCCTGGGCGGAACTTTGGAACCTTGGCGGCCTTGATTTTAATCGCAGCGCCGGTACGAGGATTGCGACCCACACGGGCAGCTCTTTTGCCGACCGCAAAAGTACCGAAACCGACCAGCGAAACAGAGCCACCTTTTTTCAGCGTGGTCTTGACGGCGCCGATGGTGGACTCCAGTGCGCGCGTGGCCGCGGCCTTGGAAATATCGGCGTGTTTCGCAATATGTTCGATCAACTCAGTCTTGTTCACAAAGAACCTCTCGTATGGAAGCAGAGACAGGGGGAATATCTCCGCGAGAATTTGGTCACCGCGCGAACTGCATCAGCTGCGTGGTGGGCTCGGTCGCACAGGAAGCCATCGGTCTGGATCACAGAATTCGAAGTCCGTACTGCTACGACTGATTAGAGCCACGGACCACGACCGTGTCAACCTGCCAGACGGCAATCTTCGGTGCGGACGCGAATTCTATTCGCTTTTGCCTGCACCACCCTGACCCGCCGCGAGACCTGTTTCGGAAACAGCCCGGCGCACGCCGCGCCAGGCCCGTCATCACAGTACGCAGCGGGCGCTGGCCGGCTTCAGCCGCGCACGGCCTGTGCGATGGCCAGCCCCAGGTCGGCAGTACCGGCCTTGCCGCCGATATCGGGCGTGCGAGGCGCCCCACTGTCGGGTACCAGCACGGTTTCGATGGCCTTGAGAACGGCATCGTGGGCGTCCCGGTGGCCAAGAAAATCGAGCATCATGGCACCACACCAGATCTGCCCGATCGGATTGGCCACGCCCTTGCCGGCGATGTCGGGCGCCGAGCCGTGGACCGGCTCGAACAGCGAGGGGTGCTTGCGGGTCGGGTTCAGGTTGGCGCTGGGCGCAATGCCGATCGTCCCCGTGCAAGCTGGCCCCAGGTCGCTCAGGATGTCGCCGAACAGGTTGCTGGCAACCACCACGTCGAAGAAGTCCGGGCGTTGCACGAAATGCGCCGTCAGGATGTCGATGTGGAACTTGTCGACCGTCACATCCGGATACGCACGCGCCATCTCCGCAACACGTTCGTCCCAATACGGCATCGTGATGGCAATGCCGTTTGATTTGGTCGCGCTGGTCAGGTGCTTCCTGGGACGCGAACGCGCCAGCTCGAAGGCAAATTTCAGCACGCGGTCGACGCCGACGCGTGACATCACCGACTCCTGCATCACGATCTCGCGCTCGGTGCCCTCGAACATGCGACCGCCGATGCTGGAGTATTCGCCCTCGGTGTTCTCGCGCACGATGAACATGTCGATCTCGCCCGGATCACGTCGACTGCCATCGCGCCGCACCACGGGCGCAATGATGCCCGGCATCAGGCGTGCCGGACGCAGGTTGATGTACTGGTCGAATTCGCGCCGGAACAGCAGCAGCGAGCCCCACAGCGACACATGGTCGGCAATCTTCTCGGGCCAGCCGACGGCGCCGAAGTAGATCGCATCATGCCCGCCGATCTGGTCCTTCCAGTCGTCGGGCAACATCTTGCCGTGGCGTTCGCAATAGTCCCAGCTCGAAAAGTCGAAATTCGAACTGCAGGTCGATGCCGAATTTTTCGGCCGCCACCTCCATCACGCGAATGCCCTCGGGCATGACTTCGCCGCCGATACCATCACCGGCAATCACCGCAATGCGCTTCCTGCTCATACTATCTCCTTGTCAAAACTGTTCACGCGACTGCGCGCGCATCATGCTGTGCGCCCAGCCCGTCGCACGCTCGTATCATGGCCTGGACCGCACGACCAGGCTCACACCCAGTGCGGTGACCGCCATCCCGAGCACCGTCATCGCGGTGATCGGCTCCGAGAAAAGAATCCAGGCCATGACCGCGGCCGTCGGCGGCACCAGATAGAAAAGACTGGTCACCGTGGTGGCTGCCCCCTTCTGGATCAGCAGGTACAGCAGCGAACTGCCACCCAGCGTCAGAACCAGCACCGACCACGCCATCGCGCCTATCGCCTCCGGATCCCAGCGCATGGCTTCGGACTCCAGCAGTGCCAGCGGAAGCGTCACGACCAGAGCCGCCGCGAGCTGTATCGCGTTGGCGGTGCGCACATCGCAGGGCGCCACGAACCGCTTCTGATAGAGGGTCCCCACGGTGATCGCCAGCAGCGCACCGACTGCCAGCAACAGGTTGACCAGCGTGATCTGGTCACCGGGGTTGCCCAGGCCCAGCTTGCGCGAGACGACCATGACCAGTCCGGCCAGCCCCAGGCCCAGGCCGATCCACTGGCGCTGCGATACCCGCGTACCACCGGCCGATAGCCAGATCGCCGTCAGCACCGGCTGCAGGCCGACGATCAGGGCCGAAACCCCGGAGCCCATGCCCGCCTTGACCGCCGCCCACACGCCACCGAGGTAAACCGCATGCATCAGGACACCGGTGACCGCCAGGTGCATCCACTGGCGCCGACCCGCCGGCCAGCGCGAACGCGAAAGCCAGATCCAGGGCATGAAGCACAGGACCGACAAGGCATAGCGAATGGCGAGAAAGGTGAACGGCGGGCCGTGCGGCATGCCATAGCGGGCAACGATGAAGCCGGTGCTCCAGATCAACACAAATACCAGTGGCATCGCCCGCAGCAGCGGATCGTCCCCACCCGCAGCGGTCATTTGACCCTGGCCCGGATCTCCGGCACCGCCTTTTGCAGGTAATACACCATGGACCAGACCGTCAGCACGGCAGCCACCCAGATCAGCCACTGACCCCATTGCCGGGTATGGATGGTGCCGAACAAGACGCCGTCATACAGAAGAAAGGGAATGGCCACCATCTGGCCGACCGTCTTGAGCTTGCCGATCATGTGCACCGCCACACTCTTGGAGGCGCCGATCTGGGCCATCCATTCGCGCAGTGCCGAGATCGCGATCTCGCGCCCGATGATGATCAGGCCCACGAAGACGTCGGCGCGGTTCAGGTGCACCAGCACCAGCAGCGACGCGCAGACGAGGAACTTGTCGGCGACCGGATCGAGGAATGCGCCGAAGGACGAGGTCTGGTTGAGCTTGCGGGCCAGGAAACCGTCGAGCCAGTCGGTGGCCGCGAACAGCACGAACATGATCGTGGCAATCAGATTCTTGTTCGGCAGGGTGATCAGCGTGTCCGGCAGGTAGAAGATGCCGACGATGAGGGGGATCGCGACGATGCGCGTCCAGGTCATGATGGTCGGAATCGTCAGAAACATGGGCGAATTGTGGCATGGCCTGCACCAAGCCTGTGCCTTTGGTGAGACAGCATCCCTGCACTAGTGCAAGGCACGGTAGATTTCCTCTGCCAGCGCCCGCGACACGCCTTCGACCGTGGCCAGATCATCCGCGCTGGCCAAAGCCACCCCCCGTACGCCCCCGAAGCGCTGCAACAGGCGCGCACGGCGTTTGGGTCCGATGCCGGGAATGTCCTGCAATTGGCCGCCACTGACCCGCACCCGGTCGCGCCGCGCCCGCATGCCGGTAATGGCGAAACGGTGCGCCTCGTCGCGCACCTGCGCCACCAGCATCAGAGCCGCCGAGTCCTTGCCCAGGTAGACCTTTTCCCTCCCATCGGCAAAGACCAGTTCCTCCAGTCCGACCCGCCGGCCCTCGCCCTTCTCGACGCCGACGATCAGCGACAGGTCCAGGCCCAGCCCTTCAAACACCTCGCGCGCCATCGCCACCTGGCCCTTGCCACCGTCGACCAGTACCAGGTCCGGCAGCCGCGCGCCATCGGGCATCGCCTCGCCGCGGTCTTGTGCTGCGCGCGCGGCTTCGACCAGCTTTCCATAGCGCCGGCTGAGCACCTGGCGCATCGCTGCATAGTCGTCACCTGGCGTGATGCCTTCGATGGTGTAACGCCGGTACTGGGCCGGCTGCATCTTGTGGTGCTGGTACACGACGCACGAGGCCTGCGTGGACTCGCCCGCCGTGTGCGAGATGTCGAAACACTCGACACGCAACCCGTCAAGGTCGTCCACCGGCAGGTCGAGCGCCTGCGCCATCGCCAGCGTGCGGGCCTGCTGCGAGCCCTCCTGTGACAGCAGCCGCGCCAATTGCAGGGAGGCATTGGTCTGGGCCATCTCCAGCCAGATGCGGCGCTGCTCGCGGGGCTGGTGCACCACGCTGACCTTGCTGCCGCTTTGCTGGCTCAAGGCCTGCACCAGGGCCGGCCGGACCGGTTCGCTGGTGATCAGCGAGGCCGGCACCGCGACATCGATGTAGTGCTGCGCAATGAAGGCCTCGAGCACCTGAACCTCCACCGACACGGCCACCGGTTTCGCTTCGTCCCCGTCCTCGTCGCTGTCGACGGACATCGCCGTGCCATCGTCGACATGGACCGGGAAATACGGCCTGTCGCCCAGGTGGCGGCCGCCGCGCACCATCGCCAGGTTGACGCAGGCCTTGCCGCCCTGGACCTGTACCGCCAGGATGTCGACATCGCGGTCCGACACGTTCTCGACCGACTGCTGGTGCAACACACTGGACAGGGCCGACACCTGGTCGCGCAGTTCGGCCGCCTGCTCGAACTCCAGCCGCTCCGAATGCGCCATCATGCGCGCCTCGAGCCGGGCCAGCACGTCGCCGGCATCCCCCTGCAGGAAGCGCTCCGCATTGGCCACGTCCTGCGCGTAATCAGCCGCCGACACATGGCCCACGCATGGGCCCGAGCAGCGCTTGATCTGGTACAGCAGGCAAGGCCGGGTCCGGTTGTTGAACACCGTGTCTTCGCAGGTACGCAGGCGAAACAGCTTCTGGATCAGCAGGATGCTCTCCTTGACCGCCCAGGCACTGGGGTACGGGCCGAAGTAGCGGTGCTTCTTTTCCACCGCGCCTCGGTAATAGGAGACGCGGGGGAACTCTACGGCCTGAACGGGTGTTGCCTTGCCCCCCTGAGCGACTGCGGCGGGCGCCAAGGCATCAGCCAACCCGTCCCTGCTGGCGTCTGCCTGCGCCGCAACGGCCCTGCGCTTGCGTTCGGCCAAGCCGACCGCAGCGCCAGAGAGCTTCAGGTAGGGATAACTCTTGTCATCGCGAAACAGGATGTTGTACTGGGCCCCAGCGTCTTGATGAGGTTGTTCTCCAGCAGCAGCGCCTCGGCCTCGAGCGCACGACCGTGGTCTCCATGCGTGCGATCCGCCCCACCATATGGCCGATACGGGTACCGCCATGGGTGTTGCGAAAGTAGCTGGAGACCCGCTTCTTCAGATTGATCGCCTTGCCGACGTAAGCACCGCGCTGTCCGCATCGAAGAAACGGTATACGCCCGGCAGTCCGGGCAAGGCGGCGACCTCGGCCAGCAACTGCGCGGTGGCACCGGTGCCGCAGCCGCCTCGCGCGGCCGCGCCGTCCTGCGCGGTGGCTCGGGGGCGTCTGGCATGGGTCCGTCGTCGACTGTGGGCATAGACCCGTATTGTGACAATCTGGCGGATGAATCTGGCGCACCGGTGGGACATCTTTGCAGGGTCATCGACAACTACGGCGACATCGGCGTGTGCTGGCGCCTGGCGGCCGATCTGGCGACCCGCGGCGCCAAGGTTCGCCTGTGGTGGACGACGCCAGCGCCCTGACTGGATGGCACCGGGCGCGGTGCAGGGGCACTGGCTTGGCGTACGGGTGCTGGCCTGGGACCAGGCCAGCGACACGTCGATTCTGGACACGCTGGCGCCGGCCGATGTCTGGATCGAGGCCTTTGGCTGCGACATCCCGCCCGCCTTCCTGGCCGCCGGTCTGCACGCAGCGCAGTTGGCCATGCGAGCTCCTCCGATCTGGATCAACCTGGAGTACCTCACGGCCGAGCGTTTTGCCGAGCGCGCCCATGGATTGCCATCCCCTGTGATGCACGGCATAGCCAAGGGTCAGACCAAATACTTTTACTACCCCGGATTCACGCCCCACAGCGGCGGCTTGCTGCGCGAACCGGACCTGGCGGTCCGCCAGGCGCGCTTCGACCGCGCCGACTGGCTGGCGCGCCAGGGCATTCCGTGGCAGGGCGAACAACTGGTGTCGCTGTTCTGCTACGAACCTGCCGCACTGCCCGCCCTGCTGGCACAGTGGCAACAGGGCAGCCGGCCAACCCGCCTGCTGGTCACGCCAGGCCGGGCGACTGCCGCGGTGCGAGCGGCGCTGGGCGACCCGGTCACGATCAGTCCAGAAGACGGGCCACTGCGCATCACCGAACTGGGGGGAGTGCCCCAGGTCGACTTCGACCACTTGCTGTGGGCCTGCGACATGAACCTGGTGCGCGGCGAAGATTCGGTGATCCGCGCGCTGTGGGCCGGCAAACCGCTGTTGTGGCAAATCTACCCGCAACACGACGACGCCCACCACGCCAAGCTGCAGGCCTTCCTCGACACCCTCGCGGCCCCGCCCTCGTTGCGCCAGGCCCACCAGTGCTGGAACGGCATCGGCTCTGCTGCCCTGCCTTGCCTGGCCGACGCCCTGCCTGCCTGGCAAACCTGGGCCGCGGCAGCCCGTGACGATCAGCGCCGGCAGGGCGACCTGACGACCCGATTGCTGGAATTTGTGGCCACACGGCAGCACGAAGCCCGGGATCGGTCTGAAAAACGTTAAAATTCAAGGCTTTGCGGAATACACCCGGCCTGTCCAGGTCGACGCCGCAACTATCCACCGCTGGCACGGGTCGAACTGAGCATTGCAGCCTGCAATGCGCCCGTCGCGCGGAACTTGATGGGGAACCCGTATGAAAATCGCGCAAGAAATCCGTGCCGGCAATGTGATCATGCACGGCAAGGACCCGATGGTCGTCCTGAAGACCGAGTACAGCCGTGGCGGCCGCAACTCCGCCACCGTGCGCATGAAGCTCAAGAGCCTGCTCAACAACTTCGGCACCGAGGTCGTGTTCAAGGCCGACGACAAGATGGACCAGGTCATTCTGGACAAGAAGGAGTGCACCTACTCCTACTTCGCCGACCCGATGTATGTCTGCATGGATACCGATTACAACCAGTACGAAGTCGAGTCCGAGAACATGGGCGACACGCTGAATTACCTGGAAGACGGCATGCCGCTGGAAGTGGTGTTCTACGACGGCAAGGCGATTTCGGTCGAACTGCCCACCAGTGTCGAGCGCGAAATCACCTGGACCGAGCCTGCTGTCAAGGGTGACACCTCCGGCAAGGTCCTCAAGCCAGCCAAGATTGCCACCGGGTTCGAAATCGGCGTGCCGCTGTTCGTCTCCCAGGGTGACAAGGTCGAGATCGACACCCGCACCGGCGAGTACCGCAAACGCGTCTGAGCGCGCTTTCCGACCGATTGCCAAAGGGCTCCGCAAGGAGCCTTTTGTCTTTGACCCGGCCCGCGAACCCTCTGTCGAAGTGCACCATGCCGTTTGACCTGCAGCAGATCGAACTGCCCTTTCAAATGCGACCGGACCTGCGCCGGCTGGGCGCGGACGCCGTGCACCTGCACGCGCTGGCGCCCGCCAGCCCCCTGTTCCATGAAAAGCGGCAGGTCTCGCGCGCGGCGCAGGCCCTGCATGTCGCCCCCGGTTTCGACGCCGGCCCCGCCATCGCGGCGATCTGGCAGCAGGCACGGCTTGACGGCATAGCCGTCCCCGCAACGCCGGCGCCCCCGCTGGAGCTGGTGCTGCAACAAGACCTCGCCGTGCTCGACCTGGCCAGCGCCCGCGTGCCCTGGATGTGCATCTGCGTGCCCAGCGGATGGGCACCCGAGGAGAAAATCGGTCTGGGCCTGGCCGCCATCCACGCACCGGTGGCCGACAGCGCCGCCCTGAACCCGCGCTGGAATCCTCTGGCGCGGCTGCTGACCGCCGGCGGCAGCTGGGAGCGCCATGTCTGGACCATCAGCCCGTCCTCGCGGTTTGACCAGCACCCGGGGCGTCATGTGCCTGCACCATGGCCGTCGGCCAGCGACCCCGAGGACTTTGCCCGCCAATGCTGGCTGCGCAGCGAGCGCCAGACGTTTTTCCCGGTGCGCGATGGCCAGGGACAGCCGATGGGACAGGCGGTCTTCACGATCACGGTGGCCTTGCAGCCCTTGACGGAGGCGGTGCGCAACGTGGCCGACGCCCTTCGGCTGCAGCAGGCCCTGGCATCGATGAGCGACGCCGTGCTGGCCTACAAGCGGCTGACCGCCGCGCGCGCGCCCCTGCTGTCCTGGCTGTCGCAACGGGCCATGCACTGACTGCCCAGACGGCCGCGATCGGTGTAGGCTATCGATATGGAGACCATCGCCACGACCGACCCGGACCAAAACGCCAGCGCGGCCCGCTCACAACTGGCCATCCGGCGCATCGGCATCGATACCTACCGCGAGAACGTGGCCTATCTGCACCGGGACTGCCCGGTGTACCGGGCCGAAGGCTTTCAGGCGCTGAGCAAGATATCGGTCCATGCCAACGGGCAGCGCATTCTGGCCACGCTCAACGTGGTCGACGATCCGTCCATCGTCGGTTGCGAGGAACTGGGACTGTCCGAGGATGCGTTTGCGCAGCTGGGCGTCGCCGATGGCCACACCGCCAGCCTCTGGCATGCCGAGCCACCGGCATCGATGGACGCCTTGAACCGCAAGATCGCTGGCGAGCGCCTGAGCCAGGACGACTTCGGCGCGGTGATTGCCGATATCGCGGCACACCAGTATTCCAAGATCGAGCTGACGGCCTTCGTGGTATCGACCCACCGCTACGAACTCGACCGGGAAGAAGTTTTTTTCCTGACCCGCGCCATGGTGGCCGTCGGCTGCAAGCTGGACTGGCATGCCGATCTGGTGGTCGACAAGCATTGCATTGGCGGCATTCCGGGCAACCGGACCTCGATGCTGGTGGTGCCGATCGTGGCCGAACATGGCCTTCTGTGCCCCAAGACCTCGTCACGCGCCATCACCTCGCCGGCAGGCACGGCCGACACGATGGAAGTCCTGGCGCAGGTTGAACTGGGCATCGATGCCCTGGGCGAGATCGTGCGCGCCCAGCGTGGCTGCCTGGCCTGGGGCGGCACCGCCGACCTGTCGCCCGCCGACGACGTGCTGATTTCGGTGGAGCGGCCATTGGGCATCGACTCGCCCGGCCAGATGGTGGCGTCGATTCTGTCGAAAAAGATCGCGGCCGGCTCCAGCCACCTGCTGCTCGACATCCCTATCGGTCCCACGGCCAAGGTCCACAGCATGGCATCGGCCCAGCGCCTGCGGCGCCTGTTCGAATATGTCGCGGCGCGCATGGGACTGAGCCTGGAGGTGGTGATCACCGACGGCCGCCAGCCCATCGGCAACGGCATCGGGCCGATGCTGGAGGCGCGTGACGTGATGCAGGTGCTGCACAACGATCCATTGGCGCCGGCCGACCTGCGCGAGAAGGCCTTGCGCCTGGCCGGCCGCATGATCGAGTGGGACCCGCAGGTCCGCGGGGGCCAGGGCCTGGACATCGCCCGCGAGATCCTGACCAGCGGCCGGGCCTTGCAACGGATGAACGCCATCATCGCGGCCCAGGGCGCCAAGGCCTTCGACTACCGCCAGCCGCAACTGGGCGAGCGCAGCTTCGAGGTGCACGCGCCCGCCTCCGGCGTCGTAACCCAGATCAACAACCTGCAGTTGTCGCACATCGCCGGGCACGCAGGCGCACCCAAGGTCAAGGGTGCTGGCGTCGACCTGTGCCGCAAGCTGGGACAGCCCGTCGCCAAGGGAGATGTGCTCTACCGTGTCCACGCCCTCTATGCCGCCGACCTGGCTTTCGCGCGCCACGCCTGTGAAGTCTCGAGCGGCTACACCATCGGTCCGGCCCAGGACGTGCCGCAGGTCTCGGTCGAATTCTGAAGCCTGCGAAAGCCCTGCCCCCATGCTGCTGTATTTCGACGATCAGGAGGACGCCGCGCGCAGACTGGCGCAAGCCGCCGGACTCACCGCCACGGCCATCGAACGCCACCGCTTTCCCGATGGCGAACTCAAGCTGCGCCTGCCGGCCACGCTGCCCGCGCACACGGTGCTGTATCGCAGCCTCGACAACCCGAACGAAAAGCTGGTCGAACTGCTGCTGGCAACCCGGACCGCGCGCACCCTCGGCGCGCGCCACCTGACCCTGGTCGCCCCCTACCTGGCCTATATGCGCCAGGACATCGCCTTCCATCCGGGCGAGGCGGTCAGCCAGCGCATCGTCGGTTCTTTCCTGGCCGACCTGGTCGATGCCGTGATCACCGTCGACCCGCACCTGCACCGGGTGGCCACGCTGCAGGAAGCCGTTCCTGGCACCGCGGCCATCGTCCTGACCGGGGCCCAGGTACTGGCCGACCTGATCGTGCAGCGCCGCGAGAATCCGCTGCTGGTCGGCCCGGATGCCGAATCCGCGCAATGGATTGCGCTGGCGGCGCGACAGCACGGGCTGGACCACCGGGTCTGCACCAAGGTCCGCAGCGGCGACCACGCCGTGGCCGTCACGCTGCCACCCGGCGAAGTGACAGGCCGCGCCGTGGTGATCCTCGATGACATGGCCAGTACCGGCCACACCATTGCCGCAGCAGCGCGGCTGCTCCGCGAGGCCGGTGCCGCAACGGTTGACGCAGCCGTTACCCATGCCCTGTTCACGCCACAGGCGATGGCGCTGATGCACGACAGCGGCATCGGCGAGGTCTGGAGCACCGACTGCATTGCGCACCCCAGCAATGCCGTCCCGATGGCGCCTCTTCTGGCCGGTGCGCTGGCCCGGCTAAGGGAGGCGCAGGCGCCGTCCTGATGCCTTGGGCGGGTTCGCCACCGCGATGATCCGCTGCACCTTGCCGCTGCGACCGCGCGCCAGCGCCATGGCGTGCTCGTCGACCAGGCGCAGACCGACCACGCCCTGATCCCGGCAAAACCGCTGCAATGCCGCATGGCAGCGGACTGCCGCATCTGCCACCTCTCCGCCATGCCCGCCCAGGCGCAGCGTCAGCGTATGGGCATCGCGCTGACACAACTGAAAATCAAATACGCCGGCTTCGTCCTCCATGACGGTGCAAAGCGCCAGCGGCAGCAGGGTCACGGATCGGCCGCCGCGTCCGGCCATCACCAGCATATCGTCGTTGCGCCCCTGGACATCGATCACCGGCAGCGGTGATCCGCAGGCACACCGCGTCTGGGATATCCGGACCTGGTCGCCCAGGTCGTAGCGGATCAGCGGTTGCACGTGGTTGGCCAGGTTGGTGAGCAGCACCGTATGCGGGACCTTGCCCGGTGCGACCGGACGGTAGTGGCGATCCACCGGCTCCAGGATCAGCCAGTCGGTGTTCAGGTGCATGTGCCCTTGGGCGCATTCCCAGCCCATGGCCAGGAACTCGGAGGCGCCGTAGCTGTTGCGCACCCCACAGTCGAAGTCGCGCTCGATGCGTTGGCGCAGCGCAGGGCCCAGCGTTTCACCACCGGTCCAGACTTCGCGCAGATGCAGCTGCAGTGCGCCACGGGCGGCCTCGCCGGCCAGCATCGATGCGGCCGTCGGATAGGTGGCGATCACCGTGGGCGCAAACGCGTTCAGCTGCGCGACCAGGGTATCCAGCGCTTGCTCGATCGAAAAGCTTTGCAGTGACGGCGCCAGCCAGGGGTTCAGCTGGCGCAGGCGCTGCATCGATACATAGCTGGCGAAATGCCCGCTGATCGCCCCGACAAACGCGATGCGCTGACCGATCGGCGCCGCGGCGGGCCACAGCGGCAGCAGGCTGCGCGGCTGTGCCCGGCGCAGGGCTTCCAACGCGTCGTAGACCGCCATCGCTCGCGCATCTTGCACGAAGATGGCGGGTGTTCCACTGGTGCCGGAACTCTCCCAGACCTGGTACCGGCCGAGGTAGGGGCGCGCGATGTTGGCAGGGTCGCGTGTGAAGGCCTGCAAGGCGTCGCGCTGCAGTGCCGGGTCGGTCACCCACTGCGCGAACGCGTCCATCAGCGCCCGCTTGTGCATCACCGGCAGCGTCTCCAGCGCGATGTCGGCACTGGCACGGCCCTCCAGATGCGGGCGCATCAGCCCCGATCCGCGGGCGGCATCCAGCAAGGACGTGAGCCGGTCGCGTTGCAGTGCCGCGATGGCGTCGGGTCCGCCGGCATGGGCACAGTTGACCTCCCAGGCGACCTGCGCCAGACGCCAGGGATCAAAAAGCGCACTCATCCGGCCAGCGCGCAAGCGCGCACCGTTGAACCGCCGCGCCATTCGAGCGCCCGGCACTTCGGACAACCCAGCCACGCGACCCTGCCCTCTGCGGCACCTCCCTGTTGGGGAGATTCCCGCCAGAGACGTGCCTGGCCGGTCATGGCTGGCCTGGCGTGGATTCCGGATGGCATGGCATCTCCTTGTGAAAAGCGGACAGCACCGGACCCCGAGCCGGGGACGAACGGCTGCGCCTGCGTCGATCGGCGAGCCCCCCATACAGCCTCGCCAGCGACCGCGCGTGCATCACGATGGATAACCACCGATGACCGTTTCATCCTAGTCGCGATTCACACCCTTGGCTTGACCTCGCGCAAGGGCGGACACATTGCTGCACCACACAGGCGGTACGCCTCAGGCGCCTGAGGCCCCTTCATGGCCGAAGGCCCGTCCAAACGCCCGCACGAAGCCCTCCACCTGGTCCTCCGGCAAGTGGTCGATGCCTGCGGCGCCGGACCGGCCGCCACCGCCCGGAAACGCCATGCAGAGCTCGGCCGCGCCGCCGGGCCGGGCACGCGGTGCCCGCACGCTGACGACATGGCCGCCCTTGCCATCGGATGCAATCACGGCATGGGCCTGGTCGGGATGGTCCTGCACCAGGGTATTGGCGAGCACGCCGCGGATTCTGCGGCTCCAGCGCGCATCGGGCAGGCGCCAGACCATGGCGCCGGAACAAGGCTGCTGGGGCAAAACCCGGCGAGCGTGTGCCAGGTCGGACTGGTAGCCCTCGCGAATCGTCTGCAGCACCGGTTCGGCATCGATGAACTGCAGTGGATCGGCATAGGCCTGCATGCGGCGGTACACATCGACGGTCGGGATGAACAGGTCGGCCTGCTGGTCGCCATAGGCGTTGTAGTTCAGGTTTTCGCCGAGTTCGCGCAGACGTGCCAATTGCGCCGGCGTCAGGCCCAGCGTGGCGCCCAGCTGCAAGGCGGTCGCCGCGAGGTTGTCACCGAAGGCACCCACCACCGCCCAGCGCCGGTGCGCTCCCTGCAGGTGGCGGTCGACCAGCACGCTGGTACAGACATCGGCCGCGGTGTCGATGTGGCGGGTCAGCCCGGCATGGTCCAGCGGCGCCCCAGGTGCATGGTGATCGAAGTAGGTGAAGACCATGCCGCAGGCCAGGCGTTGCAGCACCGCGTCCCGGTTGCGTGCCAGTGACAGGTCCAGTACCGTCACCCTGGCACCAGGGACCAGCGGCAGCCGCTCGACCAGGGCAATGTCGCGCTTGCAACCCGTGACCAGCGTCGCGTCGCGCGGCTCGGCCAGGCGCAGCTGGTGCAACGCACACAAGCCGTCCGCGTCGCCGTTGAAGACATCGAAATCGGTGCTGTCCGGCTGGACGCGCGCTCCCGAAGAAGGCATTTCGTGACACTCCTGCGCAGCCTCAAGGCGCTGCGTGATTTCGCTGACAATCGCAAGTATGGAACAAACACAAGATATCACCGAGCGCCGCCTGGCCGATGCATGGGCCGAACTGCAAAGCCATTCCGACCAGGGCAAGCCGCTGCATCCCGATGCCTACCGCCTCGCCTTTGCCGACCCGGAATTCCTGCTGCGGCGTGAAACCCGCGGGATCCGGTTCCAGCTCGAATTGCTCAAGCCAGACCTTGACCAGAGCGACGCCGGGATCGAGAACACCATCGTAGTTTTCGGCAGCGCCCGCTTCCCTGCGCCCGAAGATGCCGACAAGGCACTGGCAGTGGCCCAGGCCAGCGGTGACGCCCAGGCGATTGCCGATGCCCACCGGGGCGTGCGCAACGCCGTCTATTACGACCAGGCGCGGCTGTTCGGCCAGCTGGTGGCCCAATACAGCGCGGACAAACCGGCTGCTGATCGCCTGTATGTGGCCACCGGCGGCGGCCCCGGCATCATGGAGGCAGCCAACCGCGGCGCGCATGAACTCGGCGCGGCCACGGTGGGCCTGAACATCGCCTTGCCACACGAGCAGAGTGCCAACCCCTATGTCACGCCCTCGCTGAGCTTCAAGTTCCACTACTTCGCGCTGCGCAAGATGCACTTCATGATGCGCGCCAAGGCACTGGCGGCGTTCCCGGGTGGGTTTGGCACGCTGGACGAACTGTTCGAGGTGATCACGCTGGTGCAGACCGGCAAGGCCAAGCCGGTGCCGATCGTGCTGTTCGGTTCCGACTACTGGAAGCGGCTGCTCAACTTCGACGTGCTGCTGGAAGCCGGCGCGATCTCGCCCAAGGACCTGGACCTGTTCGCCTATGTGGACACGCCCCAGGACGCCTGGAACTATATCGCCGCCTTCTACAAGCTCTGAGACCCAGCGGCAACCCGCGGCATCAGTGAGCCGCCGGGTGCGCGGCGGGGTCGGTCCGCAAGGCCCAGGACTGGCGCGCGCCCAGACCGACGAAGATCCCCACGGCCCAGAACAGCGCCGACACGCCGACAGCCGCGCCGAGCGTGCCGAATACCACCGGCATGGCCACGCTGGACGCGTTGATGGCCATCAGCCGCAGTCCCAGCGCCTCGCCATGGCGCGCCTCGGGCGTGATCTGGTGCAACATGCTCATGACCATGGGCTGCACCGTGCCGAGCGCCAGCCCCAGCAACACCGAACAGGCACCCATGGCCAGCGGCCCATGCATGAAGGGGTAGACCGCGAACACCATGGCGGTGACGACCATGGCCACGGTCACCACCACGTACTCCTGGAGCCGGGCCGCCACGATGGGAATGAGCACCCGGATCAGCGCAGCGGCAATCGCAAACCCACCCAGAATGGCGCCGATGACCGAGGCATTGAAGCCGCGCTCATGGCCGAGCACCGGGACGGCGAACATGTGCACGTCCCAGCAGGACGACATGCACCAGTTGACCAGCATCAGGCGGCGCATCATCGGCTCGCGCATCAGGTCCCAGGCGCGGGTCGGAGCGGCTCCGGCCACGCTGCGGATCGGCGGAAGATCGCTGACCGGCCGGATCCAGTACCAGGTGCTGATCGGCAGCAACACCATCAGCAGGAATGCGGCGCGGTATCCCAGGGTGTCGCCGGGGCTGGCGCCTGCGTAGTCGATCAGCAAGCCAGCCGCCAGCGGACCGATGAAATTCGACACGGCCGGGCCGATGGCCAGCCAGCTGAACACGCGCTTGAGTTCGGTCGGACCCGCCGCGGCCCGCCCCACATGGCGTTGCAGCGAAATGGATGCGGCTCCGGTGGCGCCCCCGGTCATGAAGGCGCTCAGGCAAAGAATCGGAAAAACCGGAAACAGCAGCGCCAGCGCGGCGCCGGTCGCTGCGGCGACAACCGCGATGCCGACCGGTCTGCGCATGCCGTGGCGATCGGCATAGCGGCCGGCCGGCAAGGCCAGGAACACCGGCGCCAGCGCGAACAGCGCCAGCAGGACGCCCACGTTCATCGCGCTGTGACCGTCGCGCAGGGCCAGCAGCGGCGCAGCCATACGGGTACCCGCCATGCACGCATGCAGGCAGATGTGGCCGCAGATCATGCGCGCGAGTTCAGTCGACTTCATCGTCGGCAACGGCTGCGCCGGGTTCGGCATGCGGCGCGATCAGCGGAGCGGCCTGCGCGTCCGGCAGCGCCTCGACCTTGCGCAAGACACGGTCCATGGCGCGGCTGCGCGTCTGGGCCGAGTCGATGGTCTTGAGCACGGTCTCGGTCTGGCTCTTGACCTTGGCCAGCACATCGCCGAACTTGGCGAACTCGGTCTTCACTGCGCCCAGCACCTGCCAGACCTCGCTGGCGCGCTTCTCCAGTGCCAGGGTCCGGAATCCCATCTGCAATGAACCGAGCATGGCCAGCAAGGTGGTCGGCCCCGCCAGCGTGACCCGATACTCGCGCTGCAAGGCCTCCATCAGGCCGGGACGGCGCAGCACCTCGGCGTACAGGCCTTCGGTAGGCAGGAACAGGATCGCGAAGTCGGTGGTGTGCGGCGGCTCTATGTATTTGTCGGCGATCGACCGTGCCTCGAGGCGCACCCTCGCCTCCAGTGCCCGCCCGGCCTGCTCGGCGCCGGCGGCGTCCGCCCTGCCCTGGGCGTCGAGCAGCCGCTCGTAGTCTTCGTTTGGAAACTTGGCATCGATCGGCAACCACAGCGGTTGGCCATCGTCGTTGCGGCCCGGCAGGCGGATCGCGAAGTCGACCACCGCCTTGCTGCCCGGTCGCGTTGCGACCTGCGCCGCGTACTGGTCGGCCACGAACACCTGCTCCAGCAGGGCTTCGAGCTGCGCCTCTCCGAAGATGCCACGCGTCTTGACGTTGGTCAGCAGATGCTTGAGATCACCGACGCCCTGTGCCAGCGTCTGCATCTCGCCCAGCCCCTTGTGCACCTGCTCCAGCCGCTCGGCCACCTGGCGGAAACTCTCGCCGAGCCGCGCCTGCAGCGTGGCCTGCAATTTCTCGTCCACCGTGGCCCGCATCTCCTCCAGCCGTGCCGCATTGCTGGCCTGCAACTGCGTCAGCTGCGCCTCCAGCGTGGCACGCAACTCCATCAGCCGGCTGGCATTGGATTCGCCCAGGTTGTGCAGTTGCGTGCTCAGCGTGTCGGACACCGTCTGCTTGAGCAGGGCCAGTTGCTGGCCGAAAGCATCGATCTGGGCATTCTGCGTACGCGTCGACTCGGCCCCCTGGGCCAGCAGCGTCTGCTGGAACATGGTGATCGTCTGCATCAGTTCCTGCCGCAAGGCACGCGCGGCATCGCCCATGTCGCGTCCGAGTGCGCGCTCGAGTTGCTCGACGCGTGACGTGCCGGCCTGGATCGCGGCCATCAGCTGGGCGTGGTCGTGCGCCTGTTCCGCGCGCAGGGCATCCACACCCGGCCGCAGCAGCAGTGCCAGCAGCAGAACCCCGTTGAACGCGGCCAGCGCCAGCAGCCACCAGGGCGGCACCGCAAAGGCGTTCAGGAATTCCATGGACTTGCCCCCAGCGCAGCGCAAGCGCAAGCGCGCGGCCAAACGGTTCGGGACATGCCTTCGGCGCCCATCGAAACCGGCCTGACGAACGCCAAAGGCATGCCGATGCGGTCGCTCAGGCCGCGTCCAGAACCTGGGGATTGAGCGCCGTCAGCGCTGCGCCGTCGGTCAGGAAGCGGATCAGGTTGTCGGCGGCCAGATTGGCCATGGCCTTGCGGGTTGTGACCGTGGCGCTGGCGATATGCGGCGTCAGCACCACATTGGGCAATTCCAGCAGGGCCGGATGCACCTGGGGTTCTCCTTCGAACACATCGAGGCCGGCGGCGGCGATCTTCCCGTCCCGCAGCGCCTGGGCCAGCGCGGCATCGTCGACGATGCCACCCCGCGCGATGTTGACCAGCACCGCCGTCGGCTTCATGCGCGCAAGCTCGGCCGCACCGATGGTGTGGTGCGACGCCGCTGAATACGGCACCACCAGCACCACATGATCGGCACGCTCCAGCAGTTCCTCCTTGCCGACATAGCGGGCCTGGCACTGGGCCTCGGTGTCGGCATCGAGCCTGGAACGGTTGTGGTAGATCACCTTCATGCCGAATCCGAGTGCGCCGCGGCGCGCGATTCCCTGCCCGATGCGGCCCATGCCGATGATGCCCAGCGTGGATCCGTGCACCTCCTGGCCGGCGAACATGTCGTAGCTCCAGCGCGTCCATTTGCCGGCACGCAGGTAGTGTTCGCTCTCCGTGACGCGGCGCGCGGTGGCCATCAGCAAGGCGAATCCGAAATCGGCCGTGGTCTCCGTCAGCACGTCGGGCGTATTGGTCCCCAGCACCCGGGCGGCGGTCATGGCGTCGAGGTCGAAGTTGTTGTAGCCGACAGCCATGTTGGCGCAGATGCGCAACTGTGGGCAGGCGGCCAGTACCGCGGCATCGATGCGCTCGCTACCGGTGCACAGCAGCCCGTCGCAACCCTGCAGGAAGGCCACCAGCTCCTGTGGATTCAGCAACTGATCCTGCGGATTGGCACGGACTTCGAAATGGGCATGCAGCCGTTCGATGACTTCGGGAAAAATGGCGCGGGCAACGGCAATGGTGGGTCTGGGCATGGGCTAGGCAGATATCTGCAATTCAATGGACAAGGCTGGCCGGCCAGTCTGGCGGCAAGCGCGGATGCGAGGTCTGGGCTTCACGGCCCCATCAGCTTTGCTGGGGAATGTCGAAGACCTGGCGCAGATAGGCCAGATAGCGTTCGTCATCGCACATGTTCTTCGACGGCGTGTCCGACAGCTTGGCGACCGGCTGGCCATTGCAGCGCACCATCTTGATGACGATCTGCAAGGGCTCGTAACCCAGATCGTTGGTCAGGTTGGTGCCAATGCCGAAGGCCAGCTGGCAGCGGCCGTGAAACTGCTGGTACAGCTCGATCGTGCGCGGAACCGTGAGGCTGTCGCTGAAGATCAGCGTCTTGGTACGCGGGTCGACGCGGTTGGCCGCGTAATGCGCAAGCATGCGTTCGCCCCACTTGAACGGATCGCCGCTGTCGTGGCGCGCGCCGTCGAACAGCTTGCAGAAATACATGTCGAAGTCACGCAGGAATGCCTCCATGCCGTAGACATCGCTCAGCGCAATGCCCAGGTCACCGCGATATTCCTTGGCCCAGGTCTCCAGCCCGTAGATCTGACTGTCGCGCAGCCGTGGGCCGAGCGCCTGGCAGGCCTGCAGATATTCGTGGGCCATCGTGCCCAATGGCGTGAGGCCCAGCTTCATGGCGAACAGCACATTGCTGGTGCCGGCGAACTGCCCCTGCGCACCGGGAGCTCCGTCGGGTCGCGCATAGGTGCCCAGCCGGGCCGCCAGCACCCGCAGGACCTCTTCCTGCCAGGCCTTGCTGAAGCGTCGGCGGGTGCCATAGTCGGCGATCTTGAGATCGGCCAGATCAGGTTCACGCAGCTGGCTGATCTTCACGTCGAGCCGCCGGCGCCCTTCCACCAGGTCCGGCAATTTGCGGGTATTGCGGAAATACACCTCGTTGACGATGGCCAGCACGGGTATCTCGAACAGGATGGTGTGCAGCCACGGGCCATGAATCTTGATGTCGATCTCGCCGTTGTCCAGGGCCGTGACCGTGATGTATTTTTCGTTGAGCGAGAACAGCCCGAGGAAGTCGACGAAGTCGCTCTTGATGAAGCGCATCGAGCGCAGATAGGCCAGTTCGGAGTCGCGGAACTGCAGCGTGCACAGCAGCCGGATCTCCTCGCGGATCTCGTCGGCAAACGGCGCCAGATCGAAGCCGGGCCCGCCCTGCGCCGGTGTCGCATGTGCATTGCGGCACTTGAACCGGTACTCGACCTGTGCGCCGGGAAACTGGTGCAGCACCGCCTGCATCATCGTGAACTTGTACAGATCCGTGTCGAGTAGGCTGGTGATGATCATCGTGGTTGTCTGTTCGCTGCAGCAGAACTGCGTCCGCCTGAAGGCGCAGTGTAAGGGAACATCGACCTGGCAATGGCTCGACGCGCCAGCTGCGCGGCATGGTCACAATAGGGCCAGGAGATCCCATGGGAACCACACCGATCACGCAGGTGCTGCTGGCGCAGCTCGAAGCCATCGCATCGACATACCCAGCACCGGCGATTGCCGATCTGCATGTGCCTTCAGACCTGGGGCCGGCATCGTCCGGCGCACGCGACGCCGCGTTCTGCGCCATTGAATTGCAGGACGGCGCCTTCGGCCTGTCGTACCTGATGCTGGGCGACACCTTGCGCAGCCTGGCGTCGAACGGCAACACACGGGGATCGCTGGCAGGCCAGAGCCCACTGGCGCTGGCGCGGCGTTTCGGCAGCAGCGACCCGTTGGAGCGGGCCTTGGCGCTGGCCTGCATCAATGCACTGACGGACTCCGTCTGGCGCCGCATCGGCTATGAACCGCCACCGGCCGTCAATTCACTGGGCGATGTGGTGCTGTCCGCTACGGACCATCTGGGCATGATCGGCTTCTTCCCACCGCTGGTGCGGCAGGTACAGGCCCAGGGCGCAAGGCTGACGGTCGTCGAACTGGACGCGGCCATGGTGCGGCGCCAGCAGGCCCGCTTTCCCGACGTCACCATCACGCTGGAGCGCACGCAACTGGCCGACTGCACAGTGATGGTCGGCACCTCGACCATGCTGCTCAACGACACGCTGGAGGCCATGCTGGCAGCGGCGCCGCGGGCGCAGGACTTTGCCGTGATCGGCCCCTCCGCAGGGCTGTGGCCCGATGCCTTGTTTGCACGCGGCGTCACCTTGATGGGCGGTACCCGTGTCGTCGATGGCGCTGGCTTTCGCGCCGCCATGGCGGGTGATGCCGCGTGGGGACCCAGCACACGCAAGTTCGCGATCAAGGCCAGCGAATGGCCTGGCTGGCAGCGCCTGCTGGCCTGACGTGGCGTGGGCGCGCGAGCGGGACCGCGCTCAGTCGCGCCAGTGGCAGAAGTCGGCCACCGGCACCCGCGGTGTGTAGTAGCCATTGACCAGCGCTGCCGCATCCGCATGCCCGATCGACATGCCGCACACCAGCGCCGTGTCGTCCCCGCGCATGCCCAACTGCGGCAGAACGATGGGTGAAAACATGTTCCAGGCCGCTTGCGGACAGGTGTGCAGGCCATGGCCGCGCGCCTGCAGCATCACGTTCTGCAGGTAGCGCCCGGCATCGAGCAGCGTCTCCCCGCCGTGCTTGCGATCCATGGCCAGGAACAGGCCCACCGGTGCGTCGAAGAAGCGGTAGTTGCGCTGGTGCTGCGCGTGCATCTTGTCCTTCTCGCTCTTGCCGATGCCGAGCAGGCCATACAGGCCCCAGCCGTTTTCGCGCCGGCGGTCGAGGTAGGGACTGAACCACTGTTCGGGGTAATAGTCGTACGGTTCCTGGTAAGCCTCCCGCAGGCCGGCATCGGCGCGCAAGGCATCATGGGCAGCGCATACCGCATGACACAACTGGCGCAGCACGTCCCCCTGCAAAACATGCATGTGCCAGGGAATGGGCGCAACCAGGGCGCTGGCAGCTGCGGCATCGGACAGTATCTGCCCGATCACGCTGCGAGGCACGGGTTCGGACGTGAATGCGCGGGTCGACATCCGCGAGAGGATGGCGCGATCGGCATCGGATCGGGATTCAGTCAAAGGCATGGCAAGGACTCGGCGTATGGGCTCGGCTCAACTCAGACCCGCCATGATGGCACGAATGCCGGCGCGGGCGCAGCCGGGCGAAACCCACGCGCAATGGCATGTCAGGCGTGCGGCAAAACACCCCTGGGTGCCATTTCTAGAAATTTCCCCCTAATTTGCTGCGGCGCAACAAAAAGTGCTTGCCTCGCTGCGGGATAACCCTATAATTCGATCCATGCTGCACTGCAACATGAACCTGGGATAACAGGGTTTCGGCGCAGATACCGCAAGCTCGTAACACTATCACTGGAGTAAAGAATATGTTGACCGTTGAACAAGTCATGGCATCGCACAAAGCCAACATCGAAACCCTGCTCGGCCTGACCAGCAAGGCGTTTGAAGGCGTCGAGAAGATCGTCGACCTGAACATGACCGCTTCCAAGGCTGCCCTGGCCGAAGCCGGCGACCATGCCAAAGCCGTTCTGAGCGTCAAGGATGCCCAGGAACTGCTCGCCCTGCAATCGGGCCTGATGCAACCTCTGGCCGAGAAGACCGCTGCCTACAACCGTCACCTGTACGACATCGCCACGGGTACGGTTTCCGACTTCACCCGCGCTTTTGAAGATCAGGCCAGCGACAGCCAGAAAAAGTTCATGGGCCTGGTGGATACCGCTGCCAAGAACGCACCTGCCGGCACCGAGACCGCAGTCGCCGTGATGAAGAGCGCTGTCGCCGCTGCCAACAACGCGCTGGAATCGGTCCAGAAGGCTGTCAAGCAAGCCACCGAAGTCGCTGAAAGCAACTTCAACACCGTGACGGCCACGGCCGTGAACGCTACCAAAACCGTTGCCAAGAAGCGCTGATCTGTCGCTTGTTGTCGACACCGTCACAAGAAGTCGTGATTTTTCTTCAACAGATCTAGTCACACAGGGAAAACCCTGAGATACTTGGGCGGTAACTGAATTTCAGGTTGTCTCCTCGGGTCCTTTCGATACCAACAGGTTCAGGGATCCCTTCAAGGCCTCATCGCAAGATGGGGCCTTTTTTTTGCGGCTGCCTGTGCGTGCCTCGGCAAACGCGGCCCGCCGCAGTGGCGGCTTCTCATTCCATGGCCTGTGGCGGTGCCGCAGACGCGCGACCCAAGGTAGAATTTTTCCGTGATCGCAAACACCACCGCGCCTGTGATCGTGGCATTGCTGGCTGTCGGCATGGCGCTCGCCTTCTTGCTGGCGGACCGCCATTCCCCCACCAGCCAGGCGCTGGCACTGTTTCTGGCCTTCACCGGCGTGGCGATCGCGATCGATGTCGTGTGGGTGCTCCCCATGCGCGCATGCGAAGGTGTGGTGCCATGGGAAGGCCTGCTGGCGATACCGCAGGTACTGGCATTCATCTATGCCTACGAATGGGTGCTGCGGGTACGCGGC
This sequence comes from Rhodoferax sp., assembly GCA_024235935.1. Lineage (GTDB taxonomy): Bacteria > Pseudomonadota > Gammaproteobacteria > Burkholderiales > Burkholderiaceae_C > CAISIP01. The sequence goes on along the minus strand of JACKLL010000005.1, from coordinate 216,014 downwards.
ACCATTGCCACCAACAACCTCAACACCCGGGGCCCGGACCGGCTGCTGCGGATCGCGCAGGGCCTGGCCGGAGCCTATGGTGTGGCCGCAATCGCATTCCCCGAATGGCGGGCCGCGCATTTCAGCAACCTGGTGCTCGACCCCGGTGAAAAGGTTCACCCCGCGTTCTGGATCTTCTTCGTTCCCATGGGCTTGTCCATGTTGCTGGGCACGGCAGGCACACTGTTCACCTTGAATCGGCGACCGGACCGGGCCGAGTCGCGCCGGCTGGTGGCATTCGCGATCGGCGCGCCCATCATGGCTGCGGGCGTGGTCCTGCCCGCCCATATTGCGCCATTGATGACCACGATTGGCTTGCTGGTGCTGCTGATCGGATCGGTGCAATACCATGTGACCCAGGGGCAACGGGCACAATTCCTGTCCCGTTTTCTGGCCCCCCAGGTGGCCCAGCTGGTCACGCGGCGCGGCCTCAAGAGCGCGACGGACGAGAAGACGCTGGAGCTGTCCGTGGTCTGCTGCGACCTGCGTGGCTTCACGGCCTTCACGGCCACGACCTCCTCCAAGCGCGTGATTGCCATTCTTCGCCAGTACTACGATGCCGTCGGTCAGGCCGCAGCCGCCTGTGGCGGAACCATCAAGGACCAGGCCGGCGACGGTGTGCTGATTCTGGTCGGCGCCCCGATTCCGTTTGCCGACCATGCCACACGGGCGCTGGAGCTGGCGCGCAGGATCCGCGAACTCGGTGTCGCGCTGTCGCGCGAATGGTCAAATGACGAGATGCAGCTCGGTGTCGGCGTGGGTGTGGCCAGTGGCTACGCGACGGTCGGCGTCATTGGCGGTGCGTCACGGCTCGAATACACCGCGGTGGGATCACCCGTGAACCTCGCCTCCCGGCTTTGCGCCGAAGCGGTGCACGGTGAAGTGCTGGTCGACACGCGAACCATGGAGCTGATCGGCAACGCAATGCCGCAACCGCCGCTACGTGCGGGTGACGCACTGCAGCTCAAGGGATTTGCCGCACCGGTCCAGAGCTATGTGCTGAACCCGGCCTGATTCCGACCGAGCCCGCGCGTCGGGTCAGGCGCCAGCGCCGGTCTCGCGCGTCAGGATCGCCGTCGTGTTGGCAAGACGCTCGGCCAGGCTGCGGATCAGTTCGATCGCCGCGTCGGGGTTTTCGCGGATCACGCTGCGGAACAGCTCCGCAGAAATACGCAGCACTTCAATACGTGTCTTGGCGGTTGCCGTTGCAGTGCGCGGCACGCTGCCGAAAATCGCGATCTCGCCGACAATGCCATTGGCAGCTACCGAGCTGATCACCAGCGGCGGCGCGCCATGCGGTCGGTCGACCGAGATCTCGATCGTGCCGTCGATCACGACATAGCAAGAGTCCCCGACATCCCCCATGTGAAAGATTTCCTGCCCAGCGCCATAGGTCAGGCGCTCGCTGCTGAAGCACAGAAGTTTTTGCTTGGCTGGCGCAATCTTGTTGAATATCGGAAACCTGCGGATCAGCTCGACTTCCTGTTCCAGACTCATGTAAGCACTCCTAGGCCGACTGCTTGCCGGCGTTCAACAGTAAATTCAAGGGTCCGCCGTCCCTGGCGGCCAGTTGCGCATAGCTGCCCTGATCCACCAGACGGCCCCGCTCCAGCACCAGAACCTGTTCAAACTGTTTCGCCTGTTCGACCCGGTTCAGCACCCAGACCACGGCGCGCCCCTTACGGCTTTGTAGCACGCTTTGCAACAGGCGGTTCTGCGCCTGCGGATCAAGCACGGCAGTGGTCTGGTCAAGAATGAGCAGGGTTGGCTGCTTCAGCAAGGCCCGGGCAAGAGCGACCTTCTGCCGATCCGGTGGTGACAGACGGCTGCCGCCAGTGCCGACCTGGAAGTCCAGACCCACCGTCAGCACCATGTCGCGCAGTTCCAATTCATCCAGGATGCGGCGCAGCAACTCGCCGATCTTGCTGGTGCCGCCCGCCTGACCGGTGGCGATCTTTCCGAACAGGATGTTGTCCTGCAGGGAGGCTGCACTGTTGAATTTCTCCACGTCGAAGAACTCGATGGCATCATGCAGCGCCGGTGGCAGGTTGCTGGCGAAATAATGCCGGGCCTGCAGGATGCGCCCCTCCAGGTCTTCGTCGATCAGTCCCAAGCGGTGTTTGGTGACCACCATCTTGAACGGCAAGCCCAGCAGCAGGTTGCGGTCCGGCTCGGGAATCCGGTCCAGCCCGGTCGCGGTAACCCGTGTCACGATGTCCTTGACCTGCGGCAGGTCGTCGTAGGCGATGAAGCTGAAGCGCTCGAACAGTTCGTGCCCGGGCGGCAGGTCGCTGAACAGCTCCAGCATGGTCTCGGCCAATTTGTGTCCGACTCTCAGCAGATCCTCGGTCAGGCCGGTCTTGTCCAGCACCTCGCGCACATACGGGTGCATGGCCAGGTTTTCCGAATTGAACACCTTGCCCACCGGCGTACCGAACAGCAGGTTCTCGGCCATCGTCGCGTTGCGGTTGTAGCGCGACACGTCGAACTGTTCAACCAGTTCCATCAGTTCCGGTTGCCGCAGCCGCGCGCGCATGGTCTCGCGCGCCCGCAGGATGCTCTGCTCCTGGTGGGAACCACTTTGGGTTTCCACCGCGCTGCGCAGGCCGATCTCGAACAGCGTCTCCTCCAGATCCACCGTCCGCACGATCTCCAGGATGCGCTTCTCCATGGCCTTGTCATCCGCCACGCCGGCCGCTGCGTAGTCCAGCCACTGGGCCTCGATGTCGAGCGTGCAATTGCCGGCCCGGACCGCCTCGCGCATGCGCCGCTCGAACGTGCGCTGGTCCTCACCTTCGTAGACGGCTTCGCAGACGGGCCGATGCTTGAGGCCATACAGCAGGTTATCGCGCACACTGATCGGAAACAGATAGGCCACGGCGCCCACATAGCCAGTCGCGCGGCCCGTGACCGCTTCCGGCGCCCGCGTGAGATCGACGCCGCCCATCTCCACGCCACCGCTGCTGGGCACCAGCAGCCGCGCCATCAGCATCGCCAGCTCGCCGGCGCCAGCCCCCCCGGAACCGACGATGGCCACATGCGCCTCCAGTGGAAACTCGAAGGTGACGCTGTCGATGATCTTGCTGCCGGACTCATCGAGCAGCGACAGGTTGTGCACGCGCAGTGATCCCTGCACGGGAAGTTCGGGGGCATCGATCAGTTCGAGCTGGGACTCCGGCGCGAGATCGTCGACCGAGAACTGCTCGATCACCTGCGCATACTTGATGCTGGTGTCCATGCGCTCCTGGTCCCAGTCGATCAGCTCCTTGACCGGACCCGGCAGGTCCTTGTAGGCGGCGATCACGGCCACCAGAGCGCCGATGTCGAGCCGCCCGACGATGGCCAGGTAGCCACCCACCAGGTAGAACAGAAACGGCGTGATCTGGGACAGCAGGTTGTTCAGGAACTTGATCATGAACTTGCGCTGGTAATACTCGAACCGGATCCGGAACAAGCGCCCCAGCCGTGCCGACATTTCCGCCCGCTCGTAGTTCGCCGTATCGTGCGCGTGGATCTCGATCACACCGTCGACACTTTCCGCCACCCGACCCGCAAGCTGGCGCGCCGCAATCTGGCGCTCCTTGGACAGCGCCAGCAGGCGCAGCCGCATTTTCGGAATGATGACGGCCTGCAGCACCACCATGGCAAACGCCACCAACCCCAGGTAGATGTGCTGGAACAGGATGAAGAACAGCGCCGTCAGCGCCTGCCCGCCCAGGTACAGCGGCGTGATGATGGCCTCGCCGACGAACCCACCCATGGGCTCGACCTCGTCCTTGATCATGGTCGCCATCTCGGCCGACTTGACGCGGCGGAAGGTCGGCAGCGGAAAACGCAGGATGTGGTCGAACAGGTAGTAGCGCAGACGCCGCAGCATGCGCTCGCCCATCCACCCCTTCATGGTGTTGATGCGCAGCTTGATCAGGCCACTGATGATGATCAGGGCCAGGAAGGTCAGCGTCAGGGCAATCAGGTAGGACGTGCGCTCGAGTGCGAAGCCGTCGAACAGGTTCAGCTGGGCGCCACCCAGAAAATCTGGCAGCGAGAAATGCAGGCGCAAGAACGCAGCCGTGGCATCCGGGCTCGCAAACCCATGGCCCTGGATCGGCTGGTTGATGATCATCTTGGGCAGGTCGAGCGAGGCGTAATAGAACACCATCGACAGCACGACCAGCGGGACAATCAGCAGCTGTTCCTTGCGGCTGTACTTGAGAATGAACCCGAACAGGCTGCGTTCCATGCTTCTTCTAGTTGTAGGGATCGGCGGCGTCGCGCAAACCGTCACCCAGGAAGTTGAACGCCAGAACCACGACCAGCACCGGAAGAACCGGCAACATCAGCCAGGGATACAGGGCCACGACATTGATGTTCTGCGCCTCGTTGAGCAGCACGCCCCAGCTGGTGATGGGGGGGCGCAGGCCCAGTCCCAGGAACGAAAGCGCCGTTTCGCCCAGGATCATGCTGGGCACGGACAGTGTCAGCGACGCAATGAGATGGCTGGTGAAACTCGGCAGCAGATGCCGGCCGATCACCCGCCCGGGACTGGCGCCCATCAGCACCGCAGCCGTCGCGAAATCCTCCTCGCGCAAGGCCAGGAATTTCGAGCGTACCGCGCGCGCCAGCCCGGGCCAGTCGAGCATGCCCAGAATGATGGTGATGCCGAAGTAGATCAGGATCGGGCTCCAGGTCACCGGCAAGGCCGCGGACAAGGCCATCCACAATGGCAGTTCCGGGAACGAGCGCACGATCTCGATCATGCGCTGGATGACGCTGTCGACCCAGCCGCCGTAATAACCTGAGATGCCGCCCAGCACGATGCCGATCAGAAAGCTGACCGCAATACCCAGCAGTCCGACCGTCAGCGAGATGCGGGTGCCATAGATGATGCGCGAGAACATGTCCCGCCCCAGCCTGTCGGTACCCATCAGGAAGAACGTACCGTCCTCGGCCGGACAGACCAGATGCAGGTCGGCATCGAACAGTCCCCAGAAACGGTATTCGTCTCCGCGGCAGAAGAAGCGCAGCGGCTGAACCGTGTCGGTGTCTGGCGTGAACTCGCGCTTCATCTTCTCCATGTTCAGCTTCATGCTGAAGCCATACACGAACGGCCCGACAAACTTCCCCTCATGGAAAAGGTGCACCGGCTGCGGTGGCGCATAGATGTAGCCCGAGTCGCGGCTGCTGACCTCGTAGGGTGCCAGAAACTCGGTCAGCAGCGCCGATCCGTACATCAGGCCCAGAACCACCATGGCCACGACCGCAATCTTGTGGCGACGAAAGCGCCACCACATGATGCGCCACTGCGAGGCGCGGTAGAACTCCTCCTGCTCGGCAGTCAGTGTCTCGGCCGACTCGGGTTCGAACGGTGCCGTCGACACATAGTGCGGCAGCGGTCCTGCCTCGGTCTGTGCCACGCTCATGGACGGCTCCTGCGTGCCGCCGCGAGGCTTGGCGGGCAGCGCCCCAAGAGCGGCTTCGCTTGCTTGAAGCTGTTAGGCGCCGTGCTCATTTGACCGCCTCCCCGGTCAACCGGATGCGCGGATCCAGCGCCGCCAGCAACAGGTCCGAGACGAACATGCCCATGACCGTCAGCAGCGCCAGGAACATCAGGAACGACCCAGCCAGATACTGGTCCTGGTTCTGCAGTGCTTCGAGCAGCATCGGTCCCTCGGTCTGCAGCGACAGCACCACCGACACGATGGCGGAGCCCGAGATCACGCTGGGCAGCAGGTTCCCGATATCGGCGATAAAGGGGTTGAGCGACATGCGCAGCGGGTACTTCACCAGCAAACGCACATGGGGCATGCCTTTGGCGCGTGCCGTGACGACATACTGCTTCTGCAGTTCATCGAGCAGATTGGCCCGCAGGCGGCGGATCATGCCGGCAGTGCCCGATGTGCCGATGACGATCACGGGTATCCACAGGTGCGACAGCACTGAGAGAAACTTGTCCCAGCTCATGTCCTGGTCCAGATACTGCGGGTCCATCAGGCCGCCGATCGACAGGCCGAACTGCACGTTGGCGAAATACATCAGCACCAGCGCCAGCAGGAAATTGGGCGTGGCAAGGCCCAGATACCCGATGAAGGAAAGACCATGGTCCCCCCAGCTGTACTGGTGGGTGGCCGCATAAAAGCCGATGGGAAACGACACCGCCCAGGTGAACAGGATGACGGTGATGTTCAGCACGAACGACAACAACAGCCGGTCCCCGACCACATCGAGCACTGGCAGGTTGTATTCGAACGACCAGCCCCAGTCGCCCTGCAGCAGACCGGCAAATCCGCGCGGCCCGGGCCAGATGCCGATCCAGCTGGCGTACTGCTCCAGGAACGGCCGATCCAGGCCGAACTGGTGGCGCAGGAACTCCACCTTCTCCAGTGCCGCTGCATCGCCCTGGCTGCGCAGTTCGGCAATCTGGTTGGTCAGGTAGTCCCCGGGCGGCAACTGGATGATGACAAACGTGACGAAGCTGATGATCAGCAGCGTCGGGATCATCAGCAGGATTCGCCGCAAGGTATAAGCCAGCATGTCAGTATTGCCCAGCCGTTTCAAAGGTACAGGCGTTCCCCTTGAAGGGCAGCGAACGCAGTGCGCATGGCGCCAAAGTCATGTCAGTTCCTGCGCGCATCGGTGAACCAGAAGGTATCGGGCCGGTAGATCCCCAGCAAGGCGCCCGGGTCCCAGTTGTAGATGGCCTTCTCCGGCACGTTCTTCAGCGTGTTGCTGACCACCACCGGTTGCATGACGTTGTTGATGACACCGATCGAGAACTGCTGGTCGGCATGGATCGCCAGCATGCGATGCCAGATCTTGGCGCGCTCGTCGCGGCTCACTTTGTGCCAGGCATGCCACAGCGTCATCAGCTCGATCGCCTCCGGAAAATCGGGCGCCTCGCCCAGCTTGCCGGCGGTCTCGAAGTACTGACCGAATTTTGGCCATTCGAGCTGGGCCTGGTCCTTGGGCGCCAGCTCGTCCGGCGGCGTATCCGCGGTGGGCATGCCGTTGTCCATCCCGTAGAACACCGACATCATGGCCTCCCCGGAGAAGACGCGGTTGCGCAGCAGATCGCGCTGCGACGGCTTGCTGAACAGCTTGATGCCTACCTCGCGCCAGGTCTCGCGGATCAGTTCCAGCACATCGGTCTGCTCCGTGCTCTCGCCGGCCGTCTCGACGATGATCTCCAGCGGCCGGCCGTCGGACAGCCGCCGGATGCCGTCGGGCCCGCGCTTGAGTCCGATCTCGTCGAACAGCTTGTCCGCCGCCTTGCGGTCGTACTTCGCCCACTTTGTCTGGTATTCCTTGCGGAACAAAGGACTCTCCGGGACGACCGTGTTGTTGCTCTCCGTGGCCAGGCCGAAATAAAGCACCTGGTTGATCTGGGCCCGGTCGATCGACATCGACAAGGCACGGCGAAAGCGCACATCGCGGAACAGCTGGCGCCATACCGGGTCGACGACGTTGAGGTTGGGGTACAGCGCGAAATGCGAACCCTTGGCGGTACGCCACAGATACGTCTTGTAGTTGTTGGCCTTCTCACCCTTCTTCAGAAAGGTGTAGTTGCTGAACGCGACGTCACGCGCCTGCAGGTCGGACTCCCCTGCCCCGGCCTTGGCCGGAATCAGCTTGGAGTCGACGATCGGAAGGACCACCCGGTCGATATACGGAAGCTGGCGGCCATTGCTGTCGACCCGGTGGAAGAACGGGTTGCGCACCACCACGAAACGGTCCGTCGGCGGCTTGGAGGTATTGACCCAGGGCTCGAGCGTCGGCAACTTCGGGTTGTCGAACTGGTACATGTTGTCTTCGCGGTTGTGGATCGCCGCCCAGCTGCGCTTGCCTGGCTCGGCTTTTTCCGCTTCGACCACCTTGGGGTTGTACTTCTTGTGGAACTGCTTGAGGTAATGTGCCGGCCGGTAGATCAGCAGCGGCGACGGACTGGCCATCAGCGGCAGGAAGTCCGGGTTCGGCTTGGCCCAGGTATAGCGGATCGTGGTCTTGTCCAGGTACTCCACCTTGGGCGGCTGGCCGTCGACCAGCAAGGCCGCCGGAGGACCGGCCGGGCTGAGCTCCTTGTCATTGGCCACGTCCTCCCAGAAATAGCGGAAGTCCTCGCTGGTGAAGGGCGCGCCGTCCGACCACTTGTGGCCGGCCCGCAGCTTCATCGTGAACTCCTTGTCATCCTTGATGTCGATGCTTGCCAGCAGGTCGGGCACCAGCACATAGTTGCGGTCGTAACCCACCAGCCGTGCGTAGCCGTAGACCACCATCATGCGGATGTCGCGGGACCGGGCGATCAGCATGTTCAGCGTGCCACCATGCTGGCCCAACTCCTGGGTTTTGCCGTCCATGCTGACCACCAGCGGGTTCTCCGGCAGGCGCTGCTTGACCGGCGGCAGCTTCTTGGCCGCCACATCGTCACGCAGCATGGGCGTCTCGATCAGGTTGGCCGGCGGGGCTGCCTGAGCCACGGCCCCGAACAGGCCCATCAACAGCACCGTCGTGGCCAGGCGTCGCCATGGCCGGGTGAGCAGGATCGAAGGTGTCATCTCTTGAGCTCCGAAATATCCACGTCTGCGTGGGCACGTACGAAATGCTGGTTACCGATATCAATCATGCCCACCCGCTGCGATCCGTCAAGGCGAAATGGCAACGGCCACTCCGAGGGAATCGACGCTTTCCCATCCATCAGGGACTGGAAATCCAGCTTGCGGTCCAGATCCGGATCGGGCACGGCTGCGAGCAGGGTCTTGGTGTAGGGGTGCAGCGGATTGGCGAACAACTCGTCGAACCGGGCAATCTCCACCAGCCTGCCGGCGCACATCACGGCAATGCGGTCGGCGATGTAGTGGACCACCGCCAGATTATGCGAAATGAACAGGTAAGTCAGATTGCGGGTCTCGCGCAGATCCAGCAGCAGATTGAGCACTTGCGCCTGCACCGACACATCCAGTGCGGACACCGGCTCGTCGCAGATCAGCAGGTCGGGATTCAGTGCCAGCGCGCGGGCAATGCCGATGCGCTGGCGCTGACCGCCCGAGAAGCTGTGCGGATAGCGACGCAGATGGCGCACGTCCAGGCCGACCAGCGCCATCAGTTCCTTGACGCGCTCGAAGCGCTCGTCCGCATCGCCAATACCGTGGATGACCAGCGGCTCGCTGACGATGTCGTGCACCGTCATGCGCGGATTGAGCGAACCGAACGGATCCTGGAACACGAACTGGACCCGGCGTCGGTAGGCAAAGAGCTCCTCCCCCTCGAGCTTGAGCACGTCACGGGGCTGGCCCCGGTCATTGAAGATGATGTCGCCGCTGTCCGGCACGCCGGCCCGCAGAATCATCTTTGCCGTTGTGGTCTTGCCGCACCCCGACTCGCCCACCAGCCCCAGGCACTCGCCGGGCGCGACATCGAAGCTCACGTCGTCGACGGCAATCGTCTCGCCACCGGGCTTGCTGCCAAACAGCGAACTCTTGCGGGTCTTGTAGGACTTGCTCAGGTGGCGCACCGACAGCATTGGCACCACGGCCTCCTGCGCGGCATTGGCGTGGCCATGCGGCTTTCCGGGCGCCGCGGCGGCCACCGCAATCTCGCGGATCGGCGTCAGCCGCTCGCCCGGCGCCATGTTGAAACGGGGTACGGCGCGCAGCAAGGCCTTCAGGTAGGGATGGCGCGGGTCGCGGAACACGTCGTGCAAGGTGCCCGCTTCCATGACCTTGCCGTGGTAGAGCACGACCACCTCATCGGCCATGTTGGCAACCACGCCCAGGTCATGGGTGATCATCATCATGGCCATCTGCAGTTCACCCTGCAATTGCTTGATCAGCTGCAGGATCTGGGCCTGTATGGTGACATCCAGCGCCGTCGTCGGCTCGTCGGCAATCAGCAGCGCCGGGCGGCAGACCAGGGCCATGGCGATCATGGCGCGCTGGCGCAGACCACCGGACAATTCGAACGGATAGGTGTGTTCCGCCTTCACCGGGTCGGGAAAGCCGACCAGGCGCAGCATCTCGACCACGAGTGCACTGCGCTCGGATTTGCCCAGCCCGCTGCGGTGCAGTGCCAGCGCCTCGCCGATCTGGTTGCCGATGGTGTGCAGCGGCGACAAGGCCGTCATCGGCTCCTGGAAGATGATGGAGATGCGCCCGCCGCGGATCGACTGCATCTGGTCGCCCCGCATGTCGAGCTTGGCAATGTCGATCGCGACTTCGGGCTGGCGAGGGTCGCGAAACTCGATCGACCCGTTCTCGATACGGGCGACGCGCGGCAGAATGCCCATGATGGCTTGCGCGACGATTGACTTGCCCGAGCCGGACTCCCCCACCAGCGCCATGGTTCGCCCGGCCGGAATGCGGAAAGAAACGCCGTCGACCGCCTTGACCAGACCGGCATCGACGTCGAGGTAAACCTTCAGATCCTTGACCGTTAAAACGTTAGACATGTCCAGTTATCAATGACACCCATCGCGCATGTGGTAACAGTGGCTTGCGGTTACAGGCCCTCGAATTCGAATGCCGTCTCGTCAAGCCCCTGGGGGCGCCCGCACCTGTCGACAGTCCGAACGGAGTATAGAAGAAGGGTCCGCGGCCACAGACCGGGGCTAACACCGGTTTTGGACCGAAAACAACACTCCGTTCGCCGTTCAATGCGCTCGCGCAAACAGCTCGCCAGCCGCGGACCACCGGGCGGCACCGTCACTGCGGCTGACGTCGAACAGCCGCTCCAGGAAGTCCCAGCACGCAGCATCATGGACCGCATGGTGGCTCAGCACACCCGTGGGCTCGCTGCCGTCGACTTCTCCCGTGCGCCGTGCACGCAGGTGTGCCACGGTTGCCGACAGCGCAGATTCAAGGCCGACGAAGCCCCGCGTGCCGTGCCAGTCGATGATGTCGACGTGGGTGTTGACCTGAACCAGACCCGGAACGGCCAGCGCCTTGCCGCGCGGTCCGAAGCGGCTCAGCCCCTGGTAGCCGGCCTGCGCGAGCTGCGCCAGCAACGCCGGCGACGACACCCGGTTCCAGGGTGGCACCAGCGCCCGCACCGTATGCGGGCCGGCAATCCGCGCCATGCCCAGGGCCAGCCGCGCCAGTGCATCCGGCACCGCTTCGGCGGCCGGGAACTCCGTTTTCTTTTCTCCAGCTGCGGCGCGGCTGCGATGGTCGCAGCCATGCTGGAGGATCGATACCCAGGGACCGGGCGCCTGCACGAGATCACGCGCCGCATGCTGCGGGATCACGGCCAGGGCCAGCGGAACCTGTGCCTGCTGCGCCAGGCACGTCAGGCGGGCCAAGGCCGGTGCCGGTTGACCCGCGTCATCATCGCGCCACCAGAAGTCGGCGACCCGTCCGGCGTCGCGCCAGCGCGCCAGCTCATCGCGCAGCGGCGTCCAGGCGGCGCTCATGGTGCCACCGCCTGAATCCATCCGGCAATCAGCCGGGCACTGGTTTCAGCGCCATCCAGCCGAATGGCGCCGGCCTGCAAAGGCGGGCGAGCGGCCGCCCGGTTGATGGCCTCGGCCAGGGTCTGGGGTGTCAATGCGCTCTCCTCCACGATGTCGATCCAATGCTGTTCGGCCAGCACCTGCGCGCGCAGGCCCTGCTCGGTTTCGGCGCCGCCGGCGAACGGCACCATCACCGCACGCGCGCCGGCCTGCAGCGTTTCCATGACGGTGTTGTAGCCGGCCTGGCTGACCGACAGCCGGCATCGCCCCAGCAAGGCCGAGAAATCCGTGCGATTGGGCTCGACGATGATGCCATCACCCGCACATTGCTGCGCCAGCTTGCGCAGCGCGTCGCAGGCCGACGGCCCCATCGCCGCGCCGACCAGCACCCGCCAGCGCAGCGCGGCAAGCGCCGTCAGCGGTCGGGCGCGGATAGCCGCCTCCAGCAAGCCGCGCCCCACGGCACCACCGCCTGCGGACACCAGCACCTCGCCCTGACCGGGCGCGCCGACGCCGGCCCCGGCTTGCGCGGTTGGGACCGGTGCCACCACATAGCCGGTGTAATGCAGCCGGGTGCCGATCCGGTTTGCGGGGGCGAAAGTCCGCTCGAACGGAAGCAAGGCCGGATCGCCATGCACCAGCAGATGGTCGAAATACCGCTCGAAGTACGCCAGCATCCGGCCCTGCCGCTCCGGGTCCCGGCTGCCACCGAGCACATCGCGCACCGACGAGACAATGACCGGTGCTGGCTGCGCAGTCCGGGCCGCGTCCAGCAATGGCAGCAATTCGAAGCGCATCTGGCGCCGTCCGAAAGGAAACAGTTCGATGACCAGGGCCTGCGGCCGCAGGTCGTTGAACAGCGCCAGCAGCTGGTCGCGGCGCGCATCCTGCAGTTGCACGTCGACGGCCTGCCCCTGCGCATCGACCAGGGACTTGAAGTGCATGTCGGCCGCGGCGACCGGCGGGAGCTGCACCAGGCGCACGCCGCTGGCCCGCAGACCTGGCACGGGCAGGCCGCCGCTCACCAGTGTGACATCGAGCCCCGCACGCACCATCGCTTCGCTGAGCAAGGCGGCACGGCGCAGATGACCGGAACCCAGCAGGTGCTGGACGTACACCAGCACGCGAGGCGCACTCATGGCGTACCTCCCGCGTCCGTTGCCGTTGCCGATTCCAATGCAATATTGAGCTGCAGCACGCGCGGCATGCCATCGGGCTCCAGCGCAAAGCTGTGCAAGGCGGTCCAGTCCAGCTTCGCGGGAGGCTTTCCCAGCATGTCCCAACCGGTGGCCAACGCGAAGATCACGCGGATCACGCCGCGGTGCGTGACGGCCAGCGTCGCCGATCCTTCCTGCGCACACTGCGCCAGCCAGGGACGGATCCGGGCCAGCACCATCCGTGGGCTCTCGCCTGCAGGCGGCTGAAAGTCAAATCCCCGCGCCTCGTTGTCGGCCATGGCCGTGCCCAGCTCTGCCCGCAGGTCGGCCAGCCGCCGGCCTTCCCAGTCGCCCCATTGCATTTCGGCCAGGCGTGCATCGACATCGATCTGCGCCAGGCCCAGCGCCGTGGCGGTCTGCCGACAGCGCAGCAGCGGGCTGCTGACGCGGCGCGGCACAGCGACCCACGGCGGCGGCAGGCGGCGCATTTCCAACGCCGCGCGTCCTTCGTCGCTCAAGGGAATATCGGTGCGCCCCTGAACCCGCTTGTCCCGGGTCCAGACGGTTTCGCCGTGCCGCAACAAACCCAGTGTGGCGGTCATGGCGCCGGCACCGCAAGTGCTGCGCCTTCGCGGCGCCATTGGCAGACCTCGTCCAGCGCACGGCCCAGTTCCTGTGCAGCCTGCTGCAGGCTGCGCGCACGGCCGACAAAATCGGCCGCAGCCACGCCCATGGCCTCGCGCCGCGCCGGATCCACCAGCAAGGCACGCACACAGCGGGCCAAGGCTCGCGCATCGATCTGTGGCGCCAGCAGACCGGTCACGCCATCCTGCACCACGTCCGGCACACCGCGGGTCGCACAGGACACCACCGGCATGCCGGCAGCCTGGGCCTCCAGCATCGCCATGCCATAGGCTTCATTGACCGCCGGCCACACACAGAGGTCGCCGGCCGCATAAAGAGCCGCCATGGCGCGCGCGTCGCAGGCGCCCAGAAAATGCACACGCCCCGGTGCTGCCGCGGCCAGGACGGTCTCCACCTCGGCGCGCGCGTCACCGTCACCGGCCACCAGCAATTGCCAGGGCAGGTCCAGCAGCAAGGGCAAAGCGTCGGCCAGGACCCGGTAGGAATCCAGCTTGTCGCCGGGGCGCATCATCGCGGCAACCACCAGCCAGGGCTGTTCCGGCGCCAGGCCATGCCGCGCCTGCAGATGCGCGCGCCACAGACCGCGCTTGCGCGCCGCACGCTGGTACGGCGTGGGGTCGAGGAACGGCGGCAGGCGGCGGATACGACCGCAATCCGGCACTACCTGCAGCAGACCGGCCACATCGAACGCGGTCGGACACAGCAGCAGATCGGCCATGCGCAGGGCCTGCTCCACCGCCGCGTGTCCCAGCGCCCAGGGGCCGTTGGCGCGTTTGGCCGCGTGCGAGCCTTCCGCAACCACATACGGGATGCCGAGCGCTCGGCAGACCGCGGGTCCGATCCAGTCGGGCGCCTTGTAGTACAGGTGGTAGGTGAACCAGAGCGCGGGCCGCTGGTCCGCAGGGCCGCTCTGCCATCGTGCGCACAAGGCTTCGGCAACCGACGCGCCCTCGCGGGACAAGGCCTGCTGGCGCTGCGCGTCCCCATTGCGCTCGAAGCTGCGGAACTCCGAGACCAGTTCCACGGTATGGCCTGCCAGGCGCAATGCGTCCATCAGCAGGCGGGCGACCCGCCGGTCGCCCGAGGCCGTGGGGTGGTTCGGCGCCTTCAGGGGCGCATAGAAGGCGATCCGCATGGGCCATTGTAGAAGTGGGACACGACTGCATGACCCACGCCCGTCACCGTACAATCCGCCGCTTTGAGTCTCCGGCATCGCCTCGCCCGCGGCCCAGATACCCTAGCCAGCAGCGCCGCCGGCGCTGCGCAACCGGCCCGACCCCGATGTGCGGACTTTTTCTTGTACTTGAACGTGCCCGTCCGATAGCGCTGGAGCGCGCGCGCAAGGCGACCGAAGCCCTGCGCCACCGCGGACCGGACGGCATCGGCCAGAGCGCGTTCAGCTGGACCTTGCCGGCGGACGACGGCGCGGTATCGGTATCGGGCTACATGGGCCATACCCGGCTGGCCATTCTCGATCCCCAGGCGCGCTCGGACCAGCCGTTCCGGCGCGGCGGCCATACGCTGGTCTACAACGGGGAGATCTACAACTTCCGCGCCTTGCGCGCCGAGCTGGCACGCAGCGGCGCCCGCTTCGATACCGATGGAGACACCGAAGTCTTGCTGAGCCTGCTGGTCCATGCAGGTGTGGACGGCCTGAACCGCGCCAACGGCATGTGGGGCCTGTGCCTGCTCGACCAGGCACGCGGCACCATCACCGCGATACGCGACCGCTATGGCAAGAAGCCGCTGTTCTGGTATCAGGATGCGCAGCGCCTGTGCCTGGCCTCCGAGATCGGTCCGATCCAGACCTATCTGGCGCAAAGCCCTCGCTTCATGGCCGGCGACCTGGACAACTACCTGCAGGGCGGCTGGTGTTATCCGCACGCCGACGGCGCCACGCACCTGCAGAACATCCACCAGGTCGCTGCCGGCACCGCACTGGAATTCGACCTGGCGAACTGGCGCCGCAGCACGTCGACCTGGTACGACCTGGCCGGCCACGTGGCCTCGGACGACAAGGACCCCCAGCAACTCGACGCGCTGTTGCAGGATGCCGTGTCTGCCCGCCTGGTGGCCGACCGCAGGGTCGGGCTGCTGCTCTCCGGCGGTGTCGACAGCTCGCTGATCCTGTCGATACTGGCCCACCGGGGCCTGACTGAGCAGGTCACCTGCTTCACCGGCGACGCCGGCAAGAGCGAGGACGCGCGTTATGCCGCGGCCTGCATCGAACAGTTGGGCATCCGCAGCGTCAACCTGCCGCTCGAATACGGTGGCGCCGGCATGGACAGCTTTCTGCAAGTCTGCCGGCACCAGGAAAAGCCATTCCCGTTCATCGGCAATGCACTGGCCATGCCGCAGCTCTATGCCCATATCGCCGAGCACGATGTGCCGGTCGTGCTGGACGGAACCGGCGGTGACGAGATATTTGCCGGCTACTGGGACCGGTATTTCCGGTTTGCCGTGGCGCAGGCCTTGGCCGCCGGCGACACACACTGGTGCACGCAGATCGCGCAGGCGAATGCCGACGAGCCCCGCATGCGCGCCATCGTTGATCAGGCTTTCGCCTGGTGCGCACAGGACGGCACGGCCACTTCGGCCACAGCGCACGTGCGCCGCGAATCCGACGATCCAGCCGACATGGACCAGTTCGTACATGCCAGCGTGCGCGCAGCGCCGGGCTGCGACCCGCTCATCCATTTCCGGGGCGACCTGACGGAGGCACTGGTGCGCGACGCAGGTGCCGGCCGCCTGCACGAATGGCTGTGGCAGAACGACCGCAACGCGATGATGTCGGGCATCGAGAACCGCAGCCCCTTGCTGGACTACCGGCTGGCCCCGTACATGGCCAGCGGGTACGCGCGCAAATTCGTCGGGCCCTGGAACAAGCATGAGCTGCGCACCCGCTTTCCGGTGGCATTGCCGACCCAATGGCGGCGCGACAAGCAGGGCTTTCGCTGGGTCTACCATCGCTTCCTGCGGCACAACCAGGACCAGGTGCTGCAACTGATCGCGGCCTCGACCATCCTGCCAGAGCGGGTCGACGTCGGCCGGCTGCTGGACGCCGCGCGCCGCGACCCGCACTACCTGGCTTGCAGCCTGCTGCATCGCTGCCTGTGTATTGCGGGCCTGGAGCAGACCTGCGACATCCAGGGCATTGCCGACACACCCACGGCGCCGGCCTGAATTGCCCGCCAGGAACCGCCGGGTGCGGTTCAGGCGGACGGGGTGCCGCTGGCCGCGGGAAGTCCGAATTTGCGCGCCAGCCGCTCGATGTTGCTCGACAGCCCGAACTCGGCACTCACCCGCAACCGACCCGCCTGCCCCAGGGCCTGGCGCCGCTGGGGATTGCGGATCATCGATTCGAGCGCCTGCGCCAGCGCCTGCGGGTCCTGCGGAGGAACCAGCAGGCCGGTCTGGCCGTCGATGATGAGTTCGTGAATGGCGGAGACGTCGGTGGCCACGCAGGCGACACCCTGGCTCTGCGCTTCCATCAGCACGTTGGGCAGGCCATCGCGGTCGCCGTCGCCGGCAATCCGGCTGGCCAGCGCAAACAGGTCGGCACCGCGGTACAGCGCAATGACCTGCTGCTGGGCCAGCGCGCCGGACCATGTGATGCGCTTGTCCAGCCCCAAGGCCTCGGCCCGGGCCTGCAGCGTCTTGCGCAGCGGCCCGCCACCGACATGCACCAGTCGCCAATGCAGTTCGGGCGGCAACAGGGCCAGCGCATCGAGCAGGATGTCGGTACCCTTCTTCTCGACCAGCCGCCCGACCGACAATAGCACGACGGGATCGTCGGCGGAATGGCCATCGCGCGCAGCGCGCGGCGAAGGATCGGGCTCAAAGCGCTGCAGGTCGAGCCCGTGATAGACCAGCTCCACCCGTCCCGGCGGAGCCAGCGTGTCCAGGTAATCGCGATTTGTCGCGGTGCAGGTCACCTGCCAGTCGCAGGACGCGAGCTTCTCGCGCAGCTCCCATGGGGGTGAGGTCCAGATGTCCTTGGCATGGGCCGAGCCGGACCACGGCAGGCCGCGCATCATGGCCGCATAACGCGTCACCGAGGCTGGCGTGTGCAGGAAATGCGCATGCAACCGCACCACGTCGGACGGCAGCTCGGCGGCCAGCACCAGCGCCTGGCCAAAACGACGGCCACGGTTGGCCGTGCGGTCACGCCACCAGTCACGCAACCACTGGGCCCGCGCGCCGGCATAGCCAGGCATCCGACGCGCGCGCCACCAGGCCCGCAGCACGCGCAGCGGATCGTTGTAAAGGTATTCGGGCAGATAGACCACCGGCGCCTTGATCTCGGCATGGATGGGATGCACCTGGCTGTCGGTCGGATGCCGCAGCGAGACGATCAGGATCGGCAGGCCCCGGCGCTCGAGCGCGGCGATCTCCTGGGCGATGAAGGTCTCGGACAGGCGGGGATAACCCTTGAGAACAAAGGCGACGCGCCCTGCGCCGCCGGATCCCGCCACCGGCGTCTCAGCCAATACGCGCCACCACGTTGGGCTGTTCGTCGTCGGGGCGCTGAATCCACGGCGCGACCAGCTTGGCCACGTTGGGCAGTCCCTCGAGCAGGCCCGGAACGACGACCGACGATGGCAGCGGCTGGCGGGGCAAGGCGCGCAAGGCCTCGGCCATGACCTCGGGGTCGCGCGCGCCGTCCTCGAGCAACATGCTCACGAGGCCCAGATTGGCCGCGCTGGAGGCGCGGATGAACTGCTCCAGACGCGGCTTGGTGCGCGGAATGATGAGCGCGCGCTTGTCCAGCGACAGGACTTCGCAGAAGGTGTTGTAGCCGCCCATCGCTACCACACCGCTGGCGCCTGCCACCAGCGCCTCGAGGTTGCTGTGAAAGGTGATCGCGTCGACCCGCTTGAGCTTGGCCGCCCGGTTCATGAACTCGGTCTGCTTCTCCGGCTGCATGAACGGCCCGAGCACCAGCAGGGCCGGGTACGGCAACATGGGATCGTGTTCGTAGGCGCGCAACACCCAGTCGATGAGTTCCTCGCCGTCGCCGCCACCGCCGGTGGTAACCAGGATGTACGGCTTCTTGGTGATCTCGGGCAAACGGGGCGGCGCACCGGCGGTCGACACTTCGCGGGCCAGGTAACCCGTATAGGTGATCTTTTTGCGTACACTGGCCGGCAGCGTGATGCCATCAAGCGGTTCGCAGATCTGCGGCAGGCCGTAGATCCAGATTTCGTCGTACAGGTCGCGCAGCGCTGGCAGCACCTTCTTGCGCTGCCACTCGGGCACCAGCAGCTTGGGCTCGTCCATCACATCGCGCAGGCCCATGACCAGTCGCGTGCCGCGCTGCTTGAGCATCTTCAGCGTCTCCAGCACCTCGCCGCGCAGCCCCAGCGGTTCCTTGTCGACGATGAAGATGTCGGGGTCGAACATCTCGGCCGTGTGCTTGATGATGGACGCACGCATCTCCAGCATCTGGTCGACATCAATGTGCAGGTTCAGCGGCGTGTACTCGCCATTTCGCAGCTTGACCACGCCGGGAACCCGCACGAAGTCGACGCGCGAGCGAAAGTCGAAACTGCCGATGATCGGCGAACCCGACAGGATCAGCACCGACAGGTGCTTGAAGCGGTCGACCAGCGCATGCGCAATGGTGCGGCAGCGGCGCAGGTGTCCCAGCCCGAAGGTGTCGTGGCTGTAGATCAGGATCCGGGTATCTTTGCGGTCGCGCTCCATCGTGCTCTCCAATCGATTCGTCTCGCCAGGCTGAATGGGGGGGTTGGCTTGCCGTTGTGCCCGCGCGTGGAGCGAAGGGAAATTATAGTTCTGCGATTTTCGCAGCCCGGATTTGCCGATTCGGGCCGATGGCACGGCTGGCGTCGCGTTAGCATTGCGCCATGCCCATGCCGGACCTTGCCACGCTTCCCCGCCCCCCTTTGGCCGGCCTTCTCCCCGGCCGGCCCCCGATACCCATGGGGCGGCGGACTTGAGAGGCGCATCCCGCGCACGGGTTGCCATCCGGCGCACCGTGCGGGACTGGTTCAGCGCGGGCGGCATTCGCCGCATCCGGCTCTATTCGGGCCTGATCCTGTTCAGCTTTGTCAGCACCCACCTGCTCAACCATGCACTGGGCCTGATCTCGCTGCAGGCGATGGAAGACGGACGCTGGCTGTTTCTGGCCGTATGGCGCAATCCGGTCGGCTCCGCGCTGCTGCTGGGAGCCATACTGGTCCACTTGGCGCTGGCGTTCTGGGCCATCTACCTGCGCCGCCATCTGCGCATGCCGCTGTGGCAAGGCGTGCAACTGGCACTGGGCCTGTTCATACCATTGGTACTGGTGAACCATGCCATCCTGACGCGGGTTGCCGCACAGGTCCACGGCTACCAGGATTCCTACACCATGCTGGTACTGCTGTTCTGGCAATTGCGGCCGGAACTGGGCCTGTGGCAAAGCGTGCTGCTGCTGGTGGCCTGGACCCATGGCTGCATCGGTATCCACTACGCCTTGCGGATGCGGCCGTACTACTACCGGATGGCCATGGTGCTGTACACGCTGGCGATTCTGGTTCCGGTGCTGGCGCTGCTGGGCTTCGCGCAGGCGGGCCGTTATGTATCGGTGCTGGCCAGTGATCCCGAATGGTTGAACCAGACCTTTATCGACGCCCAGGCGCCCAATGCGTTTGCGCTGGCAGCGTTGTACCAGACCCGCGACGCCATCCTGATCGCGCTGGCGGTACTGCTGGGACTGACGCTGCTGGCGCGCGCGATGCGCCAGTGGCATGAGGCTGGACGCTCGGTCCGCATCCGGTATCCGAACCAGCAGGTGGTCACGGTCCCCCGGGGATTCACCGTGCTCGAGTCCAGCCGGCTGGCCGGCATCGCCCATGCGGCGGTTTGCGGCGGACGTGGCCGCTGCTCCACCTGCCGCATCCGCGTCGATGCCCCGCTCGGCGGCCTGCCCGAACCCAGCAGTACGGAGGCACGGGTGCTGGCCCGCGTAGGGGCAGCAGGCAACGTCCGTCTGGCCTGCCAGTTGCGACCGCAGCAGGACATCCGGGTCACGCCGCTGATTCCGCCCAGCCTGCCACCCGCGCTGGCGCTGGTGCAGGGACAGGCCATCGCCGGTGAGGAGCGCGATATCTGTGTGCTGTTCGCCGACCTGCGTGGGTTCACCGGTCTGTCGGAGCGGCGCCTGCCCTACGATGTGGTGTTCCTGCTCAACCGCTATTTCGAGGCCGTGGGGCAGGCCATCGAGGGCGCCGGAGGCATTGCCAACCAGTTCACCGGCGACGGCGTGATGGCCTTGTTCGGTGTTCACACGGGGCTCAAAGCCGGCGCACGCGAGGCCATGCAGGCGGCGTCCCGCATGCAGAAGGCCATCGACGACCTGAGCACGGACCTGCACGAGGAACTGGCCGAGCCGCTGCGACTGGGCATCGGCATCCACTGCGGATCGACCGTGGTCGGCCACATGGGGCGCGGGGTGGCAACCTACCTGACAGCCGTCGGAGACGTGGTGAACACGGCCAGCCGGCTGCAGGACCTGACCAAGGAGTTTCAGTGCCAGCTGATCGTGTCCGCAAGCGTCGCTGCGCACGCCGGCCTGGACGTCGGCGCGCTGCGACACGAGAAGATCACCGTGCGCAATCGGGAACAGGGCATCACCATCATCGTCATCCCCGAGGTGCGCAAGCTCGCGTTGCCAGCGATGGCTGCCTGACGGGGCACCCCGCAGCCCACCGCATCCCCCGGCACCATGCAGTCGCCGCTTCGCGACCGCCCTACTGCGCAAGCCGCGCCAATTGGGTCCTGAGCGCCGGCAAGGACGCCAGCATCGCCGCGCGCCCGGCCTCGATCGAGCGCTTGCGCGCAGCAAAATCGGCACTGCCCACGTCCTGGAGCACCGGCCGCACGACCACATCGGCGCCTCGCAGCTCCAGTGCGCTGATGCTCTTGCCCATGATGGAAAAGGTCTGCATCAGTACCTGCAGCACGCCATCGGTGCCATTGCCCTGCGGTGCCCCCGAGATGTCGACCGCGATCACCAGTTCGGCGCCCATGTCGCGCGCAAACCGCACCGGCACCGGGGCCACCAGGCCTCCATCGACATAGTCATGCCCGCCGATGCGTACCGGCTGGAACAGCGCCGGGATGGCACTCGAGGCACGGACGGCCAGGCCGGTGTCGCCACGGCGAAAGACGATGCCCTCGCCACTGGCCAGATCGGTCGCCACAATACCCAGCGGCATCGCCATCGCCTCGATCGGCCGGCGCTCGACCTGCTGGTTCACGTAGCGCGACAACGCATCGCCTCGCAGAACGCCGCGGCGAAACAGCGGCAGCGTCCAGTCGGTCAGGCTGGCCTCTTCCATGTCTTCGGCGATCTGCTGCATCTGCGCACCACTGCGACCGCTGGCGTAGATGGCCGCGACCAGGCTACCGGCCGACGTCCCGACCACCAGTGACGGCCGGATGCCGGCCTCTTCGAGCACCTGGATCACACCGACATGGGCAAAGCCGCGGGCTGCACCGCCGCCCAGGGCCAGCCCGATGCGGGGTGGCGGCCTGGGTGCTGGCGGTACGACCACGGCGGGCGATGGAACCGGCGGCGGCGCAATCGGCGTCGACGTACAACCGACGAGCACCAGCCCTGCCAGCAGGCACAGGACAGACCGCCATCGACCCGGCAAGAAGCCGCGCATCCGGAGCATGGCACGCGCATCAGGCATGGGAGGTTCCGTCACGCATGGTGGCATGCACCATCACCGCACCCACGACGATGTTATTGGGAATGATTCGCGTTTGCTTTATGATCGGCGCTACAACGTGCATTTTTCAATCCCGTTCTTCATCCCATCTCCCATGACCATCAAACCATTGCTCGCCGCCAGCACCCTGCTGCTGGTCCTCGCCAACAGCCAGGCCCAGACCAACGAACTCAATATCTACTCGGCCCGGCACTACCCGACCGACGAAGCGCTGTATTCGGACTTCACCAAGGCCACCGGCATCAAGATCAACCGTGTCGATTCCGACGATGCCGGTATTCTCGCCCGCCTCAAGGCCGAGGGCACGGCGTCGGCGGCAGATGTCATCCTGCTGGTCGATGCTGCGCGCCTGTGGCGCGGCGAGGAAGACGGACTGTTCCAGGGTGTCCGCTCGCCTGCGCTGGAATCTGCGATTCCCGCGAATCTGCGCAGCACGCCTGACGCCAAAGGAAACATCGCCTGGTTCGGCTTTTCGACCCGCGCCCGCGTGATCGTCTATGACAAGGTTCGCGTCAAGCGACAGGACGTCGACAGCTACGAAAAGCTGGCCGACCCGCAGAACAAGGGCAAGATCTGCATCCGCTCCGGCTCCCACCCCTATAACCTGTCGCTGTTCGGCGCCGTGACCGAGCACATGGGAGAGCAGAAGGCCGAACAATGGCTGCGGGGCGTTGTTGCCAACCTGGCGCGTTCGCCCAAGGGCGGCGACACCGATCAGATCAAGGGCGTGGCCTCTGGCGAGTGCGCCATTGCGGTCACCAACTCCTATTACCTGGCCCGCATCATGCGGTCGGATGCCCCGGAGAACAAGGCCATCACCGACCGCGTCGGCGTGGTGTTCCCGAACCAGTCCAGTTGGGGAACCCATGTGAATGTCGCTGGCGGTGCCGTGGCGCGCAATGCCAAGAACCCGGAGAACGCGATCAGGTTTCTGGAATATCTGGCCAGCCCCGCTGCGCAAAACCACTTCGCCAACGGCAACAACGAGTGGCCCACGGCCAAGGGCATCGTGATCGACAACCCGGCGCTCAAGGCCATGACGGGCGGCAGCTTCAAGAGTGACAATACCCCGATCAGCCGGATTGGCATGAACCAGGTCAAGGTCCAGCAGATGCTCGACCGGGTCGGATTCAAATAAGGCCTGCCCTGCGCTGCGCGCGCAGGCCTGCCAATCCGGGTTTGCTGTAGCCTCGGCCCCCGTCCCGTGGGGGTCGGCGCGAAGGACAACCCGAATCGGCGGCACCTGAGGCAAAGCGTATGAAATTTCTGAAGCGAACCCTGATCCTCCTCGCGGTGCTTGGGCTGCTCGCCATGGGAGCCGGGCAGGCGGGTCTGTTCGCCGGCTCGCAACCAGCGAATCTGGGCGTTCACGACGGCCGGCTGGCGCCGCCGGCCACCACACCGAACAGCGTTTCCAGCCAGGCAGATCTGTATCCCGACAATCCGCAAATGGCATATGCCCGCATCGCACCGCTCGCGTATCGCGGGGACAGGGCCAGCGCCATGGCGCGTCTGGTCGACGTGATCCGCCAGATGGATGGTGCACGCATCGTCAGCGAACAGCCGGACTATCTCTACGCCCAGTTCCGAACGCCCTGGATGGGTTTCATCGACGATGTGGAGTTCTGGCAGGACCCGGTGGCAGGGGTCATCCAGGTACGATCCGCAAGCCGCCTGGGCCAATCGGATCTGGGGGTCAACCGCCGACGGATCGAGGAGATCCGCCGGCGATTCAAACCCTGATCAGCCGACGGCCGCCTCTTCCGGCTTGGCCTTGCCCTCTTTCTTGGGCAGCGGCGTGATGTCCAGCGTCACCTCGTCCTTGTCGTCCAGGTCGACCGTGAGTCGCCCGCCTTCCGTCAGCCGGCCGAACAACAGCTCATCCGCCAGCGCACGACGAATCGTGTCCTGGATCAGGCGCTGCATCGGACGTGCGCCCATCAGCGGATCGAAGCCCTTCTTGGCCAGATGCTTGCGCAGCTTGTCGGAGAAGGTCACCTCGACCTTCTTCTCGCTCAGCTGCGTCTCGAGCTGCAACAGGAACTTGTCAACCACGCGCAGGATCACGTTCTCATCCAGCGCCTTGAAGCTGACCGTGGCATCCAGACGGTTGCGGAACTCCGGTGTGAACAGGCGTTTGATGTCGGCCATTTCGTCGCCGGAATCATGCTTGTTGGTGAAGCCCATCACCGTCTTGTTCAAGGCCTCGGCACCGGCATTCGTCGTCATGACAATGATGACGTTGCGGAAGTCGGCCTTGCGCCCGTTGTTGTCGGTCAGCGTCCCGTGGTCCATGACCTGCAGCAGCACGTTGAAGATGTCCGGATGTGCCTTCTCGATCTCGTCGAGCAGCAGCACGCAATGCGGCTTTTTCGTAACCGCCTCGGTGAGCAGGCCGCCCTGGTCGAAACCGACATAGCCCGGAGGCGCACCGATCAGACGGCTCACCGCATGGCGTTCCATGTACTCTCGCTCATGTCGAAGCGGATCAGGTCGATGCCCATGATGTAGGCCAGTTGCTTGGCCGCCTCGGTCTTGCCGACACCGGTGGGTCCGCTGAACAGGAAGGAGCCGATCGGCTTGTCGCCGCGACCCAGCCCCGATCGCGCCATCTTGACCGCCGACGCCAGCACGTCCAGCGCCTTGTCCTGACCGAACACCACGCTCTTGAGGTCGCGTTCCAGCGTCTTGAGCTTGCCGCGGTCGTCGTTGGAGACGTTGGCCGGCGGAATACGTGCGATCTTGGCCACGATGTCCTCGACTTCGCTCTTGCTGATGGTCTTCTTGCGCTTGGACACCGGCAGGATGCGCTGTGCCGCACCCGCTTCGTCAATGACGTCGATGGCCTTGTCCGGCAGGTGCCGGTCGTTGATGTACTTGGCACTGAGCTCGGCCGCCGCCTGCAAGGCCGCCACCGCGTACTTGACGTTGTGGTGCTCTTCGAAGCGCGACTTGAGGCCCTTCAGGATCTCCACCGTCTGCTCCACCGTCGGCTCGACCACGTCGACCTTCTGGAAGCGACGCGACAAGGCCGCATCCTTCTCGAAGATGCCGCGGTATTCGGTGAACGTGGTTGCGCCGATGCATTTGAGCTGCCCGGAGCTCAGGCCCGGCTTGAGCAGGTTGGACGCATCCAGCGTACCGCCCGAAGCGGCCCCGCGCCGATCAGCGTATGGATCTCGTCGATGAACAGAATGCCGTTGGGCTTGTCCTTCAGCGACTTGAGCACACCCCTGAGGCGCTGCTCGAAATCACCGCGGTACTTGGTGCCTGCCAGCAAAGGCGCCCATGTCAAGCGAATACACGACCGAGTCGGCCAGGATCTCCGGCACGTCCTTTTGCGTGATGCGCCAGGCCAGTCCCTCGGCAATGGCCGTCTTGCCCACGCCAGCCTCACCGACCAGCAAGGGATTGTTCTTGCGCCGGCGGCACAGGATCTGGATCACCCGCTCGACCTCGTACTCGCGGCCGATCAGCGGATCGATCTTGCCGTCCTTGGCCAGCTGGTTCAGGTTCTGCGTGTATTGCTCCAGCGGCGACTGCTTCTCGGACTTCTCGCCACCCTCTTCGGCCTCGGCCTGGCCTTCGCCGGACTTGGTCGGCTCCGGCGGGTCGGACTTCTTGATGCCGTGCGCAATGAAATTCACGACATCCAGACGGGTGACACCCTGCTGGTGCAGGTAGTAGACGGCGTGCGAATCCTTCTCGCCGAAGATGGCCACCAGCACATTGGCGCCGGTCACTTCCTTCTTGCCGCTACCGGTGGACTGCACGTGCATGATGGCGCGCTGGATCACGCGCTGGAAACCCAGCGTCGGCTGGGTGTCGACGTCGTCGGTTCCCGCAACCTGTGGCGTGTTGTCCTTGATGAAGGTCGACAGCGACTTGCGCAGATCGTCGATGTTGGCGGAGCAGGCGCGCAGCACCTCGGCCGCACTGGGATTGTCCAGCAACGCGAGCAACAGATGCTCCACCGTGATGAACTCGTGCCGCTGCTGGCGCGCCTCGACAAACGCCATGTGCAGGCTAACTTCCAGTTCCTGGGCAATCATGTGTATTCCTTTTGCCTTGCGTTGATGCTTTACTTTAAACCGATTTGAATGCCCGACCGGATCACAGTCTAAAACTTACAAACCCTCGCATCCTCAGTCGACCGGCTCGCTGACACATTGCAGCGGATGCCCCGCCTTGTGTGCCGCTTCGAGCACCTGGTCGACCTTGGTCGCCGCCACATCCTTCGAATAGACCCCACAGACCCCACGGCCTTCCAGGTGGATCTTCAGCATGATCTGCGTGGCCGTTTCCATGTCCTTGCTGAAGAATTCCTGGATCATCACGACGACAAACTCCATCGGCGTGTAGTCGTCGTTGAGCATGACGACCTGGTACATCTGCGGCGGCTTGACCTGCTGGGTCTGACGCTCGACAACCAGGGCGTCACCGTCGTCCGTCCGGGGTGACTGGACCGGGGGTGCGGGAGGTTTTGCAGGTTGCTTTGTTGCCATCGGATCATTCTATCGACGCGCGGGCGGCAACGTCGGATTTACAGGAATTGGAGCCACCATCCCGGGATTCAAGAGCGCCTGACAAAAAAGCCGCCCGATGGCCTTGCGGCCGGGGCGGCTGTTGGCGTCCTGGAGATGGCAGGACAGGGCATGCGGATCACATGTGGTCGATCATCACCTGGCCGAAGCCGGAGCAGCTCACCTGGGTGGCACCGTCCATCAGGCGGGCAAAGTCATAGGTGACCTTCTTGCTGGCGATCGACTTCTCCATGGAACTGATGATCAGGTCGGCAGCCGCCGTCCAGCCCATGTGGCGCAGCATCATCTCTGCCGACAGGATCTCGGAACCCGGGTTCACGTAGTCCTTGCCTGCATATTTCGGCGCCGTGCCGTGGGTGGCCTCGAACATCGCGATCGTGTCGCTCAGGTTGGCGCCCGGGGCGATGCCGATGCCGCCGACCTGGGCGGCCAGCGCGTCCGACACATAGTCGCCATTGAGGTTCAGCGTGGCGATCACGCTGTATTCGGCCGGACGCAGCAGGATCTGCTGCAGGAAGGCGTCGGCGATGACGTCCTTGATGACGATGTCCTTTCCGGTCTTCGGATTCCTGACCCGGCTCCAGGGGCCTCCATCGATCAGTTCGGCGCCGAACTCCTTCTGGGCCAGACCGTAAGCCCAGTCGCGGAAGGCGCCCTCGGTGAACTTCATGATGTTGCCCTTGTGCACGATCGTGACACTGGGCTTGTTGTTGTCGATCGCATACTGGATCGCCTTGCGCACCAGGCGCTCGGTGCCTTCGCGCGACACCGGCTTGAGGCCGATACCCGAGGTGTCCGGAAAGCGGATCTTCCTGACACCCAGTTCGTCCTGCAGGAACTTGATCAGCTTCTTCGCCTTGTCCGACTCGGCCTCGAACTCGATGCCGGCATAGATGTCTTCCGAGTTCTCGCGGAAGATCACCATGTTGGTCTTGTGCGGCTCCTTGACGGGTGAAGGCACGCCCTTGAAATACTGGATCGGGCGAAGGCAGACATACAGATCGAGCTCCTGGCGCAATGCGACGTTCAGCGATCGGATACCGCCCCCGACCGGCGTCGTCAAGGGGCCCTTGATGGAGACGACATAGTCCTTGACCGCGTCAAGCGTCTCCGTCGGAAGCCAGACGTCCGGCCCGTAGATTCGGGTGGCCTTCTCACCGGCATAGACCTCCATCCAGTGGATCTTCTTCTTGCCGCCATAGGCCTTGGCAACGGCGGCATCCACCACCTTGAGCATCACCGGCGTGATGTCCATGCCGGTTCCGTCACCCTCGATGTACGGAATGATCGGCTCGTCCGGGACATTCAGAGACATGTCCGGGTTGACCGTGATCTTCGAACCGGAAGCAGGAACCTTGATGTGCTGGTACATGATGGAATGAGGTCTCGGTTAAACGGGGCGGCCGGCGCCATAGACAGAGCAGTTGTCGTGCCGCACGGCACCGTACTCCCAGAACTTGCTGGAATTCTAGTCCCAAATATTTTCAGGAGTCTGTCAACCGTGGGAGACGAGGGCCCGTTACAGGAGAGCTTCCCGCAGGGGAAGAAAACAAACCGACCCACTTAATCTCAAGAAAGTTCACCATGAACAAGATCCTCGCCACCCTGATCGCCAGCCTGTTCGCCGTTGGCGCTTTTGCCCAGACCCCGGCCAAGCCTGCTGCTGCGCCCGCCGCTACTGCCGCTCCGGCCGCTGCTGCTGCTCCGGCCGCTGCTCCTGCCCCCGTGGTTGCCGCCGCTCCTGCCAAGATGGAAGAGAAGAAGGATGCCAAGGCTGATGCAGCCAAGCTGAAGGAAGAGAAAGCCGCCGCCAAGAAGGCCAAGGCCGAAGAGAAGAAAATGGCCAAGAAGGAGAAGGCTGCCAAGAAGGAGATGAAGAAGGAAGAAGCTGCTCCTGCAGCTCCCAAAGCCTGATAGCCGTTCGGTCGGGCCTCTACAGGCCCGCTGAATCCGAAATGCCCGCAATGCGGGCATTTCGCGTTTTGTCCGCCACAATCCGCACATGAAATTCCTGCGACTGTTCTCGTTCTGCCTGATCACATTCACCAGCAGTTGGGCCCTTGCCCAGGACCAGGCGCAGCGCGACCTGCCCCGCGTCGCGCTTGGCGCGGGCATGTACCGTATCGATGCCCAAGTGGCCCTGACCCCGGACCAGCGCCAGATCGGGCTGATGCACCGCGCAGAGATGCCGCAGCACGAAGGCATGTTGTTCGTGTTCGAGGAACCCGCCCAGCAGTGCTTCTGGATGAAGAATACACTTCTCCCGCTGACCGCCGCATTCGTCGCCGATGACGGCACCATCGTCAATCTGGTCGACATGAAACCGCAGACCACCGACTCGCACTGCTCCGTCAAACCGGTGCGTTTCGTGCTGGAGATGAACCAGGGCTGGTTCGCCAAGCGGGCGATCAAGGCCGGTTTCCGGCTGACCGGCAAACCCTTCGAAGCCACCCGCTGAGGGCGCCCCGCGGCCATCGCCAGCCAAGGCTTCCCCGGTGGCATCTGGTGGCTCAGCCCCCTTCAGGGACCGGAAAAGCAAAAAGGCCGGCGTAAGGCCGGCCTTTGATTCCATCGCGCTTGCGCGGGATCAGCCGAAATTGGCCTGGGCAAACTCCCAGTTCACCAGCTTGTCGAGGAAGGTCTCGACGAACTTGGGACGGGCATTGCGGTAGTCGATGTAATACGCGTGCTCCCACACGTCGACGGTCAGCAGCGGCTTGTCGGCCGTGGTCAGCGGCGTGCCAGCAGCACCCATGTTGACGATGTCCACCGAACCGTCGGCCTTCTTGACCAGCCAGGTCCAACCGGAGCCGAAATTGCCGACAGCCGACTTGACGAAAGCCTCCTTGAACGCAGCATAGCTGCCCCACTTGGCATTGATGGCCGCGGCCAGCGCGCCGGAAGGCTCACCGCCGCCAGCAGGCTTCATGCAGTTCCAGAAGAAGGTGTGATTCCATATCTGGGCCGAGTTGTTGTAGATGCCGCCGCTGGACTTCTTGATGATGTCCTCGAGCGCCATCGATTCGAACTCGGTCCCTTTTTGCAGGTTGTTGAGGTTCACGACATAGGCGTTGTGGTGCTTGCCGTGGTGGAACTCGAGGGTTTCACGCGAGTAGTGCGGCGCCAGGGCGTCGATGGCATATGGCAGGGCTGGCAGGGTATGTTCCATGGTGTCCTCTTCAGATGGTTGGCAAAAACGCGATTGTAGGAAGTTTGCGCATGCCTGCCTGTAGGAAGTTTGCTCATGCTTGCGCGTCCACGCGCAAATCGATGGCGCCGTGGGCCAGTGTTGCACGCAGCGGTTGGCCCGCACGCACCTGGTCCGCGCGGGTGATCGTGTGCCCCTGCGTGTCGGCGATCCAGGCGTAGCCACGTTGCAGCACCAGCGCCGGATCGAGCAGGCCCAGGCGCAGCCGGCAGCGCTCGAGCCGCTCGTGCAAACGCTCGATGCCTCGCCCCCGCCCTGCCAGCAAACGCGCCTGCAACTGCTCGAGCGCCTGCTGTCGATTCGCCAGCAGCACGCGCGTCGCCAGACGCTGGCGCCGGGCCGCCGAAACCAGCCCCACCCGCTGCGCCGACGCCAGGCCCGACGGTCGACCCAGACGGGCGGCTGCAGCGTCCAGGCGCTGGGCATCCCGGTCGAGCCGATCGGTGACCGCGTCGCGCAAGCGGCCCTCGATGAGCTCCAGCGCGCCCAGCCAGACCTCGCGCGCCGGAGCCACCAGTTCGGCTGCGGCCGTCGGGGTTGGAGCACGCAGGTCCGCGACGAAGTCGGCAATCGTGAAATCGGTCTCGTGTCCCACACCACAGACAATGGGCACCGGGCTGCGCGCGATCACGCGGGCCAGCGCCTCATCGTTGAAGGCGCGCAAATCTTCGATCGACCCTCCGCCGCGCACCAGCAGGATGACATCCGGCCCCGCCGGTGCGGGCGCGCCACCCTTCGGGTCTGCATCGGCCATCGCATACAGCGCCTCCAGCGCCTGCGCCAACAATGCGGGTGCCCCGGCCCCCTGCACCGGCGCTGGCGCCAGCAGCAGCGGGATATGCGGCACCCGACGCTGCAGCGCGGTCACCACATCGTGCAGCGCCGCGGCACCCAGCGAGGTGACCAGGCCAATGGCGCGCGGCATCAAAGGCAGTTCGCGCTTGCGCCCGGTATCGAACAGGCCTTCCGCCTGCAAACGGGCCTTGAGCCGCAGAAACTCCTCGAACAGGGCGCCGGCACCTGCCTGCCGCATGGACTCGACCACCAGTTGCAGGTCACCGCGCTGCGCATACACGCCCAGGCGGCCACGCACTTCGACCAGGTCGCCGTCCCGCACGGGGAAGTCCAGCAGACCCGCCGACCGCTTGAACATGGCACACCGGATCTGACCCGAGCTGTCCTTGAGCGTGAAATAGCAATGCCCGCTGGCGGCACGCACGAAACTGGAGATCTCGCCGCGCACGGACACCGGATTGAAGCGCGCGTCCAGCGCATCCGCCACGGCCTGGCACAGGTCGGCGACGGCCCAGATGCGAGGCATGGCCTGCGGCGTGCTCATGGCAAGGGCTCCTGCAGTTGCACCCGATGGCGGCCCATGGCGATTGGCCCGCCAGATACCGCACAACGCGCGCTGCGCCAAGCGACGGACGGGCCGCGCGCCACCCGCGATGCGCCGGCCCATGCGCGCACCTTTCGGCATGACACACGCGCGGCGGTCGTGCGATTACTCCACAATTCGACCGCGCAGGCCACGACCCGCCGTCGCCCCCGCCGATCGCCCGCATTCACGCAGCAAGTTATTGATTTCATTAGAATTTTCACTGCTGTTTTTCTCATCACCCCAAGCCAATGCCGCATCAACGCAGGCTCGGGCGCGTTTCCAGCCGGCTTTTGCACAAAGTTATCCACATGTTCTGTGGGTGACGCGCAGGCCTGCGTCAGCCTCGGTCGCATCCACCCGAAACCGCAGCTTTCGGCACGTGGGCCATAATCAACCGGCTTTCCATCCGCATGGGGTTCATTCTTGTTTTCCATCATACAAGCCGCAGGTTGGCCGATCTGGCCGTTGGTTGCAAGCTCCATTCTGGCGCTGGCCCTGATCATCGAGCGTTTCATCAGTCTCAAGACCGCCAAGGTGGCCCCTCCCCGGTTGCTTGAAGAGGTACTGACGGTCTCGCGCAACGCCGTCCCGCCACCCGACATGGTGGCCCAGCTCGAGCGCAATTCAGCGCTGGGCGAGGTGCTTGCCAGCGGATTCAAGGCGGTCCACGCGAACCCACGGCTGACCGAAGCCGAGCTTCGCGCCACGATGGAGGGCTCAGGCCGCCTGGTGGCGCACCGGCTCGAGCGCTACCTGAGCGCGCTGGCCACGATTGCATCGGCCGCACCGCTGATGGGCCTGTTCGGCACCGTGGTGGGCATGATCGAAATCTTCGGCTCGCAAGGCCCCTCCACCGGAGCACCCGGCGGCAACCCGGCACAGCTGGCGCACGGCATCTCGGTGGCACTCTACAACACCGCGTTCGGGCTGATCATCGCGATTCCGGCCCTGATCTTCTGGCGCTACTTCCGGGCCACGGTCGACGCCTATCTGCTGACGCTCGAACTGTCCGCCGACCGCCTGGCGCGGCATCTCAACAACCTGCGCAAGGGCCCATGAACTTCCGCACCGCCTCCCGTGACGAACCTGAGATCAACCTGATCCCGTTCATCGACATCCTGCTGGTGGTGCTGATCTTCCTGATGCTCACCACCACCTACAGCAAGTTCACCGAAATCCAGCTGCGGCTGCCGGTCGCGGACACCGAGACACAGCGCGACTATCCCAAGGAACTGCTCGTAAGCGTGAGCAGCGATGGCGACTATTCCGTCAACGCGGCGCCGCTGGGCGGGCGCAGTCCCGACCTGCTGGCCAACGCCATGCTCGCGGCCGCCAAATCCGGCAAGGACACCGTCGTCATCATCCAGGCGGACGCCAGCGCCAAGCACCAGGCGGTCATCACCGTCATGGAAGCCGCGCGGCGTGCGGGACTGGCACAGATCACCTTTGCCACCCAGCCCTCGGGCAAAGCTGCCACGCGCTAGCAGCATGGCCGGCGCAGCACTGCGGCAGACCCTGCTCGGTGCCTGGCAGCGGCGCGGCCTGCTGGCCTGGCTGCTGTGGCCGCTGTCGCTGGCCTACCTCTGCCTCTGGCATGTGCGCCACCTGTTGTACCGGACAGGCCTGAAGTCCACCGAACGGGTGCAGGTGCCCGTCATCGTCGTCGGCAATGTCGTTGCCGGTGGTGGCGGCAAGACGCCGCTGGTCATCGCCCTGGTGCAGCACCTGCAGGCCATGGGCCTGCACCCAGGAGTCGTGTCCAGAGGCTACGGCCGCACCGGCAGCGACTGCCGGTCGGTCACCGCCGACGCCGTCGCCAGCGAGGTGGGTGACGAACCCCTGCTGATCCACCGCCGCACCGGAGCCCCGGTACAGGTCGCCGCGCGGCGCATCGACGCGGCGCGTGCCCTGCTGGCGACCCATCCGGATGTGGACCTGCTGGTATGCGACGACGGCCTGCAACACCTGGGTCTGCACCGCGACATCGAAATCTGCGTGTTCGACGGCCAGGGCATCGGCAACGGCTTCCTGCTGCCGGCCGGCCCTTTGCGGGAACCCTGGCCACGCTCCACCGACCTGGTCGTTCGCAGTGGCGATCTGCCAACGGGGACAGCCCATCAGGTTGCCCGGCGGCTGGCCGACCATGCGATCGCGGCCGATGGACACAAGGTCGCGCTGACGGATCTGGCGTCTTCGGCGCCGTCACGCCCCATCCAAGCGGTGGCCGGCATCGCACATCCGCAGACGTTCTTTGCAATGCTGCGCGAACGCGGACTGCCGCTGGACGCCACCCGGGCCTTGCCCGACCACGCGGCCTTCGACACCCTGCCGTGGCCGGACACGGCCGATGCCATGCTGCTGTGCACGGAAAAGGACGCCGTGAAGCTGTGGCCCTTGCGCCCGGACGCACTGGCCGTGCCCCTGGAGGTCACGCTGGCGCCCGCCTTCTGGGTCGCGCTCACGCAGCATCTGCGCAGGTGCGGGCCGCACGCCTGGGACGCACGGTTATCATCAAACCATGGACACACGCCTTCTTGAATTGCTGGTCTGCCCTGTGACCAAGGGTTCGCTGGAATACGACCGCGCCCATCAGGAAATGGTCTCGCGCAGTGCGCGCCTGGCCTACCCTGTGCGCGACGGCATTCCGGTGATGCTGGAAGAGGAAGCGCGCACACTGAGCGACGAGGAACTGGGGTTTTGAGCTGCGGCACGGCGCCGGATGCCGGGCCTCGGATGCCAGGCCTCTGTTGCGCGCAAGTGTGCCCCCTGGAATCGGCGCCTCGCGCGCCCTGCCCACCACGTTTGAACCATTGGCCATGACCTTTACTGTCCTGATTCCTGCCCGCCTGGCGTCCACGCGGCTTCCCAACAAACCATTGGCGCCGATCGACGGCGTACCGATGGTGGTGCGTGTGGCGCAGCGCGTCATTCCGAAGGCGGGCGACAGCACGGTACGTGTCGTGGTGGCTGCCGATGACGTGTCCATCACCGATGCCTGCAGCGCCTATGGCGTCGCGTCTGTCCTCACGCGTACCGACCATGCCTCCGGCAGCGACCGACTGGCCGAAGCCTGCGATCTGCTGGGCCTGGACGACGACCATGTGGTCGTCAATGTACAGGGCGACGAACCGCTGATCGACCCGCGGCTGGTGGACGCCGTGGCCCGGTTGCTGCATGAACAGACCGGGGTCAACATGAGCACCGCCGCGCATCCGATTGCCACACTGGAGGAATTCCGCAATCCGAACATCGTCAAGGTCGTGACCGACGGGCAGCACAACGCGCTCTACTTCAGCCGGGCACCCATTCCGATGGCACGAGACCATGCGGACGACGCATGGTGGACACAGCCAGCGACACCTGCCAATGCACTGCTGCGACAGGCCGCCCCTATGCGCCATATCGGCATCTACGGTTACCGGGCCGGCTTCCTGCGCAAATTCCCGAAGCTGGCGCCAGCACCACTGGAGCGTGCCGAGGCACTGGAGCAATTGCGGGCACTTTGGCACGGCTATCGGATTGCCGTCCATGTGACGGCGAACGATCCGGGAGCCGGCGTGGATACCCCGCAGGACCTGGAGCGCGTCAGGCAGCTTTTCCGCAAATGAGGGGCCCCGTCCCCATGCTATTCTTGCGCCAGCGAACCTGTGGCAAGGTGACCGTCAGGTAGATCTGCCACAGTCCCACAATTCCATCACGCGAGACACCCCATGAGACTCATTCTGCTGGGCGCGCCCGGCGCCGGAAAAGGCACACAGGCGACTTTCATCTGCCAGAAATTCGCGATTCCGCAAATCTCCACCGGCGACATGTTGCGCGCCGCTGTCAAGGCCGGATCGCCCATGGGCCTGGCGGCCAAGAAGGTCATGGACGCAGGCGCCCTGGTCAGTGACGACATCATCATCGGCCTGGTTCAGGAACGCATCGCCCAGAGCGACTGCGCCAACGGCTTCCTGTTCGACGGTTTTCCACGCACCATTCCGCAGGCCGACGCGCTCAAGGCGGCCGGCATCAAGCTCGACTATGTGCTCGAGTTCGATGTGCCGTTCGACGCCATCATCGACCGCATGAGCGGGCGCCGTTCCCACCCGGCCTCAGGCCGCACCTACCACGTCAAGCACAATCCGCCGAAAGTGGCAGACACCGACGACGTGACCGGCGAGCCGCTGATCCAGCGCGACGACGACAAGGAAGAAACCGTCAAGAAGCGGCTGGAGGTGTACAGCGCGCAGACCCGTCCGCTGGTGGCCTACTACCAGGATTGGGCCCGCAAGGACCCTGCGGGCGCACCGCAGTACCGAACCATCAATGGAACCGGAACGGTCGACGAGATCCGCGAGCGCGCATTCAAGGCGCTTTCCGCAACGCACTGAAGGCAGCGACCGGGTCAGGGCCGCGATCGCCCCTGGCCTGCAAGCAGGTGCAGCATCAGCGCGATCCGGGCCTTGACGGGCGACAGGCCGCCCGCATCAGGCAGTGGCGTGTCGAGCCGACCGACCGTATGGCCGCTGCCACAGCGGCTGGCGCGCCAGACCACCACACCGTCTTCATGCGCCTTTAACAGTGCGGCCTCGAGCGCCGCATGCACGCTGGCATTGCCCGTTCCCGCCACCACAATCCCGTCCAGACCGTGGGAGGCGCGCTGCGCCAGCAAGGCATCGACCATCCATGGACTGGCGCCGGCGTGGCTGCTGACGATCTCGACGCGAGGCCAGGCCACAGGCCCTTGAAGCAGGCTCGGCCAATCCGGACCCTGCCCTGCCTCCGTCAGCAACGACGCACCTCCGATCGCCGGCGGACGCACCCAGGCCGCCGCACCCTCCTCGACGCGGCCCAGCGGCCCGTCCTCGCCGCCGCCGAAAGCGTCCTGCCGATACGCATGGACCTTCTGCACATCCGGGGCGCCATGAATGGTGCCGCCAAAGACCACCAGCACGCCGCGCGCCCGCGGGTCGGCCGCCACGACCAGCGCATCGAGCATGTTCTGGGGCCCATCCGGCGTCAGTGACGATGCCGGACGCATCGCCCCCGTCAGCACGACAGGTTTGTGCGCCACACCGCTGCCGGCGAGGACCTCATGCAGAAAATACGCGGTCTCCTCCATCGTGTCGGTGCCATGCGTCACGATGACACCAGCCACCTCCGGGTCGGCCATCCAGAAGGCGCATCGCTGCGCCAGGGCCTGCCAGACATCCAGCCCCATGTCCTTGCTGTCCACCTGCGCCACCTGCTCACTGAGCACCGAAGCCTGCGGGCGCAGCGCCTTCGGCAAAGCCTCGAGCAGTTCGGCCACACCGACCTGGGCGGCCTTGTAACCGACGTTATCGTGGGCCGCGGTGGCCAGGCCGGCAATGGTCCCGCCGGTGCCCAGCAGTACCAGCTTTTTGCGAAAAGTTTGACCCATGGCTTGCTTTCAATTCAAAACTGGTTAAAAATACAGTTACTGTTCATCCAATCAGTAACCCGCCGCAAGGCCCCGCAGGAGTGACCTACATGGACATGCCGCAATTTCAAGTCAAGCTTACCGCGCGCCAGCAGCAGATCCTGGATCTGATCCAGAGCGCCATTGCCCGCACTGGCGCACCGCCGACCCGCGCCGAGATTGCAACCGAGCTGGGCTTCCGGTCCGCCAATGCTGCCGAAGAGCACCTGCAGGCGCTGGCACGCAAGGGCGTCATCGAACTGGTCAGCGGTACCTCGCGCGGTATCCGCTTGCGCAGCGAAGCTTTGCGCTCCATCAACGAATCCCGGGTCAAGCAGTACTCGCTGCCCCTGCCC
The DNA here is from genome assembly GCA_024235935.1 of Rhodoferax sp. Lineage (GTDB taxonomy): Bacteria > Pseudomonadota > Gammaproteobacteria > Burkholderiales > Burkholderiaceae_C > CAISIP01. The sequence continues at coordinate 179,087 of JACKLL010000005.1, read as the reverse complement.
GGTCTGGCGCAACTGGCACTTCCACTGATCGGCCGCGTGGCTGCCGGCTCCCCCATCCTGGCGCAGGAACATGTCGACCAGACCTACTACGTCGAGAACAGCCTTTTCCAGCGTCGGCCGGACTACCTGCTCAAGGTGCGCGGCATGTCGATGCGCGACGCCGGCATCATGGACGGCGACCTGCTCGCCGTCCAGTCCACCAAGGACGCGAAAAACGGGCAAATCGTTGTGGCGCGGCTGGGCGACGAAGTGACCGTCAAACGCTTCAAGCGCAACAAGCACCTGATCGAGCTGCACCCGGAGAACCCCGATTTTCAGACCATCGTCGTAGAACCCGGTGAACCCTTCGAAATCGAGGGCCTGGCCGTCGGACTGATACGCAACACCATGCTGATGTAACCAGGACCCGAGAGGCACGCCATGTTCAACCACATCCACCCCAATCTGAACCTCTTCCCGTCAGCCATCTTGCCGGCGCGCTGGGCACACCTGTTGCGGGGCCTGCGTGCATCGCGTGGAACTGCGCACCGTACGACCGATGTGCCAGCGTGTGCGCGTCCCGACGTCACGCCCGCCCAGACGGCCCGGACAGCAGCGCCGCTGCGTCGTCCGGCGGCGCCAAGCACTGCTCGCCAGGGCCGGTCCCTGCTGCGGGTGGTTCGCATCCTGGATCCGGGTCAGGCTTCGGCCTGCGCGGGACGTATCCTCATGTCTGGCCGCATGGCCGACGTATGCGCAGAGCTTGACCGCATGGTCGAGCGAGAGGCCGCGCTCCAGGCGCGGGCCTGAGCCACGCGGCTCTGATACGCCACGCGTGCCTTTTGCAACGCGCGTTCCCGCGCCAGGCCAGGCCAGGCCAGGCACGGCATGGCATGGCATGACCAAGTAAGCGTCCGTCAGGCGGCAGCGCCCAGCAGGTAGTCTGCCTTGCCAAGGTCCACACCGTTGTGGCGCAGGATCGCGTAGGCAGTGGTGACATGGAAGAACAGGTTGGGCAGCATCCAATGCTTGAGGTACGCCTCGCCGCTCAAGGTCCGGGTCGCTTCGCGTCCAACCGGAAACGTGATGTCGCGCGCCTCGGTGCCATTGAGCTTCTCGGCCGGAACCGACTGCAGGTAGGCAATCGTCTTGGCGATACGCTCCTTGAGCTCTGCGATCGTGGTCTCTGTATCGTCGAACTTGGGGGCGGTCTCCCCTGACAGCCGGGCAATGCCGTTTTTTGCAGCGTCACAGGCGATCAGCACCTGACGGGCAAACGGCAGCATGTCGGGTGCCAACCGGTACTGCGTCAAAGCCGTGGGCTCGCACTTGCGGGTATCGACAAATGCCTGGGCCTTGTCCAGAAAGTGGGCCAGGTTGCCGAGCATGGTGACACAGATGGGTACGCTGGCCGACGACATCGAAATGGACATGGAACTTCCTTGGCGGTTGTGAATGAGCGTGGGATGCTACCGCGAATGGCCCGCGTCCGTGCACACGCAATCCAAACCTGGCCTCTGGCAAGACGGTATCCGCGGCAACCGGGGGGTCGGCTCAAGGCACAATGCTGCCATGAATATCGTGATCCTCGACGACTATCAGGACGCCGTACGCAAGTTGCCGTGCGCCGCCAAACTGGAGCCTTACGCGGCCAAGGTCTATACCAACACGGTCAAGGGCATGGGTCAGTTGTCGATCCGGCTCAAGGACGCCGACATCGTCGTGCTGATCCGTGAACGCACGCAGCTCACCCGCGCCATCATCGAGAAATTGCCGCGCCTGAAGCTGATTGTCCAGACCGGCCGGGTCGGCAGTCACCTGGACGTGCAGGCCTGCACCGAGCGTGGCGTCGCCGTGGCCGAGGGCTCCGGCATGCCACTGCCGACCGCGGAATTGACCTGGGCCCTGGTGATGGCCGCGATGCGACGCCTGCCGCAGTACATCGGCAACCTCAAGCACGGTGCGTGGCAGCAGTCGGGACTCAAGGCCGCATCCATGCCGCCGAATTTCGGCATTGGCAGCCAGTTGTCGGGCAAGACCCTGGGCATCTGGGGCTATGGACGCATTGGCAAACTGGTTGCGGGCTACGGCAAGGCATTCGGCATGCAGATCCTGGTTTGGGGTCGGGAAGCCTCGCGCCAGCAGGCGGAACTCGACGGCTATGCGACAGCAGACAGCCGCGAGGCGTTTTTCGCCAGCAGCGACGTCCTGAGCCTGCATTTGCGCCTGAACGATGAAACCCGCGGGATGGTGCGGCTCGACGACCTTTCTGCCATGAAGCCGACAGCGCTGCTGGTCAACACGTCCAGGGCGGAATTGATCGAACCCGATGCCTTGATCGCCGCGCTCAACCGGGGCAAGCCCGGAATGGCAGCCGTGGATGTGTTCGAGGCAGAGCCCATTCTTCAGGGGCATGCGCTGCTGCGCATCGAGAACTGCATCTGCACACCGCACATCGGGTATGTGGAACAGGAAAACTACCAGCGCATGTTCAGCGAAGCCTTCGACAACGTCGTCAACTTCATTCGCGGGACTCCGAGCAACATCGTCAATCCTGGCGCCCTGCAGGTTCGCCGCTGATCCCGTCGCCCGACCTGCGGCGTTGACCGCAGCGCACGGACCCCGGACCAGGCCGCGCAGACGCTGGTGGGTTGCGCGCAGCACGGTTGCCAGCGCCACCGAGCCTGGCAGGGCTCATGCCCCAGCCGTCAGGTGCCGCCGGGTTTCTTGTTGTCGAGCGGGATCTCGGTCAGATCGAAGTCAATCAGATTGCCCGCATCGGGCGCTGGCGAAGACGGCGCGGACGCGACTGCAGGCAGCACCGGAAATGCGTCGGACTGCGCCCTCTCGGGTTCCGCCGACGAACCGAACACATCGGACAAATCGATATCCAGCGATGCTCCTGCGCTGGCCGCATGCCCTTGTTGCCACGAGGCACCGGCATCCGTTGCCTCGCTCCCACGCACCACTTGCGCCACCGAATGCAGCATCAGCAGGTCGCGAAAGGCCGCCAGATCGAAAGACTGGTGGGATGTGTCGGCCTGCTGGCGATAGATCAGGTGTTCGATCACGTCCAGCACCGACGGGCGCTCCCAGACGGCAATCAGTCGATCCACCGTGCCCGGATAGTCCTCCAGGTCTTTGCCTTCCTCGTCGAAATCGGCGAACTCCGGAATCGAGGCGTTGAAGATCCGTGAAAACTCTTCCCGAACCTGCATGAAGTCGGCCTTAAGACCCAGCGAGTGGAACAGCTTGAGCAGATCCAGAAAAGCCTGTGGGCACGATTCGCGGTCCTGCGCAATACGCGCCTCCAGCACCTGAACCGCCTGATCGGTCTGCCCCAGTGTCACGAAGAACTCGGCGCGCTGGCGGATATCGACCAGTTCATCGGAATCAATGCGCCTGGTGCGGGGCCGACCGGCTGCGGCCGTTTCATCCCCTGCCGCGGCGGGCCGCTGGAGGCTGGCGGACGGTACCTCGTCATCACGCAGCTTGCGTGCGCCGCTGTGTGCCGTTCCGGACTGCATCAGGCGGTCGAAGGTCGACTCGCTCATCTCGACCAGGCTGACGTCGACCTGGGGCGGCACCGCGCCGGCATGGCGCATCGGCATGCCCTGGGTCATGGGCTGGGTCTGCTGCGCCGGCCCGCGTTCCGGCGGTGTCAGGCCGATGGGCCGCGACAGCGGTGACGGCTCGGAAATCGCCGACAGACCGGAGTCGGGACCCTGGTCCCGGACCGGCGCCTCGGGTGGCGCAGCGGCCGCATCTGCCACGACCGCAGCCACGGGCGGACGCACATTCGATCCGTCCCACCACTTTTCGGGCGGCTCCTGGCGGGCCCGCTGGCTGGAGCGGGACATCAGATAGGCAATCGCGACCAGACTGGCCAGCAGCAATGCCAGCAACAGGTAGACCACCGGATTGTTGTAGCGCTCGGCCTGCGCCTGCTCCAGCCGGACCCGCAGCGCAAGCAGGCTGGCCTCATTCTTGGCGGCCAGCGCCACCAGGGACTTGACGCTGGCCTCCAGGCTGTCCAGCCGCTGCGCATCACGCGCCTCGCGGGCAGCCGCCTCAGCCGGCGCGTTGGCGGTGACCGATTCCAGCGTGGCCACACGCTCCGACAGCAATTCGAGCGGATCGAGCCGCAAGCGCGACTGCCCGGCACTGCGACCGGCGCGGGCCTTCTCGTCCGCTGCGCCCGATGGCGCCGCAGCCGCTGCCGGTGCTGGCTTGACCGGGGCCGCACGCGGCGTGGGAGCCGGACGTGCCGGAGCAGCGGCCCTCGGCGGCCGTTTGGCCGCCCGCGCGGCAGGCGGCGCTGTACGCTCGGCCGACGCGCGGGTTGACGCCGCGCTTGGGCGCGTCACGGCTGCCTCGGCCGCATTGCCTGTAGCCGCAGCCCCCGACGACACCGCGGTTGCCGGTGCGGGTTGGGGGGATGCTGCGGACGGGCCGGGTATCACCAGAGGAACAGCGCCGACGCGCGGGGCCACCGGCGCCGCCTGCTCGCTGACGATATCCGCCAGCATGACGTAGCGCCGACTGACCATCTGATCGCAACCGGCACGCAGATAGACCGTGACGACGGGCTCGTTGACCGGGTTCTCGGAATTCAGCCGCAGGATGCTGCCCTGACCGGACGCCGCCGCCTCCAGGCGCAGCTTGACACGGCTCGCATCCTGCTTGGTATCGCCATGAAACACGTCGGCTTCGAAACAGCTGCTGCTCAGGCTTTGGCCAGGATCTGGCTGAACGGCAATGGATACCGCCAACGGGCGACCGATCAGGGCGGCTCCCTGAATCCGGCCAAGCGTCAGCGCCTGACTGTCAAGGCTCGCCAGCAAGATCAGCAGCGCCAGCGATCGCTTGGGAATGTCCGACAGGAGTTGTGCAATTTGCATCGGTCTGAGTCGCGATAGTCACCTGAACAATAAAGGCCTCGGCATCGAGGCGCCTCGGCGGCAAATGCCTTTCCCGTGCGCGGGAGTGCGCGCCCGGGAAACGCCACGATTGTGCCTGAGCCCGCGACGGGCCTCGCTCGGGTGTTGCACGCAAGCACCACTGGCAGCATCGCACGGGCGCAGGGACTGCCAGCGCACGTTCCAGACTCGACGGGTGGCTACTGCAGGGGCCCCAGGAATTCGATCAATAATCCAAGGCATGCAGACATCGTTTCAAACCACCGCCATCATCGGCACCGGCGCCATGGGACGCGGCATCGCGCAGATGGCCGCTCAGGCCGGCAGCCAGGTCCTTTTGTTCGACAACCAGCCTGGTGCCAGCGAGAAAGCCCGCACCGACCTGTTCGCCCAATGGGACAAGTTACTGGAGAAGGGCCGGCTCGACGAAGACCAGAACCGCCAGTACAAGTCCCGCGTCACATGTGCCAATGCACTTGCTGACCTTTCCGGTTGCGCGCTTGTCGTCGAAGCCATCGTCGAAAAGCTCGAAGTCAAGACCGCATTGTTTGCCGCGCTCGAGGAAATCGTCAGCGACGACACGGTCCTGGCCAGCAACACCTCGTCTCTGTCCATCACCGCGATTGCGGCACGGCTGCGCCTGCCGCAACGCTTCGCCGGATTGCATTTCTTCAACCCGGTGCCCCTGATGAAGGTGGTCGAGGTGGTGGCCGGGCTGCGTACCGACCCCGCCGTCTGCACGCAGCTGACCGACTATGTGCGCGAGATGGGCCATACACCGGTACAGGCCGCTGACACCCCTGGCTTCATCGTCAACCATGCCGGCCGCGGCTATGGAACCGAAGCACTGCGCATCGCCGGAGAAAACATCGCGGACTTCGCCACCATCGACCGTATCCTCAAGGACCAGGTCGGGTTCAAGCTCGGCCCCTTCGAATTGATGGACCTGACGGCACTGGACGTGTCACACCCGGTGATGGAGTCGGTATACCGGCAGTACTACGACGAGCCGCGCTATCGCCCCAGCGTCATCACCGCGCAGCGACTGGCCGGAGGCATGGTCGGCAAGAAGGTGGGCCAGGGTTTTTACCGGTACGACAACGGCACCGCGCAGGTTCCGGCCGAACCCGCCACGCCACAGGTCGACGAAATGCCGCCGGTATGGGTGTCGACACGGGCCGCACGACGCGCCGAACTGCTGCTGCTGCTCAAGAACCTGGGCGCGCAGATCGAGACGGGCCAGAGCCCCTCGCCAACCGCACTGACGCTGGTTGCGCCGCTGGGTTTCGACGTGACCACGGTCGCCGTGGTCGAGCGACTCGATCCCGCGCGTACCGTCGGTATCGACATGCTGATGGACGATGCGACGACCCGGCGCCGTGTGCTGGCGACCAACCCGGCCACCCGATCCGACATGCGCGATGCGGCCCATGCGCTGTTCGCGCGTGACGGAAAGGCCGTCAGCGTGATCCGTGACAGTGGCGGCTTCGTGACCCAGCGGGTGGTCGCGACCATCGTCAACATCGCTGCCGACATGTGCCAGCAGGCGATCTGCTCACCGGCCGACCTGGAGATTGCGGTCCGACTCGGACTCGGCTATCCGATGGGTCCGCTGGCGATGGGCAACCATGTCGGCCCGACCAATGTGCTGGAGGTGCTGTTCAACATGCAGACGGTGTACGGCGACCCGCGTTATCGTCCCAGCCCCTGGTTGCGGCGGCGCGGTGCGATCGGGCTCAGCCTGTTGCACGTAGAGGCCTGAGGCACGGCCAGGCAGGCGCTCACAGGCCCTGACCTGGACCATCGACACCTGGCGTCGCGTCGCACACGCGACAACGGGTCTGCTTTCCAGTCACCCACAAGACAGACCATGGACGAGCCTATCCTTACCATTGAAGAACGTGCAGCGATCAACTCCGGTCGCTGGTTCAGTTCCCTGTCGCCGTCACTTCGGCACGACATCCTGCGATGCGCCTACGTCAAACGATTCCAGAACGGAGACCTGATCTGCGCCCGGGGCGACCCGCCGGAAGAGTGGATCGCCTGCGCCAAGGGTGCCGTGCGGGTCAGTTCGACCTCGATCTCGGGCAAGCAGATCACGCTGACCTATGTCGAACCCGGCATCTGGTTCGGCGATGTCTCGATCTTCGACGGCGACCGGCGCACCCACGATGCCTATGCCCATGGCGACTGCAGCGTGCTGTGCGTGGCGCGTGCCGACCTGATGAAAATTCTGTCGCAGCATGTGGAGCTGTACGAGGCCATGCTGCGCCTGCATGCGCGGCGGATCCGGCAACTGTACGGGCTGGTCGAGGACCTCAACACGCTGCCGCTGCGTGCGCGACTCGCCAAGCAGTTGCTGCACCTGGTGCGCAGCTACGGCGTTGCCAATCTCGACAACGCCAAGGAGATGCGCATCAGCCTGCATCTGGCGCAGGAGGAACTGGCCCAGTTGCTGGGTGCATCGCGCCAGCGCGTCAACCAGGAACTCAAGGCCATGGAGCGCGAGGAATCCATCCGCATCGAAACCAGCGGCCTGATCGTGCGCGACAGCGCAGCGCTGATGCGCATCGTCGAGGCCGAACACTGACCCATTGCAAGGACCCAAGGACCCCATGACCGACTACAGCCATTTCGTGGGGACCGGTGCGGTCAGCGACAAGCACCAGTTCGATACCGATGCCCTCTCGCGCTGGCTGGAGGCCCATCTGGACGGCTTTGCGGGGCCGCTGCAGGTGGAGATGTTCAAGGGTGGCCAATCCAACCCGACCTACAAGCTGGTGACCCCTGCGCGCAGCTACGTGATGCGTGCCAAGCCCGGCCCGGTGGCCAGGCTGCTGCCATCGGCCCATGCGATCGAGCGCGAATTCAAGGTCATGGGCGCCTTGCAGGGCACCGAGGTGCCGGTGGCCCGCATGTATTGCCTGTGCGAGGATGAATCCGTCATCGGCCGGGCCTTCTATGTGATGGAGTTCGTACAGGGGCGCGTGCTGTGGGACCAGTCCCTGCCGGGCATGTCCAACAGCGAACGCGCGGCGATCTACGACGAGATGAACCGGGTAATTTCCGCGCTGCACAGCATCGAGCCGGCCAGCCGGGGACTGGAGACCTACGGCAAGCCGGGCAACTACTTCGAGCGCCAGATCGGGCGCTGGAGCAAGCAATACGCCGCCTCGGTCACGCAGCCGATCACCGAGATGGACCAGCTCATCGACTGGTTGCCCACACACATTCCTGAGGGAGCGCGGGACACCGGCATGGCGCGTGTGGTGCATGGCGACTTCCGGCTCGACAACCTGATGTTCCATCCGACCGAGCCGCGGGTGCTGGCGGTGCTCGACTGGGAATTGTCGACGCTGGGCCATCCGCTGGCCGACTTCAGCTACCACTGCATGGCTTGGCACATTCCGCCAGGTGCCTTTCGCGGTATCGGCGGCCTGGATGTGCAAAGCCTGGGCATTCCGACCGAGGACGCCTACATCCGCCGGTATTGCGAACGCACCGGGCTGACCACGCCCGAAGCGCTTGCGGCCGACTGGAATTTCTACATGGCCTACAACCTGTTCCGGATTGCCGCCATCCTGCAAGGCATTGCCAAACGGGTCGAAGCTGGCACGGCTTCAAGCGCACAGGCAGCCAGTTCGGCGGCCGGCGTCCGGCCGCTGGCCACGATGGCCTGGACGTTCGCACAACGCAGCTGACGGGTCGCATCAGGCCCGCCGCTGCTGCGCCTGCCCAAGGAGACTGACATGGATTTCGATTTTTCACCCCGCACCAAGGAACTGCAGGTGCAGGTGCAGCGGTTCATGGACGAGCACATCTACCCGGCCGAAGCCGAGTACAAGGCGGAACTTGAAGCCAATACCGCCGCGGGCCGGCGCTGGAGCGCCTTGCAGACGATCGAAAGCCGCAAGCCCAAGGCCAAGGCCGCCGGTCTTTGGAACCTGTTCCTGCCCGTCGACAGCGAAGCGGCCTCCGGTTATGCCGGCGCAGGACTGACCAACCAGGAATACGCCCCGCTGGCCGAGATCATGGGCCGCGTGCCCTGGGCCAGTGAGGTATTCAACTGTTCGGCACCCGACACCGGGAACATGGAAACCATTGCCCGCTACGGCTCGGAGGCCAACAAGGCACGCTGGCTCAAGCCGCTGCTCGACGGCGAAATCCGGTCCGCCTTTGCGATGACCGAGCCGGATGTCGCGTCCAGCGATGCCACCAACATCGAGACACGGATCGAGCGCCAGGGAGACGACTACGTCATCAACGGGCGCAAATGGTGGATCTCCGGCGCGGCAGACCCGCGCTGTGCGATCTTCATCGTGATGGGCAAGACCGATCCCGAGGCGCCCCGGCATTCGCAGCAAAGCATGGTGCTGGTGCCCGCGGATACGGCGGGCATCCGCATCATTCGCCCGCTGAGCGTGCTGGGTTACGACGATGCGCCCCATGGACACGTTGAAATGGTGTTCGAGAACGTCCGGGTTCCGGTCAGCAACATCCTGCTCGGCGAAGGACGTGGCTTCGAGATTGCCCAGGGCCGGTTGGGGCCGGGACGCATCCACCATTGCATGCGTCTGATCGGCCTGGCCGAGCGCGCGCTCGAACTGATGTGCCGCCGGGCGTCGGCCCGAGTGGCTTTCGGCAAGACGGTGGCGGCGCAGACCGTGACGCAGGAGCGGATCGCCGAAGCGCGCTGCAAGATCGACATGGCCCGCTTGCTCACGCTCAAGGCGGCGTGGCTGATGGACGTGGCTGGCAACAAGGTGGCCAGGACCGAGATCGCGATGATCAAGGTGGTTGCGCCATCGATGGCCTGCGAGGTCATCGACTGGGCGATTCAGGTCCACGGCGGCGGCGGCATGTGCGAAGACTTCCCTCTCGCCTATGCCTATGCCAACGCCCGCACGCTGCGTTTCGCCGACGGACCGGATGAAGTGCACCGCAACGCGATCGCCAAGATGGAACTGGGCAAGTACGCAGCCCATCCGCGCCCCGTCGAGGTACCGATCACGCGCGGCTGCTGATCAGGCGGGCGCGCTCGGCATCTGCTGCTGCCGTGCTAAGGCGAGGAAGGTGTCGACCACATGGCGTCGAGGCCTTCGAATTTCCACTGGTCCGGGTTTTCGCGGGCGATGATCCGCTCCTTGCAGCCACGCACGGACAGGTCGGTCACCACCGGAACAATGCGCTCCTTCGTCGCGACGACGTAGAAGGCCTTGACCACCGGCAATGTCAATGCCCCCTTGGACTGCTCGATGACGACACCGATGCGGCCCGTGTTCAGGCGAACCAGCGAGCCCACCGGGTAGATGCCCAGCGTCTTGGCAAACGCCTGGAAGACCGGCAGGTCGAAATGGCCGCTGGCCCACAGGCCCATCTGGCGCAAGGACTCGGAAGGATCCCAACCGGACTTGTACGGCCGGTTCGACGTGATGGCATCGTAGACATCGCAGACGGCCCCCATCTTCGCGTAGATGCTGATGGCGTCGCCAATGAGCTTTTTCGGATATCCCGAGCCATCGACCTTTTCGTGGTGGTGCAGGCATACATCGAGTGCCATCGGATCGATATTGCGACTCTCGACCAGGAATGCGTGTCCCTTTGTCGGATGGTCCCGGACCAGCGCAAACTCCGCGTCGGTGAGTTTGCCCGGCTTGTTGAGCACCTCCAGCGGCACCAGCATCTTGCCCACGTCATGCAGCAGGCCGGCAATGCCGGCAGAACGCACCTCGGCCTCACTCAGCTTCAATTGGCGGGCCAGCGCGATCATCATGGCGCAGACCGCCACCGAATGCATGTAGGTGTACTCGTCCGCCGTCTTGAGCCTGGCCAGGCTGATCAGTGCGCTGTTGTTGCGCGCCACGGAGTTGGAAATCTCCTCCACCAGGTCTGCCACCCCGGCTGCGTCGACGGTGTTGCCCATGCGGGCCTCCTGGAACATGGAGGTCACGGCCGCCTTGCCCGCCGCGCAGATCTGAGCCGCGCGCGCAAGCTCTTCGGCAATCGGCACCGGCTCACGGGAAGCACTTCCTTCGAACATGCCGTCAAGGGCGGGCCGCGGCGTTGCAAGCCCTGCATCGGTGTCCAGGTCCGTGCCGTCATCGGCACGCAATTCGCTGACCGCCGTTTCCGGCCACACATCGGCGCCTTTGCTGGTATCGATCCAGACCTCGCGCACCTTGCTGGCACGCAACATGGCAATGTCCTTGGGATCGCTGATGACGAAGCGCGAGCGCCAAAAGGGGTTGTCAATCCAGGCGCCGCAGATCTGCTCCAGGTACATGCCCGGTTCCAGATGGTCGACACTGATCTTCTTGCGCAAGAAAGCTCCCCCTACGAGCGATGATGAGGCAATTCTGGCACAGCGCACAAGCCAAAGACTGGCGGCGCGCGGCCGACCATGCGACCGCAAGCACACTGCGCAGTCGTCCGCGCGTGACGCACACCCGAGGCGTTCAACGCACGTCCGTCGCGTGCCTGTCGGGCATCAATGCAGGTGGCGCGGCTTGCGGCCGCCACCACCCCCATGTCCCGACCCGCCATGGCCTCCACCCGGCCCGCGACGGGGTTTGCCGATCTCCAGAGAACTCACCAGCGCATCGAAGCGCTGGGCGAACAGCTTGTCGACCTCGGCCACCACGCCGGAGAGTTCGGAGCCGTCGAAGTGGCGCTCCATCAGCGCCACCAGGTCCTGCACCAGCAGGTCGCGCTGGACCTGCATGATCGCCGCCGGATTGGGACCGACAAACAGCATCATGAAGTCGTCGCGTGATTCCGCTTCCGGGTCCTCTTCGCCGTCCTCGTCATCGAACTCGGTGTCGTAAAAGCTGACCTCGATCGCAGCGCCGGTTTCCGCGAGTTCGTTGAGGTTCATGCACATTTCGTCCAGCGTCTGACGAAAGTCATCATCACCGGCGACGGTCCAGCACAGCTGCAGCATGTGCTTCGCGGCGTCGAACCGGATGCCGGGCTCGTCTTCGTACGAGCTGCGCGCACCATCGGCCAGCGAACGCGCACCGGCGTATTTCCAGATCGGCTTGAGCGCCTCCTGGATTTGTTCGAACTGCGCCTGCGGGCGCAATTGCACTTCACCATGCAGGTGGATTTCGAAAGCGGGGTCTGAGCGTGGCATGGCGTGTAATGGAATTCGGAAAGTGCGACGCAAGAAGCAGGGGCAGCCTCAGGTGGGCGCGGGTCTTGCGCAAGGTGGTCCTTTGAAAGTCCGTCGCCCGACAACCCGCCCTGGACACAAAAACCGAGCGCGGCTGCCGGATCGGCATAAGGGCTTCCATTGTGCCACGCCACCTGCCGCGTGGGGCGAGGTCTGCCTGGGTACGCGCCGGTGCGTCACTCTGATCGCATGCCATCTGCTACGATGCGAAATCGCATGGCGCGGGTGGCGGAATTGGTAGACGCCCGGGACTTAAAATCCCGTATCCGAAAGGGTGTACGGGTTCGATTCCCGTCCCGCGCACCAAGCCAGGCCCGCAAGACCACGGCCTCCCTCGCACGTCGGCCTTTCCTTTCACGCAAGGGCCGCTCAGCGCAGCAGGATCAATCGCGGTGTTGCTTCGGATCCCGCCCAGACGACGGCATTTTGCCCGTAGCGACGCCCGGTCTGTCGTGCGTCCTGCTCCGACAGTCCCGGAACGAGATAACCGGGTTCATCGGGCCAATGACCTGCAGGATCCACCCCGATCGCTTCGATGGCGTACAGACCTCGCGCCGCCATGTCGGCTGCGAGTTGCCCATGCCGTGCGCGGTTGACGGAGGCAGGGGTCAGCTGACTCAAGGGGTTCCATGCCGTGATGAACGCGCTGCAATCGACATTCAAGGTCCGGTGCAGACCGGCCAGTGGGGCAGAGGCGACGTCGATCCGCAGCACCATGGGCTCATCGCCAAGCACCCGGTATTCTGCCTGGCGATAGGCCTGGATCAGCGTGGGATCCATCTGTGAATGGACGCGAGGCAATGGCATGGGCATTGAAAATCTGGTGGACTCAGCCTGGCGGACGACGACGGCCTGGGCCACAACCTCCTTGCCCTGGGATGTCTCTTCCTCGTGCTCCTCCACCCGCACCCATTGTGCACAACGCCCAATGAGCGTTCAATGCGCGCTGTTGCGGGGCCCCGCATGTCTGTCCAAGCATGCACCCAGCCCGATGGTGTGGCGATGAAAACCTATCCGACGTCTGCACGACCCGCGGGTGCGGCTCGCGGTTCAGCAGCGTGTACACCTGCGCCGCGGCAGGGTCATTCGGGCGACCCCTTCAATGCCGTCGCGCCTTTTCCCTTGCCTCATCCTCACGCATATGCCGCAGGAAGAACCGAATGAAAAAAACTGCCATTCCGATCATGAACGCAATGCCGCCCGCGCTCATCAAGCCGACGTCGGTGGTGAAGAGATCCTTGAGGGCGTGCATTGCATACTCCGCGCATTGAAGATGCAGCCATTAGGCACGCCAGGAAGCGGCTGGTCGTTGACACGCATCAAGCGGCAGTCCATGAGCCGCCAACCGACGATGTCCCGTCACTTCCGGCGAGCCTGCCACACCAAGGGTGCTGGCTGCCGCCGATGATGGCAGTGTGGTTCTGGCCATCAAGCGTCACAGTACTGGAGGCGCGACCCGGAGTCGAACCGGGCTGATCGGATTTGCAATCCGGTGCATAACCGCTTTGCTATCGCGCCAGTATTCCTTGCGGTCTGCCGGTGGCAGTGGCTGACACTGCACCGACAAAAAAGGGAAGCCTGGGCTTCCCTTTTCTATGGAATGTGGAGCGGGAAAAGAGTCTCGAACTCTCGACCTCAACCTTGGCAAGGTTGCGCTCTACCAACTGAGCTATTCCCGCGTTTCAAGCCCCGAAGTATATAACAACTTTTGGGGCGGATCGAGCGCCTCGCGCAACTTTTTTCCAGGCGCACGACACCCGACCTCAACCTGCCTCAATGCTTGATCGACCGTTCTCCGTCGGCACGCGTGGCCACCACTGCCGCCGGCACGGCAGCAGATGCAGCCGCTGCAGATGCCGCGATCTCCTCTTCGGTCAAAGGCACCGGCATGCGCACCAGCGCCACTTCCAGCACCTTGTCGATCCAGCGCACCGGAACGATCTCCAGGCCATTCTTCACGTTCTCGGGAATGTCCTGCAGGTCCTTGGCGTTCTCTTCCGGAATCAACACCGTCTTGATCCCGCCACGCAGGGCTGCCAGCAGTTTTTCCTTGAGCCCGCCGATTGCCGTGACCTCGCCGCGCAGGGTGATCTCGCCGGTCATCGCCACGTCGCCGCGCACCGGGATACCGGTCAGCGCCGACACAAAGGCCGTCGTCATTGCGGCGCCCGCACTCGGGCCATCCTTGGGCGTGGCGCCATCGGGCACGTGGATGTGGATGTCCTTCTTCTCGAACACCTCATCCTTGATGCCCAGCCGGGCTGCGCGACTGCGCACGACGGTACGGGCGGCCTCGACCGATTCCTTCATGACATCGCCCAGCGAACCGGTACGCGTGATCACGCCCTTGCCTGGCATCAGGGCCGCCTCGATGGTCAGCAGATCGCCGCCCACTTCGGTCCACGCCAATCCGACCACCTGCCCCACCTGGTTGTTGTCCTCGGCACGGCCATAGGTGTACTTGCGCACGCCCAGGAAGTCGTTCAGGTTGTCGGGCGTGACGACCACCGGCGCGGTCATCTTCTTGAGCTGCAAACCCTTGATCACCTTGCGGCAGATCTTGGACAGGTCGCGCTCGAGCGAACGCACACCGGCCTCGCGGGTGTAGTAGCGCACGATGTCGCGCACGGTCGCCTCGCCGATCTCAAGTTCGTTGTCCTTGACACCGTTGTTTTTCAACTGCTTGGGCAGCAGATAGCGGATCGCGATGTTGGTCTTTTCGTCCTCGGTGTAGCCCGACAGGCGGATCACTTCCATCCGGTCCAGCAGGGCCGGCGGGATGTTCATCGAGTTGGAGGTTGCCACGAACATCACGTCGCTCAGGTCGAAATCGACCTCGACGTAATGGTCGCCGAACTTGTGGTTCTGCTCCGGGTCCAGCACCTCGAGCAAGGCACTCGACGGATCGCCACGGAAATCCGTACCCAGCTTGTCGATTTCGTCGAGCAGGAACAGCGGATTGCGCGTGCCCACCTTGGACAGGCTTTGCAACACCTTGCCTGGCATCGCGCCGATGTAGGTGCGGCGATGGCCTCGGATCTCGGCCGCATCGCGCATGCCGCCCAGGGCCACGCGCACGTACTTGCGCCCGGTCGCCTTGGCGATCGACTGACCCAGCGAGGTCTTGCCGACGCCGGGGGGGCCCACCAGGCACAGAATCGGGGCCTTGACCTTGTCGACACGTTGCTGCACCGCGAGGTATTCCAGGATCCGGTCCTTGACCTTGTCCAGGCCGAAGTGGTCCTCGTTGAGTACGCCCTCGGCATTGCCCAGGTCGTGCTTGATCTTGGTCTTGCTGCTCCACGGCAGGCCGGTCAGCACGTCGATGTAATTGCGCACGACGGCCGCCTTCGGCCGACATCGGCGACATCAGCTTGAGCTTCTTGAGTTCGCTCGGCCTTCTTCTTCAGGGCATCCTTGGGCATGCGCGCGGACTTGATCTTCTTCTCGATCTCGTCGATGTCGGCACCGTCCTCGCCCTCGCCCAGTTCCTTCTGGATGGCCTTGACCTGCTCGTTGAGGTAGAAGTCGCGCTGGTTCTTCTCCATCTGGCGCTTGACGCGGCCACGGATCTTCTTGTCCACGTTCAGGATGTCGACTTCGCGTTCGATCTGCTCGAACAGGTTCTCCAGCCGGTCCTTCGGATTGCTCAGGCCGAGCACGGTCTGCTTGTTCTCGAGCTTGAGCGGCAGATGGGCGGCAATCGTGTCGGCCAGACGGCCGGCATCGTCAATGCTGGAAATCGAGGTCAGTATCTCCGGCGGAATCTTCTTGTTGAGCTTGACGTACTGGTCGAACTGCTGCATCACGGCGCGGCGCAGCGCTTCGATCTCGCTGGCCTGGCCGCGGGCCGCGCCAGCAGTTTCGAGCACCGGTTGCACCGGCGTCACATTGGCCGAGAAATGGGATTCACCCTCCTCGATCTTGTTGACGGACGCGCGCTGCTGCCCCTCGACCAGCACCTTGACGGTTCCGTCCGGCAATTTGAGCATCTGCAGAATGGTCGACACGCAGCCGACATCGAACATGTCGGAGACCAGCGGGTCATCCTTGGCCGCGGCCTTCTGGGCCACCAGCATGATGCGGCGCTCCGACTCCATCGCGGCTTCCAGCGCCTTGATGCTCTTGGGCCGACCCACGAACAGCGGAATGACCATGTGCGGAAACACAACCACGTCGCGCAGGGGCAGGAGCGGAAGGTCGATCGGTACCGAGGAAAGCAAGTTGGATCCAGACATGAGAGACCTCTTAGTGTTTACCAATTCAACATGGATGGTGCAACGCGAATTTCAACCCGCAGACCATTATGAATTGCGTACAGACAATCGGCACGGACCAGAACGGCAGGAATACCGGTCTGATCTCGCCATAGATGATCGGAATCAGGCTTTCTTCGCGAGTTCCCGGTAAACCAGCAGCGGGGGCTTGTTTTCCTCGACCGTAGACTCATCGACCACCACCTTCTCGACATTGGCAGTCGTCGGCAGGTCGAACATCGTGTCAATCAGCGATTGCTCCAGGATCGAGCGCAGGCCGCGGGCACCGGTCTTGCGTGCAAGCGCCTTGCGGGCGATGGCCTTGAGGGCTGCAGGCCGGATCTCCAGGTCGACGCCTTCCATGGAAAACAGCTTGGCGTACTGCTTGACCAGCGCGTTCTTGGGCTCCAGGAGAATCTGCACCAGCGCGTCTTCGCTCAGTTCGGCCAACGTGGCCACCACGGGCATCCGACCCACCAGTTCGGGAATCAGGCCGAACTTGATCAAATCTTCCGGCTCCACATCCTTGAAAACCTCGGTCAGGCTGCGCTGTGCCTTGCTCTTGACCGGCGCCCCGAAACCAATGCCCGAGGATTCGGTACGGTTGTCGATGACCTTCTCCAGCCCGGCAAATGCGCCACCGCAGATAAACAGGATGTTGGTGGTGTCGATCTGGACAAAGTCCTGGTTCGGATGCTTGCGTCCGCCCTGCGGCGGCACACTGGCCATCGTGCCTTCGATCAGCTTGAGCAAGGCCTGCTGCACGCCCTCGCCTGAAACGTCGCGGGTGATCGACGGGTTGTCGGACTTGCGCGAAATCTTGTCGATCTCGTCGATGTAGACGATGCCGCGCTGTGCACGCTCCACCTCATAGTTGCAGCTCTGCAACAGTTTGAGGACGATGTTCTCGACGTCTTCGCCCACGTAACCGGCTTCGGTCAGCGTGGTGGCGTCAGCCATCACGAATGGCACATCCAGCATGCGCGCCAAGGTCTGGGCCAGCAGTGTCTTGCCGGAACCGGTCGGGCCGATCAGCAAAATGTTGCTTTTGGCCAGTTCGACATCGTCCTTCTTGGCCTTTTCCTTGTGCCGCAGGCGCTTGTAGTGGTTGTAGACCGCCACCGCCAGCGTGCGCTTGGCCGGATCCTGCCCGATCACGTAGTTGTCGAGGTTGGCCTTGATCTCGGCCGGTGTCGGCAATTCGCCCTTGGTGTCCTTGGCGACCGTTCCGGCGGGCAGTTCGTCCCGGATGATCTCGTTGCACAACTCGATGCATTCGTCGCAGACGAACACCGAGGGGCCGGCGATCAGCTTCTTCACCTCATGCTGGCTTTTGCCGCAGAACGAGCAGTAGAGCGTCTTCTCGCTGGATGTGCCTTTTTTCTCGGCCATGAAATCGAACCCTTTCCGGATGGTGTTGCCATGATACCGAAATACCGGCGGCAAACGGCTATGACCGGGCCGGAACCCGGACGCGGGACAAGGACCGGGCAGCCGCCCGGATCCCTGTGCCCCTGGCAGGCGGCTGGCGGTCAGCCGCGCTTGCTGATGACCTGGTCGACGACGCCGTAGTCCTTGGCCTCGTCCGCCGACATATAGTAGTCACGCTCGGTATCGCGGGCTATGCGGTCCAGCGGCTGTCCGGTACGCTCGGCCAGGATCTTGTTCAACTGTTCGCGGGTCTTCAGGATCTCGCGGGCCTGGATCTCGATTTCCGTAGCCTGGCCCTGGCTTCCGCCGGACGGCTGGTGAATCATGATCTTGGAGTTGGGCAAGGAAAACCGCTTGCCCTTGGCGCCTGCGGCCAGCAGAAACGCACCCATGCTGGCAGCAAATCCGGTGCACAGCGTGGAGACATCGGGCTTGATGAAGTTCATCGTGTCGAAGATCGCCATGCCGGCAGACACCGAGCCGCCGGGCGAGTTGATGTAGAACGAGATGTCCTTGTCGGGATTCTCGCTCTCAAGGAACAGCAGCTGCGCCACCACCAGGTTGGCGGTCTGGTCATTGACCGGGCCCACCAGGAAAATCACGCGTTCCTTGAGCAGGCGGGAATAGATGTCGTACGAGCGCTCACCGCGTCCGGACTGCTCGATCACCATCGGCACCATGCCAAGGCCCTGGGGCTGCTGATTGTTGTCAATAAAGTTCATGTCGTCTCCAAGTCGGACTGCCGCAACCCGGTCGGTTGCTCACTGGCACATGGGGTCGGTGGTCGCAACTGCAAGCCTTGATCTGACGCAATTTCCCGGGCGGGCAATCAGCCTTGGCCCATCAGGTCGTCGAACTCGATCGGCTTCTCGGTCAGCTTGGCACCCGCGAGGATGTACTCGGTGACGTTGTTCTCGATGACGATGGCCTCGACTTCGGACATGCGCTTGTTGTCGCTGTAGTACCAACGGACCACTTCGGCCGGCTTTTCATAGCTGGCTGCCAGCTCGTCGATATGGGCCTTGATCTGCTCTGGACGCGCCTTCAGATCCTGCGAGCGCACCAGCTCGGCCACCACCAGACCCAGACGCACGCGGCGCTCGGCCTGCGGGCGGAAGATTTCCTCGGGAATCGGGGCCTTGTCGGCATCCTTGACGCCACGCTGCTTGAGGTCGGCGCGGGCATTCTCGATCAGGCGCTCGAGCTCCGACTGAATGCTGGCCTTGGGCAGATCCAGTTCGGCAACGGCGGCCAGTGCGTCCAGCGCAGCCTGCTTGTTGCGCGACAGCAGGCGGAACTTGACCTCGCGCTCCAGATTCTTGCGGATGTCGGCACGCAGACCTTCGACGGTCGCGTCTTCGATACCGAGCGATTTGGCCAGGGCCTCGTTGACTTCCGGCAGATGGGCCGCTTCGATCTTCTTCACCGAGACCAGGAAGTCGGCGGTCTTGCCGGCGACGTCCTTGCCATGGTAGTCAGCCGGAAATGCCAGCTGGAAGGTCTTGCTTTCGCCGTTCTTCATGCCCGTGGTGGCATCTTCGAACTCCTTGAGCATCTGGCCGTCACCCAGGATGAACTGGAAGTCGCTGGCCTTGCCGCCATCGAAGGGCTCGCCATCGATCTTGCCTTCGAAATCGACCGTCACGCGATCGGTCAGCTGGGCTGCTGCGTCCTGCGGACGCTGCGAGAAGGTGCGACGCTGCTTGCGCAGAATGTCCAGCGTCTTGTCGATCGCCGCATCGGACACTTCGCACGACAGCTTGACGACCTCGGCGCTGGCCAGGTCACCGAGCTTGACCTCGGGAAACACTTCGAACACCGCGTCGAAGGCCATCTCGCCCTCGGGCGCGCCTTCCTTTTCGGTGATGCGCGGCTGGCCGGCCACCCGCAGCTTGGCCTCATTGGCGGCGCTGGAGAAGGCTTCGCCGACCTTGTCGTTCATGACTTCGTAGTGCACCGAGTAGCCGTAGCGCTGGGCGACCACCGTCATCGGCACCTTGCCGGGACGGAATCCGTCCATCTTGACGGTCTTGGCGAGGCGCTTGAGGCGCGACTCGACTTCGGACTGGATTGCCGTGACCGGCAGGGTCAGGGTGATCTTGCGTTCCAGCTTCTCAAGGGTTTCCACAGTAACAGCCATGTTGCTTCTCCTAATATGTCATGGGCGAACCTGCCGCCCGTCAAACCGATGTGTCTGTATCAGCTCCAGGATCACCGCGACCAGGGCCGACAGCAAAAAGCCGGGACCTGTCCGGAAAAAACACTCCTGGTGCGCGGGGGGGGACTCGAACCCCCACACCATTGCTGGCGTCAGGACCTAAACCTGGTGCGTCTACCAATTTCGCCACCCGCGCCTGAAAACAAATAGGGGAGGCCGTCAAGGCCGCCCCTACGAAATTCGTCAGCCCGCGATTTTAACCTGTGCTGGCAGTCGCCTCGCGCACACGGAACCAGGCCGCGTACATGGCCGGCAATGCGAGCAGGGTCAGCACCGTCGCCACGACCAGTCCGCCCATGATGGCAATCGCCATCGGACCCCAGAAAACCGAGCGCGACAAGGGAATCATGGCCAGCACGGCAGCGGCTGCCGTCAGCACGATGGGCCGCAGCCGCCGCACGGTGCTCTCGACGATCGCATCCCAGGGCAGGATGCCGACCGCCCGGTCCTGTTCGATCTGGTCGATCAGGATCACCGAGTTGCGCTGGATCATGCCCATCAGGGCGATCACGCCCAGCAGCGCCACGAAGCCGAACGGCCGGTTGAACAGCAGCAAGGCGCCGGCCACACCGGCAATGCCCAGCGGACCGGTCAGGAACACCAGCATGGCGCGGCTGAAGCTGTGCAGTTGCAGCATCAGCAGCGTGAAGGTGATGAACAGCATGATGGGCACCCCTGCCACGATCGACGCCGAGCCCTTGCTGCTCTCCTCCACCGCACCCGCCACGTCGATACGGTAGGCGCCTGCGCCTTCGCCCCTCCAGCGGGCCTCCAGGGCGCGCAATTTCGGCAGCAACTGCGCCGTCACGGTGGCGCCCTGCAGTCCCTCGACGATGTCGCCCTGCACGGTGATCGCGTAGTCGCGGTTCTCGCGCCACAACACACCCGGCTCCCAGGACAGGGACGGCCGCACCAGTTGACCCATCGGTATCGGCTGCCCGGAACTCGACGGCAGATAGGCATTGGCCAGGTCCGTCAGGTGCGCGCGCTCGTCCAGCGGCTGGCGCATCACGATGTCGATCGGCTTGTCGCCATCCCGGAACTGCCCCACCGTGGTCCCGCTCAGAATGGTGCGCGACGACTGCGCGATCGCCTGGCTGGTGACTCCCAGCACCCGCGCCTTGGACTGGTCGACATCGAGCCGGAGCACCTTCACGAACTCGTTCCAGTTGTCGTTGACGCCGCGCATGTTGCTGTTCTCGCGCAGCACCGCCTTCACCTCGTCGGCACGCTGGCGCAAGGTGTACAGCTCCGGTCCCACGACGCGAAACTGCACCGGATACGCCACCGGAGGCCCATTGGGCAGCAGCTTGATGCGGGCACGCACCTCCGGGAACTCCTGCGCCATCAACGCCGGCAGACGGACCCGGAACGCCTCGCGCACTTTCAGGTCCTGCGGTATCACGATCAGCTGCGACACGTTGGACTGCGCAAACACCAGGTCCATCGGCAGATAGAAGCGCGGCACCCCCGATCCGACCCAGGTACTGACGCTGGCAATCCCCTGCTCCGCCAGCAGCCGCTTCTCGACGCGCTGCGTCACCTCTTCATTGGCGGCGATCGAGGTGCCCTCCGGGAACCAGAGGTCCAGCAGAATTTCCGGCCGGCTCGAGTCGGGGAAGAATTGCTGCTGCACCCGGCCCATGCCGACGATGCCCAGGCCGAAGATCAGCAGCGTCGCGCCAATGGTGGTCCAGCGATGGCGCAGGCACCACTTCAGGATGACACGAAAGCGGTTGTAGAACGGGCTGTCGAAGCTCTCGTGCGGCTCAGCGGCTCGGGTTCCATGCGCCACCACGTTCATGCGCATCGTGCGGTCATGGCTGGCATCCGCCGCCACCGCCTCCAGCGCCTGCAAGTCTGCGCCGACCAGCGGCGGCTGGTTGCGCAGGTGGGCCGGTGTCTTGAGCAGCAAGGTGCCCAGATACGGCACGAAATACACCGACACCAACCAGCTCACGACCAATGCCAGCACCGTGACCGCGAAGATCGCAAACGTGTACTCGCCGGTGACCGATCGGGCAATGCCGATCGGCAGAAAGCCCGCGGCCGTGATCAGGGTCCCGGTCAGCATCGGCATCGCGGTGATCTCGTAGGCAAAGGTGGCAGCACGCACCTTGTCATAACCTTCCTCGATCTTGCGCACCATCATCTCGACCGCAATGATGGCGTCATCGACCAGCAGGCCCAGCGCAATGATCAGCGATCCCAGCGAAATCTTGTGCAGGCCGATGTCCCAGTAGTACATGCCGATGAAGGTGACCGCCAGCACCAGCGGAATCGTGACCGCCACGATCAGCCCCGGCCGCATGTCGATGTAGTAGCGGCGGTACCATGGTGGCGATCCCTCGCGCCGATGCAGTCCCAGGCTGATGAAGCTCACGGCCAGCACGATCAGGATCGCCTCGATCAGCACCGAGACGAATTCGTTGACCGAACTCGACACCGAGCGCGGCTGGTCCTGCAACTGCACCAGTGTCAGCCCGGCTGGAAGCTGGGCATCGATGCGCTGCGTGGCGAGTTTGAGCGCCTTGCCCAGGGCGATGATGTCGCCACCCTTGGCCATCGAGACGCCCAGTGCGATGACCTGTTTCCCTTGGTGACGCACCTTCACCTGCGGCGGATCCGCGTAGCCACGGGTGATCGACGCGATATCGGACAAGCGGATCAGCTTGCCAGAGGCACCGCGAATCGGCATGTCGCGCAGCTGCGCCAGCGAGGTGAACTGGCCGGCCACCCGCACCTGCACCGTGTCCAGCGGGGTCTGCAGCACGCCGGCGCCTTCCACCGCATTCTGCTGATTGAGCTGCGCCAGCACCTGGTTCATGTCCAGGCCCAGCTGGGCCAGGCGCTTTTGCGACATCTCGACAAAGATCTTCTCGTCCTGATTGCCGAACAGCTCGACCTTGTTCACATCGGGCACCCGCAGCAATTGCTGGCGCACGTCGTCGGCGACAGTCTTGACCTCGGCATTGCTGAAGCCGTCGGCCTGCAGCGCGTAGATCACACCGTAGACATCGCCGAATTCGTCGTTGAAGAACGGGCCGCGAACGCCGGCAGGCAGCGTGCCAGCCATGTCGCCGACACGTTTGCGCACGGTGTACCAGGCATTGGGCACATCCGACGCACG
This sequence comes from Rhodoferax sp., assembly GCA_024235935.1. Classification (GTDB taxonomy): domain Bacteria; phylum Pseudomonadota; class Gammaproteobacteria; order Burkholderiales; family Burkholderiaceae_C; genus CAISIP01. Next base: position 155,983 of record JACKLL010000005.1, on the reverse strand, counting down.
GGTCGAGTCCTTGAGCTGGAACATGATCAGCGACTCGCCAGGCTTCGAGTAGCTGCGGATACGGTCCGAGCCCGGCACCTCCTGCAGCGTGCGCTCGATCTTGTCCGTCACCTGTTCCACCATCTGCTGCGCCGTGGCGCCCGGCCAGAAGACCCGCACCACCATGACCCTGAACGCAAACGGCGGATCCTCGTCCTGCCCCAGCTGGAAGTATGCCGCCGCGCCGAGCAGCATCAGCACCACCATCAGGTAGCGCGTCAATGCCGCGTGTTCCAGTGCCCACCTGGAGAGATTGAAGCCGGGCTTGGGGTTGACGTGCGCCATCGCAGACTCAGCGTCCTGGTGCCGTGGCTGCCGATGGGCTGCCATCGGCGGCCGTGCCTGCCGCCGACAGGTAGAGGCTGACCTTCTGCCCCTCTGTCAGCACATGCACCCCGGCCACCACCACCTGCATGCCCGGCGCCAGGCCACTGGCCACGACGACTTCATTGCCGTCGGCCGCCACCAGCTGCACAGTCTGCGAGCGCAGGGTCATGCTTTGCGGATCCAGCACCCAGACGGCCGAACCCTTGGCGTCCTGCTTGAGCGCGCTGGTCGGCAATTTGATGACCGGCAGTCCGGCACGCGACAGGTCGCGCGGAATCACCGCTACGGTGGAGCCCAGCGGCAGCCGTGCATCGGCGTCCAGGGCCAGCTTGATCAGAAAGGTGCGCGTGACCGGATCGGCCAATGCGCCCTTCTCCCGCACCACGCCCTTGAGCACCGCGCCGGTGGACCAGACGTGGACCTCGGCCGCACTGCCGGCGCCAATGGCCATGACCTGGCTTTCCGGCACCGAGAACCAGACGTCGAGCGGCCCGTCCTGGGCGATCCGCACGACGGGGACTCCCACCGCCACCACCTGGCCCGCCTCGGCCTCGACCGCCGTGACGGTGCCGGCCATGGTCGCGACAAGGTCGCTGTAGCCGGACTGGTTAGACTGCGCCCGCAGCTGGGCCTTTACCTGGGCCAGCTGCGCGTCGGCTGCATCCAGAGCCGCCTGGCGCCGGTCCACTTCGACCCCACTGATGAAGTTCTGCGCCTTGAGCGCGCGCGCGCGCTGCAACTCATTGGCCGCCAGATCCCGGTTGGTCTGCGCCTGGTTGGCCTGCGCCTGCACGGCGTCGGTGGCCAGTCGCAGGTCCTGCGGATCCAGCTGGGCCAGCAGGTCACCGCGCTTGACGCGTTGGCCGACCTCGGCGGGACGCCGCAGAATCTTGCCGGCCACGCGGAACCCCAGACGCAATTCCGTGCGGGCACGGACCTCGCCGGCAAATTCGGGCTGGGACTGCATCTGGCCGGTCTGCACCGTCATCACCTTGACGGCACGCACGGGGTCGGGCTGTACAGCGGGCCGGGAGCAGGAGACCAGGACAAGGGCAAGGGCTGGCGCCATGATGGCCGCCAGCCCTTTGAAAGGCAAGATTCGCATGGTGATTCGCGCCGACTGGCGCACAGAACTATTAATGACTGACTGGTCAGTAATCTAGGTGAAAGGGGCTCTATTGTCAAGCGACAATGCCCGCGTGAACAGCGCCGCCAGCACCTACCGACCGCCCTCCGACCATTATGAAAATTTTCCGGTCGCGTCCTGGTTCTGCCCGCCCGCCTTGCGGGCCCCGATCGCGGCCATCTACTGGTTTGCCCGCACGGCCGACGACATCGCCGACGAGGGTCAGAATGCCGCCGACAGGCGCCTGACCGAACTTGCGCAGTACCGCGACGACCTGCACCGCAGCAGCCGCGGACAGCCGACCAGCACCCGCTGGCCCGACGTCTTCGACCCGCTGGGGCCGATGATTGCGCGCTTCCAGTTGCCCGTTGCCTTGCTGGAAAATCTGCTGGATGCTTTCGAGCAGGACGTCCGCTTCACCGCATCCGCACAGCGCTACCGCAACGATGCCGAACTGCACGCCTATTGCCGCCTCTCCGCCAATCCGGTTGGCCGGCTGCTGCTGCACCTGTACGGGATCCAGGACAGCGTGTCGCTGCAGCGCAGCGACCAGATCTGTACCGCGCTGCAATTGATCAACTTCTGGCAGGACCTGGGGCGCGACATTGCGAATGGGCGCTGGTATCCCAGCGTTGCGCAGATGGAGCGCCATGGCGTCACGGATGCCGATCTGCAGCGCGACCAGCCCCACGCGGGCGCAAGCCGCATGCTTGCAACATATGCGTCGGACGCACGGGCCCTGATGCTGCAGGGGGCCCCCCTGGCCCACCAGATCCGGGGCCGCGCCGGCTGGGAATTGCGTCTGGTCGTGCAAGGTGGCCTGCGCATTCTGGACAAGATCGCTGCGCTGGACCACGCCACCTGGCGCAGCCGGCCACGCCTGGGCAAGGGTGACATTCCCTTGCTGCTGTGGCGGGCCTTCGGTCCGGCAAAGGCGGGTCCGGAACACCGCCCATGATGGCGAACGGCAAAATCACGACGATGCCAGCCCACCTCCTACGCGCAAACACGCAGCGATGACGCAGCGATGACCCCCCAAGACTACGTTCAGCAAAAAGCCGCCGCATCGGGCAGCAGCTTTTATTACGCCTTTCTTTTCCTGCCCAAGCCGCGGCGTGCAGCCATCACCGCCTTCTATGCCTTTTGTCGCGAGGTCGACGATGTCGTCGACGACATGGTCGACCCCGCCGTCGCGGCGACCAAACTGGCGTGGTGGCGCTCGGAGGTTGCGCAGTCCTTTGCCGGCCAGCCCAGCCACCCGGTCATGCAGGCCTTAATGCCACTGGCCGCGCAGTTCGGCATCGAGGCACGGCACCTGCTGGGCGTCATCGAGGGCTGCCAGATGGACCTGCAGCAGACCCGCTACCTGGACTTCCCGGCGCTGCAGCAGTATTGCCACCTGGTCGCGGGCGTGGTGGGCGAGGTCGCGGCATCCATCTTTGGCCAGAGCGCCCCCGAAACCACGGCCTACGCCCACAAGCTCGGGCTGGCGCTGCAGCTGACCAACATCATCCGCGACGTCGGCGAGGATGCCATGCGCGGAAGGATCTATCTGCCAGTCGACGAGTTGCAACGCTTCGACGTCAAGGCGCACGAAATCCTCAAGCGCCCGTCGGATGCGGAGTTCCGCGCACGCTTCGTGCAGTTGATGCAATTTCAGGCCGAGCGTGCCCATGGCCTGTACGAACAGGCATTCGCACTGCTGCCCGACGCGGATCGGCGGGCGCAGAAGCCCGGACTGATGATGGCCAGCATCTACCGCACCTTGCTGCGTGAAATCGAACGCGACGGGTTTTCCGTGCTGCACCAGCGGGTCAGCCTGACGCCGCTGCGCAAGTTCTGGCTGGCCTGGCGGGTACAGGCCCTGGGCCGGGTCTGAGCCCATGTCCGGCAACGTCCCTGACCCGCAGACTGCCGCATGAAGATCGCCATCGTCGGTGGCGGCTGGGCCGGCATGGCCGCCGCCGTGACGGCGGTTCAGGCCGGTCATGCCGTCACCCTGTGGGAGGCGTCGCGCGTGCTGGGCGGCCGCGCCCGTGCCCTGCCCGCCCAGTTGCCTGACGGCTCGGCCGTGGTGCTGGACAACGGCCAGCACATCCTGATTGGCGCCTACCGCGAATGCCTGCGCCTGATGCAACTGGTAGGCGTGGACCCGGAACAGGCCTTGCTGCGCCTGCCGCTGCGCATGCGCTTTCCCGATGGTGGCGGCGTCGCTTTTCCGCCCTGGCCGGCGCCGCTCGACGCGCTGGCCGGCATCGCGACCGCCCGAGGCTGGCAGGGCCGCGACAAGCTGGCCCTGCTGCTGCAGGCACTGCGCTGGCGCCTGGAAAGCTTCCAGTGCGATGCCGACCGGTCGGTGGCCGACCTATGCCGCGAGCTGACGCCGCGCGTGCGCACCGAGCTGATCGAACCGCTGTGCGTCTCGGCACTGAATACCGAAGCCGCAGACTCCAGCGGCCAGGTCTTTCTGCGCGTGCTGCAGGATGCCATGTTCAGCGGCAGCGGTGGGTCGGACCTGCTGTTGCCACGCATCGACCTGTCCGCCATGTTCCCCGATGCCGCCGCTCATTGGCTGCGACAGCGCGGTGCCACGGTCCATGTCGGCAGCCGGGTGCAACAGCTGGCGCACATCGATGGCCGCTGGCATGTGGGTGGCGCGCCGTTCGACCGGGTCTTGCTGGCCACGTCGGCATCGGAGGCCCTGCATCTGCTGCAGGGCAGCGCACCCGCATGGCCGCAGCCGCTGCAGGCGTCCACGTTGCATTGGATCGCCCTGGCACGCACGCTGAAGCACATGCCGATTGCCACGGTCTACGCCTGGGCGGCCAAGGCCAGGCTGGATGCGCCGATGCTGGCACTGCGAGCTGCGCCGATGGCGGCGACGCCGATGCCGGCCCAGTTCGTGTTCGACCGGGGGCAGCTTGGCGGCCCGGCCGGATTGCTGGCCTTCGTGGTGAGCGCCAGCCGGGGCACGCGTGACGACTTGCAGGCCCAGGTGCTGCAGCAGGCCCGGGCCCAGCTCGGCCTGCAATTGCAGGCGGTGCAAAGCGTCGTCGAAAAACGCGCCACCATCGCCTGCACACCCGGGCTGAAACGTCCGCCCCAGGAAATTGCCGACGGCCTGCTGGCCTGCGCCGACTATGTGGACGGGCCCTATCCGTCCACGCTGGAAGGCGCCGTGCGCAGCGCCATCGGGGCTATCGGCTCTATTCGATAATCAGCTTCTGGTTGCGCACCACATTGCGCCAGGCGCGGTAGTCGGCCTCGATGAACTGCCCCAGCAGGGCTGGCGAGCCAGGCGCAGCCTCGACGGCATCGGCGCGAAAGCGCGCCACCACCTCCGGCTGGACCACCATCTTGCCGATCGCCCCATTGAGCTTGTCGATGATCCCCACCGGGGTACCCATGGGGGCCATCAGTGCGAAATAGTTGACCACGTCGATACCGGCCAGACCGGACTCCGCCATGCTGGGCACATTGGGCAAGGCGCTCGAGCGCTTGGCGCTGGTCACCGCCAGGGGCTTGATGCGGCCGTCCCTGATGAACGGAAGCAAGGCCGGAATCGTTCCGGTCACGATCTGGATCTGTCCGGCAATCATGTCCATCGTGGCCGGTGCCACACCGCGGTAGGGAATGTGCGTGATGAAGGTTCCGGTGCGCGACTTGAGCAATTCAAGAACCAGATGGTTGACACCCCCTGCGCCTGCCGATCCATAGTTGAGCGCACCCGGCCGGGTTTTGGCCAGTGACACCAGTTCACGCATGTTGTTGGCCGGCAGATCCGCGTTGGCCGCCCACACCAGCGGACCGGTGGCAATCATGCCCACCGGCGCAAACTGCCGCAGCGGGTCGTAGCCCGCGCTGGGCAGCGATGCCGCAACGGTCGTGAACGGTGACGCAACCAGCAGCAGCGTGTATCCGTCGGCCGGCTGCTGGGCGACGTACTGGGTTCCGATGGCACCGGACGCACCGGTACGGTTCTCGACGACGAAGCTGGCACCCAGAACCTCGCCCAGCTTCTGCGCCACCAGGCGGCCCATCGCATCGGTACCGGCACCGGCCGCGAACGGAACGACGATGCGCACCGGCTTGTCCGGGTAAGTGGCTGCCGGCGAATGGGCCTGGGCGTGGGCGGCCAGGGCCGACAGCCCGAACGCGAGCGAAAGACCCCAGCGGGCTGCGGTCCTGCAAAATTGAAAGGACATGGTGACGCGCTTTTCAGAAATGATGGGAGATGGCGCGGCCCTGGTGACCGCTTTGAACTGTCCTGCATTGTGTGGCGCCGCCATGACATTCGCGTGACAGACCCACCTCAGCCCCCCTGCCCCAGCAAGACACACAGCTCCTGAAGATCCTGCACGCTGGCATGCGGCTGCTCGGCATGGCGCCATGCATGGCCCTCCCGATTGACCCAGACCGTCTGCATGCCGGCGCCCAGGCCCCCCAGCACGTCGAGCGCCGGGTCATCGCCGACATGCAGCACCTCCCCGGGTGCGACCCCGGCAGCCTTGGCCGCAGCGTGGAAGATGCGGGGATCAGGCTTGGCCACACCCAGCAGATGGGCGCTGACGTCCCCGCTGAAGTGCGCTCCAATACCGATCCGCCCCACATCGGCGTTGCCGTTGGATACGGCGATGATGGGATAGCGGGATGCCAGAAACGCCAGCGCAGGCAAGGCATCGGCGTAGAGCTCGACCCGCATCCGATGGTCGAAAAAAACCTCGAACGCCGGCTCGGCCAGGGCCGTGTCCTCGCCGTGGCGGTGCAAGGCCTCCCGGATCAGGGCACACCGCAGTGCGCTCATGTCATGGGCGATGTCAGGCCGGCTTCGCACGACATGTTCACGCAGCGACTGGCGCTTGTCGGGGTCGGCAAAGATGGCCGCGCTGCCCGGGGCTCTGGGCGCAAGCCAGGCCACCATCTGCGCCTCGGCACGGGTGATGGCCGGCCAGATCGGCCACAAGGTATCGTCCAGGTCCAGGCCAATGGCCTTTATTCGAGATAGGTCCAGCATAGCTGCGGGAGAATACAGCATGCCCAAATCCCGATTCGCCACCGAACCCGTTTTCAGCCATGGCCAGCACGCGCGTACCGCCGTGCTGTACTGCAACCTCGGAACGCCCGACGAGGCGACAACCCCGGCAGTAAGGCGCTACCTGGCCGAATTTCTCAGTGACCCGCGGGTGGTAGAAATCCCGCGGCTGCTCTGGTGGCTGATCCTGCACGGCGTGATCCTGCGATTCCGGCCGGCGAAGTCGGCCGCCAAGTACGCCAGCATCTGGTCTGCCGAGGGCTCACCGCTGCGGGTCTGGACCGCGAAGCAGGCGCTGCTGCTGCAGGGCTGGCTGGGGCAGCGCGGCCACCCGGTGCTGGTGCGCCACGCAATGCGCTATGGCCAGCCGTCGATCGCGACCCAGCTCGACGCACTCAAGGCCGAAGGCGCGACCCGGGTGCTGGTCTTGACGGCCTACCCGCAATACTCGGCAACCACCACCGCCAGCGTATTCGACGCGGTCTATGCCTGGGCAGCCCGCACGCGCCAGATTCCGGAGTTGCGCTTCGTCAATCACTACCATGACGACCCGGCCTATATCGAGGCCCTGGTCAAGCATGTTCGCGCCTCCTGGCAGACCCACGGGCGCGGCGACAAGCTGGTCATGAGCTTTCACGGCCTGCCCCAGCGTAACCTGATGCTGGGTGACCCCTACCACTGCGAATGCCACAAGACGGCTCGGCTGCTGGCGACCCGCTTGGGCTTGTCCAAGGACGACTACATGGTCACGTTCCAGTCGCGCCTGGGCCGCGCCAAGTGGCTGCAGCCCTATACCGAGCCCAGCCTCATCACGTTGGCGCGCGGCGGCCTCCAGCGCGTGGACGTGGTCTGCCCCGGCTTCACCAGCGACTGCCTGGAGACGCTGGAGGAGATCGGCATGGAGGCCCGGGACGCGTTCCTGGGCGCCGGCGGCAAGGAGTTCCACTTCATCCCCTGCCTGAATGACCGGCCAGAGTGGATCACGGCGCTGAGCGAACTCTCCCTGCGCCACCTGCAGGGCTGGCCCACCACTGGCGCTGACGACACCGCGGAAAGTGATGCGACGCGGCAGCGGGCGCTGACCATGGGCGCGAAGCAGTAGGCCTCACCCCGCGCGGACGGGCGGCCGATCAGGCCACCGGCGGGACCTTGACCGACAAGGGATCGCGTGTATCCGACGCCAGCAGCCACTCCCGCACGCACCGGTTGAACGCCTCGGGCTGCTGCACCATGACCCAGTGGCCGGTCGGAAACGCGTGCACGGCACAGCCGGCCCGCGCGGCCAATGCGGCCAGCCATTGCGGCGAATGGAACATGAAGGGCTTGCGCTCCCCATAGATGTACAGCATCGGCCGGTTGACAGGCACGGGAAGGGCCCGGGCCAGACCGCCGGCGCTGCCGAACCAGCGCATCGCGTAGGGGTAGTTCATCTGCCAGCCGATCAGTGCCGGATCGCTGCGACACCCCAGTTGCCGCGCCATCCAGCGCGTCATCCAGGTACCGGTGCTGCCACCGAGTTTCCAGGCCAGCGCCAGCCAGAACTGGTAGCCGAAGACCTGGGCCCGTTGCCGCGGCGTCAGTGCCTGAACCAACGCCTCGGCGTTGTGGTCGCCGATATCGACCGCGACGATGCGACTGACCCGATCGGGAAAACGCGCTGCAAATTCGTAGCCGAAGGCACAGCCCCAGTCATGCAGCAGCAGGGTCACTGGCACGCCCGGACTGACCTGGTCGACCAGGGTCTGCAGCAATTCGCACATGTCGTCGAGCGACGTGATTCTGGCCGGCGCCGCGGTGTCGAAGCCGGGCAAGGTGAAACGCACGCAGCAATAGCGATCCTTGAGTGCTGCCACCGTGGCATCCCACAGGCGGTAGGTATCCGGCCAGCCGTGCAGCATCACGACCGTGCGCGGATGGTCGCCCTCGAAATGAATCTCCACCCCCTTGACCGAGATACGCGGAATCTCCGCCATGCCGCTCTCCAATTTCCGATGTCTGAATAGTCCGATACGATAACCGCGCGATGATGCCGCATCCCCAGGCCCGCGGTAGGTCTGCCGCAGGCGCGCAGGGCCATTCAAACGCAGCAGCCGACGGTCGGCGTATCGGACACACGGAGAAACTGCATGAACCTGGCACTCTGGCTGCGGCGAACAGCCGATATCCACGCAGACGCCCCCGCCGTGGCGCACGGCATGGCGGTGGTGTACCGCTATGCCGAACTGGCTGGCGCAGCAGCCGGCGTGGCCCGCTGGTTGGCGGAACGCGGCATCCAGCCCGGTGACAGGGTCGGACTGTGGATGGACAACCATCCGCGCTACCTGCCCTTGCTGTGGGGCTCGTGGTGGGCCGGCGCCGTGCCGGTGCCGATGAACGCCCGCCTGCACCCGCGCGAAGCCGCCTGGATTCTCGGCCACAGCGGCGCACGCCTGTGCCTGACCGATGCCGCCCATGGCACGGAACTGCGGCAACACGAGCTACCTGGCTGCAGTGTGGTGCACGAGGCGGCCATGCCGGTCGATGACGAGACCGGGCTGCCCGCGATCGCAGAGCGCAGCGAAGACGATCCGGCCTGGCTGTTCTACACCAGCGGCACTACAGGCAAGCCCAAGGGGGTGACCATCACCAACCGCAACCTGCGCTGGATGACGATGGCCTACCTGGCCACGGTGCAATCGGTACAGCCGGGTGACAGCATGCTGCATCCGGCGCCACTGTCGCACGGCAGCGGCTTGTACCACCTGCCCTACGTGCTGCAAGGTGGCATCAACGTGATTCCCACGGCGGCGTCGCTGGACTGCGGCGAATTCTTCGCCCTGGCCCGGCACTGGCGCAACGCCTCCTGCTTCGCCGCACCCACCATCGTGCGACGGCTGGTGGACCATGCCCGCATGCACCGGCCGGATACCACCGGCCTGGCCACCATCGTCTATGGCGGCGCGCCGATGTACCTGAGCGACATCGAGGATGCGCTGGCGGTGATCGGCCCCCATTTTGCGCAGATCTACGGTCAGGGAGAGAGCCCGATGACCATCAGCGTATTGCCACGCAGCGTGATCGCCGATCGCGGGCACCCGCGCTGGCGCGCACGCATGGCCTCGGTCGGCTTCGCGCAGCCGATGCTGGAGATCACGATCCGGGGCAATGACGGCGCGGTGCTTATAGACGGCACGACCGGCGAAGTCTGCGTTCGCGGCGAAGTAGTCATGGCCGGCTACTGGCAACAGCCCGAAGCCAGTGCCGAGGCGATCCGGGGCGGCTGGTTGTACACCGGAGACGTCGGTCGGCTCGACGACGAAGGCTTTCTGACGCTGCTCGACCGCAGCAAGGATCTGCTGATCAGCGGCGGCAACAACATCTACCCGCGCGAGATCGAGGAAGCACTGCTGCTGCATCCTGCGGTGTCCGAAGTCAGCGTGATCGGCCGGCCAGACCCCCTGTGGGGTGAATCGGTCGTGGCCTATGTGGTCACCCACGAGCCCGTCAGTGCGCAGGTGCTGGATGCCTTTTGCCTGGACCATTTGGCCCGCTACAAGCGACCCAGGCTCTATCGCTTCGTGGCATCGCTGCCGAAGAACAACTATGGCAAGGTCCTCAAGACCGAGTTGCGCGCACGGGAGGCGGCGTCGTCCGGCACCGGCCCCTTATGATGGGCGATGCGCCGTGGGCATGGCGCCGATAATGCGCCATCCCACGGACATCCTTTTGCGGGCCGACCGCCCGCATCTTTACCGGATAGATACACCATGACCAAGACAAATCCCTGGAAACTGCTGCTGTTGTCAGCAGCCATCGTGACCGGCGCACCTGCGCTGGCGCAATCCGACTATCCGAGCAAACCGGTGCGCATCGTCGTGCCATTTGCCGCTGGCGGCACCACGGACATCACGGCCCGTGTCATTGCTGACGAACTGACCAAGGCCTTGAAGCAAAGCGTCGTCGTCGACAACAAGGGCGGAGCCGGCGGCAACATCGGTGCAGCCGAGGTCGCGCGCTCTGCGCCGGACGGCTACACCTTCCTGATGGGCACGCCGGGAACCCAGGCCATCAACCAGTTCCTGTATCCGAAGATGCCGTATGACACGGCCAAGGACTTCGCACCGGTGTCCTTCGTCGTGCGGGTTCCCAACGTGCTGGTCGTCAACCCGGCTCTGGGCGCCAGGAATCTGAAGGACCTGATTGCGATCGCGAAGGCCAAACCAGGCGGTCTTTCCTACGGCTCGCCCGGCAACGGCACCACCGGTCACCTGTCGACCGAACTGTTCAAGAGCGGCGCCAATATCTTCGTCACGCACATCCCCTACCGTGGCAGCGGCCCGATGCTGGTCGACCTGATGGGCGGGCAGGTGCAGATGGCGATCGACAACCTGCCGTCGGCCATGCCGCATATCAAGGCGGGCAAACTGGTGGCGCTGGGTGTGACGGGTGAGAAACCCAGCCCGCAATTGCCGGATGTGCCGCCGATCGCATCGCTGCTGCCCGGTTATGCGGCCGAATCCTGGTTCGTGCTGATGGCACCGGCCGGCACGCCGCCAGCCATCGTGAACAAGGTCTCCGCCGAAGTCGACAAGATCCTCAAGAAGCCCGAGATCATCGAGCGATTCAAGGGCCTGGGCGCCGAGCCGGTCGGGGGAACGCCGGAGCAACTTGGCCAGTTCATCACCGCCGAGACACGCAAATGGTCGCAGGTGGTCAAGTCCTCCGGGGCCAAGATCGACTGACGGACCGCAGCCGCGTCCGTGCACCCCTGGCGCTCTTGCGGCGCTGGTGCAAGGGTGCGACCCGGTATTGCGCCGACCGCCTCAGCGGTCGGTCCATTGGCACGTGGTGACAGGGTGACCCGACCACGGGGGTGGTAGACGATCGGCGCGCTGTCGATCAATGGGGCAGACAATGGACTTCGAACGCTTTGTCATGAAAGAGCCCGGCGGCGACAAGAGCCGGCGCGAGTTGGTGCGCCTGGGCCTGGTGCTGCTGTTCATGGTGGGGATCGTGCTGTTCCTGATGACACGCGGGGGAGCGGTGCATTTTCCGCTGGTCGTCGCCGCCATGATCGGCGGCTACATGGCACTGAACATCGGCGCCAACGACGTTGCAAACAACGTCGGGCCGGCTGTGGGCTCACGCGCACTGACGCTGGGCGGTGCCATCCTGGTCGCCGGGGTCTTCGAGGCTGCCGGCGCGCTGATTGCCGGTGGCGATGTGGTCGGTACCATCAAGAGCGGCATCATTTCGCCGGACGCCGCGGCCAACAAGGACGTCTTCATCTGGTTGATGACCGCCGCCCTGCTGGCCGGCGCCTTGTGGCTCAACATTGCCACCGCCTCCGGCGCACCGGTGTCGACCACCCACTCCATCGTCGGCGGCGTGCTCGGCGCGGGTATCGCGGCGGGTGGCTGGGAGATCGCCAACTGGGACCAAATGGGGCAGATCGCCGCCAGCTGGGTGATCTCGCCGGTCCTCGGTGGCGTCATCGCGGCGGCATTCCTCTACCTGATCAAACGCACGATCACCTACCAGCAGGACATGATGGCCGCGGCCAGACGCTGGGTTCCCCTGCTGCTGGCCCTGATGGCCTGGTCGTTCTCGACCTACCTGGTGATGAAGGGACTGCGCCAGATCTGGAAGGTCGACATCGGCACCGCCATGGTGATCGGCCTCGGGGTGGCCGTGCTCACCTACCTGGTGGCACGGATGCGGGTTGCTGCGGCGGCCCGTGACCTCTCCAACGACAAGCAGGGCGTCAACCGCTTGTTCGTGATGCCGCTGATCTTCTCGGCCGCCCTGCTCAGCTTTGCGCATGGCGCCAACGACGTGGCCAACGCGGTCGGGCCGCTGGCGGCGATCAACGAAGCGGTGCTGCAGGGGGCCGTGGCCGCCAAGGCCGCGATTCCGCTGTGGGTCCTGATGGTGGGCGCAATCGGCATTTCACTCGGTCTGGCCTTGTACGGCCCACGCCTGATCAAGACGGTGGGGACCGGCATCACCGAGCTGGACCAGATGCGGGCCTTCTGCATCGCCATGGCCGCGTCGATCACGGTCATCCTGGCATCCCAGCTCGGCTTGCCGGTCAGCTCGACGCATATCGCGGTTGGCGCCGTTTTCGGCGTCGGCTTCCTGCGCGAGTACATCAAGGCGAAATTCGGCCGCATGATCGACACTATCGTCGAGCACCATGCCGACCATGACCAGGAGATCGTGGAGGCCTACCTGACCACCTTCCACGCCGCCGATTTCGAGACCAAGGGCCGGATGCTGGCGCAGCTCAAGGCCAGCAAGCAGGCTGTCGTCGACAGCCACCTGACCAAGCGCGAACGCAAGGGCCTCAGAAGCATCTACCGCAAGGAACTGGTCAAGCGCTCGGCGCTGGCGCGCATCGTGGCCGCCTGGCTGATCACGGTACCGGTGTCGGCCTTGATGGCGGCCATGATCTACTACATGATCCGGGGAATGATGCTGCCCTAGGCATTCCGGCCGACCCGGTCTGCGGGTCGCTGCTCCGGGCCCCCAGCCCATCAGTGGTGGTGCCCGTGCTCCCCGTGCACATGGCCGTGTTCGATCTCGACTGGCGTAGCCGCACGCACGTCATCGACCCGGACCGTGAAGCGCAGCGTCTTGCCGGCCATCGGGTGATTGCCGTCCAGCATGACCGTGTCGCCCTTGATCTTGAGCACCGTGAACAGCCGCTCCTGGCCGCTCTCGTCCTGGCCCTTGAGCGTGCCACCGACCTTGACGCCCGGCGGGAACTCGGCCTTGGGAATGGCCTGCACCAGGCTCTCGTCGCGTTCGCCGAACGCATCGGCCGGCAACAGCTCGATCGTGGTCTGGTAGCCCTTTTCCTGCCCTTCGAGCGCCGCCTCGATCTTGGCAAAGGTGTTCCCGTACCCGCCATGCAGGTAGACCATGGGGTCCTTGCCGTCCTCGAGCAACTGCCGCTTGGCATCCGTGACCTTGTAACGCAAGGTGACGGCCATGTTTTTTTCGATTTTCATGGGCCTGTTTGTACCACTTCCAGAACGGGTCTCCCGGGCCTGCGGAAAAGCCCGCCATCGCCCCGGCGCGACTACGATTGGTAACCGCTTGCGCGTGCACCATGGCCGATGGCAGTTCCATAATCAGACAAAGACTTCGGGAGCACATCTTGGCCAAACGAACACCCATAGAGAAAATCCTGCGCTGGACCGTGGTCGGCGCAACGCTGGCCGCCGGCTTGCATGCGGCGTCGGCCCAGAGCGTCTACAAGTGTCTGTCGCCTTCCGGCAAGGTGCTGTATGCCGATGCAGCCTGCGCGAAGCACGACACCTCCAGCACCGTCTCGGTCCAGCCGAATGCCCTGGGCACCGACCAATATGGCGACAGACTGCTGCGCCAGGAGATCGTCGCGCTGCGCGAGCAACTGCGGGCAGCGCAGCAGTCGGGGGCCACGCCGCAGGCAAGCGGGACGCCCGCAAACGCCAATTTGCAGGCCGGGCCGGCACCTCTGGCCATCGACAGCCTGGCGTGCACGCGCGCCAAGCGCGACTACGAGGTGACCGCGAGTTCCAGCGCCAACACCCGGGCCATCATCGAGGCCAAACGAACGATGATGTACGGTGCCTGCGGTCAGCGCGAGCCGGATGTCCAGAAAGCCGTCATCGTTCGCCCGGTCAGCAGGCCGCCACAGTACGGCGGCGCATACGCCGTTTTCCCCTGAGTTGGCACCCCCTCGGCACAGCCCCGCGCCGCAGTGGCGGTGCAGTCAGGCGACCTTCACGCCGGCGGGAACTTATTCGCGCAGAAAGCCTGTCACCAGCGCAAGCTGATCCGGTACATTGAGCGCGGGGGCGTGGCCGCAGCCGGCAATGGTTTCAATCCGAGCCCGGGGTCCGCGCAGCGCCATCGCCTGCGCCGTGTCCGGCAGCAGCAGGTCGGAGTGCTCGCCGCGCAGGCACAGAACGGGAATCTGCAGACTGTCGTATTCCGTCCAGCGCAGATAGTCGTCGGGATGGCAGACGAACTGCTGCACCATGGCCGGATCGTAGTGCGGTGTGACGCGGCCATCGGGCAGACGGCGGGTCGACGTTTCCGTAAGCAGGCGCCACTGGGTGTCGCTCAGGAAGCCATAGGGCTTGTAGACGGTGCGAAAGTACTGCTCGAGTTCAGACACCCTGGCGAAGGACTGCGGACTGCCCGCATACGAGCGGATGCGCATGATCGCGGCTGCCGCCAGCTCCGGACCGTTGTCGTTGAGCACCAGCCGGGTCACCCGTCCGCGCAACGGACCGGCGGCTGCCACCAGGCCGATCGATCCGCCCATCGAGGTGCCTACCCAGTCAAACTGCTGCAGGCCGAGCTGGTCCACCAGCGACGTGGCCAGCTGGCAGTAGAACGCCAGACAGTACTCGCGGTCGGGCTCCGGACTCCACTCGCTCAGGCCACGGCCTATGGTGTCGGGACAGATCACGCGGTAACCCTGCTCCGGAGCGCTGAGCCAGGCTGCGAGCGCATCCATGTCGCGGCCCGTCCGTGCCAGCCCGTGCCAGGCGATGACCGTCTGGCGGTTGCCCGCGCCCCACTCGGTGTAGTGGATCTCGCGCCCCTCGCACTGCAGGTAATGTGAAGTACAGGCCATCATTTCCCTCCTCCCGACTGCCTGAGCGCGCTGCGCAGGCGCAAGCGACCGACCACGCCGGTGGGAAAGTAGTACACCGACAGCACGAACAGCACACCCAGCCAGAGCAGCCACCGCTGCGGTGACAACAGGGCCGACAACCACGGCAGGCTGGCCGCGGCCTCGCTGCCCAGCCGCAGCAGATCCTGCAGGTAGCTCTGCGCGATCATGAACAGCGTGGCGCCGATGGCAGCCCCGTACATCGTGCCCATGCCGCCGATCACGACGATGAGCAGCACGTCCATCATGATTTCGAAGGACATCGAGGTGTCGGGTCCGTTGTAGCGCAGCCAGAGCGCCAGCATCGCGCCGGCCATGCAGGCAAACAGCGCCGAGAGAATGCTCGAGATGGTCCGATAGACCACGACCCGGTAACCGATGGCCTCGGCGCGGAACTCGTTCTCGCGAATCGCCTGCAGCACCCGGCCAAAGGGCGAATTGACGATGCGCAGCAAGGTCAGCATCAATACAAGCGACAGCGCGAACAGCAGGTAATACGAGGCCAGCCGGCCGTCGATCATCACGCCCAGGATCTCGTCCTCGAAGAATTCATAGCTGGGCGTCAGGATCTCGGGCAGGCGGAAGGTCAACCCGTCCTCGCCGCCGGTGAGGGTCGACAGCTGCGAGGCCAGCGTCAGGAATGCCGAAGCCACCGCCAGCGTGATCATCGCAAAGAAGATGGCGCGCACCCGCAACGAGAACAGGCCGATCACCAGTGCCAGCAGGAAGGACAGACCCAGTGCGCCGACGAGCCCCACGAGCAGGGCCTCCCAGGTCGCGCCCATGCGCGTGCAGGCAATCGCGATCCCGTAGGCACCGATGCCGAAGAACATGGTGTGGGCGAAGCTGACGATGCCGGTATAGCCGAGCAACAGGTCGAAGCTGGCCACCAGCACGATGAAGATCAGCACCTTCGCCGCGACGTTCAGCGCCTTGACCCCCGGGAACACGAAGGGCGCAAACGCCAGGCCCAGCAGCAGCACCAGCAGCAGGGCCGCCAGAATGCGGCTGCGCGGCATATCGTTCGACAGCAGTCGCTCTAGCATGGGATGCTCCGGATGTCCTGATCCAGGCCAGGAAAAGAAGGCAGGTGCTTGCACATGGTCTGGTTGCTCCCCGGCTCAGCGGTTGCTCACCGGATAAACACCCTGGGGCCGCCACAGAAGAATGGCGGCCATCAGCGCGATGTTGGAAAACAGCGCCACCTTGGGCGCCAGAAAGCCGGTGTAATTGGCCATCAGACCCACCAGCAGCGCGCCGATCAAGGCGCCGGCCGTCGATCCCAGCCCGCCGATGATGATGACGATGAAGATCAGCACATTGACCTGCGCCCCCATCTGTGGTGTCACGGTCTGCTGGTACAGGCCCCACATCACGCCGCCCAGGCCGGCCAGCGCACTGCCCATGACGAAGACGCCGACGAACAGGCGGCGAATGCGGTAGCCCAGCGACTCCACCATCTCGCGGTCCTGCACGCCGGCGCGGATCAGCAGGCCGATCTTGGTGCGGTTCAGCGTCCAGACCAGGGCGCCGAACACGAGCAGGCCGACCACGACCGCCAGCAGCCGGTATTTTTCGATCGCGGCGTCCCCGATCAGGATCGATCCACGCATCGCCATCGGCAATGGCAAGGGGATTTGCTGCGGGCCCCAGATCACCTTGATCAGCTCTTCGCCGATGATCATGCCGCCCATCGTGATCAGGATCTGCTTGAGATGCTGGCCATAGACCGGCTTGACGATGAAGCGCTCGAACGCCAGGCCCACGGCGCCGGCCACCGCCATGGCAACCAGCATGGCCGGGAACACCGCCACCATGTTGCGCCAGAGCTGGTCGGATTGCGTCCAGTCCGTCATCGAGCCCAGCACCGTCGTCGCCATGAAGGCACCCAGCGCGATGAACAGGCCATGGCCGAAATTGAGCACATCCATCAAGCCGAACACCAGCGTCAGACCGGACGCGATGACGAACACGATCAGGCCCATCGCCAGTCCGGCAACGGTGAGCGTGAGCCAGGTCGAGGTGGAGCCGATGAGCGGGAACACCAGCAGCGCCAGCAGCGGCACCAGCGCGACCGGTTTCCAGTCGAAATCGGTATTCTTCATATCGCCAGTCCCAGCAAGGATTTCTGCAATGCGGCGTCACCGGACAAGGCCGCCATGCTGCCGGAATGCACCACGACACCGTTGTCCATCACTGCCACGCTATCGCCCAGCTTCTGGGCAAAACGGATGTTCTGCTCGACCAGCAGAATGGTCACGCCGGTGCGCTTGAGCTCGGCAAAGGCGTCGATCATGTTGTTGATGATGGCCGGCGCCAGGCCCTTGCTCGGCTCGTCGACGATCAGCAATTCACGCGGCTCGACGATGGCACGGGCCACCGCCAGCATCTGCTTCTGACCACCGGAGAGCTTGCCCGCGGGGTGGTTCCAGAACTTCTCCACCGCCGGGAACAAGCCAAAGATCCACTGCAGCCGCGCCGGGTCCATCTGACGTTCACTGGCGGCGCTGCGCGCAGCCAGCAGCATGTTCTCGCGCACCGTGAGATCAGAGAAGATGCCCATGTTCTCCGGCACATAGGCGATGTTGCGCGACGCGATCTCGGGCGTCGACAAGGCGGTGATGTCCTCGCCGGCGAAATGCAGCTTGCCGCTGGAGGCGCGCCACAGCCCCATGATCGTGCGCAGCGTCGTCGACTTGCCGGCACCATTGCGCCCCAGCAGCAGCGTCACCTGCCCCTTGGGCACGGCAAGGTCGACGCCATGCAGGATGTGGTACGCCCCGATATGCGTGTGCACCCCGGACAGGGTCAGCAGGTTTTCAGAATTCATGCCGTGCTCCCTTGCTGCGCAGCGGCAGGTCCACCCGCCGCAGGGCCGTCAGACGGCTCCGAAGCGTCCTGGGCGCTCGCCCCCAGGTAGGCCTCCTGCACCACACGGGATGCAATCACCTCGGCCGGATCGCCGTCCGCCACCAGTTCGCCGTTGTGCAGCACGATGATGCGGTCGGCCAGTTCGCGCACCACGTCCATCTTGTGCTCGACCAGCAGGATAGTCTTGCGCTTGTCGTTCTTGAGGTCACGGATCAGGTTCAGGATCACCGGAGCCTCGTCCACACTCATGCCGGCGGTAGGCTCGTCGAACATGAACACCTGCGGCTCGAGCGCAATCAGCAGCGCCACTTCGAGTTTGCGCTGGTCGCCATGCGGCAGGCTGGCCACGATGGCATCGGCCCGGTCCTGCATGGCCACCGTGTTCAGGATCTCCTCGGCGCGCCGCAGCAAGGCCTTGTGGTCGCTCCAGATGCTCCACAGGTTCAGCCCGCGCCTGTGCCTTCCGGAGCGCGTCGCCTGTACCGCCAGCCGAATGTTCTCCAGCACCGTGAGGTTGGGAAACAGATTGGTGAGCTGGAACGCCCGACCCAGACCGGCACGGGTCCGCGCCGAGACACCGAGTGAGGAGATATCGCGCCCGCCCAGCAAGACCGACCCGCCGCTGGCCTTGAGCTGGCCGGAGATCAGATTGAAGTAGGTGGTCTTGCCGGCGCCGTTCGGGCCTACGATGGCCGTCAGCGTGCCCGGTGCAAAGCTGCAGCTGACAGCATTCACCGCCACATGTCCGCCGAAACGGATCGTCAGGTCTTTGGTTTGAAGCATGGTCCTTGTTGGAGCCGAAGGTTTACCCGTTGCCCGCCACGCGGGAGTTCCTGGCGCAGGCATCCCCATGGACGCAGAGGCGTCCTGCATGCATCCTGGTTTCAGCGTGAGGGCAGCTGTCGCGCCCCATCGGGCAGCCAGGCAGCCGGCACCGCCGAACCGGCGATGCACGGCATGGGGCCGCAGGCCGATCTTTGGATCAGCCCGCGAAAAGCTCAACGCTTGTTGTTGATCGGCACGTCCATCTCTTCGGCCTTGATCTCGCGCACCAGCTCGGGCACGCCCCAGGCGAATGCCGGGTCGACCTTGATCTTGAAGTGGTACATGCTCTGCATCGCCTGATGGTCTTCCTTGCGGAAGGTCATCTTGCCCTTGGGCGTGTCGAAGCTCATGCCTTCCATGGTCTTGATCAGCTTGTTGGTGTTGGTGTCACCATTGGTCTTCTTGAGCGCGGTGACCACCGCCATCGCGGCCGAGAAGCCGCCGGCGGTGAAGAAGTCCGGCGGCGACTTGAACTGGCTGTAGTGCTGCGCCACCATGGCGTCATTGACCGGGTTCTTCGGCAGGCCGAAGTAGTAATAGGTTGCGCCTTCCATACCCGGGAACTGCTTGTAGGCGGCCATGGCCGGCAGGATGTTGCCGCCGGTGGCGATCTCGATGCCATATCGTTTGAGATCCAGATCGGCGATCTTGAACGGGTTGCCGCCACCGCCGGCCCAGATGATCCAGATCACCTTGCGACCGGGCTTGTCCTTGAGCGCGTCGATCAGGCGCTGGGCACCGGCGGTGAAGTCGGTGGTCGTGGTCGGCAGATATTCCTCGTGCACGATCTTGGCTTTCTTGATCGCGCTCTTGTACGCCTTGACGCCGTCGCGGCCGAAGGCATAGTCCTGGGCCAGCGTGGCGATGCTGGTACCCGCCTGGTCCTGGGCCACGGCATTGGCGATCGCGTCCTGCGAGCTGTTGCGGCCGGTGCGGAAGATGTACTTGTTCCACTTGTCGCCGGTGATGGAGTCGGCCACGGCCGGCTCGACCAGCAGGATCTTCTTGTATTCCTCGGCCACCGGCAGCATCGCCAGCGCCACGCCGGACGAGGTCGGACCCACGGCGATGTCGGCCTTGTCGTCGGCGTAAGCCGCCGCCAGCAGGCTCTTGCCCAGATCGGGCTTGCCCTGGTCATCCTTCTCGATCACGACCAGCTTCTTGCCGCCGACCATCATGGTGCCGCCAGTCGCGTAGTTCAGGCCCATGTTGAAACCGGTGGTGGTCTGCTTGCCATAGGCCTCCAGCGGACCGGTCAGGCTGTGGATATGGGCAATGCGGATTTCCTTGTCCTGCGCCATGGCGGCAGGCGCGGTCAAGGTGAGAGCGGTGGTGGCGGCCAGTGCGGCCAGGGCCACGAGCGAACGACGGTGCATGAAAGTCTCCTGTTTGTTGTCGGAACGAACCCTGCTGAAAGAGCATGCTTCATGCCATCGCGCAAGTGCTTGATATCAATCGATTTTTGTCAAACGCGGCAAAAAATGTCCAAATTGCGAACAAGCAAGATGTCCACATTTCAGACAAATGGCTGAAAATCAGGCATCCTGCGCAAGACGCTGGTACAAGGTGGCCCGCGAAATGCCGAGCATCCTGGCGGCCGCCAGCTTGTTGCCATGGGTGGCCGTCAGCGCCGCCGCGATCGCATCGTGCTCCAGTTGTGCGACCTGCAAGGCCATGGGTCGCAGCAGCTGCGGTGGAGGCGCCGGCACCGTCGCGGCCGAAGGCGTGCCGGCAGGCGCAGCTGCCATCAGGTCGACGCCCGACTCCGCCAGCACCTTGTGCAGCAACGCCAGCTCGATCTGCGTGGCGTCGCTGCGCATGGCGCACTGCTCCAGCACATTGCGCAACTCGCGAATATTGCCGCGCCACGCCTGTGAACACAGCAGTTCCAGCGCCTCAGCGCTGATCTCCAGCGGCGCCGTACCGCCGCGCAGCGCGATGTCATCGGTCAGCACCTCGACCAGGGCCGGAATGTCGCTGCGTCGCTCGCGCAGCGGCGGCACGCGGATCGGCAGTACGTTGAGCCGGTAATACAGGTCCTCGCGAAACTTTCCGTTGCGCATGCCGGCCGCCAGGTCACGCGAGGTTGCAGCAATGACACGCACGTTGAACGGCACCAGCTGGTTCGACCCCAGGGGCTCGATCTCGCCCTCCTGCAAGGCTCGCAGCAGCTTGGCCTGCAGCGCCAGTGGCATGTCGCCGATCTCATCCAGGAACAGGCTGCCGCCATCGGCCAGCTTGAACTTGCCATCGCGCCCGCGGCGATCGGCGCCGGTGAACGCGCCGGGCGCAACGCCGAAGAACTCGGCCTCCAGCAAGGTGTCGGGAACGGCCGCGATGTTGACACTGACCAGCGGACCTCCGGCACGGCTGGACGCGGCATGGATCGCATGGGCCAGCAATTCCTTGCCGGTTCCGGTCTCGCCCAGGATCAGCACCGGGCTGCTGGATTGCGCGGCGCGGCGCGCCTGGCGTTTCACCTCGACCGCGGTCGCACTGGTGCCGATGAAGCTGGTAAAGGTGTACTTCGATGGCCGGCTGCCCGCGCCCTTGGCCTTGTCAAGGCTCTGGCGCTGGGCCGCCAGTTCACGCCGCGCATCGTCCAGATCGCGCTGCATCAGCGCGAATTTGCTGATCAGCGGTTGCAGCGTGGTCTCGGGATGGTCGAACAGCACGATGCCGATGGCACCGATCACGGCATCCTGCTCGTCGCGCAGGGGAATGCGGCTGACGACGAAGGTTCCGGCCCGGTTCGTCAGCAGGTCGATCAGGTAGGCCTCACCGGTTTCCAGAACCCGGCGCATCTGGGTGTTCGGGATCACGTCCTCGACCATATGGCCCATGAACTGGTCCAGCGAATCGAAACCCAGCGCCGGCAGGAAGCGCTGGTAACCCTCGTTCACCCAGACGATGCGCCCCGTCCGGTCGACCAGAAACATGCCCTGGCTGATGCTGGAAAACAGCTGGAACATCGACCGTGCCGCCAGCTCCAGAATGCCCTGGGCATCCGACGGCAGGCCGTCAGAAGCGCCGGCGGGAAGATCAGCGGGTGCCGGGGATGCTTGCATGGGCGCATGTTAACGCGCACCGTCGCTGCCGATCGGACGCCGGCTGCGGCCCCGCGATGACCCCGTACAAACGAAAGCAGCCGGTCGTGCCGGCTGCTTTGGTGTCCTGCAACAGCGCCTGCGGCCGCCTGCGTCGGCAGCCGCAAACGCGTCCACGACGTTTACTTCGGCATGATGACGCTGTCGATCACATGGATCACGCCGTTGTCGGCCACGATGTCGGTCGCCGTGACCTTGGCCTTGTCGACCATCACGCCCATCGATGTCGACACCGTCAGGTTCGATCCCTGCACGGTCTTGACCGGGCCGGCCTTGACGTCCGCCGCCATGACTTTGCCAGGGACGACATGGTAGGTCAGCACAGCCGTCAGCTTGGCCTTGTCCTTGAGCAGCGCATCGAGATCGGCCTTCGGAACCTTGGCGAAGGCGGCATCTGTAGGAGCGAACACCGTGAACGGTCCTGGACCCTTGAGTGTGTCCACCAGTCCCGCGGCCTTGAGCGCCGTGGCCAGAGTCGTGAAATTGCCGGCCGAGACGGCCGTGTCGACGATGTCCTTGGCCTGCGCGGAAAAAGCGACGCCAAGTGCAATGACGGAAGCGATCAGGGTTTTCTTCATGAGGATCTCCAGAGAAAAGACTGCATGTGCAGCAATCGCCAAAAATGTGGCGCAAGGAAAATGTAAACCGTTTGGTATTTCATGTGAACTGTGTGGTCTTTATTTGTCCTGAAAAGACTTTATTGCAGCCTTTTCAGGTCAAACATCCTCGTCAGGCCCACACGCCATGGATGTGCAATGGCGCTTCTTCTTGCACGCAAACTTGCACACCGAAGCACGGTCGCGCTGCGCGCGATGCCCATTGCAGGCCTGGCGCCGCCAGGGTGTTGTCGTTACCATCGAGCTCCATGTGCAGCGCGTCAATCACCATGGCCGCACCGCCAGAGCTGGCACCCTGTGTCAGCAGCCTGTGGTGGTCGGCAAACGCTGGCGGGCCAGCGGATGCCGACGAGCACGTGTTACCGACCGGCCAGATGCACCTCGTGCTGCGGCTGTCCGGCCCCCCGGTGCAGCTGTGGCCAGGCACCGATGGCGCGGCGCCGCAGACACTGCACGGGCCCTTGCTGGGCGGCGCCCGCAGCAGCTACTATCGCAAACGGGCGAGCACGACCGGCACTGCCATGGGCGCATTGCTGGGCCCCGGCGCCGCCATGGCCTTGTTCGGCGTCGATGCCGGCGAGCTGGCGCATGGCCATACGCCTCTTGCAGACCTGTGGGGCCCGGACGCCCAGCGTCTGCAGGAGCAGATCCTTGCGGCCCGCGGTCCTTGCGCCCAGCTGGCGGTGCTCACCGCATTCCTGTCCCGCCGGCTGGCACACACGCGACCGCCGCCAGAACCGGTCCGCCAGGCGTTGGCGATGCTGCGCCAGGGCCAATCCGTCGCGCAGGCCGTGGGCCGCAGCGGTTGCAGCCACCGCGCCCTGCTCGCACAGTTTCGCCAGGCGACCGGCCTGACACCCAAGGCCCTGACGCAGGTCTGGCGGATGCAGCACACCCTCGAAGCCCTGCGTTCGGACGCCGCAACAAGCCTGGCGGAGCTGGCCCATGACTGCGGCTTCAGCGACCAGGCCCACCTGACGCGCGCGTTCCACGCGTATGCCGGCGTCACGCCACAACACTACCGGCGCCTGGCGCCCCGCCATGGCAACCACATCGTGCTCGCAGGTGCAGCCGGTCAAATTTCTTCAATACGCCGCGACACTGCGGCGCTATCGTGCGCACTGCCTGCCACTACCGGAGCTTCCCATGGTTCATGAGCTGTATGCCTATCTGCGCGTCGACGACAGTGCGCGCGCCATCGACTTTTACCGCCAGGCCTTTGGCGCCACCGAGATATTCCGGCTGACCGAGCCCTCGGGCCGTATCGGCCATGCGGAGCTGGACTTCAACGGGACGACGCTCATGATCAGCGACGCATTCCCGGAGTTCGGCATGACGGGGCCGCAGCCTGGCAATGGCTCACCGGTCAGCCTGCACCTGCATGTGGACGATGCCGATCGGCTGGTGCAGCAGGCCCTGGACGCCGGCGCCATGCTGGAAATGGCGCCGCAGGACCAGTTTTACGGCGAGCGCACCGGCGTCGTGATCGACCCGTTCGGCCACCGATGGATGATTGGCCACGAGATCGAGAAACTCACACCGCAGGAAATGCAGCGCCGCTATACCGACATGATGCAATCCAGCTGACACGCGGGCCCATGCGCTCCAGGGCCTGGGCGGGCTTCAAAGCAGGTCAGCGCAGCAGCTGCGCGCCGTGGGCCAGCCAGGTCTCGGCGTCCTGCCCCAAACGCGCCACCAGGGTTGCAGCATCTTCGACGTGCGTAATCAGGTCGACGGCCTCGCCGGCCCAGACCACGGCGGTATCGCAATCCTCGCCAGCCACGGCCTTCAGGTAGGCGGCCTTCTCAGCCGGCAAGGTCTCGCGCAGCGCCGCCTCCTGCCCGTGCCAGCGGCCGGTGAAGCGGTTCTTCAGCGCTCTTCCGGTATACGCCTCGGGCCAGTCGTAGCCCCGCACCACATCGAACACCCGTGTGCGCGTCGTGCCCAGTCCGAGCGAGCCCGTGATCCGCCGTTTGGCCCTGGCGCTACCGAGCGCCTCGTTCGACGCATAGAAACGCGTGCCGATCAGCGCGCCGTGGGCACCCAGCATCAAAGCCGCCGCCAGGCCTCGGCCGTCGGCAATGCCGCCCGCTGCGATCACCGGCGTCGGCGCGACCAGATCGACGACCGCCGGCACCAGCGGCAAGGTGGCGCGCGCGCCACCGTGGCCGCCCGCCTCGGTGCCCTGCGCAACGATCAGGTCGGCGCCGGCTTCCTGCGCCAGGATCGCTCCGTCCATGTCCTGCACCTGACAGATCAGCCGGCAGCCGGCACTGTTGATCAAACGGCCGAACGGGCGCGGATCGCCGAACGACAGCATCACCGCCGAGGGCCCGCTGGCCAGCACCTGCTCCACCGTTGCGGCGGTCACGGCCCAGGTGATCAGGCCCACCCCCCAGGCCTTGCGCGTGCCTTCGCGCACCAGCGCGATCTCCCGCGCCATCCAGTCGGCATCGCCATAGCCGCCGCCGACGAGGCCCAGCCCGCCGGCATTGGACACTGCGGCCGCCAATCGGCCTCCGGAGACGCCACCCATGGGGGCCAGTACAACGGGCACCGACAGGCCAAACATGTCGGTCAAACGGGTCACGATCATTCTTCTGCTCTCTCCAGTACTGCGTTCATTCGGACATCTTGAACCCGATGGGCTGCGATGTCGACCCTGAAGTCGATATCGAAACGCGGGTTCTCCGCCACGCCAGCGCGGACATAGCCGCGCGGATTGCACACCACCCGCGTCTCGCCAATCCGGTAGTCGAAGCTGTCATGCGTATGGCCATGGATCCACAGATCGACCCGGCCGGCGTCCAGCAGATGTTCGGCATCGGACACGAAGCTGGCATTGAGCAAGGCCCCGTCGAAGCGCGGATGGATACTCCTGCGCGAGGGCGCGTGGTGGGTGATGACCACCGTGGGGCCATCGAACGGACGTGCAATGCTGTGTGCCAGCCACGCGGACTCGCGCCGAAAAAGTGCCGCCGCATCGGCCGGACTGAAGACGCGCCCTGCACCAGGGCTGACCCGGATGCGCTGGAAATCGCGCATCGCCTGGCGGGCCTCCCGCATGGCTGCGGCATCCAGTGACGGCGTTCCGAACAGGCGAAAGTCGCTCCACAGCGTGGTACCCAGGAAGCGGACGCCGGCCACGTGCAGTTCGGTCCCGTGCAGGATGTCGACGCAGGTACCGATGCTCAGGCGGCGCAATTCGGCGAGGGTCGTCTGCAGGTCGCTGCCGTAGAACTCGTGGTTGCCGGGCACGTAGAGAACAGGCTTGCCGCGCGCGGCGGCCCATGCGACAGCCTCACGGGGCGATGCGATATCGCCTGCCAGCACCAGCAGGTCGGCATCGTTCAACGGCATATCCAGGGCGGCAAAGCCCAGATGGAGGTCGGACAGGATTTGGATCTTCATGGCGCGTCGACGCCCGATTTATATCACGGGATGATATATTTCGTCCATGCCACCCACACCCCGCCCCATGTTGTCCAAGGGCACCGCCAAGGTCGATTTCGAGGCGCTGGCCGAGTTTCGCTACCAGTTGCGCAAATACCTGCGCTTCAGCGAGCAGGTGACACACCAGCAAGGCGTCACCCCGCTGCAGTACCAGCTGCTGCTGCAGATCAAGGGCTATCCGGGGCGCGCTTGGGCCAGTGTCGCGGAACTGGCCGAACGGCTGCAGGCCCAGCACCATGGCGTGGTTGCACTGGTGTCACGCTGCGAAGCGCTGGGGCTGGTACAGCGCCGGGCCAGCACCACCGACCTGCGCAAGGTCGAGGTGCACCTGACACCACAGGGCGACACGCTCGTCACCCGGCTGGTGCAATTGCACCGGGCCGAGCTGGCCTCCTTGCAGGGCCGATTCACGGTTCCGGACCTCGCGGCCACCGAGGCGGCGCTGCCCGCCACGCGCCGTCCGCGCAGCCGGCGGTCGGCACGCACCGATTGACGGCGTCGCGCTATGCGGCGCGACGCGCGGACATCCAGCGTGCCAGCCGCGGCAGGACCAAGACCGCCAGCACCAGGGCCAGCAGGCCGGCCGACAGCGGGCGCTCGACAAACACCATCCAGTTGCCCTCGCCCATCGACAGCGCGTTGCGCATCTGCGCCTCGGCCAGCGGGCCCAGGATCATGCCGACCACGACCGGCGCCGTCGGGAAGTCGTAGCGCCGCATCACCACGCCGATCAGGCCGATGGCATACAGCAGCACCAGGTCGAACGCGCTCTGGCGCATGCCGTAGACACCGACGGTGGCGAAGATCAGGATGCCGGCGTACAGGTAGGGCTTGGGAATCTTCAGCAGCTTGACCCACAGGCCGACCATCGGCAGGTTCAGGATCAGCAGCATCACGTTGCCGATGTACAGCGACGCGATCAAGGCCCACACCAGATCCGCCGAACTGGTGAACAGCTGCGGCCCGGGCTGGATGCCGTAGTTCTGGAATGCCCCCAGCAGGATGGCTGCGGTGTTGGACGTGGGGATGCCCAGCGTCAGCAGCGGAATCAGCGTGGCGGTGATGGCCGCGTTGTTGGCGGCCTCAGGGCCAGCGACGCCCTCGATCGCACCGCTGGTGCCAAACTCGGACAGGTTCTCGCCCTTGGCCGCCTTCTTCTCGGCCGCATAACTCAGAAACGTCGGTATCTCGCTGCCGCCGGCCGGGATGGTGCCGAACGGAAAACCGATGGCCGTGCCGCGCAACCAGGCCGGCCAGGAACGGCGCCAGTCCGAGGCGGTCATGTGCACCCGGCTGAGCTTGTTCTGCTGGTCTGGCGGACCGCCTTCGTACAGCACCGCATACAAGGCCTCGGCCACGGCAAACAGACCCACGGCCACCAGCACGATCTCGATGCCATCCAGCAGTTCCGGCACGCCGGCGGTGTACCGCACCTGACCGGAGATCTGGTCCATGCCGATCAGGCCGGCCGCCAGGCCGACAAACAGCGCCACCATGCCGCGCAGCGTGCTGCGACCGAGCACAGCACTGACGGTGGTGAACGCCAGCACCATCAACATGAAATATTCAGGCGGACCGAGCCGGACGGCGAATTCCGCCAGCATGGGCGCGAACATGGTCACCAGCACGGTAGCAATGGTGCCGGCCACGAAGGAGCCTATGGCCGATGTCGCAAGCGCTGCGCCCGCGCGCCCGCTCTTGGCCATCTTGTTGCCTTCCATCGCCGTGATCATGCTGCCGGTCTCTCCCGGCGTGTTCAGCAGGATCGAGGTGGTGGAGCCGCCATACATGGCACCGTAGTAGATGCCGGCAAAGAAGATCATCGACGCCGTCGCCTCGACCCGGGTCGTGATCGGCAGCAGCATCGCCACCGCAACCGCTGGGCCTATGCCTGGCAACACGCCCACGGCGGTGCCGATCGCACAACCGACGAAGCACCACACCAGGTTGATCGGCGTCGCCGCGGTCGCAAAACCCAGCCAGAGTTGGTTCCACAAGTCCATGTCTATGTCCGTCTGTCCGGCCGCCCGCGGGGCCTGGATTGCCCCATGGGGCGGGATTGCCGAAAGTTCAGATCCAGCCGGTCGATGTCAGACCCGGCAGATTGATGGCCAGCAGCTTGGTGAACATCCAGAACACCGGTGCCGCGATCGCAAAGCCGATGGCAGCATCGCGCACGGTCTGCGCCAGCCATCCGCGCGTTTGCCTGGGCACACCGCCGTGCTGGTCCGCGCTGCGCAGGCCCCGCACCGCCAGCACGAAACACAGGCTGCAGCTCAGGATGAAGCCGATGGTCGTGATCAGCGCCGCATTGGCCAGCAAGGCGACCGACATCCAGGCAAAGCCCGGCCAGTAGCCATGCTCGGCGCCCGTGGGCTCCTCCATGTTGCGGTAGCCGCCCAGGGTGCGGGCTTCCCACAACACCATGACGCCGCAGACCAGCAGGGCCAGCCCCACCAGCCATGGCAGGAAATTGGGCCCCACCCCCGAATAACCGGAACTGGCAGGCAGATCCCAGGCCCCGATCAGAATGACGGCGGCCAGGGCCAGCACGCCGGCCCCGACCAGGGTCTGGGGTCCGGGGGCGCCACCCTTGCGGATCACAGCATCCCAGCCAGGTGCATGGTGCCGCGCAGGCTGGCGAAGGACTCGTCGACGAAATCGTCGAAGGCCTTGCCGGTCAGCAGTGCAGGCGTCCACTTGTTGGTCTCAAGCGCCTCTTTCCAGGCCTCCGACTTGGTGGCCTTGATGACCATCTCGGTCAGCGCCGCGCGCTGCGCTGCGGTGATGTCGGGCGCGCCATAGACGCCGCGCCAGTTGCCCAGCACCACGTCGTAGCCCAGTTCCCGCATCGTCGGTACGTTGATACCGGGAAGGCGCTGCTCGGACGTCACACCGATGGCGCGCATCTTGCCGGCCTTGATGTACTCGGCAAACTCGCTGTACCCGCTGCCGCCGACCGTGACGTTGTTGCCCAGGATGGCGGCGACCGCCTCACCACCGCCCCGGAAGGCGATGTAGTTGACCTTCTTCGGGTCGACGCCGACCTTGCCGGCCAGCATCGATGCCGAGATGTGCTCGGTGGAGCCCTTGGATCCGCCGCCCCACTTGACGCTGCCCGGATCCTTCTTGAACTGCTCGACCACGTCCTTCATGGTCTTGAGCGGCGACTGTGCGGGCACCACGAACACGTTGTATTCGCTGGTCAGGCGTGCGATCGGCGTGACCTTGTCCAGACCGACGGGCGGCTTGGTGGTGATGATGCCGCCGAGCATGACGGCGCCCATGACCATCAGCGCATTCTCGTCACCCTTGCTGGCGTTGGCAAACTGGGCCAGGCCGATCACGCCGGCGGCACCGCCCTTGTTGTCGTACTGCACCGTGTCGGCGGCCTTGCTATCGATCAGCGCCTTGCCCAGCGCACGGCCGGTGCCGTCCCAGCCGCCGCCCGGGTTGGCGGGAATCATCATCTTCAGATTGGCGCCGGCAAAGGCCGACAGCGGCAGGCTGCCGGCCGCGGCAGCCGCCAACATGGATTTCAGAAAGGTATCGCGACGCATGGCATGTCTCCGGTTGTTGGTGAACCGCTCTATGATGCGCCGGACGCCTGTCATTCGGCTGTCGGATTTCCCTAGGGTAAACACCAAGCACCTTTGCCGCCTCCATGCGCCTGCTCCTGATTGAAGACGATGCCGCACTGCAGACCAGCTTGCAGCGCACGCTGGAGCGCCGCGGCATGCGGGTGCTGCTGTGCAACGACGGACGCCAGGCGCTCGCCGCCTGGCGCCAGCACATGCCCGACCTCGTGCTGCTGGATCTGAGCCTGCCCGGCGTCGATGGTCTCGAGGTCCTGGCGCAGGCACGGCAGAACGGCCTTGCAACGCCGGTGCTGATCCTGACTGCGCGCGGTACGGTCGGCGACCGGGTCATCGGTCTCAACACCGGGGCCGACGACTACCTGGCAAAGCCCTTCGACCTGGACGAACTCGAGGCACGGGTACGTGCGCTGCACCGGCGCAGCGGCGCCGCAGCGGGCGACTCGGTGGCCGATGCGCCGGCCTGCGGACAGCTTCGGCTCGACAGCGCCAGCGGCGCCATTCACCAGGGCTTCAAGGTGCTCGACCTGAGCCCGCGCGAACTGCGCATGTTGCGAACCCTGATGGAGCGGTCCGGACGGGCCGTGTCCAAGGAACAGCTGTTCGAAGTGGTTTTTCCCGGCGAGCCAGACGTGCAGTACGAGGCGATCGAGGTCGTCGCCTACCGGCTGCGCAAGAAGCTGGCAGGCACCGGTACCACGCTGGTCACGCTGCGCGGCCTGGGTTACCTGCTCAAGGCCGATGCCTGATCCGGCGCACACGTGCCGTCGTGTGGCCCGCGCCCTCGCGCGGGCCCACCGTATCTGACATGCGGACGAACCCGACCGCCCTGTCGCTGCGCCGCTACCTGCTGCTGGGCATTCTGCTGCCGACCGGTCTGTTCATGCTGGTCAACACCGTCATCCTTTACCGGCAGGCCCTGACGGCCGTCAACACCGCCTACGACCGCACGCTTCTCGCATCGGCCAAGTCCATCGGCGAGTTGCTCGAGGTCGAGGGCGAAGGCCCGCAGGCGCGCTTTCGGACCAACGTACCGTACTCCGCACTCGAGGCCTTCGAGGCCGACAACCGCAGCCGCATGGTCTACCGCATCTCCAATACGCAGGGCGAACTGATCGACGGGACAGCCGACCTGCCGCTGTGGCAGGGCCGCCTGCCCGACACCGGGCCGTATGCCGCGCTGGTCGATTTCTATGACGACACGGTGCGCGGCGACGACGTGCGCGTCGCCGTGCTGCTGCAACCGGTGTCCAGCCGCCGTGGCCTGGGTGTCGCAACCATACAGGTCGCAGAAACCCTGGAACTGCGCCGCACGCTGGCGCGTCAGATCCTGCTCGACACCTTGCTGCGCCAGAGCCTGCTGGCGGCGGTGATCGCACTCGTGGTGGTACTGGTCGTGCAACGCGCGACACGGCCGGTGCGCGAACTCAGCGCCGGACTGCGCCTGCGCGCCGAGGACGACCTGACGGCCATCGCCGCACCCGGGCTGCCCCGCGAACTGCGGCCGCTGGTGGAGGCGACCAACCAGGTCATGGCGCGCCTGCAGGGTCTGCTGGAGAACCAGAAGCGCTTCGTGCGCGACGCTTCGCACCAGTTGCGCACGCCACTGGCCGTACTCAAGGTCCAGGTCCAGTCGGCGCTGCGCGCTGACGTGCCACCGGCCGAGGCGCTGCAAGAGATCAACAGCACGGTCGACCGGGCCACGGTACTGGCCAACCAGATGCTGGCGCTGGCCAAGGTCGAGCAACTGCGCCAGCAGACCGACACCGAGGTGCTGGACCTCGCACCCATCGTGCGCGCCATCGCACTCGACCTGGCGCCGCTGATGGCGGACCGGAACCTGGACTTCGGCATCGATACGGTTGCGGCACCGGTCCGGGCCCATGAATGGATGTTGCGCGAACTGGTGCGCAACCTGCTGCACAACGCCATCAAGCATGCCCCCGATGGCAGCGTACTGGCGGTGCGCATGGCGGCCGATCGCCAATTCGTCGCATTGACCGTGTCCGACGAAGGCAGCGGCATCAGCGCAGAACTGCGGTCGCGCCTGTTTCAGCCGTTTTCAGCCGGACACGGCAGCGGTACGGGCCTGGGCCTGATGATCTGCCGCGAGATTGCGCTGGCGCTCGGCGGCCAGATCACGCTCGACAACCGGGTAGCGCATGGCCACACGGAAGGCCTGGATGCCACGGTGCGGCTTCCACTGGCGGATGCGGTTTGAGTCACAATCGACCGCGATGGACAAAGTTCGGATCGACAAATGGTTGTGGGCCGCCCGGTTCTACAAGACACGCAGCCTGGCCAGCGAGGACATCGCCAAAGGGCGGGTGCAGGTCAACGGGGTCGAGGTCAAGCCGGCGCGTGAGGTCCGCAGTGGCGACACCGTTGCGATGCGGCGCGACGCCCTGGTGCGGACCGTCGTGGTGTGCGGCGTCAGCGACAAGCGCGGCCCGGCACCGGTGGCCCAGCTGCTCTACGAAGAAACCGCCGAGAGCGTGCAACTGCGACAGCAGGCAGCTGAACAGCGGCGCATGGGGACCGAGCCCGCGCTGAGCCTGGTCCATGGACGCCCCACCAAGCAGGATCGGCGCAAGCTGGAAGATGCCTGGGGCACGCGCTGGAGCGCGTCCGCCGACCACTGAAGACCCGCCCGCAGGCGCGGCACGGCCCTCACTGCATCAGCATCGGCACGGTGCGCGCAAATCCGTTCTTGTCTTCCTTCTCGTTCTCCTGGGCCGTCATCGCATCGAGCCACGCCTGCCACGCCTGCTCGGTATCCTGCGTCACCACCTCGGGCTGCGGGATCGGTTCACCGAAGACGAAATCCAGCAGCACGTTGGACACTTTTCTTGCTTTTTCGCTCATGATCTCCCTCACATTCATTCGCATGGAGTGAGCCTAATCGACGAATGCACACCGGGCGCAGCGGAACTGTAAAACATGTGTCGGCCCTGGCGCAAAAAGCCGCTCACGGCACCCAATCAGCATCATTTGCGCGACCCCGGATGGCTTGACCGGCATGGCGCAGATCGCGATTTCCACCCCGCAATCCGGCCCGAATGCAAGCGACAAGCCCTCGCCGCGCGTGGAAATTGCGTCTTCGGCATGACGGAAACAATTCCTTGCATGGGAGAATCCGCCCTTTGCCCAAAACGGCCACCGCATGGAATTCTTCACCTTCGCCTGGATCAACGATCCGCAGATCTGGTTGTCGCTGCTGACGCTGACAGCACTGGAAATCGTGCTGGGCATCGACAATCTGGTCTTCATTGCGATCCTGACCGGCCGGCTCCCCGAGCACCAGCGCGCGATGGGACGCAAGGTGGGCCTGTCGCTCGCATTGATGACCCGGCTGATGCTGCTGGCCACGCTGGCCTGGATCGTCGGACTCACGGCGCCGGTGATCACACTCGGCGGCCACGGGTTCTCCTGGCGCGACATCATCCTGATCGGCGGTGGCCTGTTCCTGCTGTACAAGGCGACCGCCGAGATCGGCGAGATGATCGAGGGCGACGACGACGGTGCCCCTCCGGCACAAGGCGTCGCCGGCGTCACGTTCCGCGGCGTGGTGCTGCAGATCGCCGTGATCGACATCATCTTCTCGCTCGACTCCGTCATCACGGCCGTCGGTATGGCCGATACCTTGTGGGTCATGGTGGCGGCGGTGGTGATCGCCATGATCATCATGGTCATTGCATCGACGCCGCTGGCCAACTTCGTCTCGGCCCATCCGACCGTCAAGATGCTGGCTCTGTCCTTCCTGCTGCTGATCGGGGTTCTGCTGATCGCCGATGGCTTCGGACTGCATGTGCCCAAGGGTTACGTCTACTTCGCGCTGGGCTTCTCGGTCGCCATCGAATCACTGAACCACTGGGTACGGGCACGGCGCAAACGGCTGGCCGCCGCCCACGCCTCCGAAGCCCACTGAGGACGGCCCTGCGTGGCGGGTGCGGCACCGCGCCCGCCCGCTGTCGCGGCGGTCAGTTCTGCGCGGGTGAGGTCGATGCCAGTGCGTCGCCCAGCGCGACGGCATAAAAGTTCAGCCGCCGCTCCCTGGCCAGCGCCAGCAACTCCTGCAGCTGCGCCATCAGCGCGGCGTCCCGGTCGCCCTGCCCATGGCGCGTCAATGCACGGCCGCGGGCCACGATGAACTCCGCCCACGGAAAACGCTCGGAAGCCGTGTGTGACTCCAGGGCGGTGCAATACCGCACGGCGGTGTCCCACTCTTTGGCGGCCAAAGAGGCCTGGATCGCAAAGTCGTAGAACGTGAAATAGTTGTGGCTGAGCAGGCTGCGCTTGAGCAATTCATCCCCCGCCGCCAGGGCCCGCGCGCGTGCCGCCGGGTCTTGCGCCAGCATCGCCTGGGCACCGTGTAGCTGCGCACCGATGAAGGCCATGCCCTGCTCACTGGACTGGACCACTTCGAAGGCGGTGTCCAGATTCTCTCGCGCCGCAGTCGCGTCGCCATTGCGAAGAAACAACATGGACCGAAAAAACCATGAAACTCCGATGAACCTCGAACTTCCCATGGTCGTGGCCAGTTCCAGCGCCCGGTCGATATGGGGCAGGTTCTCGCGGAAATTGCCGCAGATGCAGCCATCGATCATCACCAGTTGTGAGCGCGCCATCATTTCCGAGCGCGGGTTCTTCATCCGGCTTGACTGCTCGACCGCTCGCCGGGCCACTTCGAGCGCCTTGGAGACGTCGAGCATGTAGTAGCTGGACCAGGAAACCATCGGCAGATAGGCGATCTCGACCTTCAGAAAGCCCTTCTCGCGTGCCATCTCGACACATCGCAGGATCAACTCGCTGCCGCTGAGCACGCGGCCCTGCGCGTAATGGGCATCGCCCACCCCGCCCAAAGCCGCACATTCGGCCTCTGCCGAGCCGGCCTGGCGGGCCAGGTCCAGCGCCATCTCATGGGACTGCTGGCACTCCCGGGCCCGGCCCAGCGTGAACAGCAGATTGCCGCGCAGCTCATAAAGACCCGAGAGTTCGAGCGTCAGCCCCGCCTCCTGCGCCAGCGGCTCGGCCTCGGCCAGCAACTCCAGGCCATCGACAAAGCGATCGACGTAGCGCATGCCCGAGGCCATCGCGATCAGCGCCAGTGCCCGTTCGCCCCCCGTGGGGGCCACCTCGAGCGCCTGCTCGCCCGCTTCGATGGCACGCACCGCATGGCCCAGTGCCAGCAGCAGACGGCTGCGCTTGAGCTTGAGGGCAAAATCCCTATCCCCGGTGTCCGGCAGGCGCAGCGCGCGCTGCACCAGTTCCAGTGCCTCGGCAAAATGGTATTGCGCCGCCGCTTGCGCAACAGCCTGCAGATAGGCCTCGGCCGCGCGCGAATCCTCGGCGCGTTCGTAGTGCTCGGCCGCCAGTGCCGCGTCCTGCGGCAGGATCCAGGCAGCGGCCTCCTGGTGCAGCTGGCGCCGCCGTGCGTGCAGCAATGACGCATAGGCACCATCGCGGATCAGTGCATGGCAGAACACCAGATCGTCGCCTTCCGGACGCAGCAGGAACTGATCGATCAGCCGCGCCGCATCGTAGGCCGGGTCGCCCACCAGATGCCGGATCGCTGCCAGCGAGGCACTCTGGCCCAGCACGGCCGCGGCCTGCAGGGCATTCTTGTCGGGCGGGGCAAGGCGGTCCATCCGGGCCTGGATCAAGGCCTGGATCGAACCCGGCAGGCTGGTGGCGCCCTCATCGCCGGCATTGAGCAGCAATTGCTCCAGAAACAGCGGATTGCCCTCGGCGCGTTCGACGCAACTGCGCAGCAGGCTTTCGGAAATGGCGGCAGCGCCCGCAGCCAGGCGCATCGCGTCTGCGGTCTCCAGCGGCCCCAGGTCCATGCTCGACACCGGCAGGCTGTGCAGCACGCTGCGCCACTCGCCCACACTGGGGTCACCGGAAAAGCGGGTTGTGAACATGACCAGCAGCGGCATGCTGGCCGTCAATGCCAGCCAGGGTCCGAGCTGGCGCAGTGCCAGCGGATCGGCCCAGTGGATGTCCTCGATCAGCAGCAGCGTCGGTGCCAGTGCAGCCTGTTGCCGCACCAGCTGCCCGAGCGCCTCGACCGCCTGGGCTCGCCGGGTTTCATCCTCGACCGCCGACAGCAAGGCACGCACCGGCGCCGGCGGCGTCACGTCGAGCAGATCGAACATGAAGGGCGTGAGATCGGCACCGTCCGCCCCCCGCAGCGCCGAGCGCACGATCGCGTCGCGCCGGCTGGCCTCGTCGGCATCCGGTGCCAGGCCCATCAGGCTTTGCATCAGCTTGCGGATCGCGTCGTGCCCGGTGCGGGCGCCGAAGTCGAGAATCATCGTCGCATGGCAGACCAGGCCGCGTTCACGGGCCAGATCGAGAAACTCCGCCACCAGCCGTGACTTGCCCAGGCCCGGGTCACCCCGCACGAAGACAATGCGCCCCCGGTGTCGTGACAGGCAGGCATGCACCAGTGTCTCGAACTGCTGCACCTCCTCGGCCCGGCCGACCAGCGGACGCATGCCGCCCTTGGGCATGGCCCGTTCGCCGACGATGCGGTAGGGCACCAGCGGGCGCTCCTTGCCCTTGACCTCGATCGCCTGGCCCGCCTCCCCTTCGAAGTGGTCGGACACCTGTTGCCAGGTCTGCGGACTGACCACGACCTCGCCCGGTTGCGCCAGGCCGCGCAGCCGCGCCGCGGTATTGACGGTGTCGCCGGTCAGCGTGTAGTCGCCGGAGCGCGAATCACTGCGCCGCGCAATCACCAGCCCGGTATGCAGTCCGGTGTGCATCGACAGCACCCGGCCCAGTCGCTCGGAGACGCCGGCGGCAATGCCGTCGACCGTACGGTGCAGTTCGAGTGCGGCGCGGATCGCGCGGCGGGCGTCGTCCCGCCGCGCCACCGGTACGCCGAACATCGCCATCACCTCGTCGCCGACGAACTGGTTGACCCGTCCGCCATGGCGTTCGATGACTGCGATCGCCTCGCGCTTGATCCGCGACATGATCTCCTCGACCTCTTCCGGGTCGAAAGCCTCGTTCAGTGCCGTATAACCCGTCAGATCCGAGAACATCACCGTGGCATGGCGGCGCTCCCCCTCTTCCGGGACGGTCAGGCTGCGCAGCGGCGGCGCAGTGCTCGCCGCGATGACACCCGCTGGCGCGGGTGCGATAGCAACCGCACCCGCAGGAACCTCGGTTGCCGCCTTGAGAATGCGCTTGCGGTCCCCGAGCGACGCCACGCCCAGTTCGCGCAGATCGGCATCGCTCAGGTCTGCCAGCAGATCGACGGTGATGTCCTGGGCAATGAATTCAGCAGCGTATCTGGCAAGACCTTGGGATTCGAGCCAGGTCTGGATGTCGGTCATGGTGGTGGCTGCGCGGCCGCGGCGAATAGCAAAGACCCCCCATTCTGCCGCGACCCGGGCTCCCGTGCAGGCAAGCGCCCTGGCAGACGGCCATGCCTTGCACCGCCCCGGGCTATTGCGCCGTCTGCGGCGCACAGCCCGGCTATTCGTAGCGCTGACCCAATGCCAGCAGCTCCGGCGTCCCGATCACGGCATTGAGCTGATCGAAATCGAGCATCTGTTCGCGCATGGGCAAGGTGCTCTGGTGCCGATGCAGGCTGCCATAGTAGGTCTGCAGCGCAAACGCCGCCGCACGGGCCGTGCCACCCGGATAGATCACGATCCGGAACCCGCGCTCGCCCAGTGCGTCAGCCCCCTGCACCGGCGTCAGCCCGCCTTCGACCATGTTGGCCAGCAGCGGGATGCGGCCGGCGAACTGCGCGCAGGCCTTGTCCATCTGCTCCGGCGAGCGCAGGGCCTCGATGAACAGCGCATCGACACCGCAGGCGAGATAGGCCTCTGCACGTGCCATTGTCGCCTCCCAGCCTTCCACGGCCAGCGCGTCGGTACGCGCCAGGATCAGCGTCTGGTCCGAGGTGCGCGCATCCAGCGCGGCCTTGAGCTTGCCGCACATCTCGGCCACCGGCACCACCGTCTTGCCGTCGAGGTGGCCACAGCGCTTCGGAAAGGTCTGGTCCTCGAGCTGCAGCATGGCGGCGCCCGCACGCTCGAACAGGCGCACGGTACGCATGGTATTGAGCGCGTTGCCGAAGCCGGTGTCGGCATCGACGATGACCGGCACCGCCACCCGTTCGGTGATCCGTGCCAGCGTGTCGGCCACCTCGGTGGCCGTGGTCAATCCGACGTCGGAGCGGCCAAGCCGGGTGTAGGCAATCGACGCGCCCGACAGGTACAAGGCCTCGAAACCGCTCTGTTCGGCGATCAACGCGGTCAGTGCGTCGTAGATGCCGGGCGCCAGCAGCACCCGGGGCTGTTGCAGGCGTGTCTTGAAGGAAGTGGACATGGAGTACCTCGTGATCTGGATGCCAGGAATTCAGTGCTTCAGCAGGTCGGCCGCCGTCGCGGCCGCCACCCACCCACCGCCGACCGCGCTGAGCAGGCCGTTGCCCGACAGGTAGCCCCAGACGGCGTTGCCCGACACGCCGCGGGCGGCACCGCCGGCTGCCAGCAGATTGCCGAACGGCGTGCCATCGGCATGCAGTACCCGGCAGGACGCATCGATATCCAGGCCGCCCTGGGTATGGAACAAGGCGCCGGTGACCCTGACCGCGTAGTACGGCGGCTGCAATGGGCGCTGAAAGCGGCGTCCGAAACCATCCTCGCCCTGCTGCGGCCCCACCGCGGCCAGCGTCTCGCGCAGCGCAGCGGGATCGCAGCCGATCAGCTGCGCCAGGTCTTCGACCGAAGCAGCCGTGCGCAGGGCACCGGCCTTTTCGGCATCGCAATAGTCGGGGAAGGTCCGCGCCAGCGCGAGCAGCGGTGCGTCGAACACATTGAAGGCCATCCCGCCGGGCTGGGCCAGCACATGCACCGCCGCTTCCGAGTAGCCCAGGGTTTCGTCGTGGAACCGCCGACCCTCGGTATTGATTTGCACACCCCCCTGCATCATGACGGCCCAGCTCATGAGCGCACCCTGCGGCACCACCCAGGAGCCATGGCCCTGGTAGCCCCCCAGATCGGCCAGCCCGGCACCGATCTGGCGCCCCCACGCAATGGCACTCCCGTCATTGCCGACATGGCCGGCAAAGATCGCCTCGCCCATCTCGGGCAGCAGCTCGGACACCATGGCTGCGTTGCCACCATAGCCATTGCAGGCGAGCAAAAGCACATCGCAGGCCAGCGTCTCCCGTGTGCCGTCGGGCCGCGTGCAGCCCAGGCCCAGCACGCGGTCGTCCGCATCGACATAGAGCACCCGCACCAGCGCGTCGGTCAGGATGTCGGCCCCGGCGGCTGTTACGGCCCGCTGCAGGCAGGCCATCAGCGCGGCGCCGGTGTGTTCGGGCACGGCATGCATGCGCCGCGCGCGGTGGCCCGGGTAGAGGAAGCCGTCGAGCACTTCGAACACGATGCCGTGGCGCTGCTCCAGCGCATCGATCGCCTGCGCGACCGCGCGGGTGTAGGCCTCGACCAGGTGCTGCGCTGCATCGCCATGGGCCTTGGCCTGCACATCCTGTGCAAAGCTTTCGCGGGAATCTTCAATGCCCAGCGACTTTTGCAGCCGGGTTCCGGCCGCCGGAATGAAGCCCGAGGAAAGTGCCGTGGATCCTTGCGGCAATGCGTCGCGCTCGAGCAGCACGCAGTCGATGCCGCGCTCGCGCAGGCCGATCGCCGCCGTCAGCCCGCAGGCGCCGGCGCCGACAATGAGCACCGGAACATGGGGCGCATCGGCCAGCGATGGCGTGCGCACGATCTGCAATTCAGTGCCCGTCATGTCTTCCCTCCCTGGGCGCCCATGCGCAGGCGCAACTGGTTCAGCAGGCCGCCGGCGGCCACCATGGCCAGCAGGAAATCCGGAATCGGCTCGCAGGGCAGCACCACGCCTGCGTCGGTCGTGACCGTCAAGGCCTGCAGATCGAGCACCACCGACGCGCCATCGCGCACTTCGCCGGCGCGCGGACAGGTGAGCAGCAGCAGCCCGAGATTGAAGGCATTGCGAAAGTACAGGCCACTGAACGAAGGCGCGATCACGGCACGCACGCCCAGATGCACCAGCGCACCCGCAGCCTGTTCACGCGAAGAGCCGATGCCGAAGTTCACGCCCGCCACCACGACGTCACCCGGTCGCACGGCAGTCGCAAACTCCGGCCGCACCGACTCCAGGCAATGCGGCGCGATGCCGTCGATGCCCAGCTTCATGTAGGCGCCCGGCGCCAGCACGTCGGTATCGATGTCGTCGCCGAGCTTCCAGACCCGGTGCACGCTTGCGCCGGTGGCGCGCGGGGCCGACACCGCGTTGTTCAGGGTCGCCGTCATGCCATCACCTCGCGCGGGTCGCTGATGCTGCCGCGCAGCGCGGAAGCGGCCACCGTATAGGGCGACGCCAGGAAGACCTGGGCCGTGGCCGAGCCCATGCGGCCCTTGAAGTTGCGTGCGGTCGTGGCGATCACATGGGCGCCATCGGGAATGCTGCCACCGTAGCCCGAGCAGGCGCCGCAGGCTGTGGCCAGCACCTGGGCGCCGGCGTCGCGCAGCACCTGCATCACCCCTTCACGCTCGGCCAGATCCTGGTCATGCAGGCTGGCCGGCGCCACCATCAGCTGTACACCGGCGGCCACATGCTGGCCCCGCAGCACCGATGCCGCCGCGCGCAGATCGTCGAGCTTGGCACCCGTGCAGGCGCCGATATAGGCCACCTGTACCGGCACCTTGGAAAACTCCGTC
This sequence comes from Rhodoferax sp., assembly GCA_024235935.1. GTDB lineage: Bacteria > Pseudomonadota > Gammaproteobacteria > Burkholderiales > Burkholderiaceae_C > CAISIP01. The sequence goes on along the minus strand of JACKLL010000005.1, from coordinate 115,613 downwards.
ACCGCACCGGCATTGGCCGGGCTGTGTGGCGCCGCGACCTGGGGCACCAGCGTGGCTGCATCGAATGTGAAGGTCTGCGCGTCGGCTGCGTCATCGGTGTACCAGTCACCGGTCTCGTCCATGATGACGCCTGCCTGTGCCAGCCAGTCGCGCGTCGTGGCGTCGGGTGCGATCAGGCCCGCCTGCGCGCCCATCTCGGCACTCATGTTGGACAAGGTCATGCGCTCGGGCATCGACAAGGCCTGCACGGCGCTGCCGCAGAACTCGACCGCCTGGTACTGGCCGCCGTTCATGCCGAAACGCCCGATCATGTGCAGCATCATGTCCTTGGCCGTCAGCCCCGTCGGCAGGCGGTTGTGCCACTGCATGCGCAGTGTCTGCGGCACCCGGACCCACAGTTCGCCGGTCACGACGACACCGAGCATCTCGGTGGAGCCGATGCCGAACATATAGGCACCGAAGGCACCACCGGTGGGCGAATGCGAGTCGCCACCGACACAGAACATGCCGGGGCGGATGTGCCCCTTCTGCGGCAGCACCACATGGCAGATGCCGATGCTGTCGTAGACGTGGGGCAGGTCCTGCTCGCGCGCCCAGTCGCGCGCGATACGCACGATCTTGCGGGATTCGTCGTCCTGCTCGGGTACATAGTGGTCCATCACCAGCACCACACGTGACTTGTCCCAGATCGTGGCGCCCAGCTCTTCGAGCATGGGCTTGAGCCGGCGCGGCCCGGACGAGTCGTGGAACATCGCCAGGTCGACCCGGCAATTGACGATCTCGCCCACGGCCACATGGTGCTTGCCTGCGGCCTTCGCAATCAGTTTCTGCGCCAGTGTGCGCGCCGGTTCCGGCTGTGTGCTGCTCATGGTGTCCCTGCTCATGTGTCCCGGGCCCTGCGACGGGCCTGCAAATGCCTCATTCCGAGAGGTTCTCCTTGACGGAAATGCGGGCGTCGATGCTGCCCACCTGCGATATGTCCATCTGGTATTCGTAACGGTCCGGTCGGTACAGCCCGTGCAGCCACTGCACCGGTCGGTCCTGGCTGTCGAACACCAGTCGGCGCACGGCCAGCAGCGCCGTGCCCACAGCCACACCCAGCTCCGCCGCGACGGCGGCGTCCGCCTGGCGTGCCGACACGGTCTGGTGGGCGCGCCCCATCTCGACACCGGACTCCTCGATCAGGCGCAGGATCGGCATGCGCAACAGGTCCTTGCGGCCGAACCCGCGCGTCAGTTCCTCCGGCACGTAGGTCGTGATGTGCGATACCGGGCCGAGCTTGGAGCTGCGCCGGCGCACCGCCTTCTGCACCTTGCTGCCCGGCGCGATCTGCAGCGCGTCGGCCACGGCGTCGGACGCGCTGACCACGCGCAACTCCAGCACCTTGACCGAGGTGCGCAGACTCATGCTGACGATGTTCTCCAGCAAGCCGGTCATGCCCTTGGCCTTGACGGCGCGGCCGCGACCCGCGTCGGCCGCTTTTGCAGTGGCCTTGCTCGGCGCCGGGTGGGTGCCGCGGCCTGCCTGGCGCACGATCAGCCCCTCGGCCGCGAGCTGCTCCAGGGCCCTGCGCACGGTGACACGTCCGGCACCGAACTCCTTGCTCAGCGCCATCTCCGGCGGCAGCCCCTGCGCGAAGTGGCCTTCATGCAGTTGTTCGCGCAAGACCAGATAGATCTGGTGGTACTTGGGAAGGGGCAAGGTCGATGGCATGGATGGCTTTCAGTGGACGTGCTGCCCGTCGACATCGATGGCATTCAAGGCAAAAAGGTCGATGGTCGACACATCCTGCATCACGTGGTAGAGCACGAACCGGTACGCCGCATGGGCATCGACTTCGCTGGGCGTGAACGCAAACGCGAGGTTGCCAGCAGTCGACTTCCGGCCCGGATATCCGTAGTGCAGCAGATTCTGCTTGAACACGCCCGCCGCGGTCCGGGCCAGCGCGACCTGCGGCGCGATGAACTCGAGTACCAGACCCGCTTCACCGGCGCGCAGTGTACCCTCCGCCAGCGGCCGAACGGCGCCCTGCCCGTAGATATGCGGATATACCGCCCAGTCGCCCGGCACCAGTGCACGCACGCGTTGCTCCACAAGGCCCAGCGCCTGCGGCAACCGGTCGAGAAAGCCGGGATCCGCGACGCCGGCCAGAAGCACCACCCGCTGGCCGACCAGACTGGCGCCTTCGACCTTCACGCTGGGTTTGTCGCGCGCCACGAAGCGCGCGCCCCGGACCCGCGTGCGATGGGCATCGAGCGCCTCGTACTGCGCCTCATCCAGCAACAGCACCCCTTCAGGCTCTTCGACCGACAGGGGATCGGCCTGCTCGTAAAGCGCATGCGCAGCCACCGATGCCGGCGTCGCATGGGCGTCGGGATTCATGCTCTCGAGCGTGAACGCCTCCATCGTGAGTTCGGCCAGCATCGCATCGCGACCACCCGGCTGGCAGCACAGCGAGGTGCATTCGATGATCTTGGCCATGTGCAGCGCCAGGCCCATCGGATAGCCCAGCATCACCGGCAAGGCGGCAAAGATCGCGGTGTCGCAGGCGCGCCCGGCGAGCACGACATCGGCCCCCAGCGCCAGCGCCTGCATCAGCGTGTCGGTGCCGCACTGGCCGACGATATGGCTGCAGCCGTGCACCTGCTGGGCACTGGGCATGTCGATGGCGCCGATCGGCACCAGCTGGCCGGCGTCGATGGCGCCGACCACCCGTTCCGCGGCAATGTCGCTGCTCACCGTCACCAGCCGAAAGCGCAGGCTGCGCGCATCGGCAATGCGCCGCAGCACGGCCACGACGGCCTCCAGGTGTGGCCGCGCGCCGGCAGTACCGGCACTGCCGATGACCAGCGGGACGCCGGCATCCAGGGCCGCGCACAGCACCAGGTCCAGGTCGCGGTAGACCATCTCGGCGGGCGCGGCCATTTCACCGGCGCCCAGGTAGTACGGCCCGGGGTCGATCGACCCCATGTCGCAACCGACGAAGTGTGGCGCGCGCGCCATGCCACGGCGCAGCGCCGGCTCGGGAATGCCGTAGCCCAGCTGGCCCGAGGCCGCCAGCACGCGCAGCGGTCCATCCGCCGGACGGTGCGACTGCCGCAGCCGCGCGACGGCGTTCACAGGCGGACCTCCAGCATCGGCACGTGCTGCTGCGCGCCATAGACATCGCCATCGCCCGGGCTGCCGGCCACGACCTGGCGTGGCAGCACGAACTTGATCGCATGAATGCCGGGGATCAGATGGCGCTGTACCTGCGCCGGATCCATGCCGTAACGCCGCGCTACCGCAGCGCACGACATCGCCGGGCTCTGGCTTGCCTGCGCGTAGGCCTGCGCATCGTTCAGAAAGATGTCGATGGTCAGCTGGGTCGGTCCGGCATTCTTGCTGCGGATCACCTGCGCCAGATCCGCGAGCCGTACGCCGCCAGGGCCGGGGCTGGTCGGGGTCGTCATCGCGCCGTGAACCCGCCATCGGCACAGACCACCTGTCCGGTGATGAATGCGGCGCGCGTGGACAAAAGAAAGCTCACCAGTTCGCCGATTTCGTGCGGCTGCCCCAGTCGGCCCATCGGAATGCTCTGCTCCATTGCCGCCAGCGCAGCCGGATCGGCCATCACCGCCGCCACCATGTCGGTCTGCACCGGTCCCGGGCCAACCGCATTGACACGGATGCCGGCCTGCGCCCACTCCAGCGCCAGCGACTTGACCATGCCATTGAGGCCGGCCTTCGATGCCGCGTACGCCGCGCCGCGGGCATGCCCTACCAGACCGATCTGGCTCGTGACGACGACGACGCTGCCGGCGGACGCGGGCGATTGGCGCATCCATGCAATCGCTGCGCGCGTCAGTACAAAAGTGGCGTTCAGGTTGAGCTCCAGCGTCTGGCGCCACTCCTGCAAGGTGGTGTCATCGGACCCCTTCTTGTAGAAGATGCCGGCACAGCAGGCCAGGCCGTCCAGACCGCCCATGGCCCGGGCGGCACGCGCCGGCAGCGCGGCGCAGGCGGCGTCGTCGCGCAGGTCCTGCTCCAGCACGGCGACCTGAGGCACCACGGCCTGCAGATGCTCGGCCTGGGCTGCGCTTTGCACCACCCCGGCGACCCTGGCACCCCGCGCCAGCAACACCTGCGCCGTCGCCAGCCCGATCCCGGACCCGGCCCCCGTGACCAGCACATGGCGACCCGCCATCTCCAGGGGAATGCCGGTTGCCATCGTCACAGGCCCAGGTAGTTCTTCCGCAGCTCGGGATCGCGCGCCAGCTCGGCTGCAGGCCCCTGCATTGCCACCATTCCGTTCTCGATGATGTAGCCGCGATGCGAGATGGCCAGCGTCTGCACGGCGTTCTGCTCCATCAGCAGGATCGCCAGGCCCTCGCGGTTGATCGTCTGGATCAGTGCGAACATCTCCTCGACCAGCAGGGGCGACAGTCCCAGCGACGGCTCGTCCATGATCAGCAGCTCGGGCTCGGACATCAGGCCCCGGCCGATCGCCAGCATCTGCTGCTCGCCGCCAGACAAGGTGCCGGCCGCCTGCGCAAAACGCTCCTTCAGGCGCGGGAAGATACCCACCACCCGCTCCATGTTGCGGGCCCGGTTCTGCTTGCCGCGGACCAGCGAACCCAGCTCCAGGTTCTCGCGCACGTTGAGGTTCGGAAACACCCGGCGCCCCTCGGGCACATGGATCACACCGCGCTTGACGATCTCGGTCGAACTCAGGCCGACCAGATCCTGGCCCTTGAACCGGATCGTTCCGGAGAAGGGCTTGTACAGCGCGGAGATATTGTTGTTCAGCGTCGACTTGCCGACACCGTTGCTGCCCAGCACCGCGACGATCTCGCCCTTCCCCACGTCCAGGTCGATGCCGCGCAGGATCTCGACGCTGCCATAACCCGCATGCAATGCACGGATCTCAAGCATGGCTGGCCTCCTGCTCCGGTGCCAGCGCCTTGGCTGCGCCGCGGCCCAGATAGGCCTCGATGACGGCGGTGTTGTTGACGATCTCCTGTGGCGCGCCCTCGGCGATGATCTTGCCATAGGACAACACGTAGATGTGTTCGGACAGGCTCATCACCGCATGCATCACGTGCTCGATCAGCAGCACGGTCACGCCACTGGCACGAATCTTCTGGATGATGGCGATGATCTCCAGGATCTCGGACGGGTTGAGCCCGGCCATGACCTCGTCGAGCAGCAGCAGGCGCGGCTCGGTGGCCAGCGTGCGCGCCAGCTCCAGCCGCTTGCGGCCGGCCACGGTCAGCGACGACGCTGGCTGTTCGAGCTGATGGCCCATGCCCACCTGCTCGGCCACCGCCCGCGCCTGCTCCCAGGCCTGTGCCCGGTTGCTGTAGCGCTGGTAGGCACCGACGGCAATGTTCTCGTGCACCGACAGCTTGGCAAACGGCTGCGTGATCTGGAAGGTGCGCACCATGCCCATGCGGGCAATCCTGTGCACCGGCATGCCGGTGATGTCCTGGCCCAGCAGTTCCACCCGTCCGGCGTTGACCGGCTGGAAGCCGGAGATGCACGAGAACAGGGTCGTCTTGCCGGCGCCGTTGGGGCCGATCAGCGCCACGATGCTGCCCTGCGCGACGTCCAGCGAGGCATCGTCGACGGCGCGCAGGCCGCCGAAGATCTTGGTCAGTCCACGTACCTTGAGCATCAGTTGCGTCCCTTGGAAAACCGCGCCTTGATACGCGCAAACAGGTCGATCAGGCCATTGGGCAGGTAGGCGATGATGATCACCAGCAAGGCGCCGTACAGCACCAGCGACAAGCCCTGGATCTGCGTCAGCGCCCGGGTCCCGTCGCTGACCAGCGCCAGCAGCAAGGCACCGACCATCGGGCCGTAGACCGTGCCGGCACCGCCGATCATGCTGACCAGCAGCATCTCGACCGACTTGTCGACCCCGAAGGCGATCAGCGGATCGATATACAGAAAATACTGCGCAAAGAAGCAGCCGCCGACGCCGCCGATCGCACCCGACAGCAGCATCACCTTGACCTTCTCGCGGAACACGTTGATGCCCAGCGCCTTGGCGGCGTCCTCGTTCTCCCGGATCGCCGCCAGCTGCGCACCGAACTTCGAGCGGCGCAGCCATTCGGCCAGCGCGATCGAGATCGCCACCAGCACCAGGATCAGGAAGTAGAAGCCGCTGCGTTCGGCAAACTGCAGATTGACGGCGCCAGGCTTCATCGGAATCAGCATGCCCAGACCGCCACCGGTGATGCTGACCGAATTGCTGACGATACGCAGCACCTCGGCAAACGCCAGCGTGATCAGCGCGAAGTACGAGCCCTTGAGACCGGCCCGGAACGACAGCACGCCGATGATGCCGCCTACCAGCGCACCGGCCAGCGCCGCGATCGGCAGTCCCAGCCAGGGCGAGAAGCCGAAGCGCATCTGCGCAATGGTGGCCGCATAGGCCCCGACGCCGAAGAAGGCGACATGGCCGAACGACAACTGGCCGGCAAAGCCGCCCGCGATGTTCCAGGACTGGCCGATGAACGCATAGAACAGTGCCAGCACACCGAAGTTCAGCATGAAGCTGGACGGGAACACGAAGGGATAGACCAGCGCGATCAGCAGCACCGTGAGGTGCAGCTTCCAGGGCAGTGGCAACAATTCGGAGCGCGGCGCCGGCCGGGCGGTGGCTTCGCGCTGCGCAGGCTGGGATTTGGCTGCGTCGGTGCTCATGGGATGACCTCGGCGCTGCGCAATACGGGATGGGGGTTCATTGCCGCGCTCCAAAAAGGCCGGACGGCCGGAACAGCAGGATCAGGATGAAGATCAGCGAGATGCCGATCTGGCCCAGGCTCTCGCCCAGGTACAAGCCACCAAAGGACTCCGTCAGGCCGATGATCAGCCCGCCGACGATGGCACCCAGAAAGCTGCCCATGCCGCCCAGCACGACCACCGTGAAGGCCACCAGCACGAACACATGGCCCACCGTGGGCGAGACATAGAAGATGGGCATCATCAGGCTGGCCGCTGCACCGAGCGTCGCCAGGCCAATGCCATAGGAAATTGCAAAGATGCGGTCGACATCGATGCCCACCAGCCGGGCGCCGACCCGCTCCTTGGCCACGGCGCGGATCGCGCGTCCGGTGTCGGTGCGCTGCATGAACAGTCCGAGCAGTGCGCACAGCACCATGGCGACCACAAAGGAGATCAGCTTGGGCAGAGGCACCAGCGTCGGGCCGAGTTCGATCATGCGGTCGGAGTAGGAAACCAGAATGGTGCGCGAGTCGCCCTTGAAGAACATCAGCGCCAGGTTTTCAATCAGGATCGACAGGCCCAGCGTGACCAGCAGGATGTTCTCGTCCTTGCCGCTGGACAGGCGTCCGATCAGGCCCTTGTACAGCAGGTAGCCAAGGACATACATCGCCGGCACCATGATGAACATCGACAGATAGGGATCGATGCCCAGCAGGGTCAGGAGGTAATACACCCCGAACATCGCCAGCATGAGCATGCTGCCATGGGCGAAGTTGATGATGTGCAGGACACCGTAGATCAGTGTCAGGCCACAGGCAACGAGCGTGTAGATGCCGCCGAGCAGCAGCCCGTTGATGGCCGCCGACGCAATGATGGTCGAATCCAAGGATGACTCCCGATAGGCACGGCGCGGCCGGGCAGCAAGCCCGGCACACGCACGGTTTGAGAAGCAGCAGACCGGCGAGGATCAGCTCATCTTCGGCCGCGGGAAGGTCGGCTTGGCAGACGCGAACTCGCCGGGCCAGACCACATCGATGTCGGTCTTGGACGCCTGCAGCAGCGCACCACGGCCGCCTTCGTTCTGGCCATTGACGAACCTGGTCGGACCGTAGGGCATGATCTCCGGGAACCAGGTGCTGGACGCCAGCGCCGCGATGGCCTTTTCCTTGTCGGCCGTTCCGGCGCGCTGCAATGCGTCGGCATACAACATGATGGCGTTGTACGACAGGTAGACCTCGAACGTGAACAGCCCGCCCTTGGCTTCGACCTGCTTGCGCATGGCCGCGGCTTTTGCGTTCTTGGGGTTGTACCAGTGGTTGAAGTCCATCATGTACTGGGCCACATCGGGCTGTTCCTTGACCAGCTTGAAGTTGAAGCCACCACCGAGCACGCTGAACATCGCGGCCACGTCGACCTTCTGCTGCATCAGCGTACGGGCCAGCAGCACGTACTCGTTCTGGTAGTTGCTCATGATCACGATATCGGGCTTCAGACCCTTGATGCGCAGCGCCACGTTGGAGAAGTCGCGCGTCGGGTTGGCATGCTTGATGGTCTCGAGCACCTCGATGCCGACGCTGGGCAGCTTGCCGGCCAGCAGCTTGGCCGTTCCGGTACCGAATTCCGACTCCTCGTGCACCAGAACCGCCGTCTTGGCGACGCTGTTGGCCCCCTTGTTGATCTCGCCCAGCGCCACGATGGCGTCGTCGACGCACTTGCCGAAGCCGGGCTTGAGACGGAACACGTTCTTCAGACCGCGGTTGACGATCAGGTCGGATGCTCCGACGTCGATCAGGAACGGCGTGTTGTACTTGGCTGCGGCCTGTGTGGCTGGCAGGGCGATGCCGCTGGCAAAGCAACCCAGGTAGGCGGAAACACCCTCCTGCTGCATGCGCTCGACCTCACTGACACCGATCTCCGGGCGAGACTGCGAGTCACCGAGCAGGCCCTGCAGCTTGGCGCCGCCCATGGACTTGATACCACCGGCGGCGTTGATCTCGTCGATCGCCATCATGGCGCCCATGCGCGACTGACCGCCGCTATAGGCCAGGCCGCCGCTGACCGGATGCACGAGACCCACCTTGACCGGTGCCGGCTGGGCCAGCAACAGTCCGGGAGCGCCAAGCACGGCGCTTGCGGCGCCAGCCTGGAGGATCAAACGACGCGAAAGAGGACGATGGGTATTCATAGGGGGCCTCGCAGTGGTTGAACGCAGTGAAGGAAGAAGAATTGTTCCATTGATAGAACAATTGGACTAGACTATGCACGCAAGCCGCCGGCAAGTCAACACCGGCAAAACCCGATGTCAAAAATATTTGGGAGCCTGGATGAGAGACGCCCCCTGTCTGTACGATCGCACTGCGTGTCGACCGTCCGAACCCCCCACTGGGGGGCGCCCCCTGCGGCCTGGCAGAGCCAGTTCCACGGGGGCCCGAACAGGCCTGCTCAGCGGCCAGTCAAACGTTCATGGTTCCCGGGTGGCGCGCAGCGTCTTGAACAACTGACATGGACCATGGCCTGTATGCATACTCGGCGCTGCCGCTGCGCCCGGCGGGCGGGCCGGCACTGCGCGGCGGTCTGTCGGCCTTCGCCGTGCTGTTCCTCGAGCACTGGGAGCTGCAGGCCCCCGCGGACGCGCTGCGCGACCCGCGCATGGTCGGTGAGTTCGGCAGTTTCACGCCTGACTACCGCAGCTGGTCGCAGCGCGAATACGGCCTGCGCGTCGGCATCTTCCGCGTCATCGATGCACTGCAACACGCCGGCATCCGGCCGGTGATTGCCGCCAATGCGATGGCCGTGCAGCGCCTGCCTGAACTGGTGAAGCAATTCCGCCAATGGGGCTGCGAATGGATTGCCCATGGCCAGTCGGCAAGCCGCATGATGCATGCGCGCATGCCCGTCGAAGAACAGGCCCGGCACATCCAGGACGCGGTCGCCACGCTGGCGACGCTGACCGGCCAGCGGCCCATCGGATGGCTGAGCCAGGACTGGGGCACCACGCCGGAAACGCCGAGGCTGCTGGCGCAGGCCGGCATCCGCTTCACGCTCGACTGGTGCAACGACGACCAGCCCTACTGGTTGCACACCGCACCGCCACTGCTGGCCATTCCGCTCGCCTCGGAATGGGACGACGTCCAGTGCCAGTGGTTGCGCACCGTGGAGCCGCGCGCGCATGCGCAGCTGGCACTTCAGGCGTTCATGCGGCTGCGCGCCGAGTGCGCTGCGCATGCGCGTGGCGCCGTGTTCGGCTTGGCCCTGCATCCCTGGCTGTGCGGCATGCCCAGCCGGATCGCGGCACTGCGCGGCCTGCTGCGCGAGCTGCGTGCCCCCGGCGATGTGCACTGGACCACGCCCCACGCCATCCATGCCTCGATCACTGGAGACCCACCCGATGAAACCCCTTGAACAGCTGAGCCGGTTTGCCGCCAGCGTGCGCTTCACCGATTTGCCCGGCGCAGTGCGCGAACAAACCGGCTGGATTCTGGCCGACAGCATTGCCGCCATCGTCGGCGGTTCGGCCGAACCCGAGATGCAGGCGCTGTCCGGAAAACTTGCGGGCAGCGGCCGCGGCGGCTCCACCGTGCTGGGCCACGGCACCCATTCCTTGCCGGGCCGCGACCGCGGCACCAGTGCCGATGTCGCCGCGTTGCTCAACGGAACGGCCGGCACCTTTCTGGAGATGGACGAAGGCAACCGTTTCTCGCGTGGGCACCCGGCGATGCACGTGATCCCCGCCGCGCTGGCCTTGTGCGAAGCGCGCGGCGGCGACGCCCCGCTCTTTCTTTCAGCCATCGTCGCGGGCTATGAGGTGGGCTCGCGCATCGGGGCAGCATCGCGGCTGCGCGCCAGCATGCATCCGCACGGCACCTGGGGCACGATCGGTGCTGCGGCGGCGTGCGCCCGGCTGGCAGGTCTCGATGCCTCAGCCATGCAGGAGACCATCAATATCGGCGCATCCATGACGACAGCCACGTCCAAGCGCACGATGCTCGAGGGGGGCCTGGTGCGCAACGTCTACACCGGCCTGAGCAACCGCAACGGCGTGCTGGCACTGCAACTGGCGGAGTCCGGTTTCACCGGCGAACAGGACGGTGTGGCGTCGCTGATGGGCAGCATCGTGTCCGAACAGTTCGACCCCGCGGAGATGCTGCGCGAACTGGGCACGCTCTGGCATCTGACACAGAATTACTTCAAGCTGCATTCCTGCTGCCGCTTCAACCACGGCACGCTGGACGCCATCGACCAGATCGCCGCACGCGGCCCCTTGCCGGCGCCCCACGCGATCCGCCACATCGTGGTGGACAGCTATGCCTACGCGGCGGAACTCGACGACCCGGCGCCGCGCAACACCCTGGCAGCCAGGTTCTCGGTACCTTTCGCGGTGGCCACCCGCATTGTCAACGGCAGCAGCGCGCTGGCGAGCTTCAGCTGGGACGCGGTCCGGGATCCCCGGGTGCTGGAATTGGCAGGCCGCGTCTCGGTACGGGAAGACCCGCAAATGACCCACCGCCTGCCCCTGGAGCGTCCGGCACGGGTGTCGATCACGCTCAGCGACGGCAGCACCCTGCAGGGCGAGGTAGGCGTCAACCGGGGCGACGACGCCCTGCCCTACAGCCGTGCCGACCTGCGCGACAAGTTCCTGGACCTGACCGGGCGGGTCTGGCCGAAGGCGCATGCCGCACAGGTGCTGGAGGCCACGCTGGGCATGGCGGCCGGCGACACCGACTTCGGCACCTGGTCCGGCCTGCTGCGCACGGCACGCAGCTAGGCAGCGTAACGCAGCCCGGCCGTGGTGCAGGCCCGTATCACCGGACCAAAGCTGGTGATGTTGGGAAGCGTATGGTTGTGGTGGCGGATGATGTCGACCGCCGCCATGTGCGGTTTGTCGTTGGTCGAGTGCCCGTCCGACAGCAGTACCACCGGATAGCCCAGCGCAGCGGCACGCCGGGTGGTGGTGTCGACACAGAACTCGGTCTGCATGCCGCAGATCACCAGCTCGGTCACACCCAGGCTGTCGAGCAACGCCTGCAGCCCGGTTTGCTGAAACGCATCCGGTGTGGTCTTGTGCACGACAGGGTCACCCGGCTGCCGCGCCAGGTCGGCGGCAAGCTGCCAGCTGTCGCTGCCCCGGGCAAATGGTCCGGTCGCCGTTTCGTGCTGGATGTAGACCACCACGGCGCCAGCCGCGCGCGCCGCAGCCGCTGCCTGGTTGATGCGCTCCACGGTCTGCTGCGCCGCATGCGAAGCCTGTTCGCCCTCGCACAGGGCACGCTGGACGTCGATGACGAGAAGGGCAGACCGCATGGAGGCTCCCGGGAATATCAGCGCAATAGTAGCGCGGGAATGCGCACTGCGCGCAGCAAGGTGTCGGTCCGGCTGCCGAACAACAGGCTGCGCCAGCGCGCATGGCTGTAGGCGCCCATGACCAGCAGATCGACATCCTCGGCTGCAATGGTCTCCAGGATGACCTTCTCGGCCTCGCCGTCCCGGATCGACTGGCGCACGTCGAAGCCGGCGGCCGTCAAGGTTTCAGCCGCCCAGCTGATTTCGCGGGGCCCGTCCTGACGCAGCTTGCCCGCCATCTGCAGCGTGATCGGCAGGCCGCGCAACAGCGGGCTGTCGGCGACCATCTGCACCCCGCGGCGCGTCAGGGCACTGCCGTCGAACGCGATCAAGACGCGTTGTGGCGGCTTGAAACCCTCGGTCACCGTCAGCACCGGGCGCTGCAGCATCCGCACCACACGCTCCACGTTACTCCCCATGTCCTGGCCACCGGCCGCACCGGACTGACCGTGGCGCCCAAGCACGAACAGGCGTACACCGGGCTCCCAGTCACGCAGGGTTTCATCCAGATGGCCATGGCGCTGGCGCATGTCCACCGAGGCCACACCGGCCGCAAGGGCACGCTCGCGCAGCCGATTCAGGAACACCCGCCCCTGTTCGCGGGAGCGCCGTGTATACATCTCGTCCTGCTCGGACAACTCGCTCAACAAGTGCTCCTGGGCATTTGGTGTCAACGCCCCGCTGTGATCCCGGGTGTCACCGATCTCCGGATGCCGCTCGATCACATGCAACAACTCCAGTGGCGCATCCATGCGCACTGCAGCCCAGGCGGCATAGTCGCCAACGTGATCGGCAAACGGCGACTGGTCGACGCAGGCGAGAACCTTGTTTTCGATTTTCATGGGATTGCCGCCTTGTCAGTGGTCCAGCAGCAGATCGCCTGCGCCGTCCTTGTCGTGCACACCGAACTTGTCCACCATGGTGGCACTGGCTTCGTTCAGGCCGATGATCTCGACCTCGCAGCCTTCGCGGCGAAACTTCAGCACCACCTTGTCCAGCGCGCTGACCGCGGTGATGTCCCAGAAATGCGCCCGGCTGACGTCGATGCGCACGCGCTCGATGACTTCCTTGAAGTCGAAGGCGTTGACGAAGCGGTCCGCCGTGGCAAAGAAGACCTGACCGGTCACGCGGTAGGTGCGCTGGCGACCTTCGTCCTCGGCCAGCGAGCCGACCCGCAGAATCTGTCCGACCTTGTGGGCAAAGAAAAAGCCCGACAGCAGCACGCCCGTCAGCACGCCCTTGGCCAGGTCATGGGTCGCCACCGTCACCACAACCGTAGCCACCATCACGACGCTGGAGCTTGGCGGATGGTCGCGCAGGTTGCGAAACGAGGCCCAGTTGAAGGTGCCGATGGAGACCATGATCATCACGGCCACCAGCGCTGCCATCGGAATCTGGCGCACCCAGTCCCCCAGAAATACCACCAGAATCAGCAGGAACAGGCCCGCCGCCAGCGTCGACAGCCGGCCACGGCCACCTGACTTCACATTGATGACCGACTGGCCGATCATGGCGCAACCGGCCATGCCGCCGATGAAACCGGTCGCAATGTTGGCAACACCCTGGCCCACGCATTCGCGGTTCTTGTCGCTTCGGGTGTCGGTCAGGTCATCGACGATGGTGGCCGTCATCAGGGACTCGAGCAGGCCGACCACCATCAGGGTCAGCGAATACGGCAGGATGATCTTCAGGGTTTCGACGTTCAGCGGGATGTCGGGAATCAGGAACACCGGAAGGCTGTCGGGCAAGGCGCCCATGTCGCCGACGGTGCGAATGTCGAGCTTGAGCAAGAGCGCGACGACGGTCAGCACCACGATGGTGACCAGCGGCGACGGCACGGCCCGGGTGAGGTACGGGAACAGGTAGATGATGCCCAGACCCGCGGCCGTCATCGCGTAGACATGCCAGCTGACACCGATCAGCTCGGGCATCTGCGCCAGGAAGATCAGGATCGCCAGGGCATTGACGAAACCGGTCACGACCGAACGCGACACGAAGCGCATCAGTACGCCCAGCCGCACCCAGCCGGCAATGATCTGAAATATGCCGGTCAGCACGGTGGCGGCCAGCAGGTATTGCAGGCCATGCTCCTTGACCAGCGTGACCATCACCAGCGCCATGGCACCGGTGGCGGCCGAGATCATGCCCGGGCGCCCGCCGACGAAGGCAATCACCACGGCAATGCTGAACGAGGCATACAGGCCGACCTTGGGGTCGACGCCGGCAATGATGGAAAACGCAATCGCCTCGGGAATCAGCGCCAGCGCCACCACCATGCCCGCCAACAGGTCATTGCGGACATTCGAGAACCATTCACCATGCAGGGATTTCATGAGATAACCAATGGCATCGCTGCCGATTGCGTCGCAACCGGCAGCCCATGCAGAAATGAGAAAGAAAGCACCCGGAGCGGTCCGGGACCGTTGTCAGCGCGTAGCGGCAGCCTGAAAACCCGACCGGCAACCGGTGCAGGCGTCACGTGCGCGCTGGCGGCCCGATCTTGCAGCGCCAAATTTTATCTGCTTGGGTCTGTACGTGAGGGCATTGCCGCCACGTGGACCCGGCCAATTGGACTCAGACGCGCCGCGCCGCCTGGTCACCGGCCACAAAGTACGACGCGTTCGAGCGCGGCAAAGGCACGCGTCCGCGGATCTGATCGGCAATCTTCTCGGCCATCATGATCGTCGGCGCATTCAGGTTACCGGTCACGATCTCCGGCATGATGGACGCGTCCACCACGCGCAGGCCTTCCATGCCGTGGACCCGGCCCGCGCCGTCCACCACTGCCATGTCATCCATGCCCATCGCATTGGTCCCGCATGGATGGTAGGCCGTCTCGGCACGCTGGCGCACGAAGGCGTCGAGTTCCGCGTCGCTTTGCGCAGCTTCGCCCGGCGTGATCTCCCGACCCGCGTAGGCGCTGAGCGCCGGCTGGCGCATGATCTCGCGGGTGATGCGGATACCGGCGCGAAACTCGGACCAGTCCTGCTCGGTCGACATGTAGTTGAACAGGATGCTCGGATGCTGGTGCGGATCTTTCGAGCGCAGCTGCACGCGGCCCCGGCTGGGCGAACGCATCGATCCCATGTGCGCCTGAAAGCCGTGCACCTTGATCGGATTGCTGCCGTTGTAGTTGATGGCCACCGGCAGGAAGTGGTACTGGATGTTGGGCCAGGCGAAGGCCTCCGAGCTGCGGATGAAGCCGCCAGCCTCGAACTGGTTGCTGGCGCCGACGCCGCTGCCCAGGAACAGCCACTCGGCACCGATGGCCGGCTGGTTCCACCATTTCAGGGCCCCCACCAGCGACACCGGTTGCAGACACTCGTATTGCTGGTAAACCTCCAGATGGTCCTGCAGGTTGGCGCCGACACCGGGAAGGTCGTGCACGACGTCGATGTCCAGCCCGCGCAACAGCGCTGCCGGACCGACACCAGAGCGCTGCAGGATCTGCGGCGATGCGATGGCGCCGGAGCACAGCAGCACCTCGCGCGCGGCATGCGCGGTATGGGTCTGACCGCCCTGCAGGTAGGACACGCCAACCGCGCGCTTGCCCGAGAACAGGATGCGGTCGGTCAATGCGTGCGTGACGATGCGCAGGTTGGGCCGCTGCCGGGCCTGGTCGAGATAGCCGCGCGCCGTGCTGGCACGGCGCCCCTGCGGTGTGGTGGTGCGGTCCATCGGGCCGAAGCCCTCCTGCTGGTAGCCGTTCAGATCGTCGGTGCGCGGATATCCCGCCTGCACGCCCGCCTCCACCATGGCCTGGAACAGCACGCTGTTGCCGGTCTTGGGCGTGGTCACGCTCACCGGTCCGCTGTCGCCGTGGTAGTCGTTGGCGCCGATGTCGCGCGTCTCGGCCTTGCGGAAATACGGCAGGCAGTCCAGGTAGGACCAGTTTTCCAGACCCGGGCGTGTGGACCAGCTGTCGTAGTCCATCGCATTGCCACGGATGTAGCACATGCCGTTGATCAGCGACGAGCCCCCCAACCCCTTGCCGCGGCCGCACTCCATGCGGCGGTTGCCCATGTGGGGTTCTGGTTCGGTTTCGTAGGCCCAGTTGTAGCGCCGGCCCTGCAGCGGATAGGCCAGCGCAGCCGGCATCTGGGTGCGGAAGTCCAGCCGGTAGTCGGGACCTCCTGCCTCCAGCAATAGCACGCGCACCCCGGCGTCCTCGGTCAGCCGCGTGGCCAGCACATTGCCCGCCGAACCCGCGCCGATGACGATGTAATCGAATTCCCTTGTCTGCATGTCCCGTCGTGCTTTCTTTTCTCTGTCGGCTCAGAACACCGAGGTGTAGGCGCCCATTTCCAGCTGGATGGACTTGCAGCGCGTGTAGGCGCGCAAGGTGTCCAGGCCGTTTTCGCGGCCCACGCCCGACTGCTTGTAGCCGCCCACCGGCATTTCCGCCGCCGACTCGCCCCAGGTGTTGATCCAGCAGATACCGGCCTGCAGCTGGTGGATGACGCGGTGCGCCCGGTTCAGGTCATTCGTGACCAGACCGGCTGCCAGGCCATAGCACGTGTCGTTGGCGCGGCGCACGACCTCGTCTTCCGTGTCGAACCCGAGAACGGCCATCACCGGCCCGAAGATCTCCTCCTGCACGATCTTCATGTGGTCCGCGCAATCGGTGAACACGGTCGGCTCGACGAATGCGCCCTGCGCCAGCGCACCATCGGTGGCACGGGCACCACCGGCCAGCAGCCGGGCGCCTTCGGCCTTGCCCGTGGCGATGTAGCCGAGCACCTTTTCCATATGGGCCAGGCTCACCAGCGGCCCGAAGTTGGTGTCGGGATGCTGCGGGTCGCCCATGCGGATGCGCCCTACCCGCTCCAGCAGCCGGGCCTCGAATGCGGGCTGGATCGACCGGTGCACGAACACGCGTGTGCCATTGGTACACACCTGGCCCGAGCTGTAGAAATTGGCCATCATCGCGATGTCGGCCGCACGGTCCAGGTCGGCATCGGCGAACACGATCAGCGGCGACTTTCCGCCGAGTTCCATGGTCACATCCTTGAGCGTCGAGCCCGAGGCGCTCGCCATCACCTTCTTGCCCGTGACAGTGCCGCCGGTGAACGAGATCTTCTCGATGCCGGGATGTTCGGTCAACCAGGCGCCGACGGTCGCACCGCTGCCATTGAGCACGTTGAACACGCCATCGGGCAAGCCGGCCTCGGTGTAGATCTCTGCCAGCTTCAACGCGGTCAAGGGCGTGACCTCGCTGGGCTTGAAGATCATCGCGTTGCCGGCGGCCAGCGCCGGCGCCGACTTCCACAAGGCGATCTGGATCGGGTAGTTCCAGGCGCCGATGCCGGCCACGACGCCCAGGGGTTCGCGCCGCGTGTAGACAAAGGAACTCTCGCGCAGCGGCACCTGCATGCCTTCGATCGCGGTGGCCAGGCCGGCGTAGTACTCGAGCACGTCTGCGCCGGTCACGATATCGACGGCGCGCGTTTCGGAGCGCGGCTTGCCGGTATCCAGCGTCTCCAGGTCAGCCAGTTCGTCGTTGCGTGCGCGCAGGATCTCGACCGCGCGGCGCAGGACGCGCGAGCGCTGCATGGCGGTGAAGCCGGCCCAGACGCGCTGGCCGGCCCGGGCACTGGCCACCGCCGTATCCACGTCCTGGCGCGAGGCGCTCTGCACCTGGGCCAGCACCGCGCCATTGGCCGGATTCACGGTGGTGAAGGTCTCACCGCTGGTGGCGTCCACGCGGGCGCCACCGATAAAAAGTTGTTGCAAAGCAATAGCAGGCATGCAGTGCCTCCAAGGTTCAAGAATACGAGGCGCGGTCGACCGGTTCCGGCCGACCGCGACGGGGGCTTTCAGCCCATGGCCTTGCCCAGCAAGGCGTGGTACAGCTCGCGGTCGCCGAGTATGCCGATCGGACGATCGCCCTCGCTGAGCACCAGCTTCTGACCGGTCTGGTAGCGAATATGCAAGGCATCGCGCATGCCGATGTCGGCATCCACCATGGTGGGACCGGCCTGCAAGGTTTCGATCTCCTCTCCCAGCGACCAGCGCTGCAGCGGCAAGGCATCGGCACCGCGGCGTGCGCCCTGTAGCGCACCCTGGCCGTCCAGGCGCAACCAGATGTCGGTCTGGCCATCGAGGCAGGTCTCGCCGTCGCGCTGCTCGCATTCGGCCAGTGGCCGCATCAGGCTGCGCCCGCGCAGCACGTTGAGCGGGTTGGTGTGGGCCACGAAGGCCCGCACGTAATCGTTGGCAGGGTTGAGCACGATATCTTCCGGCTTGCTGTGCTGCACGATCTTGCCGTCTTTCATGATGACGATGTTGTTGCCCAGCTTGAGCGCCTCATCGAGGTCGTGGCTGACGAAGACGATGGTCATGCTCAGCTTGCGCTGCAGCTCCAGCAGTTCATCCTGCAGACCCTGCCGGATCAGCGGATCAAGTGCCGAGAACGGCTCGTCCATCAGCAGGATGTCGGCATCCATGGCCAGCGCCCGCGCCAGGCCCACGCGCTGCTGCATGCCACCCGAAAGCGCGTCCGGGCGCTTGTCGCGCCACTGGGACAGGCCCACGAGCTCCAGCTTGTCGTCGATGCGCTTCTGGCGCTCACCCAGCGCCAGCCCCTGCATCTCGAGACCCAGGCTGACGTTCTCGGCCACGGTCAGCCAAGGCATCAGTGCGAATTTCTGGAACACCATCGCGATGCGCTGGGTGCGCATGGCCTGCAAGGTGGCGGCCGAGCAGCTGGCGATATCGACCTCAGCGCCGTCGTGCGCGATCAGCAGCCGTCCGCGGCTCACGGTGTTGAGGCCATTGATGCAGCGAAGCAGGCTGGATTTCCCGGAGCCGGACAGGCCCATCAGCACACAGATCTCGCCGCGTTGCACCTCCAGGTTGGCCTTCTCGACGCCGACGATCAGGCCGGTCTTCTTGAAGATCTCGTCGCGCGACAGCCCCTGGTCCAGCAGGTCCAGCGCCGGCTTGGGCGACTTCGAAAAGACAACGTCCACGTCTTCGATACGGATCAGACTCATCAGGCATCCTCCATGCTGCGCATTGCGGAATTCGCCCTTGGGAGCGGCCCGGCGGCGCTCATGCCGCCCCTCCCTTGCCCGAGCGCTGCTTGCAGACCCGGTCGAGGATGATGGCGAGCAGCACGATGGCCAGGCCGGCCTCGAAGCCCATCGCGATGTCGGCGGTGTTCAGGGCGCGCACGACGGGCTTGCCCAGACCATCGGCACCCACCAGCGCAGCGACCACCACCATCGACAGCGACAGCATGATGCACTGCGTGATGCCGGCCGAGATGCTCGGCATGGCATAGGGCAGTTCGATCCGCGTGAGCAGATGGCGGCGTGAGCAGCCGAAGGCCTTGCCGGCATCCATCAGTTCCGCGGGAACATCGCGTATGCCGAGATAGGTCAACCGGATCGGTGCGGCAACGGCGAATACCACGGTGGAGATCAGCCCCGGCACCACACCAAGACCGAACAGCGTCAGCGTCGGAATCAGGTAGACGAAGGTCGGCACGGTCTGCATCAGGTCCAGCACCGGCTGCATCACGGTGTAAAAGCGCGGCTTGTGCGCCGCATAGATGCCCAGCGGCACACCGATGACGACGCACACCAGCGTGGCGAACAGCACCTGCGCCAGTGTCTGGAGGGTTTCCTGCCAATAACCCAGATTCAGGATCAGCAGGAACGACAGCACGCAAAACACCGTCAGCGTCCATTTGCGCTGGATGCCATGCGCGATCAGGCCGAACACGGCGATCAAGGCCAGGGGATGGAACCAGAGCAAGGCGCCGGTGAACGCGTTGATCGCAGTGGCCACCGCATCGGCGAATGCGTCGAAGTAGGCGGCGCCGTGCAGCGTCAGCCAGTCGACGAATTCGGCAATGGCATCGCCAAGAGGGATTTTCTGCATGGCCTTGAATCAGGTGGGAGTCAGCGCAAGGGCCGAAAAATGGCACACAGCCGGAGCTGGCGTGCCGTGGATTCCAAGCGGGCCGCATGCAGCCCGCTGCGGAGAAGGCCTACTTGGCCAGCGCCGCCTTCACGGCCACGATGGCCGGCTTGCCGTCGGTGCTGGTCACACCGTCAAGCCAGGCATCGAGCGCCTGGGGATTGGCCTTGAGCCATGCCGTTGCCGCTTGCTCAGGCTTCTTCTTGCCGTTGAGCACCGCGTCCATCAGCTTGTTTTCCATCTCCAGGGTGAAGACCAGGTTCGTCAGCAGCTTGCCGACGTTCGCGCACTCCTGCACGTAGCCCTTGCGCACGTTGGTGTAGATGGTGGCGCCGCCCAGGTTGGGGCCGAACACGTCATCGCCGCCTTCGAGATATTTCATCTTGAAGCTGCTGTTCATCGGATGCGGTTCCCAGCCGAGGAACACGATCCAGTTCTTGCGGCGCTCGGCGCGTTGCACCTGCGACAGCATGCCGGCTTCGCTCGACTCCACCACCTTGAACTTGCCCAGGCCGAACTGGTTCTTGTCGATCATGCCCTGGATCAGCCGGTTGCCGTCATTGCCCGGCTCGATGCCATAGATGCGGTTGTCGAGCTGCTTGCCAAACTTGGCGATGTCGGCAAAGGTCTTCAGGCCCCCGTCGTAGGCGGCCTGCGTGACCGCCAGTGTGTACTTGGCGCCCTCGAGATTCGCACGCACCGTCTCGACGCTGCCCTTCTCACGATAGGCCTTGATGTCGCCTTCCATGGTCGGCATCCAGTTGCCCAGGAACACATCGATGTCCTTGTTCTCCAGCGACTTGTAGGTCACCGGCACCGAGATCAGGTTGGTCTTGGTCTTGTAGCCCATTGCGTTCAAGAGCTTGCTGGTCACGGCGGTCGTGACGGTGATGTCGGTCCAGCCCACATCGGCAAATCGCACCGTGCGACAGCTGTCGGGCTCGGCGGCGGAGGCCAGCAGCGGAACACAGAGCGATGCTGCGAGCAGGAGGGAAGAGGCTGTTTTCATGGTTTTTCCTTTTTCGTGTGGCTGTGCGCGGCGCCTGTGAGGCACGACACGACGATAGCCGAAGTGGGATACAGCCGGCAATACCGCATCCCGTGAAAGACAGCCGCACAGGGCCGTTCAATGCATGAACACACGGTTAACCGGTATCGGAGCCCGCCAGAGGCAGGGGGCATGTGAGCGCTTGGTTGCCAACGCCGCCTTGGCGACGGGCATCCGACGACCCCGCACAGTACGCGGCGCCGAATCAGGCCATTGGCCATGACAAGAAGAACCCGCAATAAAACAACTTCGCGAACGAAGGGCGTGAGTTTATCGCAGATGTCGACATTTGCCAAATCGCGGCAGCCGTTGCACGCGCAGGCAAGCGCGCAAAAAAAAGCTGCCGACGCGCCGCGTCACATGCCTTCGAGCACGAAGACCGTGCGCTCGGCCGACTGCTTGCTGATGCCCAGTACCTGCTGGTACTCGGCGCTGTCATAGAAGGCCTCGGCCTGTTCCATCGACGGGAAGCGGATCAGCACCATGCGCGTGGGCGACCACAGGTCGGACTCCTTGACCGTGGTCTTGCCGCCACGCGCCAGGTACTCGCCACCATGCTTTTCAGCCAGTGGCCTGGCCTTGAGTTTGTACTGTTCGTACAGCTCGGGATCGGTGAGTCTGGAATCGACGACAAGATAAGCGGCCATGGTTTCTCCTGAAGGGGCTGAGGTGTTGCGGACAACGCAAGCTGGCATCCATTCTGGCACCGGACCGGGATGGCCATGCGCGCTTGACCGGCCCGCATGCAGGCACAGCTCAGCGCAGCGAGTTGTCCCCGCTCATGTAGACGCTCATGTCGCAGACCAGCCCCTCACGCAGGCGAAAGAAGTTGCAGTTGTGCTTCACCGCCAGCATCCCCTGGGCTGACACATTGCGCACCGTGAACTGGCTGGCGATGCGCTGCGGCGGCTGCGCCACATGGTCGAAGTCCCCGTGCCAGACACTGGCATACCGTGCGAACAGGCGTTCGTACATGCCGCGGACCTCGGTGTCCCGGCCCTGGTAGACGGTGTCGAAGGTCGCAATCGTGACCCGCGCATCCGCGGTGAAGCAGGCCAGCGTCGCGTCCAGATCCATGCGGTCCACCGCCGCGAAGTAGCGCTCCACCAGCATGATCAGCGCGCTGCGCTGTGCCGCGACGTCGCTCATGCCGCAGTTGCCCCGTCTGCCTTGAAACCGGCATCCTGCAACGCACGAAACCGCGCCAGTGCCTGCCGGTGCGCCGCGCACGCCGAGTCCGACAACGGTGCCAGGAGCCGCTGTTCGGGCAGGAAATGGCCATGGTCCCGGCCGCGTACGCACAAGGCCGATGGCTGCACGGCGCCCACCGGACGTACCTGCGCCGGGATATAGCTGATCGCGAACCCGATGCGCCGGTCGGCACTGTCGTTGGCACCCGATGCATGGACCAGATCGGTATGGTGCAGCGACATCTCTCCCGCGTGCAGCGGCATCGGTGTGCCGCGCGCATCGTCGAAGCGCCCGCTGATGCCCTGGCCGCGCCGGATCATGTTGTGCGGCCCCGGCTGGTCGTCGTGCGCGAACGCGCCCCACCGGTGGCTCCCCGGCAAGGCCACCATGCAGCCGGCAGTCTCGTCCGCTTCCGACAAGGCCACCCAGGCCGTCACGTGCGCATGTGGCTCGAGGTAGAAATACGTACTGTCCTGGTGCCAGCGCACGAACGCCGGCGTCCGGGCCTCCTTGAGAAACAGCGTCGAGTGGTAGACCAGGATGTCCGGGCCGATGAGGTCCTCGACCGCGTCCAGCACCCGCGGATGGTGGACCAGCCGATCAGCCCAGCCGAACAGCAGATAGGACTTCGACTTCTCGGGGAAGTCGATCGGTGCGCCGCGCACCCTCTCCCAGTCTTCGAGTTCGCCTCGTGCGCTGTGCACCTCCTCAGGTGCCAGTACCGGCACCGGGCAGACGAAGCCGTCGCGGCCGTAGGCAGCGACCTGTTCGGGCTGCAGCAGGCGGGGCGTCATGGACGGTCCGAAGCGCCTTGTGCGGCGCTGAGCATGGCCTGCAGCATGTCGAGCCGCGGATGCATCGGCGCCGGGTACGCGACGCGGCTCTGGCGCAGCCCCAGCGCCAGGGCGGCTTCCGCCATCTTGTAGCTGACTGGCCCGGGGTTGATGACCGGCACCGGCAGGCGGTCGACCAGATACGCGTGCGCCTGGTGCATGGTCGTCGAGCCGAGGATCAGCACCTCGGCGCCATCCTCCGCGATGGCCTTGCGTGCGGCCTGCTCCAGCAGCGGAAAGACCAGTTCCTCCTTGCCCGCCAGCAGTCCCTGGTTGTCAGGTGGCACCTCGATTGCACGCACCGAGGCGCACTTGTGGTGCATGCCGAGTTCATCGAGCGCCTTCTTGTACAGCGGCTTCCAGCGGCTGGCCATGGTCAGGATGGAGAACCGGTCGCCCAGCATCAGCGCCGTCAGCATCGAGACCTTGCCCGGGCCGAACACCGGAATGTCCAGCACCGCGCGCAGCGCCGCGACACCCGAGTCGCTCATGGTGTCGATGCACACCGCTGCATAGCCCTCGTCCTGCGCCCGGCATCCGGCTTCAAAGTTGGCGACGTCGGCCAGCACGAAGTCGTGGTGGCTGGAGTAGTTGACCGGGCCGGCCCTGACGGTGCGGTACTCGAACACCAGGTCGGGGCCGAACTGCAGGCCCGCCAGCTGCTGCTCGCGCAGCAACAGGTTGTCGGCCGACATGGCGAAGGGTACGATGACCAGCACCTTGCGCGTCATGCCACGCCTCCTGCCATGGCCGGAACCGGCAGTTCATCCAGTGCAGTGCGGGTCGATTCGACCCGGCCGAACAGGCGCTGGAAGTTGCGCATCGTCGCCGCATGCAGATCCGCGTGGGTGGTACCGCAGGCATCTTCGACCAGGGTGACCAGGTAACCCCGATCCGCCGCCTCGCGCGCCGTGGTCTCGACGCACATGTTGCTGGAAATGCCGCACAGGTACAGCTGATCGCAGCCCAGCGCGCGCAGCAGGCTGTCGATGTTCGTGGAGGCGAATGCGCCGATCGTGGTCTTGCGCAGCACATGCTCGCCGGCGCGGGGCCGCAGCTCCTCGAGAATCTCGTGC
Source organism: Rhodoferax sp. (assembly GCA_024235935.1). Lineage (GTDB taxonomy): Bacteria > Pseudomonadota > Gammaproteobacteria > Burkholderiales > Burkholderiaceae_C > CAISIP01. Next base: position 91,488 of record JACKLL010000005.1, on the reverse strand, counting down.
TCATGGCTGCCCACGTGGTTGGCGAATTCCACGAACAGCTTGCGCATGTGCACCGGCGCGTCCAGCGCATCGGCATGGGCCGCGCCCACCGTGACATGCAGCACCGGCCGGCCCAGCGCGGTGAAGCGGTCACGCAGCTGGCAGGTATGGGGCAGCACCGCGGTCTCGATCCGGTCGAACCGGTAGTCGCCCACGTTCGAACCCTCGGCCTGGAGCTTGCGCCCGAGCGCTCCGGAGCGCGAACCGGTCGCGTATTGCATGTCGATGATGAGCAGCGCGGCGCGGGCCGGATCGACCGGACGTTCGGTCATGTAGGCGCGGATGTAGTCGTTGGAAGCAGTGCTTGTCATGGTGTCAGGGGGTTGGCGGCGCCACGGGCACCAGGGAAGTTTGCTGTCGGTAGTGCGCAACGATGTCGGCGCCGGTGGCACACCAGACACCGCTGTGCGAAAAGATGTAGTCCAGCGCCCGCGCCAGATGGTCGATGCGGTGCGGCTGGCCCATGATGAACGGATGCACGGCAATGTTCATGACCTTGCCGCTGTGCGCGCCTTCGGCATACAGCACATCGAATTCGTCGCAGATCTTCTGCGCAAAGGCTTCGGCCTCCTGGCCGCGCCGCCAGGCGATGCTGTCGTTGATCTCCATCGAATACGGCAAGGACACCAGCGTGCCCGAGCGCACCCGGATCGGCGTCGGCTGGTCGTCGTGGTACAGATCGCACAGGTACGCGATGCCGGCCTCTGCCACCAGGTCCGGGGTCTGCAGCGTATTGGACGCTGCCGGCGAGAACCAGCCGCTCAGCGCACGTCCGGTCACGGCGCGGTGGATCTGCTGGCATTCGGCAATCGCGGCACGCTCGGCGTCTTCGTCCAGGCCCCAGTGGTAGCGCGTGTTGTACAGGCCGTGCGACATGAACTCCCAGCCGCGCCGCATCATCGCATCGGCAATGTCCGGGTACATCTGCAGCACCGCCATCGACAGCGAGACGGTGATCGGCAAGGGGTAGCGGTCGAACAATTCCATCAGGCGCCAGACGCCGACCCGGTTGCCATAGTCGCGCAGGCCATAGCCCAGGATGTCCGGATGCGGCATGCGCGGCCAGGGGTCGCGCACCCGGATCTTCTCGGGCAAAAACTCGTAGTGCTCGATGTTCGGTGCCACCCACAGGGCCACCCGCGCCCCGCCCGGCCAGCGCAAAGGGGCGCGGTCCGGCGCGGCCGAATAGACCATACGCTCGGAGCCGTCGACCATGCCCAGGGGTTTCTCGATTGCCGGCATGATCACCCCCCCACCCACGCCCACAGGAGCGCTCCATGCCCGTCATTTCCGTCACGCTGCTGCCCGGCTATTCCACCGAGGCGGAGAGTCGCCTGGTGCAGCGCGTGGCAGTCGCCACCCGTTCGGTGATTGCCGCAGCGCCCTCCGGCACCATCGTGTTCGTGCAGCACGCCAGCACCTACCAGCGTGATGGCAGGGTGCTCTCGGCCGGCGGGCCGGAGCGGCCCGATGCCTCGGCGCTGGTGCGCGCCTTCCTGGACCGCATGCAGGAGCGCGACCTGCCAGCCGCCGAGCACATGCTCGCACCCGATTTCCAGATGACGTTTCCGGGTGCAGCGCCGATGCAGCGACTGACGCAGCTGGTGGAATGGTCGCGCAGCCGCTACCTCAGCGTTGCAAAAGACTATGAACGCTTTGACGAGAGCTGGACCGGCGATGGCGCCGTCGTCTACTGCTTCGGCACGCTGCGCGGAACCTGGCTCGACGGCACGACGTTCGAGGGCATCCGCTTCATCGACCGCTTCGAGGTGGCAGATGGCCTGATCCGCCGGCAGGACGTCTGGAACGACATGGCGCTGCACGCCATTGCGTCTGCGCCGCCGGCACACTGAGGGCCTGGCGCCACGGGCGCCACCACGGGAGGGGTCTTGGGCCCGCATCCCGCACCGCTCCGATCAGGACTGCCCGGCCGACCAGGCGTCCAGGATCTCGCTGCCGGTCGCAGCCCACACCCCGCTGTGGCCCATGATGTGCTGCAGCGCGTCTTCCAGCGCCTTGATCCGGTAGGGCTGGCCGATCACCCAGGGATGCAGTGATACCGCCATGATGCGCCCACCCTGCGTCTCCGACTCCTTGTACAGCAGGTCGAACTGGTCGCACAGCTGGTCGCGGAAATCATCCTCGGTATGGTGGTTCTGCACCAGGATCGTGTAGTCGTCGATGTCGACCGGATGCGGCAAGGCATGCAGCGCGCCGCTTTGCGTCCGCATCGCATAAGGCATGTCGTCGTTGACCCAGTCGCAGACATAGTCGACACCCGCCGCCGCCAGCAGATCCAGCGTGGCGGCCGACTCCGACTTGGCCGGCGACAGCCATCCGCGCACCGCCTGACCCGACGCCTTGCGCAGCAGCGCCAGAGTGTCGGAGATGATCTTGCGCTCGACCTCAGGGTCCAGGCCCGCATGGTGCAGGTGGTCCATGTCCTGCCCGTTGGCAATCACCTCCCAGTGGCGCCGGGTGCATTCCTGCAGCAATGTCGGATAGCGTGCGGCGACCGCCGCATTCACTGCCACGGAGGCCCGGATGCCATGGCGGTCGAGCGCCTGCATCACGCGAAAGATGCCGACCCGGTTGCCGTAGTCGCGCAGCGTGTAGTGGCGCAGGTCCGGGTAGGCGGTCTGCATTGCACCGGGTGGCTTGAAGGGCACGCCCTTCATGTCGAGCGGAAACCATTCAAGGGCCGGAATCACCCACAGCGCAACCCGCGCGCCATTCGGCCAGACGACCGGCTTGCGCTGCGGCAACATCGACCAGTCGTAGCGGTCGTGGTCCATGCCGTAGCGGCGATTCGCGTATGCGAGATAGCTGTCCGGGATCGTCATGGTGCTTCCCCCACGCTCTGGCTGGCCTGTGCAAAGGCGTCGTAATAGTGGTCGTTGAAATGCTGCGCGATTTCGCGGCCGGTGGCCAGCCAGACCTTGTCATGGCCGGTGATGTACGACAGAGCCTCTTCGAATGCGGCCATGCGGTAGGGCTGGCCGACCAGGTAGGGATGCAGTGGAATGCACATCACGGTGCCCGACTCCTCCCCCTCGGCATACAGACGGTCGAACTGGCGCTTGAGAATGTCGGCATAGCGCCGCGGCGACACCAGATTGACGTTGTAGACGATGACGTCGTTCATCTCCAGCGAATACGGCACGCTGATCAGCCGGCCCTTCCTGACCTTGACCGCACCGGGCTGGTCGTCGTGGAACAGGTCGCAGACATAGGTGAGGCCCATCTCGGCCACCAGGTCCAGCGTGTTGTCGGTATAGGTCAGTGCCGGTGCCAGCCAGCCGTCGAGCTTCTGGCCGGTGTGCTTGCGGATGGTGTCGATCGAATCCTGGATGACTGCCCGCTCCTGCGCCTCGGTCATGCCCATCAGGTAGCGTGTGTTGTAGGTCCCGTGCGAGTAGAACTCCCAGCCATTGTCGGCGCAGGCCTGGATGACCTCGGGATGGTGTTCGCACACCGCCACGTTCAGCGACACGCTGCCGCGCATGTTGCAGCGCTTCATCGCATCGAGCATGCGCCAGAAGCCGGCGCGGTTGCCATAGTCGCGGTAGGAATAATTCAGCACATCGGGCGCCGGACGTGCCCATGCCGCACGTGCCGGGTTGCGCGGCGGATCGAGTTCGTAGAACTCGATGTTCGGCGCCACCCAGAAGGCGACGCGGGCTCCGTTCGGCCAGCGGATCTTCGGCCGACCGGCGTACGGCAGGTAGTCGTACAGGCCGGGATCGCGCATCACCGTGCCACTCCACCCGCTGCAGGCACGCGACGCAGCTGCTCCAGTGTTTCCTGCACCGACAGCACATCGGCATACTTGACCGCCATGTCGTACAGGTTGGCGAAGTGCGGGCCCTCGTGCTTGTCGGCTACGCACTCCTCGGGAACGATGGTGCGGTAGCTGCGCGACAGGCTGTCGACCACCGTGGCGCGTACGCAGCCCGAGGTCGAGCCGCCGGTGACGACAACGGTGTCAACCTTGTGGAAGTTGAAGATCGAGCCCAGGTTGGTCTCGAAGAATGCCGACGCCATGCGCTTGTTGATGATGATGTCACGCACCTTGTCGATCTTCAGCCGGTCGTCGAATTCGGAACGCCGGCTGCCGACCTTGATGTTCTGCAGCGAGTCCGGCGTGTTGGTGCGCGTGCCCCAGACGCCGCAGTCCTCACCCGACTCCATGTACGCGACGTAGGTCCAGACGACCGGAAAGCCGCGGGAGCGGAACTCCTCGGCCAGCGTGTTGACATGGTCGAGCTGCCGGGGATCGGTCTCGTAGGCGGTGGCGAATTCGCCGACGGAGGTATAGGCCTTTTGCAGATCGATGTTGATCAGTGCCGGCATGCTGCCAAAGCCGAAACGCTTGCGCGTAGGGTTGGCCTTGAAGTCGGTGAACAGCTGGCGGCTGGTTTTGGACGAGAGCTCCACGGAAAATTCCTTCCAGATCGACGCAAGGGGTTGCCGTGGCGGCACGAACCGGACGGCGCACTGCGCCAGAGACTGGCGCTCGGGGAATGATGCAGCAGGGCAATTGTTCTGTCAATAGGACAATTCAAGCATGACGGCCATGCGCAGCCATGGCCCTGCTGTCAGCCCTGTCCTACACCCGGGAACGCCTTGCCCCGACACGCCCGGGGCCCGCGGACCTATCGCACCGGCGCACGCCACCGCAGACACTGAAGGCGTCGCAGCACATCGCTGCGCGCTGTCAACGCCAAGGGCCTCGCAGGCCCGCAACCAGGAGCTTCGCCATGCTGCACTATGCCGTCGTTTTTTTCGTCATTGCCCTGATCGCCGCCTTGTTCGGCTTCGGCGGAATAGCGGCCAGCGCCGTGGGCATCGCCAAGATCTTGTTCTTTGTGTTTGCCGTTCTGGCGATTGCCAGCTTCCTCTTCGGTCTGCTCAAGAAGGGTTAGGCCCGGCGCGCGCCGCGCGCCAGATACCGACGCCACCTGCGACGCTGCAGGACAGACTTTTCATTCCCACCATCCTTCAAAGGAGAAACCATGAACATGAACAACACCCTGGAGAATACCCAGCGCTTTGCCGAGGATGCCGCCCACAGCACGGGCGCGGCGATCCAGTCCACGCGGCGCAATGCCGAGCACGCCATCGACACGCTGGACGACAAGGTACAGCAGCTGCGCGCAGACGCCGGGCCGGCACTCGAGCGGGCAACGGACCATGCCGCCCAATGGGCCCGACGCGGTGCACAGCAGGTGCGCCACGGCTCGCGCCAGCTGCAGGCCAAGGCCAGCTACGCGGCCCGCGAGACCCAGCAGTATGTGCGCGACCAGCCCGTCAAGTCGGTGTTGATCGCCGCCGGCGTGGGCGTCCTTGTGATGGGCCTCGTCAGCCTGCTGGCGCGCCCGGGCTCTCGCCACTGAGTCGGTCGAACCCGGCCTTGCCGGCGGCTGCTGCAGCCGCACTGGCAAGGCTGCCCCAGGCCATGTCGATCAGCGCCACGCCCAGCGGCCAATCCCGGAGCGTGGCGAGGTTGGTCAGGTCGTACACCGCATAGGCCACGAAGCCGAACAAGGCGCCACGCCACAGGGTCCGTCCCCACGGCGCACTGGCGCCATCCGCTGCCACGACAAACAGCAGCAGTCCGAAACCGTAGACCATATAGAAGGCGATCGCCGCCACCAGTTTGACCTGCGGCGCCATCAGATGGCCGAGCCCCTGCTGGTAGAGCGGGCGCGCCAGCCAGCCGATCCACACGGCGTCCATCAAGCCCATTGCCAGCAGCACCAGCGCCCATGCACCCAGGTATTTCCTCATAACCAGTATTCCCAAAGACGTGCAAACAGCTCCTTGACGCGCGGCCCGAGCGCGCGCCGCTCCCATTGCTCCAGCGTCACCCTGTCCGACTGCTGCAGATCGCGGTCGAACATGGCCTGTACCTGGGCGCCGAAGTCGGCCCCCAGCACCACGGCATTGAGTTCGTAATTGTGCAGAAAGCTGCGCCAATCCAGGTTGGTCGAACCCACCGTGGCCCAGACCCCGTCGATCAGCGCGGTTTTCGAGTGCAGGATGGCACCGCGGCGTTCATAGATCCGGACCCCGGCACGCAGCAGGCGGCTGTAGTGCACCCGTCCGGCGTGGAAGACCAGCCAGGAATCGGTTTGCGCCGGCAGTATCAGCGACACATCGACCCCTTTGCGTGCGGCACTCTCCAGCGCCTCGAGCAGCTGCTCGTCGGGAACGAAATAGGCATTCGTGATGCGGATGCTGGTCTGCGCGTGGTGAATCGCCGAGATCAGCGTACCGTAGATCCGGCTATAGGACTCGTCCGGCGAGCTACCAATGACCCGCACCAGTTGCCGTCCCTGCGGCTTTTGCTGCGGATAGTAGTTGCGCGCCTCCAGCGGCCCCCCGTTCTGCGACTGCCAGGTCCCCATGAAGATCTTCTGCAGGTCGGCCACCACCGGGCCCTGCAGCTGCAGATCGGTGTCGCGCCACGGCAGCGCATCTTCCTGCGGCACCGTCGGGTGGGCCAGAGGCGAACTGGAGTAGACACCGCTGATGTTGATGCCGCCCAGGAACGCCGTGCTGCCGTCGACGATGAGCAGCTTGCGATGGTCGCGCTGGTTCAGCTCCCAGACCTTGCGTGCCTGCAGCGGATTGACCGGGTTGAACTGCAGCACCCGAACGCCGCTGGCCTCAAGGCGCTCGAAGAAGGCCGGCGGCGTGTTCAAGGTGCCGACGCTGTCGTGGATCAGGTTGACCTGCACACCCTGGGCCTGTTTGTCGATCAGCGCCTGCGCGAAACGCCGACCGACCGCGTCGTCGTCCAGGATGTAGGTTTCCATGTTGACATGGTCGCGCGCCGATGCAATGGCGGACAGCATGGCCTCATAGGTTGCCGGACCGTCCTGCAGCAGCTTCACGGAATTGCCGGTAGTCAGCGGATAGCCGGCAATGGCTTCTTCAAGCGCGAGATGGCGCTCGAAGATGTCGGTTGCGAGGCCTCTGCGCTCCAGGCCCGCCAGAATGGCCTTGCTGCGCGCATCCGACAGCAGGCCGTGGGTACCGGACACCTGTATCGGCCGCTGGCTCGGGACCAGGTCCGGTACATACCGCGGCAGGCTGCTGCAGCCGGACAGCAAGACCAGTGCCGCAACGAGGCTGTAGCGGTACGCCGTGTGGGGGCCGGCACCACGCGGTCTGGCGCAGCCTGCGCGCAGGAAAGAGATCGGGGAGCCTGCCATGGTCGGATTCCGCATCGGGGGAGGTGTCAAAGGATACCGATGATCACGCCAGTGCAGCGGAATGCGCTGTCGGACACAAGGACACGCCGCGGTAGGAGCCACGCCCGCACACCGCACACCGCGCATGCGCATGCACCTTCGCCTGCCCACCATACCCATACCCGCGCGCACGCACGCGCGGTCAAGTCAAGCGTACCGGCACATGCGCGCGATCTGCGCGTGATCAGGGCTTCGGCCGTGGCCGGCCGGCAGGCCGGCGGGGTCGTTTCCTACAAGCGCAGCGCTTGCGGGCCGATAGCCGGCCTCCGGCAGCCGACCTACATTGAATACATGGCAACGAGGCATCCGGCAAGGAGCGCGTTGACACCACCAAACGCCGTCAACCCACAGGAGAGAACACCATGAAGATTCGCACAATGATCGCCGCCGCCGTTTCCGCCGCAGCACTCTTGACCGCCACCGGCTGCGCCGTGACGCGGGGCCAGGAAACCGCCGGCGCGTACATCGACGACGCCGCCATCACCACCAAGGTCAAGGCAAGCTTCGTGCAGGACAAGCTGGTCGACGCGACCAGCATCAAGGTCGAAACCCTCAATGGCACCGTGATGCTGTCGGGCTTCGCCAAGAATGCCGCCGAGAAGGTCCTGGCCGGGAGCCTGGCCCGCGACGTCAGCGGCGTCAAGATGGTCAAGAACGAGCTGACAGTCAGCCCCTGACCCGCACCCCGGATCGTCACACGCGTGGCCTGCGGGCCACATCTTTCCCAAGCACCATCAAGGAGGAACAAGGTATGAACTGGGACCGCATCGAAGGAAACTGGAAGCAACTGACCGGCAAGGCCAAGGAACAATGGGGCAAGTTGACCGACGGCGACATGGCCATCATCGCCGGACGGCGTGACCAGCTGATCGGAAAGATCCAGGAGCGCTACGGCATTGCCAAGGATGAAGCCGAGAAGCAGATCGACGACTGGTCGGTCCGTGTCGACGACGACGCCACCGAGCGCCCGACCCCGCACGTCTGAAGCCTTCCGTCACAGGCCACAAGGCCCGTTGCCCGCTGGGGGCAACGGGCCTTTGCACGTTCGCCCGCCCCCGCCTGCCTTACCATCGCTGCATGCCTTCCGATCTGCCTGGCCTTGACAAGGCCGTCCCCATCGCGGTCCACCTGCACATCCAGGGTCGGGTCCAGGGTGTGGGCTACCGGATGGCCATGCAGGCGATGGCAAACGACCTGCAGTTGCAGGGCTGGGTTCGCAACCGGCGGGATGGCCGCGTGGAAGCCCTGGTACAGGGCCCGGCGGACCGGGTGGCGCGCATGCTCGCATGGTGCCATGAGGGCCCGCAACTGGCCCGCGTCGAACAGCTGGTGCAGCATGCGCGGCAGCCCGATCCTGCATGGACGACGTTTGCATGCCGCGACACCATCGACTGATGGGGATGCCCGCACGCATCCTGTGGCGCTCGCTGCTCCTGCTGCTGCCATTGCAGGCGCTGGCGCAGCAAACGGCCGCGGCGCTGGCTGCGCTGGCAGACCATCGCTTCTCGCGCATGACCCCTGGCACGGTCGCCGCTCCATGGCGGCGCGTCGGCCTGCCGGGGCAAAAGGTTCCGCTCACACAGTTCGCCATCACGCAGGAAGGTACCGTGCCGGTGCTGCGGATACAGGCCGATGCATCCTATGGCAATCTGCTGTTCGACATGGCGGGCCACACGCTGCCGGCCGCCGCCCTGCTGCGCTGGCGCTGGCAGCTGGCCGAGGCACCCGAGGGCACCGACCTGCGCCGCAAGGACGGAGACGATGCTCCGCTCAAGGTCTGTGCGCTGTTCGACATGCCGCTGCAAGCCATGTCCTTCGGCGAGCAGACCCGGCTGCGTGTGGCCCGCGCCATGTCCGGCGAGGCGCTGCCGTCCGCCACGCTGTGCTATGTATGGGATCGCCTGCTGCCGGTCGGCACCGAACTGCCCAACATCTTCAGTGCCCGGGTTCGGTACCTGGTGGTGAGCCAGGGTCCGGCGCGGCCGGGCCAGTGGCTGACGATCGAACGCAACCTTGCCAGCGACTTCCTGCGCGCATTCGGACATGAAACCGCCGTCGTTCCGCCCTTGCTGGCACTGGCCATTGGCGCCGATACCGACAACACCGGCAGCCATAGCCTGGGATACGCCGGCGACCTCGACCTGTCATTGCGCTGACCGTCGCTGCACCCGGCGCAACCCCCCGGCCCGCAGGGACCCGGTGCGAAACATGTAAGAATTTCGAAAGTCTGGCGACAACCAGCTTGATCCATGGCGGCGCCGAAGGTACCGCCGATAACCAGGAATCGGTCCCACCGTGCGCCTCCAAAAAATACTGATCCTGCTGGTCATCGCCGTCGGCGCTGTCGCGTTCTTCGTGTTCGACCTGGGGCGCTTCTTCAGCCTCGACTTCGTCAAGCAGAGCCAGGGCCAGATCGCTGCGCTGTACGCGGACCGGCCGCTCCAGATCAGCCTGGCCTATTTCGCCATCTACGTCGCCATCACCGCGCTGTCCCTGCCTGGCGCAGCCATCATGACGCTGGCCGGCGGTGCGGTTTTCGGCCTGGTGTGGGGGACGGTCCTGGTGTCGTTTGCCTCCACCGCAGGCGCCACACTGGCCATGCTGGTGGCGCGCTACATCCTGCGCGACAGCATCGAGGCCCGTTTCGGACGGCGGCTGAGCGAGGTCAACAAGGGCATTGAACGCGAAGGCCCGTTCTACCTGTTCACGCTGCGCCTGATTCCGGCCATTCCGTTCTTTGCGCTCAACCTGCTGATGGGCCTGACGCGCATGAAGACGCTGACCTTCTTCTGGGTCAGCCAGATCGGCATGCTGGCCGGAACCATCGCCTACGTCTATGCCGGCACCGAGATCGCCAAGATCGACGCGCTCAGCGGCATCCTGTCACCGGGCCTGATCGGCGGCTTCGTCGTGCTGGGGCTGTTTCCCCTGCTGGCCAAGAAGATCGTCGACGCCCTGAAGCGACGCAAGGTGTTTGCACGCTGGAATGCCGTACGTCCGAGCCGCTTCGACCGCAACCTGGTCGTCATCGGCGCCGGCGCCGGCGGGCTGGTTGCCGCGCTGATCGGTGCGGCGGTCAAGGCCAAGGTCACGCTGGTGGAGTCGCACAAGATGGGCGGCGACTGCCTGAACTTCGGCTGCGTGCCGAGCAAGGCGCTGATCCGCACCGCCAAGCTCCGCCATCAGATCGGGCACGCGCAACACTACGGCCTGTCGACGGCGACCAGCAGTTTCAGCTTTCGCGCCGTGATGGCGCGCATCCACCAGGTGATCGCCGACATCGCGCCGCACGACAGCGTGGAGCGTTTCACCGGTCTGGGCGTGGACGTGCAGCTCGGACACGCGACCATCGTCAACCCATGGACGGTGGAGATCAAGGGCAAGGATGGCACGACGCAGCGGCTCACGACCCGCAACATCGTCATCGCTGCCGGCGCCCGGCCCTTCGTCCCTCCGCTGCCGGGGCTCGACAGCGTCGGCTACGTGACCAGCGACACCTTGTGGGACGCGTTTGCACAAATGGAAGAAATGCCCCGTCGCATGGTCGTGCTCGGCGGCGGGCCGATCGGCTGCGAGTTGTCGCAGGCGTTTGCGCGCCTCGGTGCCGAGGTCAGCCAGGTGGAGATGGCGCCGCGCATCATGGGGCGCGAAGACGAAGAGGTGTCGGAACTGGCCCGCAAGGCCTTGCAGGCCGATGGCGTCAAGGTGCTGGTGGGGCACAAGGCGCTGCGCTGCGAAACAACGGCCGACGGCGCCAAGGCCATCATCGTCGAACACCAGGGGCAGGAGGTCCGGCTGGAATTCGATGCGCTGATCGTGGCGGTCGGCCGTGCGGCACGCCTGACCGGTTACGGGCTGGAAGAGCTGGGTATCCCGACCCAGAAAACGGTCGAGACCAACGAATACCTGCAGACGCTTTACCCCAACATTTACGCCGCCGGCGACGTGGCGGGGCCGTTCCAGTTCACCCACACGGCTGCGCACCAGGCCTGGTACGCCGCAGTCAACGCCTTGTTTGGTGACTTCAAGAAATTCAAGGCCGACTATTCCGTCATTCCCTGGGCCACTTTCATCGATCCGGAAATGGCACGGGTCGGCCTGAACGAGCAGGACGCAAAGGAACAGGGCATCGCCTACGAGGTCGTGAAATACGGCATCGACGACCTGGACCGGGCGATCGCCGACAGCGAGGCCCATGGCTTCGTCAAGGTGCTGACGGTGCCAGGCAAGGACAAGATCCTGGGTGTGACCATCGTCGGCTCCCATGCGGCCGAACTGCTGGCCGAGTATGTCCTGGCGATGAAACACGGCCTGGGCATGAACAAGATCCTGGGCACGATCCATACCTACCCCACCTGGTCCGAGGCCAACAAATATGCGGCCGGCGAATGGAAAAAGGCCCATCAGCCGTTGGGCCTGCTGGCGTGGGTGCGCAAATACCATGACTGGAAGCGAGGCTGACACCATGCACCTCCATCGCCGGAATTTCCTGCTCGGCGGCGCGACACTGCTCGGCACGGGCACGTGGCCATCGACCTGGGCGCAGACCGATGGCAGCCTGGATCACGGATATGCCGCCTGGGACGCGTTGCTGAAGAAGCATGTCCGCTGGTTGCCTGACAACAAGCAGTCGCGGGTCGATTACCAGGGTTTTGCCGCCGACCGCGCCGCGTTGCAGGGCGTGCTGGACAGCTGGTCCGCCGTGACGCCGGCCGCCTACGCCGGCTTCTCGCGCGCACAGAAAATGGCCTTCCTGATCAACGCCTACAACGGTTTCACCGTCGCCCTGATCCTCACGCGCTACCCGAACCTGAAGTCGATCAAGGATCTGGGCAGCCTGTTCCAGAGCCCCTGGAAAAAGCCATTCTTTCGACTGCTGGGCGAAGAGCGGCATCTGGACTGGATCGAACATGAGCAGCTGCGCCCCGGATTCGCCGACTGGCGTATCCATGCCGCCGTCAATTGCGCGTCCATCGGCTGCCCGGCCTTGCGCCCTGAAGCCTTCACGGCGCAGACGCTCGACATCTTGCTCGACGATGGAATGACCCGCTTCATGGGCGACCCCACGCGCAACCGCTATGCCGACGGCCGGGCCGAGCTCAGCGAAATCTTCAAATGGTTCCGCGAGGACTTCGAGAAAGGCCACAAAGGGGTGCGCAACCTGGAGCAACTCGTGCTGCGCTATGCCGACGCACTGGGTGTTCCGGCGGCGGACCGGCCGGGAATCCGCGCCGGCAGCCTGCGCATTCGCTACCTCGACTACGACTGGTCGCTCAACGACCGGGGGCGCTGAACGGCGAAATGCCTTGCTGCGCGCGATTGCGCGGGAGGCACCGTAGACTAAGCTCCCACAATCACCTATTCGGAGACATCCCATGGCATTCAGACTCGGCCTGATCGGCCTGACACTGGCATTCGCACAAGCCGCATCGGCACAGACCGGGCCGGTACGCCTGGTCGTCGGCTTCCCGCCCGGCGGCTCGGCCGACACCACGGCGCGGTTGCTGGCGGACAAGATGAAGGACACACTGGGTGTGCCGGTCCTGGTGGAGAACAAGCCCGGTGCCGGCGGCCGCATCGCCGCACAGATGGTCAAGGATGCGCCGCCGGACGGCAATGTCGTGATGGTCGTGCCGTTCGCTGTCATGGTCGTGCAGCCGATGGTGTTCAAGAGCATCAGGTACGACACCACGAAAGACTTCACCGCGGTCGGCAATGCCGCCACCTTCCCGCTGGCGCTGGCCGCCGGTCCCGGCACCCCGGCCAACAACATGAAGGAGCTGATCGCCTGGTTCCAGGCCAATCCCGGCAAGGCGAATTTCGGCTCTCCGGCCGCCGGATCCATGCCGCATTTCATGGGCGAGATGCTGGCCGACGCCGCCAGGATGAAGCTGACCCACGTGGCCTACCAGGGCGGTGCGCCACTGGTGACCAATCTGCTGGGTGGCCAGATCCCCATCGGTTTCGACACGCCCGCCGAATTTGCCGAGTACCACAAGTCCGGCAAGCTGCGCATCCTGGCCCTCAGCGGCGCCCAGCGCAATCCGACCTTCCCCGACGTTCCGACCTTCAAGGAACAGGGCATTGACATCGACGCGCTGGCCTGGTTTGGCGTGTTCGGCCCTCCCGGCATGCCCAAGGCCACGGTCGACAAGCTCAATACCGCGCTGCAGTCGGCCCTCAAGTCACCGGATCTGGTGCAGCGCCTGGCCGGCCTCGGTCTGACCGCCGCGCCCGGCAGCGCCGAAGAGATGGCGCAGCGACTGGCAGCCGACAAGAAAGCCTGGGCGACACCGATCAAGAACTCGGGCTTCCAGGCGGACTGAGCGGCTCCGTCCCGGCCATCAGCGCGTGCGGATCGTCGGCCCCCGCGGCCGCCTGGCCTGCGCACCCGCTGCAACACCCGGCCCCCCGGGGCGAATCCCCAGGTTGGCGCCGGGGCGTCCCTGCCGGATGTCTCGCACCCGGGAGGCATTCATTGCCCCGACTAAGTAGAAACCCTTGGTTCCAATCTGAAACCCAGGTTTATGATTGTCAACAATCGATCATCGACCAATATGCACGTAACGCCCACTCCTGCAATCGTGTCCGGAACCACCTCCGGCGGCTTTCGGGTCGACCGTTTGCGCAAGAGCACCTTCCGCCAGCACATTGCCGAGCGCCTGCGGGCGGCCATCCTCAGCGGCGAGATCGCGCCAGGGTCACCGCTGGTGGAAACCACGCTGGCGGCCCAGTTCGATGTCAGCCGCGGCCCGCTGCGCGAGGCCTTGCGCGAGCTGATCGAGGAGGGCCTGCTGGTCACCGTGCCCTATACGGGTACCCACGTCATCTCGCTGACCGTCGACGACATCCGCGAGATCTATTCGATGCGCGTCACGCTGGAGCGGTTTGCGTTCGAGCAGGCCTGGAGCCGGCGTGACGCGACCTTCTTCCGTGCGCTGGAGCGGCGCAACGCGGTACTGACCCAGGCCATCGACGCCGGCGACGACGCTGCCAGCATCCTGGCCGAACTCGACCTGCATGGCCTGGTCTACGAAACCAGCGGCCACAGGCTGCTGCAGCGCACCTGGCAAAGCCTGCGCGGGCGACTGCAGCTCTACTGGGCCGCCCACCACCGGGCACATGCCAGCCGCGGCCCGCGCCGCGACAGCCATGACAGCTATGTGCAGGCCGCCCAGGGCGACGACCTGCAGCGGATGCTGGACGAGATCACCAACCACATGGGACGCGGCGCCGAGCGCACCGAGTCCTTCATGCGTTTTGCCAACCCGTTCGACCTTCCCCCCACTTCAGGAGATTTGACATGAGCATCCAACGACGCACCGCCCTGAGCGGCCTGGCCGCGACGGCCCTGGCCAGCGCCCTCCCCGGCATGGCCTTCGCCCAGGCCAGCGGCACGCTGGAGCAGGCCAAGCAACGCGGCAGCCTGCGCGTGGGCGTGACCCAGGCACCGCCCTGGTATTCCAAGGACCCGAAGAACGGCGAATGGAACAGTGGCGTCGGTGTCTCCATGGGCAAGGCCATGGCAGCCGCACTGGGCGTGAAGTTCGAGCCGGTGGAAGTGACCTGGGGCACGGCCATTGCCGCGCTGCAGGGCAACAAGATCGACATCATGTACATGATGGACGCCACGCCCGAACGTGCCCAGGCGGTCGACTTTCCCGCCACGCCGCTGCTGTACTACTCGCTCGCCGTGCTGGCACGCGACGACCTGGCCGTCAAGGCCTGGGCCGACCTGAACAAGGCTGGCGTGCGTATTGCCGTTCCACAGGCCAGCAGCATGGACAAGTTCCTGAGCGAGACCACCCCGAACGCCACCATCCAGCGCTTCCCGGGCAATGGCGAAGCCATCGCCGCATTCCAGGCCGGCCGCGCCGATGCGGTCTGCCTCTTCCACCCGCCGCTGCTGGCAGCGCGCCAGAAGCTGGGCACGGGCAAGATCGTCGTGCCGACCCCGGCCAAGTCCCAGGCCTCCAGCGCCGCGGTGCGCAAGGAGGACAAGGCCTTCCTGGCCTTCGTCGACAAGCAGCTGGCAGACTACTACAAGGGCGGCCAGACGCAGAAGTGGTACGAGGAGTTCCTGGTCGGATTCGGCCTGGATCCGAAAGCCTCGCCGCCGGTGATGAAGGAAATGCTCTGATCCCGCGCTGAACCACGACGAGCGACCAGGCCACAGCACATGTACCAATGGGACTTCACGCCGGTGCTGGCCAATTCCGGCCTGCTGGCGGCCGGCCTGGGCAATACGCTCAAGCTGACCGCCACCGCGCTGGCCTTCGGCGTACCGCTGGGCCTGGGTCTGGCGCTGCTACGCCTGTCGGGCTTGCGCGCCTTGTCGATGCCGGCCGGCTTCATCGTCGAGTTCTTCCGCACCACGCCGCCGCTGGTGCAGCTGTTCTGGTTCTTCTTTGCGTTGCCGATCCTGATCCAGGTCGAGATGACGCCGTTCGTCGCAGCGGCGCTGACCTTCTCGATCCAGTCGGCGGCATTCTTTGCCGAGGTGTTCCGCGCCGGCATCGTGTCGATCGACCGCGGCCAGAGCGAGGCCGCTCGGGCGCTGGGCATGACCGGCGCGCAGGCGATGCGCCGCGTGATCCTGCCGCAGGCCGTCAAGCGCATGATTCCCGCCTTCATGGAGCGCTCGATCGAGCTGATGAAGACCACCACCCTGGTGGCCACCGTCTCGTATGCCGACCTGCTGTTCCAGGCCAACGAAGTGGCGCAGAAAACCTTCCGCCCGCTGGAGGTGTTCACCGTCACCGCGCTGATCTACTTCACGGTGATCTATGCCGCCAGTGTCGTGGTGCACCGCATCGAGCGCCGCCTGGCCGTCAGCGGCGAGACCACGGTGCATTGAACGCGAACGACCTGCCACGATGAACCACCAGTGGAACTTTCAATCGGTCTGGGACAACCCCGAGGCCTTGCTCGCAGGAGCCGCCGGCACGCTGCGCATCTTCGCCATTTGCCTGGTGCTGGGCATGTCCTTCGGCCTGCTGGTCGGGCTGGGGCGGTATGCCAGACGCCGGTGGATCTACATCCCGGCCAGCATCTTCGTCGAGTTCTTCCGCAACACGCCGGTGCTGGTGCAGATCCTGTGGTTCTACTTTGCGCTGCCGATGCTGGTGCCGTTCGAGATCAGCCCGCTGATGGCGGCGGCGCTGGGCATCTCGCTGAACTCGGCCGCATTCTCCGGCGAGATATTCCGCGGCGGCATCCAGTCGCTGGACAGCGGCCAGTGGGAAGGCGCGCAGGCACTGGGCATGACCCACGCGCAGGCGATGCGCCGCATCATCCTGCCGCAGGCCGTCAAGCGCATGCTGCCGGCGCTGACCAACCGTGCCATCGAGATCTTCAAGATGTCGACGCTGGCCTCGGCCGTGGCCTACGTCGAGTTGCTGCAGCAGGGCAAGCTGATCGCATCGATCAACTACAACCCGATCGAGGCCTATACCGTCATCGCCTTGATCTTCTTCGCCTTCCTGTACCCGCTGGTGCAGGCAACCTATGTGCTCGAGCGCAAGCTGCGCCAGGGCGACTGACACGGCCATGAAAGCCGCCAGGCCGCTCCCAAGGGCGAATTCCGCAATGCGCTGCATGGAAGATTCCTGATGACCACCCCACCCCCTCCCCCGCTGCTGCGCGTGACCGGGCTGCACAAGCAGTTCGGCGACAACGCCATCATCAAGGGTGTCGACCTGAGCGTCGCCCCCGGCGACCGCATCGCCATCCTCGGCGCATCCGGTTCCGGCAAGAGCACACTTCTGCGCTGCCTGAATTTCATGGAAAAGCCCACATCGGGTCGGATCGAACTCGGCGGCGCCGTGGTTGGCACCGAAAAGCCGCAGCGCGACGGCAGCGTGGCGACGCAATACACCGAGCGCGAACTCACCGCCGTGCGCCAGCGCGTGGGCATGGTGTTCCAGCAGTTCAACCTGTTCCCCCACATGACCGCGTTGGGCAACGTCATGGAAGGCCTGCGCACCGTCAAGGGCATGGCCCGCGACGCGGCCGAAATCCAGGCCCGCGCACAACTGGCGCGCGTCGGCCTGGCTGACAAGGCCGATGCCTTCCCGGCCCGCCTGTCCGGCGGACAGAAGCAACGCGTGGCCATCGCCCGCGCGCTGGCCATGGAGCCCGAACTGTTGCTGTTCGACGAACCCACGTCGGCACTCGATCCGGAGCTGGTGGGCGAGGTGCTGCGCGTGATCCGCACACTTGCCGAAGAAGGCCGCACCATGTTGCTGGTGACCCATGAGCTCGGCTTTGCCTATCACTTCGCCAACCGCATCCTGTTCATCGCCGATGGCGTGATCCACGAAGACGGAACGCCGGACGAGGTCCTCAAGCATCCGCGCCAGGCCCGCACCCAGGCCTTCCTGGCGCGGCACAACGAATTCCATTTCTGATACGCCAACAGGCAAGGACATGACAAACCCATCCACCGAAAGCTCCCAGGGCTACGCCGCAGATCCCCGCAACGATGCCGTCCTGGTGTACGTGAACGGCGAGTTCTTTCCCCGCAACCAGGCCCGTGTCTCGGTATTCGACAGCGGCTTTGCACTGGGCGACGGCATCTGGGAAGGCCTGCGCCTGGTCAAGGGACGGATCATCAGCCTGCAGGCGCACATGGACCGCCTGTTCGAAGGCGCCGCGTCGATCGCCCTCGACATCGGCATGGACCGCAAGGGTGTCGAGCAGGCGCTGTGGCAGACACTGGATCGCAACGGCATGACCGACGGCGCCCACATGCGCCTCATGATCACCCGCGGCACCAAGAAGACACCCAACCAGGACCCGCGCTTCGTGATCGGTGGCGCGACCACCGTCATCGTGGCCGAATACAAGACACCCAAACCCGAGACCCGTGCGCGCGGCCTGGCCCTGATGACGTCGACCTTCCGCACCAGCGGACCCGATGTGTTCGACCTGCGGCTGAACTCGCACAGCCGGCTGAACCTGATCCAGGCGCTGATCCAGGCCATCAACCTGGGCGCCGACGAGGCGCTGATGCTCGACCCGCGTGGCTTCGTCGCCAGCTGCAACAGCACCAATTTCTTCATCGTGCGCGGCGACGACGAACTGTGGACCTCGACCGGTAACTACAGCTTCAAGGGCATCACGCAGGCCAACGTCATCCGCGCCTGGCAAGCCGCCGGCGGTGTGGTGCGCGAATGCGACTTCACGCTGGCGCAGGTGTATTCGGCGAAAGAGGCATTCGTCACCGGCACACTCGGCGGTGTGACGCCGGTCACGAAGATCGACGGGCGGATGATCGGGGACGGCAGGCCGGGACCGGTGACCGAACGCGCGAGCGGCTTGTACGGGCAGTATTGCGAACAGCAGACATAATCGGCCGTCGGTCATCGACTCCAGCTGCTGACGATCCAGCGCCAAGCCTGCATGGCCGGCGGGGCACCATGCGCTGCATCGCCATGGGTCGTCTTCTCGTGCATCATCGGATCCTGCGATCAGACGATCGGCGCCAACGAAAATGTCCCGGTGACGCAAAATCGCGCGAAAGGAGTCTGCCATGCCAGTCCCGTCCGCCACGGCCATCAAACTCATCTGGAATCTTGTTGCGGGCCTCGTGAAGGGATACGAAGGCGAAAAGCGCAAGCTCTTCGAGAAGCATGTAGCACCTTTGCACGAGCACATGCTGCGCATCCACGCAGACTACATCGCCGGTTTCCAGGAGCTCAGGCGACACCTCGAGGACAAATCGAAACCCCTGCCCGAGGTCATCGCGTTCCTTGAGGAGCGGCGTCGAAATGCCGCTGCATTGCGGGACCTTGCATCGCAGATCACGAAGGAGCTCGACGCCGCGGAGCGGCGCCTGGTTCGTGCGGACGCGTGGGACGAAATCAAGATCTTTGCGACGGCCATCGCCGAATACCTGGACGCGAGTGTCAGGTTCACGGGCCTGACATGGTTCTCGGGCTATCTTGACCTGATCAAGGAGAAAGTACGACTCGGTGCCGAGAACCCCTGGTTCGACATCTCCATCCACGGCAATCCGAAAGGCGATCGCGCGCGGCAGGACCTGATCAACATGATTGCGCCGATCGTCGACAGGGACCTGCCTGGCGCACTCTCGCAGATCAATGCCAGCTTTGCCAGATTGAAGCTCATCCTGCAATGATGGACCCTGCACGGTGCCGCTTCCTCGCGTGCGTAAACCGGGCCGATGACAGATACGACGCGTCACTGACCTGGCCCCACCCCCTCATCTGAAAGACACCTATCCTCCATGCCCATATCCATCATCGGCCGGCAGTCTGAACTGGGAAAGTTGCTGGCCCGCCATGCCGGTGCCAGCCCCGACCTGAAGCTGCTGGTCAACCTGGCTGGCCAGCAGGCCAACACGCTGTTGCACGACGGCCATGCCTGGAAGGACTTCGACAAGACGCTGAAGGCCGGGGTGCGCCGCAGCTTGCGCACCGATGCAGACTTCATCGTGTTTGCCAGCTTTGCATTCGTGCAGCGGATTCCGCCCAAGGACCCCTTGCGTTCGCTGACCGAGACCATCCTGGCCTGTGAGCAGCAGGTGCTCGCCGGGCCGGTGCCTGCCTGTGTCGTGCGCCTGGGTTATCTGTACGGACCGACCAGCCAGGACCTGCACGCCTACCGCAAGGCGTTCCGGCTGGGGCGCCCGTACTGGGCCGGTCCCCGGACGGCGGGCCAGTTCCACCTGCACCACGACGATGCCGTGCGCGCACTGCTGTTGGCCGCAAACCCCAGGCATGCAGGCAAGACGTTCTACGCCACCGCCGGCGGCGCCGTTCCGTTCATGCGCTTCATGGACTATTTCGCGCGCGGTATCGGCAAGCGCTGCCCGCTGCACATACCTTTGCTGGCGGCACCGGTGATGCAGCTCATCGTGCGCAAGGAGCACATGCAACAGGTGGCACTGGCCATGCCGTCCGGGCCGCCCCGGCCGCAAGTGCCACGCTGGAAGCCGAAGCTTGCCGACTACCGACGCGGAATCGACAGCCTGCTCGCAGACTGGCAGGCGGCATCCGGCGCGCCCGGCAGCGGTACACCCTGACCGACGCGCTGCCGGCCGGGCGGACACGCCGGACTCATGTCGACGCGCCGGAGCGCCCGCCCATCCGGGCCAGATGCACCTCGTGCAGGGTGATCTTGCGCACTTCGGCCTGGCTGGTGGCGATGTGGGCGCGCAACAGCATCGTCGCCTGGTCGGCGCGCTTGGCGCGGATCGCCTTGAGAATTTCGCCGTGTTCGTCGTAGGTGGCGTCGATCCGCGCCTGCTTGGTGAAATCCAGTCTGCGGATGATACGGATGCGGTCGGTGACGTCCTTGTGCACCCGGGCCATCTCGGCGTTGCCGGCCGCGGCCACCAGGCTGCAATGGAATGCCTCGTCCCAGCGGCCGACCTTCACCCCGTCGCGACAGCGCTCGGCGACCGGCACCAGCCAGACCTGGCTGAGTTCCTCGACCAGCGCACGGTCCACCTGCTCGCCATCGGCGCACAGGCGCTGCGCCGCCGTGGTCTCCAGCACCATGCGCAGATCATAGAACTGCTCGAACTTGTCGAAATCGAAGGGCAGCACCCGCCAGCCGCTGCGAAACAGAACCTCGACATAACCTTCATGCTGTAGCCGCACCAGGGCCTGGCGGACCGGCGTGCGCGAGACTCCCAGGCGCTCGCACAATTCGTTCTCGGTGAAGCGGTCACCCGGCACCAGGCTGAATTCGGCGATGTCGCGCTTGACCTGGTCGTAGACCTGGTCGGCACGCGAATGGCGTGCTGCTTTCAGGGCCGTACGGGGCTTTGCGGGAGTGATGATGGACACGCCGCTGACTGTATCAGCCCTGCGGCGCCACACAAGCCTGCGCGGCCTCGCCAAGGGCCTGCAGCAGCAGGCCGCTGGGCGCTGTCCACCCGACGATCGCGCCCTGGGCCCGCATCATCTCGACTGCAGCCGCCTTGAACGCCGGAAAATAGCTTTCGGTGCAATCCTCCAGCAGCAGGCAGTCGAAGCCCCGGTCATTGGCCTCGCGCATGCTGGTCTGCACGCAGACTTCGGTGGTCACGCCCATGAACAGCAGATGCGTCACACCGGCCTGGCGCAGCAGTTCGTGCAGCGGTGTCGCATAGAACGCCCCTTTGCCCGGCTTGTCGATGACGGTCTCGCCCGCGACCGGAGCCAGCGCGTCGATGATCTGGTTACCCGGTTCACCCGCGACCAGGATGCGCCCCATCGGCCCGACGTCGCCGATCCGCAGATGCGGGTTGCCCCGGTCGCGCTTGGCGGGCGGGCAGTCGGCCAGATCCGGGCGATGGGACTCGCGGGTATGTACCACCAAACCGCCCGCATTGCGCCACGCAGCCAGCACCGCCGCGCAGGCCGGCACGATCGCCGACAGCAGCGAGACGTCGTTGCCCAGGGTTTCGCCGAAGCCACCGGGCTCGATGAAGTCGCGCTGCATGTCGATGATGACCAGCGCCGTATGCGGCAGCGCGAATGCGAATGGAAACGGGTTGGCGTCGAGGGTGATCATGCGGCCTCCAGCAGACTGACATGCGCCGCCACCACGCGCCATCCCTGCGGCGTGCGCAGCCAGGTCTGGCTCTGGCGGCCGATGCGGGCACTTCCGACGCGGCGAAACTCGATGTTCGTCGTGGCGAAGTCGCGGCCGAAGGTCGTGATCGCAGTGCGCAAGACCTCGCGGTCGAGCCCCACCGCCGGTCGCGCCGCGCGAAACGCGGCAATGGCCGCAGCACCATACAGGTTCTCGCCGACGCCGTAGCGCAAGGTGTGCGGACTGTCCCAGAACAGTTCGTCCAGCACGGCCACGTCGTTGCCGGTGAGCGCCTTCTCGTAGCGGGCGAACTGTGCACGCACCTCGTCCAGCACCTCGGGCAGATTGATGTCCATCACAAATTCGCCTCCCGCGTGCCGGCGACGCCGGCGTCCTGCAAAACGGCCGCGGCACGCAGGGCCAGATCTTCCTTCCAGGGCGCCGCTATCAGCTGCACCCCCAGCGGCATGCCGCCCGTGGCCTCGGGCCACATCGGGGCTACCGCCACCGGGCAGCCCGCGAAAGATACCGGCTGCGTCAACAGGCCCATCGCCGGCCGGCACGGATGCCGCTGGCCATTGACGGTGATCCATTCCTCGCCAATCGGTGTGGCACTCACCGGGGTCGCCGCGCACAGCAGCAGGTCCCACTGCGTGAACAGGGCCTGGACGCGCGCGCGGTAGACGCGCCGAAAGCGCTGCGCCTGCACGTACCAGTGCGCAGGCTGCAGCGCCCCGGCAATGAATCGGTCGACCGACAGCGGCTCGAAGTCTGCCATGCGCGTGCGCAGATCCGGCAGATGCAGATCGCCGCCTTCGCTGGCACTGACGATGAAGGCCGCCGCCCGCCCCAGTGCGGCATCGGGCCAGATGGCCTCGCCCTGCGCCCCCAGCACCTGGGCGGCCTGCGCCACCACAGCGCGGGCGGGCGCCGATGCGTTTTCCTCGAAGTAGCCACCCAGAACACCGATGCGCAGGCCTTGCACGCCCTGGGCCAGGGTCGGCGCCGCCGGCTGCACGCGCAGGGCATGGCAGGCCGGGTCCAGCGCGTCCGGCCACTGCAGCGCGTCGTAGGCCAGCGCCAGCGTCTGCGCCGTGTCGGCGATCGGCCCGAGGTGGTCGATGCTGTGCACAAAGGGGTAGCTGCCGCGGCGGGACAGGCGACCGAAGGTCGGCTTCAAGCCCCATACGCCGCACAGCGACGCGGGCACGCGGATGGAGCCGTTGGTATCCGAGCCCAGGGTCAATGGGACCTGCCCCGCTGCCACTGCGGCGCCCGAGCCACCGGACGAACCGCCGGCGATGCGCGTCGTATCGTGCGGGTTGTGGCAAGGTCCGTAGTGCGTGTTCTCGGTGGTGAATCCGTAGGCGTATTCGTCCATGTTCAAGCCGCCCAGCAACACCGCGCCCGCTTCGCGCAGCCGCTGTACCAGCACCGCGTCGGCGCCGGCGGCCGGCAGACCGCGGTTCACCGTCGAGCCCGCCAGCGTGGTCAGCCCCTCGATGTCGAACAGGCTCTTCACCGCATAGGGCAGGCCCGCCAGCGCCGGGAGCGCTTCACCCCGCGCCCGCCGCCGGTCGATCGCCGCGGCCTCGGCCCGGGCCCGGTCCAGCGTCCGGTCGGTGAAGGCATTGACATGCGGCTCGGTCGCCGCAATGCGCGCAATGGCGGCGTCGCAGGCTTCGGCCGCCGACAGCGTGCCGCCGGCAATGGCCGCCAGCAAGGCGGTGCTGTCCATCATGTGCCGGCCTCCGGCGGGAACGGTGCCGGGCAGTAGACCTCGGCCGGTTCGTCGTCGGGGGCAAGCACCGCCGACTCGAGGGCCTGCGCCAATGCGGCGGTGCGCCCCAGGTGCATGGCGACGGACGGCGCCCGCGACGCGTCCAGCGGCAGACCGACGAGGCGCGCAGCCGCGGTCACATAAGCCAACATCTCGGGATCCTGCATTCAATGACCTTTGTAGGGTTGGGTGAGCGCGGCCGGCGCAATCTGCCGGCCCACGAGGCCGCCGACCGCCAGCAGGGCCAGCACGTAGGGCAGCATGATCAGCAGCGCATTGGGAATCTCCACGCCCATCGCCGGCAGCTGGAACTGCAGCGCCGTGGCGGCACCGAACAGGCAGCATGCCAGCAGCGTGCGTCCCAGGCGCCAATTGCCGAAGATCACCGCGGCAATGGCCAGGTAGCCGGCGCCACCGGTCATGCCTTCGGTGAAGGTGTGGATGTCACCGATCGACAGAAAGCAGCCCGCCAGCGCCGACATGAAGCCGGTGAAGAGCACGGCGCCGTAGCGGATGCGGTTGACCGGCAGCCCGGAATTCGCCGCCGCCTGCGGCGCCACGCCGGCCGCATGGATGGCCAGCCCGACCGAGGTCGCGCGCAAGGTCCAGGACACGGCGACGATCAGCACGGCAGCCGCGTACAGCAGCCAGGTCTGGTGGAACACGTGTTCGCCGAGCACGGGAAGGTCGGCCAGCCCGGGCGGCGCCCATTTATCCAGGCCCGGAATCTCGGCCCGCGAACGGCTGCCGAACAAGGCGCGGTAACCCAGTGTGGTTGCACCCAGGACCAGGATGTTGATGCCGATGCCGGTGACGATCTGGTTGGCGCGCAGCGTGATGCTCAGAAAGGCCTGCAGCCAAGCCACCGGCAACACGCACAGCACGCCGAACAGCAGGCCCATCGACGGCGAGCCGGTGGCCCATGAGCCCACCGCGCCGGCAAAGGCGCCGGTGAGCATCATGCCTTCCACGCTCATGTTGAGGACGCCGGCCCGCTCGCTGACCAGTTCGCCGGTGGCGGCCAGCAGCAGCGGCGCGGCCAGGCGGATGGTGGAGCCGACGAAGACGGCCGCCAGTTCAGGATCGATCATGCGCGGCGTCCTTCCATGCGTTGAATGGCCAGCGCGGCTCCCGCCAGCGTGACGATGATCAGGCCCTGGATGACCACCACCAGCGCCGTGGGAACCTGGGCCACCATCTCCATGTTGATGCCGCCCGAGCGCAGAAAGCCGAACAGCAATGCGCCTGCGACCACCCCGGTTACCGAACCCCGTGCAAGCAGGCCCACGACCAGGCCATCGAATCCGCAACCGGATGAGAAGCCGGCCTTGAGCGTGTACTGCTCGCCCTGCAGCATGCAGGCACCGGCCAGACCGCCGAGCGCGCCGGCGGCGCACAGCACACCAATGCTGAGCCGGTCGATGGCCATGCCGGCGCGGCGTGCGGCCCGGGCATTCAGGCCGGCAGCCCGCAGCTTCAGCCCGAGGACGGTGAATCCGAGGACGACAGCCACCCCAGCAGCGAGCACCAGACCGATCGGCAGGCCTGCGTGCAGCGGAACCGACGGGTCGCCCAGCAGCAGCGGCAGCTGCGTCGCAACCGGAATCTCGAGCGACTCCGGCAGCGTGGCCGAGGTCGTCATCGGCCGGCGCAACAGGCTCTCCGACTGCACACTGCCATAGACCATCCAGATGGCGATGAAGGACAGCAGCAGCGTGGCAATCACCTCGTTGGTGCCGACCTTGACCTTCAGCACGCCCGCAATACCAGCCCAGAATGCCCCCGCCAGGCATGCGCCCAGCATCGGCACGATGAAGGCCAGCCCGAACGGCAAAGAGGCCACCGGCGGCCACAGGCACAGCGCGGTCGCAGCGATACCGCCCACGGCGATCTGG
Organism: Rhodoferax sp.; assembly: GCA_024235935.1. Taxonomy (GTDB): domain Bacteria; phylum Pseudomonadota; class Gammaproteobacteria; order Burkholderiales; family Burkholderiaceae_C; genus CAISIP01. The sequence goes on along the minus strand of JACKLL010000005.1, from coordinate 65,968 downwards.
CCTTCGCCACCGACATTGGTCAGGTTGGCGCGCTCGGCGAGCACGAAACCCAGTCCCACCAGCATCAGCACCAGCGCGCGATTGATGGAAGCCGCCAGCGCATACGGCGAACCCCAGGCGCCGTCGGCAAAAGCGGCAATCGCGTCGCCGACCGGAACGCCCATCAGCATGACCATGCCCATACCCGCCGCCAGCGCGCCGGCAACCGAGGCCACGGACACCCACAGCGCGGGGCCGGGTTGCAGGTGCTTCCAATTCAGAATTGCGCTCATGGGCTGACCTCCTTGTGACCGCTTGCGGCGCTCGCGGACTGCTCCTGCTGGCCGGCCATCCAGGCACCGATGCGCGGACGCTCGGAGGCATCGGCGCGGCAGCTGCCCATGATGCGGCCCCGATACAGAACGACCACGCGATGCGCCACCGACAGCAGCTCGTCGAGCTCCGAGGAGATCAGCAGCACGCCGACACCCCGCTGCGCTGCCGCGCGGATATGGTTGTAGATGGCCTCCACCGCACCCACGTCCAGGCCGCGCGTGGGTTGGGCGGCAAGCAGGAAGCGCAGCGGATCCAGCGTGAGTTCCCGTGCCAGCACCGCCTTTTGCTGGTTGCCGCCCGACAAGCCGCCGAATGCGACCTCGGGGCTGGCGGCACGTACGTCGAAGCGCGCCATCAGTTCGCGCGCTGCCGTGGTCATGGCCGCGCGATCCAGCAGGCCGAAGCGCCTGAACCGGTGCAGGCGGTCCAGCATCATGTTCTCGGCCACGCTCATGCCGGTGACGCAGGCCAGCGCATGGCGGTCCTCCGGCACCACGCCGCAACCGGCGGCCGTGAGCACCCGGGGCGGCTCGCCTGTCATCTCCTCGCCGGCAAGAAAGAAGCGCCCTTCCGTCGGCGCCAGCATGCCCGACAGCACGGCGCCGAGTTCGCTTTGCCCGTTGCCTTCCACGCCCGCCACCGCGACGATTTCGCCCGGCGCCACCATCAGCGTGAAATTGCTCAGGCGCAACACGCCATCCGCATCGCGCACGCTCAGGCCATCGGCCATCAACGCGGGCTGCGGCACCACGCCGCCGTGTCGCGCACCGGCCTCGGCCGCGCCGGGCGGTGCGGCATTCGGGGCTTCAGTCGCAGATGGCGGCGTCGCCAGATCGCGCTGGATCATGGCCCGCACCAACGCATCGATTTCCTGCGACGGTGCGTCCGACCGCGCCGCGACGCGACCGCCGCGCAGCACGGTGGCGCGGCGCGCCACCTGGCGGATCTCGGCCAGCTTGTGTGTCACCAGCACCACGCCACATCCCTGGTCCGCCACGCGCTGGCACACCGCCAGCAAGGCCGCGATCTCCTCGGGCAGCAACACCGCCGTGGGCTCGTCCAGCACCAGCAGGCGCGGCTCACGAATCAGGCACTTGACGATCTCCACCCGCTGGCGCTCGCCGACCGACAGGTCCTGGATGCGGGCCCAAGGGTCCAGCGCCAGACCGTAGCGCGCGCGCATGGTGTCCAGCTTGGCGGCCCAGGCCTTGCGATCGAGCACGCCGTGGACCTGGCCCAGCAACAGGTTGTCGACCACGCTGATGTCGGGCACCAGGCTGAAGTGCTGGTGCACCATGGCAATGCCGCGCGACAAGGCCTCGGCCGGCGCGCGCGGCCGCCACGGCGCGCCATCGAAGAGCATGCTGCCGGCATCGGGCGCATGCACGCCGAACACCAGGTTGCACAGCGTGGACTTGCCGGCGCCGTTTTCACCCAGCAGGCAATGGACCTCGCCGGCCCAGAGATCGAGCGAGACATCCTGCAGTGCCTGCAAGGCGCCGAAACGCTTGGACAGGCCCTCGATGCGCAGCAGCGGCACGGCGGCCGGTGCAGTCGCCGTGCCCCCCGTACCCGACTCTGATTCCGGCTTGTCGCGCATGGCCGATCAGCCTTCGAGCACCTTGATCTTGCCGCTCAGGATGTCCTTCTTGATCTCATCGAGCTTTTTCTTCATCTCGGGCGTGGCGCCGCAGACGACCATGTCCGAAGCCTGTGGGCCCATGGCCAGGCCAAAGGGCTTGTAGCCCGGCTTCCAGCTGCCCTTGACCATCTCGTCGATCGCATACTGGACCTGGTAGCCCACGCCGGTGATGCTGTAGGCCGGGTACAGCGGATCGGTACCGCAGCGGTCGGTATAGCTGCCGACAATCTTGGTGCCCTTCTCCTTGGCCGCCTGCTCCATGCCGCGCAGGCCGAGGTTGAGGATGTGGTAGTGCACGTCCGCGCCCTGGGCAATGGCGGCCAGCGTGGCCTCCTTGGACTTGGCCACGTTGTCGAAGTCACCGGTGTAGTTCTCGAAGTACTTGATCTTCGGATTGACCAGCTTGGCCCCGTTGCCGAATTCCTTGCCGGCGTTCACGATCGACGGGATCTCCATGCCGCCGACGTAGCTCACCGCACCCGTCTTGGACAGCATCGCGGCAGCCGCCCCTGCGACAAAGGCGATCTCGGCCTGCTTCACGTCATAGCCGGCCACGTTGGGCATGTCCTCGGCCTTGTTGCCGCCGACGATGGAGAACTTCGTGTTGGGAAAACGCTTGGCGATCTTCATCACCGCCGCCTGCGTCTGGCCGCCCACACCGATCACCAGCTTGTTCCTGGTGGCCAGATTGGTCAGCGCCTGCTCCATGTCGGCGTAGTTGATGTTCTCGATCATTTGCACCTTGACCTTGCCGCCATGGGCCTTCTCCGCAGCCATCAGGCCGTCGTAGCCCGACTCCATCCAGCCCTTGTCGGACTTGGAGCCGGGGATCAGGATGCCGATCGCGAGCGGGTCGGCGGCCTGCACCTGCGGTGCCAGTGTGCCGGCACACAGTGCCAATGCGGCGCTGACACCGGCCAGGGTGAAAGTTCGGCGGGACGGGAGAGTGTTCTTCATGGCATGCCTTTCGCTAGGGAGTTGAAAGAAAGTAAGAAACTGATTACTTATCGCCATGCCTTGCAATATCAGTGCCAGTCACAGCCCGGTTTTCTGCCCCGCGAGGGTGCACAACCGGCGTACACGCACCACGCTGTGGCAATGCATGTTCACCAACCGCACCCAACCGGAGCTCCCATGAAACGCCACCCTTATCTGCCCGATGCCCGACCCGACGGCGCCCTTGGCCTGGGCCACCAGCACTACTGGGTCGCAAGCCCGGACGAGGTCGACATGGCGGTCGCGCCGCCGGCGCCCGTTCGTGCGCACATCGCCGCTGCGCCGCAGAACCTGGTGCTGGACCTGCGCCGCACGGCCATCGTCATCATCGATCTGCAGAACGACTTCTGCACCCGGGACGGCTGGGTCGACTCGCTGGGCGCCGACTACAGCGCCGACCGCGCACCGATCGCCCCGCTGCAGACGCTGTTGCCGGCACTGCGCACGGCCGGGGTCCCGGTCATCTGGGTCAATTGGGGCAACCGGCCCGACCTCGCCAACATGCCGCCCAACCAGATCCATCTGTACGACAACGGCGGCCGGGGCACAGGCCTGGGCTACCCGCTGCCCAGTGGCAAGGGGAATGTGCTGGAGAAGGACTCGTGGGCTGCCGCCATCGTCGACGAACTGGCACCCGTTGCCGGCGACTTCCTGGTGGACAAATACCGCATCAGCGGCTTCTGGGACACGCCGCTGGACAGCATCCTGAAGAACCTGGGTATCAAGAGCATCCTGTTCGCCGGCTGCAACACCGACCAGTGCGTGTTGCACACGCTGACCGACGCCAACTTCCTGGGCTACGGATGCGTGATGCTCGAAGACTGCTGCGCCACCAATTCGCCCGCGTTCTGCACCGAGGCCACCATCTGGAACGTGAAGAAGTGCTTCGGCTTCGTCACCGGCTCGCAGCAGGTGCTGGCCGGATTGCCGGGCGCATGAGAAGCGTGTCATCACCGACTGGCGGGGCCTTTGTCCCCGACCTGGTGTGCCAACGCGAGCCCTCCGGCAGCGGCGTGCTCGACGGCATGCGGCTGGCCGTGAAGGACCTGATCGACGTGGCGGATGCCGTCACCGGTGGCGGCAACCCCGATTGGGCCGCCAGCCACCTCGCTGCAAAACGCGATGCGGATTGCGTCGCGTTGCTGCGCGCGGCCGGCGCCCGCATCGTGGGAAAGACCATCACCGATGAACTGGCATTCAGCCTCGAAGGCGAGAACGCCTTTTACGGCACGCCCCGCCACCCGGTCGATGCCGAGCGCCTGCCCGGCGGATCCTCCAGCGGTTCGGCCGTGGCCGTCGCCCGCGACGAAGCCGATCTGGCCCTGGGCACCGACACCGGGGGCTCGGTGCGGGTGCCAGCCGCATTCTGCGGCGTGGCGGCCATGCGCCCCACGCACGGCCGGGTCTCGCTCACCGGTGTGTTGCCATTTGCACCGGGCTACGACACGGTCGGCTGGTTTGCGCGTGATGCCGCGCAGCTGCGCCGCGCAGGCCATGTGCTGCTGGGCAGTGCAGACACGCAGCGCCCCCTCCTCAAAGCCTGCATCGCAACCGACACCCTCGCACTGGCCGACGCACCGGTACGCGAGGCCCTGCTGGCCTGGGCCGCCGGCAAGGGCATCACCGCGACGCGCCAGGTGTTCGACGGCCCTTGGCAGACCTGGCTGCATGCCTACGCCTATCTGCAGGGGATCGAAATCCAGCGACAACTCGGGCCCTGGATCCGCCAGCAGCGCCCGCGTTTCGGGCCGGCGATCGCACCCCGCTTCGCACACGCGCTGGCGCTCGATCCGGCGATCGAAGAGGCCTGGACGGACTGGCGCAGCCAGCACGCCGGCCAGCTGATCGCGCAGCTCGGCCCCGACGAAGCCTGGCTGGTTCCGGCGGCACCCTGCGTGGCCCTGCATCGGCAGAGCGGCTCCGCAGAGCGGGACGACTTCTACGCCCGCGCGCTCGCACTGGGCGCCATCGCCGGTCATGCCGGCCTGCCGCAGGTGGTCGCTCCACTGGCAAGCGTCGACGGCCTGCCCGTCGGCATCTCGTTCATCGCCGCGCCCGGCCAGGACGAGCGCCTGCTCGACCTGGCCCTGGCCTTCAGCACCACAGGGAGTTCTGCTTGACATTCGCCTCACCCCACGGCCGCACGGCGGCGGCCCCCGAACCCACCACCGATGGCCCGGTGCGACGCGATCCGGCGCGCACACGCGCACGTCTGCTGGAAGCGGCGGTGGCCGAATTCTCGGACCACGGCTTCAGCGGCGCGCGCACCGACCGCATCGCGCGGCGTGCCGGCTCCAACATCCGCATGCTGTACCACTACTTCGGCAACAAGGACGCCTTGTATGTCGCCGTGCTCGAGGTCGTGCTGGCCGACCTGCGCCATGACGAGCTGCAACTCGACCCCGACGCGCTGCCGCCACTCGAAGGCCTGCTGCGCATCTTCGACTTCGTCGACAGCCACTTCGCCGCCCACCCGGGTCTGCGCAAGCTGCTGGCTTTCGAGAACCTCAACGAAGCGCGACACCTGGCACGTTCGACCCGGATCCCGGAGATGTCCACACCGGTGCTCAGCCTGATCCGCAAGCTGCTGGCGCGCGGGGTGGCCAGCGGCGATCTGCGCCCCGGCGTCGAAGCGCTGCACCTGTACGTGGCCATGGTCAGCCTGGCCTACTATGGCCGCGCCCATGCCTTCACACTGTCGCGGATCTTCAACAAGGATCTGCACAAGGCGACGTGGCAAAAGGCGCATCTGAACCTCACCCGGCAGATGGTGGCCGCGTTCCTGGCGCCGCCGGCGTGAACCGGTCCGCAGCCCGGTTGCGGCGCGGCTCCACGCGCTTCATCGCCGCACCTCGCGCTGGAATATCTCCAGGCTGCGCTTCTTGGTCGCGATGAAGCCTGGCTCGGACAAGGTCTCGACGGTGCGCGGACGCACGTCGCCATACGGAAGGATCTCGGCCACCCGGGTCGGGCGCTTGGTCAGCAGCAGGACCTGGTCGGCCAGATAGACCGCCTCTTCCAGGTCGTGCGAGACCAGCAGCATGGTGGTGCCCGTCTGCATGAAGACTTCCTGCAGCTTCTCGCGGATGAACAGCGTCATTTCGAAGTCCAGCGCCGAGAACGGCTCATCGAGAAACAGCACCTCGGGGTTCGGCGCCAGCGCGCGCATGATGGACGCGGTCTGCTGCTGGCCACCCGAGAGTTCGTATGGGTAGCGGTTCAGGTCGAACTTCACGTCGAACGAGGCCACCAGTTCCTGCATGCGCCGGTCGACCTCGGCCTTGGAGCGACCCTCGAGCTTGAGCGGATAGGCGATGTTGTCGATGGTGCGCATCCACGGGAACATGGCCTCTCGGTAGTTCTGGAACACGTAGCCGATCTTGGTGTCCTTGAGGCTCTTGCCATCGAACAGGATCTCGCCGCTGTCGATCGGAATCAGCCCGGCGATCATGTTGATCAGCGTGCTCTTGCCGCAGCCATTGGGGCCGAACACCGACACGATACGGTGCTTGGGAATGTCCAGGTCGAAGTTCTCGTACAGCGGCCAGCCGGCGAAGTACTTGGTCAGGCCGCGAATCGTGATGTGGGTCCCCGCAGGGCCCGGCACGAAGGGCTGCACCGGCACATCGGCAAACACAGGGGCATTGATGACGGCGTTCATCGTCCACTCCAGTGCACCACGCGCCGCTCGAGCAGAAGGAACACGATGTTGAGCACATAGCCGAGCACACCGGCCGCCAGAATGGCGGCGTACATCTCGCGCACGTTCATGACCTGCTGGGTGTTGATGATGCGGTGACCCAGCCCGCTGTCGGAGCCGATGAACATCTCGGCCACGATGACGATCACCAGCCCCATCGATACCGCCGAGCGCAGCCCGACGAAGGTCGGTTGCAGGCTTTCCCAGACCAGCACGTCCTTGAAGATCTGCCAGCGCGTGGCGCCCATGACCCGCGCCGCCATGACACGCTGCTTGCGTGCGTTGATGACACCATAGGCGCTGTTGAAGACCACGATCAGCAAGGCACCGAAGGCCGCGATTGCCACCTTGTTGATGTCCGATACGCCAAAGATCATCATGAACAGCGGAATCAGCGCCGAGGACGGCGTGGAGCGAAAGAAGTCGATCAGGAACTCGACACTCCGATACGCCTTCTCGTTGCTGCCCAGCACCACCCCCAGCGGAACACCCACCACGGCGGCAATCACAAACGCCTGCAGCGTGCGCCAGACCGTCACGGCGAAGTCGCCCAGCAGCGGCCCCCCGGCCAGTCCGTTGACCAGGGCGCCGATGGTGTCCAGCGGCGGCGGCAGCAGGATGGGCTTGATGTAGCCGAGCCGCACCACCAGGTCCCAGACGATGAACAGCAGCACGGGCCCGATGAATGGCAAGGCCTTGTCACGCAGCGGCGGTGCCGGCAGGGCCGCCGACGGCGCGGTCGCGGGCGGCGACCAGCGCGCGCCTTGGCCGGTGGCGGTGGAGTCGGCCATCGTGCTCACGCCTTGTAGAGCATCGAGTCGACCAGCAGGCGCGATGCGAACACGCCCTTCTCGGTGAACAGGTCGAAGAACTTCTGGAAGTGCGCGATGTCGGCCGGCGTGAATTCGTTGTACATGGTGTACGCGGCCAGCGGCACTTCGCCCGTCAGCGGCCCTTCGATCGGGGTGTAGGTCTTCAGGTACTGGCGCGCCTCGGTCGACTTGTTGCGCACGTAGGCCACGCCCTTGCCGTAGGCCGTGATGAACTTGCGTGCCTCGTCCGGATGCTTCTTGATGAAGGCGGAGGTGAGCGAGGCCGAGCCACCGAACCAGGGCGCCATCGGGTCGCCCAGCACATAGCGTGCAATCACGCCGGCTTCGAGCACCTTGGTCGAGCCGTTCAGTCGTCCGATGGTGCCGGTCGGCTCGAGCGTGTAGCAGCCGTCGAGCTGCCCTGCCGCCAGTGCGGCCACATGCTGGCCGATCGGCAGTTCGACCACGGTGGCACCGGTCGCGCCGGCGCGCTCCAGCACCGTCTTGGCCAGCGTCACGTTCTGGATGCCGGGGCCGCTGCCCACGCGCTTGCCCTTGAGATCGGCAATCGTCTTGGCGGTGCTGGCCGTCGGCACGATGATCTCGTCCAGCACGTTCTTCGCGTTGCTCGGGTTGGAGCAGAAGATCTTGAAACTGCCGGGTGCCGCCATCTCGCCCACCGCGATGTTGGCCGAGCCCGTGCCGTTGGCGCTGCCATCGCAGCGGTCGGCGAGCATGGCTTCCATGATCTGCTGGGCGCCGGCGAAACGCAGCACCTCGACGTTCAGACCGGCCTCCTTGAAATAGCCCAGCTCGACCGCCGAATAGAACGGCAGGCCGGCCGCGATCGGCCAGTAGCCGATGCGGATCTTGGGTCCCGATTGCGCCAGCGCCAGTGTCGGTGCGCCAACGATGCCCAGTGCTGCGCCGGCGGCGCCGGCTTGCAACAGGCGACGACGGGAGGTGGCATGGGAGGCAGTCAGGGACTTGGGAAGGTGGCTCATGAGAATCTCCAGGAGTGGTAACAACAAAAATGTTCAGCTTGCGACTGTGGCTTGGCTCTGCATGGCCATGTAGGCACGCCAGCCGCCCAGCGCGGTGATGTCCCGGGCACCGCTCACGGCATGCGACTCGCACAGAAAGCCCTGGACCTGGCTGCCATCGGCCAGCGTCACGGTGCCGATGCACAAGGGGGCCGGTATCAGCGCGACGAACGAACCGAAGGCGCTGGCCGGCATTTCCCAGACTTCGACAGCGATCGCCGCGCCGGTATTCGGTGCCACGCGCAGCAACCCCGGCTTGGGCGGCACGGTGCCGGGCAGCGCGTACAGCCGGTAGCACGCGGCGGTATGGGTGTCGGCGATGAACGTGGCCTGGCGCTCGGTGAGCTGGCTGTTCAGCGGCATCCCGGACAAATGGGCGCCGACCACAGCCACCCGCACCCGCCCGGTGGCCTGCAGACCGGCAATCGGCTGGGGCGGCGGCAATGCCTTTCCGGTCGCGCCCTGGCTCAGGCCGGTCGCCTGGTGGTAGCGCTGGCCCAGCGCTGCGAGTTGCCAGTCGCTGCCGCAAGGGCCGATCAGCGTGACACCGAACGGCAGCCCGTCGGCGCGGATGGCGCTGGGCACCGCGATGGCGGCATAGTCGAGCAGATTGACGAAGTTGGTGTATTCACCCAGGTTGCGGTTGAGCACCACCGGGTCCGCCTGCATGGCGGCAATGGTGTAGTGCGTCGGCGCAGTGGGCACCAGCAGCACATCCATGCCCTGCCACAGCACTGCTGCCTGCTGGCCCAGCGCCCGCAAGCGGGTCTGCGCCGCCACCAGGTCGGCCGCGGAGCAGGTTTTGCCCCGCGCGAGAATGCTGCGCACCGGTTCGACCACCTCATCCGCATGCGCATCGAAGAACGGACGGATGGCGGCATAGCGCTCGGCCACCATGGCGCTGTCGTACAGCAAGGCCGCAGCCTCGGCCAGCGGCGTGAAATCGATCGCCACCGGCGTTCCGCCCAGCGCCTGCATGCGGGCCACGGCCGCATCGAATTCCACCTGCGCCAGGCTGTCACCGTAGAACTGCGGCGTGTCCGGCACACCAAAACGGAACGACGCGGGCAAGGGTTGCTGGGCAAGCGCCAGTGCGCGCGAATAGGGATCGGCCGCGTCGTAGCCCATGGCCACGGCCAGCACCCGTGCGGCCAGACCGGCGTCGCAGGCAAAGATGGAGACGCAGTCGACGCTTTGCGCCGCCGGCACCACACCCGTCGTGCTGATCAGACCCTTGGTGGGCTTGAGGCCGACGATGTTGTTCAGTCCGGCCGGCACGCGCCCCGACCCGGCTGTGTCGGTACCGAGCGCGAAATCGACCTGACCGGTTGCCACCACATAGGCCGACCCGGAACTGGAGCCTCCCGACACATAGGCGGGATTGAAGGCATTGGGCACGGCACCGAACGGTGAACGTGAGCCGTTGAGGCCACAGGCGAACTGGTCAAGATTGGTCTTGCCCACCAGCAGCGCACCGGCCTCGAGCAGGCGCTGCACCACTTTGGCGTCGACCGACGCCTCGTGCGCAAATGCGGGGCATGCGGCAGTCGTGGCAAGACCCGCCACATCCATGTTGTCCTTGACGGCAAAGCGCAGGCCGGCCAAAGGCCCTGAGATGCTCCGTTGCAGCGGCGTGTCCAGTTGCAGAATCCAGGCGTTCGCGGCCGGCGCTCCGGTTGCAGGACTGGCATCGCCAGCAGCAGAAGCTTGAACGGAAGAGGTCATGCGCACCATATGAGAGCATCCAATCTTGTATCCAAGATGAAATGCATAGAACGTGCCAACCAGGATGGCATGCAATCGCCGTTGCACGGTGCGTCATGGCCAGCACGTCGAACCTTGCCCCAAGCCAGACCCTTGCCAGTGCAAACCTGCAGGAATCCAACTACCATTGCACGTCTTTGCGCCAGCATCCACTGACGCAAGCCGATCCCGTCCGCAGCTGCCCCATCCGAAACGGCGCCGAAGAGCGCATAGGCTTGAAGCGCGCGGCGCTCACCCCAGATACTGCACATCGCGTCGCTCGCATTGCGACGCGCTCCCGGACCCATCACCGTTCATGCCTGTCATTCCATTTCTGCTTCTGTCTGTCGTGTTGCACGGCTGGGTCGGCTGGCGCCTCGCGCCCGCACTGGCCAGCGTGTCTGCAACGGCCGCGATCTGGCTCTGGGTCCTGCTGATCGCCTCGGCCCTGCTGATGCCCCTGGGTTTGATGGCACGACGCCTGAAATCGGGAACGCTGACCGCAGTCCTTACCTGGGCCGGCCTGCTGTTCATGGGCCTGTTCTCGACGCTGCTGGTGCTGACGCTGTTGCGCGATGGTGTCCTGGCATTGGCCCTGGTGCCAGCCGTCGTGGCCGGATTCGCCGGCGTCGATGCCGCTTGGCTGGACCCGCTGCAGATCGGCAGCGCCGAAGCCGTGCCCCTGTTGGCGCTGTCGGCCACCCTCTGGGGCTTCTGGGCCGCCAGACGCACCGCCCGCGTGGTGCAGGTCGACGTGCCCATCGCCGGGCTGCCGGCCACCTTGCACGGCTTCTCGGTGGCCCAGATTTCCGACATTCATGTCGGCCCGACGATTCGCCAGGCCTACGTTCAGCGCATCGTGGCGCGCGTGAATGCGCTGGGCGCCGACATGGTCGCCATCACGGGCGATCTGGTGGATGGTCATGTCGATGACCTGCGCCAGCATGTGGCTCCGCTGGCCACGCTGTCATCGACCCATGGCACCTTCTTCGTGACCGGCAACCACGAGTACTACTCGGGCGCCCACGCCTGGGTCGACGAATTGCGCCGCCTGGGCATCCAGGTGCTGATGAATGAACACAGGGTGCTGCACCATGAAGCCGGTCATGGCGCCGGATGTGCCACGGTCGACCGCGATACCGAGATGGTGGTGGTGGCCGGTGTGGCCGACTTCAGCGCCCACCATTTCGACGAAAGCCATCGCAGCGACCCGGCAGCTGCGATGGCCGGTGCGCCAGCCGGTGCACGCATGCGCCTGCTGCTGGCCCACCAGCCGCGCAGTGCACCTGCGGCAGCCAGCGCCGGGTTCGACCTGCAGCTCTCCGGCCACACCCATGGGGGCCAGTTCTGGCCCTGGATGCACTTCGTGAAGTTCCAGCAGCCCTTCACGGCCGGCCTGCATCGGCTGGCCGATCTATGGGTTTATACCAACCGCGGCACCGGCTACTGGGGCCCGCCGAAACGCTTCGGTGTCTCGTCGGAGATCACGCATCTGCGCCTGGTACCCGCCTGACCCCCGGCGTGCGAAGGCCAAGGGCTTCAGCGCTCGACCCCCGCCTGCCGCCCGCGACCGGTGTTCTTGGCCTCGTACAGCATCGCGTCGGCACGTTTGACCAGATCGGGCCAGCCCGCCTCTGCATCCGCGCCGAAAGCCACGCCGACACTGGCGCCAATGTGCAGCACATGCTCCGCCACCGCGAACGGTGCATGCGACGCCGCGATCACCTTGTCGGCGACCATGCTGGCATTGGCGCCGGCACGTACATCGGTCAGCAATATCGCGAACTCGTCACCACCCAGCCGGGCGACACTGTCCGAGGGCCGTACCAGCGCCGACAGGCGTTGCGCAAACTGCTGTAACACCTGGTCACCGACCGGATGGCCGTACTGGTCATTCACCGGCTTGAAGTGATCCAGATCGATGTACAGCAATGCCACCGAGGCCCCGTTGCCATCGGCCACCACCTGCTCCATCTGCTGCTCGAAGCCGGAGCGGTTCAGCAGACCGGTGAGCGCATCGCGCTGCGCCAATTGCAGGAGGCGCACTTCCTTTCGCTTGTGCTGCGAGATATCCTGCAGCACGGCCACGAAGCCGTCGACCTTGCCGGAATCCATCCACAGCGGGATGTAACTCACTGCGATATGGGTCGGGCCGCTGCCCGCGTCGTACGCCCGTTCGAACTGCACCGATTCTCCCGCCAGTGCCCGTTCCATCCATGCCCGACTACGCGCATACTCCTGCGGTGGGAGGATTTCGGCAATGGTGCGTCCAATCAGGTTCACGCGGGCCACACCCACCCAACGCACAAATGCGTCGTTGACGAACCGGTAGCGTTGATCGACATCCACCACGGCCACACTGGCTGGAATGGCCTGCGCCACCGATTGCAGTGTCGCCGACTGGCGCGCCAGCGCCAGCTCGGCCTGTTGCTGCTCGGTCCGGTCGCGCATCACCGACGAAAAGCGCGCGATCCGGCCTTGCAGGTCGAGATGGGCAATGATGATCTGACTGACCGGGACTTCCCGGCCTCCAGCGACATAGATGCTCGACTCCCCGACCCAGACACCGTCACGCTTGACCACGGGCAGGACGACGTCGACAAAGTGGCGCTGGGTCTTTTCCGAGGTGAAGGCAGAAAAACTCAGACCATCGATCGCCTGCTTCGGTGCAAGATTCAAAATCCGTCGCGCCGCGGGGTTGAGATAGCTGATCGCACCGTACCAATCGGTCTGCACGACAAAGTCGGTCGTGTTGTCGATGATCTCGGTCAGTTCGCGCAAGTCCCGCTCCGCGGCACTGCGTTGTGTGATGTCGACGCCGGTCGAGTAAAAACCCCGCAGACGACCATCGTCCGTGATGTCGGGGACCAGGTGGCTTTCGAATCGGCGCACGCCGTTGTCACTGACCTCCTCGTATTCGAAATGCTGGGCTTCGCCATTGAGCACCGCGCGCACCCTGGCGTTGCTTGTTGCCTGCATGGCCCGGCCGGTCAGTTCGACCAGCGTGTGCCCCAGGATTTCTTCGCGGGGACGGGCAAAACGCTCGCAGTTTGCCCGGTTGACAAACCGAAAGCGCAAATCCTTGTCCACGTATGCGATGCGCAGTGGCAGGCCGTCCGTGACCTGGCGCACGAAGCGTTCGTTGTCCGCCAGACGTTCGAGCAGCGCGCGCCGCTCGCTGATGTCCTGGAACGTTCCCACCAGGCGAACCGGATTTCCTTCCTCCAACTCCGCTTCCCCCTGGGCACGCACCCAGATCGGCCGGCCCTTGGCCGTGATGAACGGCAGTTCCATGTCCCAGGGGGTACCGTCCGCCAGGGCTCGCTGAACCGCCTGTTCAACCTGTTCGCGCGCGCCCGGCGCATAGAAGTCGACCGCCCTCTCAAGGGTGGGATTGAAATCGGCGTCCACTTCGTGGATGCGCCGGGTCTCTTCGGACCAGTCCACCGCGCCGGTGATCAGGTCCAACTGCCAGCCGCCCACGCCGGCAATCCGACCCGTGCGCGCCAGCATCGCCTGGCTGGCCTGCAGCGCCAGCTCCGCCTGCCGGCGTTCGGTCACGTCGCGGCCCACGGAGTGCAACAAGGCCTGGCCCTGCGCGTCCCGGTGCAAGGAGTTGGTCCACGAAATCCAGCGCGGACTTTCGTCGTCTGTACGCATCCGGTTCACATTCGACTGGCTTTGGCCACTCTCCCACACCTGGCGCAATTGCGTGGCCACGGCCTCCCGGTCCTGCGAGGTGATGAAGTCGAACAGGTTCAGCCCCTGCAACTGCTCAGGCGTCTTGCCAAAACGACGGGCGTAAGCCGTATTGACGAACACCAGCGTACCGTCGGCCTGCGCCAGAGACACCAGTTCCGATTGCGACTCGACAATCGCGCGGTAACGCGCCTCGCTGTCGGCCACCTTCTGCTCGAATTCGCTGCGGACCGAGGCCGTGCGCTGGATCAGGTCGCGCCGGGCCTGCAAGGCTTCGGCCGCTATTTTGGCAAGCGAAGTGAGAATGTGTTTTTGCGAAGCGTCCAGCTGCCGGACCTTGCGATCGATGACGCACAGGGTGCCAACCCGCGCACCCCCATCCAGCACCAGAGGCGCACCGGCATAGAAGCGAATGTCGGGGTCCCCGGTCACCAGCGGGTTGGCTGCGAACCGGTCGTCGAGCGTCGCATCGGGCACCTCGAATAGCGCGTCGTCCTGGATCGCATGGGCACAGAACGCAATATCCCGCGGCGTCTCATTGACCCCCGGCAGGCCGACACTGGCCTTGAACCATTGGCGCTCGGCATCCACCAGACTGACCAGCGCAATGGGAGCGGCGCACACCTCGGACGCCAGCTTGACGATGCTGTCAAACACCGGCTCCGGCGCGCTGTCCAGGATCAGCAACTCACGAAGCTGCGCAATCCGATGCAATTCCTGTGAAATATCCGGCATGAACTCCTACCCGTTGGCGGCCCCCCGCCATGCCTGCCACATGCCGCAGCGCGGGTCATACCCGCCGCGACATGCAATCAATAGAACGTTACCACCACCCATGGTCAAAGAATAGTTTTTACATTCCCGTGCGCGCGCATCTGCGCCACGGCGCTGCAGACATCCAACCATAGCGCAGCGCGGGGATCAGGTGGCCAACGGCAGCACCAGTGTCACCCGCGTGCCTTGCCCTGGCGTGCTGTCGACCCGCACCTCGCCAGCATGGAGCTCGGCAATCCGCTTGACGATGGCCAGGCCCAGCCCCTTGCCGCCGGCGCCGGTGCTCGGCGCCACGGACTGGCGTGCCTGGTAGAACCGGTCGAAAAGATGCGGCACATCGGCCTCGGGTATGCCCGGGCCGGTGTCGGCAACGCAGACCTCGACCCGATCACCCTGCATCCGTGCCGACAGGCTGACGCTGTCGCCAGTGCGACAAAACTTCAGGGCGTTGTCGACCAGATTGGCAATGGCGCGCTCGAACAGCTCGATGTCCAGCGCGACGACAGGGGGCCGGGCATTCGGCTCCGCCGGATGCTGCGCCTGCAGTTGCACGCCCTGGCTGGCCGCGCGCTGGCCGAAGCGCACCGCAATATCGTCCAGCAGTTCGCCGACGTCCAGCACTTCGCTGCGCAAACGGAACGTGGGTTCGTCCAGCAGCGCCAGATCCCCGAGGGATTGCACCAGACGCGCCGCATTGCGGGTATTGCGCAGCGCCATCTCCACCAGCGCCCGATCGTCGGTGCGCGCCGCATCGCCCTGCCAGCGCCCCTCCAGCGTCTCCAGGCAGGCCGTGGTCGCCGTCAGCGGCGAGCGCAGGTCATGCGACAGGTTGCTGACACCTTCGCGCCGGAAATGGTCGAGCCGGCGCAGCGCCGTCCACTGGCGGCGTACCGTGTCGAGCATCATCGCGAAAGCACCGGTCAGCTGGCCGAATTCATCCGGGGTCCGGGCCGGAAGATGCCGCTCGGGTGCATCGCGCGCACCATCGTCGAGGCCGCCCTGCGAAATCGATGCGACCGCCTGCGTGAGCTGGCGCAGCGGCCGGGTCACGGTGGCCACGATCCACATGGTCAAAGCGGTCGCCAGCAGCACCACCCCCAGGATGGCCACCAGCGCCGGCTTGGCGATGCTGCTGCCGAGCACCTGCAGCCGGCCCTCCGGCAGCACCGGCTTGTGGCAGACCAGGTACAGGTAACCGGCCACCGGTTCGTCGTTGCGGATCAGCGCACGGCGCACCACGCGCGCGGCGATGATGGCGCCGGCATCCATGCGCTCGGGATCATCGCCCATGACGTAAGGCATGTCGGGCTTGCCGGCTGCCTCCTGCACCGGCGCCAGGCGCACCTTGAAGCCGGGCGGCAGCTGCGTATTGCCGGTCGACGACAGCACCGTGCCCTGCGCGTCGAGCAGGTAGAGCTGTGTGTCGGGCTCGAACAGCACCAGGTTGCGCAGAAACTGGTTGAACTCCTGCGGCTGGCGCTGGTGCATCTCGAAGATGTTGTCGTACATGCCGACCACCCGCCCGAGAAACGCATCGGCGCGCTGGAACGTCGTCTCGTGCTCGAAACGCTGGAACGCGAACAGCACGGTGGCAATCACGCCCAGCGCGGTCAAGGCGCCGGTGACGAAGATGGTCAGCGCGATGCGCAGCCGTACGCTCACGGAATGCCACCGGTCGCAGGCACCGTCACTGCGGGGCCTCGCGCATCTTGTAGCCGGCACCGCGCACCGTGAGGATCAGCTGCGGTCGCATCGGGTCGGCCTCCAGCTTGGCGCGCAGACGGTTGATGTGCGTGGTGACTGTGTGTTCATAGCCGTCGTGCGTATAGCCCCAGACCGCATCCAGCAACTGGGAGCGCGAGAACACATGGCCCGGATGCTGCGCAAAATGCAGCAGCAGGTCGAATTCGAGGGTCGTGCAGTCCAGTGCCACGCCCTGGTAGCGCACGCTGCGTTTGGCCGGCGCAATCTCCAGGTCGCCATTGCGGATCAGACTCGGCTGGCCCTGCACGCCGCTCTGCGCGACCCGCTGCACATCGGCACGGCGCAGCAAGGCCTTGACGCGGGCCAGCAGTTCGGCGAGAGAGAACGGCTTGGTCAGGT
Source organism: Rhodoferax sp. (assembly GCA_024235935.1). Lineage (GTDB taxonomy): Bacteria > Pseudomonadota > Gammaproteobacteria > Burkholderiales > Burkholderiaceae_C > CAISIP01. The sequence continues at coordinate 49,141 of JACKLL010000005.1, read as the reverse complement.
AGTCGTCGGCGCCGAGCTCCAGGCCCAGCACCCGATCGAGCTCGGTCGACTTCGCGGTCAGCATCAGGATCGGCGTCGTGCGCCCCCGTGCGCGCAAGGCCTTGCAGACCTCCAGGCCGTCCATGCCCGGCATCATCAGGTCAAGAATCAGCAGGTCACTGGCCTGCTCGTTCTGGCTCGCAAGCGCAGCCGTGCCATCGGCGACCGCATGGACGTCGTAGTTGGCACTGCGCAGGTTCATGACCAGCAGATCGCGGATATCGGCCTGGTCTTCGGCGACAAGAATGGTGGCTGCCATGGCCGCATTGTCGTCTGCGCCATGGACTTCTTACACCCGACACGGTATCCCTGGCGCGACGCAAATGTTATCTGGCTGTGATCCTGTGCGATGGGGACGCGAGATGGCCGCCGCACAGTCGGGCCATCGCCACTTGCAATGCCAGGAGTCCATCATGCAGATCGCCGCCCATCCGTCCCTTTCATTCGCCGCACCGTCGGCCCTGCCCGTCAGCTGGACCGAGATGGTCTCGCACCGCAAGGACCTGGTCCGCTTTGCGCAGCGCCGGCTGCAGGACCCGATGCTGGCCGAGGACGTGGTGCACGATGTGTTCGAGGCCGTGCTGTCGGGTCGCGCCGCATTCGCCGGTCGCGCGGCGCTGCGCTCCTGGCTGACCGCCGTGCTGAAGAACAAGATCGTCGACCTCGTCCGCCAGCGCGCCGGCACCGACAGCCTGGAAGAGCAGAACGACGCCGACGGTGCGCTGGGCATCGCATGCCCGCAGCCCGGGCCGCAGGAATCGGCCGAGCAGCGCGAGTTGCTGACCCAGACCCTGGCCCGCATCGAGGCCCTGCCCGCGCCGCTGCGCGACGTGATGCAGCTGCGCGTGCTGCAGGATCAGAGCACCGAGGACGTGTGCGAGGCCCTGGCGATCACACGGGACAACCTGTTCGTCCGGTTGCACCGGGCGCGCGCACAGCTGATGAACTGAAGCGGCGACCGCGCCGTCAACGCCCCCAGCGCAATACCAGCGGATCGAGCCGGCGGGCCTGGTCGAGCAATCCGGCGCGCACCTCCGGGTGCATGGCCGGGAACGGATGGCGCCCGCTGTCGCTGGCGATGATGCCGCCTTCCAGCATCAAGGCCTTGCAGGTCAGGATGCCGGCCTGGCGGTTCTCGTAGTTGATCAGCGGCAGCCAGCGCTGGTACTGGCGCACCGCTTCCTCGCGGTCACCGGCCATGTAGGGGTCGAAGATCTGGCGGATGCCGTCCGGGTAGCCGCCACCGGTCATCGCACCGTTGGCGCCGGCATCCAGGTCGGCCAGCAGCGTGATCGCCTCCTCGCCGTCCCACGGTCCTTCGATCGCGTCGCCACCGGCGGCGATCAGTTCACGCAGCTTGGAGGCCGCCTGCGGCGTCTCGATCTTGAAGTAGGCCACGTTGGCGATCTCGCGGGCCATGGACGCGAGCAAAGGCACGCTCAGCGCCGTGCCGCTGACCGGCGCGTCCTGGATCATGATCGGAATGTCGATGGCGTCGGACACCTGCTGGAAGAAGGACCGGATGCCGGCTTCGCCGACGCGGATCGTGGCGCCGTGGTACGGCGGCATCACCATGACCATGCTCGCACCGGCCTGCTGCGCCCGGCGGCTGCGCTCGGCGCAGATGCGGGTCCCGTAATGGGTGGTGGTGACGATCACCGGCACCCGTCCGGCCACATGGTCGAGGATGGCGGTGGTCAGCGTCTCGCGCTCGGCGTCGGACAGTGAGAACTGCTCGGAGAAATTGGCCAGGATGCAAAGGCCGTTGGAGCCGGCATCGATCATGAAATCGATGCAGCGCAACTGGCCCGGCAGGTCCAGATCGCCATGGGCATCGAAGATGGTGGGGACGACCGGAAAAACGCCCTGGTAGCGTGGCCGGGACTGCTGCTGACGCATGATGGATGGCTCCTTGGTTTTGGCGAAATCAGAAAGGCAGAAGCATACGGCTTGCCGCAACACCTGCGCCGCGGGCTGTCATCCGCGAGAAAGCGAATGGTCGCAGGCGCAACGGGAGCCTCCCGAGGCGGCGCGTCCATCCGCGCTCGGCGCTGGCAGCCGACGCGCTCTGCAAAGTTACATGGCAGATGCCGGATAGGTCTTGAATTTGATCATATATTGACGTATAAACCGCGCAAGCAGAAATTTTATTTGCTTATTTGATCAAAAAAAGGAGACATATGACCTTCCGCGCCTGCCTCGCCACCATCGCCTGCGCAACCCTGTTGCCACTGCACGCCCCCTTGCATGCCCAGACCTGGCCCACCAGACCCGTGCACGTCATCATCCCGGGCGCGCCTGGCGATGGCGCCGACCTCGCTGGCCGCCTGCTGGGGCAGAAGCTGCAGGAGAAGCTGGGCCAGTCGTTCATCATCGACAACCGCACCGGCGCCGGCGGCATCATCGGCAGTGTCGCGGGCAAGAATGCCGCTGCCGACGGCTACAACTTCATCATCGGCACCGCTGGCTCGCACGGGATCAATGCGGCGGTCTATGCCAGCCTTGCCTACGACCCGATCAAGGACTTCGAACCGGTCATCCTGATCAACAAAACGCCCAACGTGTGCGTCATCAACCCCCAGGTTCCGGCCAGCACGCTGGGCGAATTCGTCGCACTGGCCAAGAAGGAACCCGGCAAATACGCGTTCGCATCGGGCGGCAATGGCAGCTCGGCCCACCTGTCGGGCGAATACCTCAAGATGATGGCCGGCATCGACCTGCTCCATGTGCCCTACAAGGGCGCGACGCCGGCCGTACAGGATGTGCTCGCCGGCCAGGTACAACTGTTTTGCGGCAATCTGCCGCCAGCGATTCCGCACATCCGGTCGGGCAAGCTGCGCGCGCTGGGCGTCACCACGCTGACGCGCAGCCGGGAGCTGCCGGACGTGCCGACCATCGATGCGTCTGGCTACAAGGGATTCGAATCGGTCGCCTGGTTCGCATTCTTCGCCCCCAAGGGCACGCCGGCCGACGCGATCCAGCGCCTGAACCGTGCGATCGACGAGATCCTGAAGATGCCGGACGTGCGCGAAAAGCTGCAGGCACAAGGTACCGAGCCGATCGGCGGAACGCCGGCTGATCTGAAGCAGTTCCAGGCCAGCGAGATCGAGAAATGGACCAAGGTGGCCCGCACCGCCAAGGTGCAGCTGTAGCCCGCGGGCTGGGCCCCGCCCCACACCGCACCCACGACAGCGCTGCGCTCGTGCGGCGGTGCCTCCCGTGACGCTGGCCGCCGGTCGTTCGGGCTGCGTGGACAAAGACCGGCGTCGGGGACCCGCGGCCTCAGTCCCCGGTCACCGCCGCCGGCTTGGGCGCACGCGCACGCCGCGCGCGCGCCGGTTTGGCCTTGCCATAGCGCTGCTCGACCAGTCGCAGCATCACCTGCTTGGCCTTGAGCACATGGGCCTGCATCAGCACGGCGGCCGATTCGCTGTCGCCATCACGGATCGCCTGGATCAGGTGGCGGTGGTCGTTGATGACGCCGTCATAGCGTTCGGGGCTGTACTGGTGTTCGCGCCACAGGCCGGCCAGCAGCTGCCAGTGCCGGTCGAGCAGTTGCTGCGCGTCGGGATTGGCCGCGATCTCGCTGATCAACTGGTGCAGCTGTCGGTTGTCCTGCAAGGCGGCCGCATAGTCCTGCGCCTGCACATGGGCCTCGAGCGCCTGCTCGAGTGCCAGCATGCGTTCGACCTGGGCCGGCGTGCGCAGCTGGGCCGCACGCCGCACCAGCAACACCTCCAGGGCATTGCGGATGTCGAAGATGTTGCCGATGAAGTCCGGGTCGATCGAGCGCACCCGTGCGCCGCGGTTGGGCTCCATCGTGACCAGGCCCTCGCCCCGTAATTCGCGCAAGGCTTCCCGGATCGGCATCTGGCTCACGCCATAGCGCTGGGCCAGTTCGGCCGTCGTCACGCGGGTACCGAACGCCAGCGCACCACCGAGGATGTCGTCACGGATATTCTGCTGGATGTCGGGAAAGCGGGCCATGGTCGATTATTTGATCAAATATGCCGCATTGTGCCGCAGGCGTCGCCGGTCCTGCCGTGCAGGGGCCGTCCACTGCATGCGGCCGCAGCCCGGCCGCGCATCTGAATGGCCGGTGTTCACGGGCGCGGCGCTGTCGCACGGGGGCCAGGGCCGCTGCCGGGGATGGACCTATCATTGCCGTTCGGGTCGCCCCGGAGATCGTCCAGGCACCCGGCGATGCCCCAACCCATGCCCATACCGGCATCCCAGACAGACGAGGAGCCATGCCCGCCATTGAAATCTCCCGCGACGCCGGCGTCGCCACCATCGTGTTGAACCGTCCCGAAGCGCGCAACGCGATCAGCCAGGCCATGCTGGACGAGTTCGACCAGGCCTTGTTCGACATCGGACGCGACGACACCGTGCGTGCCGTGATCCTGACCGGCGCCGGCGGCGCCTTCTGTGCCGGTGGCGACGTGCAGCGCATGCACAGTGCTGCCGATGAAACCGCCGAACAGCGCAGGGCCCGGCTGCGGCGCGCACACCGTACCGTCAAGGCACTGCACGCGCTCGATCGGCCGGTGATCGCGGCGGTGGACGGCGCCGCCTTCGGTGCCGGATTCGGCATCGCGCTGCTGTGCGACATCGTGCTGGCGTCCAGTCGTGCGCGCTTTTGCATGGCCTTTGGCCGGGTCGGGCTGGTGCCGGACTATGCCAGTCTGTACACCCTGCCCCGGGTCGTCGGCCTGCAGCGCGCCAAGGAGATCATGTTCTCGGCGCGCGAAATCGGTCCGGCCGAAGCGCAGCAACTGGGCATCGTGCTCGAGGTCATGGCACCCGAGGCTCTGCTGCCGCGGGCGCGCACACTGGCGCAGGCACTCGCGCAGGCCTCGCCCACCGCATTGGCACTGACCAAGGACGCGCTCAATGCCTCGCTGGCCAGCAGCCTGGACAGCATGCTGGAACTGGAGGCCGCGGCCCAGGGCGTGGCCGGAACCAGCGCCTATGCGCGCGAATGCTTCCGCCGCTTCGCGGCCAAGGAGCGGGGCATGTTCCAGTGGCCGGCCAGCGACGCGTCCTGACCCAGCCACCCGATTCTGCAAGGCTTCAGCACCATGCCCGTCATCGACACCCGCATACAGCCGCAGTCCGACGACTTCGTGCGCAACAGCCAGCACATGGCGCAGATGCTGCGCGCGGTACGGGAACTCGAAGCCCGTACCCGTGACCGCTCGGCGCAGGCCCGGCCACTGTTCGACAAACGCGGCCAGTTGCTGCCCCGCGAGCGGATCGCGCTGTTGCTCGACCCCGGCGCCAGCTACCTGGAGCTGTCGGCGCTGGCCGGTTTCGGCATGGACCACCCGGACCCGGCGAAGTGCATCCCGGGCGCCGGCATCATCACCGGCATCGGCTGGGTTGCCGGCACCCGCTGCATGGTGGTCGCATCCGACTCGGGCATCGAGGCCGGCTCGATCCGCGCCATGGGTCTGGAAAAGATCCTGCGGGCGCAGCAGATCGCGCTCGACAACAAGCTGCCCTTCGTGCATCTGGTCGAGAGCGCCGGCGCCAATCTGCTGCGCTACCAGGTCCAGGGTTTCGTCCATGGGGGCACCATCTTCCGCAACCTGGCGCGGCTGTCGGCGGCCGGGCTGCCGGTGGTCACGGTCGTGCATGGCTCCTCGACTGCCGGCGGCGCCTACATGCCGGGCCTGTCCGACTATGTGATCATGGTGCGGGGCCGTGCCCGGGCCTTCCTGGCCGGCCCGCCGCTGCTCAAGGCGGCCACCGGCGAGATCGCGACCGAGGAGGAACTCGGCGGCGCCGACATGCATACCCAGGTGTCGGGCCTGGGGGAATACCTGGCTGAAGACGATGCCGACGGCGTGCGGCTGGCACGCGACGTCGTCGACCGCCTGCAGTGGCAGCGCCATCTGGCCCCTGCCAGCCCGGCCCGGACCGGCCTGCCGCCGAGACTGGACCCGCAGGAGTTGCTGGGCATCCTGTCGGCCGACGGACGCCAGCCGGCGGACATGCGCGAGGTGATCGCCCGTATCGTCGACGACTCCGACTTTCTGGAGTTCAAGGCCTTGTACGGCGCGGCCACCGTCACGGGGCACGCCAGCATCTGCGGCCACCCGGTGGGCATTGTCACCAACAATGGCCCGCTGGACCCGGACGGCGCCAACAAGGTCACGCATTTCATCCAGGCCTGCTGCCAGAGCGCGACGCCGCTGGTCTACCTGCAGAACACCACCGGCTACATGGTCGGCAAGGACTATGAGCGCGGCGGCATGATCAAGCATGGTTCCAAGATGATCCAGGCGGTGGCCAATGCCAATGTGCCGCAGCTGACCATCCTGTGCGGCGCCTCCTTCGGCGCCGGCAACTACGGCATGTGCGGGCGCGGCTTCGAGCCGCGCTTCCTGTTCTCCTGGCCCAACGCACGCACCGCCGTCATGGGCGGCGAGCAGGCTGCCCGGACCATGCGCATCGTGGCCGAGGCCGGAGCCCGGCGCAAGGGCGTGGACATCGACAGCGCCGCGCTCGACCGGCAGGAGAAAGCCATCGTCGATACCTTCGAGCGCCAGCAAGGCGCGATTGCCACCTCCAGCCTGATGCTGGACGACGGCATCATCGACCCGCGCGACACCCGCGCCGTGCTCGGCCTGTGCCTGGACCTGTGCGAGCAATCCAGCCGCCGCACGGTGCGTCCGATGCAGTTTGGCGTTGCCAGACCATGACCCGCCGACTCGTCCACACCATGCCGAACGCAGCGCAGCGCCACGAGGAGTGCCGATGAAGGCCTTCGACACCATCCTGATCGCCAACCGCGGCGAGATCGCGCTGCGCATTCTGCGTACCGCGCGGCGCATGGGCTACCGGGTGATTGCCGTGTATTCGGACGCCGACGCCGAGGCGCCGCATGTGCGCATGGCCGATCAGGCGGTGCGCATCGGCGCCCCGGCGCCGCGCGACTCCTATCTCAACATGGCGGCCATTCTTGCCGCTGCAGCGCAGTCCGGTGCCGGCGCCATCCACCCCGGCTACGGCTTTCTGGCCGAGAACGCCGAGTTTGCGCAAGCCGTCCTCGATGCCAGTCTGGTCTGGATCGGCCCGAGCCCGCAGGCCATCGAGGCCATGGGCGACAAGGCACGCGCCCGGCAGCGGATGCAGGCGGCCGGCGTGCCCTGCATCCCCGGCTACGACGCGGACCCGCAGGACGACGCGACGCTGCGGATACAGGCCGAAAGGATCGGCTACCCCTTGATGGTCAAGGCCACGGCGGGCGGCGGCGGGCGCGGCATGCGGCTGGTCGAATCTGCGGCGCAGCTCGATGCGGCGCTGCTTGCGGCGCGCTCCGAGGCACTGGGTGCATTCGGCTCCGACCGCCTGATGCTCGAGCGCGCGATCCAGCATCCCCGCCATGTCGAGATCCAGGTCTTCGCCGACGACCATGGCCACGTGGTGCATCTGGGCGAGCGTGACTGCTCGGTGCAGCGGCGCCACCAGAAGCTGATCGAGGAGGCGCCGTCGCCGGCACTGACCGGTACCGAAGGCGCTGCGCTGCGCCGCGCCATGGGTGCGATGGCAGTGGCCGCGGCACGCGCCATCGACTACCGCGGCGCCGGAACCATCGAATGCATGCTCGATGCCCGTGGCGAATTCCACTTCATGGAGATGAACACCCGGTTGCAGGTGGAACACCCGGTGACCGAGGCCCAGACCGGCTACGACCTGGTCGAATGGCAGCTGCGGGTGGCCCGCGGTGAGCCGTTGCCCGAGACCGACCAGCAGGCCATCCTGCAGCGCTTCGAATCTGGCGGTCATGCGATCGAGGTGCGCCTGTGTGCCGAAGACCCGGCGCAGTCGTTTCTGCCGCAGAGCGGTCGCCTGCTGGCCTGGCGGGCCGCCGACGGTGTGCGGGTCGAGCATGCGCTGCAGTCCGGCCAGGAGGTTGCGCCCTTCTACGACGCGATGATTGCCAAGTTCATCGCCCACGGCCCGGACCGGGACTCGGCGCGTCGGCAGCTGGCCACCGCGCTGCGCGACAGCACCGTGCTCGGCATACGCACCAACCAGGCCTGGCTGGCCGCGTGCCTGGCGCATCCGGTGTTCGCCAACGGGCAAGCGGATACCGGCTTTGTCGCGGCTTGCATGCCGGCACTGCTGGCCGCCAACCCGCCGATGCCGGTCGACCTGGCCGCCATGGTGCTCTACGCGGTGCGTGCACAGGGCCAGGGTCAGGACCCGAAGCGGGTCGCGCTGCCGCTGCCCTGGCCGTTGCCGATGCAGTTGTCCATCGACGGCGAGGTCTGCCGCGCCGACATCACCAGCCTGGGTGCAGACCGCTACCGCGTCGCACAGGCTGACGGCCGGCGCAGCGACATGCGGCTGCGCGATTGCAGCACCGATCGGCTCATCATCGATACCGACCAGGGCTGCGAGACCGTACGCTGGGCGCAAGGATCGGCGCGTGTTTTTGCATGCCGGAACGGCAGCCAGAGCCTGCTGTGCGACCTCAGCCTGGCGCCGCGCAGCAATGCCGGTACCCAGGCCCATAGCGGCCAGGTGCGGGCGCCCATGGCTGGACGCATCGTTGCGCTGCATGTCACGGCCGGCCAGCCGGTGCGCAAGGGTGCGCCCTTGCTGGTGCTGGAAGCGATGAAGATGGAGCACCAGTCGGTTGCGCCCATGGATGCCGTGGTGGGCACAATTGGCGTTACGGTCGGCGCGCAGGTCGTTGCCGGCGCCTTGCTGCTGGAACTGACGGCTGCGACGACACCATCGGCCACGCCCGGCGCCGACTGAGCGTTCGCAACGATGCGCCTTGCGCGAACGCAAGGGGCCAGCGCCAGCGTCTGCCAGAATGGTGCCGTCCGGCGCGGCGCCCGCTGCGCACCACTCCAGGAGCCGCCCGCATGCCTGCCGCCGCCCATTCCCCTGCCGCCAGTGCCGACGCAACGGATGCGCCCCTGGTCGCCGAACTGAAGCAGTACGCGCCTTTCATGCAGATGCAGCCCGAGCACCTGCAAGGCTTCATCGACGCGGCAAGGACGGCGTCGTATGCGCCCGGCGCGCAGATCCTGGCGCCGTCGACCGGGATCGTGACCCACCTGATGCTGGTGCGTTCGGGCCATGTCACCCGCCATGGCAACAGCGAGGGCGATGGCGAATTCGAATTCGAGGCCGGCGACCTGTTTCCCATCGGCGCCGTGATGGCCGGCCGACCCGTGAGCAGTGGCTACGACGCCCATGACGCAGTGCAATGCCTGCAACTGCCGGTCGCCGAGGTCCATGCGCTGGCCGCCGTCAGTGCCCCGTTTGCGGAATTCATGCAAGGCCGTGTCCGCGCGCAGCTGCAGCTTTCGCGCCAGGCCATGCAGGCCCAGGTGGCGAGCACCTCGCTGGACGAGCATGCCCTGGAAACCCGGCTCGGCGCGCTGGCGCTGAAAAAGCCCATCAGCGTCTCGCCCGACACACCGCTCGAACAGGCCCTGGGCACGATGCACGATCGCAAGATCGGCTCGATGCTGGTACTCGACACCACAGGCGCAGCGCGCGGCATCCTGACCCGGCACGACATGCTCGACCGCGTGGTGCTGGCGCGGGTGCCCCTGGATGCGCCGATCTCGCAGGTGATGACCAGCCCCATCCATACGCTGACGACCCAGCACACGGCGCAGGATGCCGCGCTGCTGATGTCGCGCCTCACCATACGGCATGTGCCGGTGACACGCGATGGCGTGGTGGTCGGCATGGTCTCCGAGCGCGACCTGTTCGCCATGCAGCGCATGTCGATCCGCCATGTCAGCTCGGGTATCCGCAGCGCACAGGACGAGGCGGCGCTGGTGCAGTCGGCACAGCAGATCCGCGCCTTTGCGCGCCATCTGATCGGCCAGGGCGTGGCCGCACGGCAACTCACGCAGCTGATCAGCCACCTGAACGACCTGCTGACCGAACGCCTGGTCACGCTCAAGGCCGAGGTCCATGGCATGGATCTGCAGCAGGCATGCTGGCTCGCCTTCGGATCCGAAGGCCGCTCCGAGCAGACGATCTCGACCGACCAGGACAACGGTCTGGTCTTCCTCAGCGACAAGCCCGAGCAGGACCGCGGACGCTGGCTGACATTCGCACGCGATGTCAACGAAGCGCTGGACCGCTGCGGGTACCCGCTGTGCAAGGGCAACATCATGGCCAGCAACCCGGAGTGCTGCCTGACGCCCCGCGAGTGGGGCGCACGCTTCGACCGATGGATGGAATATGGGGCGCCGCAGGACCTGCTCAACGCCAACATCTACTTCGACCTGCGCCCGCTGGTCGGCCGCAGCGATCTGACCGATGCGCTGCGCGCGCAGATTACGCGCCAGGCAAAGGCACTGCCACGCTTTGCCAAGCAGATGGCCGACAACGCCTTGCGCCACCGGGTGCCGCTGAACTGGCGCGGCGCGATCGATACCGACACCGTCGACGGCCAGGAGATGGTCGACCTCAAGCACCATGGCACGGCGGTGTTCGTCGACGTTGCGCGCATCTATGCGCTGGCCCTGGGTGTGCCGGTCACCGGTACGCGGGAGCGCTTCGAGGCCATCGGTCCGCTGCTGCACATGAGCAGCCAGGACACCGAGGCCTGGAGCGCGGCCTTCGAGTACCTGCAGATGCTGCGTCTGCAGGTGCAGATGGGCGATACGCCACCGGAACATGCCAACCTGGTCCCGCTCGAATCGCTCAACAGCATCGACCGCCACATTCTGAAGGAGAGCTTCCGGACCGCCCGCCGGCTGCTGCAGAAGATCGGGCGGGACTACCCGTCATGAACCGGCAGCGGCCGCCGGATTTGACCTGCATCAGCGGGCTGCGCCGGCGTATTCGCTAAGGTCCACCCCATGGTCACGACCAGCAGACCCGCGGAATTCCGCATCCTGTCGCTCTCCGGAGGCGGCTACCTCGGCCTGTACACCGCGGTCGTGCTGGCGGCGCTGGAGCAGCGCATCGCAGAGCCGCTGGGGCGGCGCTTCGACCTGGTGGCCGGAACCTCGGTGGGTGGCCTGCTGGCCATGGCGATCGCGTTCGAATTGCCGCTGTCGGTCATCGTCGACATCTTCAAGACCCGCGGTGAGGAGGTGTTCTCCGGGCGCAACCTGCCGTCCGGCCCGATGACGCGCCTGATCGACCTGAGCCGGTCGGTCACCGGTCCCAAGTACAGCGGGCGTGTGCTGCGCGAAGAACTGCACAGGCACTTCGGCGACGCCACACTGGCCGACGCGCGCCATGCGCTGGTGGTGCCGGCGGTGGACGTCACGCGCAGCGTCACCAAGGTGTTCAAGACGCCGCACGTCAAGTCATCGCGCGGCGACGAGGACGTACGCGTGGTCGACATCATGATGGCCACCAGCGCCGCGCCGGCCTACTTTCCGTCGGTGCGCATCGGCGGGCGGCTGTATGCCGACGGCGGTCTGTTCGCCGTGGCGCCTGACCAGGTGGCAATGCACGAAGCCCAGCACTTCATGAAGGTCGATCCGGCGCGCATGCGCATGGTGTCCGTCGGCACGGCGACCGCGGGCTACCACAGCGGCGAGACCGCCGATGCGGATGCCGGCGCCGTCGGCTGGCTCAGCGACGGTCGATTGATACTGACCCTGATCGCGGTGCAGCAACAACATGTGCAGGCGATCATGGAGGACCGCCTGGGCGAGCGCTATCTGCGGCTCGATGCCACCTGGCCGGCCCAGGCGGGTCTGGGCATCGACGTGGCCACGGCCGCGGCAAGCCGCACGCTCGAGGACCTGGCCGACGCGACGGTCGCGGGCCTGGATGCATCGCTGCTGCGAAAGTTCTTCTGACGATGACGACACCTGTTGCATCACCCCATGGCATCGCCACTCGGCCATGCCATGCCAGAACCAAGGGCCCGCGCGACATCGGGCCTGTCGGCCCTGGCGCATACGCGCCAGGGTTTGCCCACCGGCCCGCTGCGGCCGCCACCTGAGGAGATCTGCCATGCCCATGCGCCTGCAAGACCTGGCCAACACCATCGTCGCGGTCGTCGAACCCGAGACATCCGCGCTGGTCGCCGCACAACTGATGCGCCGGCACCATGTGGGCGCCCTGGTGGTCGTCGACGCCCTGGAGAAAACCCGTCCGGTGGGCATCATCACCGATCGCGACCTGGTGCTGGCATTGATGGCCGAGGGACTGGATCCGGCCATATTCACGGCCGGCGACATCATGTCGGTCGAACCGGTGCTGGCCACCACCGACATGGACGTCATGGACGGTATCGAGCTGATGCGTGCCAACGGACTGCGCCGGCTGGTCGTGGTCGACGACGACGGCCGCCTGGCCGGCATCGCCACGATGGAAGACCTGCTGGAGTTGCTGGCCAACGAGCTGTCGGCGCTGACGGTGGCGCTGCGCGGCGCACGCGACCGCGAGTTCGCACAGCGGCGCTGACGCCGCCTGCCACCAGCGCGGCTCAGGCCCGTTTGCGGTACAGGAAATAGGTGTCGGCCGGCATGTCGGTGGCACCGATATCGGCCAGCGGAATCGGCTCCAGCGCAGGGTCCTCCATCGGCTGGTCGCCGACCAGACAGCCGCCGGGCGCCAGCGCATGCACGAACAGCGGCGTGAGCCAGCGCCCCAGCGCACGGCTCTCCGTCACGCTGCCATTGCCGATGTCGGCATGGATCACCGCCACCTCCCCGGCGCTGCGGGCCAGTTCGGCCGGGATGGTGTCGCGAAAATCCCCCAGGCGGACCATGTCCGCTGGCGGAATGCAGTCCGGATGGGCCATGACCTGGCGGTCGAACACGATCACGTTGCGATCCGCGAAGCGGTCGCGCAAATGGTCGTAGGTGCGGCCATTGCCCAACCCGACCTCCCAGACATTGCCGGCCAACGCGCCGGTGCGCTGTGCTGCAGCGTCGATGCAGGTCCGCTGCCCGACCACGCGGGCAATGAAACGCTCGAGCCGGGTCTTGCCACCTTTTTTCATGATTTTCCTTGCTGGTTCATTCGCGCATCCGAGTGCGCTGCAACTCTGCTGCGCACGCCCGATCGCCTGCCTACAGGATAACGCCAGCGAAGTGCGATGCGTCCAGGCCCGCGAACAGGCTCGTGCATCAGGACGGGCGGACGGCGCGCCGAACTTCGGATACCCTTGAACGCCAGGGCAACAGCGGATGCTGCACGCGCGGCACCGGCCCTGCAGAGCCACCGACCGTACAGGAAAACCGCATGAACACGTATCTCGGAATCGTATGGGGACTGCTTGCGCTGGGCAGTTCATTGCCGGCACTGGCCGACATGCAGCTCGTGGCGCCAGACGGACGCACGGTCTTGCTCAAGGACGATGGCAGCTGGCGCTATGAGGACGGCAAGACCGCGTCCGGCGCCAACGCCAAGGATGACAAGGCCGCCCAGGTCGAGCAGGCGACGCTGGCGCTGGAGAGCAAGACACCGTTCGGGCCGAATTGCCGCATCGCGCTGACGATGACCAACCGCCTGCCGTACGAGATCGTCCAGATCGTGCCGTATTTCTCGGCCATGCGCGCCAACGGCGTCATGCACCAGTCGCTGGGCCTGGGTTTCCAGAACGTGCGTCCCACCGACAGCAAGACACGTGTCGTCGAATTCACCGGCATCGCGTGCGAAGACATCGCCCGGATCCAGGTGGTCGGCGGCGACCGCTGCGAGATGGGCGAGCTGACCAAATTCTCGCCCGACAAGGGGCAGTGCCTGGCACGCATCAAGGTCATGCCCAGTGACGTGCTGACGTTCGAGAAGTAGGCGGCACGGACGCACCCGCCCGCGTGCCTCAGCGGGCGTTCAGTCGCGGGTCTGACGTCGGCGGCATGAAGGCTCCGGCAGACCGTGCGGCAGGCCCGGGGCGGCCGATCAGTCGAACTTCAGGTGCGCGATTTCGTCCCGCATCAGGGTCAGCAAGCGTTCCTTCTGCGGCAGCATGCGATCAATCGGTCCGCCGATGCCGATGACAACCCCTCTGCCATGCACGTTGGAGGGCAGCCGCATGGCAATGGTGGCGCCACCGACGATCGGAATGTTCTGCGCGAACGCATACCCCTGCTGGCGCGCCTGGCGCACCCGCTCCAGCATCAAGTCCAGCGGCTGGCGATCCTCATTGCGCGCGGTGGCGATATTGGCCCGCCGCACCAGGCGCTCGACCTCCCGGTCAGGCTGGGTTGTCATCAGCATCCAGCCGGTAGCAGACAGGGTCAGCGGCCGCATCAGGCCTTCCTCCGTGTAGAACCGCAATGGGTGGATCGACTGGATCACCCGGATGTACTGCATGTAGACGTCGTTCTGCAGGGCGATCGATACCGCTTCTCCGGTGGCGCTGTGCAGGTCGCGCATCAATTCGAACGCCTGCCCCTTGCCGAACAGGGCCCCGCTGATCCAGTCCCCCAGTGCGGCAACGCTCAAGGTCGGAAAGTACTGGCGACTGGAGCGGTCGTAGCTCAGATATCCGAGCTGCGTCAGGTTCTTGAGCAAGACCGTGCCGCTCGACTGGGGATAGCCCAAGCTTGCGCAGATGTCCTTGAGGGAGCGCGGCGCACGCTCCCGCCGGAAATAGTCCAGCACCTCCAGTGCCCGTACCGCCGACTTGACCGGACTCAAAGCCATACCCGCCCTCCAAAATATTCATATGTGATATTGGCAATCAGGAATGAATATTAACTTGAAATTTAACCGATCGGTAGGCATGATTCCGCCACGATGTCCGCGCTCGCAAGTGCGCTGGCGACATGCACAAGACAGGCCGCGCAGCCCCCTCGCAGGGGCTGCGCGGCACATGACACTCAAGGAGACAGATATGACAGCAGAATCAGCCCGCCCATCGTCGAAGGCACAGCCCAGCGACACGCCAACCGGGGCCGGCGCGCGCAGCGTGCGGCGGCTGGACGTCGTCGTGGTCGGTGCCGGGTTCGGTGGTTTGTATGCCGCTTACAAGTTCCGCGAGATGGGCCTGCAGATCGCGGGCTTCGAGGCCGGCGGAGACGTCGGTGGTGTGTGGTACTGGAATCGCTATCCCGGCGCACGCGTCGACCTGCCCAGCATTGACTACAGCTACTCCTTCTCGCCGGAGATCGAGCAGGAATGGACCTGGTCGGAGCAGTTTGCCGCCCAGCCGGAACTGCTCGCCTATTTCAACTTCGTGGCCGAACGGCTCGATCTGCGCAAGCATTTCCAGTTCAATACCCGTGTCGTCAGCGCCGTCTGGGACGAGGCCCGCAGCGTGTGGACCGTGACGACCGATCGTGGCGACGTCTGCGAGGCGACTTACTGCGTGATGGCCACCGGCCCGCTGTCGGTGCCGAAAGACCCGGATATCCCCGGGCTCGACCGCTACAAGGGACGATTGCTGCGTGCCGGACGCTGGCCGCACGAGCCGGTCAGTTTCGAAGGCAAACGCGTCGGCGTCATCGGTACGGGGTCGACCGGCATCCAGATCGTGCAGGAGGTCGGCAAGACAGCCGGCGAGCTGTTCGTATTCCAGCGCACGCCGAGTTTCACGATGCCGATGCGCAACCAGCCGCTGGAGCCGGAATACGTGGCCGAGGTCAAGCGTCACTACGCAGGCATCCGTGAAATGGCCCGCAACAGCGCGGTCGGTGGCGTGCGCCCCCAGTCATCCCGCGCATTTTTCAGCGTGACGCCGTCCCAGCGCAAGCAATTGCTGGAAGACTCGTGGAAGAACGGAGGGCTGGCGATGCTCGGCACTTTTGCAGACCTGATGATCAATCCCGAGGCGAACGAACATGTTGCGGAGTTCGTGCGAGGCAAGATCGACGAGGTCGTGCAGGATCCGGCCGTCGCCGACACGCTCAAGCCCAAGGGCTATCCCATCTTTGCCCGCCGACCCTGTCTGGATACCGGGTATTACGAGACCTACAACCAGCCGAACGTGCACCTGGTCGATTGCAATACCGACCCGGTCCTCGAATTCACCGAAAAGGGCGTGCGCACCCCATCCGGTGAAACAGAACTCGACATGCTGATCCTGGCCACCGGCTACGATGGCCTCACGGGCGCCTTGATGGCATTCGACGTGGTCGGTCGCAACGGCCGCAAGGTGAACGATCACTGGAAGGATGGCGCCCGCTCCTACCTCGGTCTGATGATGGAAGGCTTTCCCAACCTCTTCATGACCACCGGGCCGAACGGCCCGGCCGCCTTGGCCAACATCGTGCGTATCAGCGAGCACGATGTCGACCTGATCGCCGGCGTCATCACCCACATGGACCACGAGGGTCTTGCCACGATCGAAGCCAGCAAGGCGGCGGAAGATGGCTGGATGGACCTCGTCCACACCTTGTCCGAACGCACGCTGCTGTCCAAGGCAAAGACCTGGTATGTCGGTGCCAATGTGAAGGGCAAACCGCAAGGCCTGCCCATGTTCACCGGCGGATTCCTGAAGTACCGCGAGGCGTGCGCCGCCGTGGTGCAGGATGGCTATCGCGGCTTCACCTTCACCCGTGTCAAGGAACCGGTGGAAGCCTGATCAGCAAGGAAGTCAGCCCGTGGGCTGACTTGCGCGCCGCCTCGCCGCGCACTAGCGGCCGAGTGACGCCAGCAAGGCGTAGACCGGGTCCTGCGGGTGCAGGCCGCCATTGGGCACCCGCAGGCCCATGCGTTCCGCCTCGGTGCCCGGCGGCGTACCCCATGGACGCATCCAGTCGTACATCACGGTGCGGGCCGCCACGCGCCACTCATCGCCCCTCTTCTCGAACCGGTCCAGGTATCGACCGGCCAGGAACACCTCCTGCAGCACACCCGAGGCGTCGGGCTCACGCTGCAGCGCGAGGAAGTAGGTCTCAACCGCAGCCTCCGAACCCTGCAGCGTGATCGACATATTGGTGACTTGGTGGACCGACCGGTCGCTGGACTTGAGTCTGGCCAGGGCCCAGTCGATGAAGCCGGTGGCGCTTCCGTCGTACGGACCGTGGCGGTCGGTGCCGTCCGGCCAGTAGCTGCTGCGCAAGGCCTGCTCGTCCTGTCGATCGATACCGCGGCAATAACGGTAAATGCATTCGCGAATTGCCTCACGGTCCAGCAGTTGCTGCAAGGATTTTGTAGGGTCTGTCACCATGGTGTCTCCTGTTGAAAGGGGTTTATCGTACATAATTAACTAACCGGCAGGTAAAATATTACCGCAGAATTTCTATGGAGACCCCCATGCATAAACGCCTCCCCCACAAAGTCGCGCTGGTCACAGGCGCCGCACAAGGTATCGGACGGGCCATTGCCGGTCGCTTTGCCGCAGAAGGTGCCATTGTCGGCGTGCTGGACATCAAGGCCGAGAACGCCGAGAAAGCCGCCCAGTCGATCCGTGACGAAGGCGGCCAGGCCGTCGCCTTCTCCGGCGATGTCGCCAGACGTGAGACCATTGCCGACGCAGTTCAGGCGCTGGAGACGCAGTTCGGCCGCTTCGACATCCTGGTCAACAACGCGATCTGGGTGCGCTACAACACCATCGACGCGATCACGCCCGAGATCCTGCAGCGCATGGTCGGTACCGGCTTCAACTCGGTTGTCTGGGGCATACAAGTCGCGGCGCCGGCCATGGCTCGCAGTGGGGGTGGCTCCATCATCAACATCGCCTCCGCCGCCGGTTTCCTGGGCATTCCATCGGCCATGATCTACTGCGGCGTCAAGGCCGGCGTGCTCGGACTGACCCGCTCATCCGCAGTGGAACTGGGCAAGGACAAGATCCGCGTCAACGCCATTGCGCCCGGCTCGATCGTCACGGAAGGCGTCAGCATCAACGTCGACGAGAACATGCGGGCCAAGCGCATTGCGCGCACCCCGATGGGTCGCCTGGGACAGGTCGAGGACATCGCCGCGGCAGCCTGCTTTCTCGCGTCGGACGAAAGCAGCTTCGTCACGGGAGAATCGATGCTGGTCGACGGCGGCGTCACCCATGCGTTTTCCTGACCCGAATTACCCCTCTCTCCGAGTACCGCCATGTCCTCCAACTCCCTGCACCCCCTGCATCCCCTCTTCTTTCCTGCGTCGGTGGCCCTGATCGGTGCCTCGTCTGATCCCGAGCGTATCGGTGGACGACCCCTGCGGTTCCTGCTCGAAGCCGGATTCAAGGGCGCCATCTATCCTGTCAACCGCAGCGGTGCGGCACAGATCCAGGGACTTCCGGCCTATCAGAACCTGATGGACATTCCGGGACCGGTCGAACATGCCATCATCGCCGTGCCTGTCCCCGGTGTCGAAGCGGCGCTGCAGGAATGCGCGCGCAAGGGAGTACGGGTGGTGCAGGTGTTCACCGCGGGCTTCGCCGAGGTCGATGCCCAGGGCGCCGAGGCACAGCAGCGGCTGGTCGACATATGCCGGGCCGCCGACATGCGCATGGTGGGCCCCAACTCCCTGGGCGTGCTGAACCCGTCGACGCAGCTGATCGCCACGTTCTCGACCGCCCTCAACGGCCTGCGCCCGCAACACGGTGTCATCGGCCTGGCCACGCAAAGCGGTGCCTTCGGTTCCGCCACGTACGGCATGGCCACGCTGCGGGGCATCGGCCTGAGCCGGGTAATTGCCACCGGCAACGAGGCCGACGTGGATGTCGCAGAATGCATCGACTACCTGGCGGACGACCCCGACACCCGCGTGATCTGCGCTGCGCTGGAGGCCTGCAAGGACGCATCCCGCCTGCGAGCCGCTCTGCTCAAGGCCGCCGATGCCGGCAAGCCGGTGATCATCATGAAAGTCGGGCGTACCGAGATCGGTGCCGCTGCCGCCGCCACCCATACCGGTTCACTGGCCGGCAACGACGCCGTCTATGACACCGTTTTCGCCGAATGCGGCGCGTACCGGGCCGCATCGATCGAAGACATGCTGGACCTGGCCCACTTCTGCGCCGTCACCGGTGCGCTGCCACAGAACGAACAGGTCGCCATCATGACCGGATCGGGTGGCATCGGCATCTTGATGGCCGACTGCGCCAGCGAGGCGGGCATGCAACTGCCCGACCTGTCCAGCGGTGCGGCGCAGCGGCTACATGAAATCCTGCCGTTCGCGGTGGTCGCCAACCCGTTCGACACCACGGCCCAGGTGACCTCGGTTCCCGACGGCGTGACCCGGGTCCTCGAGGCCATGGCGGCTGAAGATGCCGGTTTTGGCACGCTGTTCGCCTACCTGGCCCACGTGGGCCTGTCGCCCACCCGCTTTGCCAGTACCGAAAAAGGCCTGATCGCATTGCGCCAGGCAAACCCGCAGCGGCAACTGGTTGTCGTGATGCTGTCCGATCCGGGTGTCACGCAGCGCCTGGAGGCTGCCGGCGTTTCCGTATTCGCGGATCCGACGCGCGCCGTACGCGCCGTCGCCGGGGCCGCACGCATGGGCCGGCTGCGCCGGCAATTGCACAGACTTCCGGCGACCCATGGTACCCAGGCGCCGGTCGCGCAGGCACTGCCCGTGGCACTCACCGAACACCAGGCCAAGGCCATGCTGGGCGACGCCGGCATCCCGGTGCTGCCGGAGCAGGTCTGCACCAGCGCAGCGCAGGCGGTCGAGGCCGCCAACCGCATGGGCTATCCGGTCGTGGCCAAGATCGTATCGATCGACATCGCCCACAAGACCGAAATCGGCGGCGTGCTGATCAACCTGCCCGACGCCAAGTCGGTGGCCCAGGCCTACGACACCATCCTGCAACGTGCCGGTAGCGCAGCGCCCGCAGCCCACATCGACGGCGTTCTGATTGCGCCCATGGTGAGCGGCGGCGTCGAGACGATTCTGGGTATTCATGTCGACCCGGTGTTCGGTCCGATGGTGATGTTCGGCCTCGGTGGCACTGCCGTGGAGTTGTACAAGGACGTCGCATTCGCTTCCGCGCCACTGACGCCGCAACGTGCGCAGGCGCTGGTGAACTCGGTCCGGGCGAGCGCGTTGCTGTCTGGCTGGCGCGGCGGGCCGCAGTACGACATGCAGGCACTGACACAGGCGATGTGCCGCCTGTCCGAATTCGCGACCCGCCATGCGCAGCACCTCGGCGGCATCGACATCAACCCCTTCGTGGTGCAGGTGGAAGGGGCGGTCTGCCTGGATGCACTGATCTCCACGCGTTGACGACAGGCTTGCGCCCAGAATCGGCCCGACTGCGATCCACTATCATCCATCGAACCGTCGCAGTCCCTTGCGCCACACGCCATGACCACCCGCCGCATGAAGTCCGCTCCCGAGCCATCCGCCACGGCCGATCCCGGCAAGCCACTGGACGGCCGCGAAAGCCAATTGCTGCTGATCGCACGCAAGCTTTTTGCGTCGAACGGTTTCGACCGGACCTCACTACGCGACATCGCCGAAGAGGCCAAGATCACCAAGGCGGCGCTGTACTACTACTTTCCCAACAAGGATGCGCTATACGAACGGGTGGTGCTCGAGTCGCTGGAAACCCTGGTGAACGTCGTGTCGGCGGCCGTCGCCGAGCAGAAGACGCCAACCGACAGGGTGCTGGCCTACATGCGTGCATCCGCCGACTTTCTCGATGGCCGTCGCGACCAGTGGCTGGCCGGCTCCAATGCCTTCTGGCAAGGACCGCAGAACGAGCGTCGGCAGATGGCCATCAAGCTACGGGACACCTATGAAAAAATGTTGCGCCAATGCATCATGGATGGCATCGTCACTGGCGAGTTCCGTCCGGTGGACGCCGGCATGGCGGGCCGCTTCCTGCTCTCGACCCTCAACCATCTGGCACGCTGGCACAAGCCCGGCGGACGCCTTACTGCGCATGAGGTGATGGAGCAGTTTGTCAGCATGGCCTTGTACGGCCTGGTTGCCACCCCCGCAAAGGGCTGATGGCGTCTCGAGAGGCGTCTCGAAGGGCGTCCACGACCAAGAATTTGCGCCAACCTTGCGAGGATCGATCCGGATCGAACGTGTTCGCAGCATTTTCGCGGCAGGTCGTACCCGAGGATCCAGCCCACGGCGGCCATGGTATCGACGGCAACGCACCTCGCAGATCGCGTGACGGCAGGACATCCATCTGCCATCGACGGTACGGACAGTCCGGATCGCTGTTTCAGCGAGCCCCAGCTGTCACCGACTTGCATGCGGCCGCAGCTTCGATCCATCCCGGAATTCCGCCAGCCAGGATTGCCGTTGCCATCGCGTCAATCAACTCCTCTTGCGTTGCACCGCACTGGAGCGCCGCCCGTGCATGGATTTCGATGCCGCGCTGATAGCGCTCGGCCGTATTCAACGCCACCAACATCAGCTCCTTGTGCTTCTGCGTGAGGTTGCCATCCTTGAGATTCTCGCTGCGCAACTTGTAGTAGCTCTTGAACACCGCAGGCTTGTGCGTCGCCAACAGCGACACGAATTCCGGTAGCTGGCCCATCGCCGATTCAAAGTACGCCAGCATTTGTTGACCGCCGGGCAGCGGATCGTCCCTGACTGCGGGGGCCGACACGGGCGGCAATCCGGCGATGGCGGCACCATCGATATAGATGGCGATTCCACGCGATGCCACGAAGACCAGCAGCACCTCGTGCAATTCCTCATCCGTGGCACCCAGTCTGCGCGCAGCCGTGTGATGCATCCGCGCCATAGGGGTCTTGCCCTGGGACACGCAGATCACAAACAGCATGAAGTGCTTGATCTTCTGTGCCAGCGGGCCCTCCTCAAGGATGCCTTGGACCATCAGGGCCAGCCCTATCGTCTGGGCTGGTGCGCGCGTAGCCATGACAGGTATCCATTCGGCAGGGCCATAGTGCCGGGTGATGCCGTCGACAGCCTGTTCGATCTGCATATTCGCGGGCTCCTTCTTCTGTAGAGTTTGGAGGGAACGCGGACCCGTACTATCACGCGCTCCTTTCGGATTGCCGAGGCAGTCGTCCACCAACCCATCGCGTCCATGAGCGCCGGGTAAGCGAAGCCCCATGCGCGGGTGGTCCGCCCCTCGCTGTCTCAGGTACCCGTGAACACCGGCGGACGCTTCTCGGCGAACGCCCGCATGGCCTCGCGGGAATCATTGGTCTGCCCCAGCTCCGCCGTCATGTTCTGCTCGAAGCGGTAGCCGTCGCGCAGGCCCATTCCCTCGATCGTGCTGGCGGAGTTCTTGGCCGTGCGGCTGGCCAGCGGACTCTTGGATGCAATACGGCGCGCCATCTCCATCGTGGCGGGCATCAGTTCCTCCAGGGGAACACAGGCCTCGACGATGCCGCGGCGGTACAACTCTGCGCCCGAAATGCGGTCGCCGGTCATCATCATGCGCCGGGTCAGCGAATGTCCGCACACACGCATGGCATGGCGCCCGCCGCCCATCAGCCCGACGTCCACTTCCGGCAGACCGAAGGACGCATTGTCCGAACACAACAGAATGTCGCATGACACGGCAATGCCCATGCCGGCGCCCAGGGCCGGGCCATTGACGGCGGCCAGCACGGGCTTCTTGCATTCGATGATGGAATAACTCAGCTCACGGGCGCGCCGCGAGTGTGCCCAGCGTTCGCCCGGCTCGAAGACCTTGTTGGCCCGGCCCTTGATGTCGGCCCCGGCGCAGAAGATCTTGCCCTTGCCTGTGACCACCACGACGCGGACGTCGTCACGGTCGCTCATCTGGTCGAAGGTCTGGATCATCTCGTCCATCAACTGCGCGTTCACGGCATTCACCGGTGGTGCATCCATGGTCACCACGGCCACGAAATCGGCTACTTCCACTTTGACAAGTTCCATCATCTACTCCTGTTGATCATCATTGAAAAATTGCATGCACCCGCCCATCAGGTGCTGGCGCTTGCACCACGGTCCGCGTTCGCGGGCCGGCGCGATTCGGACATCCGCAATGCCGCATTGCCGTCCAGCAGCATGGACTCACCACTGACGCCGCAATGTGGATCCGCGAAGAAGAGAACAGCATGCGCAATCGCTTCGCTGTCCGGTGTCTCCACTGCTCCGGCATCGACAAAATCTCCTGCCACCAGGTTGACGCGGATGCCAGCCGGGGCCAGCTCCAGCGCCAGCGAGCGCACCAGCGCCACCAGCGCCGCACTTGCGGCCATCCGATGGGCACCGCCCCAGGCACCCAGGTGCCCGCGTGCGCCCACCAGCACCATGCGGGCTCCGGACGCCATGTGCGGCAGCATCCGCTGTACGGCGGCGACCACATCGAAGACCTGTTCCTGCATGGCCGCATCGAACGCGGCATCGGTGATGTCATCGAACGCCAGGCCGGTACGCACCACCGGTGCGTTGATCACCAGCACGGCCACCTCGCCATCGGACTGCCTTGACGGATCCGATGGCGCATCGGCACCGGCCGGCAAGGCAGCGAGCGCGAATCCGGCCCGCGCCAGCCCATTCGCCAGCGCAGGCCCATGGCAGGCCTCTGCGCCCATCAGCACGGCGACGCCGCGGTCTTGCATCGATGGTTTCATAGCGGCGGCATCCCTACACTTTTGCCGCCGTCGACGAGCAGCACCTGGCCATTGATCTGTGCTGCCCGCGCAGAACTGAGGAACGCGACCGCATCGGCGATGGTTTGCGGATCGGCGGCACTGCCCGATGGCTCACGACGCTCCAGGCTGCGCCGCATGGGCGCGCTGAAGTCATCGAGCATGCGGGTATCGACCATTCCGGGAGCCACTGCATTCACGGTGATGCCGCGCCAGCGCAACTCGATGGCCATGGCACGCGTCAAGCCGACCACGGCCGCCTTGCTGGCGACGTAGTGAGAAGCGCCTGCGCCGCCCAGATAGCCGCGCGAAGCGATGTTGACGATGCGTCCGCCCTCCTTCATCTGGCGTGCAGCCTCCTGCGCCACGACAAACACGCCGCTGACATTGACGCTGAAGATCCGGCGCAGCTCGGAAGCCGCGATGTCGCCGAATGCCAGCAGGCGGGAGGCGATGCCGGCATTGTTCACGACCACGTCCAGAGGTCCGTGCGTATGCAACAGCGCACGCACCTCGGCCCGGCTGCACACATCGAGCGGTTCGCCTGCCACGGCAAACCCTTGCTGCGCGAGGTCCGACACTGCCATGGCCAGCGCCTGTGCATCGACATCCGTGGCGAGAACCTGCATGCCGTCTTGCGCCAGTTGCCGCGCAATGGCCAGTCCTATGCCCCGCGCGGCACCGGTCACCAATGCCTTGCGTGGCGGGCGCGCCTGCGCGGCCAAGCCGTCACTCGAGGACAATGTTGGCCTTTTCCATCACCGTGATCCACTTGGCTCGCTCGGCCAGCACCCGGACCTTCAGCTCCTTGGGCGTGCTGCCCACCGGCACCACCCCCATGCCGGCAATCTTGTCCCGCACCGATGGCATCACGAGGATCTCGTTGATGTGCTTGCTCAGACGATGGACGATGCTCTCCGGGGTGCCATTGCGCATCGACAGGTAATTGATGGCCGTGACGTCGTAGCCCGGCAACGTATCGGCGATGGGGGCGATGTCCTCGGGAATACCTGGCAGTCGCGTGGCCGAAGACATGCCGATGGCGCGCAGCTTGCCCGCCTTGACCTGCCGCAGTGCAGCTGCACTGCTGATGAAGGCCGCATGTACCTGGTTGCCCATCAGGCCGATCACCGCCGGACCTTCCCCCGCGTACGGCACCTGCGTCATGCGGGTACCCGCCAGTTGATTGAAATACTCGCCCATCAGATGGCCCTGCCCCCCGGTGCCGGAGGTTGCGTAGTTGATGCCGTCGGGCCGGGCCTTTGCCGCCGCGATCAGGTCTGCGACGCTGTGGATCGGCAGGGACGGGTTGACCATCAGGATGTAGGTCGCCGCCACAGTCATACTGACGGGCGCGAAGTCGTTCACCGGGTCATAACGCACCGACTTCGGGGCCAGGTATTGCGCGGCCGGCGTACACCAGATCAGCGTGTATCCATCCGCGGGCGCCTGCAGCCCATAGGCCACACCGACGGTTCCCGTCCCGCCGGCCTTGTTCTCCACCACCACGGGCTGCCCCAGGCGATCGGCCAAGGCGGTCGCGACAAGGCGCGCCACCGTGTCGGAGCCACCCCCGGGCGGAAACGGGACGATCAGCCGGACCGCCCGTTCCGGCCATTTGTCATCGGCGCCAGCCGCCATGGCCAGCGGCGACAGGCCGGCGCCCGCCAAAGCAGCAAGGCCAGCCCCGACCAGCATCTGGCGACGCTTCGGGGACAGGGGATTGGAATCGTGATCGGTCATGAAGTCTCCTTGGTTTCGGTTGATGAATCCGGTTGTGCAGGGTCGGATCGCCCGCGCAATTCGACCGCGAGGGCCTGGGCCGCCCGGTAGTCCCCCTTGCCGCTGTCAGCGCGGGGAAGTCGGTCAACACGCCAGATGAAGCGAGGCATCTTGTAGGCTGCAAGACTTGCAGCCATGGCCTGGCGCCAGCGTGGCAGGTCAGGAGAATCCGGTGCATGCATCGTCACCAGCGCGGCCACTGTGCTGCCCCAGCGTGGATCGGGCAATCCGACGACCAACGCGTCGGACACCTCCGGCAGGAGCTTGAGCGCCTCTTCTACCTCTTCGACGAACACTTTCTCGCCGCCGGTGTTGATGACCAGGCTGCCGCGACCGAGCAATTGCATTGTGCCGTCCGCATGCCGGCGGACCCAGTCACCGGGCACCGCGTAGCGTGCGCCATCGATCATGCGAAAGACCTCCGCCGTCTTGCGTGCATCGCCGTGGTACCCCAATGGCAAGGGCTCGCCCCGTGCCAGCCAGCCTTGCGCTGCCACCCCGGCCGGAACCAGTGCGCCGTCCTCTGCGATCAGCACCGTCTGCGGACCGGGATGAAATCGACCGGTCGGCATCACCTTGCCCAAGGTGGAGACGGCATATCCCAGACCGGAGGCCTCGGACGCACCATAGATGTCGGCCAGCACCAGCCAGGGCATATGCCGCAACAACCCGTTCTTGACGTCCTCGCTCCACATCAGGCCGGCGGAACTGATCACCTTCAGGTGTTCGAGTCGGTAGTGGCCCGGTCGGGCATCGAGCGCGCGCAGCATGGGGCGCGCAAACACGTCACCGACGATCAGGATGCGGCTGGCGCGCCCCCGCTCGGCCAGTTGCCACAACGCGTCGGGATCGAATGAAGTTCCCTGCAGCAACAAGGCGGTACCGCCGCCGAGCAACTCGGCCAGTGTCGAACTGATGCCGGCACCGTGCATCAACGGACATGCGGGAAGCACGCGCCCGGCACCGTTCTGCGCGCGGACAATTTCAATGTGCTCGGCCAGATCGGCCGGCCGACGCTGCACCAGCGGCGACTCCAGCTGGCAGGCCCGGTAGCGGTCACCAGGCCAGATGACACCCTTGGGCCGTCCCGTCGTGCCGCCGGTATACAGCAGCAATGGATCGTCACCCGCTCGCACGATGTCCAGCGGCGACGCATCGCCCGACACGGCCCAGGCATCGCAGGATGCGGTCGCATCGACGTGGGTTCCCTGCAGGCAGATCCGGGTGCGCAGTTGCGGCAGACGTGCCTGCAACGCAGCGATCTGGTGGCCAGAGTCCGGGTGGAAGAAGATCGCCGTCGCCCCGGCGTCCTCGAGCACCCCCGCGATCTCGTCGACCGTGTACCGGTAATTCAGGTTGACATGGATCAGTCGGGCCTTCAGGCAGGCCACAAAACCCTCGATGTAGCCAGGATGGTTGCGCGACAGAAAGCCCACCCGTTCGCCGGGGCCATGGCCAGCCGCGATCAAGGCCCGCGCCAGCCGATTGCTGCGTGCGTCCAGCTCACCCCAGGTCACGGTGTGCGTGCCCTGCACAATGGCCGGCCGGTCTGCGGGCACCACGCGGGCCACCGCATCGAAAATGTCCGCCAGGTTCCAGTTGGCTTGCTGCGTCTGCGTCACGCCACGACCTCTTCCTGCGGCAATCGATGCTCCGGCACGCCAGGCGCAACCGACACCATGGCATCCGCAACCTGTGTCAGGTGGTAGTCACTGTTTCCGAACGCCAGCTCGATCGCGCTCAGCCGCTTGAGGTAGTGGCTGACCACCAGTTCATCGCTGGTTCCGATGCCACCATGCACCTGAACGGCCTGGTGACCGACAAACAGGGCGCATTGACCGATGCGTGCCTTGGCGGCCGACACGGCACGTCGGCGAGCAGCCACCGGCAAGGCCAGACCGTCGGTCGCATGGTTCAGGATGGCACGTGCCTCTTCGCAGGCGATCGCCATGTCCACCATGCGGTGCTGAAGCGCCTGGAACGTGCCGATGGCGACGCCGAACTGTTTGCGCGTCTTGCTGTATTCAATGGTCATCGCGGTGACCGCGTCCATGGCGCCACAGGCTTCGGCCAGCCGCGCTGCGATCGCATGGTCTACTGCGCACTCCAGAAGCGGCAGGCCCTCGCCCTCGCTGCCGACAAGTGCCTGTGCAGAGAGCTCCAGCCCGCACAGCACCAGCCGGCTGGCATGCTGATGATCGGCGCCCCGGTAGTGCTCCATGCGCAGTCCCGGCGCATCGATCGGAACCAGGAAAAGGCTGATGCCATGCCGGTCATCGACTGCACCAGACGTCCTTGCCGGAACCAGCAGCCAGTGTGCCGAGCTGCCATCCGGCACCCAGGATTTTTCGCCATCGAGCACATACATGCCACCGGTCTTGCGTGCCGACGTGTGCTGATGCTGGAGCCGAAAACGTGCCTGCGGCTCGCCCAGTGCCACGGCCACGCGGGTGCGGCCGGTGGCAATACCTTCGAGCAGTGCCGGCCCTTGCGGGTGAGCGGCGTCGGACAGCAGCCGCGCCGCCAGCACGCAGCTGCTGACGTAGGGCTCGCGGACCAGGCCACGTCCAAAACCGTCCATCAACAGCATGGTTTCGACCGGACTGGCGCCCATGCCGCCATGCGCGGGCGAAATGGCCAGACCGAGCCAGCCCATGTCCGCCATCTGCTGCCAGTTGGACTCCTTGAACGCCAGCCCGGCCTGCGCATCAGGATGCCATTGGTCGAATCGATGTTGCTCACGCACGAAGCGGTCGACACTGTCGACCAGCATCTGCTGCTCTGAATTCAATGAAAATTGCATAGGGTCCTACAGTTACAGTCCGAGCGCGCGTCGCGCGATGATGTTGCGCTGCACCTCGTTGGCACCGCCGTAGATGGTGGTGACACGGCTGTGCAGGTAGGCGCTCATGGGGCCGTATGCGTCTTCGCCTTCCATCGGCATAGCCGGGCCAGCCAGACGAAACCGCGCGGCGTCGTAGCCCAGCGCGTCGACCCACAAGCGGTTCACCTGCTGCAACAACTCGGACCAGCGGATCTTGAGCATCGATCCTCGGGGTCCAGAGTCGGCACCTGCCACGGCGTCGGCCAGGGCACGCAAACCCATGTACTCGATCGCCGTGATCTCGATCTCCAGCTGCGCCAGGCGCTGGCGGAACTCCCGGTTCTCGATCAGCGCGCATGCGCCGTCACGGGTCCGCGCGGCGCGCTGTGACACGTACTCCAGTTGCCGCTTGAGTCGAACACCCAGCGTCGCGGTCAGCGCGCGCTCGCGGTCGAGCAGAACCTTGCCGTAGCCCCAGCCCTTGCCCTCCTCGCCCACGAGCTGCGTCACCGGCACGCGCACGTCGTCGAGGAAGACCTCGGTCACATGGGTCTGCTCGTCCAGCGTCGCAAAAGGTCGCACCGTAATGCCCGGTGTCTTCATGTCGACCAGCAGCAGTGAAATGCCGTCCTGCCGCCGGGCCTCGTCGCCGGTACGTACCAGGCAGAACATCATGTCGGCTTCATGCGCGTAACTGGTCCACAGCTTCTGGCCATTGACACGGTAGTGGTCACCTTCACGCACGGCACGTGTACGCAGCGCAGCCAGGTCCGAGCCGGCCTGCGGCTCGGAGTAGCCCTGGCACCACCAATCTTCCCCCGACAGGATGCGGGGCAGGTAGTGGTCCTTCTGGGCCTGCGTACCGTAGGTGAACAGGATGGGCCCGATCAGTTCCAGCCCCTGGTGGAATTGCGGCGGCGCGTCGGCGGCTGCGGACTCCTGCTCGAAGATGTGAAGTTGCACCGGCGTCCAGCCGGCACCCCCATATTGCTGCGGCCAGGATGGCGCGCCCCACCCCTGGCGAAACAGGATGTCCTGCCACTGGCGGAACTGGGCCGGCGTAGGACGCAGCCCCGAGCGCACGCGGTCTCGCAACTCGGCAGGTACATGCGTGGCGCAGAAGCTGCGCACCTGCGCCCGGAAGGCCCGGTCTTGCGGACTATCCATCAAGGACATGGCGCGTGGAACTGCGATGCACGCAGCCCCCCTGGTTGGCAGCAACGATTCAACGAGATTCGGTACATGGTTCGACGGTCTTGGATGAGTGATGGTTTCCGGGCAGTTTATACTAACCGGCAGGTAGAATTATGAAAGAGATCAAAACCGGACCGTGTCAATCATGTGACAGGTTCAGCTCCGAATGGCGACCACGTCCGCCCACAGGCCTGGCGCCCGGAATTGAACTTTTCTCCAATGAAGACAAGTGGAAATCACACCCGGCGACCGAGCTTCCAGGCAGTTCTCGACTAGTGGTTTCCCCTGATGAATCCAAGCCTTGACCTGCACTATCATCCATCCATCATTTATTTACCGACCGGCAAGTAAATACTCTTGAACCCATTGCTGGAAATCGCCATATGCCCACCTCATCCCTGCGCCGCCTGTTGATTGCCGCCGTCATCGGCCTCGTACCCGCGCTGGCGTTCACACAAACATTTCCGTCAGGGCCTGTGACCATCGTTGTGCCGTATGCCGCCGGCGGACTGACCGATGGCCTGGCCCGCGCGCTGTCGGCCCGCCTGGCAGAGCGCTGGAAGCAGCCGGTGATCGTCGAGAACCGAGCCGGCGCCGGAACCGTGATCGGCAATGCGGTCGTCGCCCGCGCACCGGCAGACGGCCACACCCTGCTGATGACCAGCTTTGGCTTCGTGACCAGCCAGTTCCTGGTACCTGACCTGCCTTACAAGCCGCAATCACTCGCCCCGCTGGCCATGCTGGCGGACGCCCCCTCCGTGCTGTTCGTGCATCCATCGGTACCGGCCAACAACATTCCGGAACTGGTGCGATACATGAAAAGCCAGAAGACGCCGATGACATTCGCATCCTCGGGCAATGGATCGAGTCCGCACATTGCGGCCGAGCTGTTCGCATCCATGGCCGGCGTCGAGATCACCCATGTTCCCTACCGCGGCAACGGTCCGGCCATCACCGATCTGCTCGGTGGCCAGGTGCAGGCCTTGTTCGACTCCATGGCGACACTGGCCCATGTGAAAACCGGCAAGCTGAAGACGCTGGGCGTCGCCAGCGCACAACAGGCGCCGCAGGCCCCTGAATTGACGCCGATCGCGCAGTCCGGCGTTGCCGAGCTGGCGGGATTCACCTCGGGCAGCTGGTTCGGCATTCTGCTTCCAGCCGCCACGCCGACTGAGATCCAGACCCGTCTGGCTGCAGATATCCGGGCCGTGCTGGAAACACCTTCCATGCGCGACGCCATCCTCAAAGGCGGCGTGCAGCCTGTCCTGAGCTCGCAGGCGGAATTCACCGACTACCTGCGCAGCGAAACCACCAAGTGGGGTCGGATCATCAAGGACAAGAACATCCGGGCCCAGTGATTCCATGCGCAATTCCACACACCACATACCCATGCAACCCGAGGCGTCGAACGCCAGCGCACAAGGGCGGCTGATCGGACGCCGCATCCTGGTGACCGGTGCTGCATCTGGCATCGGTCGCGCGATCGCAGAGCTGTTTCTCGCAGCCGGGGCATCGGTCGCCATGCTGGACCGCCAATGGTCCGTCACCCCGCATCAGGAACATCCCCGCGCTCTCGTGCTCGAGGCTGACATCACCGACGGCGAAAGTGTGGACGCTGCGGTGTTTCGCGCCGTCGGCATGTTCGGCGGGCTCGATGGCCTGGTCAATGCTGCCGGCATCTCCAACACCGACTGGGCCGACCAGGTGACGCTCGACGACTGGCGCAAGGTCCTCGATGTGAACCTCACCGGCACCTTCATTGTCTGCCGGGCCTGTCTCCCGCACTTGCGCGCGGCTCCTGCGGCCACCATCGTCAACCTGTCATCCGGCCAGGGCTTGCAACCGTTCTCCCGGCGCAGCGCCTACGCCGCATCCAAGGCCGGCGTGATTGCCTTCTCCAAGTCGATCGCCATGGAATGGGCGCCCGAAATCCGTGTGAACACGATCTGTCCTGGCGCCGTGGACACGCCGATGGTCCGGGCCGGATACAGCGAAGACAGCTTGCGCGACCAGGTCGCACCGCGCTACGCGCTGGGCCGGATCGGCGCACCGATCGAGATCGCACAGGCCGCCTTGTACCTCACCAGCGCCGAAGCGTCGTTCGTGACCGGCATCGTGCTGGCCGTCGACGGCGGTCGCAGCTACCACTAGCCCAAGGAGCCCCACCCATGCTGGGAATGATGCAACAACGCCCGCTGCTGCTGTCCGGTCTGATCGAACACGCGGCCGCCTACCACGGCGATCGCGAGATCGTCTCGAACATGGTCGACGGCAGCATGCACCGCAGCAACTGGCGCACCGTGTGCAGCCGCGCCAAACAGTTGGCAAATGCCTTGCAGACCCTGGGCGTCCAGCCCGGCGAACGGGTCGCCACGCTGGCCTGGAACACCCATCGCCACCTGGAGATGTACTTCGCGGTATCGGGCATGGGATCCGTACTCCATACCGTGAATCCGCGACTGTTTCCAGAGCAGGTCAGCTACATCATCAACCATGCCGAAGACGGCTATGTCTTCTTCGACACCAGCTTCGCATCGCTGGTACAGGCCGTCGCGCCGCAACTGCCGCGCGTCAAGGGCTTCGTGGCCATGTGTACGCGCGCCCAGATGCAGGGCATCGATCTGCCGAACCTGCTGTGCTACGAGGAACTGCTGGCGGCGGCCTCCCCCACGTACCAGTGGCCCACGTTCGACGAGAACACCGCGTCGTCGCTGTGCTACACCTCCGGCACCACCGGCAACCCCAAAGGTGTCCTTTACAGCCACCGGTCCACGATGCTGCACTCCTGGACCGCCTGTTCCGCCGACGGACTGGGCCTGTCCGCCCGCGACAGTGTGCTGCTGGTGGTCCCGCTGTTCCATGTCAACGCCTGGGGCGTTCCCTATGCGGGCGCCATGTGTGGCGCCAAGCTCGTGCTGCCGGGGCCGGGCCTGGCCGGCGAGAACATCTATCGACTGCTGCGCGAGGAGCGCTGCAATTTCTCGCTGGGTGTACCCACAGTCTGGCTGGGCCTGTTCGACTACATCGAGCGCAACCAGGCGACGCTGGACCTGTCCGAGCTGGTGCTCAAGCGCGTGGTCGTCGGCGGATCGGCCGCGCCACGCGCAATGATCGAGAAGTTCGAGTCGCTCCTGGGGGCATACCTTATCCACGCCTGGGGCATGTCGGAGACCAGTCCGCTGGCAAGCATCGGAAACCTGCTCGACAAGCACCAGGGACTGCCACTCGAGCAGCGCTTCGACCTGCAGGTCAAGCAGGGGCGCGCGATTTTCGGCGTCGAGATCGAGATCTTCGGCGACGACGGTGCACCGCTGCCGCATGACGGCAAGGCGTTTGGCGACCTCAAGGCCCGCGGCCCCTGGGTTGCGGCGGGCTACTACCGCGGCGAGGGGGGCGAGGTCCTCGACGCCGACGGATGGTTCCCTACCGGCGACGTGGCCACACTGGACGCAGACGGATTCGTTCAGATCACCGACCGCTCCAAGGATGTGATCAAGTCCGGCGGTGAATGGATCTCATCGATCGACCTGGAGAACATCGCTGTGGGACACCCGGCCGTACAGGAAGCTGCCGTGATCGGCGTGGCACACAGCAAATGGCAGGAGCGGCCGCTGCTGCTGGTACATGCCAAGGAGGGCCAGACGGTCACGCGCGAGGACATGCTGGCTTTCATGGAGGGCAAGGTCGCGAAATGGTGCCTGCCCGACGACGTGGTCTGTGTCGACAGCCTGCCCCACACCGCGACCGGCAAGTTGCAAAAACTCAAGTTGCGCGAGCAATTCCGCACCCACCGTCTTCCCACCGATCCCGCATGACCCACCTCGATTCGACCCAGACCCTGCTGCGTGACAGCGTGCAGGCCTTCAATGCGCGCAAACCCGGCGCATCGCGCATGCGCCGCCTGCGCGATGCGGGTGAACGGATGGATCGCAGCATCTGGCAGGAAATGGCCGAATCCGGGTGGTGCGGCGTGCTGGTGCCGGAAGACATGGGCGGCATCGGCCTGGGAGCCGCCGAAGCGGCCATCATCGCCGGCGAACTGGGCCGAGGCCTGGCACCAGAGCCCTACGTCGCGGCAACCGCACTGGTGGTGCAGGCCCTGATGCCCCTGGCCAGCCAGAGCGCGGTGCGCGATCTGCTGGGCCGCATCTCCGACGGCAGTTGCGTCGCCGCACTGGCATGGCAGGAGCGTCCGGGTGCCTACGCGCCCGCCGATGCCGGCATGCAGGCGCTGGTCGATGCTGGCGGCTGGCGATTGCACGGCAGCTCGAAGTCCTTCATTCCCGATGCCGACGCAGCCGACGGGTTCGTCGTGTATGCCCGCGAAGAGAACATTCCGGTCTTGCTGTGGGTGCCGGCGGATACACCCGGACTGCGCGTATCGGCGGCCGCCACGGTCGACGGACAGTCGCTGGGCAGCGTGGATCTGCAGACGGTCCGCCTGCCTGCCAGCGCCCTGCTGGCTCGGGGCACAGAAGTCGATCGCGCCTTGACCGACGCCATCACACTGGCGCGCCTGCTTTCGGCATTCGAGCTCATTGGCGTCCTCGACAAGGCACTGGCAGCGACGCTCGACTACACCAGGCAGCGCATCCAGTTCGGTCGACCGATCGCCACCTTCCAGGCCTTGCAGCACCGCATGGTCGACATGTGGATGCAGGGCCAGCTGGCCCATGCCGCGGCCGACCATGCGCTGCAGCAATGGCTCGACGGCGCGGCCCGGCCAGCGACCACCCAGGCCGTGCATGCGGCCCGTGCACGCGCCTGCGGCGCAGCGCTCTTCGTCTGCAAGGCAGCCATCCACCTGCACGGCGCGATGGGTATCGCCGATGAGACCGACATCGGGCTGTGCCTCAAGCGGGCACTGTCACTGTCGGCCTGGCTGGGCAATGCGGCCTGGCAACGCGCGCAGTATCTCGACCACGTGCTGCGAGACGGCCGGGCCTCGGACGACGACGCGGTTCCTGGTGCGACGGCCGATGATGCGAACCTGGAGCCGGGCACGGACATCGCCGATCTGCCCGACGAACACTTCCGCCAGGTCTTGGCCCGCTGGATCGCGGCCAACTACCCCCCACACAAGCGCTTCATGAAGAAGCGCGCCTTCTTTGCCGACATTTCCGACTGGTACCTGGCACTGTCGCGCCAGGGCTGGCTGGCGCCGGCATGGCCCAAGGAACATGGCGGCATGGGACTCAGCGCCGCCAAGCAGGTCATCTACTACGAGGAAATGACCCGCCATGGTTGTGCCCGCATACCGGACCATGGCCTGGTCGTCGGTCAGCTTTTGCTGCACTACGGCACACCGGAGCAGATTGCATTCCATCTGCCGCGCATCCTGAACGGCGAGAACATGTGGTGCCAGGGTTACTCCGAACCCAATGCCGGCTCCGACCTGGCCAGCCTGCGCACCCGCGCCGAACGCGAAGGCAACGAGCTGGTCATCACCGGCCAGAAGATCTGGACCACACTCGGCACGGGCTCGAACTGGATGTTTGCCTTGGTCCGCACCAGCAAGCCCGAGGGGGGACGCCAGCGCGGCATCACCTTCGTGCTGATCGACTTGCGCTCTGAAGGCGTGCGGGTGCGGCCGATCGTCAACCTCAAGGGCGAAGGCGAATTCAGCGAAGTGTTCTTCGACGCCGTCCGGGTGCCGGTGGGCAATGTCGTCGGCAACATCGACGATGGCTGGACCGTCGCCAACTCGCTGTTGCGCAGCGAACGCATCTTCTTCGGAACACCGCGCCAGTGCGAGCATGCCCTGGGCCAGCTCGATCGCCTGGCGCGCGCCACGCAGGCGCTGAACGACGGCGGCTTTCGCGACCGCTATGCGACCCTGGTGCTGGATGTGAGAGACCTCAAGTCGGCCTTCGAATACTTTGTCGGACGCCTGCGCGCCGGCGAGGAGCTGGGCTCCGAAGTCTCCTACCTCAAGGTCTGGGGCACCGAAACCTACCAGCGCATCACGGATGAGCTGGTGCAGCTGGCGGGCGACTACGGCAGCCAGCAGGACGACGTGTGCATCGACGGCATCGCCATCGATGTGATGAACCAGTATCTTGACTCCCGCGCACCCGCGATCTTCAGCGGATCCAACGAGATCCAGCGCAACATCCTGGCCAAACA
Source organism: Rhodoferax sp. (assembly GCA_024235935.1). Lineage (GTDB taxonomy): Bacteria > Pseudomonadota > Gammaproteobacteria > Burkholderiales > Burkholderiaceae_C > CAISIP01. Next base: position 13,789 of record JACKLL010000005.1, on the reverse strand, counting down.
GATCCTGTCCTTGCCCTCCTGGGCTGGCGAGAGGGCCTGACGGTCCGCAGTCCGTTCCCGTCCCACCCCGTTCCCATCCATATCAGGAGACTTCCATGACCTCGACTCTACGTTCCGTCCGCCAGCGGCTCACCGTCACTGCCATCGCAGCAATCGCAGGCGCCATGGCGCTGCCCAGCGCCGCACAGGCACAGATTTCCGACGACGTCGTACGCGTCGGCATCATGGGCGACATGAGCGGCCCCTATTCAGGCAATGGCGGACCAGGCTCGGTACTGGCGGCGCGCATGGCAATCGAAGATTTCGGCGGCAAGGTCAACGGCAAGCCGATCGAGATCGTCATCTCGGATGACCAGAACAAACCCGACGTGGGCCTCAACGCCGCACGCAAGTGGATCGACAGCGAAAAGGTCGACGCCATCATCGGCGGCTCCGGCTCGGCCATCGCACTGGGCATCCAGACGCTCATGAAGGAAAAGCAGAAGCCCTACCTGATCGCCGGCACCGTCACCTCGGACCTCACCGGCAAGTCCTGCTCGCCGATGAGCGTGCAGTTCCTGGTGGACTCCTATGCACTGCCGAAAGCAGGCGTACAGGGCCTGATCAACGCCGGCCACAAGACCTTCTTCTTCGTCACCGTCGACTATGCCTTCGGCGCTGCGATGCAGTCCGAAGCGACCCGCTTCATCACTGCCGCTGGCGGCAAGGTTGTTGGCTCGGTCAAGCATCCGCTTGGCTCCACTGACTTCTCCTCGTACCTGTTGCAGGCCCAGGCCAGCGGCGCCAATGCCATCGTGCTGATCAGCGCAGGCTCCGACATCTCCAACGCACTCAAACAGGCCGCCGAATTCCGCATTGCCAAGGGTGGCCAGGCATTAAGCGTGTTCGGCATGACCATCAATAGCGTGACCGCCATGGGACAGGACGTGGCGCAAGGCCTGAACATCACCGTGCCCTTCTACTGGAACCGCGACGACGCGTCGCGGGCCTGGACCAAGCGCTTCTCTGCCCAGCACAACGGCGCTGTTCCAACCTACATCCAGGCTGGCGTGTACAGCGCGATGACGCACTACCTGAAGGCCGTCAGCGCCGCCGGATCGGACGCCGGCCCGGCCGTGATGGCCAAGATGAAATCGACGCCCATCAACGACTTCACGATGAAGAATGTGTCCATCCGCGAGGATGGTCAGGTGATGCGCCCGATCTATCCGGTGACGGTCATGGCTGCTGCCGACTCGAAATCCAAGTACGACTACTACAAGGTCGGCACCCCGATACCACCGGAACAGGCTTTCCGTCCGATGGCCGAAGGCGGCTGCGACTTCGTCAAGAAGTAAGGGCCTGGAGGATCGCGCCATGTCCGCTGCATTGCTATTCACACCCTGGTCGATGCGAGAGGTGGTCGCACGCAACCGCGTGGCCATCTCGCCGATGCAGATGTATTCCGCGCAGGATGGACATGCCAGCGATTGGCACCTGGCGCACCTTGCCCGGTTCGCACTCGGCGGTGCGGGCATCGTCTTCGTGGAGTCGACCGCCGTTGAAAAACGCGGTCGCAACACCCATGGCGACATCGGTCTGTGGGATGACTCACAGGTTGAACCGCTGGCCCGCATCGCGCGCGCGCTGCGCAGCAACGGCGCAGTGCCTGGCATCCAGCTCGGGCACTGTGGCCGCAAGGCCGGTTTGCAGAAGTGGTGGGAGGGCCACGGTCCCCTGACCGCAGACGACGCAGCACGCGGCGAAGGTCCTTGGCCAACAGTCGGTCCCAGCCCGCTCGCAGTGGATGCCGGTTGGCGAGTTCCGCAGGCGCCGGATACGCAAGGTGTGGAGCGTATCGTGCAGGCCTGGGCCGAGGCTGCCGCGCGGGCCCGGGATGCCGGGTTTCAGGCGCTCGAGATCCACGGCGCGCATGGCTACCTGATCCACCAGTTCCTGCATCCGTTGTCCAACCAGCGGGAGGACCGCTATGGCATCAAACGCTGGACCTTTGCACTGGAGGTGGCCGAAGCCGTGCGCCGCCAGTGGCCACAGGAGTTGCCGCTGTTCTGGCGCACCTCGCTGGCCGACCCTATGGACGGTGGCTTCGAGGCCGATGAATCCATCGCCTTCGCACGCGCCTTGCGCGAACGCGGCGTGGACGTGCTCGATTGCTCATCCGGCGGCGGTATCTCCGGCTATCCGGCGAACGAAAAGCGCGCACCGCGCGGGCTGGATTTCCGCGCCGAGCTGGCCCAGCAGATCCGTGCAGCCACCGGCATCGCGGTCATGGGTGTGGGACTGATCATCGACCCCCGCCATGCCGAAGAATTCCTGGCCCGTGGCCAGGCCGACCTCATCGCCCTCGGGCGCGAAGCCTTGTACAACCCCAACTGGGCGGCCCATGCCGAACTGGCGCTCGGCGCCAGCGACAACTACGCCCGTTGGCCCCTGCAATACCGGATGTGGCTGCAGCGGCGCGCTGCCGTCGCCGATCCGGTGCGCGCCTCAGCCCAGGCGAGGACCCCCGCATGATCACCCATTCCATACCCAGCCCCACCCGGGACCTGCTCGGCGAATGCCCCCTGTGGGACAGCCGGGACAACTGCCTGTACTGGATCGACTCCAAGGGCCCCCTGCTGCGCCGGCTGCATCCCGCCACCGGCGCATACGCCCAATGGACGCTCTCCGCCGATGTCGGCTCTATTGCGCTGACCGAGAGCGGGCGGATCCTGCTGGCGCTGACCGACAGCTTCCAGCTGTTTGATACCCGCACCGGCAATGCGCAGCTGGTGGCCTCGGTTCAGCACGCATCCGCGGGCATCCGCATGAATGACGGACGCACCGATCGCCAGGGCCGCTTCATCGCCGGCTCGCTGGTCATCGGTCGCCACGACAAGGACGGCGCGTTCTATCGCCTTGAAAAGAACGGCGCCGTCACCGTGCTGGTGCCAGGCATCGCTCTGGCCAACAGCACCTGCTTCAGCCCGGACGGTCGCACCCTGTACTACGCCGACAGCATGAGCGACGAGGTCCGCGCCGTCGACTACGACCTGGCGAGCGGAGCCCTGGGCACCCCACGCGTGCTGATGAATACCCGCGCGCAAGGATCCGCGCCCGACGGCGCGACGGTCGATGCCGACGGTTGTTTGTGGGTCGCGCTGGTGCAGACGGGCAAGCTGGGGCGCTACAGCCCCGAAGGCGCGTTGCTGCAGCTGCTCGAGGTGCCCACGCCGTTTCCGAGCTGCCCCTGCTTTGGGGGGCCGCAACTGGACGTGCTGTATGTCACCAGCCTGAGCAATACCGGCAACCTGCTCAGGACCGACCATCCGGACGGCGGCGCCCTGTTCGCCTTCAGCGGGCTTGGCGTGCGCGGTTTGCCCGAGACACGCTTCGATGACAGGGCGCTGGTGTGAGCGACCCCGTCATCCTGCAGGCAGACGGTCTGAGCAAGCAGTTCCGCGGGTTCTATGCGGTCAGGAATGTATCGCTGCGCGTGCAGCGAAACACCGTGCACGCCCTGATCGGGCCCAACGGCGCCGGCAAGACCACCTGCTTCAACCTGTTGTCCACGTTTCTGCCGTCGAGCGCCGGAAGCATCCACTTCAACGGACGCGACATCACCCGCAGCGACCCGGCCAGTGTCGCCGCCAGCGGACTTGTGCGCTCGTTCCAGATCTCTGCGGTGTTCGGCCAGATGAGCGTGCTCGACAACGTGCGTGTCGCCCTGCAACGCAAGTCCGGCGGCAGCTTCGCCTTCTGGCGCAGCGCACGCGCACTGGATCGCCACAATGCCCGCGCGCGCGAATTGCTCGCGGCGGTGGGACTCGAGCCCTACCAGGCATCCCCGGCCGCCGACCTGTCCTATGGTCGCAAGCGTGCGCTCGAGCTGGCCACCACGCTGGCGCTGGACCCGGAACTGATCCTGCTGGACGAGCCGATCGCCGGCCTCGGCCATGAGGACATCGCCCCGGTGACGCAATTGATCGCCCAGGTCGCCAAGCGCTGCACCATCCTGATGGTGGAGCACAACATGAAAGTGGTCGCGCAACTGTGCGACCGCATCACCGTGCTGCAGGCTGGCGAAGTGCTGGCCGAAGGCAGCTACGACGAAGTATCACGCGACCCACGCGTGATCGAGGCCTATGTCGGAGGATCGCATGACTGATCCGACACCAATGCCCTGCCTGCAGGTGCGTGCATTGACGGGCTTCTATGGCGAGACGCAGGCTCTGCACGGCGTGGACTTCGAAGTCCGCACCGGTGAGGTGGTCTGCCTGCTTGGCCGCAATGGCGCCGGGAAAACCACCAGCCTGCGCGCCGTGGTCGGCCTGTTGTCGCGCCGCGGCGGCACGATTTCGATCAACGGCCACAGCACCATCGGCCTCGCGCCGGAGGCCATCGCCCACCTGGGCGTCGCGTATTGCCCTGAGGAACGCGGCATCTTTGCCAGTCTGAGCGTCGAGGAAAACCTGATGCTGCCACCCGTGCTCAAGCCCGGTGGCATGGGTGTCGACGAAATCTACGCGCTGTTTCCCAACCTGCTGCAGCGGCGTACCAGCCCCGGCACGCGGCTCTCGGGCGGCGAGCAGCAGATGCTGGCGATCGCGCGCATCCTGCGCACCGGCGCCAAGCTGCTGCTGCTGGACGAACCGACCGAAGGCCTGGCGCCGGTGATCGTCGAAAAGATCGGACAGACAATCCGGCTACTTCGGGATCGCGGGTTCACGATCCTGATGGTGGAACAGAACTTCCGCTTCGCATCACGGGTGGCAGACCGCTTCTATGTGATCGAGGAAGGCCGCGCAGTGCTGGACTTCGATCGCGAAGCGATCGCCACCGACCGCGAACGCATCGAATCCTTGCTCGGGATCTGAGCCGCTATCCCCCTGGAGACATTTCCGATGCCTGAAACCTTGTTTGGCGTTCCCTTCGCCGCCTTTGTCGGCCAGTTGCTGGTCGGCCTGATCAACGGCGGCTTCTATGCCCTCATGAGCCTTGGCCTGGCCATCATCTTCGGCATGCTGCATGTGGTGAACTTCGCGCATGGCGCGCAGTACATGCTCGGTGCGTTCGTGGCCTGGGGTCTGCTCGAATATGCAGGCATCAACTACTGGTGGTCCCTGCTGCTGGCGCCACTGATCGTCGGTGCCGTCGGCATCTTCCTGGAACGCACGATGCTGCGCCGGCTCTACCACCTGGACCATGTCTATGCGCTTTTGCTCACCTACGGTTTCGCGTTGATCCTGGAGGGCAGTTTCCGGTTCAAGTTCGGCGCCACCGGACAACCGTATGCCAATCCGATCTCGGGTGGCCTGGACACCGACTTTGCCTTTCTGCCCTGGTACCGGCTGTGGGTCATCGCCGCCTCGCTGACGGTCTGTCTCTTGACCTGGTTCACGATCGAGCGAACCAAGCTGGGCTCCTACCTGCGGGCGGCGACCGAAAACCCGCAATTGGTCCGCACCTTCGGCATCAACGTGCCGCGCATGCTGATGCTCACCTATGGGTTGGGCGTGGGGCTGGCTGGCTTCAGCGGCGTCATGGCGGCACCGATCTACCAGGTAAGCCCGCTGATGGGGTCCAACCTGATCATCGTGGTGTTCGCCGTCGTGGTGATCGGCGGTATGGGCTCCATCGTCGGCTCCATCGTGGCGGGCTTCGGACTCGGCGTGATCGAGGGGCTGACCAAGGTCTTTTTCCCCGAATTCGCCGGCATCGTTGTATTTCTGGCGATGCTGATCACACTGGCCGTGCGGCCCAACGGCCTGTTTGGCAGCACGGCATAGAAATCCCTTTCCATGACACACCACGCATTGATTTCCTCCCGCCAGACGGTCGTGTTGCTGGCGCTCGGCGCATGTGCCTTGCTCGCGGCGCCCTGGCTGGCCTATCCGGCGTTCATGATGAAGCTGCTATGTTTCGCACTGCTCGCGGGCTCGTTGAATCTCATGGTCGGATATGTCGGACTGCTGTCGTTCGGGCACGCCATGTTCTTCGGCTCCGCCGCCTACGCGACAGCCCATGCCATGACCGCATGGAACTGGGGCCCTGCCCTGGGTGTTGGGTTTGGCGTCGCCATCGCGGCACTGCTCGGCGCGAGCACCGGGCTGCTGGCGATCCGGCGCGCCGGCATCGCGTTTTCGATGATCACGCTGGCCTGTGCCCAGCTGGTGTACTTCGTGGCGCTGCGTTCTCCCTTCACGGGAGGTGAAGACGGCATACAGAATGTGCCGCGCGGCGACCTGTTCGGCCTGCTGGACCTGTCGGATGACATGACGCTGTATTACGTCATCGCTACCGCCGTGGTCGCCGCGTTCTGGTTCATCTGGCGTATCGTGCATTCGCCGTTCGGCCAGGTTCTGGTCGCCATCCGCGACAACGAGCCACGCGCCATTTCGCTGGGCTACCGCGTCAACCGCTACAAGCTGCTCGCGTTTACATTGTCGGCAGCCCTGGCTGGCCTGGCCGGCGGACTCAAGGTGCTGGTATTCCAGATCGCGACACTCACCGACGTGAGCTGGACGACCTCGGGCGAAGCGCTGCTGATGGGTATCGTCGGCGGCCTGCAGACGATGCTGGGACCTGTGGTGGGCGCCATCGTGGTCGTGACCATGCAGAACAGCCTGTCCGCATTCGCCGAATCGCTGCTGATCCTGCAAGGTGTTGTGTTTGTGCTGGTAGTGCTGCTGTTCAGGCGCGGCATCGTAGGCGAGATCAACGCCTTGGTCGCCCGACGCCAGCAGCGCCCGGCCCCCTGACAAGCACTGACGGAGACACACATGCAAACAGACAAGAGCCCTCAACGCCCACTGCAAGGCCGCCTGGCCCTGATCACCGGCGCGCGCGCCGGCATCGGCCGCGCCATCGCCCTGGCCTATGCCCAGGCCGGCAGCCGGGTGATTCTGGTCGACCTCACGGACACCGAATGTGCCGCCACGGCAGCACAGGTGCAGGCGCAGGGCGGTCAGGCCTGGGCCTTCGCGCTGGACATCACCGACGCGGGTGCATGCAAGGCGCTGGCGCAGAAGATCGACGCCGACATCGGTGCGGTCGACATCCTGGTCAACAACGCCGGTATCCTGATTCGCGAAGGCGTGGACAGCCCGCAGGCACATGACAACATGCGCCGTGTTTTCGACGTCAACGTGATGGGCGGCTTCAATATCCTGCATGCCTGCCTGCCCGCGCTGCGCAAGAGTCGCGGTTGCGTCATCAACATCGCGTCGGCAGCCGCCTTCATCGCACAGCGCAACTGCCTGGGCTACTCCGGCTCCAAGGGCGCCGTCAAGATGATGACCCAGTCCATGGCGGTCGACCTCGCCAAGGATGGCATTCGTGTGAACGCCATTGCCCCTGGGGTGATTGAAACCCCCATGACGGCCGCTACCCGCGATGATCCGGCTCGGCTTCAGGCGTTCATGGCACGCACGCCTTTGGGCCGCATGGGCCAGCCTGACGAAATCGCGCAGCCTGCGGTATTCCTCGCATCCGACATGGCCAGCTACATCACGGGCGTCACCGTGCCTGTCGATGGCGGGATGCTGGCGACGTGAACAAGCCAGGCAAGCAACAGCCTGGAGGGATTGCGGCAGGCCAGCAGCCCCCCACCGCGGGCTGCGGCATGCGCATCCTGCTGACCGGCGCTGCACGCGGCATCGGCAAGGCCATGGCACTGCGCCTGGCGCGGGACTCGATCAACCGCCACGGCGCGCCGGCGCGCATGGTCCTGGCCGACCTGCATGCGCAAGATCTGGACGCAGTCGCGGCCGAACTGCGGGCCGATGGCGCCGACATCCGGGCGATGGCGGTCGACCTGGCTGACCCGGCGGTGCCGCAATTGCTGGCCGATGCGGCATGCGAATTCGGTGGTCTGGATGCACTGGTCAGCAATGCCGGTTTTGCCATTCCGTCGCCGCTGCTGCAGGCGGAGCTCGCGGACTGGGACCGCATCTTCGCAGTCCATGTGCGCGCAGCCTGGCTGCTGGGTCGCGCCGCACATCCATTGCTCAAGGCGGCTGGCGGATCAATGGTGATCACGACCTCGATCTCTGGCAGCAACGCAACCGCGCCGCTTGCGGCCTACAGCCCCAGCAAGGCGGCCGCCATCATGTTGGCAAGGCAATTGGCCCTCGAGTGGGGACCGGATGGCATTCGGGTCAATGCCTTGTCTCCCGGACTGACCGAAACCCCAGGAACCGCCGGTGTCTATGCGGCGCCGCAAGCCCGCGCCCAGCGCGAAGCGCGGATTCCTTTGCGCCGGGTTGCCCAGGCCGAGGACATGGCCAACGCGCTGGCGTTCCTGGTCGGACCCGACGCAGGATACGTCACGGGCATCGACCTGTTGGTCGACGGCGGCTTGTCCAATGGCCTGATGGGTAGCGTCAACATGGCCGCCTGGAATGGCCAGTGACAAGCACCGCGACCGTACTGCCGGTTGCAGAACGCCGGCTCAACAACGGGTCTACGCCAGATGCCCCAGCGGCAAGGCCGTCTTGTAGCGCACTTGCTTGAGCGCAAAACTGGAGCGGATTTTCTCGACACCGGGGATGGGTGACAACTGTTCGAGGATGAAGCGCTCGAGCGCCGCCATGTCGGTGACGGCCACGCGCAGCAGATAGTCGCTGTCGCCGGTCATCAGATAGCACTCCATGACTTCGTCGTGGCGCGCGATCTCGGCTTCGAACTCCGCCAGCGTGGCCTTGTTCTGGGTCTTCAGGCTGATCGAGATGAACACCGTCAGGCCCAGCCCGAGCGCTGCGGCGCTGGCCAGCGCCACGTAGCGCTGGACCACGCCAGACTGCTCCAGCAGTTTGACCCGGGCCAGACACGGCGACGGCGACAGGCCGATGCGGCGGGCCAGTTCGGCGTTGGTCAGCGATCCGTCGCGCTGCAGTTCGTCGAGGATGCGCAAATCGCTTCGGTCAAGCTTCATGGGAGTCTTTCAGCAAAATTTGCAGCATTTTCTGCCGAATCCAAGCTAAACAACACGATATATCAGCAGCACATAGGGAGGCATGAAGCATAAAGTAGAACGCACCATGAATGCGATCGCTCTCCCTTTTCAAGCCCCCGACCCCCAGGCCGCGGAAACCGCCGAATGGCGCGAAGCCTTTTTGTCGCTGGTCGCCGCCGACGGTCCCGAACGCGCACGCCAGATCCTGGACGAACTCGCCCGGCTGGCCCGTGTCCATGCCATCGGCTGGCAACCCGATCTGAACACGCCCTATGTCAACACCGTGGCCCTACAGGACCAGCCGCTGTTTCCGGGCGACCTCGCCATCGAGGAGCGGCTCGGCTCGCTGATTCGCTGGAATGCGCTGGCCATGGTGGTGCGTGCCAACCAGGCCTATGGCGAACTCGGCGGCCATGTCGCGAGCTACGCCAGCGCGGCGGATCTGTTCGAGACCGGATTCAACCACTTCTTCCATGCCCGCAGCGCGCAGCACGGTGGCGACCTGGTGTTCTTCCAGCCGCACAGTGCGCCGGGCGTCTACGCCCGCGCCTTTCTCGAAGGACGGCTGAGCGAGGCCGACTTGATGCACTACCGGCAGGAGATCTCCGCGACCGCTGCGGGCGCCCGCGGGCTGAGCAGCTATCCGCATCCGTGGATGATGCCCGACTTCTGGCAGTTTCCGACCGGTTCGATGGGCATAGGCCCGATCAGCGCGATCTACCACGCGCGCTTCATGCGCTACCTGACGCACCGGCAATTGCTGAACTGCGAGGGACGCAAGGTGTGGGGCGTGTTCGGCGACGGCGAGATGGACGAGCCGGAGAGCATGAGTGCGCTGACGCTGGCCGCGCGGGAGAAGCTGGACAACCTGGTCTGGGTCGTGAACTGCAATCTGCAGCGGCTCGACGGCCCGGTGCGCGGCAATGGCCGCATCATCGACGAGCTCGAGCGGCTGTTTTCAGGAGCCGGCTGGAACGTCATCAAGCTGGTCTGGGGCAGCGACTGGGACGGCCTGTTTGCGCGCGACGCCGACGGTGCGCTGGCACGGGCACTGGCCGGCACGGTGGACGGGCAGATGCAGACCTTCGCGGCCAAGGACGGGCGCTACAACCGCGAGCATTTCTTTGGCCAGAATCCGCAGCTCAGCCGGCTGGCCATGGGCTTGAGCGACGAGCAGATCGACCGGCTCAAACGCGGTGGCCACGACCTGGTGAAGATCCATGCGGCCTATGCCGCCGCTGCGGCACACCGGGGCCAGCCGACCGTGATCCTGGCCCACACCAAGAAGGGCTATGGCATGGGCACGGCCGGCCAAGGCCGGATGACGACGCACAGCCAGAAGAAGCTCGATGCGGCTGACCTGATCGGATTTCGCAACCGCTTCCAGCTGCCGCTCAGCGACGAACAGGCGCGGGACCTGGCCTTCGTGAAGCCGGCCGACGACAGTCCCGAGATGCAGTACCTGCACGCGCACCGCGCCGCGCTGGGCGGCTCCATGCCGCGGCGCGAGACCACCTGCGACAAGGTGCCGGTGCCGCCTGTGCAGGCATACGCAGCCTTCGCCCTTGCGGCCGGTGGCAAGCAGATGAGCACGACGATGGGCTTCGTGCGCATGCTCGGCAACCTGCTCAAGGACCCGGCGCTGGGTCCGCGCATCGTGCCCATCGTTGCCGACGAGGCCCGCACCTTCGGCATGGCCAATCTGTTCAAGCAGGTCGGCATCTACAGCAGTGTCGGCCAGCAATATGCGCCGGAGGACATCGGCTCGGTGCTCAGCTACCGCGAAGCCATGGACGGGCAGATCCTGGAAGAAGGCATCAGCGAGGCTGGCGCCATCGCCAGCTGGACCGCCGCCGCCACCAGCTACAGCGTGCACGGGCTTGCCATGCTGCCGATGTACATCTACTACGCGATGTTCGGCTTTCAGCGCGTCGGCGATGCGATCTGGGCCGCTGCCGACCAGCGCGCCCGCGGCTTCCTGCTCGGCGCCACGTCTGGCCGCACCACGCTGGCCGGCGAAGGCCTGCAGCACCAGGACGGCAGCAGCCACCTGGTGGCCGCCACCATTCCCAACTGCAAGGCCTGGGACCCGGCGTTTGCCGGCGAGCTGGCGGTGATCCTGGACGCCGGCATGCGCGAGATGCTGGTCGAGCAGCGCGATGTCTTCTACTACATCACGCTGATGAACGAGAACTACGCCCAGCCCAGCCTTCCCGAAGGCGCAGCGGATGGCGTACTGCGCGGTGCCTACCGCTTCGCCCGCGCGCCGGCGCAGGCGGCACAACGTGTGACGCTGATGGGTTCCGGCGCCATTCTGACCGAGGTGGTGAAGGCAGCGTCACTGCTGGCCGAGCAAGGCATCGGCGCCGATGTGATCAGCGTCACGAGCTGGAGCGAACTGGCGCGCGATGGCATGGCACGGCCCGACGGCCACCTGGTGCATCTGCTGGCGGACTGCCAGGGACCGGTCATCGCCGCGACCGACTATGTGCGTGCGGTACCGGAGAGCGTGCGGGCCTTGATACCGGGCACGCGCAGCTATCGCACGCTGGGCACGGACGGGTTCGGCCGCAGCGACACGCGCTCGGTACTGCGCGCATTTTTTCAGGTGGATGCCCAAAGCATTGCCGACGCGGCGCGCCAGTCGCTGGCCACGCAAGCCTGGCGGGGGTAGCCGCACCGCCGCACGTCCGGTATCCGGTGGGCGGCTACAGTTCCCGCGCTTCGGCGTCCAGCACGGACGACGCGAGCAGGACGCCACCGCAGTGGTTCTGCACCAGCGTCACCACGTCCTGCATCGCCGCCCGCACCGCATGCGCACTGGCCGGCGGCAGGCCATCCAGGTTGAAGAACACCCGCGTCGCATCACCATGGGTCTGGGTGCCCCGGGCCTGGCGCCAGGTCCAGCGCCGGGTCAGCACCGTGGGGCCGTCCGCAAACACGAACTCGCCGTTCGGCATGGTCTCGGCAGGCTTGTCGTCCGGCGGCTGAAAACGGTCCGATGGCTGCGACGGACGCAAGGCCAGCGCCACCGCAGTCGGGCCCAGGGGATGTACGCCGGCCGGCAGCAGATGGCGCAAGGACACGATATTGCCGATATCGACCAGCGGGTTGATCGATGGCAGCACGCCCGCTTGCACCACCCGTCGCACCATGGCCTCGATCGAACTGCGGTGCTCCGACGGCTTGGCACCGAAACGGCGGTAGGCATCGCGCCAGGCGGCGATGCGCGGGTGCTCGGCCACATTACCTTTGACGGTATCGCGCACCTGCGCTTCGGCATCGCGCAGCAGCGGCGCCAGTGTGGCTGCATCGCTCCGGTTGTCGAGCTGCTCGAACACCACGACACCGCGGCAGTACCCGGGATGGGCCGCAAAAACCTCGGGCGCTATGCGGTAGCGCAATCCCTCGACACGCCCGCTTTGCGCGATACCCAGCGACTCTGCCATCACGCGGCGGTGGCCGAATCCGGATATAGACCGTGTACGCGCGCCATCAGTCGGGTCAGCCCGAGGACGGCGGCGATACTGGGCGTGGGCAGACCCAGGCGCCCGCCAATCTCGTGCACGGCGCCGACGATGGCATCCAGTTCCAGTGGCCGGCCCGCCTGCGCATCCTGCAGCATCGAGGTCTTGAAGGCCCCCAGCTTGGCCGTGATGGCGTTACGGGCCTCGGGGGTTTCGTCAATCGCACAACCGATACGCGCACCGATGACCTGCGCCTCGACCATGGCCTGCGCGCAGAACGCGCGCACCAGTGGGTCGCCCAGAATGCAGTCGACCGTCGCACCGGTGATCGCACTGATCGGGTTCATCGTCATGTTGCCCCACAACTTGTACCAGATCGCCTGGCGCACGTTCTCGGAATGGGTCACGGTGAATCCACCCCGGGCCAGCACATCGGCCACCTGTTGTGCCCGCTCCGAGCGGCCTCCCTGGGGCTCGCCGACGATCAGGCCATTGCCGCCCTTGTGCTGCACCAGACCGGGCTCCGATACGGCGGTTGAGCCATGCACGACGCAACCCAGCACACGCGCAAAGGGAATGGCCGCGGCAATCGCCCCGCCTGCGTCGACGCAGGCCAGCGGCTCTGCGAATTCGGGCAGTCCCTGGCAGAACCACCAGGGCACGCCGTTCATGGCCGGCAACACCACCGTCTGCGGGCCCAGCAGCGGTCCCAGACCTTTTGCCACCGCGGCCAGTGCAGGCCCCTTGACTGCAATGATGACCAGATCCTGCGGGCCCAGTGCCGCGGCGTCGGCGCTGACCGCCGCCACCGGCGACTGCACCATGCCATCGGCCGTCTGCAGGCGCCAGCCATGCTGACGCAGCGCTGCCAACGTGTCACCGCGGGCGATGGCACTGACCGCAACACCGGCGGCCGCCAGGCGCGCGCCGATCCAGCCGCCGATGGCCCCTGCCCCGACGATACAGACCTTCATGCCTGCGCTCCCTTCGCCTTGCGCAGGTTGGCCTTGAACTGCTCCGGCACGCGCTCGTCAAACCCCAGCGCCACACGCCGCACTTCAGGTGTGTCGGTCGGCTGGTGGCCGACACCCAGTGCCGCCGCGCGCGGGGCATCGATCGCCACCACGGTGCCGCCGACACGGCCCAGGCCGGTGACCTCGCACTCGACATAGTGGCCCGGATCGACCGATCGCGAATGGCAGGGCGTTCCCATCAGGATCACGTCGCCCGGCACCAGCGTGATGTGGCGCGCGATGTCGGCAATCACGTAATGCGGGCCCCAGATGGTCTCTTCGCCGATCTGTGCCTCCTGCACCACCAGGCCGTCGACGTAGGTGCGCAGGGTCTGCGCAAACAGATCGACGCCGCGCACGATGCCGGGCCCGAT
>JACKLL010000004.1 GCA_024235935.1 Rhodoferax sp. | reverse complement strand
GGTGATCACGACGCCCGAGATCAGCAGCGCGATGCCGATGCCGATGACGGTGACGATGGGGACGGCCGCATTCTTGAGCGCATGGCGCAGCAGCATCGGCATGGTTGCGACACCCTTGGCGCTGGCGGTCCGGATGTAGTCTTCCGCCAGCACCTCAAGCATGCTGGCACGTGTGATGCGCGCGATCAGCGCCACGTACGCCAGACCCAGGGCAAACGATGGCAGCACCAGGTGGCTGAGCCACAAGCCGACGCCTTCGCTCATCGGCTTGTACCCCTGCACCGGCAACCAGCGCCATTGCAGCGACACGTAATAGACCAGGATATAGCCGACCACGAACACCGGAACCGAGAAGCCGGTGACCGCCAGGCCCATGACCGCCCGATCCAGCAGCGAGCCGGCTTTCCACGCGGCCAGGACCCCGAGCGTGACGGCAATGCTCACGGCCACGATCAGCGTGGTGATCGCCAATGAGAACGTGGGCCCCATGCGCTGCTGCACCAGGGTCGTGACAGGAATGCCGGAATACATGGAGACGCCCAGATCGCCGCGTACCGTCGCCCAGCTCCAGCTGGCAAACTGCTCCAGCAGAGGGCGGTCCAGGCCCAGATTGGTCCGGATCCGGGCGATGTTGTCCGGCGTGGCGTTGTCGCCGGCAATGATGGCGGCCGGGTCGCCCGGCGCCAGATGCAGCAGCGAGAACACGAAGATCCCCACCACCAGCATGACGGGGATGACGCCGAGCAATCGACGCAGGACGTAAGACAGCATTTACGCGTTCAGCACGTCCATCTACGCATAACGCTCCACGTTCCACCACGGGATGACCTCGGGGATGGGCAGGATGCCGCGGATCCGGTCGCCCCGATACGCTGCGGGCTGTGTCCATTGCCCGGTCTTGATGTCGTGCACGTATTCGATCATCTCCCGGTTCAGCTTGCTGGCTACCGCCTTGCGTGCCGCCAGCCCCTGCGCGTAGGCCCATTCCGTCCGCATCTCCTCGATCTTGGCGTTCTCCGGCCAGCCGAACCAGGCCTTGCGACCGGTGGCGGCGTGGGCCGACAGGGCGATCGGGCTGGACGTGGCATTGCCGCCGCTGTAGGTGTAGAACACATTCCAGCCACCCTGATCCGGCGGATTCTGGTTCGCGCGGCGGGTGACCACCGCGCCCCAGTCGGTCGATGCGAGCTGCACGTTGAAGCCGACCTGTCGCAGATTCTGGGCCACCACCAGCATGGTCTGGTTCATGACGTGAATATTGGTCGCGTGCAACAGGACGATCGGCTTGCCGTCGTACCCGGACTGCTTGAGCAGTTCACGCGCCTTGGCCTGGCGCTCGGCCATCGGCGCCTTGAGCATCAGCGCTTCCGATCCGTCCTCGACGCCCATGGCCGACCCGCAGGTGAAGTTGGAGCCGCAACTGCGCCAGAAATCGGGGTTGCCGATGGCGGCGCGCTGTACATCGTCCTGGCTGATGGCCAATTGCGCGGCGCGGCGCGCCAGCACGTTGTTGAAAGGCGGATGCAGGTGGTTCAGCCGCACCTGGCCGATATTGCCCAGTTTGCTGAACACCTCGATCTTGACACCGGGCGCACCGGTCAGCGTGGGCAGGATGTCGATCGGCGGTTGTTCGTAGAACTCCACCTCGCCCGCCATCAAGGCCGAGGCGGCCGTTTGCGCGTCGGGCATGATCTCCCAGATCACCCGGTCGAGCTTGACCACCTTGCCGCCGGCAATACCCGACGCGGGCTCGCTGCGGGGCACGTAGTCGGGGTTGCGTTCGTAGACGACGCGGCTGCCCGGGCGGTATTCGGACTCGACGAACTTGAACGGGCCCGAGCCGATGTGCTTGGTGATCTGGGTGTTCGGATCGGTGGCGGCGATCTCCGCCTTCATCATGAAACACACCGGCGTGCTGGTCTTGGCCATCGCGTCGATCAGCAGCCCATAGGGCTCCTTGAGCACGATGCGAAAGGTCTTGTCGTCGACCACCGGTGTGTCGGCCACACGCTGGAACAGGTGGGAGCCCGCACCGTCCTTGACCTGCCAGCGGCGGATGGATGCCACGCAGTCCCTGGCCGTGACAGGCGTTCCGTCGTGCCATTTCAGACCCGGGCGCAACTCGAAGGTATAGGTTTTCTTGTCGGCCGAGATGTCGGTCTTGCCGACCATCTGCGGTTGTGCATTGAAGTTGGCGTCGATGCCGAACAGCGTGTCGTACATCATGGCGCCGTGATAGGCCGCCATGTTCTGCGTGGTCCAGATCGGATCGAGGATGTTGAGGTCGCCGTGGGGAACCATGCGCACCTCTCGCGCCGCCTTTGCCTGTGCCCGAGCCAGCAAGGGTGAACCCGCACCAGCCACCGCTGCGGCCGCCACGCCGGCAGCCAGCACCGAACGCCGAGAAACAGAACGCCGTGAATTCGTCATCGAAGCATCTCCTGTAGGTCGGCTGCGATCTGTGCCGGCATGAACCGCTGAGTCAGCCGCTGTTGTGGGGGGCGAAATTTATTTAAGCACAATCGACTGGGTGGGGCAAGCACATGCGGGTAAGCACGGAGCAGGACATGAAACGTATCCGGACTTGACATCCTGCCCGGCACCGTGTTGCAGCGTATCGCCAAATGCTTCTGCTGCTGCGCGTTCAGCGCTGCATGCCGCTGTGTTTGGCGGTGCGTGTTCAGCCGGTCTTGCCCAGCAGCGCGCCGAGCCGGTGTGCGACCACCGGTGCTTCGCCGTCGTGCAGGTTGCAGGGGTCGAGGTCGAAATAGCCCAGATCGGTCTGGTAGTCGCGCACGCGGATCGACGGCTCACCCTGCGCCAGTGCGTCGGCAAGGCTGCGCGCGTTCCAGCCGCTGGCCGGATGCACATGCACGCGCAGGCGCTGCAAGGGATTTCCGGTCGGGTCATCGACGCGCAGGCACTGTACCGCAACGAGACCCTGCAGGTGTGTTTGCCAAAGCGCCAGCGCAGCGTCTTCGCGCGCGCGGATCGCGGCTGCATCACGCAGTTCCCAGGCTTGCAGCGCAGCCATCACGCCGGCAATCGTCTCCTTGCCGACCTTCATGCCGCGACCGATGCCATGGTTCTGCGCGCGCGCGGCACGCACCAGGTCGGCGCGGCCCGCAACGATGCCGGATGTGGGGCCGCCCAGGAACTTGTGGCCGCTGTAGACGACGATGTCGGCGCCCCGCGCCAGAAAGCCGCGCAGGTCGTATTCGGAAGCAGCGTCGACGATGACCGGTATGCCCCTGGCGTGGCAGATGGCACAGACCTGCTCCAGTGCCAGCATGGCGTATTGCACGGTCATGTGCGAGACCACGAATACGGCGCAGGCCGTGTGCTCGTGGATGGCCTCGTCCAGCTGGTAGGGCTGCGCCATGCTGACCGTGCCTACCGGCACCACACGGGCGCCTGTCATCTCGATGGTCTGCTGCAGCGATGCGCCGTATCCGACAAGGTGGCCGGTCTGCACCAGCACCTCGTTGCGCAATCCGCGCACGTCCGGCAAACGCTCGATGGCCAGCCGACGTTCGCCGGTGATCGTGGCCGCAACCGACAGCGTGATCGCACTGGCACAACTGGCGGTGATGAAGCCCGCCTGCGCGCCGGTCGCCTGTGCGACCCCGTCACTGGCGCGCTGGTGCAACTCGGCCATGTCGACAAATTCACTGGCGATGGCGGCCATTGCGGCGATGGCCTGGGGCACCATGATGGAGGCGCCCAGCACCGTCATCGTGCCGGACACGTTGATGAGGGGACGCAGCCCGAGCGTGGTGCGGATGTCGGTCTGTGCCATCGCGGCCAGCGCGGCCTGAGCGTCCGGGCGCATGTTGCCCTCGCCAGCGCTGCTAGCCGTCGACCTGCAGGATGGCCTCGATCTCGACCGAGATGTTGCCGGGCAGCGAGCCCATGCCGACCGCCGAGCGGGCATGGCGGCCCGCATCGCCGAGCACGTTGACAAACAGATCGGAGCAACCGTTGATGACCTTGGGGTGCTCGCCAAATGTCGGTATCGCATTGACCATGCCCAGCACCTTGACCACGTGGCGCACCCGCGCCAGGTCACCCAGTGCCAGGTGGGCCACCGCCAGCAGGTTCAGACCGGTGAGCTGGGCGTGGGTATAGGCATCTTCGACACTGACTTCGCTGCCCACCTTGCCGGTGCACAGGCTGCCGTCGGCGCGGCGCGGCCCCTGGCCCGACAGATAGAGAAAGCCGTTGACCAGAACGAACGGGACGTAGTTGGCCATGGGTGTCGCCGGTGTCGGCAGTTCGAGCCCGAGTTCCTTGAGGCGGTCATAAGGTGTCATGTTGTTTCTCCTGACGAAATGAAAAAGGGTGTTGCGGTGTCAATCGAGCAACACCGGCTGCACCTGCGCGTCCAGCGGCCAGATTGGACGCTGGACGCGGGTATAGGGTACCTTGCGGTGGTCTCGGGGTATAGGACCGCCCGCATCGCAATAGATGACCCGGCTGGCGAACGGTGCGAATGCGGCGTGGAAGTGGTTGGTCGACTTGACCACGATCATTTTCTTGCCTTCGATCGCGACGCCCATGCCGGTCAACAGGTCGCTGCCCAGGGCCTGTGTGCGCTTGCTGATCAGCACCACGGCAATGCCGTCAAGGCTGATCGCTGCACAGTCGCCGAGTGGAACCTTTGCGCCGACAAAGGTCTGCTGTGCGTCGCGCGTGAGCTGCGTCACCGTCACCAGCGCATCGATCGGTTGGCCGGAGGTCGGCGCGGTCTTGCCGCCAAAGCGCAGCCGCAGCTGGCCGCCGACGCCGGCCATGAAACACAGGCGCACCGCCATCGGGTCCCAGATCGGAGCCAGTGCGGCATTTGTGACGCCGCGTTCGATCATGCGGCGCAGGATCATCGTCGAGTCTCCGGGTGCACCACCGCCGGGGTTGTCGGACGGGTCTGCAACGACAACCGTGCCTGGCTCCTTGCGTGCAACATCGATGGCACCGTCGGGGTCGACGTATTCGGGCTGGGTCTTGCCACGCATCTCAAAGAATTCGTCGGCCAGTTGCAGTGCCAGTGCATCGCCGGCGGCGCGCTGCCTGTCGGTCACGACCAGCACCCGTGCACCCATCTCGGGGACATCGGCATACGGGAAGCCGTGCGCCAGCGAGATCGACAACACGCCGCCCTTGCCCTCCATGGCCATGATGCGGTCGACGAAGCCGCGCATCGGCTGCAGCGTGGTCGGGAAGCTGCCGATCATGCGGCAGTCGACAAGCGACATGACCGGTTCTATCTCGCCGCGCGCTGCGCGCAGCGTGAGATCCACCACCTCCTCGCCGCGGGCCACGAAGTCGGTATGCGGGAACTCCTTGAAGCAGATGATCAACGTGGCGTTGGCGACGCGCTTGCGCGTCATGTGGCAATGCGGGTCGAGCTCGACACCGATCGGCACCTTGGCGCCGACGATGCCGCGCACCTGTGCGAGCAGGTCGCCCTCGCAGTCGTCGTAGCCGTCGGCGACCATCGCGCCGTGCAGCCCCAGCACCACGGCGTCGACCGGCATCGCGGCGCGCAGTTGCGCCAGCACCTCGTCGCGCAGTGTCTCCCAGGCCTCGCGCGACACCAGACCGGCCGGCTCTGCGAACGTGCAGGTGCCCTCGACCAGTGTCCAGCCCTCGGCCTTGGCGCGCCGACGTGCGGCCCACAGCGGAGCCGTGCACAGCTTGGCGTCATCGGGGTGTTGCCCGGGGGGCGCATAGAAGGATTCGTGGAAGCTCTCGAGCGCGGTCGGAATGGGCGCGAAGGTATTGGTTTCCGTGCCGATGGATGCGGCAAACATGCGCATGGTGCTGCTCCGATGGTCTTGTGGGGCGAGTTGTGGCGACCCGCGCGTGGCCGCGTGTCGCCATACCATTCTGGCGCAAGCCCATGGCGGTTGCATGGCCACGGAGCGGGCCGGGGTACTTGCCAGCCGCGGCGAAATGTGCCAATGCGTTCTTCGCAGCTGAGCTTCCATCGCGGCGGTTTGCCATGGGCAGCTGTCGGTGGACAGCACGGGGCTGCGGATTGGCCGGTGGCGGCTCCACCGTCGACGTCAGGAGGCCAGCAGATTCTTGGGCAGGTTGACGATCACGTCGGTCAGACCCCTCGCATCGGCGGCAGGGCGCATGTGCGACACCATGGCGGCCACGGCCGCGTCGCTGTCGCCCTTGCGAAAGGCGTCGACCACCACCTGATGCTGCTCGAACGAAGCGCGGATCCGGCCCAGTGCGCCGAACGCATGGCGTCGGTAGTAGCCGGTGCGGGTTCGGATGCGGATCAGCTCCATGCGCAAATACGGGTTGCGTGTGGCCCGGTAGATCAGGTCGTGGAATTCCAGGTTGCTTTGCTGCCAGCCGGCGACATCGTCGGTCTCTGCATGGATGCGGCTTTTTTCATGTAGCGCCAGCAGCATCTCCAGGTCGTCGGCGCCCATGCGCTGGCATGCCAGCCGCACCGCCACCCCTTCGAGTTCCGCCAGCAGCTCCCACAAGGCCATCAACTGCTGCAGATCCATTTTCGCGACGATCATGCCGCCGCGCGGCAGGCTGGTCAGCAGGCCCTGGGCCTGCAACTGGATCAGGGCTTCGCGGATCGGCGTACGCGACACCTGGTACTGGCTCGACAGTTCGGCTTCGTCGATCGAGTCGCCCGGCAACAGGCTGCCGTCCTTGATGGCGTTCTCGATCTCGGTGCGGATCCTGTCACTGGCTTTGATGAATGTCTGCTTGTCTCTTTGCATTCAAGGGTTTTCCCTAATCTTCGGTATCCACAAGAAGGTTATATTTATATTTATGTGTCTACAAGGTATATCTTACCGTGCCAACGCGCATTGATCCAGTGCTCCCGATGGGGCGCTTCGACATGGACGCCGACGCGGCGGCAGCCGTGGACCGCGCGCTGGATGCGGCGCAGATTGCTGCCGATGGTAGCGAACGCCTGCGGCTGGCCAGGACCTTGCGCCGGCTCGCACCCGCAGTGGCCGCGGCATCCAGCACCGACCTGCCGCACCGCGATGCAGATGCGGATGCAGACTTTGAACAATGCCTTCTGGAACTGGCCCGTGCCTGAACTGCCCGACACCCTGACCGGTCTGCAGCATGCGCTGGCATGCGGCGAATGGTCGGTGGCACAGGCGCTGGAAGTGCAGCGCCTGCGGATGCGGCAGCAGGCGGGACGCCTGCACTGCGTGGTGCGAGCGCTGGCGGTGTCGCACGACGATGCGCCTTCGCCCCGAGGCAGCCTGGCGGGCGTGGGCCTCGCCCACAAGGACATCTTCGATCTGGCCGGCTGGCGGCCGGGCCTGGGCCGCGACCAGGGCGCCGCAGCGCCGGGCGTATTGCCCGCGCCAGCGGTGGAGCGCCTGACGCGGCAGGGTGCGGCGCCCTTGGCCACACTGGCCATGGCGGAACATGCCTGCGGCGCCACCGGTGCCAACCCGCACTTCCCACGCTGCGTCAATCCTCTGCATGCCGGCGCGGTGGTCGGCGGCTCCTCCAGTGGCAGCGCCGTGGCCGTGGCTGCGGGCCTGGTATACGGCTCGTTGGCGACCGACACCGCGGGCTCGGTCCGCATTCCTGCCGCCACCTGTGGCGTGCTGGGACTCAAGACGACGCAGGGTCGGGTGCCGCGGGAGGGTGTTCACCCGCTGGCGCCTGGACTCGACACGGTCGGACTCATGACGCGCAGCGCCAACGACGCGGCCCGCTTGATGGACGCCCTCGCCCCCGAGCCGGAACACGACAAGGTGCCCGACAGGCCGCTGCGGATATGTGCCTGGATTCCGGATGCCGGCGTGGATGCGCAGGTCGCGGCGGCGCTGGAATCATTTCTGGCCGATCTGCCAGGCGTGCGACGCATCGACGATTGGCCGGACTTCCGGACTGTTTCGCAGCAGGCCGACGTGATGCTGCATGCGCAGGCCGGGCATACGCATGCCACGGCGCTGCGCGAAGGCTTCGCTGCACCGACGGTGCGTGAGGTGGCACTGCCGGGCTTGGTGATGCCAGCGCAATGGTTGCCGGCCGTGCAGGCCGAGAGGCCGCGTCGGCTGAAATCCTTCCTGTCGGCGTACCTGACGGACTGCGATCTGTTCCTGTTGCCAGCGTTGGCAGAACCCGTACCTGACTGGACCTCCGTGACCCCGGGGCAGGCCCCCTACGAGCCCTCACGCCTGCTGGCCCTGTACCGCTTCATGGGCTTTGTCAACTACCTGGGTCTGCCCGCCATTGTCTTTCCGATCGCCGCCGATGCCCGCGGAATGCCCATCAGCGTTCAGTTGGTGGCTCGGCCTTTTCATGAGCACGTGTTGCTGGCATTTGCGGATGCGGTGCAGCAACAGCGTCTTGACGGCGCGGCCTTCACCCGCCACTTCCAAACAGGGAAATGACCACCATGCCAAGAATCCAGGCCTCCAGTGCCTTGTCCCGATTTCGCGTGCTTGACCTCTCGCGGGTGCGGGCCGGACCCAACTGCGTGCGCATGCTGACCGACTTCGGCGCCGACGTGGTGCGCATCGAACCGCCGAAGGGCGTCGACCCGAACGAGGCCATGTTCGCCGCCAACCGCGAGGGCGGTGACTTTCAGAACATCAACCGCAACAAGCGCTCGATGACCCTCAACCTGAAGCAGCCCGGTGCGCGCGACATCCTCATGCGCATGGTCAAGGATGCCGATGTGGTGGTCGAGAACTGGCGGCCGGACGTCAAGGCCAAACTGGGCCTGGATTATGCGTCGCTCAGTGCCGTGAACCCGCGCATCATTCTCGCCAGCATCTCCGGGTTCGGCCAGGACGGCCCGCATGCCTGGCGGCCTGGCTTCGACCAGATCGCACAGGGTCTGGGCGGCCTGATGTCGGTGACCGGGCACCCTGGCTCCGGACCGGTGCGCGCCGGGCTGGCCGTGGCCGACATGAGTGCCGGGCTGTACGCCGCATTGGGCATCCTCACGGCCTTGCTGGAGCGGGAAGTCTCTGGCAAGGGGCAGTGGGTCCACACCTCGCTGCTGCACGCGCAGATCGCCATGATGGACTTCCAGGCCGCGCGCTATCTCAACGACGGCGACATTCCCGTGCAGCAAGGCAACGACCACCCCACCAGCAGCCCGATGGGCCTGTTCGAAGGCAGCGACGGCGTCTTCAACCTGGGCGCATCGGGCGAAGGGAATTGGGTGCGCCTGTGCCGCCTGCTGGGTCGCGAAGATTGGCTGGCCGACCCGGAGTTCACGACCGAAACCCTGCGGGTCAAGCACCGCGAGCGCCTCAACCGGGAACTGGCTGACATCTTCAAACCGCGTCGTGTGGCCGATTGGGTCACCGAACTCAACGATGCCGGCGTGCCGGCAGGGGCGGTCTATACGGTTCCCGAGATGTTCGAAGATGAACAGGTCCGCCACCTCGGCGTCACGGCTTCACTGATGACCGACTTCGGCAAGCAGATGCACTACATCACGCAACCCGTGACCTTGACGCGGACGCCCTCCAAGGTGGTGGCGCAGGCGCCGGGCTGGGGCACCCACACCGACGAAGTGCTGGCCGAGGCCGGCTACTCGGAAGACGAAATCCGGCAGTTCCATGCCGACGCCGTGGTGTGACTGCGATGCCCGAAGTCCTGCACACCATTGACGGCCACGTGGCCACCATCACCCTGCGCAACGAGGGTCGATTCAACGCCATGTCGCTGGGCATGTGGAACACGCTGGGCGACACGCTGGATCTGCTGCAGGCCCATGCCGACGTTCGCGTTGTCGTGTTGCGGGGCGACGGCGACAAGGCCTTTGTCTCGGGCGCCGATATCTCCGAGTTCGGCGCCCAGCGCAGCGACCCGGCCGGCGTGCAGGCGTATGACATCGCCGTGCGTCGCGCGCAGCAAGGCATCACGACACTGCGCTGCCCCGTGATCGCCGCGATCAGCGGCATCTGCTATGGCGGCGGACTGGGCCTGGCGCTGGCATGCGATCTTCGCTATGCGGCGTCCAATGCCCGATTCCGCATGCCGGCCGGGCGCCTCGGCCTGGGATACGCATTGGATGGCATCAAGCGCATGGTCGATGTGCTCGGCCCGGCCCGCAGTGCCGAGCTCTTCTATACCGCCAGTGTCTGCGATGCGGCGCAGGCGCTGGCGATGGGCTTGCTCAACGCCGTGCACGACGACGTGTTCGCACATGTGCAGCGGCTGGCGGCCGACATTGCCGGCAATGCGCCATTGACCCTGGCCGCCGGCAAGCTGGCCTTCAACACGGTTCTGGGCGGATCCGATCCGGCAGGCGCCTCCGCAGTCGACGCGGCCGTGAAGGCCTGCTTCGACAGCAGCGACTACATCGAGGGGCGTGCCGCCTTTGCCCAGAAACGTGCGCCCCGGTTCACCGGCCGCTGAGATCCGAGTTTCCCCACGTGCTTCCCATTTCCAACCACCAGGAGTGATGACGATGAATTTCGCTAAAGCCCTTGCAGCGGTCTGTACGACCGCTGTCACGACCGCGGCTCTTGCCATAGGCCCCGCACCCGCACCATTGGCGCAGCGCGAAACGCTGACCATCGGTTTCGTCAAGGTCGGACACCTGTCGCCGATGCTCAACGTCGAGGAGGAACTCAAGAAGTTCAACATCGACGTCAAGCGCGCCGAGTTCGTACGCTATGCCGACGCGCGCACCGCGCTGATGTCCAACTCGGTCGACATCTCCGCGGTTGGTCCGGGTGACCTGGCCATCGCAGCAGGGCAGGGCAGCAAGAACCTGATCGGCCTGACCGGCGTTGCCGGATCGGCCAAGAACCTGGTGGTGCGCAAGGGCGTGACCATCAACGACTGGAAGGACATTGCCGGCAAGAAGATCGGCATTGCGCCGGGATCCGCCGTCTGGTTCCAGTGGGCCATGACCATGGTCGAAAAGGGCATTCCGTACAACAGCTTCACCCCGGTCAACATCCAGGGCGGCGGCACCGCCTTCATCCAGGCCATCAAGCGCGGTGACATCGACGCGATGGTGCTGTGGGAGCCCTTTGAATCGCAGGCCGTGGCCGAGGGCGATGCCTACTTTGCCAAGAACCTGGAGTACAGCCAGTCCAAGTCCGTCGGCGCCGAGCTGGGACTGCTGGCAGCGTCGCGCGATGCGATGACCAACAAGCGGGAAGCCGTCAAGCGCTTCCTGTGGGTCTATCACAATGCCGAGGAACAGATGGCCAGGAATCCCGAAATGTTCGCCGAGGCCTATTCCAAATACACCGGACTGCCTTTGAACGTGACCAAGGAGTCGGCCAAGATCATCAAGCTCGGCGGCGTGCTGACCAAGGAGCAGGTGCGCCTGCAGGCAGAAGCCGCGTTCAAGCAGGGCATCATCCAGAAGGATGTGGCGGCCGATGCGGCAGCCCTGTACGACGACGCGATGACGCGCGAAATCAAGCGCTGATGGGCCTCCCATGAAGCGTCTGAAGCAATTCATCATCGGCATCCTGGTGCCGCTTGCCGTGCTCGCGGTCTGGCAGATCGTCGGCAGCCGACAGGACATGGCCGGCATCGTCCCCACGCCGCTGGCCGTGCTGCAGGGCTGGCAGGGGTGGGTCTTCGGCGCTTCCGGTATGGGCCTGAATCCCTATTCCGGAACCTGGCTGTCCAACGTCCAGTACTCCTCGATGCGGGTGGCGCAGGGCTTCACGCTCGCGGCAGTCATCGGAATTCCCCTCGGGCTGATGATTGGCTGGAGTCGCCTGATCGCGCAGCTGTTCGATCCGCTGGTGCAAAGCCTGCGCCCGATCCCGATCACCGCCTGGCTGCCGTTCTCGATCGCGCTGTTCGGCATCCGCGACATGGGCTCGGTGTTCCTGATCTTCCTGGGCGGCTTCTACGCCATCGTCGTCAATACCACGCAGGGCGCGCGCGATGTCGAGCGCAACCTGGTGCGGGCCGCGACCATGATGGGGGCCACGCGGGCGCAGCTGCTGCGCCGGGTGGTGCTGCCGGCGGCCATGCCATCGGTTTTCACCGGCATGCGCATCGGGCTGGGCATTTCCTGGACCGCTGTCATCGTGTCCGAGATGGTGGCCGTGAAATCCGGTCTCGGCTACGTGCTGTGGGATGCCTACTACGTGGGCCGCATGGACATCGTGCTGGCCGACATGGTGTCGATCGGCGCCATGGGTTACATCAGCGATCGCCTGATCGTGATGCTCGAACGCCGCGTCCTGCGCTGGCGCATTCTCCAGAACCACTGAACGCCATGTCTGCAATCCTCGCGCAACAACTCGACAAGATCTATCCGACCGACCCGCCGGTGCAGGCGCTGGACAAGGTCGAACTCGACGTCAAACCCGGCGAATTCATCGCCTTGCTGGGCCCCTCCGGCTGCGGCAAGTCGACCTTGCTGAACCTGGTCGCCGGCTTCGAGAAGGCCAGTGCC
The DNA here is from genome assembly GCA_024235935.1 of Rhodoferax sp. Classification (GTDB taxonomy): domain Bacteria; phylum Pseudomonadota; class Gammaproteobacteria; order Burkholderiales; family Burkholderiaceae_C; genus CAISIP01. The sequence continues at coordinate 247,802 of JACKLL010000004.1, read as the reverse complement.
GGCAGCCTGACGGTCGATGGCAAGGCTGTGGACAAACCCGGTCCGGACCGCGGTGTCGTCTTCCAGGAAGCGGCGCTGTTTCCGTGGCTCTCGGTCTGGGAGAACGTCATCTTCGGGCCCAAGACCCAGGGCCTTCCAGCCAGCAGCTACGAGGCCCGCGCCCACGACATGCTGCGCATCGTCGGCCTGTCGGACTTCAAGAACCACCTGCCGGTGCAGCTCTCCGGTGGCATGCGCCAGCGCGTCGGCATTGCGCGCATCCTGACCATGGGCTCCAAGGTGCTGCTGATGGACGAGCCGTTCGGTGCGCTCGACGCCCAGACCCGGCTGAGCATGCAGGAGCTGCTGCTGACCGTCTGGCAGCAGCTCAAGCCGACCATCGTGTTCGTGACGCACGACATCGACGAGGCGCTGTTCCTGGCCGACACGGTGTATGTCATGTCGGCGCGCCCGGGCCGCATCCAGGCGCGCATCACGGTGCCGTTGAGCCGGCCGCGCACGATCGAGGACACGACCTCGGAAAACTTCAATGCAATGAAACGCGAGATCCTCAAGCAGATCCGCCACTGAAAACGAAAGCCCCCATGGCCAATCCCCGCATTCCCTACCGCTTTTCGAACGAAGGCCCGGCGCTGCAGGCGTATCCCGAAGGCAACATCCTGGTGCACCTGGTCGTCAATGTCGAACACTGGGAGTTCGACGCGCCGATGCCGCGCACCATCATCACGCCGCCCCATGGCCGAGAGACGGTTCCCGACGTGCCCAACTTCAGCTGGGTCGACTACGGCATGCGCTGCGGATTGCCGCGCATCCTCGAGGCGATCACCTCGCGGGGCCTCAAGGCTTCGACCAGCTGCAATGCCGGTGTGATCCATGCCTATCCGCGCGCAGCCGAGGCCATGCATGCCGCCGGTTGGGAATTCATCGGCCATGGCGTGCACCAGAAGGCGCTCAACCATGCCGGCGCTGAAGAGGAGGTCGTGCAGACCAGCCTGGACATGATCGAGGCCTTTACCGGCCAGCGCCCGCGCGGCTGGCTCGGCCCCGGACTGCGCGAAAGCCACACCACGCCGGAGGTGCTGAAGAAGGCCGGCATCGACTATGTCTTCGACTGGGTCGTCGACGACGTGCCGAACTGGATGACGACCGCCGAGGGTCCGCTGCTGAGCCTGCCGTACAACCTGGAGATCAACGACTCCATCATCTACGCGGTCGAGAAGCACAGCTCGGACGAAATGTTCGAGCGGCTGCAGCGCACCGTGGCCCTGTTCACGCGCGAGGCCCGGCAGCGTCCGCGGGTGCTGGCGCTGGGTCTGCATCCGCACCTGATCGGCGTGCCCCACCGTTTCGGCTCGTTCGAGCGCATGCTCGACCTGCTGCAAAACACGCCAGGCGTGTGCTTTGTGCAGGGCGCCGACATCGCAGACTGGTACACCGCGCAGGTGCCGGCACCTGCGGCCAAAGTCTGAACGCAACAAGGAAACCTCATGGATCTCCAACTCAAGGCCCGGCGTGTGCTGATCACCGGTGGCTCCAAGGGCATCGGTCTGGCCACGGCGATCTCGTTCGCGCGCGAGGGCGCGCAGCCGGTGCTGGTGTCGCGCACTGCCGCGACGCTGCAAAAGGCCTGTGACACGGTCGCAGCCGAAACCGGCGTGACGCCGACCACGCTGGCCTGCGACCTGTCCACAGCCGATGGCCTGGCAGCACTGGTTGCGCAAATGGGCGAGGTCGACATCCTGGTCAACAATGCCGGCGCCATACCGGGCGGTGGCCTGGCCGATGTCGACGACGCCCGCTGGCGCCAGGCCTGGGAGCTCAAGCTGTTCGGCTACATCAACCTGATCCGGGCGGTGCTGCCGCTGATGCAGGCGCGGGGTTCGGGCGTGATTGCCAACATCATCGGCATGGCGGGGGTTGCACCGCGCGCGGAATACATCTGTGGCTCGACGGCCAACGCGGCTCTGATCGCATTCACGCAGGCCATAGGCGCGGCAAGCCCGCAGCATGGCGTGCGGGTGTTCGGCATCAACCCGTCGCCGACCCGCAGCGACCGCATCGAAGCGGTCCTGCGTGCCCAGGCGGCGTCCCGACTCGGCGACGCGGACCGCTGGCTGGAACTTGCCAAGAAGCTGCCCTTCGGTCGCATGACCGAGCCGCAGGAGATTGCCGACCTCGCCGTGTTCGGCTGTTCGCCGCGCTGTGGCTACCTCAGCGGCAGCGTGCTCAATATCGACGGCGGACAGATGTTCGCCAGTGCGGCCTGACCTGCCTGATCTGTCTGATCTGTCCTTAGGAACATTCGCTGATGAACGTACACCCGAACTCTCCCCACGCCTACACCGAACTGCGCGACGGTGTGCGCGCGGTCGTCACGCAATTCGACTCCCGCTATTGGCAGGAGGTCGACGAGGCGCGCGCCTTTCCGGACGCCTTCGTCAAGGCCCTGACCGACGCCGGCTGGCTGTCGGCGCTGATCCCCGAGGAATATGGCGGCTCCAGCCTTTCGCTGACTGAAGCCAGTGTGGTGATGGAGGAGATCAACCGTGCCGGTGGCAATTCGGGCGCCTGCCATGGCCAGATGTACGTGATGGGATGCGTGGTGCGCCACGGCTCCGACAAGCAGAAGCAGGACCTGCTGCCCCGCATCGCGCGCGGCGAGATCCGCATGCAGTCGATGGCGGTGACCGAGCCCACGACCGGCAGCGACACCACCAAGCTCAAGACCGTGGCGGTGCGCAAGGGCGACCACTACGAGGTGAGTGGCCAGAAGGTCTGGACCTCGCGGCTGCAGCATTCGGACTACATGCTGCTGCTGGCGCGCACCACGCCTCTGGCCGAGGTCAAGAAAAAAAGCGAAGGCCTGTCGGTATTCCTGGTCGACCTGCGCGACGAGATCGGCAAGACCATCACGGTGCGGCCGATCCGCAACATGGTCAACCACGAGACCAACGAGATCTTCATCGACAAGCTGCGCATTCCGGTGGAGAACCGCATCGGCGAGGAAGGCAAGGGGCTGCATTACATCCTCGATGGCTTGAATGCGGAGCGCATTCTGATTGCTGCCGAATGTGTCGGCGACGGCTACTGGTTCATCGACAAGGCCACCGCATACGCCAAGGACCGGGTGGTGTTCGACCGTCCGATCGGGCAGAACCAGGGCGTGCAGTTTCCGATCGCCCGCGCCTATGTGAACGTCGAGGCCGCCAGCTTGATGCGCTACCACGCGGCCGCCTTGTTCGACGCCGGCCAGAACTGCGGCGCGCAGGCCAACATGTCCAAGCTGCTGGCGGCAGACGCATCGTGGGAGGCAGCCAACGTCTGCCTGCAGACCCATGGTGGATTCGGCTTTGCCGCCGAATACGATGTGGAGCGCAAGTTCCGCGAAACCCGGCTCTACCAGGTGGCGCCGATCTCGACCAACCTGATCCTGTCCTACCTCGGCGAGCATGTGCTGGGCATGCCGCGTTCGTACTGAATGAAAGAGACTGCCATGCCATCGACCGATTCCGCCATCGAAGACTGGGTCGGGCGCAGCCAGTCGCTGACCGATGTCATCCATGGCGTGCAGGTGCGCCAGCTGGCAGCCACGCTGAACGACGCGGGCCGGCTGGCCCGGCCCGATGCGGCGCCCTTGCCGGCGGGCTGGCACTGGGCCTATTTCAATCCGCTGGAGTTGCAGTCCCGGCTCGGGGACGATGGCCATCCCCAGCGCGGCGACTTCCTGCCGCCGGTCAGCCTGCCGCGGCGCATGTGGGCGGGCAGCCGGCTGAACTGGACCCGCGCGTTTGTCGTCGGCTCGACCGTGACGCGGGACACCCGCATCGCCAGCGTGGCGCGCAAGTCCGGCCGTAGCGGCGACATGGTGTTCGTGACGCTGGCCCACCAGTACCGGGACGCGGACGGCCTGCTGCTCGACGAGGAACACGACATCGTCTACCGCGACGGGCCGACCGACGCCGAGAAGGCTGCGCTGGCGCAGCTGGGTGCGCGCGCGCAGGCCGGCGAACATCGCTTCGAGCGCGCGGGCGCGCAGCAGCAGGCGGTGACGGCCGATGCGGTGATGCTGTTCCGCTATTCGGCGGCGACCTTCAACGGCCATCGCATCCATTACGACGGCGACTATTGCCGCAGCGTCGAAGGCTACCCCGGCCTGGTCGTACACGGCCCGCTGATTGCGACGATGTTGCTCGGCTTCGTGGAAAACACGCTGGCACCGGGCCGGTTCATCCGCAGTTTCAGCTTTCGCGCCAAACGGCCGACGTTCGACCTGTGCGGGTTCCACCTGCACGCATCCCCCGGGGCGGATGCCCATGCCATGGATGTCTGGTCGACCAACAATGTCGGTGATGTCGGCCTGGACGCCCAGGTGGTGCTGGCCTGATGGCTGCGCAGGCCGTCACCTGGCTGTTTGTTCCGGCGACGCGGCCGGAGCGCCTGGCCAAGGCGTTCGCGGCCGGAGCCCATGCCGTCATCGCCGACCTGGAGGACGCGGTCGATGCGTGCGACAAGGACCATGCGCGCACGCAGCTCGAGACCGTGCTGCAAGCGGGTTGTCCCCCGCCGTGGGTGCGCATCAATGGTGTCGGTACACCCTGGTTCGCCCAGGATCTGGCCCTGGTGCACAGCCACCGGTCCGCGCTGGCCGGTGTGGTGCTGGCCAAGACGGATTCTGCCGCGGACCTGCAGGCGCTGGATGTCGACTTGCCGGTGCTCGGCCTGATCGAGTCGGCCCGCGGCATGCTGGCACTGGCGGAGATCTGCCGGCATCCGCGCATCACGCGGCTGGCCTTTGGTGCCGCCGATCTGTCGGCCGATCTGGGTTGTGAAGACGACTGGGATCTGCTGTGGCCGGCACGCCTGCAGCTGCTCACCCACTGCGCGGCCGCCGGTCTGCCGCCGCCGGTGGACGGGGTGACGATGGCATTGCAGGATCCTGCCCTGGTCAAGGGAGATGCACGGCGGGCCGCACGCGCAGGTTTTGGTGCCAAGCTGTGCATCCATCCGGCGCAGCTGGCACCGGTGCTGAGCGGCTTTGCGCCCACACAGGCGCAGCTGCAGTGGGCCCAGCGCATCATGGCGCTGGCGCAGCAGGCCGGCTCGGGTGCGCAGCGGGTGGACGGGCAGATGGTGGACCGACCGGTCATCGCCCGCGCCCAGCAGATCCTCCAGCGCGCGAGCTTGCGGGCGAACCCCTGAGCGGCACCCGCGCCTTGCGGGAGCGGGGCCGTCATGGCCGGTGGAGCCGGCTGCATTTGCGTGATGGTGGTACCGTTGTGGCGTAAGGCGGTGTCCCATGCCATGAGCGCTTGCCCCAGCCCGGCCAGACCCCAGGCCTGCCTCGACAGTTCCAGGCCTGGGCGCAACACCAGGAGGTTCCATTCATGCCCACACACAAGATCGCATTCCCCGGCAGCCAGGGTGCCACGCTGGCAGGCCGGCTCGACACGCCGGACCAGCCGCCCCATGCCTGGGCGATATTCGCGCATTGCTTCACCTGTTCCAAGGACAGCAAGGCCGCAGCCTACATCTCGCGCGCGCTGGCGCAAGCCGGCTTTGGCGTGCTGCGGTTCGACTTCACCGGCCTGGGCGGCAGTGACGGTGACTTTGCCAATACCCATTTCAGCTCGAACGTGGACGACCTGATCGCGGCCGCCGACTGGTTGCGGGCCGAGCACGGTGCACCGTCGCTGCTGATCGGCCATTCGCTGGGCGGCGCTGCGGTGCTTGCCGCGGCCGGGCGCGAACCGGACAACCGCGCGGTGGCCACGATCGGTGCGCCGTGCGATCCGGCCCATGTGGTGCACCAGCTGGGTGAGGGCGTGGCGCAGATCCATGCCGAGGGCGAAGCCACGGTGCAGCTGGCCGGCCGGCCCTTCACCATCCGGCGTGCCTTCATCGATGACCTGAAGGAGCAGCGGCAGGTCGAGCGCATCCATGCGCTGCGACGCCCGCTGATGCTCCTGCATGCGCCGCTGGACGAGACCGTGGCCGTCGACAACGCGGCCCGGATCTATCAGGCGGCGATGCATCCCAAGTCCTTCGTGGCGCTCGATGGCGCAGACCATTTGCTGACCCGTCCCGAAGACGCCCAGTTTGCCGCCGATGTGATGGCGACCTGGGCGCGGCGCTACCTGGGCACACCGCAATCCCGCAGCCGGATCCCGCAGCTGTCCCCCATGGCGATGGCGAATGATGCGGCGCAGGCCGGTACAGCCGCTGCGCCGCAAGACGACGTGGTCCACGTCGCCGAGCGTGGCAGCGGACCCTATACCGTGGACATCCGGGCCGGCCGGCACCAATGGCAGGCCGATGAGCCGGCCGACGTCGGCGGGCAGGATGTGGGGCCGACGCCCCACCAGATGCTGACCGCTGCGTTGGGCGCCTGTACCGCCATCACGATCCGCATGGTCGCAGACCGTCGCCAATGGCCGCTGGCACGCGTCTCGGTAGCCCTGCGCCACAGCCGTGTGGATGCCGCCGAGGCCGACGGTACGCGTGCGACCGCATCGGCGCGCACGATCGACCGCTTCGAGCGGCGGATCACGCTCGAGGGCCAGCTGGACGCGGCGCAGCGGCAAAGCCTGCTGGAGATGGCGAACAAATGTCCGGTACATCGGACGCTGACGTCGGAGGTGCAGATTCAGACCACGCTCGTGCACGCAGACGAAGACCGGACGACCAGCACGCCATAGGTCATCCACTGGCGCAGGCGCGACGGCGATGGCGATGGCCGTGGCGCGGGCACCGTGTCTGCAGGGGCAATGCCGTCCCGGGAGGCCCCGAGCCGCACGGTGGGCGCCACGGAGCTTCGATCGCGCGGGTGTACGGCCTAGTTGGCGCGGCGCATCAGGCTGAAGCTTTGCGCGGTGGGCCCGATGTCCGGCTGGGTGGCAAGAAACATCGCCATCGGCACCACATCGTCGGGCTCCTTGACCCATTCGCTGGGCGCGAACGAACGCGCGCCGAAATCGGTCATTGCGGTCTTGACCGGGCCGGGGATCAGTTCGTTGACGCTGATGCGGTACGCATGCAGCTCCATCGCCAGCACCTGGGTCAGCTTCCACAAGGCCAGCTTGGATGCGGCGTACGCAGACATTCCCGGGACTGTGTCATTGCGAGCCCCCGAGCCCATGAAGATCAGCTTGCCGGCACCCCGGGCACGCAGGTGAGGAATCGCCGCGTGTGCGGTATGGAAGGCGCCGATCAGGTTGGTCTGTATGGTCTCGGCCCACTGCACCGGGTCCGCGTCGGCGACGTGATGTGCGTGAAACCCGCCACCGGCATTGGCGACGACGATGTCCACACCGCCGTGGATGCCTGCGGCATGCTGGAACAAGGCCTGCATCGACGCATGCGAACAGACGTCGGCTACACAGGCGCTTGCCGTGCCTCCGTTGGCCGCGATCAAGGCCACGGTCGCTTCGATTTCGCCGCGGCTGCGCGCGCCGCACACCACCGCGGCGCCAGCCCGCGCATACGCCATTGCGATGGCGCGGCCGATGCCACGCCCGGCGCCGGTGATGACGGCGACCTTGCCGGCCAGGGTCAGCGCATGGGGTTCCATGGTCCAGCCTCCTTGTTGTGGATGTCGAACATCGCGCCAGATGGTGGCACCCGTCGCGGGACTCGTGCGGCGTGCAGGGGGTTCAGGCGCGGACACCTGGACCCCGTGGGCCCAAGGCGCATCGGCCTGGCGCACCGGCCGTTGGAGGCGGCAAGTCCACTCCCCTGGATGCGGTCGTTCACAAGTGAGCGCCCCCCGTCACCTGCAGGTCTGCACCGGTGATGAAGCTGCCGGCCTCCGAGCACAGCAGCAGCGCCGCATTCGCCATCTCGTCCGGTGTCCCGGCCCTGCCCATCGGGCTGGACTCCGCCTGGATCGCCGCCCACTGATCGGCATCCACGCGCCGCCATGCGTTGCGTGCCGTGGCGACAAGTCCGGGCGAGAGGTTGTTGACGGTCACGCCATGCGGCGCCAATTGGCGTGCCAGATTGATGCACAGGTTGTGCTGTGCCGACTTGAGGGCCGCGTAGATGGCGAGATCCGGTGCGGGTCGGGTCTGGTTGATGCTGCCGATGGTCAGTATGCGGCCCCAGCCGCGGTCGCGCATGCCGGGCACACCCGCCTTCAGCAGTTCGACGCTGGCATCGAAGTTGATGCGGCGCTGGCGCTCCAGTTCGCGGTCGCTGATCTCGGTGAAAGGTTCGCGCTGCTGAACCGAAGCGCACAGCACCAGCACGTCGACGCCCCCCAGCAGACGTTCGGCTTCCCGCACCGTGTGCGTTCCCGCGCCGGGCTGGAAGAAGTCGGACTCGATGAAGGCGTGGCGGGCGCCCCGATCCGCGAGGTCCCGGGACAGCGTGTCGGCCGCGTCCTTGTTCTGCAGCGAGGTGTCTGCGCCGGCGGCATATTGAACCGCCACGTCGGCTCCCGCGTCCGCGAAGGCGAGCACGATGGCGCGTCCGATGGACAGGCTGCCACCGGTGACCAGCGCACGCCTGCCGGTCATGGAAAAGCGTGCTGCCACGCGCGCAGCAGAGGTATCGGTGATGGTCGTTTTCATGTGGGTATCAGTTCCTTGGATTCGTGCAGAGGTATCACGCGCGTTGCCGTGGCGCCGGCAAGTGTCATCTCGCCGGCAAAGTGGCAGGCGGCCTTGCTGCCGGGGCTGCCGGCCACCGGCATCAGGGCCGGCTGTTCGGAGACGCAACGCTCGCGACCCTCGCGGTGCAGCGGACCGACGGGGCACCGGGTGCGAAAGCGGCAACCCGAGGGCGGGTCGAGCGGGCTGGGCAGATCCCCGCCGAGCATGATGCGCTGACGGCTCGCTTCGGTGACGGGGTCTGGCTCGGGCACCGCCGACAGCAGACTCACCGTGTAGGGATGCTGCGGTTGCAGTGTCAGCGTTTCCGCCGGCCCTTCTTCCACGACCTGGCCCAGGTACATCACGAGGATCCGGTCAGATACATAGCGCACACTGGCCAGATCGTGGCCGATGAACAGCATGGACAGTCCGAGCCGGGCCTGCAGATCCTTGAGCAGATTGATCACCTGTGCCTGCAGCGACACGTCCAGTGCCGCCACCGCCTCGTCGCACACCAGCAGTTTGGGGTTGACGGCCAGACCGCGCGCGATCACCACGCGCTGGCGCTGGCCGCCCGAAAATTCATGCGGGTAGCGGGTCGCGACGGCGGGATCCAGGCCGACCAGTTGCATCAGTTCGCCCACCCGGGCCTGGACTTGCGCCGCACCCTTGCACAGACCATGCACGATGAGCGGTTCCGCCAGGGCGTCGCCGATGGTCATGCGGGGGTTGAGCGCACTCATCGGGTCCTGGAAGACCATCTGCAACTGACGCCTGACCCATTGGCGCTGCTCGCCGGACAGCTGCGTGACATCCTTGCCATCGAAGACGACCTGGCCCGTCGTCACGGGGTTGATCCCCATCAGCGCCTTGCCCAGGCTGGACTTGCCGCAACCGGACTCGCCCACAAGGCCTACGGTTTCGGCCCGGTCGATTGTGAAGCTGACGCCGTCGACCGCGTGCAGATGGCGCCCCGGCGCGAAGGGGTTCAGGCTGGTGGAGGGTACGTTGAAACGCACCACCAGATCCCGCACTTCCAGCAACGGAGGTACCAGGCCCGTCCGCGACTGCGGATCCTCCGCGACCGGCATGGCCCGCACAAGCGCCACCGCTTCGGGGCCCTGGCTGCGATGCCGGGGCAAGGGCGGCAAGGGTTCTCCGCTGGCCGTCTTCCAGCAATCGAAGCGGCGGTCATCCAGCTGCGTCGTGGGCGGCTGTTCCTGGCAGGCCGCATGGGCAAAGTGGCAGCGCGGTGCGAATGCGCATCCGGTGATGGCGTCCGCCAGGTTGGGCGGCTGGCCTTCGATCGGCATCAGTGCATGGGCGCGCGACGCCAGCAGCCGCGGCGTGGCGGCCAGCAAGGCCTGGGTATAGGGATGGCGCGGGTCGGCAAACAGGTCGGCCGTGCGCGCCTGCTCGACGATGCGCCCGGCGTACATCACGGCAACGCGGTCACAGGAACGCGCCACGACACCCAGGTTGTGCGTGATGAGGATGATGGCCGTTCCGAGTTGCCGGTTGATGTCGGCCAGCACGTCCAGGATCTGGGCCTGCACTGTCACGTCCAGCGCGGTCGTGGGCTCGTCGGCGACGATCACGTCGGGCTCGTTGGCCAGGGCCATGGCAATCATCACCCGCTGGCGCATGCCGCCGGAGAAGCGGTGCGGATAGTCTGCCAGCCGCAGTGCGGGGTCAGGTATGCCGACCAGTTTCATGAGCTTGACGGCACGTTCACGCGCCTGCGCCGCCGTGGTGCGCTCCTTGCCGTGGATCGCCTCGGTGATCTGGTCGCCGATGCGCATGATGGGATTCAGCGACGACATCGGATCCTGGAACACCATCGACAGGCCGTTGCCCCGGATGCCGCGCAACTCCTTGTTCGACAAGGCCACGATGTCCTTGCCTCGGAACAGGATGTGCCCGGCTTCGATGTTGCCCGGTTCGCGAACCAGGTTGAGCAGTGACATTGCCGTGACCGACTTGCCCGAACCCGACTCGCCGACCAGGCCCAGCGTCTCGCCACGGCGTACGTCGAAACTCACGTTCTCGACCGCGCGTACCGTGCCGCGTCCGGTGTGGAAACGCGTGCTCAGTCCCTGGACTTGCAGCACGGGGTCCGCTGCCGTGCCCGCATGGGCGTTCAAGTGTGTCATCGTTTGAGCAGGGCCTGGTTGAGGCCATCGGAGATGAGGGTGAAACCCAGCACCAGCAGCGTCACGACCACCATCGGTGCAATCGAATACGCGGGTGTCTGACCGAGGAAATTGATGCTGGCTTTCAAGGTGGCACCCAGTGAAGGATTGGGAGGCCGCACGCCGATGCCCACAAAGCTCATGGCACCTTCGATGAACACGGCCATCGAAAAGCTCAGCGCGGCCTGCACGATGAGCGCGTCCACACTGTTGGGAAGGATGTGGCGCAACATCAGCCGCCCACGGGACACGCCCAGGACTTCAGCCGCCACCGCGTAGTCACGGCTGAGCTGGGTCATCACGGCACTGCGCGTGATGCGGCCGAACAGCGGCACGTTGACCAAGGCCACCGTCACGACCACAGCGGGCGTTCCGGTGCCAATCAGGGCGGCCACCAGCATGCCCATGACCAGCGCCGTAAACGCCAGCATCAGGTCGAAACTGCGCTGCAGCAGCGTGCCGTACCAGCGGTTGTTGGCACTGAGCATGCCGAGCGCGCAGCCTGCGATCGCTCCCAGCGGAATGGCGAACACGGCAACCACCACGTCCACCCGGATGCCGTACAACACCCGTGCCAGCAGGTCGCGGCCCAGTTCGTCGGTGCCGAGCGGATGCGCCAGCGACAGACGCTGCAAGGCGTCGAAACTCTGGTCCATCGGGGAATGCGGGCTCAGAACCGGCGCCAGCAGGCCCAGCAGGACGCACACGGCGACGATGCACAGTCCGATCATGGTGCGCGGGCGGCGCAGGCCCCGGCGAAGCGCACTATCCGGCATGAATGTGTTGCTCATGATGATGGCTGCTCCAGGCGCACGCGGGAATCCAGGGCGGCGTGGGCCAGGTCCGTCACGATCTGGATCACGATGAACACGGCCACGGCAATGAGCAACAGGTCCTGAATCAGAAAGTAGTCCCGCGCCAGGGTCGCATTGGCCAGCACGCTGCCGATGCCGGGCCAGGCAAAAATGGCCTCCACCACGATGGCGCCACCCAGCATCTGCCCGACCTGAATGCCCAGCACGGTGAATACCGGTGGCAAGGCATTGGGCAGGATGTGTCTGAGCAACAGGCGCCCCCGGCCCAGGCCCTTGGCCATGCCGGTTCGCACAAAGTCCTCGTCCATCACCTGGCGCATGGAGGTTGCCAGGAAGCGCGCCAGGACACCGGCTGCAGGCAAGGCCAGGCAGATCGCCGGCATGGCCAGATACTGCACGCCGATCTGCGGGTCGTCCAGCAGCGGGCGGTAGCCGCCCACGGGCAGTACATTGAAGGTCACCGACAACACCAGGATCAGCAGCACCCCGCTCACATACGTGGGCACAGCCAGCATCATGCTGGCCACGCCGTCCAGCACGCTGCGCCCGGTGCCCGAACTGACGGCGATCACGATGCCCAGCACCAGGCCTATGCCCACGGAAAGCAGCGAAGCCGCGAACGTGAGTACGAAGGTGGCCTGCAGGCCGTTGCCGATCAGGCTGGCCAGTGGCGCCCCGGTCACCAGGGAATAGCCCAGGTCACCGGTGAACAGACCCGTCAGCCAGCGAAAGTACTGCACCGGAAGCGGCAGGTCCAGCCCCAGCGAGGTCCGTATTGCCGCGATGGTTTCCGGTGATGCATCCGGACCGGCCTTTACCGCGGCGGGGTCGCCGCCGGTGGCACGCAGCAGCAGGAAGATGACCACCGATGCCACCGCCAGGATGAGCAGGCCCGATGGTATGCGGCGCAATGCGTAGCGAAGCATGTCAATGCTCCTCGGATGGACGGCCGGATGGCCGCCCGTGGGAGAGTGAAGGGCTGCAAGAAGCTTGCAAGCGATGCAAGATGTTCATCTGTCAGCCGAGGTCAGCCTGGTCGAGGATCAGGTAGTCCAGCGCGGTGTAGGCCAGCCCCTTGACGCGGGTGGAAATGGTGTAGGTGTGCGCGCCGAGCGCGAGGTCGGAGACAAACTGCTCGTCCAGCAACAGCTTGTTGATCTCGTCGTATTGCGCCTTGGCCTTCGTGGCATCGGTGTTCTGCCAGATCGCGTTGGAGAGCGCCTTGTACTGGTCGTTGCTGAAGCGCGATGCGTTCTTGTCGGCATTGAAGGGGAAGGCGCCCTTGAGCAGCGTGGCGGGGCGCAGCTGGCCGAAGCCGTGGCCATTGACGAACAGGCCGGGCAAGCCTTCGCCCGACAGGCCTTTGAAGAAGTCGGCCGCCTGCATGGGCACCATGGTGGCCTTCAGTCCGGTGGCGTTGATGCCTGCCTGCACGATCTCCGCCACCGAGGCAAAGCCCGCCTGCGCGGCGACGTAGCAGATCTTGACTTCCTTGCCTGACGCGCCGGCGGCCTCGATCATCTGCTTGGCTTTTTCGGGGTTGTACTTGTAGTGGCCCACCGCTGCTTCGTCATAGGCCGGCGAACTCTTGGACCATGGCAGGGAACTGGTCTGGCCGATGCCGCTGAGCACCTTGTTGACGATGGCGTCGCGATCGACGGACCAGGCGATGGCCTGGCGTACTTCCTTCTTGTCGAGCGGCGCGACGGTGACGTTGGATGCCACGTACATCGCCGAGTCCCAGGTTTCCGCGATGACATTGGCAAACTTCGCATCGGCGATCAGCCCGGTGATGTCCAGCGGCGGCAGGTCCATCGAGATATGGCTGGCACCGGTTTTCAGTGACGCCACGCGCGAAGACGCCTCGGCCACGATCTGGACCTCGACCTTGTCGATTTTCGGCCGGCCCTTGAAGTATTTGTCGTTGGCCGACAGGCTCATGCCCTGGCCGTGCTTGTAGCTGTCGACCTTGAACGGCCCGGTGCCAACGAATGCCGCGCCGGTCAGCATTTTCTCGTAGGAGTCCTTCTGGGGAATCACCATCATTTCCAGCATGTCGAAGATGTTGGAGACCGGATGCTGCAGGGTCAGCACCACCTGGCTTTCCGACGGTGCAGAGGCCGTGACGATCTTGGCGTTGTGCTTGACCTGGCTGGGTACGCCATCCTTCTGCATGAAGGCCAGCGCGGCCAGCACGTCGGCCGAGGTGAACTTGGCCCCGTCGTGAAACAGCACGTCGGTGCGCAGGTCCAGTGTCAGCGACTTCTGGTCGTCGGACATCTTCCAGCTGCTGGCCAGCGACGGCTTGGGCTCCATCGTCTTGGGATCGTATTCCGTGAGGGAGTTGAAGATCACGCGCATGATGGACAGGTTGGGATTGTTCTGCGCCATCATGGTGCCGGTGTTGAAGTCCGTGCTTTGGGTCATCACCAGGGTCTTGACGCCGGATGCCGCATTTCCAGACGCGGCTTCCTTCACGGCACTGCGATCGCATCCTGGCAGTGCCAGCAGCGCGATCGCCCCGGCACCGCCCATCAGCAGCTGGCGGCGTGTCGAGGACGTGATGGTGTCTGTTGAAATCAGGTGGTTTTTCATGGTGTCTCCAGTGGTTGTGCGAAGGGAATGGGCGGCGATGGCAATGGCGTTGTCAGGCCATTTCAGGGAACGATGGCTCGGTCAGGCCCTGAACACCCGGGCGCAGGGCCAGCAGGGCGCCCGCCATGGGCTCGGCGGCGAGTGCCTCGGGCGTCAGGCGCTGCGTTGCGCTGGTGATGAACAGCGTGCCCAGGTCAGGGCCACCGAAGGCGCACGAGGTTGGCTGCGATACCGGCAGGCGGATCAGGCGATCGAGCTTGCCCTGCGGTGTGAAGCGCGCTATGCAAGCCGCACCAAAACGCGTGCTCCAGATGCAACCGTCGGCATCGACCGTGTTGCCATCGGGCCTGCCGGGCGCAACACCCGCCCCGACCAGGGTGCGCCAGGACGCCGGCATGCCGGCGTCGGTGTCATAGTCGGCCGTCTCGATGCAGCCGGTTGCCGTGTCGACAAAATACATGCGCCGGCCGTCTGGCGCGAAGCTGATGCCATTGGGAATCGTCACTGCGCTGCGCACCTTGCGAACCTGCAGGTCGGTGGAAAGGCGATACAAGCCGCCGGTGGCCTGTTTGCCGAAATCCCACATGCTGCCGCACCACAGTCGCCCTTGACGATCGCATTTGGCTTCGTTCAGACGGTGTTCGGGCTGCCCGGTTTCCAGGCTAGCCAAGGGCACGAGCGCGCCGGTTCGTGGATCGAGCCATCGGAGATCTGCGCGAAGCGCCACCACGACTTCGGCGCCACCGGTGGGCACCACGGCACCACACAGTTCAGGCATGGTCCAGACATCGATGGCGCCGGTGGCGCTGTTCCAGCGTTTGACCTGCGGTGCACGGATGTCGATCCACCACAGCGCCTGCGTGCGGGCGCACCACGATGCGCTCTCCCCCAGGGTCTGGCCAGCGGGCGCGATCACGTCGAAGGGCAGTGACTCCATATCCATCAGAGGCTCCAGCTGCGCTCCGGGCGCGTCGCATGCTGTCGAATGACCGCTTCGTCGAGGGCGACCCCCAGGCCGTTTCCATGCGGCAATGCGGTTTGCCCATCCGCAATGGGCGCAAATGGCGCACGCACCATGGCGTCGAACAACGGGCTCTCGTCGAATTGCTGTTCCAGCATGTCGAAGGCATCCAGCGTGGCCGAGACCTGCAGGCTGGCGGCATGGCAGATCGGGCCGCTCGGGTTGTGCGGGGATACCTGGACGCCGAGCGACGCACAGCCAGCGCTGATGGCCTGCATCTGATGCATGCCACCGGCATATTTCAGGTCGGGCATCACCACGTCATAGGCGCCAGCCTCGCAATACGGCCGGAAGCTGTCCCAGCCGACGCCCATTTCCAGCCCTGCCTGCAGCATGCCCAGCGCATTGGCCTGACGGCGCAGCCGCACAAGCGCAAGAATGTTGCCTGGCAGCTCGGGGATCGGACACTCGATCCAGTACACGCCCAGACGCGCCGCTGATTCATGGAGCTGGCAGGCGGTCGCCTCGTCGAACCGCCAATGGCAGTCGACCATGACACGTGCATCAGCACCGACGGCCTCGCGCACGGCAGCGACCCGTGCCAGTCCGATGTGCATGGCTTGCAATCCGTGGCCCTGCATGCATACGGTGGTGTTCACCTCGTCGAAGGGTGCCAGCTTGAAGGCGGTGTAGCCGGCCTCCATGGCGGCCCGCGCACTGGCAGCGAAGCCCTCCGGGGTACGGAGCTCGGTGCGCCGGTTGATGTTGGCATATACCGGCACCTGCAGGCGACGCACGCCCAATACCTGCGCCAGGGACTGCCCCGCGCGCTGCGCATGCAGGCTCCATAGTGCCTGGTCGAGTGCGCTCACGATGCTGGCGTCCCGGATATCGACCGGCACATGTTCCGTGGCGAAATCAGCGGGCGAGTCGGTACGGATGCCGCGCAACGCCAGTGGTACCAGCCGGTCAGCCGCCGCCAGCAAGCCGTCTTCCTGGCCGGTGAGCGTAGCCTCCCCCTCTCCGACAAGTCCATCCTGCGTGTGCAAGCGGATGAAGCTCCAGCAGGTCTTGTGGGTGACCCGCACCATGTGCAGGGTCGCGTAGCGCAGCGCGGAGGCCTTCACCGGGCGTCCTTCATGCGTGACGGCGACCCCGGTGCGACCCCGGAGTCCATGATCACCGCCGGAACGCCCATGGGGCCGGGTGGGTCAAGGCGGCGGGCGCCGCTGGCGATGGCGTCGCGCAAGCGCAGGAGGGTAACAGGATGGGCAGGATGGGCGGGGGTCATATGCCATTCAACATTTGATCAACAAATTGATATTAAATACAAATTTGTGCTGATGATACGCAAAATTTGATCAAATTTGTCCGAAGTCTGCATTTGCATCGCAACTTTTTCCATCGTGGCATCCCGCATGTCCCACCGCGGCGCCATCAATAGGTGGCGCGGCCCCCGGACAGGTCGAACACCGCGCCCGTGGTGAACGAGTTCTCCTCGGACACCAGCCACGACACCATGGCGGCAATCTCCTCCACCTGGACGAAGCGCCCGCGCGGGATACGCGACAGCATGTATTCGATGTGCTCCGGCAGCATCTGATCGAATATCTTGGTCTTCGCTGCCGCCGGCGTGATGGCATTGACGGCAATATTGCGTTTGGCGACCTCCTTGCCCAGGCTCTTGGTCAATGCGATGACACCTGCCTTGGATGCACTGTAGGCAGCGGCGTTGGGATTGCCCTCCTTGCCAGCGATCGACGCAATGTTGACGATACGGCCGTAGTCCCTGGCCATCATGTGCTTGACCACCGCCTGGTTCACATGGAAGGTTCCCAGCAGATTGATATCCATCACCTTGCGCCATTCGGCCGCCGGATATTCGGCCAGCGGTGCATTCATGCCGGCGATGCCAGCGCTGTTCACGAGTATGTCGATACCGCCCATGGCTTGTGCACTGGCCGCGGTTGCCGCTTCCACCTGTTCCAGTGAAGTGACATCGACGGGGTGGGTGAACACCGCAGTGCCGCCGCGTAGCTGCGATTTCGCCTCCGACAGGCACTGCACGTCGATGTCCCACAGCGCCACCTGTGCCCCCTCGTCCAGCAGCCGCTGGGCTACGGCAAAGCCGATGCCCTGTGCTCCGCCGGTGACCACGGCATTTCGATTCTTCAAACGACCTGATGACATTTCTGGTTCCTTTCTGGTGACAGATTCATGGGAATGCCGGGTTCGCCCAGCTGTAGGGCGCCAGGCGCAATGACAGGCGCTGCGGAGTCCACGGCAGCTTCAGCGCGAGGTGCTGGGGCGTTGCGCTCAGGTTGGCAAACCACATGCTGCAGGTCTTGCCACCGTCCACTGCCAGCACGGCGAGCCGATCAGGATCCGGGTTGCGCACCTTGCGGATCGATGCGCCCTTGCATGCCACCAGAGCACCCAAGGCATCGAGGACGTCGGCATGGGTCAGCGTCACCGAGGTAACGCCGGCCGCCGCCATTCGGCAAAGGTATCCCAGCATCCAGGCCTGCCCGAACATGGCCTGGTCGCGCGGATCCTCGCTTGCCATTGCCATCGGGTATCCCGGTTCCGGATGGACGCTGACACCAAACGGATCCAGGGACATGCCGATCCCGATCGGGCCGACATGCAGGGGCGCGCGGATGCCGCGCGCGCGCGCGGTGGCCACCTGCGCGTTCAGGGTGGACAGCGACTGCATGACGGAGGCGTCATCGGCCACATGGATGATCGGACAGGTCGTATAGGTGACGAAGTCAAGCCGCGGCGGCAATGCCATCCGATTCAGGTTCGTAAAGAAGTAAGGGGTTCCCCCGCCGATACGCGCACCGGGAAAGAAACGCCTGGCGGTATCCACGGAACGTCCGCTGGTCGGGAAGATGGCCAGTTCGCCCACCGCCAGGTGATGTGCACTGCATGCCGCTGCCAGCGCCTTGCAGGCAAGCTCGGCATGGGCATCGTCATTCAGCAGCAGGTCCAGGCGGAACGGGACCCCGGCGTCCGCGAAGGCGTGCAGGGCCAACGGGGGTGTCGGCGATGTGGCCGGTGACCACGCACGCAGATCGATGCGCACATGCGAGGCTGCCTGCGCACCCGCCCGCGGTGCCAGTCTCTGCGCGGGCGCGAGCAAGCGCATCGCCGGCAGGTTTCCGATCTTTTCCGTTGACACGGTCACGTGCATCCGTTCGTCGGCAAGGGTCCGGCGGTTGCGGCGCGGTCGCTGTTCCAGCCACAGCGTGACGGACTGCCGCAGTACGGCGCCGCCATCGAGTCGAAACGGGCGGGGCATGAAGTTCGAGCGGCTGTAGGTCTTGAAGGACGCATCCGAAAAGTTGCGCTGGTCTTCCATCTCGAAGTCGTCGCCGTCGAACTGGCAGATGGCCCATCCGCCCGGCGCGAACCGGTGCCGCAGCGCCCGGATCTGGGTGAACGGCTGCCATGGCGCAATACGTTCGGGGAACCGGGTGCGCGAGACGCGGCCATCGACATGCTCGACCTCCAGCGCAGCTCCGGCCGCCGACGCAGGATGCAGGACGCACAGGCCGGTTCGACTGGTCTGCAGGTCGCTGCCGACTTCGATCTCGACGCTGTACCGGATACGGCCATCCGCAAAGCCCTGCACGTCGGTATTCCAGCGGAGCGCTGGAACCGCCGGGCATCGGCCATCCAGCTGCAGGGCAAAGCCGTCCTCGCGTACGTCGATCGCGCGGCTTGTCGCCACGTGGCGCGGTGTGGCCCAGGCCGGATCGCGGTACAGGAACATGACGGTGCGCCAGATGTCCAGACCGGCATACCGGATGTCGAGCAGCTGGCCTTCATGCAGCACCATGTCCAGCCCGCCTGCTCGCAAAGGCAGCGCGGCAGATGCCAGATCCAGGTCGTCAGGCATCATGGCCAGTGCTCGGGCTCCTGGCGCAGGCGATGAATGCCGCAAGGACATTCTTCCCGGACTGCCGACGGGAGGGCAGGGTCCATGGTGTGGCTGCTTCGGGCATGGGTATGCTTGTCCATTCAAAAGATGTGCGGGCGCGGCTTCAGTCGATCCGGATGCCGGACTTCTTCACGATGTCCGCCAGGCGTGCCGTATCGCTCTTCATCAGCGCGGCGAACTCCTCGGGTGTGCTGGTGAACACGGCAGTGCCATCGGCCTGCATGCGTTCGCGTATCGCCGGGTCATTCAAGACCTTGTTGATTTCGGTGTTCAGACGATTCACGACGTCTGCAGGAACACCGGCGGGCGCGAGGATGCCGAACCAGGCGTTGAGCTCGAATCCTGGCGGCAGCGCCTCTTTCATGGTCGGGACATCCGGCAGCCTGGGATTGCGCGTGGCGCTGGTCACGGCCAGCGCACGCATCTTGCCCGCCTGCACGTTCTGCAAGACCGTGACAAAGGTCGGAAAGGCGAATGCCACCTGGTTCGACAGCAGCGAAAGCACCATGTCCGGGCCGCCTTTGTAAGGCACATGGACCACGTCGACGCCCGTCAGTTGCTTGAACATCTCGCCGCCGAAGTGGGCCTGGCTGCCATTGCCGCCGGACGCGAAATTCAGGCTGCCCGGCCTGGCCTTTGCCAGCGCGACCAGTTCCTGTACGTTCTTGGCGGGTGAGTCGGCCGGGACGACCAGCAGGCCGGGGATCCGGGCCAGCGTGGCGACGCCGACAAAGTCCCGGACCAGGTCGTAGCCGGCCGATCGGTACAGGCTCGGATTGCTTGCATGGTCCACCGTTGCCAGCAGCAAGGTGTAGCCATCCTTGGATGATTTGGCGACCGCTTCGGCGCCGATGTTGCCGCCGGCGCCAGGACGGTTGTCGATCACAACCGGCTGGCCCAGTCCAGCGCCCAATCGATCCCCGACCAGGCGCACCAAAGCGTCTGCAGCCGTGCCGGCCGGGTAGGGCACGATCAGCTTCACCGGCTTGTTCGGGTACTGGGCACTGGCCAGCGCAGGCAGACAAATCGCCAAGAGTGCGCCAAGGCGCCTGAACCATCGGAATTGCAGCATGGGATTTCCTTTCCGTTCTAAAGTTGGGTTGGGCCGATCGCCCGTTTCAGCGCTGCTCTCATGCCTCTGCAAGGCGCGCCAGCCGTCGCAGGAGTGGTGAGACTCGAGCCCTCAGTCCGCCGTCGCGCCCACGTCCTTGGCAATCTTCGACCACTTGGTGATCTCGCTGTCGATGAAGCGGCTGAACTGCTCCGGGGTACCGCCTACCGGCGCCAGGCCTGCGCCCACCAATTTGTCGCGCACGGCGGGAATGGCCATGACCTTGTTGAAGGCCTCATTGATCCGCTTGGTGACCTCTGGGGCGAGGCCCGCGGGCGCCGCCAGGCCTTGCCAGGCGGTCGCCTCGAAACCGGGCAAGGTCTCTGCAATGGTGGGAATGTCGGGTGCATTCGGTGAGCGCTTGGCGGTGGCCACAGCCAGGGCGCGCAGCTTGCCGGACTGTACGTGCGGCATCAGGTTCGCCTGGTCTGCGATCGCTACCTGGATCTGACCGCCAAGCAGGTCAGTCACCATCGGCCCTCCGCCCTTGTAGGGCACATGGGTCATCTGCGTGCCGGTCATCGCCTTGAACAATTCGGTTCCCAGATGCGGCAGGCTGCCGTTGCCCGCGCTACCGTAGGACACCTTTGCGCCGTTGGCCTTCACATAGCTGATGAACTCGGGCACGGTCCTGGCAGGAACTGACGGCGGCACCGCCATCACGTAGTTGACGTCCACCGTGCGCACGATGGGGGTGAGGTCCTTGCGCGGGTCGTAGGGCATCTTGGCATAGATGCCGACATTGATTGCCAGCGATGCAATGTTGCCGATCAGCAGTGTGTAGCCATCCGGCGCAGCCCGCGCCACCAGCGCGGCGCCGACCATTCCGCTGGCACCTGCCTTGTTCTCGATCACGATCGATTGCCCCAGCTCCTCGGACAATGCCGGTTGCACGACGCGGGCGAAGAAGTCGACCGCGCCGCCCGGCGGGAACGGCACCACCAGCCGAATCGGCTTGTCCGGATAGGCGGCGAGAGCGGTCACGGGCAAGGCCATCACGACGGCTGCCACCGTCACCGAGCCAAGAATTGCCATGGGCACGCGCCAGCGCGAGGGCCGGTTTGCAGGTGCAGCGAGGAAGCGCTTGAGTGATAACTCCATGATATGTCTCCTGATTTCAGCCATGGCCCGCGGTGGTCCGCGAAACTTCCAAGTATTTCTTTAGCAAGTGCGACATTATTGGGATCGGATGCCACCTGTGCATAATGAAATGTCGCCATCTATTGATAACCAATGATTATGGATAAGACCCCCAGTTTGCAGTCCATCAGCGCGCGGCTGCGCTTCAAGCAACTGGTGTTTCTGATCGCGCTGGACGAAGCAGGCTCGCTGCACCAGGCCGCGGAACAACTGGCCATGACCCAGCCTGCGGCGACCAAGATGCTGCATGAGATCGAGGTCACGTTCGACGCCCGTCTGTTCGTGCGCTCCAAGCGCGGGGTGCAGGCCAATGAACTGGGGCGGTGCGTGCTGCGGTATGCGCGCCTGCTGCAGTCCGACCTGGCGCACCTGCGCGAGGAGTTCACGGGGGTGCTGACAGGCAAGGGGGGACGGCTGCGCGTCGGCGCCATCGGAGGCGCATTGCCTGCGGTCGTCGTGCCGGCGCTGACCTTGTTGCGGGAGTCCCAGCCTGCCTTGTCGGTCAATCTGCGCGAGGACACCAGCGCCGGCTTGCTTTCGGCGCTCGACGAAGGCCGGCTGGATCTGGCGATCTGCCGCATCACCATCGCCATGCAGCCCGAACGCTACGCCTACGAAATGCTGCGCGACGAGCGGGTCGCCGTGGCTGTCGGTCCGCGACACCCGCTGGTACACCAGAGCCATGTCACGCTTGCCGAACTCGCAGGTCTCAACTGGATCCTGTATCCGAGCCTGATGCCGCTGCGCAACCTGCTCGAGCGCGAATTCCAGGAGGCGGGCCTGCCGTTGCCGGAGCACACGACGGAAACATCGTCGATTTTCGTCACCATGCTGCTGCTGCAGGAGCCGAACCATCCCGTTGCACTGCTCACGGCAGAAAACATGGATCTGTGCGTGCGGCATGGCCTGGCGCACCGGTTGCCGCTGGAGATCCGGTCCAGAACCGAATCCTATGGAATCGTCACCCGCAGAGACACGGTACTGTCGCCTGCCGCCCATCTGATGGTGGCCGCCTTGCGGCAAATTGCGCCCAGGCCGCACACCGGTTCCTGAGCCGGCGCGCGCGGCGTAACATGCGGCCAGCCGCATTCGCACTTCACACCAGGGAGCTCGACATGAAAAGCATCGCCTTCATTGGGCTTGGCGCCATGGGCAAACCGATCGCCGAACGGCTGCTGCACGGCGGCTATGACCTGACGGTATTCGACGTCCATCGCGATGCGATGGCATCGCTGCTTGCGGCGGGTGCGCGCGAGGCGACGTCTCCAAAGAATGCGGCAGAACATGCGCAAGCGGTGTTCACCATGGTGCCTGATGCACCGGATGCCGAAGAGGTTGCGCTGGGGCCGGATGGCGTGCTGCACGGAATCCGTGCCGGAACGTACTACGTCGACATGAGCACCATCGATCCGATCACGACGCGACGTATCGGCGCACGACTGGCCGCAGCGGGCGTGAAGATGATCGATTGTCCGGTTGGCCGAACGACACGGCACGCGCGCGAAGGAAAACTCGTTCTGATGATGGGCGGCGAGTCGGCCGATATCGACGCGATGATGCCCGTCTTCGGGCTGCTCGGCGACACCTTCATCCGCTGCGGGCCGTTGGGCAACGGAACCGCGACGAAATGCGTCAACAACTATGTCGCGATGGCGTGCAATGCGATTTCCGCCGAGGCGTTCGTCATCGGAACGAAGGCCGGGCTGACGCCCGAACACATGCTGGACGTTTTCGGCTCGACCATGGCGTCCAATGCGCAGGCGCTGCAGGTCTACCCGCAATTCGCCCTGTCTGGAAATACCGAGCCTGGCTTCATGATGGCATTGGGTCACAAGGATCTTCGACTCGCCATCGGGCTGGCGCGCAGCTACGACTGCGCGGTGCCGGTCGGCCAGGCCACCCTGGAGGTCATGGCGCAAGGGGTCGAGGCCGGCCTGGGTCGCAAGGACTGCTCAAGCCTGCTGCTGATGCATGAGAGGGCTGCAGGGACGACGGTGCGCTTGAAAGCGACCGGTAGCTGAATCATCCACAAGAGCCCGCAGGCTGCGCCTTACGCGTCGCCGAAGTGCTCGATCAGGAATTCCTGCCCCCCGGCCTGCGCGGAGCCCACCAGCGCAGCCAGCGTTTCCACCGAGCGTGCGCCGATATCCCCGCGGCTGTGGTTGGAGCCTGTACCGAGCGCAAGATCGACCAGCGCATTGGCAGGTCCTTCACAGCTGTATTGCCATGCGCCCGGGGGAACCTCGATCACTTCAGACACCCCTCCGGGCAACTTGAGCACCAGTCGCTCAGTCTCGATGTCGATCAGCACCGAACCATGCTCGCCGTAGAAGCGGATATCGACGTCAAAGCCATGTCCCGGCGGTACGCCGCAACTGCCTGAAAGGACTCCGGTGGCCCCGTTGGTGAAGCGGGTCACTGCGGCGTCGTGCAAGTCGATGCCGCTGGTCGCATGGACCGCCATGGCGCGTACGCTGGCGACACGCAGATCGCTGACCCAGAACAGGATACCCAGTGCGTGGCTCAGTTGTCCAAACGCGAAGCCACCGCCATGGCTGGCGTTTTGCCATGTATCGGCCTCGGGCTGAATCTTGGTCTGCTTCCACTTCGGCACACCGCCATCACCCACGAAAACCGACCGGGTGAAGGATGCCATATGGCACACCACATGTTCGATCGCCCCGATGCGTTCGATCAATTGCCGAGCCTTGCCCAGCTGGGGCTTGTAGTGCCATCCATAGGACACGACGAGTTCGCGGCGGGCGCGTTTCGACGCCTCGACCAATGCCCAGGCTTCGCGCGGGTCAAGGCACATGGGCTTTTCCACGAGCACATGGCAGCCCTTCTCCAGAAAAGCCTTGGCCTGCTCGAAATGCAGATGATGGGGCGTCGCGATGACCGCGATATCGATGTCCCGATCAAGGATTTCCTGCCAGGACTCTGTCGCAAAGGCAAAGCCGAATTCGTTCTTGATCAACGCAAGTTCTTCCGCTCCCTGGCGGCACACACTGTCGAGGATGACCTCGTGCCTCGCTGCAAGTACAGGAATGTGGACGCGATAGGCGAAATGGCCTGCGCCGATGATGGCAACTTTGATCATGCGGTTTGTTGACTGGTTGTCGGTACCGTTGGGACCCTGCGGGCCGCCGCATCACGAAGGCGTGCCGACACGCATGATGGACGGCGCGACAAGGCGCGCTGATGGGGAGGCTGTCGTGCAGGAAGCGTCATGGAGCGTGGAGCGTAGTGCGCAAAACAAGGCGCGCATATGGTAATGCAAGCCATGTTGGGCAGGCGTTCGGCCATGGACGACCGTGTGGGCCGCACGCATCGACCTGCCCGTGCATCCGAGGCCTTCGAAGTGGCAGTGCGACAAAAGCCCGCGGTACAGGCCGGGCTTCGTCAGGGCAGAGCAGCTGCATGCTCGCTGCGTGCGCGGTGATGCCTGGCACGGCCCCGATAGGGTCGCAACGCAGCGCGTTGTCGGACGCATGGGCAGTGCCTTGGGATACGGCCGGCCCTGCTTGTTCGCGGCAGGCGCCGGGTTCGTTACGATCGGCCCGACGCGCCCAAAGGCTTGTGCCGCAGGGCCACACATGCGATCACAGGAAATACCATGACCATTCGCCGCGCCTGGACGATGAAACTCAAACCCGGGGCTGCCGATCAATATCGCGCGATGCACGATGCCATCTGGCCGGAAATGCTGGAACGGATGCGCGCCACCGGCGTGCGCAGCTTTTCGATCTACCGCCAAGGTCTGACGCTGTTTGCGTATCAGGAACTCGACGGAGTCGAGCGGCCAGGCTTCGAACCCGATGCCACGATCCGCCGATGGTGGCGGGCCCTCGAGCCGCTCATGGAATGCCAGGCCGATGGCCAGCCGCTTCGGCAGGAACTGGAGGAGACCTTTCACTTTTCGGTGGAGCCTGATCGCGACTAGCGCGATGGGACCTCAGCGAAGGGGGCGACCCGGCCGCCATGCAAGCTTGCGTTTGCGCAATCGCTTCGAGCGTCTGCAGAACATCGCAACGGTCAGGTTGATTGCCCATGGCCTTCGTGTGGATCCGAGGTGCCCAAGTGCGGTGTGCGGAGAAATCTCCATTCACCCTGTCGAGCCTGGGTGGCCTGGACTTGGTCTCGCACGCCATGCTGCGCCATGTCAAGGGCCACGCAACCCCAAACAGACCGCGCCGGCGCCTGAATCGAATGGGACCGTTTGGGTCGGCCATGCGTCCCGGCACCTATCGGGCCAAGGCAATCACCCGTGATGGGATGACCGGCTGGTGTCGCCGAGGTGCGATTGCCTCACTGGGCGAACGGCATGAGGTTTGGACGAGGAAGCGGCGCCGGGCAAATCGACGCCATCAGCAGGAAATATTTCACGATGTCGACAAATATTACAAATGTGCGCCGAACGGGCCGCGTCGCGCGGATGCACCAATTCAAGTCGTTGATTTGACTTGTGTTAGCTTGTTTGCACCAGGTTGGCGCACATTTTGCTTTTGATGGTATTGGGCGGGGCTGTCATGCTCCATTGAGCCCGACAGCAGAAATGACAACATTCCACAGGAGGTTCAGGTATGCGATTGAATGATTTGAGTAGCGCTATTGGCACGTTATTGCTGGCGGCAGCAGTCGTGCCGGCGCAAGCCGCGACTGTTTATGTCAACGGTTTGGGTGTAGGCGGCTGGGAGTCCGGCGACACGCGTCCAGCCGTCGGCGGAGTTGCAACTCCTGCGCAGATCGACGCCCAGATCAAATTTCTCGGGGAGGGCATCGTGGCGCAGGATGCAGCTGGTGGCTCTCCCGATGCGAGTCCGACCGGTAGCTTGAACGGCCTGGGCGCAGTGCGGCTCGATGGCACGAGCGGCAACTCCGGCAAGTCGGACATTGGCCTGTACAACGCCAATGGTTTTGCGGCCGCTTCTGCATTGCTGGCATCTGATTTTGAGCTTGCGTACCGTGCATTCTCTGATCCGAATACAACCCTGCGGACTGTGGGTTTGGGGTTGGCGGTTTCTAACGGCTTGTCGAATTGTGGGTCTACGGGGACGTCCGCGTGCTACTACACGTTTTCGCACATTGACTCTCGGATCAATCCGGGCAACCCTTCAACATGGTTGGAGGACACTGTTGGTGCCACAACCGGACTTTTTCGGTTGTACGGCGATAGCAGTCTGGGCACGCCGAACGGCTCAGTGGAAAAAACGCTGGCGGATTGGGCCGCAGACCAGACATGGGGTTTCGTGTTCAGTGACCCATACGAATTCGTGCGATTGAACTTCAATGTGGGCTCATCGGGACGGAACGGATTGGTATATGTTGATTGGGTGGAGTCCAATCTGGTCAACGGTGGGGACAGGATTGATTTTGTTTCCTCCGATTTCGTAGCAGCAGTGCCGGAGCCCGGCAGCCTTGCACTGTTGGGCCTGGGCCTCGCGGGACTGGCCGCAACGCGCAGGCGCAAGGCAAAGTGATCCGGTAGTCGATCGCGCATATGCAAATGAGGGCCTCGAGCGATCGGGGCCTTTTAATTGCTTCGTATCGCGATGCGTGAGTGGGCTGGTGGTCACGGGCCGCCAGATTTCGCCGCATTCAAGCGACCCCAGCACCTGAATTGCACGGTGTTCGTGGCAGGCAAAATCCGCTGATTGGTCCCTGTCCACCGGATTGCCGGCGGGCACTTGCAGTCCGGACGAGGTCAGGTTCAGATCAGCTTGAACGCTGGTCTGCAACCGCCAGCCGCAGGATGCGCGAAGCGCGAAAGCTTCTTCAGGGTTTCGAAGGCCACGGGCGACCTGACCGCGCTCATCAAAGGGCAAGAGCTTCTTCGTCAGGTGCGCCCACGGGCAACATGACAACAGCCCCGCATTCATCGCGGCGGCAGAGCCGGAGTCGGCGCCAACCTTTCTCACCCTTCCGACGGCTCAGCGCGGGGCTTGCCCCTTCAACACCGGCCGGATGAACTTCAGCAGCAACTGCTGCAAAGGGTTCGAATTGCCGAACGGCCGCCAGGTGAACCTGAGCTTCTGGTGGTACACGTCGAAGTGCATGCCCCAGGGCGCCGCGCGCAGTGCGCCCCGGCCCAGCAGCAGCTTCATGACGGATGCACCCATCACCCCCGCGCACAGGTCGCAAGCCATGACGGTGGATGGGCCCCGCTTCTCCTGGAAGTTCACCGCCTCCGGCGCCACCAGGTAGTTGCGCTGCATCATGGCCGGGGACAGGCCGGCAATGAAACGCGCGTATTGTTCCTGCAGCTCCTGGCCTTCCCACTTGAAGTATTCCTCCGCACTCATGCCGGTGGGCGAAAAATAAAGAAAGGCCACGCCCACGCCCAGCGGAGCCGCCGTCAGCACCGGAATGCCTTTCTCGCGGCACTTGGCAAACACCATGCGGCGCGCGGGCAGGGCAAAGAAATCGAGACCGTCCACATACACGTCCACGCCGTCCAGGAAGTCATCGACGTTGTCGGGTTGCACGCCCTTGGGGAACTGGCGCAGTTCGATCTCGGGGTTGATGTCCAGTGCCATGCGGGCCATCGTCGACAACTTGGACTGGCCCATGTTGGACATGAAGGCTCCTGCCTGCCGGTTCATGTTGTGCACGTCGAAGTCGTCGAAGTCCGAGATGGCAAACCGGCTGACACCCAGCCGCGCCAGCGTCAGCAGATGGGCGCCGCCCACACCGCCCAGGCCGGCAATGGCCACGCGTGCATTCTTGATCCTGGTCTGCTCGTCCTGCGTGAGCCAGCCGATGTTGCGCGAGAAGGCCTTGTCGTAGGCAAAGGATGGCGCTTGTGTCATGGGAGGGAAGGTCGTCATGGTTGAGGCAAAAGTGATTGTGCCTGCAGAGCAAGTTGATGGAAACGTCGAATCGCCCGGGACTCAATCGGAGCCAATCGGCAAATGCAAGGTCGCTTGTCGCCGTTGAGGCTGAGGCACCTTCGGTCTCCCTGGATGTTCCTGATTCGCTGGAATCGGCGTTGATTCGACTTCATGCGGATTGAAGCACCTCGATTCTTGGGCTTCTCGGTGGGTCTCTTGTCGTCTCAGGCATGTCACTTTCGCACGGCGTGACGCTGGAATCATGAAAGTGAGGCCGCAGCGTATTTCATGTCTGCCGGCGCGATTCAGAGCCGCCTTGCAGTCTTGGTAGTCGGCTGGGCAACATCAGTGGCGCCGCACAACACGGCCATTTCGTGTGGCGACCGTGACTGGAAAGATGTTGGAATAACTTACATTCGATGCGCAACACTCTGTGAAACGATGACCATATTGGTGCAAGAACCTTTGAAATTGTTGAATATTTCCGCTTTTGAACCTTGTTGGTGCGTAATTTGCTTCTGGCCTCCAGTGCGCTTGGTCGAGCAGGCCCATGTGACTTCTCAACAACACCTAGTAAACATATCGGAGGCTTTTGACATGAAAGTGAATATTCGGGCGGTGACGATGGCCGCGCTGCTTGTTGCTGGTATTGCGACATCGGCTCAGGCCACCATTGTCTTTGCCAATGGCGCGGCACCGGGCGATGCTTACACGAACGCGAGCACCAGCAATCAGGGGCAGGCTGTCGGCTCAAGCGGCTGGTACTACAACAATGTGCGAAACGGAGGCGTGGCAGGCATCGACAACAGCTTTGCGCGTTCGGGCAATGGTTCTGTTCACATGTCCGGCGTTGCCGGACCTGTCGGTTCGTCGTTCAAGGCAGATATCGAATACCTTGCCAACGGCACGGCAGTTGGCGGTAATTACTATGCAAACGGGTCTCTCGGCCTGTTCTCGACCTTCACTGGGATGTCGTACGACTGGTACCGCAGCAGTTCCAGTACGAACAATGCCGGGCAGCATCCGGCCTTGCGAATTCTGCTGGATCTGGACGGAAACCTGAACACGACTGGTGATCGGGGTGGTTTGGTCTATGAACTGGCCTATAACGGCGGCGGTAGCGTGGCAACCGATACATGGGTATCCGCGGTGGTGGACGCCAGCACCAAGCTCTGGAATTTCGGTCTGGGGCTGGGCAACGAATTCGATATTGACTTGGACGGTACGCCGTACGATCTGCTGAGTGAATGGCAGTCTTCCGGCCGCTTGGCCAATGCGGTGATCTTGGGGTTCAGCGCTGGCGTCGGTAGCGGTTGGGGACCCTTCGACGGTGCAGTGGACAACATCGCATGGACGATCGATGGCGTTACAACGACGACCAACTTCGAAGTTGCCGGCGCGGCCGTTCCAGAACCCGCAAGTCTCGCACTCGTCGGATTGGCATTGGGTGGCCTTGCCATGACCCGCAGACGCAAGCCAACCTGAACCGCAAGCCCATCCAGGATATGCAGACGAAGGCCTCGCGTGATCGGGGCCTTCTTTCTTGGTGGATTGCGATGGGTTGTGGGGCCAGCGCTTGCTGGTCCCGCCAGCAGGAATCGAACCTACATCTGTCCCTTAGGAGGGGACCGTTCTATCCATTGAACTATGGCGAGCAAGGGTTGCGAGTCTAGCAGGGCCGACGCAGCGTCGCGCGGGCCGGGAAGCACAGGTGGCCCATGCGATGCATCACCGCTGTTTGGCCGCCATCCCGCTCACTCGTAGCGAATCTTGAAGATCAGATCGATTGCGCTTTTCTCGCCCGTACGCGCACGCAACGAGAAGCGCTCCGACAGGTCGTAGAAGATCGAGAAGGTGCCCAGTGTGCCGGCCAGGCTGCGTTCGTAGGTCACGTAGAAGTTCTGGGATATGCGTTTGCCCAGGGTCAGCGTGGCGGATGAGGCGCTGCCGGGCGATCCGGTATCGGATGCACCGGAGACCGACAGTTCGTCCAGGCCGAGCCGGCCGGCGATGCCGCCGGAACTGTCCTGCCCGCCGAGCAGGGCCATCGCCGCCTGCTGCAGCACCGCGGCCTCCGCGCCGCCATTGGCCGCCGAGCGGCCCAGCACCAGCCAGGCCAGCTTCTCGGCTTCGGGCAGGTCCGGGTCGGCATACAGCCGGATCCGTGGCAGCAAGGCATTGCCGGTGACCTGCACGCCGACCCGCTGGGTCAGCTTGGGTCGGATGGCCAGGATGTCCAGCGAGGGGTTGTCATAGGCGCCTGTGAATCGCAGCAGCCCGCGCTCGATCTCGAGCTGTTGCCCATAGGCCTTGAACTGTCCACCGACGGTGCGCAGCTGGCCGGTCACGGTGGGGGCCTCGCCCGGTTGCAGCGTGCTGCGCAGTTCGAGTTCGCCGGCAACACGGGTGTCAATACCGCGTCCGCGCACCCGGAAATCCGAACCCAGGTCGAGCTTGACCAGCAGGTCGCCGGCCAGGCGGTCCTTTGCTGCAGAGCTGTCGCTGGCGCGGGTCGCGTCGGGCACCGGCTTGGCCGCCCCACCGTCGGCTTTTGCGCTGTCGCCGGATTCGCGGCGCAGCACCACGACGTCGGCCCCCAGGCTGGGTGCGGTCTCGTCGGGCAGGATGAACAAGGCCTGATCGACCTTGAGCGCGCCACGCATCTGCAGCTTCGACTGGCGCACGGACGCCTGCAGCGTGCCCGACACCGCAAGCCGGCGATCGGCCCGCGCCGATACCCGCAGCGCCTTGGCCACGGCGTCGATCTGAAGATCGATGCCAGCGAGCGCAGAGGCCGATGCGCTACCGGGCGCCTGCCAGGTGGCGTTGCCCGTGGCCGTGAGTTCGCCGCCACTCTTGCCGCCGGCCCCCTGCAGGCTGAAGCTGTCGATGCGCAGGCGCTGGCCCTGCAAGCTGGCGCGCAATTGCCCGTTGCCGAATTCGATACCGTCCACAACCGAGCGCAGCGCCATTTCACGCGCGTCGAGATGGCCATTCCACTGCGGTGCGCTGCGTGTGCCTGAGAGTTCCAGGCTGGCATCGACGGTGCCGCGTACGCGCCAGCCCGGAGGGGCCAGCAAGGACCAGACGCCGACCTGCGGCATCTGCGCGCGCAGGCTGCCCTTGATCGGGCTGTCCGGCAACCATTGCCAGCCTTCAGGGGTGCGCGTCAGTCGGGTCGAGACGTCCATTTGCGCATTGCCGGCACGCGCGCTGTCCCAGAGAAAGCGGGCACCGACCGCTTCGCCATCGCCTTGGACGTCCAGTTGCAGTACGCGGATGCCGGCGTCGATGGTGGATGCCTGGGCACTGTTGCTGCCGGTGTCGGTCTGCACGCGCAGGTCACCGCTGCGCCGGGCCAGGCTGGCCCGCACCGAGAGGGTGTCGGCCAGCGTGACGTCCCACTGGCCATCGAACAGCAGGTCGCCGGTGAGACCGGCCGACGCCAGGCGGGTGTCGCCGAGCAAGGTCAGCCATCCCAGGGGAAGCCCCCGCAGCGCACCCTTGCTGGCCAGTTCGTTACGGCCGCCGCGCTGCCAGGTGATCGGCTGCCAGATCAGCTGGGCCGTGCCGGGTGCCGGGCCGACCAGGCTTGCCTGGGCCGCGGTCACCTGAAGAACGGGGTTGCCCGAGGCCCCCGGCGCTGGCGCGGTCCACGAGAGGGCGAGCGGCTGGGTCAGCGTCAGCGTCCAGGGGCCTGGCAACTGGCTGTCACGGGCCTTGACCTGCAGCTCGGTGATGCGTGCCTGCCAGTCGCCGCGCGTGGTGCGCCCGCCGGTGGCCGCGGCCTGCAGCTGCGCCTGGGCGCTGCCGCTGGCCACGGTGCCGCTGGCCTTCAGCGTCAGTGCATCGATGGCGCCCGCCAACCGGGTGTCGATGGCACTGAGCGTGAGCCACTGATCGGCCGTCTGCCCCTGGGTGCCTACGGACAGTTGCGTGATCCGGATGCCGGCATCGATGCTTGCGCTGCCAGCGCCGACGCCGACGCCCGTCGTCAGCGACTGCCAGCCACCACGCCAGCGCAGGTTGACATCGGCCCCGCCTCGGACGTCCAGCGTGTCCAGCTGTGCCGGCGTCATGGGCAGCCGGGCCAGCCAGCGGCGGGTGGCGCTGGCATCGTCCAGTTTCAGTGCCAGCATACCCTTGCCATCGCGTGCCGCCATGTCGCCCGAGATGCTGGCCTGCAGTCCGGGGGCGTTCAGCGCGAGCTGGCCGCGCGCGTCTCGCGTCGATGGTTGCAGATCGATGCGCCCGTCGAGCCGGGCGTCGCGGGTGCGAATGTCCAGCTTCTCGACGCGCAGCCAGCCACCGGCCCAGCGCCCCTTGGCCGCAGCGCTCTGCAACTGCAGGCCGCGCAGCGGGGATGTACGTGGCTGCTCGGCCGCGGGTTGCAGCGCGGCATCGAAGTCCACCCCGTCCTTGGCGGCCACCGCATGCACGCTGCCGTCCAGGCGCACCGGGTCCAGCGTGCTGTAGACCTTGGCCAGGTCAATGCCCTGCACCTGCAGCTGGCCCTGCCAGCCGGAGCTTGCGGTCAGTTGTCGGGTGTCTGCCAGGCGCGCCTGCAGGCGTACGCGTCCTCCGGCACCTTCGGCGTTGAGCGACTCGATGCGCAGGCGTCCGTCGCCATATTCAACCAGTCCCTTGACGCTGGCCAGTGGCAGCCGACCCTTGTCCCAGGGGCCCTCGTCGCGGTTGATCAGGTTCAGCTCGGCCAGCCAGTTGGGGCCGGCCGGTCGCACCCAGGTGTTGCCGGTCAGCAGCGTGCGCGGTGCCGTCGGCCACAGTGCCGCCAGGTCGAGCTGGTTGAAGGAGGCCTGGGCCCGGATCACCGGCTGGGCCGCCCATGGATTCACCTGTGCCGACAGATCGGCACGCATGGCGCGGTTGCCTACCAGCGCGCCTGAATTGCCGGGGCCTGGCTGCACCAGCAGCTGCAGGTCCAGGCGCGGTGCGATGCCGGCCAGTGGGCCGTTGGCCGAGGCCGAGGCGTCCAGCGCAATCGTCTGGCCATCGCCTACCGGCGCCTGGACCTGGCCGGTGAGCTGCAGATCCAGCGCCATCGGCAGCCGTGCCTGCAGGCGCAGTTTGCCCTGGTACTGCCCTTGTGCCACCGCGAGCTGCGTGATCTGCAACTGGTGGGCCTGGCCTTCATACTGGTAGCGGGCGGCCAGTCCACGGGCTTCGAATGCGGTGGCGCCGGTCAGCCTGATGGTGTCTACGGCCAGCGCCAGGTCGATGTCCAGGGGCAGCAGAATCTCCGGCGGCGGCTCGGGCGCGGACGGGGAGGCCGGGCGCTGGTCGTCGACCACCAGTTCGGCCACCTTCAGTGCCGATACCCGCAGACGCCGGCGCAGCAGGTCCAGCGGTTGCCATTCGAGCTGGACATCGCGCGCGGTGATGGTCAGCCCGTTCGCGCTCCAGCGCAGCCGTCCGATCTGGCCGCCGTTTCGGATGCTGCCCCGGACCTCCTGCGCCTCCAGTGTCTGGCCTGCCGGCAGGTAGGCCGGCGCTTCGCGCAGCAATGTTCCCAGCGAGCCCGAGGTTCCGCTCCAGAACCAGGCGGCCAGCAGCAAGGCCAGCGCCACCACCACCACCAGCTCAAGCAGCCAGACCAGCGGAAACAGCAGCCGGGACGCGACGCGGACCATCAGAAGGTGAATCCCACGCTCAGGTGCAGGCGCAAGGCCTTCTTGTCCACGCCGTAGGCCAGGTCGAGCTGCAAGGGGCCGACCGGGCTTCGGTAGCGCACGCCGGCACCGATGCCGACCTTGACCTTGAACTGCGACGTCTTGTCGGCGACCGAGCCTGCGTCGATGAAGACGGTGCTCTCCCAGGGGCTGGGCAGGCCATCCACGAGGATCGGACGTTGCCACTCCACGCTGGCAACCGCCAGATAGCGCCCGGGCGCCACCACGCCGTTGGCCTCGGTGGCGCCGATGCTCTGGTAGCCATAGCCTCGCACACTGGCATCGCCACCGGCCAGAAACAGCTGTGTGCTCGGGATATCGGCGCTGTCCTTGGCGAGCACGGCACCGGCCTGAAGGCGCAGGGCAATCCGTCCGGCGCGGGCCGTGGATGCGGCCTTGTCCGCATCACTGGAGCGGTCCAGCGACCAGATGCCGAGCCAGTTCAGCCGGGTGCGAAAGAACGGGTCGCGCTGGCTGCCCAGCGTCAGGCCGCCGCCGAGTTCCACGCCCAGCCCGTATCCGCCGGTCGGATAGGGCAGTCGGTCGAAGCTGCGCTGCGTCCAGGCATAGTTGGCGCTGATCGCCTGTGCGGTTTCGTTCAGGCCGGTCGCCGTGGTGGTGGCCCGGTCGTATTGCAGGTAGTAGTTGCGGTCGATGCGCTCACCCTGCTGCAGGCGTCCCGCGCGCAGCATCTGGCTGCGGACCTTGACGCTGGCCACGTCCTCGTTCTTGAGCCGTCCGAGCACCGACCAGCGCCAGTTGCCGTCGTCCGGCTGCGACAGCAATTCGCTCTCGATCGAGCGGGTGTCGCCGTCAAGCAGCAGCTTGGAGTCGGCGCGCCAGCCGATCAGTGGCAGTTGCAGGTTCGTGTGCTCGGCCGACAGGCGCAGTCCGCTGTCGGTGCTGACGCCCACCCCCAGTTGCAGGCGGTTGCGCACCGCCTCGCGCACCGTGACCAGCACGGGTGCCGACTGGGGGTCTGCGGATGGATCGAGTTCCATCACCACCGAATTGAAATAGCCGCTGTCCTGCAGCCGCTGCTGGGCCTCGAGCAGGCTGGTTTGGTCATATTCAGTGCCGGGCTTCAGGCGGGCGATGCGCTCCACCAGTTCAGGGTCGTAGCGCGCCAGTCCTGAAATCTTCAGTTCCCCGAAGCGGTACAGCGGACCGGAGTCGAGCGTCACGCCCAGCCGGGCGGTGTTTTCCTGGGGGTCGATCTCGGCCCGGCTCGCCGCAATACGTCCCATCGGATAGCGACGTGCCGCCAGCTGGCGCAAGGCCTGGGTCTTGGCATCGTCCCAGCCTTCCTGGGTAAAGGTTTTGCCCGCCGGCAGCGTCCAGCGCCGTGAGATTTCCGCGCGCTGCCCGGCCGCCTGCAGGTCTTCGGCGATGGCGCCGCTGAAGCCAAGCGCCGCTTCGGTGACCATGGTGGGGGGGCCGGGCTGCACGTCGATGCGTACGGTGCGCTGCGCACCACCCGGCTCGCCAGCCACGCCACTGCGGGTGATCTCGATCACCGGCGAGAAATAGCCCAGCGTTCCCAGAAGATCGCGCGTGTTGCGCTCGGCGGCAATCTGCAGCCGTTCCAGTTCGGTGTCGTCGAGGTCGGGCAGGGCGCGGTAGCGCATCAGGTCAAGATGGCGCAGCAGGTAGGCCTGTATGGCCTTCGGGGCCTCGACCTCGACCGCGAAGGCCATGGCATTCGCGATTTCGCTGGCTGCGCTGGCGGCCGCTTCGGGCGCGGTTGCAACAGCGGCTGGCTGTGCCTGCACAGGACCGCTGGCGCAAATGGCGCAGGCAACTAGTGCCCAGGCACGCAGCAGCGCGCGACCCCATGGCTTGCTCATGCCCTATTTTGACAGCAGGCGCATGGCTTCTTCCAGACCCTTGATGGTGAGGGGATACATGCGGTGGCTCATCAGCTGCTGCACCACGCTGATGCTCTGGCGGTATTGCCAGACGCCCTGCGGCTCGGGATTGATCCAGACGAATTTCGGAAACGCGCTGGTGAGGCGCTGCAACCATTCGGCGCCGGCTTCCTCGTTGTTGTACTCGACACTGCCGCCCGGCTGCAGGATCTCGTAGGGGCTCATCGTCGCGTCGCCAATGAAGATCAGCTTGTAGTCCTTGTTGTACTTGCGGATGATGTCCCAGGTGGCGAACTTCTCGCTGAAACGCCGGCGATTGTTCTTCCACATGAAGTCGTAGACGCAGTTGTGGAAGTAATAGAACTCCATGTGCTTGAACTCGGTCTTGGTGGCCGAGAACATTTCCTCCACCCGCGCGATGTGTTCGTCCATGGTGCCGCCGACGTCCATCAGCAGCAGCACCTTCACGTTGTTGTGGCGCTCCGGTACCATCTTGATGTCCAGCCAGCCGGCGTTGGCGGCAGTGGAGCGGATGGTGTCGTCCAGGTCGAGTTCTTCTTCGTGCCCTTCGCGGGCGAACTTGCGCAGCCTGCGCAGCGCCACCTTGATGTTGCGCGTGCCCAGCTCCTGGGTATCGTCGTAGTCCTTGTAGGCGCGCTGGTCCCAGACCTTGACGGCACTGCGGTTGCGGCTCTTCTCCTGGCCGATGCGGATGCCCTGCGGGTTGAAGCCATTGGCGCCGAAGGGCGAGGTGCCACCGGTGCCGATCATGCGGTTGCCGCCTTCGTGGCGCTCCTTCTGCTCCTCGAAGCGCTTCTTGAGCGTTTCCATGAGCTCGTCCCAGCCCATTTTCTCGATCTTGGCCTTCTCCTCCGGGCTCAGGTTGAGTTCGAGGTTCTTGCGCAGCCACTCCAGCGGGATGTCGCGCGTGAAATCGGCCAGCATTTCCACGCCCTTGAAATAGGCGGAGAAGGCGCGGTCGAACTTGTCATAGTGCTTCTCGTCCTTCACCAGCGTCGTACGGCTGAGGTAGTAGAAGTCGTCGATCTTGTACCCCACCGCAGGGCCATCACCGTCGTCCTGCGCCGTGTTCGGCCCCACGACGCCTTCCTTGAGCGCCTCGAGCAGGGTCAGGTATTCCTTGACCGAAACCGGCAGCTTGGCCGAACGCAGGGTGTAGAAAAAGTCGATCAGCATGTTTCACTCCATTGCCGGTCTGCTCCCCTGCGGCGGGTGCCGTCGCCAGGGCCGCCGGAGCCGGCCATCAGCGGTCCCGCGGCCGGTCCCGCAGGTACATCAGATGGGCCCTGGCTTCGGGCCATTCGCCCGAACGCAGGCTATACATCACGGTATCGCGGATGGTGCCGTCACGGCGCAGGGCGTGGCCCCGGATCACGCCGTCCTTCTTTGCACCCAGGCGTTCGATCGCGCGCTGCGACGCAAAGTTGAAGTTGTCGGTGCGCCAGCCCACCACGTGGCAACCCAGCGTGTCGAAGGCGTGGCCCATCAGCAGCAGCTTGCAGGTGGTGTTGACGTGGGTGCGCTGGCTGGACTTGCCGTACCAGGTGTAGCCGATCTCGACCCGCTTCACGGCGGGCAGGATGTCGTGGTAGCTGCTCGAACCCAGCACGGTGCCGGTGGCGCAATCCCGCACGGCAAAGGCGAAACGGTTGCCATCGGCGCGCATCTGCAGCGCATCCTCGATGTAGCGTCGGGTCTGCGCCGGCTCCGGCACCGAGGTGATGCGCAGATTCCACAATTCGCCGTCGCTGGCTGCCGCGCGCAGGCCTTCTTCATGCTCGAGTCCCAGCGGGACCAGCTCGATACCTCGATCACGCAGCTCGACGGGTTCTACGAATGGCATGGTGTGCTCCCGGACGGCCGCGCGGCTCAGCGGTTGTGGCGCTGCATGAAGACCAGCTTTTCGAACAGAGTCACGTCCTGTTCGTTCTTCAGCAAGGCCCCCACCAGCGGCGGCACGGCGACCTTGTCGTCCTTGCTGTGCAGTGTCTCTGCCGGAATGTCCTCGGCCAGCAACAGCTTGAGCCAGTCCAGCAGTTCGCTGGTGGAAGGCTTCTTCTTCAGGCCGGGCAGGTTGCGGATGTCGTAGAAGGTCTTCATCGCTGCGGTCAGCAGCTCCTTCTTGAGGTCGGGGAAGTGCACGTCGACGATGCGCTGCATGGTCTCGGCATCCGGGAACTTGATGTAGTGGAAGAAGCAGCGGCGCAGAAACGCGTCCGGCAGCTCCTTCTCGTTGTTCGAGGTGATGAAGACCAGCGGACGGTGCCTGGCGCGGATCAGCTCGCGGGTTTCGTAGCAGTAGAACTCCATGCGGTCGATCTCGCGCAGCAGGTCGTTCGGGAACTCGATGTCGGCCTTGTCGATCTCGTCGATCAGCAGTGCCACCGGCTCTTCGGCCGTGAAAGCCTGCCACAACACGCCGCGCACGATGTAGTTGTGGATGTCCTTGACCTTCTCGTCGCCCAGTTGCGAGTCGCGCAGGCGACTGACCGCGTCGTACTCGTACAGGCCTTGCTGCGCCTTGGTCGTCGATTTGATGTGCCATTGCAGCAGCGGCATCTGCAGCGCCGAGGACACTTCCTCGGCCAGCATGGTCTTGCCGGTGCCGGGCTCCCCCTTGACCAGCAGCGGGCGCTTGAGCGTGATCGCGGCATTGACGGACAACATCAGGTCCTGCGTGGCGACGTAATTCTGGGTTCCTTGGAATTTCATGGTGCAGGGTCGGTGTGGCTAGGGGAGGTCGAAGACGGGGGTGAAAACATGGCCGATATAATCTGCTCGGTTTGAGATTCCCCGGCCCATCTTTGATTGTCTGCGCAAAATGAACAAGTTGTTGTCGTCCCTGGTTGTGGTGTTTGTCGCTTCGGTGACCGCGTTGTCGGCGAGTGCCCAGGAGGTCAAGGGCGACGCCAAGGCCGGTGCGGGCAAGATTGCCATGTGCATCGGCTGCCACGGCATCAAGGGCTACCAAGCCAGTTTTCCTGAAGTCTACAAGGTGCCGATGATCTCTGGTCAGGGCGAGAAGTACATCGCCGCCGCGCTGCACGCCTACCAGAAGGGCGAGCGCAAGCACCCGTCGATGCGCGGCATCGCCGAGGGCCTGAACGACCAGGACATCGCCGATGTGTCGGCCTACTATGCGGGCAGCGCCCAGCCTGGCGCGGCACCGGCAGCGGCGCCCGCCAATGCCAAGGCCGCCGAACTGGTCGCCAAGGGCGGCTGTGTCGCCTGCCACGGCGACAACTTCAACAAGCCCATCGATCCTTCCTATCCCAAGGTGGCGGGGCAATATGCCGACTACCTGTTTGTGGCCCTGAAGTCCTACAAGGCCGAAGGCCATACAACCTGGGGTCGCTCCAACGGCATCATGGCCGGCATTGCCAAGCAGTTCTCCAACAACGAACTCAAGACACTGGCCAATTACCTGCATTCGCTGCCGGGCGACCTGCAGACCGTGCCGCAGCACGAATTCAAGTAACCAGGCCTTTGCCGGCGCCCAGGCGCCGGCTTCTCAGTCGCGGGTGGCGTGGCGCTGCACGCAGGCGATATAGGCTTCGCCATCCGGCGGGCGTCCTGCCCGCTGGCTCTCCCAGATCATTTTTCCGAGGCAGTCCATCGCCGCGTGGTGGGCCTGGTGCAGCGAGTTGCGCCGGTGCGACAGCAACTCGACCGCCTGCCGGATGCCGCGTGGCTGGTCGATCGAGCATTGCTCGCTGATCGACAGGTGCATGGACAGGTGCAGGAACGGGCTGTCGCCGGCGTCCGACACCTGCGCCATGCTGCGCAGCGCGGCGTCGACGTTGGCCAGTTCGGCGTGGTATTCGGGGTGCTCGTCGATCCAGCCGCTGGCCAGTGTCTCGATGGCCTCCATCGGCTGGCCGGCACGGGCCTTGGCATAGACCCCGCAGAAAAAACGGCGGACATCGGCTTGGGAGGGTTGAATCAGCATGGCAGGGGCAATTATCGGTGCGCCGCGCCATCCCCCCACTGGCACCGGGCCTTGTGCCGGGCCTGGTCCCGGACGCTCCCGGCGGCTTGCCGGCGCGCCTTTCAGACCCGCCAGGGCGGCAGCTGCCAGTTGCGCCAAAGTGCCAGTGCGCGCAGCCCGGCGGTGATGCCCACGCAGGCGACCAGCGCCAGCCAGCCGGGCGCCTGCGCCTGCCACATCCCCACGTAGACCCAGCCACCGACGAAGGCGCAGACGGCATACGGGCGGTGGTCCGCAAAGGCGCTGGGAATCTCGTTGCAGACCATGTCGCGCAGGACGCCGCCGAATACGCCGGTGATCAGCCCCATCAGCACCGCGACCAGCGCCGGCATCTGCAGCAGCAGCGCCTGGTGCACGCCGGTGGCGGCGAACAGGCCCAGCCCCAGCGCGTCGGGCCACTGGATGGCGCGCTCGGTCAGACGGAAATGGCGCTGGCGCAGGAACAGCATGGCCAGCACGCACAGGGCCATCACGGCCCACAGGACCTCGACATGCTGAACCCAGAAAAAAGGCCGCCGATCCAGCAACAGGTCGCGCAGCGTTCCGCCGCCGAACGCGGCCAGAAACCCCACCACGCAGACGCCAACCGCGTCGAGCCGCTTGCGTGCGGCCTCCATCACGCCGGACAGGGCGAAGGCCGCGGTGGCGCCGAGCTCCACCAGCAGGCGAACGGTTTCTCCCCAGGTCTGTGCACTTTGCATCCGGGGATTGTCGCGTGATGTCGATGCCGGCCGCCCCGCGACCTGCGCTCAGCGCGTGGCGTCCGTCGGCGCCACCTCGGGGCTGGCCGGTGACCGCCGCTTGCGCTCGAGCCGCTCCTGCGCCATCTGCTGCTCCAGTTGCTGGCGACCTTCCTTGACCACCGCGATCAGCTTGGCCCGGTCCTGGTAGTGCGGGTGCATCTTCTCGAACAGTTCCAGGTTGTGCTTTCGGAACCGGCGGGCACTGGTATCTGCATCGTGCGCGCTGTGGCCGAGCAACTCGAGCACGCTGCGTGCACTGCGCAGACTGGACTCGAACAGTTCACGCTGCACCAGCATCACATTGCGGTCGCGCAGCTTGTTCCAGTGCGTGACGTCGCGCGCCCGTGCCACGATCTCCAGGTTGGGGAAATGCGCGTGCGCCAGATCGACGATCTTGAGCGACTGCTCCACGTCGTCGACCGCGACCACCAGCACCCGGGCCTGGGCCGCACCGGCGGTGCGCAGCAAGTCCAGCCGGGTTGCGTCGCCGTAAAACACCTGGTTGCCGAAATTGCGCGCGACTTCGACCATGTCCGAGTCGTGTTCGAGCACGGTGCAGGGGAATCCTTCGGCCAGCAGCATCCGGGTGACGATCTGGCCGTATCGACCAAACCCGGCGATCAGCACCGGCGCCTCCTGCGGTTCGGAAATTTCCTCCAGTGTGGTGGTGGGACCGTTCGCGAAACGGGGCAGCAGCCATTTGTCCACCGCCAGCAGCAGCAAGGGCGACAGCAGCATCGACACGGTGACGGCGCCGATGAGCAGCGACGCGGTCTGCGGCGTGAACACGCTGGCACCGGCGGCGGCCTGGAACACCACGAACGCGAATTCGCCGCCCTGGGCCAGCAGCAGCGTGAATACCGCGCGGTCCTGCAGCGGCAGCTTCATGGCGCGGCTCAGCGCATAGATGACGGCCCCCTTGAGCAGCAGGAATCCGAGAACGATGGCCGCCATCTGGCCGGGCGATGCGATCAGCACGCCAAAGTCGATGCTCATTCCGACCGCGATGAAGAACAGGCCCAGCAGCAGGCCCTTGAACGGCTCGATGTCGGTTTCCAGCTCGCGCCGGTATTCGCTTTCTGCCAACAGCACACCCGCGAGAAAGGCCCCCAGGGCCATCGACAAGCCCACCAGCTGCATCAGCGCGGCGATGCCGACCACCAGCAACAGCGAGGCCGCGGTGAAGATCTCGGGCGTATGGGAGCGGGCAATCCAGCGGAACAAGGGGCGCAGCAGCAGCCGGCCTCCGAGCACGATGGCGGCGATCACCAACAAAACGCGGGCGATTTCCAGCCCGTGGCTGGTCGAGGGGTCGGTGCTCGCCAGCCCGACCCCGAGCAGCGGCACCAGCGCGAGGATGGGGATGGCCGCGACGTCCTGGAACAGCAAGACTGCGAAAGCGGCCTGTCCGCTGCTGGTCGGCAGCATGTTGCGGTCGTCCATGACCTGCAGCGCGATGGCGGTGCTGGACAGTGCCAGGCCGAGCCCGGCGACCAGCGCGATGCGCCATTCGACGCCGAATGCGACGGCGGCGGCCGTCAGGGCGGCTGCGCAACCGAGCACCTGCAGGCTGCCCCAGCCGAAGATGGGTCGGCGCAGGTTCCACAGCCGGCGCGGTTCGAGCTCCAGACCGACCAGGAACAGCATCAGCACCACGCCGAACTCGGCAAAGTGCAGGATGTCCTGTACGTTGGTCACCAGACCCAGCCCCCAGGGGCCGATGGCCATGCCGGCAGCCAGGTAGCCGATGATGGTCCCCAGGCCCAGGGCCTTGCTCAGCGGCACGGCAATGACGGCAGCACTCAGGTAGATGAAGCTGTTGATCAGCCAGGCGGGCGTGTGTTCCATGGCGGCGGGCGGTGCGTGTGGGCGACGGTAGGTGGACAGGGGCTGGGGCCGACGGACCGCCCCGCTGTGGCGAGGCGCGCCGCCGCAGCACGGCAGGAACCGGGATGGCTGCGGCAGGACGCTAACATAGCGCAAAGCAAAAGACCCGGGGGTTCCGCATGCCAGTCGTTGTTATCGCCAATCCCAAGGGCGGCGTGGGCAAGTCCACGCTGGCCACCCACGTCGCCGGATATTTCGCGTCCCGTGGCCATGCGGTGATGCTCGGCGACGCCGACCGCCAGCAGTCGTCGCGGCTGTGGCTGGGGCTGCGCCCGCCCCTTGCCGCACCGATCCAGACCTGGGACATCAATGCCGACCTGATCGCCCGGCCGCCGCGCGGCACCACCCACGTGGTGGTCGACACGCCGGCCGGCCTGCACGGATGGCGCTTCAAGGACGTGATGAAGATGGCGGATAAGGTTATCGTGCCGGTGCAGCCCAGCGTGTTCGACATCTTTGCGACCCGGGCCTTTCTGGACGACCTGGCCGCCAACAAGCATGCTGACAAGAGCAAGATCGCGCTGGTCGGCATGCGGGTCGATGCCCGCACCATTGCGGCCGACAAGCTGCATGCCTTCATCGATTCGACCGGGTTGCCGGTGCTGTCCTACCTGCGGGACACGCAGAACTACGTGCACCTGGCAGCCCACGGCCTGACGCTGTTCGACGTTCCGCCGTCCGCACGCTTCGAAAAGGACCTGGAGCAGTGGCAGCCGATCTGCCAGTGGCTCGACGCCTGAACTTCTTTCCACCCACCCCCGGGCGGTGTTGCGCCGTCCTTTGCGACCATGAGAATCTTTCAGACCCTGTCCGACCTGTCCGCCTGCGTGGGCCAGGAGGTGGCCGTCAGTGACTGGATCACCGTCACCCAGCAGCAGGTCAACCAGTTTGCCGAGGCCACCGGCGATCACCAGTGGATCCACGTGGACGTCGAAAAGGCCAAGGCCGGGCCATTTGGTGCCCCGATTGCCCACGGCTACCTGACCTTGTCACTGTTAGCGCGCTTCTTCGATGCGACGCTGGCCATTGCCGAGTCGGGCATGGCGGTCAACTACGGGCTGAACAAGGTCCGCTTCATGGCGCCGGTTCCGGTGGGCAGCCGCCTGCGGGCCCGTATGACGCTGGCCTCGAGTGAGCCGGTCGACAACAACGGCGTGCAGCTGGTCTGGGACGTGGTGGTCGAGAAGGAGGGCGCGACCAAGCCGGTCTGTGTGGCGCAGTCGGTGGTGCGTCGCTACCCCTGACCGCGGGGTGCGCGGGCCATGCAGGCCAGGTCAGTCGGTCCTGAAGCCGTTCTGCCGCCAGGCCTCGAACACCGTGACCGCGACGGCGTTCGACAGATTCAGGCTGCGCTGACCCTCGCGCATCGGCAGACGCAGGCACTGTGCGATCGGGAAACTGTCGCGCAGCGTGTCGGGCAAGCCGCGGGTCTCCGAGCCGAAAACCAGCCAGTCGCCCGGCAGAAAGGACTGTTCGTAGGGGCTGGCCGTGCCACGCGTGCTCAGCGCGAACATGCGCTGCGCGGCGGGGCTCTCCTGGCCCAGCAGCGCCTCCCAGCTGGCGTGGCGTTGCAGCGGCGCGTATTCGTGGTAGTCCAGTCCGGCGCGGCGCAGCTGCCGGTCCTCCAGTGAAAACCCCAGCGGCTCGACCAGATGCAGCCGACAGCCGGTATTGGCCGCCAGCCGGATGACGTTGCCGGTATTGGGTGGAATCTCGGGCGCGACCAGGACGATGTTGAACATGGGCCTGATTGTCTCCGGTCAGCGCGGCGCTTCGCCCGGCGGGTCGGCGCGGGCCAGCACCATGCCGGTGACGTGGCGTGCGCCGGCCTGGCGCAGCGCCGTTGCGGCGGCAAACAGCGATGCGCCGCTGGTCATCACGTCGTCGACCAGCA
Organism: Rhodoferax sp.; assembly: GCA_024235935.1. Taxonomy (GTDB): domain Bacteria; phylum Pseudomonadota; class Gammaproteobacteria; order Burkholderiales; family Burkholderiaceae_C; genus CAISIP01. Next base: position 203,533 of record JACKLL010000004.1, on the reverse strand, counting down.
CCACCCGGGCTCCGGACAGTTCGGCGCGGCGCAGCGGTTCGACCGCAAATGCATCGCGGACATTGCGCATGCGCTGCGTGCGGCCCAGCGCACTTTGCGCCGGTGTGTCGCGAATGCGCAGCAGCAGACCCGTCGCGAGTTTGTCCGGTGCCAGCTGGCGTGCCAGTTCCAGCGCCTGGTTGAACCCGCGCTGGCGCAGCCGCTGTGTCGACAAGGGCATGGGTATGACCCGGTCGGCCTGGTCCAGTTCGGGCTCCACCCAGGGGGCGCTGCGCAGCAGCTGGGCCAGCGTTCGGGCCCAGGCCGGGTGCTGCTGAAACTTGAAGCGCACGATCAGTCCGGACCAGGGGTAGGCGTAGTGCAGCGCGGCCACGCAGGCGTCCAGCGGCGGCGGATGGCGGATGCAGGCGCCGCACTGGCGGACCGCCGCATGGACGACGAGGGCGCAGGTGGCGCATCGGGGCACAGGTTGCGCGAAGCTTGCCACGCAGGCATCGCAGACCGGATTGGCGGGCCAGCGCAGGCAGACCGCGCATTGGCCCGGTATCCGGTCGGATATGCTCTGGCACTGGGCGCGAAACATCGGGCCAATATATGCTGCGCGCAACCCATGTCTGCCGATCTCCCTCCCTCAATTGACCCACGCGCCGCTGCGCGCTGGGCCCGTCTTGCGCATCCGGTGTCGCCCTGGCTGCATGAGGAGATTGGCCGGCGCATGCAGGAGCGCTTGCAATGGATCCGGCTGCAGCCCCGCAACTGGGTCGACTGGGAGCCCCTGTCCGGCGGCATGCAGGCGCATGCGGCGGTCGCGCAGGCCTATCCGCAGGCGCAATGCTGGGTGGTCGAACCCGATGCCGCGCGCCAGGGCCTGGCCGAGCAGGCGCTGCGCAAGCCATGGTGGGATGCGGCGCGCTGGCGTCAGACGGCGCTGCAATGGGGCGTGCCGGCCGATGGCAGCGCCGATATGGTGTGGGCCAATATGGCCTTGCACATGGCGGCAGACCCTGCGGCCTTGCTGCGGCAGTGGGGCCGGATGCTGGCGACCGACGGTTTTCTGATGTTCTCGTGCCTCGGACCCGATACGCTGGTCGAGCTGCGCTCGCTGTACCGCGCGCGCGGGTGGCCGGCGCCGGCACACGAATTCACCGACATGCACGACTGGGGCGACATGCTGGTGGGGGCCGGCTTCGCCGAGCCGGTGATGGATATGGAGCGGGTGACGCTCACCTTCACATCGCCCGAAACGTTGCTGGCCGAACTGCGCGGCCTTGGCCGCAACCTGCACCGGCAGCGCTTTGCGGGGCTGCGGGCTCGCGGCTGGCAGGCGCAATTGCAGCGGGAACTCGCGCAATCGCAGGCGGCGCAAAAGCCGGGTGAGCCGCTGGTGCTGACATTCGAGGTGATATACGGCCACGCGCTCAAGCCCAGCCCCCGCGTCGCGGTCCAGCCCGAAACCGTTCTGTCCCTGGACGAAATGCGCCAGGTTTTGCGCCAAAGCCAGCGCGATTCGCCCCCGAAACCTTGACTATGGCATGGGTGCCCCCACAGTCGGGACCGGCTGGGTCGGTCGGCTACAATGCCGCGGTGTTGGATGGGCATTTTCCCGCTGGTTTCGCCATGGCGCGCGCAAAGGCCGCGCCTGCAGAGGTGGAAAGGCACGTGATGAATCCGGTTTTTCGATTCGCGACAGTGCAAGGCCAGAACTTTCATTGGTTCTTGCGGCGCAACTGCTCGGTCACGCCGCGTCAGTTGGGCTATATCTATCTGTCGATGTGTGTGGTGTCTCTGGGCCTGGGCGGGATGTTCTGGTTGCAGGGGGCGACACTGGTATTGCCGATAGCCTGGCTGGAGTTGATGGTGGTGGGCGCTGCGTTCCTGATCTACGCGCGCCACGCGGCCGATGGAGAGACCATCCGCTTGTCCGATGGGCAACTGGTGATCGAGCAGGAGTCCGCAGGCAAGCTGAGCCGCTGCGAATTCCGGCGTGAATGGGTGAGGGTGGAGCCTGGTGCGGCCGACAATTCGCTGATCGCGTTGTCGGGCCATGGCAGGACTGTGCATGTGGGGCGTTTTGTACGGCCTGAACTGCGGCCATTGCTGGCGCGCGAGATCAGGATGGCATTGCGCGGGGCGTGAAGGCGGGTGCAACCGTGCTGGGCGGATGCCCGCGTATTTGAGGCAATTTTGAAGTGAACATGATGAAGAGCATTCAGGGCAAACTGGGTTCTGTGTTGACAACGGCGCTCGCCTGGCTGGGTACTGCAGCCTTCACGCTTGCCCACGCGGTCAATGACCTTCCGGGCGGACCCGCAGTCAATCAGCTCAACCTGCACCCACCGGTGACCCGCATCGCCGAGGAGCAGGCATGGCTGCACTGGTTCATGCTGATCGTCTGCACGGTGATCTTCGTGGCGGTATTTGCGGTCATGTTCTATTCGATCTGGAAGCACCGCAAGTCGGTGGGCCACAAGGCGGCCACCTTCCACGAATCGGTCACGGTGGAGATCATCTGGACCATCATTCCATTCGTGATCGTGATCCTGATGGCCTTGCCGGCCACCAAGGTCATCGTCGCGATGAAGGACACCACCAATGCCGACCTGACCATCAAGGCGACCGGCATGCAGTGGAAATGGGGTTACGACTACATCAAGGGCGAAGGCGAGGGCATCGGCTTCCTGTCGGCGCTCGACCGCAAGCAACGCGCCATGTCCGATGCCGGCGGCCCCAAGGCGGGCGAAGTGGTCGACGACTACCTGCTCAAGGTGGACAACCCGCTGGTCGTGCCGGTCGACAAGAAAGTGCGCATCATCACGACCGCCAACGACGTGATCCATTCCTTCATGGTGCCGTCGTTCGGCATCAAGCAGGATGCGATTCCGGGCTTTGTGCGCGACACCTGGTTCCGTGCCGAGAAGATTGGCGACTACTACGGCCAGTGCGTCGAGTTGTGCGGCAAGGAGCACGCCTACATGCCTATCCATGTGAAAGTGGTTTCGGCGCAGGACTATTCGACCTGGGTCGACGGCGAGATGAAGAAGATGGCGGCCAAGGCGGATGATCCGTCGCGTGTCTGGACGCTGGACGAGATCGTCGCCCGTGGCGAGAAGGTCTATACCGCCAATTGCCAGGCCTGCCACCAGGCCAACGGCAAGGGTGCCGGCCCGATCAAGCCGCTCGACGGCGCGGCCGTGGTGCTCGACGCCGACAAGACCAAGCAGATCGCCGTGTTGCTCAACGGCCAGAACAACGGCGCCATGCCGGCCTGGAAGCAGCTCAGCGACACCGACATTGCGGCTGTCATCTCCTATACGAAGAACCACTGGTCGAACAAGACCGGACAGATCGTGCAGCCGGCCGAAGTTCAGAGCGCGCGCAAGTAAGCGCCCCTGTGCCCGACATCCGGAATATTGAATTGACGACGAGGAAATCAGCATGAGCGCAGTACTGGACCACCCCCACGGCCACGATGACCATCACGACCACCATGCGCCTGTCGGCTGGCGGCGCTGGGTATTCGCGACCAACCACAAGGACATCGGTACCTTGTACCTGTTGTTCTCGTTCACGATGCTGATGGTCGGCGGCGTGCTGGCCTTGCTGATCCGCACCGAGCTGTTCCAGCCCGGCCTGCAGCTGGTCAACCCCGAGCTGTTCAACCAGCTCACCACCATGCACGGCATCATCATGGTGTTCGGCGCCATCATGCCGGGCTTCGTGGGCTTCGCCAACTGGATGATTCCGCTGCAGATCGGCGCCTCGGACATGGCGTTCGCGCGCATGAACAACTTCAGCTTCTGGCTGCTGATTCCCGCCGGCCTGATGGTGGTCAGCTCGTTCTTCATGCCCGGTGGCGCACCGGCCGCCGGCTGGACGCTGTATGCGCCGCTGACGCTGCAGATGGGTCCGAGCATGGACGTCGGCATCTTCGCGCTGCACATCATGGGCGCAAGCTCCATCATGGGTTCGATCAACATCATTGTCACCATCCTGAACATGCGGGCCCCGGCATGACGTTGATGAAGATGCCGATGTTCGCCTGGACCTGGCTGATCACCGCGTATCTGCTGATTGCCGTGATGCCGGTGCTCGCCGGCGCGATCACGATGACGCTGACCGATCGCCACTTTGGCACCAGCTTCTTCAACCCCGGCGGCGGCGGTGATCCGGTGATGTACCAGCACATCTTCTGGTTCTTCGGTCACCCCGAGGTCTACATCATGATTCTGCCGGCCTTCGGCATCATCAGCCAGGTCGTGCCGGCATTTGCCCGCAAGCGCCTGTTCGGCTACACCTCGATGGTCTATGCGACCTCCAGCATTGCGATCCTGAGCTTCGTCGTGTGGGCACACCACATGTTCACCACCGGCATGCCGGTGACCGGCCAGTTGTTCTTCATGTACGCGACGATGCTGATCGCGGTGCCGACGGCGGTGAAGATCTTCAACTGGATCGCCACCATGTGGCAGGGCTCGATGACCTTCGAGACGCCGATGCTGTTTGCGGTCGGATTCATCTTTGTGTTCACGATGGGCGGCTTCACCGGCCTGATCCTGGCCATGGCACCGATCGACATCCAGTTGCAGGACACCTATTACGTGGTGGCGCACTTCCATTACGTGCTGGTTGCGGGCTCGCTGTACGCGATGTTCTCGGGTGTCTACTACTGGATGCCCAAGTGGACCGGTGTCATGTACAACGAGACCCGCGGCAAGATCCATTTCTGGTGGTCGCTGATCGCGTTCAACGTGACCTTCTTCCCGATGCACTTCCTGGGCCTGGCCGGTATGCCGCGCCGTTATGCCGACTACCCGATGCAGTTTGCCGACTTCAATGCGGTCGCATCGGTGGGCGCGTTCTTCTTCGGATTTGCCCAGGTCTATTTCTTCCTGTTCGTTGTCCTGCCCTGCATGCGCGGCAAGGGCGAGAAGGCACCCCAGAAGCCCTGGGAAGGTGCTGAGGGCCTGGAGTGGGAAGTGCCGTCTCCGGCGCCGTTCCACACCTTTGAAAACCCACCCAAACTGGATGCCACCGCCTCGCGCGTGATCGGCTGATACCGCGACGGTCCTTTTCCATGTCGACCATGACACCCGAACAGAAGCGATCCAATTTCCGCCTGGCCATGATCCTGGTGTCGATTGCGGTCGTCTTCATGCTCGGCATCGTCGTGAAAATCGGCTTTTTCGGCGGCTGAACCATGCGCGCGCGTTATCAGAACCTGACCATGGCCCGCAAACTGGTGGTCGTGGCCATTGGCATGCTGGCGTTCGGTTACGGGCTGGTACCGCTGTACAACGCGATCTGCGAGGTCACCGGAATCAATGTGCTGGCGCTGGGCGACCGCAATATTCCGGGTGCAACCTCGAGCGTGCAGGCGAATACCCAGGTCGACACCAGCCGTACCATTACGGTGGAGTTCGATACCAATACGCGGGGTCCCTGGGCATTCAAGCCGGAGCGCCGGTCCGTCCAGGTGCATCCGGGCGAACTCACGACCGTGCTGTACGAATTCCAGAATACGCAGAACCGGCGCATGGCGGCACAGGCCATTCCCAGCTATGCGCCGCGCCAGGCCGGACCCAATTTCCACAAGCTGGAATGCTTCTGCTTCAACCAGTACACGCTGGACCCGGGCGAGAAGAAAAGCTGGCCGGTTGCCTTCATCATCGACCCCAAGCTGTCGCGCGACGTCAAGACCATCACCTTGTCGTACACCTTCTTCGAGGTGGGCGGGCCCATTCCGCCCGCCCCGGAGTCGACCGCTGCGGCGTCCGTGGATCCGGCATCGAAGGCGGGTACATGACGACGCCAGTGCGTCCGGACATGCGTCGCCCGGAGGTGTCGGCATGAGCGCAGCTCCGAAGGGCGAGACCGTCACCGCAGGCGGTTCTACGTGGGGGATGGTCAAGACCGTGGCCTGGGCGTTTTTCGGCGTGCGCAAGCGCAACGACCATGAGCGCGAAGCCCGTGTCAATCCACTGTTCGTGGTGGTGGCGGGTTTTGTCGGTGTGTTCGTGCTGGTGGCGGCATTGATCGTGCTGGTGAAGTGGGTGGCGGCGTGACGCCGTTGCCACTGAATAGTGTCAAGAAGAGTTAGCAGAAACCTGAATTGAGAGCCTGGAGCAGAAATGAGTTCTACATCCCATAGCAGCACGCCGTACTACTTCGTGCCCGGTCCGTCCAGTCACCCGGTGCTGGCGGCCGTCGGCCTGTTCTTTGTGTTCTTCGGTGCGGGGCAGTGGATCAACGGCGTAAGCTGGGGTCAGTACTCGACCTATTTCGGCCTGCTGTGGCTGTTCGTGATCCTGTTCCGCTGGTTCAGTGACGCAGTGGCGGAAAGCGAAGGTGGCTCCTACGGCTTCAAGGTCGATCTGTCCTTCCGCTGGAGCATGAGTTGGTTCATCTTCTCCGAGGTGATGTTCTTCGGCGCCTTCTTCACCGCCTTGTGGTGGGCACGGGTCCATTCGGTCCCGACCTTGGGCAATCTCGACAACGCCTTGCTCTGGCCGGACTTCAAGGCCGTGTGGCCGAGCATGTCGGCTGGTGCCACCGCTTCGCCGGCGGGCACCATCGAGCCATTCCAGACCATGGGCCCGTTCTGGCTGCCAACCATCAACACCGCGTTGCTGCTGACCTCCGGCGTGACGCTGACCATTGCGCACCATGCGCTGCAACTGGGCAACCGTGCAAAGACCATCGCCTTCATGTGGATGACGGTGCTGCTTGGCATCATCTTCCTGTGCGTGCAAGGCTACGAATATTTCCATGCCTACAGCGAGCTGAACCTCAAGCTGTCGTCAGGCGCCTATGGCTCCACCTTCTTCATGCTGACCGGTTTCCACGGCTTCCACGTGCTGGTGGGGATGCTGATGCTGCTGTTCATCACGCTGCGGCTGCAGAAAGGCCACTTTACGCCCCAGCGGCACTTCGGTTTCGAAGGCGCGGCATGGTACTGGCACTTCGTTGACGTCGTCTGGCTCGGCCTGTACATCCTGGTTTACTGGCTCTGATGTGCAGGCAACGGCCAGCCGCCAGCGGCTGGTCGATTCCGGGATGTCAGCTTCCTGCGCGAATGCCGGTCGGGTGGATGTAGCCCAGCTTCCAGGCGATCAGCACGCAGACGAACAGCAATACCGAAAAGCCCACGCGCATGGCGAGGGCGCGCGCCATGCGCTGGCTCTTGGCCTGGTTGTCTCCGCCACCGCGCAGCATGAAGAAAAGGGCGGCGCCCAGGCTGCCAATGATGGCGACGAACGCGAGAATCACGAGGTAGGTCATGGTTGCGGATTATCCCGCGCGGTCACGAACCATGGGCGCGCGATTCTGGCTGGTGACGCTGGCCGCGGTGCTCGGGGTCGGCCTGACGGCGCGACTGGGGCTGTGGCAGCTGTCCCGCGCCGAGCAGAAGGAGGCTATGCAGGCCTCCATCGACCGGCAGGGGGGCTTGCCGGTCCTGGGCGATGTCGTGCTGGCCGCGACCGGTTCTGCCGCGTCGGCCGAGCAGATGTTTCGCCGGGTGGACCTGCAGGGTCGCTGGCTCGCCTCCCATACGGTGTTCCTGGACAACCGGCAGGTGGCCGGCAAACCGGGCTTTTACGTACTCACGCCGCTGCAATTGACACCGTCGGGCGTGACCATTGTGGTCCAGCGGGGCTGGGTGCAGCGCAATTTCACCGATCGTACCGAGCTGCCTGTGCTGGCAACACCGCCAGGCGAGGTCCGGATTCAGGGCCGAATCGCCCCTGCGCCCGGCAAGCTTTACGACTTCGGTGGCGCACAGCAGGGCAAGATCCGGCAAAATCTCGACCTCGCGCGCTTTTCCGCCGAAGTGGGTGTCCCACTGGCGGACTTCACCGTCCAGCAGACGGGGGCGGCCGGTGACGGTCTGGTGCGCGACTGGCCCGCCATCGACACCGGGGTGTCCAAACACCTCGGCTATGCGTTCCAGTGGTTCGCGCTGTGCGCACTGATTGCCGGCCTTTACCTCTGGTTCCAGATCATCCGACGTTTTTTCCGGCTCCGCTGAACATCGCCCTCACGTGAACAAAGACCAACCCCTGGAACTGACCGTGCACACCTTGCCGCGTGTGGACGGCACGGATGTCAATGTCAAGCGCACGCGCATCGGCCGCTGGCAGATGCTGCTGGTATTGCTGATCTGCGCGGCGCCTGTCGTCGCCTCCTACCTGACGTATTACGTGGTGCGCCCGCAGGCGCGCTCGGTATTCGGTACTTTGGTGGATCCGCAGCGTCCCTTGCCCGATCTGATGGGGGTCGCGCCGGATGGCGCCGCCTCCAATCTGCGTGCGCTCAAGGGCCAATGGCTGCTGGTCACCGTCTCGGGCGGTGCATGCGATGCGACCTGCCAGCAATACCTGTACATGCAACGCCAGCTGCGCGAGAGCCTGGGCAAGGAAAAGGACAGGGTCGATCGGGTGTGGCTGATCAACGATGACGTGGCCATTGCGCCGGCCCTGCTGCCCGCGCTCCAGGGCGCGGTCGTGCTGCGGGTGCCACCGACGGAACTGGCCGCATGGCTGGCGCCACAGCAAGGCCATGCGTTGGCGGAGCACCTGTACCTGGTCGATCCGATGGGTAACTGGATGATGCGGTTTCCGGCCGGACTGGATCTCAAGGGTGCGGCCAAGGCCAAGCGCGACATCGAGCGGGTCTTGCGCGCCAGTTCGTCCTGGGACGAGGCGGGACGCTGACATGCATTTGACGCGACCGTACAACCCGGCACGGAGCCCCCGCTGATGGCGCCGGCTGCTGTCGACCTGTCGCCCATCCTGCAGGTGATGCTGGCGGGCGCCCTGATTGCGGCCATGGCGTTGGCCTGGGTCTGGTTTCGCGCCCGGCGTACGGGGTCGCGGAACTGGTTGCGGGCCGTGACCGTGCTGACCCTTTTTCTCACCTTTGATCTGGTGCTGTTCGGTGCGTTCACGCGTTTGTCCGACTCCGGCCTGGGTTGTCCCGATTGGCCGGGCTGTTACGGCAATGCGAGTCCGGTGGGGGCCAGGGCCGAAATCCATGCCGCCCAATCGGCCATGCCGAGCGGGCCGGTCACCCATGGAAAAGCCTGGATCGAGATGGTTCACCGCTATCTGGCAACGGGCGTGGGTGCATTGATCCTGGTCCTGACCGTGGCCAGCTGGCGCGCACACTGGCAGCGCAGGGCGGTGGCCGATGGGCCCAGCCCGTGGTGGCCGACCGTGACGCTGCTATGGGTCTGCGTGCAGGGTGCGTTCGGGGCATTCACCGTGACCATGCGGCTGTTCCCGGCCATCGTCACGTTGCACCTGCTGGGCGGGCTGTTCCTGCTGGTGCTGCTGGCCATTCAGGTTCACCAGCAATCCCTCGCCAGTGCGGGTGCAGCGCCGCCCACGCAGATCGATGCGCGCACGCGCAGTGGCCTGCTGCTGGTGGCCGTGCTGTTGGCCATTCAGCTGGCGTTGGGGGGCTGGGTCAGCACCAACTATGCGGTATTGGCGTGTACCGATTTCCCGACCTGTCAGGGGAGCTGGTGGCCTGCGATGCGTTTTGACCAGGGCTTCGAGGTCTGGCGTGAACTCGGCATGACATCGACTGGTGATGCCCTGTCGTTTGCAGCCTTGACGGCCATCCACTATGTGCACCGTCTGATGGCATATGTCGTGTTGTCTGCGCTGTTCCTGCTGGCCTGGCGGTTGTCCCGTTTTGACGGGCTGCGCAAGCTCGCGCGCTGGATCCTTGTCCTCGCGCTGATGCAGCTGGCCACCGGGTTGAGCAATGTGGTGCTGGACTGGCCGCTGATTGCGGCGCTGTTGCATACGGGCGGCGCCGCAGCCCTCGCGGTATGCCTGACCTGGGCCATCTGCAGCAGCCAGGTTGGCGTTTCCGTGCCTCAGGCGCGCCAACGCCGGCACCTGCCGGATGCAAATGGAGCCGTACGCGGCGTGAGGGGCGCGCAATGAGTACCCGTGGTTCTACGACATCGTCCGCAACCGCGCTGCCGCCCAAGGCGTCCATCGTGCGCCAGTTCATGGCCTTGACCAAGCCACGGGTGATCCAGCTGATCGTGTTCTGTGCGCTGATCGGCATGGTCCTGGCCATACCTGGCGTGCCTTCCTGGCCCGAGGTCGCGCTTGCGGCCATTGCCTGTTTCGGCATCTGGCTGGTGGCCGCCGCGGCCGCCGCATTCAACTGCATCGTCGAGCAGCGCATCGACGCCAAGATGAAGCGCACCGCCTGGCGCGCGACGGCCAGCGGCGAGCTGAGCAACAGCCAGACGCTGGTGTTCGCAGCCTTGTTGTGCGGTGCCGGCTCGGCGATCCTGTACCTGTGGGTCAACCCGCTGACCATGTGGCTGACGATTGCCACCTTTGTCGGCTATGCCATGGTCTACACGATCATTCTCAAGCCGCTGACGCCGCAGAACATCGTGATCGGCGGTGCCTCGGGTGCCATGCCGCCAGTGCTGGGCTGGGCCGCGATGACCGGTGATGTCGGCCCGCAGGCGCTGATCCTGTTCCTGATCATCTTTCTGTGGACGCCGCCGCATTTCTGGGCGCTGGCGCTGTACCGGGTGGAAGACTACCGCAAGGCCGGACTTCCGATGCTGCCGGTCACCCACGGCAGCGAATTCACGCGCCTGCAGATCCTGCTCTATACCGGCGTGCTGTTTGCAGCCTGCCTGCTGCCCTTCGTGTACGGCATGAGTTCCTGGCTTTACCTCGTCGCGGCCATTGCCCTGAGCATTGGGTTCTGCCTTTACGCGTACTGGCTCTGGCGCGACTATTCCGATGCGCTGGCGCGCCGCACGTTCCGTTTTTCGCTCTACCACCTGAGCCTGCTGTTTGCAGCCCTGTTGGTGGACCACTATGTCTATTACTGAAGGTCTGAGTCGAATGCCCATGGACAAGCGAGTTTTTCTGCGTTGGATGGCGACCACCGGTGTCGTGGCCGGCGGCGCTTCCCTGTTGACCGGGTGTTTCGACAACAAGCCCTCGTTCGTGTCAATCGACCTTACCGGTGCCGACTACGCACGCGACTTCTCCTTGCCGGATCAGAACGGCAAGCTGCGCAGCATCAAGGACTTTGCCGGCAAGATCGTGGTGGTGTTCTTCGGCTATACCCAGTGCCCGGACGTGTGTCCCACGACCATGGCCGAACTGGTGGAGGTGCGCAACGCGCTGGGCAAGGACGGGCAGCGTGTGCAAGGCATTTTCGTCACCGTCGATCCCGATCGGGATACGCCGGAAGTGCTCAAGGCCTATGTCGAGAACTTCGATCCCAGCTTCATCGCCTTGCGGCCGACCTCGGCTGAGCAGCTCGCGGCGATTGCCAAGGACTTCAAGGTCTTCTACAAGCGGGTCGACGGCCGTACGCCGACCAGCTACACGATGGACCATTCGGCCGGCAGCTACATCTACGACACCCGTGGCCAGTTGCGCCTGTACGGACGTTATGGCATGGGTGCCAAGGCGCTGGCGGGCGACCTGGCGCAACTGCTCAAGCAGGCGTCCTGACCGACGGCGGCAGCAGGAGCCGCAAACGCAACGGCCTGCGCGGCTGGTTGCCGGCGCAGGCCGCTGGGGATGGCGCGGGACAGATCAGGCGTAGGCCGCCAGCGTCTTCTTCATCTTCTTCATGGCCGCCACTTCGATCTGGCGGATGCGCTCGGCACTGACGCCGTATTCGCCCGCGAGATCGTGCAGCGTCATGCCGCCCGAGTTGTCGTCGTTGACCTTGAGCCAGCGTTCCTCGACGATGCGCCGGCTGCGGTCGTCCAGCGCCGCCAGGGCTGTGGCAATGCCGTCGCTGGCCAGCACGTCGCGTTGGCGTGACTCGATCATGGCCGTGGGCTCGTGCGCCGTGTCCGTCAGGTAGGCGATCGGGCCGAAGGCATGCTCGCCGTCGTCCGAGGGGCTCGGATCCAGCAGGACGTCGCCGCCCGCCAGCCGGGTTTCCATCTCGGTCACTTCCTCGCGCTTGACATTGAGCTGCTCAGCCATCGCGTCGATCTGGTCTTCGCTGAGCGTGTCACGATGGGTGTTGCCATCGATCGCCGCATCGTCGGCCTTGAAGCGCTGCTTCATCGAGCGCAGGTTGAAGAACAGCTTGCGCTGGGCCTTGGTGGTCGCCACCTTGACCATGCGCCAGTTCTTCAGGATGTACTCGTGAATTTCCGCCTTGATCCAGTGCAGCGCGTAGCTGACCAGCCGCACGCCCTGGTCCGGGTCGAAACGCTTGACCGCCTTCATAAGGCCGATATTGCCCTCCTGGATCAGGTCGCCGTGGGGCAGACCGTAACCCAGGTACTGGCGCGAAACCGAAACGACCAGCCGCAGGTGCGACATGACCAGCTTGCCGGCCGCTTCCACGCTGTTCTCGTCGCGCAACTGGCGCGCATAGGTCTGCTCCTGCTCCAGGGTGAGCATGGGCAGCCGATTGACGGCTGAAATATAGGCGTCCAGATTGCCCAGCGCCGGTATCACGGACCAGGGATTGGCCAAGGCAATCGCGTTTCCGGTGGCTACATTCGGGTGTGTCATGGGTTCCTCCTCTTTCAACGACATCATATTAGCACTCTATGGGAGTGAGTGCTAAACAAGAAGTTCAATGATGTTGATAGCGTCGGCATTCGGGCCCAATCTGCAGGGAGCGTCGATCGCCCATGGCCCCTGTGCCCTTGGCATCGGATCTTGATTCCGCTAAGAAAGTTTGCGCACGCTTGTCGTAATGGCATGGCCAGGCGGAAATGGGTGTTCGATTACCAGCCTGCCATCCCTTGCCGGGGAACTGGCAGCGAGCAGGCCGTGGACGCCGGCGGCTAGGGCCGCTTCAGGGCGTCGATGTAGAGCCCGATGCCGTCGAGTACCCGCTCGAGACCGAAGTCGAAGCTCTCATCCAGCGTGCGGGGACGGCTGTTGCGCGCCGGAAGCGGCGACTCCTTTGAAATGCCCCCGGACTTCGAACTCAGAATGGCCGACAGAGTCGGGTAGCGTGGGTCATCGATGGCGCGACAAAGATCTTCGCCGACCGCCTGGGCCCATTCTTCGAAGGAGATCCCTCGGGACCGTGCCCTGGAGAGCGAAATCGCCGTATCCGAGCTGCCGCTGACGTAGCCATGGACCACGCTGAGCATGTCCATCATGTCTTCCGGGCTCAAACCCGTATCGGAAATGGTCGACAGGAATGCTTCATGCCAGCCCAGCCAGTTCGGTCCGTGTGGCGCGGCGACAAACGGAAGCTCGGCCAGCCAAGGGCGCGCGCACAACATGGCCCGTTTGGCATAGGCCCAGCGTTTGACGTCGGCGCGCCACCCTTGTCCAGTTCGGCCCGTTTCCGGCGGTGCACCCATGGCGGCATCGACGCATGCGTCAATCAAGGCCTCCTTGTTCGGAAAGTAGCGATAAAGCGCCATCGTCGTGAATCCGAGTCGCTGTGCGACGGCCTGCATGGTCAAGGCTGCGAGGTCGCCTTCGTCTGCAACACGGATCGCCGCCTGAACCACCTCGCTGCGACTCAGGGCGGGTCGCGGCCCTCGACTGGGGCGCTGTTGATCGTCCCATAGCAGACCGCTTCTTTTTCGCAGCGCTTCGCCAACGCTTCCCGCTCGGGATGCGGGATGCACGTCACGTACGCCGGCCCGGCCCGGATCCGCCCCGGTGGGCCTGGGTTGTTTTCGCCCCGACTTTCCGCTCATGCCACTCCGATTCCTGTTGACACCACTAAAAGTGTGTATAACATACGCAATATTGTGTGTGACATACACAGTTAAATTCCACATCACTTCTGAATTCACGATGACCCGCAGCAGATTCTTTCCATGCATGCCACATGCGCTGCGTCCCGGCGGGTCCCGAAGCCTCTCCCGCGTCGCGATGGCAACATGGCCCGCAGGCAGCAGGGCGCGGAACCCATTTGCCTTGACACCGGTGTCGACTGTCACTGTCTGATGCGTGCCATGACCACCACCTTGCAGGCGCAGGTCCGCCATTGGCGCCTGCCTGGCATGCTGATGCTGCTGGCCCTGATCCCCAGCATTGCGGGCCTGTCCAGACTGGTCGAACTCATCCATGGCGCGACGATCACGGCGAAAAATGCCCGCTACTTCGCAATGCCGCTTCCAGTGGAGATGCACATCCTTTCAGTGATCCCTTTTGCCCTGTTGGGCGCGCTGCAGCTTTCCCCTGCATGGCGCAAGCGCCATCGCCGGTGGCATCGGGCGGTCGGGCGTGCGCTTGTCCCGCTGGGTCTGACGTCGGCCCTGACGGGCCTTTGGATGGCACATTTTCAGGCCTGGCCGGAAGGGGACGGGCGGGTCCTCTACGCCCTTCGCATCGTGGCCGCAATTGCGATGGCAGCAGCAATCCTCCTGGGCATTGCCGCGATCCAGCGCAAGGACTTCGCCGCACACGGCGCATGGATGACCCGGGCGTATGCGATCGCCATGGGCGCAGGGACGCAGGTTCTGACCCATATCCCTTACGTCATCCTGCTCGGCGCGCCCACAGAAGGCCCGCGCGCATTCTTGATGGGCGCAGGCTGGCTGATCAATGTGGCGCTGGCCGAATGCTGGATACGCCGTGCGGCGACAGCAGGGTCCATGGCGAACGCGCCAATGGGATCAGGGGCCAGCGGTGTGCGCAGCTGAATGTCGTTGACCATGGCACGTGCAAAGCCGCCCCGTTTGGCGCCATTTCGGTCCGAAGATTCGTGAAAATCAATATGGCAATGCCTTCTAGAACACACCACCGGATCTCCGCCTTCGTACTGCTTGCATTTCTCTGCGTACATGTCACGAATCACCTGCTGGCCGTCTTCGGCGTCGAGGCGCACATCGCATTCATGGAGGTGGCGCGGCGCGTCTATCGCGCACCGATGGTCGAGCCTGTCATTCTTCTTGCCGCTGCCTTTCAGGTCATGAGCGGCCTTTGGTTCGTGGCCCGTGGCTGGCGGACACGCCATGGCGCAGTGGCCTGGCTGCAGGCCATTTCCGGACTCTACCTGGCCTTCTTCCTGTTGATCCACGTGGGTGCGGTACTGCATGGCCGGCTCGTTCTTGCGCTCGACACGAACTTCCATTTCGCGGCGGCGGGTATGCATGTCCCGCCATTCCAGTTCTTCTTCGTACCGTATTACTTCCTGTCCCTGCTTGCGCTTGGCGCGCATCTTGGCTGCGCGATCTACTGGCGTCTTGCTGCCGCAAGTGATCGCATGCGCCGAGCGGCCATCGTGCTGCCGGTACTCGCGGGGAGTGCGGCTGCGGCTGTCATCGTGTTGTCGCTTGCAGGCAAGCTGTATCCGGTTGACGTGCCGGCACGCTACAAGGCCTCGTTCGCGCTCCAGACCCGATAAGCGGCGTCCACCCGACATCGCCCATCACGATCCCAAGGACCATCCATGGACATGGTGCAGGTACTGGCTGCGCAGCGGCGCTTCTCCGCCGCATTGACGATGGAGCAGCTCAAGGCGGCCTTCGCCGAGGAAAGCAGGCGGCTCGGATTCGACAGCTATGTCTATGCGCTGCGGGTGCCCACCAACTTTACCAATGCGCAGGTCATCATGGTGGACGGCTATCCCGAGGGCTGGGTGAAACGCTACTTCGAGGCGGAGTACATCGACGCCGGCTTGGGCGCACTGATTCAGGCGCGCAGAAACGAAGCCCTTGGGGCCATCGCCGAGGCGTGTGGCGGCCCCGATAGCTACCGGATCCGGCGCGAAGGGCTGGGCAACGTGAAAGCCCGCTATGTGGGGAACTTTCAGCTGACACCGAGCTGCAACCGAAGCCGGGTCATCGTCTTCAAATGCACAGGTGCCGAACCCAAGCCGGTTCTGCGCAAGTAGTGCGGGGCGCAACTATGAAGCGCTTGTTCGGCCTGCTGCAGTGCGTGCTGATGACCGCCTGTGCCAGCACGGACAACCTGCAACTCGGCAATGGCAAGGGCGCAAGCTATTCCGTCAGTGGGAAGAGCTACACGCAGATCTGGCGTGCGGCCACGGTTGCCATGGGCACGGACATGCGTATCGTGGAGAGCCACATGCCGTCGGGTGTCATCAAGTCCCGGGTCGTCAACGGGACCCCCGGCAAGGTCGTGGGCTTCTTCATCCAGCCTACTGATGAACAGGCTGCGCGCTACACCATCACGATTGTGAGCCAGAAGCCACTGCAAACCGATTTTGTCGACCGCGACGGGGAGCCATCTGTATGGGAAGATTTCCAACAGGCCTTGCTGCGATGACCTGGCGTCTTGCCGCCGTCCTCGTCATGGCCTTGCTGTCAGCTTGCGCCGCACTTCCGGATGCACGCATCCAGCAGATCGGCGACCGACCGCTGGAGTTCGTCGCCCATGGGGGTGCCGGGCCGGTGGTGGTATTCGAGAACGGACTCGGCGCAAGCATGGAATGGTGGCGCAAGGTCCTGCCGGCCCTATCCGCCGAGGCCTCGTACTTTGCCTATAACCGCCCTGGTTATGGCAAGAGCGCAGCTGCAGACACGCCGCGTGATGGCGCCCATGTCGTCGAGGAGCTTCGCGCCGCCCTGCGCAATCAGAAGCTGTCCCCACCCTACGTGCTGGTGGGGCACTCTCTCGGCGGCCTCTACATGCAGCTGTTTGCCCGTCAATATCCACAGGAGGTGGCGGCGCTGATTCTGGTCGATTCGACACATCCCAGACAGCTGGAGGGTGCCGCTGCGATCGAGAACCAGCCGTTCTGGGTTCGCAGTGCAGTCGCAGTGCTGATAACGGGTACGGCGAAGCAGGAGCTTGACTTGCTTCCCCAAACCGGCGAACAGGTCCTGCGACTGCCGACCTTCACCGGCAAACCTGTCTTTGTTCTCAGTGCGACGGAGCCGATGAAGGAGACGTCGCCGGCAGCGCGCCTTGTCAACGAAAAGCGGGTCGACATCGCCCGCATGTATCCGGGGTCACGGCAGCTCTGGGTGGAGGGTGGGCATGCCATACCCCTTGAACAGCCCGCCGCAGTCGTCACCGCCATTCGATCCGCCCTGGCTGCGGCACGCGAGGCGAAGTAGCGCCGCATCTGTCGGCGCCGGGCGCCTTGTGTCGGCGCGCAGCGCCTCGCAGAAGCCGCGGTTTGTCAGCCCCTGTTGGTTTCAAGACAGAGCCTGGTCAGCGCAAGCCCTGAACATGCGTCACCCGAGTCGCAGTGGGAACGCTGCGGACGGTCGCACGCTGTTCACCGAGGAAACCCATATGGAAACCGATTTTGCAGCCCGCATTGCGGCCTTGCCCCAGTACCAGGCGCTCAAGGCCCGGCGCAGCCGCTTTGGCTGGTGGCTCACGCTGGCGATGATGGTGGTCTATTACGGATTCATCCTGCTGGTGGCGTTCGACAAGGAGTTTCTGTCCCAGCGCATGGGTGAGGGCGTCATGACGCTGGGCATTCCGGTGGGCTTTGGCGTGATCGTTTTCACGATCGTCATCACGGCCGTCTACGTCCGGCGTGCCAACAGCGAATTCGACGACTTGTCTGCTGCCATTGCCAAGGCGGTGCTGAAATGAAGCGGCAACATTTGACCGCTGCCCGCAACATGTGGCGTCCTGTGCTGCTGCTTGCCAGTGCCCTGCTGCTCGCCGGTGGGGCCCATGCGGCCGGCGCCGATCTCGGACAGGCCGTCAAGCAGGCGACCAACTGGACCGCCATCGCCATGTTCGGCGGTTTCGTCGTGATGACCTTGTTCATCACCAAATGGGCGGCAGGCCGGACCCGCACGGCATCCGACTTCTACACCGCGGGTGGCGGCATCACGGGTTTCCAGAATGGCCTCGCCATTGCGGGTGACTACATGTCGGCAGCCTCCTTCCTGGGCATTTCAGCGGCCGTGATGGCCAGCGGCTTTGACGGTCTGATCTATTCGATCGGCTTCCTCGTCGGCTGGCCGGTGATCACCTTTCTGATGGCAGAGCGCTTGCGCAACCTCGGCAAGTTCACGTTTGCCGATGTGGCGGCGTTTCGGTTCGAGCAAAAGCCGGTGCGCATCTTTGCGGCGTCCGGAACGCTGGTGGTCGTTGCCTTCTACCTGATTGCCCAGATGGTCGGCGCGGGTCAGCTCATCAAGCTGCTGTTCGGCCTGGACTACTGGATTGCGGTCGTCATCGTTGGTGCGCTGATGATGGTCTACGTGCTGTTCGGCGGCATGACCGCCACCACCTGGGTGCAGATCATCAAGGCCTGCCTGCTGCTGGGCGGCGCGACCTTCATGGCGGTATCGGTTCTGTGGCATTTCGGCTTCAGCCCGGAGGCCATGTTCGCCCAGGCCGTCAAGATCAAGGCCGATCTGGCATCCGGCAGCGGCAAGACGGCAGAGGAGGCGGCGAAGATCGGCCAGTCGATCATGGGGCCGGGCAATTTCGTCAAGGATCCGTTCTCGGCGATCAGTTTCGGCATGGCGCTGATGTTCGGCACCGCCGGGCTGCCGCACATCCTGATGCGCTTCTTCACGGTGCCCAGCGCCAAGGAGGCCCGCAAGTCGGTGATGTGGGCGACCGGCTGGATCGGCTACTTCTACCTGCTGACCTTCATCATCGGCTTTGGCGCCATCACCTTCGTGCTGACCAATCCCAGCTTCCTCGATGCCAAGGGTGGCTTGATCGGCGGCGGCAACATGGCGGCGGTGCACCTGGCCAATGCGGTGGGCGGCAATGTGTTTCTCGGCTTCATTTCGGCCGTGGCATTTGCCACCATCCTCGCGGTGGTGGCCGGCCTGACTTTGTCGGGTGCTTCGGCCGTGTCGCATGACATCTATGCCACGGTGATCAAGCAGGGCAAGGCCGACAGCGTCTCGGAGCTGAAGGTCTCGCGCATGACCACGATCGCGCTGGGCATCGTCGCCGTGCTGCTCGGCATTGCGTTCGAGAAGCAGAACATCGCCTTCATGGTGTCGCTGGCGTTCGCCATTGCCGCCTCGGCCAACTTCCCGGTGCTCTTCATGAGCGTGTTGTGGAAAGACTGCACGACCCGCGGCGCCGTGATCGGCGGGTTCCTCGGCCTGGTGTCGTCGGTGGCGTTGACCATCGTCTCGCCATCGGTCTGGGAAGCCACGCTGGGCAATCCCAAAGGGTCGGCCTTGTTCCCCTATACATCGCCGGCGCTGTTTTCGATGACGATCGGCTTTGTCGGAATCTGGTTGTTCTCGGTGCTGGACAGCAGTGCGCGCTCCAAGGTCGATCGCGCCGGATTCCTGGCGCAGCAGGTGCGCTCGGAAACCGGTATTGGTGCATCGGGCGCTTCGGGTCACTGATCCGCAGCCAGCACCGCGCCGTCCGCGCGGTCGGCGCTGACGCCACCGGGGCCCGCCGTGTCCTGGCACCGCTGGCCCTGGTCCTTTGTGGCTGGGGCCGTGGCATTTCCCAGTCGCGTTACGATTTGCCGAGCCAGCCATGTCCGAGCACACCAGACCCGAACCTCCATTCGCTGCCATCGACGCCGATGCGGGGCCAGCGAGCACCGCGTCGGCGCGGCTGGCGTGGATCGCGCACAAGCTCCGACAGACGTCGATGCGGATCACGCAGGCGCAGTCGGTGGCAGAACTCCGTCCTGCTGCCTTGCAGGCCGACGCCCTGATCGCAAGCTTGCAAGGCCATGGGTTCGGCATCGAACTGACGATGGACCTGGTCAGCGAACTGGGCGACCAGCTGCTGGCGCGCCTGTGGTGCCTGCTTGCACCGAAGGACCTGGTCGACAACAGTTGCCTGCTGGTGATGGGCAGCGAGGGCCGTGGTGAGCAGACGCTCAAGACCGATCAGGACAACGGGCTGTTGCTGCGCGACGGAACCGCCTGCGACGCCCTGCCCGAGATTGCCACATCCTTTACCGCGGCATTGCGCGATCTTGGGTATCCGCTGTGCCCGGGCGGCATCATGCTGAGCAATGACCGCTGGCGGCAGCGGGCGACCGAGTTTCGCGAGACGATTCGCCAGTGGTGCTATGGCCCGGACCCGGAGGGCGTGATGCAACTGGCCATTCTTCTGGATGCGCGCGCCGTCGCCGGTGACGTACGCTTGCTGGGCGACGCCAAGGCGCATCTGTGGTCCATCCTGCCCGACTCCGACGCCTTCTTTGCGCGCTTTGCCAGCCCGGTCGGACAGTTCGATGCGACGCCCGGCAACTGGTGGCAGTGGCTGTCGCTGCGCCACGACGAGCAAAGGCAGGTCGTCGACCTCAAGAAGTCAGGCAGTTTTCAGATCGTTCACGGTGTGCGTGCCCTGGCACTCAAGCACCATGTCGATGCCGTGTCCACGCGCGAGCGCTTGCGGGAGCTGGTCGAACACCACGGCATGCCTTCCGCACTGGCCCGCGATGTGCGGGACGCGCTGCACCTGCTGATCGCACTTCGCATGGACCACCATCTGCGTCAGCGTCGGCTGGGGCAGGCGCCGGACAACCTGGTCGATTACCGTGATCTGGGAACGCTGGAGCATGCGCAACTCGACAGTGTGATGGCGATCGTCAAGAACTTTCGCCAATACCTGCAGCTGCATTGCCCGTTCGAAATGCTTTGACACCCGGTGATGGTCACAGCCGTGGGGTCCTGTACGTCCCGCTTGCGTGCGCAGGCTGGCGTCCCTGGCGATCAGTGCATGCGTACGGCTGCGTGTTCACCCAGGTTCTGGGGCGGACTGCCCGTGACGGCGGCCGCCGCCATCTTGAACAACTGCACGATCTTGCTGTCGTCGATGTCCCAATAGTGGGCCTGGATGATCTGCACCTCGACCAGCGCGACGTCCGGATCGGTCGGGCCGCGTGGAAACCAGGCATCGTTCATCTTTGACCAGAGCTGTTCCTTGCGCGCCATATCGTCGACGACCCTGGCATTCCCGGACACCGATACATAGCTGTCCTTGCCCGGATCGGCATACACCACGTTCACGGAGGCATCGTTGCGAACATCGTCGACGGGGCCATTGGCGCGTGACATGAAGAAGTAAAGCCTGTCGTCCGCGTCGATCCCCCGGTTCTGGGTGGTCATGGGCCGGGAATGCAGGTAGCCGTTGGCATGGCGGGTCGTGAACATCGCGAAGCGGATGTCCTTGATCAGTTCCCACAGCTTTGCGCGTGCTTCGGTGGGGGATGGCAATGGACTGGGACGTGTGCGCATGGGTTCTCCTTGAAGTACACAGGTTGGCGCAATGCCACCTGCCTGGACAGGCATCCATTGAACATCTGCCGCAGATCGCCCGGTATCGGCCAGTCGGCTGGCCGGGCGTAGGACGAATCTTGCGTGTCAGGGCGTAGCCGAGGCCGGCCCTGGTGGTCTGGCTAGCCCGCCACCGACACCTGGGCCAGACCGGCGTCGACGATCAGGTTCTGACCCGTGATGCCGTCGCTGTCGTCGCTGGACAGGAACAGCGTCGAGCGCGCCACATGGGTCGCATCGAGCGGGTATTTCAGGCATTGCAAGTCGATGAATTGCTGGCTTTCCTTGGCATTGCGCCACAACTGCAGTTGCCGTTCGGTGACGATCGCCCCGGGCAACAGCGCGTTGACCCGGATCCCGGCTTCGCCGAGCTCGCGCGCCAGCGACCGTGTCATGCCCGAGATCGCAGCCTTGGACGCGGCATAGCCGATCAGGTTGGGACGCCCGCGCATCCAGCTGATCGAACCCATGTTGACAATGCTGCCCGGCAATCCGGCGGCCTTGAGCTGGCGCGCCACCGACTGTGTGGCGAACACCTGGTGGCGCAGGTTGATGGCCAGGCAGTTGTCCCAGTATTCGGGCGTCAGTTCGTCCAGCGCATGGCGGTCGTCCCGTCCGGCGTTGTTGACCAGCACGCGAATCGGGCCCCAGGTGGCGGCGACATCGTCGAGCAGCGACTGCAGTGCCGCAATGTCGCGCACATCGCAGGCCCTGTACAGCAGTTCCGCACGGCTGTCGACCGCCTTCAGTTCGGCGATCAGTGCCTCGCCGCCATCGGGCCGGGTGCCGCAGAACGCGACCCTGCAACCCTGGGCGGCAAAGGCGCGGACCAGCTCTTCGCCGATACCGGAAGACCCGCCCGAGACGAACACGGTGCGGCCACGCAAGGAGGGGTAGAGGGTGTAGTTCATGGGGGAGGCCTTGTGCGAGGTGTCGATAGCGGCGGTGTTCATCACCAGCCCGCCGGGAGAACCTCCGACAGGGCCACGATGCGCCGCTCGTCGATGCTGCGGTGGGCCGCAATGCCGGTGGCAACGGCACGCAGTCCCTCCTCGAGCGTGATCTCCGGCGCCAGGCCTTCGCGGATCGCGTGTGCGAATTTGACATGCTCGACGTAGGAGGCGCCAAAATGGTTGCCCATGTATTTGATGCTGGTGTCCCAGACCCGGCGCACCGACACGCCCTTGCCACTGCTGGCGGTCTGGCCCCAGACCTCGCGCTTGCCCCAGTCGTCGCGCCGGCCATAGCGCAGCGTCATGGACGGCAGCAGCGACTCGATCTTGCCTTCGTTGCCGACCACGGTGATGTGCTCGTTGTCAACCGAGTTCTCGGCAAACATGCACAGGTCGAGCAGTGCGCGGGCACCACTGGGGTATTCGACGATCACATAGGCGCTGTCCAGGATGTCCGGGGTGCGCCCGCCATAGGATTCGTCCAGGTGGTTGACACGCTGGGCACCCGAGGCGAAAACCGCCACCGGCTGCTCCTTCAGAATCAGGTCCATCAGGTTGAAATAGTGGCAGGTCTTCTCGACCAGCGTACCGCCGGTATTGGCGTTGAAACGGTTCCAGTCGCCCACCTTGGGGTAGAACGGTTCGCGGTGCTCGCGGATGGCCACCTGGTGCACGGTTCCGACGGCGCCGCCGTGGGTCATGCGGATCATTTCAGTCACCGGCGGCATGTAGCGGTATTCATGCGCCACCCAGACCATGCCTGATCGGCCCTTGGCCGCATGGACCAGTTCCAGGCAGTCCTCGATGCGGGTGCACAGCGGCTTCTCGATCAGGATGTGGGTGTTGCTGGCCAGCGCATCGACCAGCACCGTGCGGTGCGTGTGGTTGGGCGTGGCGATCACCAGTGCATCACAGAGGTCGGCCGCCAGCAGGTCGTGGTGGTTGTCGAACAGCTGCGCCGGAATCGGCAGCAGGGCCTGGCCGGCTTCGCGGCTGGCGGCGTTGTCGTCGGCGATCGCGGTGACGACGCAGCCGTCGATCATCTTGATGTTTTCGATATGCTCGCGGCCCATGCTGCCGCAGCCGATGATGCCGTAGCGGATTGGTTGTGCCATGACGTGCGTCCAGAGTGGTTCATGCCGGCTCGGGTACGGTCGTACCCCAGCCGGCGAATGGATTGTGCCGCACGGCGCCGCTGCGCGCTGCGGCTGCCGTGTTCAGTCCAGCGTTGCGCCGGAGGCCTTGATGACCGGGACCCAGCGGTTGATCTCGGCGGTGTGGAAAGCGGTGAATTCTTCGGGCCCTTTTTCCATGATGGCGCTGCCGTTGGCGGCAAACTTCGCCCGCACGTCGGGCTTGGCCAGGGTCTCGTGGATGGCCTTCGAGATGCGCGCCGTCACGTCCCTGGGCATGCCGGCCGGCCCGACGATGCCTTGCCAGCCGGATGTCTCCAGTCCCGCATAACCCGCTTCCTTGGCGGTCGGCACGTTTGGCAAGGCCGCGATGCGCTGCGCATCGGTCACGTACAGCGCCTTCAGCCTTCCGCTCTGGATATGCTGCAGCAGTACGGTCGACACGTCGACCAGAAGGTGGGTCTGGCCGCCGATCAGGTCCTGCACCGCCGGCGAGGATCCCTTGTACGCCACGTGGACCAGCTTGGTGCCGGCGATCTGGTTCAGCATCTCGCCATTGAGGTGGGTGATGGAGCCGGCGCCGCCGGAGGCGAAGTTGGCCTTGTCCGGATTCGCCTTGGCCCAGGCCACGAACTCCGCCAGCGTGTTGGCCGGGTGATTGGCAGGCACTGCTGCAATGAAGCCAGAGCCCGAGGTCTGGTGGATGTAGGTGAAATCCTTTTGCGGGTCATAGGGCTTCTTCGACACCATGTTGGGCACCAGCACGAAAGGCCCGATGTTGGCGACCAGGATGGTGTAGCCGTCGGCGGGCGCGCGTGTCAGCTCGCCGGCCGCCAGCACGCCGCCGGCACCGGGCTTGTATTCGACAATCACCTGTTGCCCCAGCGCCTCCTGCATGCCGGGCTGCAGATTGCGCGCCACCGCGTCGATGCCGCCACCGGGCGGAAAACCGACGACCAGCCGGATGGGCTTGGTGGGCCAGGCCTGCGCCTGGGCTTGCCCGGCCATTCCGGCCAGGGCCAGCGCGGCGGCCGATGCGAGCAATAAGGTGCGGCGGCGCGTGCCTGCCAGAGTCTGTCTCGGATGCATGGTGTTCCTTTCAGTATCCGGTGGTGTCGACATGAACCTTCTGTGCGCGAATGGTGGACAAGGCGGCGGCGCACTGGCGCATCATCAGACCGAGGTCGGATGCGCAGCCGATGTAGTCAATGCCGATGCCGCGGTAGATGGCAACCGCCTCGGGCGTGCCGGCCACGCTGCCCACCGGCTTGCCGGCCGCATGGCAACGCTTGACTGCCTGGGCCATGGCCGCAACGACCTCGGCATGCATGGGCTCACCGACATGGCCCATGGCGCCACTGAGGTCACCCGGCCCCAGGAAGATGGAGTCGACGCCTTCGGTTCCGGCGATTGCGTCGACCTGGGCCAGTGCCTGCGGGGTCTCGATCTGCACCACCACGCTGATGGCGTCATTGGCGACCTTGAAGTAGTCCTTGACCGTTCCGAAGCGCGAACCGCGGCTCATGGCGGCCATGCCGCGTATCCCACGCGGTGCGTATCGACAGGCAGCCACCGCAGCGAGTGCCTCATCGGCGTTCTGCACGAACGGGAACATCACGGTCTGCGCGCCCGCATCGAGCACGCGCTTGACCATCACCGTGTCGTTCCACGGCACGCGGGTGATCGGCAGCATCGGTGTGCCGGCTATTGCCTGCAGCATGCGCACCAGACTGTCCAGATCCAGCGGTGTGTGTTCCATGTCGACCACGGCCCAGTCGAAGCCGACGCATCCCAGTGCCTCGGCGACAAGGGGAGAGGCCGCCATGGCAAAGGTGCCGACCGGATAGCCCGCAGGCAGGTCGGTACGGGCGAGCAGGGTTTTGAAAGGGTTGTTCATGACAGGGGCGATTCAGAAAATGACAGGTTCCGGCGTTGGCTGTGTGCCCTGCAGGAAGTCGAAGTCGCAGCCTTCATGGGCTTGCGTCACGTGTTGCTGGTAAAGCCAGGTGAAGCCGCGCTGGAACGGCTGCACCGGTGCGCGCCAGGCGGCCTGGCGGCGCGCGAGTTCGTCCTCGGGCACGTCCAGTTGCAGGCTGCGTGCCGCAACGTCGAGCGTAATCGTGTCGCCGGTATGCACCAGCGCCAGTGGCCCGCCAACCGCGCTCTCAGGCGCGATGTGCAGCACGCAGGTGCCGTAGTGGGTGCCGCTCATGCGGGCGTCGGACAGGCGCAGCATGTCGCGCACGCCGGCCTTGAGCAGCTTCTTCGGAATCGGCAGGTTGCCCCATTCCGGCATGCCGGGCGCGCCGACCGGGCCAGCGTTGCGCAGCACCAGCACGGTGTTCTCGTCGCAGTCCAGATCGGGGTCGGCCATGGCGGCCAGCATCTGCGGCTGGTTGTCGAACACCAGCGCCCGGCCGGTGTGGCGCAGCAGATGTGTCGACGCAGCGCTGGGCTTGATGACGGCGCCGTCGGGTGCCAGGTTGCCACGCAGGACGGCCAGTGCCCCGGCGTCCGTCACCGGATGGTCGAGCGGGCGGATCACCTGCGCATCGAGCACCTCTGCGTCGGCGATGTTGTCGCCGATGCTGCGGCCGTTGACCGTCATGGCGTCCAGCGCCAGGTGCGGCCGGATCTGCAGCATCAGTGCCGGCAGCCCGCCCGCATAGTAGAAGTCTTCCATCAGCCGGTCCCCGCTGGGGAACAGGTTCGCCAGCACCGGCACCTTGCGACCGATGGCGTCCAGGTCGTCGAGCGTCAGCGGCACGCCGGCGCGGCGCGCCATGGCGATGATGTGCACCGCAGCGTTGGTGGAGCCGCCCAGCGCCATCTGAACGGTTGCTGCGTTGTGAAAGCTGCAGGCGCTCAGCAGCTTCGAAGGTTTGAGGTCTTCCCAGATCATGCCCACGATGCGTTCACCGCAGTCGGTCGCCATGCGGATATGGGCCGAGTCCATGGCCGGAATCGAACTGGCGCCCGGCAGCGTCAGGCCCAGTGCCTCGGCGATGCCGGTCATCGTCGAAGCCGTTCCCATGGTGTTGCAGGTCCCGGGTGCGCGGGTCATGCGCGATTCCAGGTGCTGCCATTCCCTGGCGTCGATATTGCCGGCCTGGTATTCGTCCCAGAACATCCGGGTATGGGTGCCGGCACCGACACTGCGCGACACGCCATTCTTGATGTGGCGGTCATTGAGCATGGGGCCGGCCGGGCAGAAGATGGCAGGAATGTCCATGCTGATCGCGCCCATCAGCGTGCCCGGCGTCGTCTTGTCGCAACCGGCGAGGATCACGACGCCGTCGCACGGCAGGCTGCGCAGCAGTTCCTCGACCTCCATCGCCAGGAAGTTGCGGTACAGCATGGTCGTCGGCTTGACCATGACCTCGCCCAGACTCATGGCGGGCAGCTCGACCGGGAAGCCGCCGGCGAGCAGGATCCCGCGCTTGACCACTTCGGCGCGCTCGCGCAGGTGGGCATGGCAGGGGGAGAGATCGCTCCAGGTATTGATGATGGCGACGATGGGCCGGTCCATCACGTCTTCGCGGCGCACGCCTTGCTGCTGCATGCGCTGGCGATGCGCAAATCCGCGCATGCCGGCGTCGGCAAACCAGCGTCGGCTGCGCAACTGGTCCAGGGTCTTGGAGGGGGGTGTTTTCACGGATGCCATCGCCTTGCTGTTAGCGCTAACATTAACCGTCGAATTTTTGATTGTCATCATGGCAAACCCTAGGAAGTCATCTACATCACCTGGCGCTGTCGATGGCGTGCGCGCCGCGGGACGCGGACGCGGCCACGGTCGGGCCACGCAGGCCACGGTGGCCGCGCAGGCCGGTGTGACTACGATGACGGTGTCGCGTTTCCTGCGTGCACCCGACCTGGTGGCGCCAGAGACGGCCGACAGGATCCGCGCGGCCTTGCTGCATACCGGCTATACGCCGAACAAGAGCGCGGGCATGCTGGCCGGGCGTCGCTCGAGCATCGTGGCGGTGATTGTTCCCAGCATTGCCCATGCCACTTTTTCGGAGACAGTGCAGTCGCTCAGCGATGGCTTGCAGCCGTATGAACTCGAACTGCTGCTGGCCGCCACCAACTACCAGAGCGCCCGTGAAGAGCAGCAGATCCGTGCCGTGCTGGCATGGTCGCCGTCGGCGCTGGTGGTCACCGGCCGCAAGCACAGCGCGGCAGCGACCGCCTTGTTGCAGCAGGCACGCGCCAGCCGCATTCCGGTGGTCGAGATCTGGGACTTCGATGCACGTGAAAAGGATGTGGTTCAGATCGGTTTCAGCCACTCCCGTGTGGGTGCTCTGATGGCCGAGCACCTGACCCGCCGTGGCTACGGCGACCTGGTCTATGTCGACAACAGCGTGCCCGAGGACTTTCGGGCCCATGAGCGCGGCCAGGCCTTCGTGCGGGCCGCGCGCAAGGCCGATGCACAGGTGCGCGTGCTGCCGATGCCGCGCCTCGATCCGATGGCTGCGGGGCGCGCGGTGCTGCAGCAGTTGATGGCGCAAGGTCTGCCGCGTGCCATGGCCTTCGCCAGCGATTTTCCTGCCGCAGGTGCCTGGCTGCAGGCACAGGAATCCGGCATCAACGTGCCGGAGCAACTGGCGATGCTCGGATTCGGCGACTACCCGATCGCCGCGCAGCTGGGGGCCGGGCTGAGCACCGTCAGTGTCGACCGCAAGTCACTCGGTGCCCTGTGTGCACAACAGGTGCTGGCCATGCTGTATCCGGAGTCGGTTGCAGCCGTCGCGCCCGCACAAAGGGAGATTCGGCCGCGCATCCTGCAGCGCGGGACAAGCTGAGCGGCCGGCCTGCAACGCGTGCAGGCGTTGATCGGCAGCTGTTGCGGGTTTGCGGGTACAGACCTCAGGGCGCGGCTTGTCCGAGCTTCTGCAGCTGTGCCACCATGGCGTCGGCCACCTGCAGACCGTCGGTCGCCGCCTTGCGCTCCAGCGCCAGTCGCCGGGCACCCGCCAGGCGCACGCCGTCGTCGCGCAGCATCTCTGCGATCACGGTCTCCATGCGGTCGTAATAGGTGTCGGTGCCCGCCAGCGCGCCCGGGTCGATGACGATGAAGGCCTGCCCGATACGGGGCTGGTTGCCTTCGTCGACGAAGAAGGAGCTGGCTTCGAAACCGAATTGCGCGCCGATGACGGCGGTCACCATCAGTTCGACCATCAGCGCCAGCATGGCACCCTTGGGGCTGCTGGCAGCGCCGACCGGCAGCATCGATCCCATCATGCCTTTTTGCGGGTCGGTGGTCGGTTCGCCGTCGGCGTCCAGCGCCCAGCCCAGTGGAATGGCCTTGCCTTCCTTGGCGGCCACCATCAGCTTGCCACGTGCCACTTCGGACAGCGAGAGGTCGATCATGAGCGGATCGTCACTGCGGCGTGGAAAGATCGCCGCGACTGGGTTGGTGCCGAACACCGGGTGCCTGCCGCCCGCAGCCGGCATCGCGGCGGGTGAGTTGGCAAAGGCGATCGCAACCATGCCAGCGGCGGCGACCGGACGCAAATGGTCGACCATGACGCCGGCGTGGTGGCTGTTGGTGACGCCGGCAAAACATACGCCAAGCTCACGTGCGGTACTGATCGCCGTTGCAATCGCCAGGTCGCAGGCCGGAAACGCCAGCCCGGTGCCGGCATTGACCAGCACCGCAGCGCCTTTTTGCCGCGCCACTGTTGCCACCGCGTTGCCATCGGCGCGGCCGTTGCGCAGGTGGGTGCAATATTGACCGACGCGGCTGAGTCCGTGCCCCGACAGGCCTTGCGATTCGGCCAGCACCAGTGCGCGTGCCACGGAGCGGGCCATCGTGGGGTTGGCGCCGGCAGCGGCCAGCGCGTTTTCCACCAAGGCAGTAGCTTGGGATAGGGTCAGCTGTGCCATCAGTGCAAAGCCTCCAGGACCTTTTCTGCGATCAGAAACGAAACCCGTTCGTTGGATTCGGCACTGACGCCGGAAATATGGGGGGTGAGCAGCAGGTGCGGGCAGTCCTGCAGGTCTGCACTGGCAGCGAGCGGTTCGGCGTCAAACACATCGATGGCGGCGCCGCCCAGATGGCCGGTGCGCAGCGATGCCGCCACGGCGGGCAGGTCGACGATATGGCCGCGCGAGGTGTTGATGAGGATGGCGCCGGGCTTCATGGATGCGATGCACGCGGCGTCGAACAATCCCCGTGTGGCATCGACCAGTGGCACATGCAGCGTGACCACATCGGCCTGGAGTATCAATTCCTGCAGGCCGACGTATTTGACCCCGGTCTCCTGGAACACCGGCGTGTCGGCATCGAGCATGGCATCAAAGGCGATGACCTGCATGCCCAGACCCTGGGCCAGCCGTGCAGTCGTGCGGCCGATCGAGCCGAAGCCGATGATGCCCAGCGTCTTGCCGGCCGTCTCGCGGCCATTGCCAAGAGCACCTCGCGGCCATTGGCCATTGGCGACTGAGGCTGTCGACGTGAATGCACCGCGCAGCAGCATCATGGCGGTGGTGATGACGTATTCGGCCACGCTCAGCGCATTGGCACCGGTGGCCGGTATCACGGCCATTCCCTTTGACTCGCAGCCGGCCACGTCGATGTTGTCGAGTCCGACGCCCAGCCGGCCGATCACCTTGCAGCGTGTCAATGCAGTCAACAGCGCACCACGGACCTGCGTGCGGTTGCGCACGATCAGGGCATCGGCCTGTGCCGCCTTTGCGATCAAGGCCGGCATGTCGTCGACCAGTGTCGGCGCATAGC
The DNA here is from genome assembly GCA_024235935.1 of Rhodoferax sp. GTDB lineage: Bacteria > Pseudomonadota > Gammaproteobacteria > Burkholderiales > Burkholderiaceae_C > CAISIP01. Next base: position 173,563 of record JACKLL010000004.1, on the reverse strand, counting down.
TGACGTCGTGCTTTGCGGCGAGTTGCGCGACGGCGCGCTCGTCCATGAACTCGGAGATCAGGATTTTCATGTGAAGTATTGGAAAGGCGGATGACAGGGTTGAGTGAATGCGGGCATCGCGCGCAGGTCAGGGCAAGGGCACTTGCAGCGCGTGCTTGAACAGGAAATACATGCCGGTCAGGATTGCGCTGGTCGACAGGCCGTACAGCAAGGCCGTGCGCAGTGACCAGCGCTCATGCTGTGCGATCAGCAGCAAGGCAGACATGGCCGCTGCACCGCTGGGAAGAAAGCCGAGTGGACCCAGTGCGAAACCCCAGCCCAGCATGACCACGGCAACCAGGGTGCGGCGCAGTGCCGAGCCGTCCGACCCGACGACACGGCGTGTGCGTCCGAGAACCACCAGCAGGATGTAGACGAAGCCCAGCGCCACCAGCAAGGCGCCGACCGTGCGCGGAAAGACTGCACCGAGGTCGGAATAGTCGCGCGCCGCATAGATGGCGCCAGCGCCCAGAAGCACCATCAGGCCGCTGCCGATGGCCCCCGGTATGTCAGGTCGGACATCAGACATTGCGTGCCTCCGCGAGACGGGCCCGACGTGCGGCCCACCAGGGCCACAGCAGTCCGAGCGCGATGAAGAAAATGATGGCCAGCGAGATCGGTCGCCCGAAGAATTCGGCCAGGATGCTGCCGCGTGCACCGCCGATCAGATGGCCTTGCACGAAGCCGCGTTCGGCAATTGTGCCCAGGATCAGGCCCAGCACGATGGGTGACGCACTGAAGCCCATGCGGCCGACACCCCACGCTGCGACGCCCAGCAGCACCATCTGCTGCACCTCGTGCACGTTGTTGTGTACGGCAAAGCTGCCCAGCACGGTCAGCAAGGCCACGCCTGGAACCAGCACCGCCTTCGGGATGGCGACGATGGAGCGGAACGCAAACCGGCCGATCAGCAGGCCTACCGGCAACATGATCAATGTCGCCAGGATCAGGCCCCAGATAAAGGTGTAGACGATGGGTGCCTGCTGTGTGAACAGCGTCGGCCCGGTCCGGATACCCTGCACCAGCAGCGCACCCAGGATGATGGCATCGGGCGGCGTTCCGGGAATGCCGAGCACCAGCGTCGGGATGAAGCCCCCACCGACCGTGGCATTGTTCGACGACTCGGTGGCGATGACCCCGTCGGGTTCACCCTTGCCGAAGTTGGCGCGCCGCGATGAGGACCGCTTGGCTTCTGAGTAGGCGACCAGCGATGCGATCGAGCCGCCCGCGCCGGGCAGAATGCCGACGACGGTTCCGATCACCGAACTGCGCAGCACGTTCAGCCGGGAACGCCGCAGGATGCCCAGTGCCTCCGCCAGCCGGAAGCTCGCCACCTGCTTGCCGGCTTCCAGGTGAGCCACCGGCGTTGCCACCAGGTCGATCAGTACCGGTATGCAGTACAGGCCAATCAGCGCCGAGACCACGTCGATGCCGCCCAGCAAGGCCTTGATGTCGCCGACGAAGCGGATGTCGCCACCGACTTCGGCCACGCCGACCATCGACAGCAGCAGGCCGAGCCCGCCGCCGATCAGTCCCTTGATGGTGCTGCCTTCACCGAGGGATGCGATGAGGGTGAGGCCGAACAGGCCGAGCCAGAAATACTCGACCGGGCCGAACTTGAGCGCGACCGTGGCCATGGGCGGTGCCAGCAGCAGCAGGAAGCCCGCGCCTATCAGGCCGCCGATCACCGACGACAGGCAGGCCAGCGTCAACGCCAGATCGCCATCGCCCTTGCGCGCCATGGGGTATCCGTCGAAGGTCGTGGCGATCGACGACGGCGTTCCGGGCGTGTTGAGCAGCACGGCAGCGTATGCACCGCCATAGATGGCGCCGGTGTAGATGGCCCCCAGCGCGATCAGCGCAGCTGCCGGTGCCATCGTGAAGGTGAACGGAACCAGCACCGCGACCGCCATCGTGGCGGTCAGGCCCGGCAAGGCCCCGATCACGGTGCCGGCGACGACACCGGCCAGGGCCAGCAGAAGATTGAGCGGCGACAAGGCCGCCAACAGGAAGTCGAAGCTGCCCATGCGATGTCGGCGGCGTCTGTGGCTTCGCTGCGCTTACTTCTTGACGATGCCCATTTCCTTGGCCAGCGCCTCATAGCGGCCCTTGACCTCCGCCATGAACGCGCCCATCTGCGCCGGTCCGACGTTGAGCATGGCAAAGCCGCCTTCTTCCATCTTGCGGATGAATTCCGGATCGGCATTCACCTTGGCCAGGTCGGCGGCCAGCTTGTTCTGGATGTCGGCCGGCGTCGACTTGGGAACGGCCACGCCGCGATACGCGCCACCGACGAGGTTGTAGCCCTGCTCCTTGAAGGTGGGACAGTCGGGCAGCTTGGGATGGCGCTGCTCCATCGCGACGGCCAGGCACCGCACTTGCGCGCCGAGTTGCATCTGCACCGTGGTGTAGCCCCAGCTGCCCGCCACCTGCTTGCCGAGCAAGGCGGTGTTGGAGGGACCGGTGCCGCCGAAGGGCACGTAGGTCGTCTTGATGCCGGCCATCTTGTCGAACTGGCGCTGTGCCAGGTGGTTGGCCGAGTTTGTACCCGATCCCGACAAGGTGGTCGCGCCCGGAGCCTTCCTGGCCCCCTCGACGAAATCCTTCAGGGTCTTGAACGGACTGTCAGCAGGCACCAGCAGGGCATCGGGTGTGTAGTGGAACCAGAACACCGTGGTGATGTCGTCGGTCTTGTAGCCGACATCCTTCTCCAGCGGCTGCAGCACGATATGCGGCAGATTGGTGCCCATCACCGTGTATCCGTCACCCGCCATGCTGTTGAGCTGGGACCAGCCCGCCGCGCCGCCGGCACCGGCCTTGTACTGGATCGCCAGGCCCTGGCCGGTGATCTTCTTGAATACCGGCTCCTGCAGCCGCGCGGACACGTCGGATTCACCGCCAGGTCCGAACGGAATGATGTAGTTGATGGTCTTGTCGGGATAGCCGGCGGACATCGCCAGCGGTGCGGCCAATGCGATTGCGGCGGCGACAAGGGAGGTACGGATACGGAATGCCATGGTTTGTCTCCTGGTGGTTCTGGGTATCTGACCGGCGTTGCCGCCGGCATCGGTGGCGCTCCACCCGCGCAGCCGGATCGTTGTCCGCTTTGCGCGCAGGTGGATGGATGCATATTAGGTCAACCGGTGACCTCCCGCATTGCGTGGGCCGCGCTCAGGCGCTTTCGTACAGGCGTGTCAGCACGAACTCACGGTGTCCCAGTGCCTCGGCGGCGGTCAGGCGGCCATTGGCGGTGCGCAGCATGCATTCGAGCAGCTTGTCGCCGGCCTGGTCGAGCGTGATCTCGCGTTGCAGCAGTCCGGTGGTGTCCACGTCGATGTGCTCGCTCATCGTGCGCACCGTGCGCGGGTTGGCGCAGATCTTGATGACCGGCAGGATCGGGTTGCCGATCACGTTGCCCTGGCCGGTGGGGAAGAAGTGCGCCACATAGCCGGAGGCCGCGCACAGGGTCACCATTTCGGCGGCTGCGCTGCTGGAGTCCATGAACCACAGGCCCGGGTGGGTCGGCATCTCGGCCTTGTCGATGACGCCGTCCACCGTGCACAGCTTGCCGATCTTCTGGATGTTGCCCAGGGCCCTTTTCCTCGATGGTCGTCAGGCCGCCGGCGATGTTGCCCTTGGTCGGCTGGCTGTCAGACAGGTCGCTGGTCTTGTGGCGGTTGATGACGTCCTGGTAGCGGTCGAACATGAACTGGAATTTCTTGCGCACGTCGTCATTGGCGCAGCGCGCCGCGACGATGTGCTCGCCGCCGGTGAGTTCGGTGGTCTCGCCGAAGCACAGGTAGGTTCCCAGCGGATGCAGCTTGTCGAAGGCGTTGCCCACGGTGGGATTGGCGCCGCAGCCGCTGGTGGTGTCGGACTCTCCGCATTTGGTGCTGACCCACAGCTCGGAGATCGGGCACTCCTCGCGCTGCTTCTCGCTGGCCCATTGCACGTATTCCTTGGCCGCCTTGCTGGCGCGCAGGATGGTGTCGTGGTCGCCGTGCAGTTCGATGCCGAAGCCGACGACCGGCTTGCCGGTGGTCTTGATGCCGTCGACGACCTTCTGCGTCCAGCCGTCCTCGATGCCGATCACCACCACCGCAGCCACGTTGGGGTTGCAGCCGGCGCCGATCAGGGTCTTGAAGTGCAGGTCCAGGTCCGCACCGAATTGCAGCCGGCCATAGGGGTGGGGGATCGCCATCGCGCCCTTGATGTTGTGGGCCACTGCCTCGGCCGCGGCGTTGGACAGGTCGTCCAGCGGCAGGATGATGACGTGGTTGCGAATGCCGACACGGCCGTTTTCACGCCGGTAGCCGAGGAAGGTGGTGTTCTTGTCGATGATGGACATGGGATGTTTCCGGTTTCGGTAAAGAGGGGTTTCAACAGGGCGCGCTGCGTCGGCTTACCAGCGCTTGGTCTTGATGTTGTGCACGTGCGCGTGCTGGCCGACCGCAATCGGCGCAACGACCTTGCCCATGTCGATGCCGTACTTCACCACCGTGTCTCCCACGGCCATGTCCTTGAGTGCGACCTTGTGGCCGATGGGGATGTCCTGCTTGGCCGACACGTCGATCATGCGGTCTTCATCCATGATCCAGCCGGTCATCTTCGTACCGGCGGTCACGCCTTCCACCACGACGACGGCCACGGTGTCCTTGGCGTCGTGCAAAACAAAATGAATCATGGGGTCTCCAGTTTTTGGGGGTCGCGAAAAGTCCGAAGTGTAGGTAGCGGTATCCGACTGTCAACCAAGTCATTCATATGACATGGTTGAATTTCCCGGACGCCCCCTACACTGGCGCGGAATATGAAAATCGAATTGATGGAACTCACGCCGCTGACGGACGCCGGCGGTGCTCCGCTGTACCGCCAGGTCAAGCAGCAGCTGCAGCGCGCGATCGAGTCCGGTCGCTGCCGTCCCGGCCACGCATTGCCCAATGAGGCGGAGATTGCCCGCGCCATGCATGTCAGCATCGGCACCTTGCGCAGGGCCGTCGACGAACTGGTGCATGAACATGTGCTGGTGCGCCGCCAGGGCAAAGGCACCTTTGTCGCGCTGCATGGCAACGACCGCTTCCTGTTCCAGTTCTTCCATGTCGAACCGCGGCCTGACGCGCGCTTTGGCGACTTGCCGCAGGCAGCGGAATATCCGCATGTCGAGAGCCTGGGTTTCGAGCGCGATCGTGCCGGGGAGGTCGATGCAGGGGCCTTGCGCCTGAAGACCGGCGACCCGGTCATCCGGTTCGACAACCGGCTGTCGCTGGGCGGACGCGCGGTGGTGCATGACCACATCACCATCTCCGCGCTGATGTTCAAGGGCCTCACCGAAAAGCGGCTGCGGGATCGGCAAAGCACCATCTACAGCCTGTACCAGACGGACTACGGCATCACGGTGCTGCATGCGCAGGAGCGCACGCGGGCGGTGGCGGCCGACCGCAACACGGCCCGTGTGCTGGGTGTTCCCATGGGGCAGCCCGTGCTCGAGGTGCATCGCACGGCGCTGACATTCGGCGACAAGCCGGTCGAGTACCGGGTCTCGACCATCAACACCCAGTTGCACGACTACGTCAGCATGCTGTCCAAGCGTCTGTGACGCAGGGCGTCAGCCGGCGGAGAACGCGCGCCATCCCCACCAGATGCGGGTTGCAGTGGTGATGGCACACATGGCGGCATACACGCTGGCGATCAGCGCAAAGTGCTGCGGCCAGAGGCACATCGCGACAAAGCAGACCAGCGTCTCGGTGGCCTCCGTCAGCCCGCCGAGAAAATAGAAGGACTTGTCGGGCCAGGCCAGGTTGTCCATGCCGCGTTTGGCCGCGATCACCGCAAAGGCGAGAAAGCTCGACATCGTGCCGCAAAAAGCGGCCAGCAACAGTGCCGCTGCCAGCGCGTTGCGCTGCGGGTCGACCAGCGCGAAGGCCAGAGGAATGGCCGCATAGAAGACGAAATCCAGCGCAATGTCCAGGAACCCCCCGGCGTCGGTGCTGCGGGTGCGCCGCGCGATCGCGCCATCGAGCCCGTCGCACAGGCGCGACAGCAGGATGGCAGCGGCTGCGCTCAGGAAGTAGCCCGCTGCCACCAGCGCCGCCGCGCCGATGCCGATGCCGAATGCCAGCAGCGTCATCTGGTTTGCGCCCATACCCGCGGCTGCCAGCAAGGTGGCGAGCCGGTCGATGACAGGCTTGATCAGGGTGGCAGCGGCGCGGTCCAGCACGGTCAATCAGTTCAGCAGGGTCAGGTGTGCCGGATCGGCAATGTCGGCTTCGTCATGGGTCACCATTAGTGTGGGAATGCCGCGTTTTCTTACGCGTGCAAATACGAAATCCCGCACCCGGGCGCGCAGTGCGGCGTCGAGCCGGGAGAAGGGCTCGTCCAGCAGCAAGGCCTGCGGCTCGGCCAGCAGCGCCCGCATCAGGGCGACCCGCGAGCGCTGCCCCCCGGACAGCGTGGCCGGATTCGCTTCGGCCAGTTCTGTGAGTTCCAGGTCGGCCAGGCCTGCGGCGACCCGTGCCTTGCGCTCGGTGGCCGGGCCGGCGGGCACGGCAAACAGCAGGTTTTCCGCCACCGTCATGTGACCGAACAGCAGATCGTCCTGAAACAGGATGCCGACCTTGCGCTGTTCGGTCGGCAGATGGTCGATGCGCCGTCCCGCCAGCAGCACCGAGCCCGTGAACTGCAGCCCGGGCGCCAGGGTGCCGCAGATTGCCGCCAGCACACTGGACTTGCCCGAGCCGCTGGCACCCATCACGGTATGGATGTGGCCTGCTGCGACCTCCAGGTGCAGGTCACGGACCAGCACGCTGCTGGTGGTGGCAAGGCGGTCGATATGAACCTGCAGGGCGTCGGGTGGTGTTGGCATGGGTCTGCTTGGCGGCGGTCAGGGGCCGGGCGCGGGCATTGAAAGGTGTGTCACAGGTGAAGGTGATAATACGTGCGCGAGTCACCGGGTGCAGTCTGCGCGCGGGATGTCCAACCTGCTTTGAAGGAACCCGCATGAAGAAGTTGATCGTTGTCGCACTGTTGATGCTTGCCGGAGCGGCATCTGCGCAGTCGTCGCAGTCCAAGAAGGACCTGGTTGCCAAGGTGCTGGAATTGCAGCAGCCCGCGATTGAACTGGTCGCGCGTACCATGGCCGAGCAACCGGCACAGCTGTTGATGCAGCGGGCGGGCCCGCTGCTGCAGCAGCGCATTCCACCGGACAAGCGCCAGGCGGTCGCGCGCGACATCCAGGCTGACGTCAAGAAGTACGTCGATGAGACCGTACCGCTGGTACGTTCCCGTGCGGTGGCACTGGCGCCGTCGACCATTGGCGTGCTGCTGGACGAACGCTTTACCGAAGACGAACTCAAGCAGCTGATTGCCATCATCGAGTCGCCGATCAACCGCAAGTTCCAGTCCCTGGGCGGTGAGATGCAAAGAGGCCTGACCGAGAAACTGGTGGCCGAGACCAAACCCGTCATCGAGCCCAAGATCCGCGCCCTCGACCGCTCGGTTGCCGGTCGCCTGGGCATCCAGCCACCGGCAGCGGCAGCCAGCAAGTAAGGTCCATGCCAGCCAGGCCATCGTGATGCTGGCCGACATCCTGGGCGTGCGCTGGCCGCTGGTGCAGGCGCCGATGGCGGGAGTGCAGGGCGTCGAGCTGGCGCTGGCGGTCTCGGGTGCCGGCGCCCTCGGCTCGCTTCCGTGTGCGATGTTGTCCGGGCCGTCCCTGGGCGAGGCCTTGTTGCAGATCCAGGCGCGAGGACTACCGGTCAATCTCAATTTCTTCTGCCATGTTCCCGCACCGGCGGATCCGCTGCGCGAAGCGGCCTGGCGCTCCACGCTGGCCCCGTATTTTCGCGAGCTGGGACTGGCCGCCGAAGCCTCGGTGCCCGCGGTCGTGCGCGCGCCCTTTACCGACACCATCGCCGATCTGATCGCGCCCTTCAAGCCGCCGGTCATCAGCTTTCATTTCGGCCTGCCGTCCGATGCCTTGCTGGCGCGTGTGCGCAGCTGGGGGACGCGCATACTTTCCAGCGCGACAACGGTGGATGAAGCCCTGTGGCTGCAGCGCCGGGGCGTGGATGCCATCATTGCGCAAGGGCTGGAGGCGGGCGGCCATCGCGGCATGTTCCTGACCCAGGACACGACGACACAGCTCGGGACACTGGCGCTGCTCCCCCAGGTCGTGCGCAGCGTCGACCTGCCCGTGATTGCCGCCGGCGGAATCGCCGATGCCGGCGGTGTCGCGGCGGCCATGGCGCTGGGTGCCAGCGGCGTGCAGATCGGCACTGCCTATCTGTTGTGCCCGGAGACCGCGACGAGCGCGGTACACCGCGATGCGCTGCAAAGCGACGCGGCGCGGCATACAGCCCTCACGCGCGTGTTCTCGGGCCGGCCCGCGCGCGGCATCGTCAACCGCATCATGCGTGAGCTGGCATCCCGCGAAGCCGTGGTGCCGGCGTTCCCCTTGGCAAGCACCGCACTGGCGCCGCTGCGCCAGGCGGCCGAAAGCCGGGGCCTGGGCGACTTCAGCCCCTTGTGGGCAGGACAGAATGCCAGCGGCTGCAAGGCCATTGCGGCGGCGGAACTGACGCGCGAACTCGTGCGCGGCTTGGCGTTTTGAGTTGAAGTCACGCCGCGGTTCTCCGTATTGCTTGTCGCGTGAGCGGCGCGTCAGCCGCTCAGTGCCGGTTTCGGAAACGGCGTGGCCGGCCGGCCCATGCCGCCAGTCCGAATGCCAGCACGGGCAGGCACCACTGCAGCCAGGCATAGGCGGAGGTGAGTGAGCGCTGGGCCCCGGCAGCCAGCGTGACCGCCTCGGTCGTGACGGTCGCAAACCGCCCGGCGCCGATGAACAGGGTGGGCAGATACTGCGCCACGCTGACGGCAAATCCCACGGCCAGGGCTGACGCCAGCGCGGCGCGCAGTTGCGGCCATTTCACCTGCACCAGAAAACGGATGCGTCCGTGGCCCAGCGACGCAGTGACCTGGCGGTAGCGGGGATCGAATCCGGAATAGGCCGGGCCCAGCGTGATCAGCACATAGGGCACGCTGGCCAGGGTATGGGCCAGCCACAGGCCGCTCCAGCGCGCGTCCAGCCCCCAGGCGACGGTGGCCGCGTGCATGCCGACGATCCATAGCACCGCGGGCAGCACCAGGGGCAGGTAGATCACGTGGCGCATCCACCGGTCCCAGGCCGGTGGTGCGGTCTCCAGCCAGGCCACCGACCAGAGCAGTGCCGTGCAGGCGCTGGCCAGGGCCAGTGAGAGCGTGGTTCCGACGGTGGTGGCGCTGTCCCACACGGAATGCCAGGCCGCCGTCGTGTAGGCCTGTGGGAGCAATGCCGGAAAGGGCCAGATGCCTGCCACGCTGCCCAGCGCCAGCGTCAGCATGACCCCGACATACAGTGCGGCAAGGGCCTGCACGGCGGCCACGGCACCGGTCGCCACGGAGCGTGCCGCAAAGGACCGGCCGCGGCGCCCCGAGGTCTGGCGGACACGCCAGCCGCGCCAACGGGGCAGGTACCAGGCCAGCAGCGCCACCAGGGCCAGCGCTGCGGCCAGCAACCATGCGGCCGCCGCACCCTGGCGGTTGGTGGCCGGGTCGGCGTCGCGCAGCCAGGACCAGGATTGCACCGCCAGTGTCGGCGGAGCGGCAGGCCCGGCGACCAGCGCAACGTCGACGACGGTCATGGAATATGCCAGCACGGCCAGCATGGGCCAGGTCAGACGGGGCCACAGCTGTGGCCAGACGACGCGCCACCAGGCCATGGCCGGGCTGTAGCCCAGAGTGCGCGCCAGGTCACGCTCGCGCGTCAGGCGTCCCGCGATGTCGGCGCGCTGCAGATGTGCCGCCGCCGCCCAGAGCAGGAACGGCACCTCCTTGGCGACCAGCACCAGGATCAGTCCCAGGCCCCAGGGGTCCTGTGTCGTGGTCCATGGCGGCGGGTCGGTGAAGCCGCTGGCCCAGGGGGACAGCGCGCGCAGCAGCCAGCCGCTGGGACTGAGCAAGAACACCAGTCCGATGCCGAAGGCTGCGTGCGGCACTGCCAGCATGGGGCCGAGCAGGCGCACCAGCGGGTTCCAGCGCAGCGGAAAGCTGCGCGACATGATCCAGGCGCTCAGCGCGATGGCCAGCACGCTGGACGCGATGCCGGTCCACAGGCTGAGCAGCAGGGCGTGCAGCGTCTGTGGCGCCCCCAGCAGGTCCTGCCAGGCCTGCCGGTCCAGTCCGGCCGCCACCGAAGTCGCTGTGGCGTGCAGAACCGGGAACGCCAGCAGCAGCGCCAGCGCCAGTGCCCACACCCGATCGGCACGCGACGCGTTCAAGGGCGTTGCGTCGCGGTTCGGGCGCAGCCCGTGCCAGTCATGGGCAGATATGGCGCAGGTGGCGGGGGCTGTTCAGGAGCTGCAAGCGTTTGCCGTGCTCAACCGTCGTCGCGGCCCAGCACCGATTGCAGGAACTCCCCGATGTCCTGAATCTCGCGCGGGTGCACGCTGTGCTGCATCGGATAGGCATGCCACTGCACCGGGTAGCCCATGGATTGCAGCAGGTCCCGCGAGGCTTCGCCGCGTGCAAGTGCCACCACCGGGTCGGCGCTGCCATGGGCCATGAATACCGGCACCTGGCGATTGGCCGGATGGGCCTCGGCCGCCAGGTCGGCCGCCAGGGGCAGGTAACCGGACAAGGCCATGATGCCGGCCAGCGGTGCCGCATGGCGCAGCCCGGTATGCAGTGCGATGGCGCAACCCTGGGAGAAGCCGGCCAGCACGATGCGCCGGGCCTCGACCCCACGCGCGATCTCGTGGGCAATCAGCGCCTCGATGGCCAGGGCCGAGCGTCGGATACCGGCCGCGTCTTCGCGCTTTTGCAGGTCGGTACCGACGATGTCGTACCAGGCGGGCATCACATAGCCGCCGTTGATCGTGACCGGCATGCTGGGCGCATGCGGGAAGATGAAGCGTATCGGCCGGCATCCGGCGAGGTCGAGCTCGGGCACAATCGCAGCGAAGTCGTTGCCGTCCGCACCCAGGCCATGCAACCAGATCACGGCAGCGTCGGGATCGGGGCCGGAGGTGAGTTCGATATGGGGCAGCAGGGTGGTCATGGTGTTCGCCGGTGGCGCAGGAATGGGCCCGCAGGGGGCAAGGGTGAAACTATAACAATGGACGTGTCGCCGACGGGCGCCACGTCCGGTGCGGGCCAGGCCTGCGGGGTGATGCGATCGTGATGAGAAGGAGCAGGACTTTCGGGTCCTTGGGGCGCAAATGGCTGCTGGGTCTGGTGTGCATGCTGGCCTGGGCCCAGGGCCATGCGCAATGGACCAGCAACCGGGGCTACCAGTTGTTGCAGCGCATCGACGATGTGTTGTTCGGCATCGACAACCTGTCGCTGCAGATCCTGGATCGCGACCATGTCGCTGGAACGCTGCTGCGCATCAATGTCGACAAGCCCTACCCACTGCGAGGCCAGACGCATTTTGTCGTCGACTGCCGCAAGCCGATGCGCCTGGCGCAGCGCAGCAGCAAGGCGGGGCCGCCGGTCGACCTCGAAAAGCTTGAATATGCCGACGTGGCACTGCTCGACGGCACCTGGGCCAGTGCGGAATTCGCCTGCGAGAGCACGCGCCAGCCAGGACGCGCGTCGCAGGTGGCGCGCCAGATCTTTGAGCGCGGCGGACCGGACGACATGCAGACGCTGTATTGCGACCTGCAACCTGACGGCAGCACCGAGGTGCGCCACGGCGTCGAGGTGCGCTACAGCGCAGCGGTCAGCGCGGTGGCGGTGAACCAGCAGTGGCTCAGTTCGGGCTCGGTCACCGATGACGAGGTGCGCTTCGGCATCAACAGCCAATGGCGCATCAACCGCAAGGCGCTGGACATCCGGCGCAGCGCGCCCAGTGGCGAGATGCTGTTTTCCGGCCTGTGTGACAGGCGGGCGCCGGCACGGCGCTGATCGTGTGGCAGCCGGTGCGGCGTCAGCCACCGTAGCGCCGCAGCCATTCCTTTTCCAGCGGGTCGACCCAGCTGCCATGGGGCTCGAGGATGGTGGGCATGGCCTTTGCCAGTTGACCCGGTGCAGCGCCGGCGCTGAAGCGGGCGCGGTCTGCCGCGTTGAGCTTGTCCATGGCCAGGACGGTCGGGTCGCCCCATTGGGCGATATCGGCCTTGCGCGCCTGCGCCACTGGCGACAAAAGGAAATTCGCCACGACCTGCGCACCTTCGCGTGCGCGGGCATTGACCGGGATTGCCAGGAAGTGGGTGTTGCCTATGGTTCCGCTGGCGAACTGGAAGCTGTAGACGCTGTCCGCCAGCCGCTTTGCGGCGATCTCGTTGGCTGCTTCGTTGGGGTTGAAGGTCAGCGCAATCCGTAATTCACCATCGGCCATCATCTGGCGGATCGCCGACGCATTTTGCGGAAACTGGCGGCCACCGCGCCACAGGTGCGGATGCAGGGCGTCCAGATAAGCCCACAGGGGCGCGCTGGCGCTGGCAAACGCCTGCTCGGTGACCGGACGGTACAGCGGCGCACGGTCCGGGTTGCGTTCGACCAAAGCCTGCTTGACGAAGCTGGTGCCGTGAAAGTCGGGCAGCCGCGGGTAGGTGACGCGGCCCGGGTTGGCGCGGGCGAATTCCAGCAGTGCGTTCATGTCCCCGGGGGGCGTCGGCACCCGATTGCGGTCCGCAAAAAACGTCAGCTGCGCCATTCCCCATGGGGCTTCCATGCCTTCGACCGGCTCCGAGAAATCGACGCGGGTGGTCGGTTTGCCGTTCACGTCCACATAGCGGTAGTTCGGCAACTGCTCGGCGAATGGGCCGAACAACAGGCCTTCGCGCTTCATCGTCAGGAAATTTTCGCCGTTGATCCAGACCAGGTCGACCGTGCCATCCGTTTTGCCGGCTGCTTTTTCGGTTCGCAAGCGCTTGACGACGTCGGATGTCTCGGTGATCTTGACGTGTTCGAGGCGCACACCGAACTGCTGCTGGATCTGCTCGCCCGCCCAGCGCAGGTAGGCATTGATGCGTTCGCTGCCGGCCCAGGCATTGAAGTAGACCGTCTGCGTGCGGGCGCGCGACACCACGGAAGCCCAGTCGGTGCCACTCTGCCCCCACAAGGGCATGGATGCGGCGCCCGCCACAAGTGCCAGGGCCTGGCGGCGATTGGGGAAGGTGGCTTGAGGTTCTTGTCGCATGGGCACTGGGTTCCGTTAGGGGGCGGTGGCGGTTGGGGCGCAGGGGTCCTGCGGACCCATGGCCTCTTCAGTGGTCGCGGCAGGGGCTGATTTCTTACCGAAGCGCACCGCCCGCAGGGCCGTCAGCCCAGCAAGGCCTGTGCGAATTCGCGGGCGTTGAAGGTTTCGAGTTCTTCAAGCTTTTCTCCGACGCCGATGAAATACACCGGCACCGGACGCTCACGGGCGATCGCCGCCAGGACGCCGCCCTTGGCCGTTCCGTCGAGTTTGGTCACGATCAGGCCGGTGAGCTTCAGGACCTCGTCGAAGGCCTTGACCTGGGCCAGGGCGTTCTGGCCGGTATTGCCGTCGATCACCAGCAGCACCTCATGTGGCGCCTGCGGGTCGGCCTTGGCGATCACGCGCTTGATCTTGCGCAGTTCCTCCATCAGGTGCAGCTGGGTCGGCAGGCGACCGGCCGTATCGACCAGCACCACATCCTTGCCGCGCGCGCGCCCGGCCGTCACCGCGTCGTAACTGACGGCCGCCGGGTCGCCCCCCTGCTGGCTGACGATCTCGACGGTATTGCGGTCGGCCCACACCGCCAGCTGTTCCTTGGCCGCAGCCCGGAACGTGTCTGCCGCCGCCAGCAGCACCGATGCCCCGCGGTAGCCAAGGTGGCGCGTGAGCTTGCCGATCGACGTGGTCTTGCCGGCGCCATTGACGCCGACCATCATGATCACGGTGGGCTTGAATTCGCCCACCACCAGGGTTTTCTCCAGGGGTGCCAGCAGTTCGGCCAGCACGTCGATCAGCAGGGCCTTCACCGCGGCTGGATCCTTGGCCTTGGTCTGCTTGACCCGCTGGCGCAAGGTGTCGAGCAGGTACTGGGTCGCCTTGACGCCGGCGTCCGCCAGTACCAGGGCCGACTCCAGTTCCTCGAACAGCGCCTCGTCGATCGTGGTGCCGGTGAAGACCGTCGCAATGCTGCTGCCGGTGCGGCGCAATCCGGCGCGCAGCCGGCTGGTCCACGAGGCCCGGGCCGAGACCGCAACAGGCGCAAGCTCGGCGCCCGGGCCGGGGTCCGATGCAGGGGATTGCCCGGGCAGCGAGAATCGGACCGATCCGCTGTGGGCGACCGCCGGCGGCAGCGTCTCCGGCGCGATGGTGGTGGCGTCCGGCACCACGGTCTTTTCCGGATCGGGTTGGGCGGGTGGGGTTTTTTTCCGGAAGAAACTGAACATTTGTGGCGCTTGTGGAGTCACAGCATTTTATGAAACGTTTGCTGACCTGCTTTTTCGGCCTTTCGGCTCTGCTGGCACAGGCCCAGATTGCGCCTGTGGCGCCACCGCCGTCCGCTGTTGCGTCGACCCATGCGCAAGCCCTGACCCGGTTCACCTTGGCCAATGGCATGGAGGTCATCATCCAGCCCCAACGCCGGGCCCCGACGGTCGTCCACATGGTGTGGGTACGGGTGGGGGCGATGGACGAGGTGGACGGTACTTCGGGCGTGGCGCATGCGCTGGAACACATGATGTTCAAGGGCACGCCCACGGTGGCTCCGGGGGCTTTCTCACGCCGTGTGGCCGAGCTGGGCGGGCGCGAGAATGCCTTCACGGCCCGCGACTACACCGGTTATTACCAGCAGGTTCCTGCCGCGCGGCTGCGCGAGGTCATGCAGCTCGAAGCCGACCGCTTCGCCAACAACCAGTGGGCCGATGCCGAGTTCAACCGTGAGATCGAGGTGGTCAAGGAGGAGCGCCGCCTGCGTACCGACGACAACCCGCGTGCGCGACTTTACGAGGCCATGTCCGCCGTCACGTTCCTGGCCTCGCCTTACCGGCGCCCTATCGTGGGCTGGATGAACGACCTGGAATCGATGACGGCCGACGACGTGCGCGCGTTTCACCAGCGCTGGTATGTGCCCGGCAATGCGGCCGTCGTGATCGCCGGTGACGTGGACGTGGCGCAGGTGCGCCAGTGGGCGGAGCAGACGTATGGGACGATTCCTGCCGCCGCCGTGCCGGTCCGCAAGCCGCGCCTGGAGCCGGAGCAGGCGGGCGTGCGCCGCCTCGATGTCAAGGCGCAGGCCCAGCAGGCCTATGTGGCGATGGCGTTCAAGGTTCCATCCCTGGGTGCGGCCGATCTGCAGCCTGGCGGCACTGTCAGTGCCGAAGGCGCCGATGCGCTGGCGCTGACAGTGCTCGCGGCGGTGCTGGATGGCTATCGGGGCGCCAGGCTCGAGCGTGCATTGACGCAAGGCGCCGATCGCGTGGCAGACAGCGCTGGCGCCAGCAACGGGCTATGGGGTCGAGGGCCGCAACTGTTCACGCTCGACGGCATACCTGCACAGGGCAAGACCACGGCACAGGTCGACGCCGCATTGCGCGCCGAAGTGGCACGCATCGCCCGCGATGGCATTTCCCAGGCGGAGCTTGCGCGCGTGAAGACCCAGTGGGTGGCGTCCGAGGTGTACCGGCTCGACTCGCTGTTCAGCCAGGCGCGCGCGCTGGGCGCGAACTGGGCCCTGGGTTTCCCGCTGGACGCGGGACAGCGGCTGGTGGCGATGCTGCGCCAGGTCAGCGCGGCGCAGGTGCAGGCGGTGGCCGCACGCTACTTTGGCGATGATCAGCTGACGGTGGCCACCCTGGTCCCGCAGCCGATGGATGCGGGCAAACCGAAGGCCCGCAGCTCGGCGGCCGGTCTGCGGCACTGAGGAGTTCGATGATGAAGATGCCGCAGTTTCGTGTGCGCAATTGGGGGATGGTGGCATTTGTGCTGTGGGCGACAGCAGCGGCCCGCGCCGAGGTGCCGATCACGCACTGGACCCAGCCCGGTGGCGCCCAGGTGTACCTGGTGCAGAGCACCGTGCTGCCGATGGTCGATGTCCAGATCGATTTCGATGGCGGCAGCCGCCGCGATCCGGCCGACAAGGCGGGACTGGCCAGCGCCACCGCAAGCATGGCGTCGCGGGGCCTGGCGGCGGCTGGCGCCGAGCCCGCGCTTGACGAGAATGCGCTGGGTGAGGCCTGGGCCGACCTGGGTGCGTCATTCGGCGCCAGCGTCAGTGCGGACCGCATGGGCTTCTCGTTGCGTTCGCTGACCGACCCCGAGCTGCTGCCCAAGGTGGTGGCGCTGGCTGCACGGCAACTGGCGCACCCGGCATTTCCTGCGCCGGTATGGCAACGTGAACGCGACCAGTGGATGGCGGCCTTGCGTGAAGCCGATACCCGACCGGCCACGGTCGCCGCCAAGGCGTTTGCCGCAGCGGTTTATGGGGCGCATCCCTATGGCTACCAGACCGGTGAGGCCAGTCTGGCCCGCATCGGGGTGGCCGACATGCAGGCGTTTTATGCGCAGACCGTGCGCCGCTGCAGTGCCAAGGTCTCTATCGTCGGCAATGTCTCGCAGGCGCAGGCCGATGCGCTGGTCACCCAGTTGCTGGCGCGGCTGGCGCCGTCTGCGTCGGCTACCGGGTGCGCCGCCCTGCCGCCGGTCGCGGACGTGGCGCCCATGGCGCAGCCCGGATCCGTGCAGACCATTCCCTTCGCGTCCGCGCAGGCCCATGTGCTGATCGGACAACCCGGCATCCGGCGCAACGACCCGGATTTTCTGGCGCTGACGGTCGGCAACTACGTGCTCGGTGGCGGCGGCTTCGTATCCCGCCTGATGGCGCAGGTGCGTGAAAAGCGCGGTCTGAGTTACAGCGTGTACAGCTATTTCGCCCCGGGTCTGCATGCCGGGGCCTTCACGGTGGGCTTGCAGACCCGCCCGGACCAGGCGGCGCAGGCGGTGGCACTGGTGCAAGAGGTGGTGGCGCGGTTCGTGGCCGACGGACCGACGGCGCAGGAGCTTCAGGCCGCCAAGGACAACCTGATCGGCGGTTTTGCGCTGCGGCTGGACAGTAACCGCAAGCTGCTCGACAACGTGGCCAACATCGCCTGGAATGGCCTGCCGCTGGACTATCTCGACACCTGGACCGCCAGCGTGGAACGCCTGAGCGCCGAAGACGTCCGGCAGGCCTTTGCACGCGTGCTGCGCCCGCAGGACATGGTCACCGTCGTGGTGGGTGGACGGGACCAGGTGCCCTGAGCCAGGATGGCCAGGATGGGCGCAATGCCCGCAGCATCGGAAGCAGTGCGGATGCAGCGGTTAAGCTTGCGGCATGGCAAAAATCGAAGCGGCGCGCCAGCGCCAGTCGGGCGCGGTGGCAACCCGCAAGCCCCGTGCAGCCGCCGCGGGTGCACCCGATCACGCGGTGCGTATCGTCGGCGGGCTATGGAAGCGCACACGTCTTGCGGTCGCGCGTACGCCGGGTCTGCGGCCCACGCCTGACCGGGTGCGCGAGACGGTCTTCAACTGGCTGGGCCAGGACCTATCGGGCTGGACCTGCTGCGATGCCTTTGCCGGCACTGGCGCACTGGGCTTCGAGGCTGCGTCACGGGGAGCCTCGGCCGTCACGCTGATCGAGCAGGACCGGGCCCTGGTGCTGCAACTGGCGGCGACCAAGGAGCGACTGGGCGCCGATATGGTCCAGATCCAGCGTGGCGACGGTGTTGCCGCCCTGAGCCGCTTGCCGCCGGGCAGCCAGGATGTGGTGTTCCTGGACCCCCCATTCGATGCCGACCTGTTCGGGCCGGCCTTGCGCGCAGCGTCGGGTGCGGTTCGCCCGGGCGCCTTTGTCTACCTCGAAGCCCCGGCCGCATGGAGCGATGCGATGCTCGATGCCTGGGGGCTGACCGTCGTGCGCCACCTCAAGGCAGGCGCCGTGCATGCCCACTTGTTGCGCAAGTGCGACCCGGTGCCCCATGCATAATGCGGCGCATGCGTCGTTCTGACGACAGTTACCGGGAGCGATCCATGCGAAACCAGATCATTGCCGTTTATCCGGGGACCTTCGACCCCATGACCCTGGGACACGAGGATGTGGTTCGGCGTGCAGCGCAGTTGTTCAGCCGCCTCATCGTGGCCGTCGCGGCCGGGCACCACAAGAAGGCGATGTTCTCGCTGGACGAGCGGGTCGAGATGGCGCGCGAAGTGGTGCGCCCTTATCCGCATGTGACGGTCGAGAGCTTCGATGGGCTGATGCGGGACTTCGTGGTCGCGCGCGGCGCCAAGGCCATGGTGCGGGGCCTGCGCGCCGTGACCGACTTCGACTACGAATTCCAGCTCGCCGGCATGAACCGTTCCTTGATGCCGGACGTGGAGACCGTGTTTCTGACGCCGAGCGACAAGTACCAGTTCATCTCCAGCACCTTCGTGCGCGAGATCGCGGTGCTAGGCGGCGAAGTCGACAATTTCGTCGAGCCGCTGGTGCTGCGCCGCCTGACCGAGAAGGTCAAGGCGATGAAGGCGGCCGCCTAGCCGCGTTCCTTATCCAAGCTGTGCCGGCAGGCGCTCGAGCCAGCGCAGCAGGTGGGCATTCACCGGGTCTGGTTGTTCCATCGTCAGCATGTGGCCACATTGGGCGAGTTCCACGGCCTGCGCATGCGGCAACAGGGCGGCAATTTCCCGATTTGCGTCCGGCGGTGTGAGCTGGTCGGAGTCGCCCCACATCACCAGCGCCGGACAGGCCAGCCCTGGCAGCGTCTTGCGTGCGTCGGGGCGCGCCATGATGGCGCGGTTCTGGCGGATCAGCTGCTCGGCGCCGGCCTTGAGCACGAAGTCCATGTAGCTTTGCACCAGGGCGCTATCGCGGATGCGGCTGGCATGGAAGGCCAGGGGCACGTTGGCACGCAGCACCTCGGCGGCGCGCCCGTCGGCAAACCATTGGATGGCCGTCTCGCGCAGTGCCCGGATGTCGTCGGTCTCGGGGCGCGCATTGGTGCCGAGCAGGGCCAGACCACGGATCCGGCTGCCGCCTTGGTGCGCGGCCTGCATGGCGATGATGCCACCCATCGACGCGCCGCACAGGATCAACTCGCCCGGATGCTCCGCAAGCAGCGCTGCCGCCATGTCCTCGATCGAATCGCAGCGGGTGGCCACGTCGGTGACATGTGTACGGTAGTGGGCGGGCAACACCGCCAGTTGGGCCTGCCACATGACGTGGTCGCTTGCCAGGCCCGGAATCAGGATCAGTTGGGTCATGGCCGGATTATCCTGTGCGTCAGAATCGGCTTGCGCGTTACGGCGTTGCGGCACACTTGATCGAATACATGGACCGGCCATTGGCGACGCGGTATGCTGGATCGCACGGATGAATCTGAATCGAATGGAGAAAACAATGAAGATATTGCTGCCGGTGGATGGGTCCGCGGTGTCGCTCAAGGCGGTTCGCACGGCCTTGGCGATGAAGCAACAAGGCTTGGCTGCCGAACTGGTACTGGCCAATGTGCAGGAGCCTGCCAACCTGTACGAAATGATGACGGCGCCCGACCCTGAAGTGCTCGAGCGCGTCAGCCAGGCGGCGGGCATCGATACCCTTGCGTCGGCCGAGGCCTTGCTCAAGTCTGCGGGCGTCGACTACGAACGCGAAGTGGGCGGGGGCGATCCGGCACACACCATCGTCGACATTGCCGAGCGCTACCGCTGCGATCTGATCGTCATGGGCGCGCGCGGCACCAGTGCGCTGCGCAGCGCATTGCTGGGATCGGTCTCCAACGAGGTGCTGCATTCGGCATCGGTGCCGGTCATGATCGTCAAGGCCGACGAAGAGGTCGACAGCGACGACGACACGGCCTGACGCTGCGTTGGCGTACCGCTTGCGGCCCGCTGCGGGCCGGCCGTGTGCTGCCGCGCCTGCGCGACAATGGCGCGCCCCGTGGTTCTTCCCTGTTTTCAAGGAGTATTCCAATGTCCGAATGGCAGCCTGCTGCACGATACCCGGATCCGTCCGTGGTCGTGGTCGACCCGGCATTTGAACGGCTGCGTCTGCCGATGGCCAAGGTCGAGCGCCTGGCCACCGGCATGCGCTGGTCCGAGGGGCCGGTGTGGCTGGGTGACACCCGCGCCCTGCTGTGGAGCGATGTGCCCGGCGACACCATGTACCGTTGGGATGAGATCACCGGCCAGGTCAGTGCGTTCCGCAAGCCCTCGAACAACGCAAATGGCAACACGCGCGATCGGCAGGGCCGCATCGTCACCTGCGAGCACCTGACACGGCGTGTCACGCGCACCGAATACGACGGCCGCATCACGGTGCTGGCCGACAGCTTTGAGGGCAAGCGGCTGAACTCGCCCAATGACGTGGTCGTGAAGTCGGACGGATCCGTCTGGTTCACCGATCCGATCTTCGGTATTTCCGGGTTCTACGAAGGCCAGAAGGCGCAGCCCGAATTGCCGCCCAATGTCTATCGCATCGATGCCGACGGATCGCTGACGGTGGTTGCCGAAGGCATCAACCAGCCCAATGGCCTGGCGTTCTCGCCCGATGAATCCATTCTGTATGTGGTCGAGTCACGCTCCAGCCCGCGCAAGATCCTGGCGCTGGATGTGGTTGGCGAAGGGCGTGCGCTGGCCAACCCGCGGGTGGCGATCGATGCGGGACCTGGAACACCCGACGGCTTTCGGCTCGATGTGGACGGAAACCTGTGGTGTGGCTGGGGCATGGGCCAGGATGGTCTCGACGGCGTCCATGTCTTCAACCCGGCGGGCAAGCTGATCGGCCGCATCGATCTGCCCGAGCGTTGTGCCAATCTGTGTTTCGGCGGGGTGCACCGCAACCGCCTGTTCATGGCGGCCAGCACCTCTGTCTACGCGCTGTATGTCAATACGCAGGGCCTTGCCTATTGCTGATGGCGTTCGGCGCTGGCCGATCGACCGTGGTGCG
The DNA here is from genome assembly GCA_024235935.1 of Rhodoferax sp. Taxonomy (GTDB): domain Bacteria; phylum Pseudomonadota; class Gammaproteobacteria; order Burkholderiales; family Burkholderiaceae_C; genus CAISIP01. Next base: position 152,603 of record JACKLL010000004.1, on the reverse strand, counting down.
GGCGTCAGATTGACCCCGATGCAGTAGCGAAACTGTCAACTGCAGCACAGGGATGGCAGCGGGCAGCGTCGATAATCCGGGCATGACCGAGCTGATCCTGATCCGCCATGGCGAGACCGACTGGAACCGTGAATTGCGCTTCCAGGGCCAGGTCGACGTGCCGCTCAATGCCATCGGGCACGAGCAGGCCCGCCGTGTAGGCCTTCAACTGGCGGGTGAGTCGGTGCAGCAACTGGTGTGCAGCGACCTGCTGCGGACCCGCCAGACTGCCATGCCACCGGCGCAGCAGTTGGCCATGCAGCCCGTCAATGACAGCGCGTTGCGCGAGCAGAACTTCGGTGTTGTCGATGGCATGCGGGTCGAGGACATCCAGACGCAGTTTCCGCAGGCCTGGAGCCGGTGGACCGAGTTCGACGCCGACTTCGCCTTCGATGCGGGCGAGAGTACCCGCGCCTTCCACGCCCGTGTCATGGGTGCGCTGGCGGCCTTGACCGAAGGCCGCGCCGGCCAGCGGCTGCTGGTCGTGACCCACGGCGGTGTGCTCGACATGGTCTACCGCAGCGCGCTCGGACTGTCGTTGTCCGGTCCGCGCCAGAGCGTCATCCCCAACGGTGCGATCAACCGTGTTCGCATGCAGGGCTACAGGGTCGAGATCGTCAGCTGGGCCGAGACGGCGCATCTGCAGGGCATGCCGGCGCAGCCGGTATACGACCAGAGCAAGACGGCGCAGCGTGCCGCTCAGGCCGCCGTGTCGATTCCCAGTACCGAGTAGACGCGTGCCGCCTGGCGCTGCAGGCGAACCGATTGCGGCTGCGCATTGCAGCGCTGTTGCACCAGTTGCTGTGCAGCAGACCACTGGCCGCACTGCATCATGGCATCCAGGTGGATCTGCTCGAACAGGTCGCGCTGGGCATGGCTGCCGCCAATCTGCAACAGCCGCGGCAATGCCTGGCCCAGTTCTTCGACCGCCTGCGCATGGCGGCCTCGCGCATGGGCCAGCAGGCCGCGGGCCGCGGGCGCGGCAACCTCGCGCCACACCTGCGCAATTGCGCTGGCACCGGCAGACCTGGGCTGCGCCCGTCCGCGGGCCTCGATATTGCGCAGCAAGGTCTCGGCCTGGGGCCGCCCTGCACGGGCCAGGCCGTAGAGGTACTGGAGATCGAGGAAGGGTAGTACCTGGTCGTCGGTGCGGCTCACCAGATGGTCGGCGACATCCTGCCAGCGCTTGCCGACGTCCAACCCTGCCAGCTCCAGCCGCGCCAGCAGGGATACTGCGCCGATCTGGTCCTGGGTGTACGCCTTGACGACACCCCACACTCGGCGGTCGTAGAGCTGCAAGGCGGCATCGGCATGGCCCAGGTCGATCTCGAACAGCGCGAGGTGCCACCAGTTGTGGGTTTCCATGAAGGAGTTCAGGCCACTCCACAGGGGGCTGCTGTGGCGCATGAAATCCCGGCCCTCGTCCAGGCGTCCTTGCGTCAGCATCACATGGGCCAGCGCATGCTGGGCCCAGGGTTCGCGGGGCGTCATGGCCAGCGCGGTGCGGCCTGCCGCTTCGGCCTGTGCCATCAGATGGCATTGCTCCCAGCCGAATGCGGCCATGCCGTGCATCTGCGCCACGTCCGATGCCGCCGGCAGGGCATCCAGTGCCAGGCGAAGCATGCCGGTGGCGTCGCCCTGGTTGAACAGATGGTATTGACCCAGTTTGACCGATACCAGGTCACGTGGATGGGTTCGGGCGAGTTCCTGGTGCAGGCGTATCGCCTGGGGCAGGTCACCATCGACCCATGCTGCGACTGCGGCCACGAACTGCCGCTCGCGGACGCTGGCGCCGGGTGACGCCGCCACTGCTGCATCGATGAACGGGCGCGCGTTGACCGGGCCGTCGCGCGATTCCGCAAACATGTGCAAGGCCGCGCAATAGGCTTGTGCAATGGCGCTGGTGTCGGTGTCGGACAGCGCCAGCACGTTGGCGGCACGGGCCTCGCAACACAGGAAGCCTTCGACGAAATCATCGAGCGCGGCCAGGCTGGCCGCGTCGTTCAGGTGGACAGGATTGCCCAGGCAGTCTTTCATGTCCCGACCTCATGCAACGGGTGCCGACGGCCTACCCGCAGCCGCCAGCAGGGGAAAGCCCGCGGGATCAGCCCCAGGAGACGGCCGACAGGTCGTTGACGAAGTACGGAACGTCCTTCCACAGGCCCTTGACGTTCTTGTTGGCGATCGTGATCCATTGCGGCTGGTACAGGAAGCCATTGACCGCCTCGTTGGCCAGCATGCGCTGTGCCTCGCCGAGAAGCTTGACGCGGTCGGCCTCGCGTGGCGCAGACTGGATGCGATCGAAGAGTTCGTTGAACTTGGGGTTCTCGTAGCCCCAGTAGTAGCCCGGCTTGGCATAGTTGCCCAGATCGAAGGGTTCGACGTGCGAGATGATGGTCAGGTCGTAGTTCTTGCTGCCATACACGCCGCTGAGCCACTGGGCCCATTCGACGTTTTCGATCTTGGCAACGATGCCGATTTTGGCCAGCTGCGCGGCAATCACCTCGCCACCCTGGCGAGCGTACGGTGGTGGTGGCAGCTTGAGCGAAAGCTCCAGCGGCGTCTTGATGCCGGCTTCGGCCAGCAAGGCCTTGGCCTTGTCGATGTTGAACGGGTTGATGCCGGTGGTGTCGACGAAGCCCAGTGCGCCCGGCACGTAATGGCTTCCGATCGGCACACCGAATCCGTCGCCGGCGCCCTCGACCACCGCCTTGCGGTCGATCGCGGCCAGGATGGCCTTGCGGACACGGACATCGTCCAGCGGCTTCTTCTTGTTGTTGATGGCCAGGATGGTCTTGGCACGTGAACCGCCCACCAAGACCTGGAAGCGCCCATTGGTCTTGAACTGCGGCACGGCGCGCGGTGTCACGCGAGGGAATGCGTCGATGTCGCCTGCCAGCAAGGCGGCGACCTGGGCGGCCGGATCGCTGATGAAGCGGAAGGTCACCTTGTTCAGCTTGATCGCAGCGGCGTTGCGGTAGCCCGCCCATTTCTTCAGCACCACCGAAGAGCCCTTGTTCCAGGCCTCGAGTTCGAACGGGCCGGTGCCCACCGGCTTGGTGCCGTTGGTGTCGGCACTCTTGGGCTCGACGATGACCGCCGTGCCCTGGCCCATCAGAAACAGGAACTCGGGGTCGAGTTCGCGGTTCAGGATCACGACCGTGTGGTCATCGATGGCGGCCACGCGCTCCATCTTGGCGAATGTGCGCTTGTCCTTGTTGACGCTCTTCTCGGCCGCAGCCCGCTCGAACGAGAACTTGACCGCATTCGCATTGAACGGCTCGCCGTTGTGGAACTTGACGCCCTTGCGCAGGCGGAAGGTGTAGGTCTTGAGGTCGGGCGAGACTTCCCAGCTCTCGGCCAGCAGCGGCGACACGGTGCCGTCCTGGTTGATCTTGGTCAGTGTCTCGAAAATGTTGTACAGCGCGATCTCGCCAATCGCAGCAGCGGCACCGCCGGTCGGGTCCAGTCCGGGCGCTGGCTCGAGTGCCATGCCCACCACCAGGGTGGACTTCCTGGATTGCGCCTGAGCAGCAAAAGGAACACTGGTCAGCGCGGCGGAGGCCGCGGCTGAGGCGAGTACGGAACGGCGATTGACCATGATCAGATTTCCTTTCAATGACATTCTTCGATTCGGGAATTTATCAGCTCGACAGAAGCGCACGATAGCATTTTCAGCGGGCTGATTTCATGCGCGGTATCAGGCTTTGGCGCCTGCACCTGAGTCGGGCACGGTTTCGGTCGCTGCTTGGGTTTGCGGGAAATGGCAGGCCACCCGATGTCCGGTATCGGCCAATGGCGTCAGTTCCGGCCGCTGGCTGTCGCAGATTGCCTGTGCGCGGGGGCAGCGATGCGCATAGGGGCATGCTGCGGGCAACTGCACCCGTGGTTCGACCTGCTGTGTGCGTCGGCGCGGGTCGCCACTGCGGCGCGGCTCCATGCGGGGCACTGCGTCCAGCAGGGCCTGGGTGTACGGATGCGCGGCCTGGCGAAACAGCGTCTGCGGAGCCCCCTGTTCGACGATGCGCCCCTGGAAGATCACGGCCACATCGGCACACAGATGGTCGACGACGGCCAGGTCATGGCTGATCAGCAGATAGGTGACATCGAACTGCGCCTGCAGGTCCTGCATCAGGTTGAGCACCTGGGCCTGCACCGACACGTCGAGTGCACTGACGGGTTCGTCCGCCACGATCAGGCGCGGGCGAGTGATCAGGGCGCGGGCAATGGCGATGCGCTGGCGCTGGCCACCGGAGAACTCATGCGGGTATTTTTCGAGGTCCGTCGCGCGCAGGCCGACCGACAGCAACACTTCCCGCGCCTGCTGTGTCTGCTGTGCGGCCGGGACGTCGCCCTGCGCCTGCAGCGGTTCGGTGACGATGCGGTGCACGGTCTGGCGCGGATCGAGCGAGCCGTACGGGTCCTGGAACACCATCTGGAAGTCGCGGCGCGCGTGGCGCAGCGCCAGTGCGTCGAGCGTGGCCATGTCCCGGCCGAGGATGGACACACTTCCGCTGGTCGGTGCCTCCAGGGCCATCACCAGGCGCGCCAGCGTGGACTTGCCGGAGCCGGATTCGCCGACGATGCCCATGCTGCGCCCGGCCTGCATCTGGAAGCTGACACCCTGCAAGGCATGTACCTGGGGTGGCTGGCTCCAAAGCTTCTCGCGTGGCAGCTGGTAGGTACGCGTGACCTGGTCGACGACCAGCAGCGGGGCATCGGCTGCCTGCGCCGCGGGGTTGTGGGCTGCGGGGCTGCTTGCGGGTGTCATGACGGGTCTCCCGCGAGCACGGCGTCCAGCCGCAGGCAGCTGGCATCATGGCCGGGTTCGAGCGCGACCGGTGCCGGTCGTGTGGTGACACATGCGGCCTGGGCCCACGCGCAGCGATCGGAGAACGCACAGCCGGCGGGCAGGTCGACCAGCTCGGGCACCGAGCCGTCGATGGTGGTCAGCCGGGTGCCGGAAGGTGCACCCAGCCGTGGGCGGGCACCGAAAAGACCGCGGGTGTAGGGATGGGCCATGTGGCCGAATACACGGGAGGTAGACCCACTTTCGATGACGCTGCCACCGTACATGACCATCATGCGATCGACGTTCTGCGCAATCACGCCCAGATCGTGCGAGATCAGCAGCAGGGCCATCGAACGCTCCTGCACGAGGTCGTGGATCAGGTCCAGAATTTGACCCTGTATGGTCACATCGAGTGCTGTCGTGGGCTCGTCGGCGATCAGGATGTCGGGCTCACAGGCCAGGGCCATCGCGATCGTGATGCGCTGGCGCTGACCGCCCGAGAACTGGTGCGGGTAGGCGTCTACGCGCGCGGCGGCACTGGGGATGCCGACCCGCTCCAGCAGCGTGATGGTCTGCGACCGGGCCTGTTCGCGGCCCAGGCCCCGGTGCAGGCGCATCGGTTCGGCCACCTGGTGACCAATGGTGTGCACCGGGTTGAGCGCCGTCATCGGTTCCTGGAAGATCATGCCGATGCGGTTGCCGCGCAAGCGGCGCAGCACGGCGTCACTCTGGCCCACCAGTTCCTGGCCGTCCAGGCGAATACTGCCGGTGACCTTGGCGCTCTCGGGCAGCAGACCCATCAGGGCCATGGCGGTGATGGACTTGCCGCAGCCGGACTCGCCGACAAGGCCGACGGTGTCGCCGCGTTGCAGGGTGAATCCGACGTCGCGGATGGCAAAGGCCGGACCGCGCTGGGTTTGCAGTTGTACGCTGAGGTGCTTGATTTCCAGCATCGTCTATCGCTTGCGCGCAAGTCGGGGGTCCATCAGGTCGCGCAGGCCGTCGCCCAGCAGGTTCAGACCGAGCACCGCCAGCGCAATCGTCACGCCGGGGAATACCGCCAGCAGCGGCGCCTGGAACAGCAGGGTCTGTGCCTCGGCCAGCATGCGGCCCCATGAGGGCTGCGGGGGTTGTGTACCCAGGCCGAGGTAGGACAGCGCAGCTTCGGCCAGGATGGCGATGGCAAAGCGGATCGTGACCTGCACCGTCAACACCGACAGGATGTTGGGCAGCACATGGTCGAAGGTGATGCGCCACGGTCCCTTGCCGCAGGCCCGGGCGGCGAGCACGAACTCGCGCGACCAGATCGCATTGGCAGACGCGCGCGTGATGCGCGCGAACGTGGGAATGTTGAAGATGCCGATCGCGATGATGGAGTTCACGATGCCGGCGCCAAAGACCGCCGTCATCATGATGGCCGACAGGATGGCTGGAAACGCGAATGTGAAATCCGACAGCCGCATGATCAGCTCTTCCACCCAGCCACGCCTGGCAGCCGCGATCAGGCCCAGGGCCGTACCCAGCAGCAGCCCGATGCCGACGGCGATCACGCCCACCAGGATCGAGTTGCGCGCGCCCACCAGCAGCAGCGAGGCCACGTCGCGGCCGAAAGCATCGGTGCCCAGCCAGTGTTGTGCGGTGGGGGCCTGCAACTTGTCGGGCAGGTTCATCTCGTACGGTGACCAGGGCGTCCAGAACATCGACAGCAGCGCTGCGAACACCAGCAGCACGCTGAGCACACCACCGAAGACAAAGCTGCGGTGCTGCAGCGCACGGCGCCACAATGGCAGGCCGACGGCGGCCTGCGGGATTGCCGGGACGGCGCTCACAGGCGGGCCTCCATGGCGCGGATTGCGAGCGGACGGATCATATGTCGCTCGCCTTCACACGGGGATCGATCACGGCGTACAGGATGTCGACGACGAAGTTGACCACGACCACCATGGCAGCCAGGAACATCACGCAGTTGCGCACCACGATCAGGTCGCGGTTGGAGATCGACTGGAAAATCAGCCGCCCCAGACCGGGCAGGTAGAACACGTTTTCCACGACGATGGTTCCCGCCAGCAGTTCGGCGGCCTGCAGGCCCATGACCGTGATGACCGGGATCATCGCGTTGCGCAGCACATGGCCCCACAACGTGGCACGTTGCGACAGGCCTTTGGCCCGTGCCGTTCGCACATAGTCTTCGCGCATCACTTCCAGCACGGCCGATCGGGTGATGCGGGCCAGGATCGCCGATTGCACGACGGCCAGCGAAAGTGCCGGAAGCAGCAGCGACTGCAGGCCGGGCCACACGCCTTCTTCCCAGCCCGGAAAGCCGCCGGCCGAGAACCATTGCAGCTTGACCGAGAAGAACAGGATCAGCAGGATCGCGAACCAGAAATTCGGGATCGCGATGCCGACCTGCGTCATGCCCATGAGGCCGACGTCGCCGATGCGGTTGTGGTTGGCCGCGGCGTAGATGCCGACGACCAGGGCCAGCACCGTGGTCAGGCACATGGCCATGATGGCCAGTGGGATGGTCAGCGAGAGCCGCTCCAGCAGCAACTCGGAAACCGGGGAGCTGTAGGCATAGCTGTTGCCCAGATTGCCGGTGAGCATGCCTGCGACCCAGTGCCAGTAACGCTCCCATGCCGGTTGATCCAGGCCCAGCTGGATGGCCAGTGCCTGTACGGCATCGGGAGAGGCATCGGGCCCCATCATGATTTCCGCGGCATTGCCTGGCAGGATCTCGAGCACCAGGAAGACCACGATGGACGCGCCGATGAGTGTGGCGATCAGCGTCAGGATGCGCTTGAAGAGAAACGGTCCCATGGTGCTCGATCAGGCGCAGAGGGGGCGGCCGGCCCGGGACCGCTTGTCCCTCCGGCCAATGAGGGCTAGGCGCGGGGGCATTCGCGCGAGCGGATAATCAACGGGAAGGAGCCCGCCCGGGGCGCCTGCATGCAATCAACGGCCTGGTTCTCAATGTCTCTGATCATTACCGACGAATGCATCAACTGTGATGTGTGTGAGCCCGAGTGCCCGAATGAGGCGATCTTTCTCGGGCTGGAGATTTATGAAATCGACCCGCACAAGTGTACAGAATGTGTGGGCCATTTCGACGAGCCGCAATGCGTTCAGGTGTGCCCCGTCGCATGTATTCCCGTGCATCCGGATTTCGTCGAAGACAAGGAAACCCTGTGGGCCAAATTCAGGCGTCTGCAGGCAGCCGGCGGCTCCGTTGTCGGTGATTGAACGCGTGGCTTCGTCGATCTTGATGTGACGGCGGCATTGCTTGCCGCAATCCGACCCGCAGGGTAAGCGCGGGGCCTGGTGCTGTCATCGGCCCTTGGCGGTGCCCGTGCCTGTCAGGCTTTTTTTGTCGACTGTGACCGGTGCGGCAAACACTTCGAGTTCCGTGCCGCTCTTCTTGGGACGGGTGCGTGTCCTGCTTTTCGCGCCGGCGGGACCTGATGGCGCTGCCAGCCGCTCGGCTGGCCTGGCCTTGTCTTTACCGTGGCCAGCGCTGTGCTGTGGTCCGGTGACCATGGCGGCTTTTTCCTGGGCCACACGTTCGCGCTCCAGCTGAAATGCCAGTTGGCGGGTCTGTACCGTCGCCGCATCGGTCTGGGACTTCTGCTGCGCGGTGCGGCTGTCGTCGATCGTGAGGGTGTGCCCGCCGCCGCACGGCGTCTGGCTATAGGTATTGCCGCACCGGTAGATGGTCTGTTGTGCGCTTGCGGCCGCTGTCCACAGACAGCACAGCAAGGGGGCGAGGGCACGGGACAGCAGATGCAGGCGAGGCATGGTGCAGGGGCTCCGATGGCGGTTCAGATCCCGACACCAGGGTTGCGCCTGCCCGGCGCAAACGCCTTACGTCGGTTTGCCCGGTGGATTCTCCGGTGCACTGCGGGTGTGCAGCAACATCGTGGCCTTGGCAACCTCCCCACTTTGCAGGAGGGGCACGGCCTTGAGGGAGCGCTCGATGCACATGTCGATGGCTTGTCGGTCCTCGAGGCGGGGCTTTTTCAGCACCCAGTTGACAACCTCCGATTTGACGCCGGGATGGCCGATGCCCAGGCGCAGTCGCCAGTAGTCGTCGGTGCCGAGCTGGTCATGGATGTCGCGCAGGCCGTTGTGTCCGGCGTGACTGCCGCCGCGCTTGAGCTTGACCTGGCCGGGAACGATGTCCAGTTCGTCGTGCGCCACCAGGATTTCCTGCGGCGTGATCTTGAAGAAGCGTGCCAGGGGTGCCACCGAGCGGCCGGACAGGTTCATGAAGGTCTGTGGCTTGAGCAGCCAGACGACCTGTCCCTGCAGCGTGGTACGCACACACTGGCCTTGCCAGGCCTTGTCGTATGCGAGGCGCACGCCCAGCGTGTCGGCAAGTGCGTCGATCCACCAGAAGCCGGCGTTGTGGCGGGTGTCTTCGTATTCGGGCCCGGGATTGCCCAGGCCAACAAACAGCTTGATCATGGGGTCAAATTATCGATGCTGAATTTGCGGCGCCAAAACAAACGGCCCACCGAGGTGGGCCGTTGTTGCAAAGCAGCAGGTGCGCTTTACTTCTTGGCAGCCGGTGCAGCCTTGGCAGCCGGTGCAGCCTTGGCAGCGGGAGCGGCCTTGCCAGCCTTGGCGTCCGCGGGCGCGGCAGCGGCAGCGGCCTCTGCGTTGGCTTCGGAAGCTTCAGCTGCCGGCATCACGACCGACACCAGAACCGGATTGTCCTTGCCACCCTTGGCGGAGGCAACACCGCGCGGCAGCGTGATGTCTTTCAGGTGCAGGGACTTGCCCTTGACCAGGCCGGACAGATTGACCTCGATGAACTCGGGCAGATTGGCCGGCAGGCAGGAAACGTCCAGCTCGGTCATGACGTGGTTGACCAGGCAGTGGTCGACCTTGACGGCGTCCGATTCTTCCTGGCCCACATAGTGCAATGGCACCTTCATGTGCATGCGGGTCTTGGCATCGACACGCTGGAAATCGACGTGCAGCACCAGCGGCTTGAACGGGTGCATCTGCAGGTCACGCAACAGGACCTTGTGCGTCTTGCCATCCACTTCCATGTCGAGAATCGACGAGTGGAAAGCTTCCTTCTTGATGGCATGGAACAACGCGTTGTGGTCCAGTTCGATCAGTTGGGGTTGGCCGTTTTCGCCACCGTAGACGATGCCCGGTGTACGACCGGTGATGCGGAGACGGCGGCTCGCACCCGTGCCCTGCTTGGCGCGCTCAAAAGCGACAAATTTCATGATTCACTCCATCTGGAGTCCACCGCGACCAGTGTGACTCCTGTTAAAAAAGCCGGCCCGCCGCATATCGGCAGGTCGGCCACCAATGCCCCGGCCAGGACTACCTCTAGAAGAGGTTGTCCTGGTCCGAGAACAAACTCATCACCGAGTCGCCCTTGGCAATACGCTGGATCGTCTCGGCGATCAGCGGAGCCACGGTCAACTGGCGGATCTTCCGGCAGGCCTGGGCCGCGTTGTTGAGCGGAATGGTGTCGGTGACGACCACTTCGTCCAGGGCGGTTCCCTGCGAGATGCGCTCGATGGCAGGGCCGGAAAAAATAGGGTGCGTGCAATAGGCGTAGACCTTCTTGGCGCCGCGTTCCTTGAGCACCTCGGCCGCCTTCACCAGCGTGCCGGCAGTGTCGATCATGTCGTCCATGATGACGCAGTTGCGGCCTTCGATTTCGCCGATCACATGCATCACTTCGCTGACGTTGGCCTTGGGCCGGCGCTTGTCGATGATGGCCAGGTCGCAGCCGAGCTGCTTGGCCAGCGCACGGGCACGCACAACGCCGCCGACGTCAGGCGAGACCACGATGAGATCGTGGTAGTCGCGCTGGCGCAGGTCGCCGAGCAGGACCGGCGAGGCGTAGATGTTGTCGACCGGAATGTCGAAGAAGCCCTGGATCTGGTCGGCATGCAGGTCCATGGTCAGAACCCGTTGCACGCCGACGGTCTGCAGCATGTTGGCCACGACCTTGGCCGTGATTGGCACGCGCGTGGAGCGGGGGCGACGGTCCTGGCGTGCGTAGCCGAAGTAGGGAATGACGGCACTGATGCGTTCGGCGGACGCGCGCTTGAGCGCATCGACCATGATCAGCAGTTCCATCAGGTTTTCGTTGGTCGGTGCACACGTGCTCTGCACCACGAAAACGTCGCGGGCTCGGACGTTCTGATTGATCTCGACGGTGACTTCACCGTCGGAGAATCGACCGACCTTGGCGGCGCCGAGCGCAATTCCAAGATGGCTTGCAATGTCGGCCGCCATGAGCGGATTCGCATTGCCGGTAAAAACCATGAAATCTGGGGGTTGCGCGGCCTGCATGGGATTCTCGGCGGTCGGGTTAGGATTTTTGCCGGCGACGAAGCCTCCGGCACGAACATCAAATTTGGCAGGGGAGGAAGGATTCGAACCTTCGCATGCTGGAATCAAAATCCAGTGCCTTAACCAACTTGGCGACTCCCCTACACAGGTTGATGGCGCTATGCCATCCACCGTCAAACTCTGGCCCAACCTCTCAAAGGATGCGCCTGCAAACCCCTGCACCGACGGACCTCAAATCCAGCCGGGGCTGCATTCAATGCCACTTCTGCCGGAGCCCAGGCAAAAACCGCACTGCCTGAACCCGTCATTCTGCCATTCAGACCCTGCGCTGCCAGCCACTCCAGGGCTTGCGAAACTCCCGGGCAATGTTTCTGGGCCACGACCTGCATGTCGTTGTTCCCAAAACCCTGGGGGTTTGCAGCAAAGCCTGCAAGTATAGCCGTATCAGAGTCTCTTTTTAAAGACGGATCCGAAAAAATCAACCGGGTGTCGAGGCCATCTGGCGGTTTTACAACAACAAACAGACCTGTCTCGACTTCCAGCGGCGACATTTTCTCACCAATTCCTGCGACCCAGGCATTGCCTCCCGATAAAAAAAACGGCACGTCGGCCCCCAGCTGCAGGCCGATCGCCGCCAATGCAGCCAAGGGCAGATCCAGCTTCCAGAGCCGGTGCAAGGCCAGCAGCGTACTGGCGGCGTCGGACGACCCGCCGCCCATGCCGGCCTGCGACGGGATGCGTTTGTCGACCAGGATGTGCGCGCCTTGCGTGGTGCCGGTGGCGCGCTGCAAGGCCCGCGCTGCCCGCACGATCAGGTCGTCTGCCGGCAGCGGTGTGCCGAGGTCTTCACGGCTGATGCTGCCGTCGGCACGGTGCTCGAAATGCAAGGTGTCGCACCAGTCGATCAGCACCATGGCGGATTCGAGCAGGTGGTATCCGTCCGGCCTACGGCCGGTGATGTGCAGAAACAGGTTGAGCTTGGCCGGTGCCGGCACGTCGTACAGGGACTTCATCATCGTGTGTCGTCGGTGATGGCGGTCATTCGAAGACCAGGCGCATCTCCACAGCGGGAAGCGGGTCTGATCGTCGCGCGACCAGCTTGCCATCGGCCAGGTCGCGCAAGTCGGCCGACCAGCCAGGGACGTGGGCCGGCTCACCGGCCAGCCACAGAAACAGGCCGTCCATCGGCAGTGCGGTGCCGGTGGCCTGCTGTGTCAACGCCGCCATCGATTCGAAGCTGCGTCGCTGGCCATTCCATTGCATTTCGGCCTCGCCAGGTGCCCAGACCAGGCGGGCCAGCGTGGAACCCAGCGGGGTGTACAGCGCAAGTTCACCCTGGCGCGCACTGCCTCGCAGATCGAATCCGGCCGTCATCGATTGCACGGGGTCGGAGTCCACCCGCAGCGACATGCGGCCGTTCCAGCTGGTGCGCTGCCCCGGCGGCACCGCCAGTCGCTGTGGGGACTGGGCACAGGCCGCCAGCAGCAGCGCCGAGCCCAACGACAGCAGTTGCCTTCGCCCGACGTGCTTCACAAGGACACGCGCAGCCGCTTCAGCGTTTCGAGCAGCGTCTCGTTCTCGGCGTTCAGGCCGAGTCCTTCGCGCCATATGGTCTTGGCCTGCTCGCGCTGGTTCATGGTCCAAAGCACTTCGCCCAGATGGGCGGCGATTTCCGCATCAGGTTTGTCCTGGTAGGCCTTTTGCAGGATGCTCAGCGCCTTGGCATGGTTGCCGCTGCGAAATTCGACCCAGGCCAGGCTGTCGGAGATGAACGGATCATTGGGTGCGTATTCCAACGCCTTGACGATCAGCCTGCGCGCCTCGGGCAGGCGAACGTTGCGATCGGCCAGCGAATAGCCCAAGGCGTTGTAGGCATGGTGGTAATCGGGCTTGATCGCGATGGCCTGGCGCAACAGGCGCTCCATTTCGTCGAGCCGCCCGAGCTTCTCGGCCATCATGGCCTGGTCATATTGGAAGTCCAGATCCTTCGGGTTGTCGGCCAGCGCCTGCACGAGCACGTCATAGGCCGCCTGGTACTGCTTGTTGTCGCGCAGGATCTGAACCTCTGCGCTGATCTTCATCCGCGCATCTTCAGGCGCGCGGATCGGCAGCCCCTGGATCAGCGCGCGGGCCTCGTCCAGTTTCCCCTGACGCGCCAGCAAGGAGGCCCGGCGCATCTGCACGCTGATCATCTGATCGGGGTTGTCGATCCGTTCCAGCCAGGCGCGGGCACCTGCAAGGTCTTTTTTGTGCTCCGCGATCTCCGACAGCCGAAGATAGGCCTGTGTCAAGGCCTGGTCCGGCTCGGCTGCGTCGTCCTGCGCTGTCTTGTCCGCCGTGCGCAGGTCCACGAAGCGAAGCAATGACGCCTCGGCCTGTTCCCATTGGCGGTTCTGCTGCTCCAACGTACCCTTTACCAGCCAGGCCTGCGCGAAATCCGGCTTGTCTCGGGTCACGATGCCCAGTTGCACCGCAGACTCCGCATAGCGCTGCTTGCCCAACAGGGCTGCGGCATAGTCCATGCGGACCTCGAATCGGCTTTCACCCGCGAGATACTGCAAGACCAGCGGCTCGGCCTGTGCCTCACCCGCGGAAAAAAGGCTCAGCGCCAGGATGGCTGGCCCATCTGCATGCACGTCGAGGGCCTGACCGCGCCGGGCGGCGTCCAGTGCGCCGTCCATGTTCTTGGCTTCGGCCCGCATGCGTCCGATCGATGTCCATGCCGACGGACCCAGTTGGGCACTGTCCAGGTGTTCGCTCAGGGCCTTCTCGATGATCGCCGCGGCCTCTTTCTTGTCGCTCGAACGGGCGTAGTACACCGGCATGTTGTTGATGCTTGCCGCCTGCTCCGGCAAGGGTGCCAGCGCCAGGTCCCGCTTGAGCGGATCCAGCGTCTCGGACAGGCGGTTCAGGCCGATCAGGATCTGCAGCAGGTAGCGGTTGGCCTCGCGCGACTGCGGCAGCGCCGTTCGCCATGCGCGGGCGGCCTGCAGGGCCGACTCGCCGGAACGGCTGCGCAGCGCAATGTCGGTCGCACGCTTGAAAAGGCGCGGATCGCCAGTCTTGCGGGCGGCATCGAGCAGAATGGAAAAGCCGACGCCGGGTTCACCTCCGATGGCGTTGAGCTCGCCCAGCACCAGCTGGTAGAACAGCTCGCCGTCGAGTGCGGAGTTGACCACCGGATCGGCCGAATCCGGCTTTTCCTGGGCCCAGGTGATGTTCACGCACAATGCGGCTACGAGCACCGTGACAGCGGTGCGGCGGAGGGTTCGAATCATCGATCCATAATAATCCAAGGTGCCGCTTCCCGCCGCGCCAACGCAACAAAAGCCCATGCCTGAATTGCCGGAAGTCGAAGTCACCCGCCGGAGCTTTTCCGACCGCATTGCGGGGGGCGAAATCCAAGCCGTCTGGCTCGGCAAGCCCTTGCGCTGGCCCTTGGGCTGCGGGCTTTCCAGTCTGGTCGGCCAGAAGGTGCATGCGGTGCGCCGGCGCGGTAAATATCTGTTGCTCGATCTGGATCGGGGCCTGCTGCTGATTCACCTGGGCATGTCGGGAAGCCTGGTTTTCGCCGCGGAATTGCCGCCGCGCGGGCCGCATGACCATTTTGAGCTTTTGACCAGCCAGGGGCATTTGCGCCTGCACGATCCGCGGCGGTTCGGCGCCGTCGTGTTCGCGGAGTCGGAGCAGTCGGCTGTTGCCGTCAAGTTGCTGGGCCGCCTGGGCATGGAGCCACTGACCGAGCAATTCGCGCTCGCCCCGTTCAGCCGGGGCCTCAAGCTGCGCCGCAGTGCCATCAAGCAGGTGCTGCTCAGCGGCGATCTGGTGGTGGGCGTCGGCAATATCTATGCGTGCGAAGCCTTGTTCCGGGCCGGCATACGGCCGACGGTGCGTGCCCAGCGGCTGAGTGTGGCGCGCGCGGCCCGCTTGCACCAGAGCATCCGGGAGGTGCTGTCGCGCGCCGTGGAACAAGGCGGAACCACCTTGCGCGATTTCTCCAGCGCGATGGGGGAAAGCGGGCATTTCCAGCTGGAGGCGGCGGTGTACGGCCGTGCCGGCCAGCCGTGCAGTATTTGCGGAACACCGATCTCACAGATTCGCCAGGGGCAGCGCTCGACGTTTTTCTGCCAAAGTTGCCAGCGAAAATGAGCGGATTGGGGCCGCGCGATGCTATATTGAAAGGCACAGGGGGATACCTTGGTTACATCTTTCAACGAGCAGTTTGACCAGCATGGCGCTTGGCGTCGGGAGTTCGGGCTACGCCTGAAGCTGCTGGCCGAGTGGATGAAAGACCATGATCTGCTCGATGCAGGCGTCGAGGAGCGCTTGCGCCGGCTCGAAATGCAGGTACGTGCGGACAAGGTCATGGTGGCTTTTGTCGGCGAGTTTTCGCGCGGCAAGTCCGAGCTGATCAACGCCATCTTCTTTGCGGGTTATGGCCGACGCATCATGCCGGCGAGTGCCGGACGCACGACCATGTGTCCGACCGAGATGGGTTACGACGCCGATGTCCCGCCCTGTCTGCGCCTGTTGCCCGTCGAAACCCGCTTGCAACCCCAGGCCTTGATGGAATGGCGCATGGTCCCCGAGAAGTGGACCCGTGTCGATCTGGACGTCAACGACCCGCAGCAACTGGCCGCGGCCATGGAAATGGTGGCCGAAACGCGCCATGTCACCCGCGACGAGGCGCAGGCGCTCGGCTTCTGGCACAGCCAGGAGCCCGAAGACAATCCCGTTGTCGACGCACAGGGCATGGTCGAGGTGCCGAAATGGCGCCACGCCCTGATCAATATTGCCCACCCCTTGCTCAAGCAGGGGCTGGTCATTCTCGACACCCCGGGGCTCAATGCGATCGGCGCCGAGCCCGAGCTGACGGTCAGTCTGCTGCCGCAGGCGCAGGCCGTGGTGTTCATTCTGGGTGCGGACACGGGTGTCACCAAGTCGGACATGACGATCTGGCGCGAGCATCTGGTGGTCGATACCGAAGGCTCCGATCTGCGTCTGGTGGTGCTCAACAAGATCGACACCTTGTGGGATGCGCTGAGTTCGCCCGCGCAGATACAGGCACAGATCGACCGGCAACAGGCATCGACGGCCGACATCCTGGGCATCTCGAAAAGCCAGGTGATTCCGATCTCCGCCCACAAGGGTCTGGTCGCCAAAGTCACCGACGACGCCGAATTGCTTGCGGCCAGCTGCCTGCCCAAGCTCGAGGATGCGCTGGCCCATGGCATCATGGGACAGCGCCAGAAGATACTGGGCTCTGCCGTCGCAACCGGCATCACCAGCCTGCGCCAGGAGACCGGGCGTGTCATCAACATCCGTCGACGGGACCTGGCCGAGCAGTTGATGGAGCTCAAGGGCCTGCAAGGCAAGAACGCATCGGTCATCAAGCATATGCGGGGTCGCATTGCGCAAGAGCAGTCGGAATTCGACCTCAGTGGCGCGAAGATCCACGCCGTGCGCTCGGTGCACCTCAAGCTGCTGCGCGATGTGTTCGACAGTCTGAGCGCGACCGCGCTGAAGACCGAGATGGCGCAACTCAATGCCGCCTTGCGCCAGAAGGGGCTGAAGTTCGGAGTCAAGAAGGCCTACAGCGAGACCTTCGAGCGCTTGCGCGCGGTGATCCGCCGAGCGCAGGCCCTGTGCAAGGAGATCCAGTCCATGCTGGCAGCGACTTTCCGCCAGCTCAACGGTGAACATGGCTTTTCCTTGCAGGCGCCGGTGGAGCCGCAGCTCGAATCCTTCATCCAGGATCTGGACAGCGTCGAGCGCGGACACCTGCAATATCTCGGAGTCGCCAACACCTTCCGGCTGGCCCAGGCCGACTTCGCCGACAAGCTGGTGCGGGCGCTGGCAACCCGCTTGCGCACGATCAATGAAACCGCGCTGGGCGAGGTGGAGTTGTGGAGCAAGACGGCGGCAGCCCAGCTCGATGCGCAACTGCGCGAGCGCCGTCGCAATTTCGCACGCCGCATCGAAGCCATCGATCGGATCCAGCAGGCCGCCGGAGGGCTGGCCGACCGCATCGGCGAGATCGAGGCCCAGGAACATGCCATGACCGAACTCGAGACCAAGCTGGGTGAGCTGACCAACTACCTGATCAAGGTGCGCGCTACCAGGCCGGCCGAGCCGCGCAGCGTGGCGGCAGCCGAGACCGCTGCCACTTGAGCGCCGGCAAGCCGGTGTTTGCCAGCCGGGTCGTGGCGTGGCAAAAGTTGCATGGGCGCCATGATCTGCCCTGGCAGAACACCCGAGACCCCTACCGGGTGTGGCTGTCGGAGGTCATGCTGCAGCAGACGCAGGTGGCGACCGTCGTCGACTACTTTCACCGTTTCCTGGCAAAGTTCCCTGATGTTCGCGCCCTGGCCGCGGCGCCACTCGACGCTGTCATGGGCCTGTGGAGCGGCCTGGGCTACTACAGCCGGGCGCGCAATCTGCACCGCTGTGCGATCGCGGTGGTGGAGCAGTGGGGCGGCGTCTTTCCAGCGCGAGCCGACGAACTGGTCCGCTTGCCAGGGATCGGTCGCTCCACCGCTGCGGCCATTGCCTCGCTGTGTTTCGGCGAACGCGTGGCAATCATGGACGCCAACGTGCGGCGCGTACTGGCACGCTATCTGGCCTTTGAGGGCGATCTGGTGCAACAGGCAAACCAGAACCGCTTGTGGGAACTGGCACAGGAACTGCTGCCGCGCAATAGCCTTGTGCAGACCATGCCGGTCTATACCCAGGGCATGATGGATCTGGGCGCCACCATTTGCCTGCCCCGCCAGCCCCGGTGCGGCGACTGTCCGGTGCACGGCGACTGCGCCGCCTTGCAGCGGGGTTCGCCGCAGGATTTTCCGGTGCGTTCGCGCAAGCTCAAGCGCACGTCCCGATCGGTATGGCTGTTGTGGGCGCGCGACCCGGAAAACGCCGTCTGGCTGCAACGCCGACCCGTGCCCGGAGTCTGGGCGGGCCTTTTCTGCCTGCCATGGTTCGATAGCCCGGAAGCATTGGTGGCGCAGGTACCGGCCCTGTACCGGTCGGCGCTGGAGGAGGTCCAGCCGTTCAGGCACGTGCTGACCCACATGGACCTGCACCTGCATCCGGTGCGTATCGAACTGCCTGCGGATGTGCTTGCGGATGGAGGCGGCCAATGGTTTGGCCAGGACCAATGGCCGCAACTGGGCCTGCCAGCGCCAGTGCGGGTCTTGCTTCAGGCCTGAGGCCAGCCGAACGAGGTGGCGGGGAAACGCCCCGGTGTGGCGTCGAGTTCACGATGCCGGCTCAGTGTGGTCCAGCGGTCCGCGAACAATTTGGTCAGCGCTTCGACCAGGTAGACCGAGCGGTGCTGGCCGCCGGTGCAGCCGATGGCGACGGTGACATAGCTGCGGTTGTCATTGGCCAGCGGATCCAGCCACTGGTCCAGGAATTGCGCGATCTGCAGCAGCATCTGGTGCACCTGGTCGTGGCGCTGAAAGAACGCGACGACTGCGTCATCCTTGCCCGTCAGAGCCTTGAGTTCGGGCTCGTAATGCGGGTTGGGCAGCATGCGGACGTCAAAGACATAGTCGGCGTCGCCGGGAATGCCGCGCTTGAAGGCGAACGACTCGAACACCAGCGTCAGAGGGCTGCCCTTGATCAGGATCAGGGACTTCACGTAGCGCTGCAATTG
Source organism: Rhodoferax sp. (assembly GCA_024235935.1). GTDB lineage: Bacteria > Pseudomonadota > Gammaproteobacteria > Burkholderiales > Burkholderiaceae_C > CAISIP01. The sequence continues at coordinate 133,794 of JACKLL010000004.1, read as the reverse complement.
CGACGGCCGGATCAGGCTGGTATCGATCACATGGGCGTGTTCGCGCAGGTCGGCAAGCAGTTCGCGCTCGAGTTCGATCGCCTCGACCAGCGCACGGTGCTCGTCTTTGTTGCCCTCGGCATCGCCATTGGTTTGTGAAAGCGGATGCTTGCGTCGCGACTCGGAGTAGCGACGCACCAGGGTGTCGGTGGTCGACTCGAGAAACAGCGACTTGATCACCACGCCCATGGCTGCAAGCGCGCGCAATCTCTCGGGAACCTGTGGCAGGGACTTTGCACTGCGCACGTCCATGGCGATGGCCACCCGCTTGTTGTCGCGCTCCTGCTGGAGCTTGACGAAGGACAGCAGCAACTCGGGCGGCAGGTTGTCGACGCTGTAGTAGCCTGCATCCTCGACCGCATGCAGGGCAACGGACTTGCCCGATCCCGACATGCCGGTGATGAGTACGAGTTCGAGTTCCATAGAGCGTGTTGTTGCCGTTCCGGTGGCGTCTTGCTACGAGGACTGCAGCATTTCCTTGGCGTGCGCCACCGTGGTTTCCAGGAGATGTTCTCCGCCGAGCATACGGGCAATTTCGGCGACCCGGGATTCGCCCTGCACAACCCCGACGGCGCTCAGGGTCGATTTGCCTTGCAGCTTCTTGGACACCACGAGATGGTGGTCGGCGCATGCCGCCACCTGGGGCAGGTGGGTGACAGCCAGTACCTGCCGATCGCGGCCGAGCTGGCGCATCAGGCGCCCGACCGTCTGTGCAACAGCTCCGCCGACGCCAGAGTCGATCTCATCAAAAATCAGCGTCTGCGCCGTACCCAGCTGGCTGGTGGTGACCGCGATGGCCAGCGCCATGCGCGAGAGTTCGCCGCCCGACGCGACCTTGGCGACCGGCCGTGGCGTGCTCCCGGCATGGCCAGCGACCAGGAAGGAGATGTCTTCCATGCCGGTCTGCATCGGCAGATCCGCGGCTTGCAGCTGGACCTCGAACCGACCGCCCTCCATGCCCAGGCCCTGCATGGCCTGCGTGATGGACTTGGCCAGCAGCGGTGCGGCCTTGGCGCGGGCCTTGGATACGGCCTTGGCTTCGCGCAGATAGGCGGCGTGGGCAGCCTGGTCGGCCTGTTGCAGGCTGTCGATGTCTGCGGCGGCGTCGAGACGGGCAAGTTCGTCGCGCCATGACGCCAGCAGGCCCGCCAGGTCTTCGGGTGCGCGCTTGTAGCGCCGGGCCAGCGAAATCCACAAGGCCATGCGCTCATCGAGTTGCGACAGGCGCTGCGGATCGGGCTCGGTCTTGCGCAGATAGGCCTTGAGGCTGTGCACCACGTCTTCGAGCTGCGCGAGGCTGGATTCGAGCTCCTCGGCCATCGCGGCGAAGGCGGGTTCGTGCTGCTCCTGCTGGCGCAACTGGGTCACTGCGCCTTGCAAGGCGTCGGCGGCGTTGGGTTCGGCATCCTGCAAGCCGTCGATCGCGCTGCGGGCTGCGTCCAGCAGGCTCTGCGCATGGGACAGGCGGGTATGCTCGGTATTGAGTTCGTCCCACTCGTCGGTGCCGGGCGACAGCTTGTCGAGTTCGCCGATCTGCCAGGAGATGCGTTCGCGCTCGCGCAGCAGGTTGGCCTGGGCCGCCTGCGCATCGGTCAGCGCCTTGTGGGCCGCACGCCAGTGCTGCCACAGGGCCGTCAATGGCTTGAGGTCGAGCCGGGCATAGGCATCCAGCAGATCGCGCACGGACTCGGCCCGTGTCAGGCTTTGCCAAGCGTGCTGGCCATGGATGTCGATCAGCTGCTCGCCGATTTCGCGCATCTGCGTGGCGGTGGCCGGGCTGCCGTTGATCCAGCCCCGGCTCTTGCCCTGCAGGTCGACTGAGCGGCGCAGCAACAGGGTTTCGTTGCGGTCGAACCCTGCCTGTTCGAGCCAGTCTCCCAGATGGGCCGGCGCATCGAACTCTGCGCTGACGTCGGTGCGGCTGGCGCCTTCGCGCACGGTTCCGGCATCGGCACGGGCGCCCGTGACCAGTTGCAGTGCGTCGATCAGGATGGACTTGCCGGCGCCGGTCTCGCCGGTGAGGACGGTGAAACCGCTGGACAGGTCAAGCTCGAGCTCGCTGACGATGACAAAGTCGCGCAGGACGATACGTCTGAGGGCCACGATCAGGCGACTCCTTCATTCCAGTGCAGCTTGCGTCGCAAGGTGTCGAAATAGCTCCAGCCGCGCGGATGGAGAAAATGCATGTGGTGCTCCGAGCGGGAGACGACGATGCGGTCGCCATGCAGCAGCGAAGCCAGCGATTGCATGTCGAAATTGGCGCTTGCATCACGCCCCGCCACGACCTCGATGGCGATTTCGGAGGCGTCCGCCAGCACGATCGGGCGGTTGGACAGGGTGTGGGGAGCGATCGGTACCAGCACCCAGCCCGGCAGCGATGGGTGCAGCAAGGGGCCGCCCGCCGACAAGGCATAGGCGGTAGATCCGGTGGGGCTGGCGATGATCAGGCCGTCGGCGCGCTGGTTGGCGACAAAATGCCCGTCCACCTCCACCCGCAGTTCGACCATGCCGGAGGTGGCGCCCCGGTTCACGACCACGTCGTTCATGGCCAGCGCATCGAAAACACACAGACCGTCGCGCATGACGCGGGCCTGCATCAGGCTGCGCTGGTCTTCTTCATATTCGCCGCCCAGCATCGGCAGCAGGATGGACTCGTAACCGTCGAGCGGAATATCGGTGATGAAGCCAAGCCGGCCCTGGTTGATGCCGATCAGCGGCACGTTGTGGCTGGCCAGTTGTCGCCCGATGCCCAGCATGGTGCCATCGCCGCCGACCACCAGGCCCAGGTCGCAATGGGCGCCGATGCCTGGCACGTCCAGTGTCGCGTGGCCCGTGATGCCCATATTGCGCGCGGTTGCGGCCTCGAAGGCGACATCGCAGCCCTGTGCGTGCAGAAAATGGGCAATATCCTCCAGCGCACGGCGCGAAGACAGTGCCGGCGAACTGGAGCCTGCGGCCTGATATTTCCCAATAAGGGCAACATGGCGGAAATGGGACTTCATCGGCAAATTACATCACTAAAATGGCAGCATGCTGGATGATCGCGCCAAGTTGCTGATGAAAGCCCTTGTCGAGCGTTACATCGCTGACGGGCAACCGGTGGGTTCACGTACCTTGTCACGTCAGGCCGGGTTGGAACTCTCGCCGGCGACCATCCGCAACGTGATGTCCGACCTGGAGGATCTGGGGCTGATCGCCAGTCCGCACACCTCGGCGGGCCGTATCCCTACGGCGCGTGGGTATCGGCTTTTCGTCGACACCATGCTGACGGTGCAAAAAGGCGAGTTGCCGCGCCATGTGCTGACTCCAGACCAACCCCAGAAAGTGCTGAACAAGGCGGCTACGCTGCTGTCGAGCCTGTCGCAGTTCGTGGGCGTGGTGGTGGCGCCCAAGCGCAGTTCGGTGTTTCGCCATATCGAGTTTCTGCGCCTGTCCGAGCGCCGCCTGCTGGTCATCATCGTGTCGCCCAATGGCGACGTCCAGAACCGGGTCATCTTTACCGAAACAGATTACTCCCAGTCCGAACTGATCGAGGCGGCGAACTTCCTCAATTCCAACTATGCCGGCATGGCCATCGAGACAGTGCGCGCGCGGCTCAAGCAGGAGGTGGAATCGCTGCGCTCGGAGATCGCCACGCTGATGCAGGCGGCGGTGACGCTCAACAGCGACGAAGAAGAGGCCCGCAACGACGACGAAGTCGTCATCTCCGGCGAACGCAACCTGCTGGCCTTGTCGGACTTCTCCAGCGACATGGGGCAGCTGCGGCGTGCGTTCGAACTGTTCGAGCAAAAGGCGCAGCTGATGCGCCTGCTCGAGGGGGCTGGCCAGGCCGAGGGCGTGCGCATCTTCATCGGCGGCGAAAGCCAGGTCGTGCCCTTTGAAGACCTGTCCATCGTCAGTGCCCCCTATGAAGTCGACGGCCAGGTCGTCGGCACCCTCGGCGTCATCGGCCCCACCCGCATGGCCTACGACCGCATGATCCAGATCGTGGATATCACGTCGCGGCTGGTGACCAACGCCCTCAATTACCAGAAGTAAGCCCGCGCAGGCCGCCTATACAATCGCCGGTTCGGTTGGGGCGTTAGCTCAGTTGGTTAGAGCAGAGGACTCATAATCCTTTGGTCGTAGGTTCAAGTCCTACACGCCCTACCAATCAAAATATGTGTTTGCGCGTCGCATTTTTATGTGCACTCTTTGGGCGTGAAATTCCGGTGGAATGGAGACTCAGAAATCGCTGGATCGCTTGACATCGCACTGATTGTCGGATTGGGTGAAGTCAGGCGATCACCCTCATATACAGCGCAAGCCGGGTGCCGTCGGGAAAGCTTACATTCTAGTTCGGTGCATTAACATTGGCGGTGCACGGCACTCGAGTTGGCTATATTTTTCAACGACTTAATGGAGATCTCGGGTGGTGGCCTGAATGTTGCTTTAAACGATGAAACGCCCAGCTGCCGGACTTCCGGCAGTTGTCCAGTTGGTCCGTCGTTGACTCCGCAGAGGGTGGTAAGCTCTCTGGTAGCCGCGCCAGATTAGCGGAAATTGGAGGCGGTATTTGTCGCTGGCGACATGATGTGCTTGAAGTGCCAAGGTGATTGGCAGGTCAACAGACCGAAGGGGTGATTTGTGAACAAGAATCTTCAAGAACCGACAGTACAGGTGAGCGCCAGGCGAAAGCTGGTTCGAGGCGCGTTTTCCCTGCCCGCCGTGCTTGCGGTTCACAATGGCAGTGCGTTGGCAGCGTCGTCCAACAAGTTTCGCTGCGCCACTAATGCTGTAAGCAGCAATCAGTCGCTCCCCGTCAGTAGCGTCACGGCTGCTGATACTTGGGTTCGGGTTCAACGGTACAAGCGTATAAGCAACAATGTTCCCTTCGTGCGGATTGCCGATATAAACGGCATAGCCGCGCTGCTCGGAATTGCCGTGTCTATTCCGGGTGTCACTTCTGCCACGACTGTCATCAGATGGTCCGACGGTAACCTTCAGACAAGCGATATCAATCTATTTCAGACGGATGGCAATAACCTCGTGGCGCTGCGCTTTGATTCGGGTGGCGGAGGGGCAAGTCCGATCCGAATCGTTGGCATCGTCACCAGTGCCCAAAGCAGCGGAGCTTCGCCGACAGGCACCAACGCCATCACGCAGTCTTGCTGGACCTCGATAGCAATGACCTGATTGGCACCTCGAAGCAGCCGCACTACAGGGTAAGTGATGGCGTTCGCTTGGAGGCCATTGGGGATATGTGGGCTGCTTACAGTCCACTGGGTGGAGAAACTCAAATATTGAACGACGAAAGCGCCGCCATACTGGAGTGGTTGCTGGAGGTCGGAGTTGGTACCACTAACCAGGCGGCATTGGCGCTGTCTGAAGATGCTGGAATCAATGCAAATGAACTTGCGACACGCATTCAACTGGCATGGGCTCCATTGGCGTCGGTCGGCCTGATTCAGCAAGTGTCCGCGCAACTCTTGAGCCCGTCGCCTTGACTGCAACATTCGATGCGGCCAGCCTTGCCGCAGTCGACATACACCGAATTCAAGAGGCACTGCAGTCGGACGGGCTCTGGTTTGGCCTGGGAGCCACCACCGTGTGCGTGAACGGTAACTCCAGGGCATTGGCTTCTCAGATTCAATCCGTTTATCGGCATTTCCCATTTCAGTACGAAGGTGCGTGGGCAGACATTCACGCCCGCGTGGACGAGGTTGGTGGCTTGCGACGACTCATCCGGCGGCAAGTGGTATTCAGTTCGGATGCCCGGGTGGTGTTCGCGCCGTTTCCTGCCGATTCGCCACTTCCATTGCTGGAATGGGGCTGCAATTGGCTTATTGGCCATCGACTCAATCACTTGCTGCTGTTTCATGCCGGCGCGCTGGAGCGCGATGGTCTTGCGCTGCTACTGCCGGCCACGCCGGGGTCGGGCAAAAGCACGTTGAGCGCCGCGCTCTCATTGAGAGGCTGGCGACTAATGTCGGACGAGTTTGGCGCTTTCGACCTCCGCTCAGGGAATCTTCGGGCTGTTCTCAAGCCCGTTGCGCTGAAGAACGAATCGATCGCCGTGATTCGTCGATTCGCGCCGGAGGCGGAAATCGGTCCTGAATTTCCAAAGACGCGCAAGGGTACGGTCGCACATCTGGCCGCGCAACTCGATGCGGTACAGCGCAGAGCCGAGCCCGCCATGCCGGGAGCCGTCATCTTGCCTCGGTGGGAGGCGAATAGCCCTACCCGATGGGAGCCGGTTGCAGCACACAATGCCTTCTCTGCCCTTGCATTCAATGCGTTCAACTACCAATTATTGGGCGAGGCAGGTTTCGATGCGGTTTTGAATATTGTGCGTCGCTGCCTGGCCTGGGAACTCGTATACAGCGATCTGGATGACGCGATTCGCGCCATTGAACAAGCTTGGCCATTCGTTGTTGCGAACGCCCAAAAATGAAAGCCGCGCCTGATTTGAGCGTTCTGGATTGGTTGGGGGCGCTTCACCAGCCAGAGCAGACGCTTGAATGGACTCTGCAGCGCTGGAGCTACGTCGTGCGACTGGCCAGGCGGCTGCGCTTGCTGGGGCGATTGGCGCAGAGCATCAATGCCGCGGGTCTGGCGCCACGAATGCCCGAGCCGGTGCAGAGGCAGCTTCTGGCCGAGTCGATGCTGTCTGGCTGGAGAGTCAGGGCAATGACGTGGACCATGCACCAGGTAGCACAGCAGTTCGAAGGCGCAGATTACCCCCGGGTGCTGCTCAAGGGAGGCGCTTATATTGCCCAGGGTCTGCCAATAGCCCTCGGGCGACTTCCGTCGGATCTAGACATCCTGGTGCCTCGACACAACATACCTGACGCCCAGCGTCGATTGCAAGATCAGGGATGGCGAGAAATTGATCTCGACGCGCACGATAGGCGCTATTACCACGAGTGGAGTCACGAGACGCCGCCGATGCGCAACGCGCTGTTCGGCATGGAACTGGACCTGCATCACAACATTCTGCCGCCAGTCGCCCGCACCACGGTTGATGCCCGACACCTGATCGACAAGCTGGAAATGGTGGATGTGGATGGGTGGCATGTTCTTAGCCCTGTCGATCAAGTCCTGCACTGCGCAGCGCACCTGTTCCTTGACTCCGAACTCCGTGACAGGGTTCGCGATGTGGTGGATCTGGACGGGCTTTTGCGACACCACGCATTGGGTAGCCGCTTTTGGACGATGTTGGTAAGTCGTGCTGTTGAGCTGTCACTTGTTGAACCTCTGCAGCTTGGCGTGCGCTTCGCCAGTGCCTGGATGTGTACCCCGGTGCCCGATGCTACAAGGGCTGCCTTGTCGCAACTCGCCCCATCGCTGCTGCGCCAATACTGGTTGCTGCCTCTGTTGGACGCCGCGTTGTGCCCTACCCCGCCAGATCAATCGCCTGGCCTTGGCCAGCGACTATCAGCCATGGCGCTCTTGATTCGCTACCATCGGCAGCGTATGCCTGCGAAGCTGCTTTTGCCGCATTTGTGGCACAAAATGCGTAGCAACCAGCCATCAGAACGGGAAGCTGACGACGGTGCCTGACTGTAGGCTGATCGATTCATCGAGATCGAGCGCAATGGAGCCGAGGCGTGGCTACGGCGCAGCGATGTAAACTGATTTGGCGTTTTGGTGATTTCCGCCCAATCTGGCTTCATATAAGGAGGCGATCGTGTTCATTAAGGTAGTTCCCGTCAACAAGGACACCCACGCCCAGACCCGCGTTCAGGAAATCACCAGCTTCGACTTCGCATCGAAGTTCCATATCGCCTACGTCACGCTGCAGGAATTCACCCGCGCGGCGGCGATTTATCCGATCGTGTTTCTCGAAGACAAGGCCAAGGACGAGTTTCGGCCGGTGGTCTTGTTGGGGTTGACGCCGGGCACCAACGTGTTTGTCGATGCGAATGGCCAGTGGCAGGCATCCTACATTCCCGCGGTGATCCGGCGCTATCCGTTCACGCTGGTGCCTGGTGGCGCCGACGGCCAGTTCATCGTGTGTATCGACGAGGCCAGCAGTCTGGTGAGCCAGACCGACGGGGCTGCGCTGTTCGACATCTCGGGTACGCCGACCCAGGTGATCGACAACGTCAAGCGCTATCTGTCCGAGTTGCAGCAGATGGAGCTGTCGACCCACGCGTTTTGCGCGTTCATGGCCGAACACAATATGTTCACGCCGTTGAACCTGCGGGTGCGCGAGAGTGCGGGCGTGAAGGATATTGCGGGTTGTTATGTTCTCAACGAGGAGCGGTTGAACAATCTGTCCGATGAGTTGTTCCTGGAAATCCGGCGCAAGCAGTACTTGCCGGCGGTCTATGCCCACCTGATGTCGCTGGCCCAGACCGAGCGTCTGGTGAAGCTTCGAGAAGGGGGCCAGGGGGCCGGCGGGGTGGAAAACAAAAAAATCCTGGCGACTCCCGCAGAAACCGCGAATGGTTAGTGCTAGAATTCGAGGCTTCGCGGCTGTAGCTCAGTTGGATAGAGTACTTGGCTACGAACCAAGGGGTCGTGGGTTCAATTCCTGCCAGCCGCACCAAAAACATGAGAGCCCTGTGTCCCAAAAGGACGCAGGGCTTTTTTGTTTGTTCACTGACAGATGCAATCCGGCGGTAAATGGCCGCATTCTCAGCCCATGAGCAAGGCATTCACCAAGGAATCGGACGACGCGCCGGAAGATGACGACGCGGGCCTGCCGCCGCTGCCCGGTGGTGGCAAGAACTACATCACCGGGGCGGGCTACACCCGGTTGCGCGCCGAATTGATGGACCTGATCGACAACGAGCGTCCAAAAATCGTCGATGTGGTCCATTGGGCTGCCAGCAATGGTGACCGTTCGGAGAATGGCGACTACATCTATGGCAAGAAGCGTCTGCGCGAGATCGATCGGCGCATCCGGTTTCTGACCCGGCGCCTGGAGATCGCCGTGGTGGCGGACCCTTCGCTGCATTTCGGCAATGACCAGATCTTCTTTGGCGCAACCGTGACCTATGTCGACGGGGCCGGCAAGGAACGCACGGTGACCATCCTCGGCATCGACGAGGTCGACAATCTCAAGGGGGAGATCAGCTGGATCTCGCCAGTGGCCCGCACGCTGCTCAAGGCCCGAGAGGGCGATGTGCTGGAACTTCTGACGCCCCAGGGCCGGGACGAGATCGAGATATTGCGGGTGCAGTATCCCGCGCCGTCGCCCTGACCACTCCGGTCAGATCCGCTGCACCTTCAGCACCGAGGTCGTTCGGCGCAGATTGCGCAGGGCCGTTTCCAGGTGGGAGCGATCGCGCACCGCAATGACGAAGCGCAGATCCGATGCATCCTGCGAGGCTTCCTGCCCCATGTTGATGTGCGTGATGTCCGATTCGGCTGCCGCCAGCGCGGCCGCCACGCGGGCCAGTACGCCTTTGCCGTTGATCACCGACACCAGTATTTCTGTCTCGAATGGTCGCGCCGGCTCGTCGGCCCACTCGACATCGATGAACCGCTCGCTGTCCTTGTTCTGCAGCTTGGCGGCAACCGGGCAACTGCGGGTGTGCACCACCAGACCTTCGCCCCGGCCCAGATAGCCGACGATGGGGTCTCCCGGAATCGGGCGGCAACAGGTGGAGTAGTGGACCGACGCGTTCTCGCTGCCGTCGAGCGTCACCACGCCTTGCTTGTTCGACTCGTCCGCGGTGAACCGTTCGCGGGTGAGCAGCAAGGCGTCGGGTTTCTCGCCGTTCTCTTCTGCGAGCAGCGACACAAGCCGTTTGGCGACGATGGTGGCAATGCGCTTGCCCAGGCCGATGTCGTTCAACAATTCTGCGCGGCTGCGGTTGCCGGTGAAGCGCAGCAGTCGGTCCCAGACGGTCTGATATACGGTTTCGTCTTCGGGGAAGTTCTCGATGCCTTCGGCCCGCAGCGACTGCGCCAGCAGCTTCTTGCCGAATATTTCGGATTCGGCACTGGCCAGTGTCTTGAGGTGGTGGCGGATCTTGGAGCGGGCCCTGCCCGTACGCACGAAACTCAGCCACGCCGGATTGGGCCGGGAGATCGACGCCGTGACCACTTCGACCACATCGCCATTCTTCAGTTCGCTGCGCAGCGGAACTTGCTCGCCATTGATGCGGGCCGCAACCGTCCGGTCCCCGACGTCACTGTGAATCGCGTAGGCGAAGTCCACGACCGTGGCGCCTCGCGGCAGCGACAGGATCTGGCTGCGGGGCGTGAATACATAGACGGCGTCGGGAAACAGGTCGACCTTGACGTGGTCCCAGAACTCCGCGGCATCGCCCGTCTCGCGCTGGATGTCGAGCAGGGACTGCAGCCACTGGTTGCCCAGGTTGTCATTGATCGTCCCCTCTGGCGACTTGGCCTTGTATAGCCAATGCGCTGCCACGCCGGACTCGGCGATCAGGTTCATCGCATCCGTGCGCACCTGAAACTCCACGTTCACGCCGGAGGGGCCGACCAGCGTCGTGTGCAGCGACTGATAGCCATTGACCTTGGCGATGGCAATATGGTCCTTGAACCGGCCCGGCACCGGCTTGTACAACTGGTGCAACACGCCCAGTGCCGTGTAGCAGTCGATCACGGAGGGGACGATGAGGCGGAAGCCGTAGATGTCGGTGACCTGCGCAAACGTCAGGTGCTTGAGCGTCATCTTGCGGTAGATCGAGAAGACCGACTTCTCGCGGCCGGCAATCCGCAAGGGCATATTGACTGCGGCAAATGCGGCCTCCACCTCGCTGTGTACCTTCTGGATCAGGTCGCGTCTGCGGCTGCGGGCTTTCTCGACCGCCTTGGTCAACACCGCGTTGCGCCAGGGGTGCAGGTAGGTGTATGAGAGGTCCTGCAGTTCGCGGTAAACCTGATTGAGACCGAGGCGGTGGGCAATCGGGGCGTAGATCTCCAGCGTCTCGGATGAAATACGGCCCCATTTTTCACGCGGCACGTTGCCCAGCGTACGCATGTTGTGGGAGCGATCGGCCAGCTTGATCAGGATGACGCGCACGTCGCGGGCCATGGCCAGCAACATCTTGCGGAAAGACTCGGCCTGGTTCTCTTCGCGGGTATTGAAATGCAGCTTGTCCAGCTTGGTCAGGCCATCGACCAATTCGGCGACGGGAGCGCCAAAGCGGTCGATCAACTCTGCCTTGGTGACGCCACAGTCCTCCAGCGCGTCGTGCAGCAGGGCTGCCATCAGCGCCTGGGCGTCCAATTTCCATTCGGCGCATTGCGCTGCAACCGCGATCGGGTGTGTGATGTAGGGCTCGCCGCTACTGCGGATCTGGCCCAGATGGGCCTCGTCGGCAAACTTGTAGGCTTGGCGAACTTTCTCGATGTCGGCCGCAACCAGGTAGTCGAGGCGGGAGGTGAGCGCAGCAAAGCTGGCCGCAGCCGCATTGGCCGCGGCCGGACTCGGCGCATTGGCCGCGCGCGGTTTTCGGGCGCGCTTGGCAGGTGCCGCTGGCGTATCTAGGAAGTTGCTCACCCCTTGAATATAGCCTGCGCCGTCCAAAGTGACGCGCCCACAAAAAATGGCACCGCAAGGGGTGCCATCTTTGTGGGGGTCAGACAGGTGCTAGACCGGGACCTTCTTGAGCATTTCCAGGCCGATCTTGCCGGCAGCGATCTCGCGCAAGGCGGTCACGGCGGGCTTGTTCTTGCTTTCGATCTTGGGCGCGTGGCCCTGGCTCAACATGCGTGCTCGGTACGTGGCCGCCAAAACCAGCTGGAAGCGGTTGGGGATCTGTACGAGACAATCTTCGACGGTGATACGGGCCATGGGTTTCTCCGGGATGCTGGTGAGGCGCTAGGGAATGTTCAACGCACTGAAAGTCCCTGCGCGGGCGCGGCGTTGGACCGCAAACTTGAGCCGCTGCGCATGCACGATGGACTTGAGGTCGAAAAGTGCGCGGTCAAAAGAATCGTTGATTATAACGAAGTCAAAATGGTTGACCTGTGCCATTTCTGCGGCCGCATTGCGCAGGCGCAGTTCGATCGTCTCGCTGGCGTCTTCGCCGCGCCGCTCCAGCCGTGCCCGAAGCTCGTCCCAGCTCGGCGGCAGGATGAAGATCGACACCGCATTGGCAAACACCTGCTTGATCGCCAGCGCACCCTGGAAATCAATCTCCAGCACCACGTCCGAGCCATGGTCCATCAACTGGGCGATGGCCTGGCGCGAGGTTCCATAGCGGTGGCCGTGAACGGCCGCCCATTCCACGAACCCGTTGTCCTTGATCATGGCGTCGAACTCGGCGTTTGACACGAAGAAGTATTCGCGGCCGTTCTTCTCCTGTCCGCGCGGAGCCCGGGTGGTGTGCGAGATCGAGGGCTTGACGTGCGAGTCGAGCTCCAGCAGAGCCTTGACCAGGCTCGACTTGCCGGCACCGCTAGGTGCCGCGACAACAAACAGGTTTCCAGGGTAGTCCATGGTGGCAATAGGATCGGTTGCGCTGAACGGACGCGGACACCGCCCCCGATTGGGCTCCTATTCTAAGTTCCGGGCTGCGAAGCAGTGGCCGGGCGCCGCCAGATAATCCCGCAATGCATGAACTTCCGGTGCTGCTGGGCTTTGCGTTCGCGGTCATCATCATGTCCGTGGCGAGCGTGCACCTGACCACGGCATTGGAGTGCATCGGTGCACGGATGCGGTTCTCGGACGGACTTTTGGGCGTCGTCACGGCGCTTGGCGCCGATGCACCTGAAATCTGCTCCGCCTTGACTGCCCTGATGGCCGGTCAGCAGGACGTCGGTGTGGGCGTGGTGATCGGCTCCAACATCTTCAATCTGGCCGCCTTGCTGGGCCTGAGTGCGATCGTGGCCGGTCAGGTGCAGATCGGGCGCCAGGGCCTGTGGCTCAACGGCGGCGTGGGGCTGATCGTCAGCCTGCTGGTGGTCGCGCTGCTGCTCCGTTGGCTGCCGATTGCCGGCACCTTGTGGCTGATGGCGCTCGTGCTCGTGCCTTACGTGGCGCTTCTGGCCATGCATCCGAAACGGATTGCCGGGCTCGGCTTGCCGCATGTCGCCGCACGTTTCCTCGAGGCGGCCGTAGGGCACGCGCACCGGGATGCACGGCAGCGCAGGCTGCTTCAGCATCCGCCCTGGCACGATGTCCTGCGCCTGGTGCTGGCGCTGGCCATGGTCGTGGCCGCATCCGTGGGCGCCGTTCGGTCAGCGGTGTGGCTGGGCGATCGCTGGGGCATCAGCCAGGCCATCGTCGGGATGCTGGTGCTGTCCGCCCTTACGTCCGTGCCCAACGTCATTGCCGCGGTGCAACTGGCACGCGAAGGCCGGGGCGCTGCGGTCGTCAGCGAGTCCTTGAACAGCAACACACTCAATATTCTTGCCGGCCTGTGCCTTCCGGCGGTGTTGCTGGGGCTCACACCCATCTCCGGCCTGGTGGAGTTTGCCGTGTTCTGGCTGCTGACGATGAAGCTGGTCGCCCTTGCCGCCTCGAGCCGCAAGGCCGGTCTGCAGCGCAGTGGCGGGGTGCTGCTCGTTGCGCTGTATCTGGTATTTGCCGTCGTGGTGCTTGTGCGCAGCTGAACATCAGCTGCCTCGCGCACCGTGTGGCGTCACTCGATGTTCTGCACCTGTTCGCGCATCTGCTCGATCAGCACCTTCATGTCGACCGACACATGGGTCAGCTCCAGCGCGGCCGACTTCGAGCCCAGCGTATTGGCCTCACGGTGCAACTCCTGGATCAGGAAATCCAGTCGCTTGCCGATCTCGCCGCCCTTGGTGATCAGGCGTTCGATCTCATCCAGGTGCGCACCCAGACGGGTGATTTCCTCCGCGACATCGATCCGGATCGCAAATGCCGTGGCTTCGGACAATGCGCGGTCCTGGGCCGCTTCCGGCGCGGAAGGGGACGTTCCCTGCGTGGCACCCATGGCCTCGTTCCAGCGATCCAGAAAGCGTTGGCGCTGGGCCGCCACCAGCTTGGGAATCAGCGGGGTCGCCTGGCGGGTCAGGGCGCGGATCTCCTCGATCTTGCCGGTCAGCGCCGTGGCGAGCCTGGCGCCCTCGCGCTTGCGGGCCTGCAGCAGTTCACGCAGCGTCTTCTCGGCCAAAGCCATCAATTCCGGCCCCCAGTCACGGGGCCCGGTCTGCTCGGTCGAGGCCAATCGCAGCACGTCGGCCACGCTTAGCGGCTGGACGTCCGGCAGCCAGGCCTTGATGTTGTCGTGGACCGAGCCCAGGCGTTGCAGCAAACGGGCCGAAGGTTCGACGACCAGTGTCCCCGACCCGGACTCCAGGGTCGCACGAACCTCGACCTTGCCGCGCTTGAGCTGGGCGGAGAGCATGTCGCGCAGCTTGGGCTCGTACGGGCGCAATTCCTCCGGCAGCCGGAACGACAGATCGAGAAAGCGGCTGTTGACGGATCGGATTTCAAGGCCCAGCCAACTGCCGCCAGGGCTTTTCGCCTCGGCGGCAGGGGGTGCTTCGGAGCCGCTGCCTTGCCCCGCGGCATAGCCGGTCATACTGTAAACTGGCATCGAGTTACCTGGTTCTGTCGGTCGGTTGATGGGTTTGTCGGTCGGTCCGGCGGCTCGGGTTCAGGTTCTTTTCGCAACCCCTTTTTTTGGTATGTCCAAGGTCAAACCCGCTGCGTTGCCACCGGATACCGTGATTGGCGGTTACCGCATTATCCGCAAACTGGCTGCGGGCGGATTCGGCGTGGTGTACCTTGCGCTGGACTCCGAAGGGCAGCAGGTGGCGGTCAAGGAGTATCTCCCGGCGTCGCTGGCGTCCCGGGCCCCGGGGGAGCTGGCCCCGGAGGTCCCGCCCGAGAAGTTGTCGCTGTACCGGCTGGGTCTCAAGAGCTTCTTCGAAGAGGGCCGTGCGCTGGCCCAGATCTCCCATCCGTCGGTCGTCAGCGTGATGAATTTCTTCCGCGAGAACGAGACCGTCTACATGGTGATGAATTACCTGGAGGGCGCCGCCCTGCAAGATTTCATCATCACCGCGCGTGACCAGAAGCAGCAGAAGGTGTTCCGCGAGTCCACCATCCGCTCGCTGTTCGACGAGATCCTGCGCGGTCTGCGCATCGTGCACCAGCACAAGATGCTGCATCTGGACATCAAACCAGCCAACATCTTCATCACCGATGACAACAAGTCGGTCCTGATCGATTTCGGCGCTGCGCGCGAGGTGCTGAGCAAGGAAGGCAACTTCATCCGGCCGATGTACACCCCGGGCTTTGCGGCCCCCGAAATGTACCGGCGCGATTCCTCGATGGGCCCCTGGACCGACATCTACGCCATTGGCGCGTGCATGTACGCCTGCATGCAGGGCTATCCGCCTAACGAGGCACCGCAGCGCCTGGAGAAGGACCGCATTGCCACTGCGCTGACCCGTCTGCGCGGCATCTACTCCGACAACCTGATCGAGGTGGTCGAGTGGTGCATGGCGCTCGATCCGCTGTCCAGGCCGCAGTCGGTATTTGCGCTGCAGAAGGAGCTCAGCCGCGAGGGCGAGCGGCGCTACACGAAGTTGTCGGTCGCCGAGAAGGTCCGGCTTCAGTTTGACACGATGGTCACCGATACCAAGAAGAACTCGAAAGCAATGGCCAGTTCCGTGGTCAAACCCAAATGAAATTCTCCGTATTCCAGGTCAGCCGAAAAGGTGGGCGCCAGCTCAATGAAGACCGCATGGGCTACAGCTATACCCGTGACTCGGGCATTTTGCTGCTGGCCGATGGCATGGGCGGACATCCGGAGGGCGAGGTCGCGGCCCAGCTGGCGCTGGAAACCATGTCGGCGATGTACAAGAAGCAGGCCAATCCGACCATCGAAGACGTCAGCGCTTTCCTGACCGCAGCCGTGATGGCCGCGCATCGGCAGATCATCCGCTATGCGATCGAGAAAGGCATGCTGGACACGCCGCGCACGACGGTGGTCGCCGCTGTGGTGCAAAACGGTACGGCGACCTGGGTGCATTGCGGCGACTCCCGCCTGTATCACATACGCAATGGCAAGTTGGTGGTGCGCACCCGCGATCACTCCTACCTGGAACAGCCGCCCAAGGGGCATGTGCCCACCCGGATGTCCGAGCACACCAACCGCAATATCCTGTTCACCTGCCTGGGGTCGCCGGCCAAGCCGGTATTCGACATGGCCGGCCCGGTGACGCTGCAACAGGGCGACAAGATCATGCTGTGCTCGGACGGCCTGTGGGGCACCTTGTCGGACGATGAGATCGTGCAACAGATGGGCGAGGGTGCCGTGGGCGACTCCGTTCCCGACATGGTCGAGATGGCCTTGGAGCGCGCCGGCGCCACCAGCGACAATGTGACGGTCATCGCCATGGAGTGGGAGACCCCGGACGATTTCGCGCCCACCAAGGACGACATCTCCACCGACGATATGAACGATGGCGCATTCGCCAGCACCGTCCAGTCGGGCGGACTCGAGGCCGGCGAAGACGATCTGGACGATGCGGCGATCGAACGCTCGATTGCCGAGATCAACGAAGCCATCCGGCGCACAGCCGCCAGACGGCGTTAACACCCGAGGCGGCCTGGAGCCGCCCCAATCAGGATATGCACCATGACTGACATCGAACGCAGTGGCGCCCGTGCCGCTGAACAATTGCGCCCCGTGCGACTGACCCGTGGCTTCACGATCCATGCCGAGGGCTCTGTGCTGGTCGAGTTCGGCGGCACCCGCGTGTTGTGCACCGCCTCGGTCGAAGAGAAAGTGCCGGGCCACAAGCGCGGCAGCGGCGAGGGATGGGTGACGGCCGAGTACGGCATGCTGCCGCGATCCACCCACACGCGCAGCGACCGCGAGGCGGCTCGCGGCAAGCAAAGCGGTCGTACGCAGGAGATCCAGCGCCTGATCGGACGCTCGTTGCGCGCGGTGTTCGATCTGAAAAAGCTTGGCGAACGCACGATCCAGCTTGACTGCGATGTGTTGCAGGCCGACGGCGGTACCCGCACTGCCAGCATCACAGGTGCCTATGTGGCGGCGGTTGATGCCGTGTCGCGCCTGATTGCCGACGGCAAGCTGGATTCGTCACCCATCACGGCACCGGTGGCGGCGATATCGGTCGGGATGCTGCGCGGTGTGCCCTTGCTCGACCTGGACTACAACGAGGACTCTTCCTGCGACACCGACATGAATGTCGTCATGACTGGCGCCGGTCACTTCGTCGAGGTCCAGGGCACGGCCGAAGGTGCGGCCTTCTCACGCAAGGACATGGACGCCATGCTGGCGCTGGCCGAGAAAGGCATCGGCGAGCTGATGGAACTGCAGCGCAAGAGTCTGGCGACGTGAGCACCGAACCCTCTGAACTCGGTACAGGCAGGCCGCTGGACACAGGCCGCCCGCGCATCGTGCTGGCGTCGAACAACCGCGGCAAGCTGGCAGAGCTGCAGCAGATGTTCGCCCCGCTGGGGTACGCGCTGGTCTGCCAGGCCGATCTGGGCGTGCCCGAGGCGCCGGAGCCACACCGCACCTTTGTCGAAAACGCGCTGGCCAAGGCGCGCAATGCGTCCGCGCACACCGGTCTGCCGGCGATTGCCGACGACGCCGGGCTGTGTGTGGATGCCTTCGGCGGCCTTCCGGGTGTCGACACCGCGTACTACGCCACGCAATTCGGCTATCCGAAAAGCGACGACAACAACGTCCGTGCCCTGCTCGAGCAAATGGAGGGCGAGTCCAACCGGCGTGCGGCCATGGTCTCCACGCTGGTTGCGCTGCGCAGTGCGCACGACCCCGAGCCCCTGATCGCATCCGGCCGCGCGGTCGGCGAGATCGCGCGGGCGCCCGTCGGATCGAACGGCTTCGGCTTCGACCCGGTCATGTGGATGCCGGAGTTCGGCCAGACGTTTGCGCAGCTGCCGGTGGCCATCAAGAACGCCAACAGCCACCGCGGCCGGGCGGCGCGCCAGATGGTCGAGCTGATCCGCGAACGCTGGGCCTGAACCATGGCAACGGTACCGGACATCGCCCATCTGATGCGGCCCGGCAGCCTTCAGCTGTCGGCCTTGCCGCCGCTGTCTCTCTATGTGCATCTGCCCTGGTGCCTGAAGAAGTGCCCATATTGCGACTTCAATTCCCATGAGCTCGCAAGCACCGGGCTACCCGAGCAGCCGTACATCGATGCCCTGGTTGCCGATCTCGATGCATCGCTGGCGCTGGTGTGGGGCCGTACCGTGCACAGCATCTTCATTGGCGGCGGCACCCCCAGCCTGTTCTCGCCGCAGGCCATCGACCGCCTGCTGGCCGACATCCGCGCCCGGCTGCGGCTGTCGCCGGGCTGCGAGATCACGCTGGAGGCCAACCCCGGCACCTTCGAGCGGGACCGTTTCCGCGCCTTTCGCGGCGCCGGCGTGACGCGGCTGTCGGTAGGGGTGCAAAGCTTCAACGACGCCCACCTCAAGGCCCTGGGGCGTGTGCATGACCGCACCCAGGCCATTGCCGCGGTTGAAGAGGCCGCCCAGGCCTTCGACACCTTCAACCTCGATCTGATGTATGCCTTGCCGGGCCAGACGCTCGACGCCTTGCAGCAGGACTTGGCGACGGCCTTGGCGCTGGGCAGCCCGCACATCAGCATCTACCACCTGACGATCGAGCCCAACACCTACTTTGCGAAGTTTCCGCCGGTCGTGCCCGACCAGGACACGGCCTACGAAATGCTGGACCTGGTGACCGCTGCGACCGGCGCACAGGGCATGGAGCGTTACGAGGTGTCGGCCTATGCCAAGCCCGGACACCGCTGCTGGCACAACCTCAATTACTGGCAGTTCGGCGACTACCTGGGCATCGGCGCGGGCGCGCACAGCAAACTGAGCTTCGCGCACCGCGTCGTGCGCCAGGTGCGCCACCGCGAACCCCGGCTGTACATGGAAAAGGCGCGCGCAGGCGATTGCGTGGCGATCCATGAGGAGGTGGCGCGGGCGGACCTCCCGTTCGAATTCATGCTCAATGCCTTGCGGCTGAAGGACGGATTCGAACTGGCCCATTTCCGCGAGCGCACCGGCCTGCCGCTGAGTGCCATCGATGCCGCACTCGACGAAGCGCAGCGCAAGGGACTGGTCGACCGCGACCTCGTCCGCGTCTGGCCGACCGCGCGTGGATTCGACTTCCTGAACGATCTGCAAAGCCTGTTCCTGGCCGATTCCGCCGCAGGCTGAGCCACTTTCCCGGGGGGGCCGCCCGCGGTATAGTGGTCCGGCAACTCTGGAGGACGCGGGCATGTTCTCGGTATATGGCGCGGCAGGCCGCGTGTTTCGCGGAACCCTGGACCAGATGCGCCAGATCGACAAGGTGCACAGGGCAGACCGCAGCCGTGCCATCGAACCGGCTGCGCGTGACGGTCACGACAGTGCCGTGCGCGAAGCGGTGGAGTATGGTGCGCCGACCGTGACGCCCCAGCAGCGCTCGGCCATCACCGCCTACGAGACGACCCGGCAACCAACGACGCCACAGGGCTGGTACGACATGGCCGTGGCCGACATCATGACCCGAAAGGTGCTGAGCCTGCCGTTGGATGCCAGCATCCACGATGCCTGGCAGCAACTGCAGCACCATGGCCGTGGCCAGGCGCCGGTCGTCAATGCGCAGGGCATTCTGGTCGGCATGCTCACCCGTGCCGACCTGGCCCGGTTCGGCCAATGGCCCGCTCCCGGAGCAGAACAACAGGCGTGGGACGACTGGCGTGCGCAGACCGTCGAGACCTGCATGCTGACGCCGGTGCCCAGTGTGGCGGCGCCAACGCCGTTGCGCCATGCCGCCAGCGCCTTGCTGGATTCGGATCTGCCAGGCTTGCCGGTCGTGGACGACGAGGGACGGGTGATCGGCTTCGTTTCCAGGGCCGACATCCTGCGTGCTGCGCTGCGCGATGCAGGGCTCGACGCCTGGGGCTGACGCCTGCGCTGGACAACCGCAGCCGTGCCTGGGCGGAGGCACCCGCAAACAGCCCACCGGCTCAGAGCAGTGCGCTTCCTGGCCGCTCTCCGCGCTCGTAGACCACATGCGCCCGTCCGACCAGCAGCGTATCCAGTGTGCCCAGGTTGGCCAGGTCCTTGTTCGAGTAGGGAAGCCGGTGCAGCACATAGCGCATCGCATTGAGACGTGCGCGCTTCTTGCAATCGGACTTGATCACCGTCCACGGCGCGTCCGCCGTGTCGGTCTCGAAGAACATCGCCTCCTTCGCCTTGGTGTAGTCATCCCACTTGTCCAGTGACGCCAGGTCGACCGGGCTGAGCTTCCACTGCTTGAGGGGATGCAGTTCCCGCTCCTTGAAGCGTCGCCGCTGCTCCTCCTGGCTGACCGAGAACCAGAACTTGATCAGGTGCACGCCGCTGCGCACCAGCTGGCGCTCGAACTGCGGTACCTGGCGCATGAACTCCTGGTATTCGTCGTCGCTGCAAAAGCCCATGACCCGCTCGACACCGGCACGGTTGTACCAGGAGCGGTCGAACAGCACGATTTCGCCCGCGGTCGGCAGGTGCTGTACATAGCGCTGGAAGTACCACTGTCCGCGTTCGATCTCGCTGGGCTTCTCCAGTGCAACGACGCGCGCGCCGCGCGGGTTCAGGTGTTCCATCACGCGTTTGATCGTGCCGCCCTTGCCGGCGGCGTCGCGGCCTTCGAACAGAATCACGACGCGCTGGCCGGTCTCCTTGACCCAGGCCTGCAGCTTGAGCAGTTCGACCTGCAGACTGTATTTCTGGCTCTCGTAGCGTTTGCGTGACAGCAGATTCCTGTACGGATAGCCCCCCTTGCGCCAGTCACTGGCCAAGGCATCGTCAGCCGCCATCTTGAAGCCACTCTTGCCGTTTGCGCCGGTGCGAAACAACTTGCGCACCTCGTCGATGTCCTCCGGCGAGCTGCCCTGCAAAAGCGTCTTGAGCGCCAGCCCCTTGTCGCTGGCCGTTGCGACGATGTCCTGCACCGCTGCGACCATGGCTCCCTGGGCCGCTTCCTGTGCCTGTCGGGTGACGACCCGCTTGATTTTTCGCGGCTCAGCGGTTCCGATGGTGTCGCCTGATGACGCCTTGCGGGGGCGTGGGGATGCGCGGGCCGTCGTCGGTCGTTTTGTCGTGGGAGCAGAGCGCGTCGGGGTCGTCATGGGCATCCTCGTTCTGAAAGTCGCAATTCATTTTGCGGGCTTGGTACCCGGAGATCCTTGATCGACATCAAATTGGTGGGGCTCCGCAGTGGTGCTGGTCTCCTGCGTGCAGCGGGCCCATGGCGCTATCGGCGGGTGCGCGATACCATCGTGGCGGGTTTAGTGAACCTGGCCCCGCGTCGCGGCCGACAATTTTCAGGGAGCGAACACAATGAGAATGAAACTGCGTTACGTCTTTGCTGCATGCATGGTGCTGGCTGCCGGATCTGCGTCAGCCGTCAATGTGGACGAGGCCACCTTCGCCGGTGCCGGTGGCGACTACAACAACCTGCTCAGCCCGCCGTTGCCGACTGCCGTCGTGTTCGGACTCGATGCCGGTACCAACACCTTTGCCGGTACGTTCGGCACGCCCGGGGATCAGGGTGATACGTTTTTGCTGAACATCGGACCGCTGCAGACATTGACCGGCATCCGTGTGACGTTTGCCACCAACGCCGGCGACTTCAATCCGGTGGCCATCAACCAGAACAGTCGCCTGGTCTTTGACCTGACCAGTTCCAACCAACCCGTGCCCTTGGTCGATCTGGCACTGACGGGTCGGCCTTCGGGGCCCGTCGTGTTCGCGTCCGGCCCGCTGTCCATAGGGGCAGGGCAATACAACACGACCATCCTGAGCGAGGTGCTTGCGTTGAACAGTGCCGGGATGGTCGGTTACCAGGTCGCTTTCGACGTGTCGGCTGTGCCCGAGCCCACCGGTGTGGCAATGATGCTGGCGGGGACCGCAACGATCGGGTTGTGGGTGCGGCGGCGCAGACCACACAGCGGCGTCTAGGCGGCCTGATCCGGACGGATCAGGCGGACCATGGAGCACGGCAGCTGCTTGCTGCTGCCGGGTGCTTGAAATGGTTCTGCGCCGACAGCGCGCCGCGCTGGCGGTCATTGCTCGCAACCGTCCTGTGCCTGGTCTGCCCAGCATCCTGCAACTCATGACACGACCATGCGGTTCGAAGGCCAGATCCGGACCTGGAATGACGACCGTGGATTCGGCTTCATTGCACCGTCGCAAGGCGGTGACGATGTCTTTGTCCATGTCTCTGCCATCCGCGCGCGTGGGTCGCGCCCGCTGCTGAACCAGCGGGTGACGTTCGAGGTGGAGCGCAGGCCCGACGGAAAGAAGCGGGCTTGCCGCGTCATGTGCGTGACCAGCGAAGCGGCGCGAACTCCCGTGAAAGGCCGGTCACGGCGCCGCCCGTCGACCACGTCCTGGGGTGGCGCCAGTCTTTTCGCGATTCCGGGCTTCCTGATCGTGTACCTGCTGGCCACGATCGTGTGGAAAGTGCCCCACCTGGTCGGTATCGGCTACCTGGCACTGAGTGCCATCTGCCTTGTGTTCTACGCCGCCGACAAGTTCGCTGCACGCTCCGGCGGCTGGCGCACACGCGAAGGCACGCTGCTGCTGCTGGGCTTGCTGGGCGGTTGGCCCGGGGCCCTGTTGGCGCAGCAGTGGCTGCGACACAAGTCGATCAAGCCATCGTTTCGCCATGCGTTCTGGCTGACGGTGATCGGCAATGTTCTGGCCTTTGTGGTGCTGAGTTCGCCATGGATCGCAGGCTGGAACCTGCTGCGATGACGCAGATGCTTGAGGACCGAAATTTCGGTTGGCCGCAGCAAGCGGGCAGATTCCGGGGAACGGCCCAAGCGGGCCGGTCGCAGGGCGCACAGAACAAGTGAAATCATGGCCGTGCAACTGGATCGCGCTATTGATTTGCAAGCGTCAATCGCCCGGCATATGAGCCTGTCCGTCGCTTGGAGCAGGCAGTTGCCCTCCTAACATCCGCGCATCCATGAGAGATGAAAACCTGGGGAAACAATGAATCGCGAAATTGTCTATTCGGTCATCGGCGGCCTCTTGTTGTCCGGCTGTTCAACCTCGTCCAGGGACATCGCGCCGAACTACGTTTCGCCCTTGCAATACCAGTCGTACGACTGCGACCAGATCCTGGCGGAAGGCCAGCGCTTGAATACCAAGGTTCTGCAACTCGGCGGCAGACTGGATGAAGCAGCCTCCAACGACAAGAGCATGACCGTCGTGGGTGCCATCTTGTTTTGGCCAGCCCTGTTCGCATTGGGGGGTACGAAAAATCAGGAAATCGAATTTGCCCGTTTGACCGGTGAGCGTGATGCCCTGGAACAAGTGGCGATTCAGAAGAAATGCGGTTTTGGCAATGGCGGTGGAACCGCGGTGGCCAGCGCGTCGGGTGGGACCGCTGCGGCGTCCGTCGCACAGCCAACGGCGCCCGTTCAAGTTGCAGCCACAGCTGCTGCGCCCGTGGCTTCCGCTGCCAGCACTTCCGAGCCGATGGCGGCCTCTGGCCCCCGAACGACAGCATTGCGCGCCCCCCATTCCATGCAGTTTCCGGGGCCCTATGGCACCATGGTCTTGACCGATACCCTGACGCGGCAGCAGCGGAGCATTGCGGTGACGGTCGAGAGCGAAAACAACCGGCGGACGGTCTACTCCACGGGCGATGTCATCACCAGCAACGGCACGGTGCAGGAGCTGAGGGTCGGCGAGCTGATCCTTCGGGTCGATTCTGGCGCCCTGTGGACGGTTCCCGTACAGGCCGGCGCCAAAGGCAAGGCCGCCTTTGTGACGACCTCGGGCGGGTTCAAAGGCAACATGCACTGGGAAGCGATACCGGAGCGGGATTCCAGAGTGCGTATTGAAGCGACGACCTACTGGGAGGGCGGCGGGGCCCGTGGGACCTATGTGGCCTTTTACGCGCCCGACTCCCCGGTAGCGCAGTCATTCAGGACGGAAATCTTCGGTCCGGTTGCCGCATCGTATCCGCAGGGATATGCCCCATCTGACCGAACATCCGCCGTTCTGACGAAGCCATGAAGCCGGCTTGCTGTAGGAGGCTGTGTCCGTCTCCGTCGAACCCAACGGCATGGGATGCCGTCTGAATTTCCCTCAAGTTGCCCGGTTTCTCAAATCGCATGGCCGGCGGGCTCCATCCAAATGCACAGACGCACACCCTTGACCCTGCCCTGGCTGCGATACGCCTCCTATCATGCTATTCAAAGGGAGGAAAATCACGATGGCGTCAAACGCCTGACGGCACCCGGATATCACCAAGTCGGCGGCGTTCCTGGCCTGACCCTGCAGGTATCGCAGGCCGGCACAAAGTCGTGGCTGCTGCGCGTGATCGTGGGCACCAAGCGGCGCGAGATTGGGCTGGGTGCATACCCCGGCGTGGGTGTTGCGCTTGCACGCGAAAAGGCCCAGCAAGTCCGCGATGACATCGTGGCCGGCATTGATCCGGTTGCCCAGCGTGCGCAGGCCCGCCAGAACATCATCCAGCAGCAGCTAGAGGAAAAGGCGCTTGACTGGACCTTCAGGCGCTGCGCTGAGTCCTATATCAAGGCCAAGGCCCCGGGCTGGCGCAATGCCAAACACGCGCAGCAATGGGAGAACACGCTGGAGACCTACGCTTATCCGGTCATCGGCGACATGCTGGTGCGCCACGTCAACATCGGCCATGTGATGACCATCATCGAGCCGCATTGGGCGACAAAGAACGAGACGATCAGCCGCGTACGCAACCGTATCGAGTTGGTTCTCGATTGGGCAACGGTTCGCAAGTACCGCACTGGCGACAACCCTGCGCGCTGGAAAGGCAATCTCGATAAGGCGGGGCTGGCCGACCGTAAGGTGGTCGGCAAGGTCACCGGGCATCGTGCGCTGGCCGCTGCTGATCTGTACGGGTTTATGGCGATCCTGCGCGGCTTGGAGGGCATAGGTGCCCGCTGCCTTGAGTTCGTGGTGCTGACGGCGTGCAGGTCCGGCGAGGCCCGGCTGGCGACATGGCAGGAAATCGACACCGAGGGCAAGACTTCGAACATGCCCAGCGAGCGCATGAAGTGGGGCAGGCCGCATCGCGTACCGCTTTCTGACGAGGTTATGGCGCTGCTGGATGCACTGCCGCGTGTTGACGGCGAGACACTGATCTTCCCCGGCGCACGCAAGGGCAAGCCCCTGTCAGACATGACCATGACCAAGGTAATGCGGGATATGGGTGTCGATGCTGTGCCGCATGGTTTCCGGGCGACGTTTTCAAGCTGGTGCGCATCGTCTACCGCGTACCCGTTCGAAGTCCGCGAGATGGCGCTGGCGCATGCCGTTGGCGACGGTACGGTGGCCGCGTATCAGCGAAGTGACCTATTCGACAAGCGGCGCAACCTGATGGCAGACTGGGCCAAGTTCATCGATACGCCGGCAGCGACCGGCAAGGTGATCCCGATGCACAAGGCGGCATAGGAACGGCAAACAGGGATTCGAATCCCCGATGAGAATTTGATACCGGCAAGCCCCATGCCGGATTATGTGGGGCAACTAAGGCGGCGGGACTGGTGTTACGACCACCGGTCCCGCCTGACCACAATCGAAACGGAGCTTCGAATATGGCTAAAACCATTATCCCTACTGACGGGAAGCAGGAAACACACGTCGCATTCACGACGACGGCGGATCAGGGGTTACTCATGGCGGGCGACGACGAAGTGCCGGGCATGCTGATCAATCCCGACGCGACGGTCGGCACCTTGTTTGCGATTGCACAATCCCGGCTGCAAAACGTCGAAAGCCTGCTGCACATTGTTGCCAGCAAGGACTCGGCCGAGGGCAACTTTGCCGATACCGTGCGGCCGCTTGTAGAAGAGGTCTTGGCCCTTTTAAACGAAGGCAATCGTCGGCTGTTCACGCAACGGGAGGTGACCCATGGCTGAAAAGCAATCAAACGGAATCAAGTTCGAGACCGAATGGTTTAAAGATGCGAGCCGGCCATTCATGGACGTTGCGAGCATGTTGATCCATCTGGACGACAAAGGCCTGATCCCCGAGGAAATGCGGCAAGCCCTGCGCAAGCATGCAGAGAACGGGCTGACAACCTTGCCCATGAGCATCGCAACAACAGCTACCGCACTGGCTTCGGCAGTCTCTGGTGATTGCGGCCTAGGCGAATGGGAGACCGCCAACGCCATGTATGGAATTGCCGCGATGGCCGAACAGATCCATGCATGGAATGAGCTGGCGTTTTGCTTCGGGCCGGAGAACACTTTGCGCGGGGTGTCCCATGGCTAATGAACCGATCATCATCCCTATCGAGGATCAGGTGCCGCCAGACCTCGACAATCTCGATGCCGACCGGCACGAACTGATCCTGCAGGCGAAGGCGCTGACTTACATGCTCGAAGACCTGATCGAGAGCGGCAACAGCGAAGGCACTGATCCGAATGCCCCGCAAGGGTTGCAGCAGAAGCAATACGCCTGCATTCGATCATTGCGCATGCACATCGCGGAGATCGAGGCGCTGTCCAATGCAATCGATAAAGCGCGGGTGTTGAAATAGTGGTTTTGCTCGGGCCTACCCTTAGCGGGGGAAAAGTCGGAAACCTTCACCGACCTGGCCGGGCACCCGTTGAAGGCTGCACTTTGAAGGGGTGCGAATGATCAACAACAAGACCCAGAACGCGCCGGATCTCACCCGCATAATCGATTTGGCCGAGGCGATCTGCGAAGAGATGGGTTACAGCGGAAAAGGCGACCGTGCTAATTCCGTTGACTATGCCTTTCAATGCGTCAACGTACAAAACGAGATTCTCCAGTCTGGCATCGCGCGAGACGTTCGGCTTTTTCATCCCGACAGGCCTTTGCCGTTCATTGATGGGGAATTTAACAAGGGGCAAGTCACGGGCGACTTGCGTTTGGACGCGGACGGTGTCCGCAAGATGCGGGCGAAGTGGCTGTCGAAGCCAACTTCGGCTGCAGAATGTCCGGAGGTTCAGGCGGAATCTGCGCCGGATTGGCAGATCGTTCCACCCAAGAAGTACCAAAACTATGGCGAGGCGCTGCACAAGTTTTTGATCGACGCCCACGCCGCCGGAAAGCCGCTGCCTAGACCCAGTGACGTATATGACGCGTGGCGGCGAAAGGCCGTCGAGCCGGTCACCGAAGCTGACGAAGGGCTGGTCTACTACCAAAATCACAAAGGTGTTGTTGTGCCGATCAGCGATACGGCTGAGAAAACCATTGACGCTCTTAGGGCATCAATCAGTCGAATGACAACGCGCAGTCGTCCGATTGGACGATAGCGACGACAGGGCGGACGACTGCGACGACAGACCACCACGACCAGGCACTAGAGGGTCCACTACTCCCACCGCATCGCAGGGATGCATATAGGAGTACCAAGTGACACAGCGCGTTATTCGTCTTGCGCAACTGGCAAGTACCAAAAGCAGGCCCGGCCTGTTGCCCGTCAGCCCCGCCACGGTCTGGCGCTGGGTTCGGGAAAAGAAGATGCACGCCCCGTACAAATTGGGGCCATCAACCACGGTTTGGAATTTGGACCAGATCGAGCACTTCCTGGCGCAGCGTGCCGAGGCTCAAGCGTGAGCGCCGCCCACAAAAGCGAATGCCCGGGTGGAGCCGGGCAAGTCGCAAAACAGAGCACAAACAACATCGTGGATTTTACGTCTGCGCTGGATTCCGACAAGGGGCTGGCGACGTTGAAGGCCCGATTCGCAATCGCTGGTCATCAAGTGCATGACGGGAGTAACCACGACTTCATCGTGACCCGTTGGGGAATGGCCCGCCACTGCCCCGACGTTGCTGCGTTGCGCATTTTCGCTCGCGTGCTGGGGGTGAATCATGGGTGAGTTCGTGCGGGACCTACTGCCCGAACCCGTCAGCTATTACGAATCGGCGGGGCTGGCATTTCAGCAGCGCGGAAAGTGGCGCACTACTCGCTGTGAGTTTCACGGTGGCAGCGACTCGATGCGGATCAACACCGAGACCGGCGCATTCATCTGCATGGCCGGCTGTGGTGCGCGTGGCGGCGATGTCCTGGCCTACCAGATGGCAAAGCATGGATTGCCTTTTGTAGATGCTGCAAAGGCCCTTGGCGCGTACCGTGATGACGGCAAGCCCCATCGTGGCCCGGCACGACCGACGCCGATACCAGCGCGCGATCTGCTGCAGTCGGCCGCCGGTGAATTGATGCTGTGCGCCATGGTCCTGTCGGATGCGCTGGCGGGCAAGTTCAGCGATGACGACTACGACCGATACCGGGATGCTGCCGGGCGCGTGATCTATATCGCGGGGGTGGCAAATGCTTAATACCGTCACCCGAACAAACGCGATGATCGATCAACGCAGGGCTGCCGAAGAAGCAGCCGCAAAGCGATCAGCCGATGACGGCGTGGTGCTGGTCAATGGCTCCGATCTGACGCCCGAGCCTATCCGCTGGCTGTGGCCTGACTGGCTGGCGCTGGGTAAGTTGCACATCCTGGCCGGCGCACCCGGTCAAGGCAAGACCACTATCGCCATTGCCATGGCTGCAACGGTGACAGTCGGCGGACGCTGGCCCGATGGATCGAGGTGCGATCCTGGCAACGTGCTGATCTGGAGCGGCGAGGATGATCCGGCAGACACTTTGCTGCCGCGTCTGATCGCTGCCGGTGCGGACCGTTCCCGCTGCTACTTTGTCCAAGGCACCCGTATCGGTGGTGAGATTGAATCGTTCGATCCTGCGCGAGACATGGCGGCGCTGGAATGGCAGGCGCACCAGATAGGCGGTGTCAAGCTGCTGATCGTCGATCCGGTTGTATCTGCTGTGGCCGGAGACAGTCACAAGAACACCGAGGTTCGGCGTGCGCTGCAACCGCTGGTGGATCTTGCGAACAGACTGGATGCTGCAGCGCTGGGCATAAGCCATTTCAGCAAGGGCGGGGCTGGCGCTGATCCCGCGTCCCGCGTGGTTGGATCAATCGCATTCACTGCCGTGGCGCGCGTCGTGCTGGTGGCGGCTAAGGTCAAACCCGAGGACGGCGACGACAACAACGACCGGCGCATTCTGGCGCGTGGCAAATCCAACATCGGGCCGGATGCCGGCGGGTTCGAGTATCACATTGACCAGATCGAGGCATTGCCCGGCATACGGGCGTCGCGAGTCACATGGGGCAAGTGGCTGTAGAAGGCACTGCGCGCGAACTGTTGACGGACCCTGACGACCTTGCCGACGATTCGACCGGCGATACAACCGACCCATTGCGCGCGGAATTGACGGCAGACGGTTGGATCGACGCCGACGCAGCTTGCCAGCCGCTGAGGGATGCCGGGTTCACCAAAAAGCAGATATGGACCGCATCAAAGAAGTTGCGCGTGATCCGTCGCAAGTCGGGCATGAAGTCGGGGTGGATATGGCGCTTACCCGGTCAATGGCAGGTGTCAGACACTGCCGACGAGGTCGAAGATTCCACCGAAGGTTCCGAAGGCTCCAACATTCAAAACGTGGAACCTTGGAACCTTCGCATGGAATCTTCGGCACTCTTGGCTGCAAATGAGTCAGAGGTTCTATGACCGCCGACGCCATCCTGATCGACCTATGGCGTGACTGCATCAACGTGCGGCTGACGCCGGACGGTGAAAACCTGACAGTTCCCGCCGGACGACTGACACCAGAGCAGCGGGCCAGAGTGCTGGAGAACAAGCCCGACTTGATCCAGTACCTGCACGATGCCCACGGCACAACCGAGCGGCTGCTGGCTACCGCAATGCGGGCGTGTGACCGCCACGGCGATGACGAAGCCGCTCGGCAGGCGATGCGCGATGACTGTCTGGCGCTGCCGGTTCACGTGCAGGCCGACTTGCTTGAACACTTCAGGGGGAAAAGACATGGAACCGATTAAAGACGGCAAGAAATCGGACCGAGGGTCCAGCGGCAGGTTTGTCAAAGGCAACCGCGCATCGCCTGGCAGGCCGCCCGGCCGTGGCACTGTGTCTGAGTTACGCGACAAGCTGGCGCAGGACATGGACCAGATCATCGACAAAGTTCGGGAGCAGGCGCTGTCGGGCGACCTGCAGGCCACACGGATCGTGCTGGATCGGATCTTGCCGGCTCTTCGGCCCGTCGAGATGCCCGCTGCGGTGGCCGGTATCCCTGCGGCCGGCACCATGACGGCGAAGGCTGGTGCATTACTTGATGCCGCCATGGCCGGTGTCCTGGCGCCGGGGCAGGCCGCACAGCTCATTGCTGCGCTTGGCACGGTGTCGCGGATTGCAGAGGTCGACGAATTGACAGCCCGTATTGAAGCATTGGAGAAACGACATGCGAACAACCCTTGACGCTCGCATCTCTGCCTTGGAGGCCGCGACGGAATCGGGCGACAGGCGCATTCCGGTGGTGATGCTCACCCTGGCCGGTGGTGGAGAGGCCCAGCAGTACGCCATCGATTGCGATGGCGAGACGTGGACGCAACGGACCGGGGAGACCCTCGACCAACTGAAGGAGCGGGCAATGGCTGGCGCGGCGCTGCATTCACCGCGCAACGGGTCACCGATCCCCGTCCGACTGCTGTGCGCGAAATCGCTGGAAAGCTGGCCGGCGCTCGTGCATTCAGACGCCACAGATTGACGGGCCGAACTGGAGAAACTGACATGGCAGCTAAAGGACTCGGGGCAAGGATCGAGGCGCTGGAGACAGCAAACGGGATTTCAGAAGAGCCTCGCTGTGGCGTAGTGCAGATGTTGCCGGGCGAGACTGTCGACGAGGCCAAGGCGAGGGTCGGGCCGGGCGCATGGCTCATCGTGCCTGGCGTGATTCACGACGCCGCGGCATGGACAGCGATGGTTCAGCGCCAAGGGGGAACGAAGTGAAGCAATCGACCCTGAATGCACATCGGGAAATCGTCGCTGCCCATGAGCGCATCAGTAGCGCATACACGGCCGCCATGGACGCCGTCCTATCGGAATTCACTACGCGGTTCGTAGTCGTTCAACTCGAGTGCGGCGAGATCAAACACATCTTCAAGTGAAGCCCGTTCATCGGCATGGCCCAAAAAACCCGCACTTCCGTCGTGTGCGGCATGTTTGAACTCGACCCCAATTGAGAGATGGAATAACGAATGCCTTCAGGTGGAGCGTGCTTTGCCTTTTCGCCGGAAGCAAATGGCGCCGACAAACCCTAGTCCAAGCATCAGCATTGCCGATGCGGACGGCTCAGGAACTGGCGAAATCTGGACCACCTGGTAGTTGCCGCTTGAAACCACGACCGAGTTGAAGGGGTCGGTTTGCATCACGTCGACATATGAGCCTTCGTAACCGTTTCGACCAAGAATTACAGATGAAATAGTGCCGACCAACGTAAATGCGCCCTGCAGGTCGACAACTTCGCCGCTGGCGCCAAGGCGAATTACTGATGAAATTTCAGGCGCCAATATTTGGCTTGAGTACAGGTCGTTGTACTGATAGATGAAGCTTCCATTCAGCGTGACGGTATAGCTCAGAATCCCCGCCAACGCGGGATCTAGTGGTCCAATCGACATCCCGGCGAAAGCCGGTCCTATCGACGCTTCCTCGATAGACAGACGACCTTCCAAATTCCGAGGGCCGACAAACTGATTGGTGTAAGTAGGGGAGAAAACAATTGCGTACTCAATTGCGGAACTCCACACCGATAAAGGCAAGGCCAGCAGAAATGCCGCGACTGTTCTGGAGACTGAATTGTTCACTTTTCTTCCTTTGGCCTCGTCGTTGCGGACATGATTCAAAGAGTCATGAGGGCCGTAGTGTCCCAAGAGCCTGGAAATAACCCATCGCAGGCGCCAAATCTTTGGCGGGTTCTATGGGGGGGTGGAGCAATTTCCAATGTGTTCTCATTGAGGAAACGGCGGAAGCTGTGAGATTCGAACTCACGGAGGGTTTAACCCCTCGCCGGTTTTCAAGACCGGTGCCTTAAACCGCTCGGCCAAGCTTCCAGACTTGGGATTTTAGCCGGCTACCAGCATCCCCCGCTTCTCGATGAACGCCACCACCTCCGCCAGCCCGTCCTGCGTGCGCAGATTGGTCATCACGAAGGGCTTGACGCCGTCGCCGTTCGCGTTCGCGCGCATGCGCCGGGTGTCGGACTCCATCACCGACAGATTGGCACCCACGTACGGGGCCAGGTCGGTCTTGTTGATGACGAACAGGTCGCTTTTGGTGATGCCAGGGCCGCCCTTGCGCGGAATCTTCTCGCCGGCGGCGACGTCGATGACGTAGATCGTCAGGTCGCTGAGTTCGGGGCTGAAGGTGGCGGCCAGGTTGTCGCCGCCGCTTTCGATGAACACGATGTCGGCATCGGGAAACTCACCGAGCATGCGGTCGATGGCCTCCAGGTTGATCGACGCGTCCTCGCGGATGGCGGTGTGCGGGCAGCCCCCGGTTTCCACGCCCATGATGCGTTCGGCCGGCAGCGCGCCGCTGACGGTCAGGATGCGCTGGTCTTCCTTGGTGTAGATGTCGTTGGTGATGGCCACCAGATCGTATTTCTCCCGCATCGCCTTGCACAGCATCTCCAGCAGCGTGGTCTTGCCGGAGCCGACCGGGCCGCCGATGCCGACCCTCAGCGGCGGCAGTTTGCGGGTGCGGTTGGCGATGTGGTGCAGTGTGGATGTGGTCATGATCGGAACAGGCGTGAGTATTGGGTTTCGTGTTGGGCCGACAGGATGGCCAGCATCGGCGCGAAGGCCTGTCGGCTGTCGTCGTCGCGCGCCAGGGCGTCGGAGACGGCGCGGGTGATGTGTTTCGCCAGGTCGGCCAGGATGCGCTGGCCAGCATTCTGACCCAGCGGCACGGCCTTGACCGCGGCCTGCACCATGTTCTCGGCCCAGCCGAACGCGTAGCTTGACAGGCAGTCGGCCACCGGAGCCCCTGTGATGGATGCGGCCAGCGCAAACGCAACCGGGTAGGTGGGGGATTCGCAGTGGCGGCTCAAAGCCGAGACGTCCGCATCGGCGGCAAGGTGCGCGGGGTCAGAGTCGTCGCCGGTGTGCTGGTTGCGCAGCCAGTCCATCATCGAGCGGCCCATCTGCTCGGTCTGCAGGCGCAGTTCGCTGCTTTCGCGGGTCTGCAGCACCCAGTCGTTGAGGGCAAGCACCCGATTCAGGTCGCGCGCCCGCCATGCGCGAACCGCCTGCGCGACCAGCGCCAGGTCGGAACGCGCGAGGGTCAGTTGCAACTGGTCCTGCAGCCAGGCACTGACGGCAGCCGGTGTACGCAGCCCGTCGCGGTCGATGGCTGCCTCCAGGCCTTCGGAATACGAGAATCCGCCGATCGGCAGCGCCGGCGAGGCCAGCCACATCAGGCGTACCAGGTCGCTGGTGCGCGCAGGTTCGGCTTCGGCCGTGGCCGCAGCCATTGCGGTGACGGTCGGGTCACTGTGCATCAGTGCGCGTGTGGCTTGTGACCATGGTCATGGTCATCTGCCCCGTGGTCGTGGGCATCGCCGTGGTCGTGCCCATGCACATGCCCGTGTTCGGCGCCATGTGCATGTCCATGGGAATGGCTGTGGCCATGGGCATGGCCCTGCGCGGAATACGCGCCGCCTTCGGGCTCGAACGCCAGCACGTCCTCGCGCACGATCAGGTGCATGGCACGCAGCATCTCGGCCAGCACATGGTCGGGTTCGATCTTCAGGTGGTCGCTCTTGAGTTCGATCGGCACATGCCGGTTGCCCAGGTGGTAGGCGGCGCGCGTCAGGTCGAACGGGGTGCCGTGCTGCGGGCAGTGGCTGATATGCAGCACCGCCTGGGGCGCCGCAACAACCCGGATCAGCGAGCCGTCCTCGGCCACCAGTACATCGCCGCCGCGCACCACGGTGCCGCGTGGCAGGAAAACGCCGATGCTGCGGCCGCCGGAGTCGGTGGCATCGAAGCGGCTTTTCTGGCGTACGTCCCAGTCCAGCGAAACCTCAGAGGCGCGTTTGAGCAGCACCGGGGCGAGGCCGCGACCCTGGGAAATCAGTTTGGAGCAATGCAGCATGGCAGAAGGCGGGCGCATGGGCACCCGGCGGGAATCAAAACAGGAAGTATCGCTGCGCCATCGGCAATACGGTAGCGGCTTCACAGGTCAGCAGCACGCCATCGGCGCGCACCGCATAGGTCTGGGCGTCGACCTCCATCACCGGCGTGTAGTTGTTGTGCACCATGTGGCTCTTGCGCACGCTGCGGTTGCCGCGCACGGCGCTGAGCGTCTTGGCCAGGCCATAGCGCTGCCCGATGCCGTCGGCCAGGCCGGCCTGGGAGACGAAGGTCAGCGAGCCTTTGGCGATGGCGCCGCCGAAGGCGCCGAACATCGGCCGGTAGTGCACCGGCTGCGGTGTCGGAATGCTGGCATTCGGGTCGCCCATGGCCGCAAGAGCGATCGAGCCGCCCTTGACCACCAGCGCCGGCTTGACGCCGAAGAAGGCCGGCTTCCAGACCACCAGGTCGGCCCATTTGCCGACCTCGATCGAGCCCACCTCATGCGCAATGCCGTGGGCCAGCGCGGGATTGATGG
This sequence comes from Rhodoferax sp., assembly GCA_024235935.1. GTDB lineage: Bacteria > Pseudomonadota > Gammaproteobacteria > Burkholderiales > Burkholderiaceae_C > CAISIP01. The sequence continues at coordinate 99,320 of JACKLL010000004.1, read as the reverse complement.
TGTATTTGGCGACATAGCGCTTGACCCGAACGTTGTCGTTGCCGGCCGGGTCGCCGGGCAGCTTGCCACGTTGCACCCGCATCTTGTGCGCCGTCTGCCAGGTGCGCAGGATGACTTCGCCCACCCGGCCCATGGCCTGGCTGTCGCTGCTCATCATGCTGATCGCGCCCAGGTCGTGCAACACGTCTTCGGCCGCGATGGTTTCCTTGCGGATGCGGCTCTCGGCAAACGCCAGGTCTTCGGCGATGGAGGCATCCAGGTGGTGGCAGACCATCAGCATGTCGACATGCTCGTCGAGCGTGTTGACGGTGTAGGGCATGGTCGGATTGGTGCTCGACGGCAGGAAGTTGTCATGCCCGACCACACGCAGGATGTCGGGCGCGTGGCCGCCGCCGGCGCCCTCGGTGTGGAAAGCGCACAGCGTGCGCCCCTTGGTGGCCGCGATGGTGTTCTCGACGAAGCCCGACTCGTTCAGCGTGTCGGAGTGGATCGCCACCTGCACGTCGGTCTCTTCGGCCACGTCCAGGCAGTTGCTGATCGCCGCCGGGGTCGTGCCCCAGTCCTCGTGCAGCTTCAGGCCGATGGCGCCGGCCTTGATCTGCTCGTGCAGGGCCTGCGGCAGACTGGTGTTGCCCTTGCCCAGGAAGCCCAGGTTCATCGCGAATGCGTCGGCCGATTGCAGCATGCGTTCCATGTGCCAGGCGCCCGGCGTGCAGGTCGTGGCCAGCGTGCCGGTGGCCGGGCCGGTGCCGCCACCGAGCATGGTGGTGATGCCGCTGGCCAGGGCCTCGTCGATCTGCTGCGGACAGATGAAGTGGATGTGCGAGTCGATGCCACCGGCCGTGACGATGTTGCCCTCGCAACTGATGATTTCGGTACCCGGCCCGATGATGATGTCGACACCGTCCTGCGTATCCGGATTGCCGGCCTTGCCGATCGCCACGATGCGCCCGTCCTTGAGTCCGATGTCGGCCTTGACGATGCCCCAGTGGTCGATGATGAGCGCGTTGGTCATCACCGTGTCGACGGCGCCCTGCGCGCGGGCGCGCTGGCTTTGCGCCATGCCGTCGCGGATGGTCTTGCCACCGCCGAATTTCACTTCTTCGCCGTAGCTGCCGGCACGCAAGGTGTAGTCGGCTTCGACCTCGATCAGCAGTTCGGTGTCGGCCAGGCGCAGCCGGTCGCCTACCGTGGGGCCGAACATCTCGGCATAGGCGCGTCGTGAAATGCTGGCCATGCTCAGGCTCCTGCGGCCGCAGCGTCCAGCGGCCCGTTGATCTCGGCGCGAAAGCCGTACACGGCGCGCGCGCCGGCGTAGTCGAGCAGCTCGACGGTGCGCTGCTGGCCCGGCTCGAAGCGCACGGCCGTTCCCGAGGCGATGTTCAGCCGCATGCCACGCGCGGCCGCGCGGTCGAATTCGAGCGCCGCATTGGTTTCGGCAAAGTGGTAGTGCGAGCCGACCTGGATCGGCCGGTCACCGGTGTTGCGTACCACCAGGGTGTGGGTGCGCCGCCCAGTATTGAGCGCATGGTCGCCATCGAGGGTCAGCAGTTCGCCCGGAATCATCGAGGGCTCCGATCAGACCAGTTGCAGCAGCAGGGCGCCACCGGTCATCGCGACCACGGCGCCGGCGATGCGGCTCCAGTTCGGGTTGCGTGTGCGAACCCACAGACCGATGAACACACCCATGGCATGCAGGGCAATGGTGGACAGAACCATGCCCGCCAGCGGCAGCCAGGCCTGGGTCGAACCGGTCAGTTCGGATCCGTGCGCCCAGCCATGGAACACGGCGAACAGGCCGACCAGTGCGGCGCCGAATGCGAGCGGCAGTTGCTTGCGCGCGCCCAGAAGCAGGCCAAGGACCACCAGCGAACTGGCGATCATGGGCTCGACCACCGGCAGCTGCGCGCCCGTGAGGCCCAGCATGGCGCCTGCCAGCAGCATCTGCACGAAAACCAATGGCGGAATCCACCAGCGCCGCATCGTGGTGGCACTCCACAGGCCGACAACCAGCATGGCCATCAGGTGATCCAGCCCGGTGAAGGGATGGACCAGGCCGTCCATGAACCCGACATGCATGTGGGCCCCTGGCGCCGCGCCGGTATGCGCAAAGGCGCTGCCGGCGGCCGAGGACAGGGCGAGCAAGGCGAGGCCTTGCATCCATGGGCGGCGGGGGGTCCGGGTCATCAGGGTTTCCTTCATTCAGAAATACAGGGGCGATTGGATCGGGATCAGGGCAGGCGCGGCGCCTCAGATGATGGGTTGGTGCACGGTCACCAGCTTGGTTCCATCGGGAAACGTGGCTTCGACCTGGATGTCGGGAATCATCTCGGCGATGCCGTCCATGACGTCGGCGCGGGTCAGCACGGCGCGGCCCTCGCTCATCAGTTCGGCGACGGTCTTGCCATCGCGCGCGCCTTCCATGACGGCGGCACTGATCAGGGCGACGGCCTCCGGGTAGTTGAGCTTGAGGCCGCGCGCCTTGCGCCGCTCTGCCAGCAGCGCCGCCGTGAACAGCAGCAGCTTGTCTTTTTCGCGGGGAGTGAGTTCCATGTCAGTTGCAAAGCCTTTTGGGCATTATGTTGCAAGGGTCGTGCCCGGCCATACGCCGTACGGCTTAGTGACAAGTCCGTGATGGCATGGAAACTGCACGGAAATGGTGTGAACACCACCATTCCCATCATGCCCGTGGATGCCGATGCGCCCCAGCGTGTGGTGAAGGTGCGGCGGGACTACAACAGCTGGGTGGCCAGCGAGACCATGGAAGACTATGCGCTGCGCTACACGCCGCAGCGCTTTCGCCGCTGGTCCGAATGGCGGGTGGCCAATACCGCTTTCGGCGCGGCGTCATTCCTGATCCTCGAGGCCGTGGGTGCCACGCTGCTGGTGCAGTACGGGTTTGCCAACGCGTTCTGGGCCATTCTGGCCACCGGGCTGATCATCTTCCTGGCCGGCCTGCCGGTCAGTGTCTATGCGGCGCGCTACGGCGTCGACATGGACCTGCTGACCCGTGGCGCCGGGTTCGGCTACATCGGCTCCACCATCACCTCGCTGATCTACGCCTCTTTCACCTTCATTTTCTTTGCGCTGGAGGCGGCCGTGATGGCCTATGCGCTGGAACTGGCGCTGGACATACCGCCGCGCTGGGGCTACCTCATCTGCGCGCTGGTCGTGATCCCGCTGGTGACCTATGGCGTCTCGGTGATCAGCCGCCTGCAGGTCTGGACGCAGCCGCTGTGGCTGGTGATGCTGGTGGTGCCGTTCGCCTATGTGCTGATGAGCGATCCTGGTGCGTTCTCCGGGGTGACGCACTATATCGGTGAGCAGGCGAATCGATCCGGATTCGATCTGCACTTGTTTGGGGCGTCGTTGACGGTCGGCATTGCGCTGATCACGCAGATGGGCGAGCAGGCCGACTATCTGCGTTTCATGCCGGTGCAGACGGCGGCCAACCGGCGCCGCTGGTGGTTCGGCGTGCTGGCCGGCGGACCGGGCTGGGTGGTGCTGGGCGTGGTCAAGATGCTGGGCGGCGCCTTGCTGGCCTACCTGGCGATCACGCACATGGTGCCACTGGACCGGGCGGTGGATCCGAACCAGATGTATCTGGCCGCCTATGAATATGTGTTCCCGCATTACGGCTGGGCGGTGGCTGCCACGGCCTTGTTCGTCGTCATCTCGCAGATCAAGATCAATGTCACCAATGCCTATGCCGGGTCGCTGGCCTGGAGCAATTTCTTCTCGCGCCTGACGCACAGCCACCCGGGTCGGGTGGTGTGGGTCGTATTCAACACGCTGATCGCCTTCATGCTGATGGAGATGAACGTGTTTCAGGCCCTGGGCGACGTGCTCGGGCTGTACTCGAACATCGCCATCGCCTGGATCATGGCGGTCGTGGCCGACCTGGTGATCAACAAGCCACTGGGCCTGTCGCCGCCGGGCATCGAGTTCAAGCGCGCCCATCTGTACGACATCAATCCGGTCGGCGTCGGCGCCATGGTGCTGGCGTCCGCCTTGTCGATCATTGCGCATCTGGGCTTCTTCGGACCTCTGGCGCAGTCGTTCTCGGCGGTGATCGCGATGGTGACCGCGCTCACGGTGGCGCCGCTGCTGGCCTGGGCCACGAAGGGCCGGTACTACATTGCGCGGCCGGCACAGGCAGATGGCGAGGACGCCGGCACCCCGCGGCTGCAACTGCGCCGCTGCGTGATCTGCGAGCGCGAGTACGAGGGCCCGGACATGGCGCATTGCCCGGCCTACCAGGGGCCGATCTGCTCGTTGTGCTGCACGCTGGATGCGCGCTGCGGCGACCTGTGCAAACCCCACGCCAGCCTTGCGGCGCAATGGTCGGGCGCATTGCGCTGGCTGCTGCCGCGGCGCATCTGGCCCTACCTGGATACCGGGCTGGGCCATTTCCTGCTGCTGATGATGGTCATCGTGCCTTTGCTGGCTGCCGTGTTCGGCCTGCTGTACCACCAGGAACTGGAGACCCTGGCCGGCCTGTCCGGTCAGTTGCTGAGCTTGGGTCACAGCCTGCGCTCCGGCTTTCTCAAAGCCTTCATGGTGCTGATGGTGATTGCCGGCATCGTGGCCTGGTGGCTGGTGCTGGCGCACAAGAGCCGCCAGGTGGCGCAGGAAGAATCCAACCGCCAGACCCACCTGCTGATGCGCGAGATCGAGCTGCACAAGCGCACCGACGAAGCATTGCAAAAGGCCAAGCAGCAGGCCGACCAGGCCAACCAGGCCAAGAGCCGCTACATCAGCGCCATCAGCCACGAACTGCGCACCCCGCTCAACAGCATCCTGGGCTACGCCCAGTTGATGGGCGAGGATGCCAGCGTGCCGCCGCACCGCAAGCAGGCGGTCGGCGTCATCAAGCGTGGCGGCGAGCATCTGCTCTCGCTGATCGAGGGCACGCTGGACATTGCCCGCATCGAGAGTGGCAAGCTCACATTGGCGCTCAGGCCCATGCGCTTCGCCGATTGCGTCATGGAGATGGCCAGCATGTTCGAGCTGCAGGCGGCCGACAAGGGGCTGCGCTTCCATTTCGAGACCGAGGGCAATCTGCCGGAGATCGTGCGTGCCGACGAGAAGCGTGTGCGCCAGATCCTGATCAACCTGCTGGGCAACGCGATCAAGTTCACCACCACCGGCAGCGTCACGCTGCGGGTACGCCATGCACGCGAGATGGCGACGGTCGAGATCGCCGACACGGGACCGGGCCTCAGCGCGCAGGAACTGGCGCAGATCTTCGAGCCGTTCGCGCGCGGCGCGGCGACGTCTACGCATGGCGCGCCCGGCGCCGGCCTGGGCCTGACCATTGCCAAGATGCTGACCGACCTGATGGGCGGCGAACTCAGTGCGACCGGAACGCCAGGTCAGGGCTCGGTGTTCCGGGTCAAACTGTTCCTGCCCGAGGTGCACAACCCTTCACCGGCCGTCGCTTGGGCGGTGGCGCCGCCACGGCCCCGCCATGCTTATGCAGGGGCGCGCCGTACGGTACTGGTGGTGGACAACGAAGAGGCCGATTCCACCTTGCTGGTGCACCTGCTGGCGCCGCTGGGCTTCGAATTGCGCACCGCCGCCAGTGGCCACGATTGCCTGGACCTGCTGGCGGCCGGCTACCGGCCCGACGCCATCCTGATGGACCTGGCCATGCCGGGCATCGACGGCTGGGAGACGATCCGCCGGCTGCGCCGCATCGACCCCGACCATGCACGCATTGCCATCGTGTCGGCCAACGCCTTCGACAAGGGGCTGGACAACGATGTCGGCATCCGGCCAGATGACTTCGTGCTCAAGCCGGTACGCCATGCCGAACTGCTGGACTGGCTGGGGCGCCAACTGGGCCTGACATGGCTGGAGACGCCGCCGACCGAGGGTCCCGCTGCAGTGCCACGCAACAGCGCCATCGCGTGGCCGGATGCCGCGACACTGCAGGCCTTGCAGGATGTGGTGCAGCTGGGGTATTACCGCGGCATCATGGACCAGCTCGACCAGATCGAAAGCGGCCAGGCCGGTTGCGCCGAGTTCGTCGCGCAGCTACGCCCGCTGGCCCGACAATTCCAGTTCGAGGCCATCGGCCGCCTGCTGGCGCCGGCGCTCGGCGCATCGACGATCACGCCACCATGAACACCTCTTCCCTGGACCGAACCCTGGACCGCGCCAACAGCGATGTGGTGCTGATCGTCGACGACGTTCCCGACAACCTGGCCGTGTTGCACGACGCGCTGGACGAGTCGGGCTACACCGTGCTGGTGGCCACCGACGGGGCTTCTGCGCTCAAGCGGGCCTTGCAGGCCTTGCCCGACATCGTGCTGCTGGACGCCATGATGCCGGGCATGGACGGCTTCGAGGTGGCCAAACGGCTCAAGTCCACGCCGCAGACGGCGCATATTCCGATCATCTTCATGACCGGCCTGACCGAGACCGAACACCTGGTGGCGGCGCTCGATGCCGGTGGCGTGGACTACGTCACCAAGCCCATCAAACCCAAGGAAGTGCTGGCGCGCATGCATGTGCACATGCAGGGCGCGCGCCAGGCTCGCCAGGCCCGCAATGCGCTCGACGCCTTCGGCTATGCCAGCATCACCGTGCGTGCCAGCGACGGTCGCCTGATGTGGCAGACGCCGCTGGCGCGCGACCTGTTGCTGGCGTATTACGGCACCAGCGCGCCCCAGGCGCCGCAGCCGGTGGTCGACTGGCTGCGCCGGCACCTGAAGGATGCCGAGGCGCAAATCGAGCCGCCGCGCCTGAGTGCCGAACTCGGTCCGCGCCGGCTGACGCTGCGCCTGAATCGCCAGACCGGCGACGACGACTGGCTGATCGTCATGCAGGAGGTGTCGGAGGCGGCGGTGGTCGAGTCCATCAGCCTGGCCTTCAAGCTCACGGCCAAGGAAGCGGAGGTGCTGTACTGGGTGATCAAGGGCAAGATCAACCGCGACATCGGCGACATCCTGGGATCCAGCCCGGCCACGGTGAAGAAACACCTGGAGCGGGTGTATGCCAAGCTCGGCGTCGAGACCCGCACGGCCGCGGCGGGCATGGCGATGAGCCGCATTCGCCAGTTGCATCCGAACTTCGAAGGCTGAGCCGTACGCCATGCGGCGTATTTCACGGTGAGGGGGTAATCCCTAGGATTGCGTTGTCTGCATCCAGGCTGTCCGGTGACCGGGCAGGCATGCAGCAAACACAGTCTTCACAGGTCCTCATAACCGGAGCAGCGCACATGCAACGTCGTTTTACCCTCAAGGCACTTACAGCTGCCGTCGCCCTGGCAGGTGTTTCCATCCTCCCAGCCCATGCCCAGTCGGACACCATCAAGGTCGGCATTCTGCACAGCCTGTCGGGCACGATGGCGATCTCGGAAACGGTCCTCAAGGACACCGTGCTGATGGCGATCGACGAGATCAACGCCAAGGGCGGTGTGATGGGCAAGAAGCTCGAGCCCGTGGTCGTCGACCCGGCCTCCAACTGGCCGCTGTTCGCCGAGAAGACCAAGCAGCTGCTGGGTCAGGACAAGGTGGCTGTCATCTTCGGCTGCTGGACCTCGGTGTCGCGCAAGTCGGTGCTGCCGGTGGTCGAGGAGATGAACGGCCTGCTGTTCTACCCGTGCAGTACGAGGGTGAAGAGCTGTCAAGAACGTGTTCTACACCGGTGCCGCGCCCAACCAGCAGGCGATTCCCGCCGTGGACTACCTGATGAGCAAGGACGGCGGCGCTGCCAAGCGCTGGGTGCTGCTGGGCACCGACTATGTCTATCCCCGCACGACCAACAAGATCCTGCGCGCCTACCTCAAAAGCAAGGGCGTGAAGGAGTCGGACATCGACGAGAAGTACACCCCGTTCGGCCACAGCGACTACCAGACCATCGTTGCCGACATCAAGAAGTTCTCCGCCGGTGGCAAGACCGCCGTGGTGTCGACCATCAATGGCGACTCCAACGTTCCGTTCTACAAGGAACTGGGCAACGCCGGTCTGAAGGCCAAGGATGTACCCGTGGTGGCCTTCTCCGTCGGTGAAGAAGAGCTGCGCGGTGTCGACACCAAGCCGCTGGTCGGCCACCTGGCCGCCTGGAACTACTTCATGTCGATCAAGAACCCGACCAACACCGAGTTCATCAAGAAGTGGTCCGAGTACGCCAAGGCCAAGAAGATCCCCGGCCACATGGACAAGCCGCTGACCAACGACCCGATGGAAGCCACCTACATCGGCATCAACATGTGGAAGCAGGCCGTCGAGAAGGCCAAATCCACCGACACCGACAAGGTCATCGCCGCCATGGCTGGCCAGACCTTCAAGGCACCGTCGGGCATCACCTCGATGATGGATCCGAAGAACCACCACCTGCACAAGTCGGTGTTCATCGGCGAGATCAAGGCGGACGGCCAGTTCAACGTGGTCTGGAAGACGCCAGGCCCGGTCAAGGCCAAGCCATGGAGCCCGTACATCGAAGGCAACGACAAGAAGCCTGACGAGCCGGCGAAGATGGAAATGGCCAAGAAGTAAGGCCCACTGCGCACGGGCTGCGACCCGTGCCGCGTGGCGCCTGCGCCGACCCGCCGGGTCGGGGCTGGCGCCACCGGCATGTGCCGTGCGGGTCCGTGCCCCGCCGCTGCACTACTCTGTTGCAGCGCTTTCCCCCGGTTGACCGCAAGAAAGTACCAACATGCTCGGGCGTCTGATACAGGGTCTCGTGGCCGCATTGCTGTGGAGCGCCTGCGCCGCACATGCGTTGACGGCGCCAGAAGCGCTGGCCATTTCCGCCGGCGAAACCGATGCACGCATCGAAGCGCTGAACCGTTCGCTGGCCAGTGCCGACGAACGGACTATGGCCTTGCTGCAGGCCTTGTCGGAAGACGCCGTCAAGGTGGCAGGTGACAAGGTGTTCATCGTGCGCGACGACAAGGCCTTCGATGCCGTGAGCGGACAGGAAGTCCCCTTGCCCGAAGGCGCCGAAGACGCGATGATCAACAACCGCATGCGCGGCGAACTCGACACCGCGATGGCGTCGATCAAATTGTTCAACAAGGATTTCAAGCTGCGGGCCGCCGCGGTGCGCACGCTGCAGGGTGAGACCGACGAGGCGAAACTGCCGCTGATCGAGAAGGCATTGGCGGCCGAGGCGGATGCGGGTTTGCGCGAACAGCTCGAGCAGGTGCGCGGTGCCATCCTGCTGGGCAGCGCGGACGCCTCCAAGCGGCTCGATGCCGCCCGCCTGCTGGCCCAGGGCAAGAACCGCGACAGCAAGACGGTGCTGCTCGAGCGGCTGCGGGTCGAGGAAGACCCGCAGGTCAAGGCCGCCTTGCAGTCCAGCCTGGCGCAGGTGGAAGACCGGCTGGCCTGGGGCAACCGCCTGGGCGCGATGTTCAGCGGCATCAGCCTGGGCTCGATCCTGCTGCTGGTGGCGCTGGGGTTGGCCATCACCTATGGCCTGATGGGCGTCATCAACATGGCCCACGGCGAGCTGATGATGGTGGGGGCCTATGCCACCTACGTCATGCAAGGCCTGTTTCAGAAATACCTGCCCGGGGCCTTCGATTGGTACCTGGTGGCCGCAGTGCCGATGTCGTTTCTCGCTGCAGCAATGGTGGGTGCGGCGCTGGAGCGCGGCGTCATCCGCTTTCTCTATGGCCGGCCGCTGGAAACCCTGCTGGCCACCTGGGGCATCAGCCTGATGCTGATGCAGCTGGCACGAACCTTGTTCGGCGCGCAGAACGTGACGGTGGAAAACCCGAGCTGGATGAGTGGCGGCGTACAGGTGCTGGGCAACCTGAGCCTGCCGTTCAACCGCCTGGTGATCGTGGCCTTCGCCTTTGCCGTGCTGGCGGCGGTCGCCTGGCTGATCGCCCGCACCCGGCTGGGCCTGTTCGTGCGCGGCGTCACGCAGAACCGGCCCATCGCCTCCTGCATGGGGGTGAACACGGCGCGGGTCGACACCTATGCGTTCGCGCTGGGCTCGGGCATTGCCGGGCTGGCCGGTTGCGCACTGAGCCAGATCGGTAACGTGGGGCCTGACCTGGGCCAGAGCTACATCGTCGATGCCTTCCTGGTGGTGGTCGTGGGAGGCGTGGGCCAACTGGCCGGCACCGTCTATGCGGCGCTGGGCCTGGGTCTGCTCAACAAGTTTCTCGAAGGCTGGACCGGTGCCGTGCTGGCCAAGATCGCGGTCCTGCTGTTCATCATCATCTTCATCCAGAAGCGGCCGCAGGGCATCTTCGCGATGAAGGGGCGGAGTGCCGAAGCATGAAGGCCAATGTCTCCCATCCGCCGGTGCAACTGCCGCAGCGCAGCCCCTTGCTGACACGCACTGGCTGGACCACCTTCGTCATCGTGGCGCTGCTGGTCTGCGTGCTGGCGCCGATGCTCAACCTGGTGGTCCCACCGGACAACGCACTGCACCTGAGCGACTATGCCGTGGCCTTGCTGGGCAAGATCATGTGCTACGCCATCCTGGCGCTGGCGATGGATCTGATCTGGGGCTATACCGGCATTCTGAGCCTGGGGCACGGCCTGTTCTTCGCACTGGGCGGCTACGTCATGGGCATGTACCTGATGCGCCAGATCGGCCGCGACGGCAACTACAAGAGCGACCTGCCGGACTTCATGGTGTTTCTGGACTGGAAGGAGCTGCCCTGGCACTGGGCGCTGAGCGACAGCTTCATCGCCACGCTGCTGATGGTCGTGCTGGTGCCGGGCCTGGTGGCGTTCGTGTTCGGATACTTCGCATTCCGTTCGCGCATCAAGGGCGTGTACTTCTCCATCATCACGCAGGCCATGACCTTTGCCGCCATGCTGCTGTTCTTCCGCAACGAGACCGGCTTTGGCGGCAACAACGGCTTCACCGACTTCAAGCGCATCCTGGGCATTGCGATCGCCACGCCCGCCATGCGCATGTTCCTGTTCGTGCTGACCGGCTGCACGCTGCTGGGCTTCTTCCTGCTGGCACGCTGGCTGGTGCGGGCGAAGTTCGGCCGGGTGCTGCAGGCGATCCGCGATTCCGAATCGCGGGTGATGTTCTGCGGCTATTCGCCGCTGGGCTACAAGCTTGCGATCTGGACCATCTCGGCCATGATGTGCGGCGTTGCCGGTGCGCTGTACGTGCCGCAGGTCGGCATCATCAACCCGAGCGAGATGAGCCCGGCCAACTCGATCGAGATCGCCATCTGGGCTGCCGTTGGTGGCCGGGCCAGCCTGATCGGTCCGATCATCGGCGCCTTTGTCGTCAATGGCGCCAAGAGCTGGCTGACCGTCGCCTATCCCGAGTTCTGGCTGTACTTTCTGGGCGCCTTGTTCATTGCCGTCACGCTGTTCCTGCCCCATGGCATCGTCGGACTGGCACGCAAATGGAAGCGGGGTGGCAAATGATGCACGTGAACATGAACCGTGCGGAGGGCGAGCGATGACCCCCGACCTCTTGGAAGAAGGCGCGCAGCGCCGCGAACAACTTGCGACCGCGGCGGCCAGCGGCAAGACGGAGTCCGGCGGCCGGCAGGCCGGCTTCTCGCGCATTGCGACACCGGGCGAGGTCGACGTCACGCATGGGCGCATCCTGTACCTGGAGGACGTCAGCGTGAGCTTCGATGGCTTCAAGGCCATCAACAAGCTGTCGCTGGACATCGCACCGGGCGAACTGCGCTGCATCATCGGCCCCAATGGCGCCGGCAAGACGACGATGATGGACATCATCACCGGCAAGACCCGGCCCGACGAAGGCACGGTCTTCTTTGGCAGCACGATCGACCTGCTGCGCTACAACGAGCCGCAGATCGCCCAGCTGGGCATCGGGCGCAAGTTCCAGAAGCCAACGGTGTTCGAGCAGCTGACGGTGTTCGAAAACCTGGAGCTGGCGCTCAAGACCGACAAGCGGGTCCATCCGTCGATGGTGTTCCGGCTCGACTCGGCACAGGGCGATCAGCTGGCAGAGCTGCTCCACACCATCCATCTGGCGGATTCGGTGAACCGCATGGCCGGCAACCTGAGCCACGGGCAGAAGCAGTGGCTGGAGATCGGCATGCTGCTGGTGCAGGAACCGCGGCTGCTGCTGCTCGACGAGCCGGTGGCCGGCATGACCGATGAGGAAACGGAGCGCACGGCGGAGCTGTTCCTCACGCTCAAGGGCAAGCATTCGCTGATGGTGGTGGAACACGACATGAGCTTTATCCGCACGATCTCCGAGATCGTGACGGTGCTGTGTGATGGCTCGGTGCTGGCCCAGGGTACGCTGGATCAGGTGCAGGCCGACGAACGTGTGATCGAGGTGTACCTTGGCAGATGACATGAACCTGGCGTCACCGGTGGCGCAACCCCGACCCTTTGCAGATGGCGGCCCGCCGCCGGTGCTCAGCGTCGAGGGCGTGAACCAGTATTACGGTGGCTCGCACATCCTGCGCGGTGTCGACCTGCAGGCGCGGCTGGGCAAGGTCACTGTTCTGCTGGGGCGCAACGGCGTCGGCAAGACCACCTTGCTCAAGTCGCTGATGGGTCTGGTGCCGATCCGCAGTGGCACGGTTCGCTTCGACGGCCACGACATTGCCCGGGCGACACCATTTGCCCGCGCCCGCGCTGGCATCGGTTTCGTGCCGCAGGGCCGTGAGATCTTCGCCCGCCTGACCGTCGAGGAAAATCTGCGCATGGGACTGGCCTACAAGAGCGCCAGCACGCCCATCGACCCCGAACTGTACGAACTGTTCCCGGTACTCAAGCAGATGCTGGCCCGCCGCGGCGGCGACCTGTCGGGCGGACAGCAGCAGCAGCTGGCGATCGCGCGGGCCTTGGCGGCGCGCCCGAAGCTGCTGATCCTCGACGAGCCGACCGAAGGCATTCAGCCCAGCATCATCAAGGACATCGGCCGGGTGATCCGCATGCTGGCAGACCGCGGCACGATGGCGATCGTGCTGGTCGAGCAGTACTACGACTTTGCGCAGGAACTGGCCGACGACTATCTGGTGATGCAGCGTGGCGAAGTGATTGCCCGCGGCCCGGGATCGGAGATGCAGGCCAAGGGCATCCGCGAGCTGGTCGCCATCTGACGCTGCCGCTGCCGCTGCCGCTGCGGCTGCCACATGGCGCCAGGGCGCGTGCGATGGCTGCTGCGGATCAGGTCGACCAGATCCGGGGCTGCTGGGGCACTTGTTGCCAGATCGTATGGCGCCAGGTGTCACGGATCTGGCGCAGCAGATGCATGGCCGGCTCCACCATCGGCGCCAGCACCCGCACCAGCACCACATGGTCGTTCGGATGGGTGGCACCGGCGCTGGCTTTCAGACCATGGGCATCGATCACGGCGCGTGCGCTGTCCAGGGCCTGCTGCACCCGGGGACGGGCCAGCCGCTCGCCGGTGCACAGAAAGATCGACGCCACGCAGCGCTGGCCGGCCAGTCCCAGCGGACCGTCCATCAGGCAGGTGTCATGCGCCGCGATCTGACCACGCTCGCGCCAGTGGCCGTCAAGGGTGATGTGCTGCAGCAGGCTGCCGGTTTCGAAGGGCTGTCCGGCAGCGGGCAGTCCGAGTGCGGTGACGTCCCAGCCGATGAGTTCGGCGCCCGGGTCCAGGTCCATCTCGAGGCGGTTCTCGGCACGGCATCCGCTATAGCAGATCGCCTCCAGCGGCAGCCATTCCAGCCGGGCGCCGGGCGCCAGCCGAATCCGGGTGTGCTGCAGTGCTGTTGCACCCTCGGAGCGGTAGAAGCGGGTTGCGCCCGGCGTTGTCACCAGGCCATGTGCACCCGGTTCCGCCGATATGCCGATCTCCAGCGTGTCGCCCCCGACCAGGCCACCGGGCGGGTGGACCAGCACGTTGTGACAGACCGCATCCCCTTCCGGGTACAGACTCTGCAGGATCCGCAGCGGGCCTCGGTGCCGATGACGGGCCACGGTGCGGGCCGATTCGACGGTGTAGGCAAGATCGAGCGTGGCGTGCCAGGGCATGGCCACAGTGTAGTGGGCGCGCGCAGTGTCTTGCGACCTGTGTCTTGCGACCGACGCGTGATGGATTTCGTTCGAGCAGGAGGCTGTCCGAGGCGGCGCGCCGACCCCGTGCGAGGGCGCAAGCCACCGCACGCGCTTCGTGCGAAACTCCTGCGCAAGTACCGCGCTTTGCGCGCGTCCCGTAACCGGTGCCCTGGCACCGAGGAGTCTTCGTTTGAACCCATCTTCCAATCCAACCGCTGACCGGCAATATTCGCCTGGCCAGCGCGTGCGTGCGTTCAATTGCCAATGCGGCAACCCGGTCTTTTTCCGCAACAGCACCTGCCTGTCCTGCGGCACGGCGCTCGGCTACGAGCCGACCCAGGCGCAGTTGCTGCCGCTGTCACCAACGGATGAGCCCGATGTCTGGGTCCCGTGGCAGAGCGATGGCCCCAGGTACCGGTCGTGCGCCAATCGGGATACGCCGGCAGCCTGCAACTGGCTGGTCCCGCAGGAGGAGGTCGAAGCGCATGCCGGCCTGTGCCGGGCCTGCCGGCTCAATCGCACCATCCCGGACCTGAACGATGCGCAGCATCCCGAAAACGGGGAACTGTGGGGCCGTATCGAACTGGCGAAGCGGCGCCTGGTTTCGGCCTTGCTGGTCATGGGACTGCCGGTGGCCTCGCGCGAGACCGAGGACACGGAGCGTGGCCTGATGTTCGACTTTCTGCGTGCACCCGATGGCGGGCCGCCGGTCATGACGGGTCATGACGATGGGCTCATCACGCTCAACCTCATCGAGGCGGATGATGTGCACCGCGAGCAGGCACGGACCAATATGAACGAGCCGTACCGTACCCTGGTGGGCCATCTGCGCCACGAGGTCGGGCACTACTACTGGGACCGGCTGGTTTTCGACACGCCATGGCTGGAGCGTTTTCGGGCGTTGTTCGGCGACGAGACACAGGATTACGGGGACAGCCTGAAGCAGTACTACGAGAATGGCCCGCCGGCGGACTGGGCACTCGGATACGTCAGCGCCTATGCCACCTCCCATCCATGGGAAGACTGGGCGGAGTGCTGGGCCCATTACATGCACATGAGCGACATGGTGGACACGGCCAGCAGCTACGGCCTGTCGCTGGACCAGGCGCGGCTGGAGTTCAAGCCCTTCCTGCACGACGTGCTGTACCAGCCGGATCACCCGGGTGCCGACAAGTACCTGGCCTTCATCAACCACTGGGCCGAGTTGACGATGCTGATGAACGGCATGGCCAGGGCGATGGGACAACCCGACATCTACCCGTTCGTGCTGGCGCACCAGGTGGTTGCCAAATTGCAGTTCATACACCTGGTGGTCAGCGAGGAGCGGCACCGGAATGACGGCGACGTGTCCGGGGAGGCGCAATCGCAATCGCAATCGCAATCGCAGACCATGGGCTGAGGCCGCACTGACGGACGGGCGGTCCGCCCGGCTGGGCTCCCGGACAGGGGGTGACTGCAACCGGCGCTTGCGCAGGCTCAGGCGGATGTCGGCACACGCAGGCGTGCGCCGGGTTGGTGCGCAATGGCGGTTGGCTGCGCGTTTGCGGTGCGCAGGCATGCGATGCAGGCTGGCGGCGCCTGTCGAGGGCGTCGCCCGCTCAGGTGTTCTGCGATCCGCGGTGTGCCCAGCCGGTGGTGTGCTTTTCCACAAAGCTGAACAGTTCGTACATGGCCATGGCCATGGCGCCGATCACGACCAGCCCGGCAAAGGCCAGCGCCATGCGTTGCTGCGAGCCGGCGCTTTGCATCAGGTAGCCGATGCCGGAGTCGCCTGCCGTCATCTCTGCCAGCACGGTGCCGACAAAGGCCAGCGTGATGGCCACCTTGAGCGAGGCGAAGAAATACGGCAGCGAGCGCGGCAGTCCGACCTTCATCAGCACGTCGCGGCGCTTGGCGCCCAGCACCCGCAGCACGTCTTCGAGTTCCGGCTCCAGCGTGGCCAGGCCTGTGGCCATGTTGACCATGATGGGGAAGAACGAGATCAGAAAGGCGGTCAGGATGCCCGGTCCGATGCCGATGCCGAACCATACCACCAGGATCGGCACCACCGCCGCCTTGGGCACGGCATTGAAGGCCACCAGCAGCGGGAACACCGCGGCATAGGCCAGCCGGGTCGATCCGACCAGAAAGCCGAGCAGCACGCCGACCACGATGGACAGTGCAAAACCGACCATCGTGACCCAGAACGTCTGCCAGGCGGCATAGGCGATCGGCCCGGTGAACTCGGCCAGCGCATGGTAGATCTGGGTCGGACTCGGGAAGATGTACTCGGGGATGTCGAAAGCCGTGCAGACGACCTCCCAAAGCACGACCAGGACCACCAGCAGGACCAGTGGGGCCCAGCGCTCGATGCTGCGGGGGCTCATGGCAGTGCCTCCGTGGTGGGCGTGGCAGCGGGTTTGCGGATGGCGCCGATGTGGCTGCGCAGCTCGTGCACGATGTCGCTGAAGGCGCTGGTGTAGGTGACCTCCAGGTCGCGGTCGCGTGGCAGGTCGATCTCCTTGCGCACGACGAAGCGGCCCGGGCTCTTGCTCATCACGTAGACGGTGTCGGCCAGGAACACCGACTCCCGCAGGTCGTGCGTGACCAGCACGACGTTGAACTTCTGCTCCAGCCACAGTTCGCGCAGGATGCTCCAGAGTTCTTCGCGGGTGAACGCGTCGAGCGCGCCGAAGGGCTCGTCCAGCAGCAGCATGCGGGGCTCGTGGATGAGCGCGCGGCAGATGCTCACACGCTGCTGCATGCCGCCGGAGAGCTGCCAGGGGAACTTGTCGGCGTAGCCCTGCAGGCCGACCCGGTCGAGCAGCCTGCGCGCGCGCTCGGCGTACTGGGCACGGTCACGCTTGAAGTTGCTGCGGTAGGGCTCGACGATCTCCAGCGGCAGCAGCACGTTGTCCAGCGTGGTACGCCAGGGCAGCAGCGAGGGGGCCTGGAAGGCCATGCCGGAGATCTTGAGCGGGCCGGTGACGGGCTGGCCGTCGATCAGGATGCGCCCGCGCGAGGGCATGCGCAGCCCGGTGGTGAGCTTCATGAAGGTCGACTTGCCGCAACCGGAAGGTCCGACGATGGCGATGAACTCGCCGGCGCGCACCTGCAGGTTGATCGCCTCGACCGCGAACTGCTGCTGGGCCAGCAGTTCCGCGTTGTAGGCCAGCCAGACGTCCTGGAAGTCGATGAAGGCAGAGCCTGCTTCCACAGCGTTCTGCGCCATGGCTACTTGCGGGCCGGCAGGATGTTCAGTTCGGCGCGGGTGGGGAGCGCGGAGCCGTCCCAGATCGCATTGGGGTCGACGCGCGTCTTGGTGTTGAAGGCGTCCGACACCTGGCTGGCCATCAGCGACAGGCGCGGCGCCAGGATCTGCCCGAAGCCTTCGGCACGGGCATCCGGGCTGTTGATCACGGTGTCGATGGCCAGGCGCAGGCGGCGCTGTTCCAGCGCCACGTTGATGATGCCGTCACGCTGCTTGACGAATTCGATGGCCGCATCCGGCTTGGCGATCACGTCGCGTGCGCCTTTGGTGAAGGCCAGCAGGAAGGCCTTGACCGCAGCCGGGTTCTCCTTGAGCAGCTTGGGCGAGACGATGATGGCGTTGCCGTACAGCTTGACGCCGTAATCGGGGTAGGGCAGCACGACCACGTCGGCGGCCTTGACGCCACGGGCCTCGAGGTTCAGCAACGAGGTGAAGGTGAAGCCGGTGATGGCGTCCACGTCGCCGCGCGCCAGCATGGTTTCGCGCAGCGGCGGGTCCATGGCGGTCCAGGTCACGTTGGCGATGCCGTTGGCCTTCTGGAAGATCGGGAATGCGCGCCGTCCGGCGTCGAACACCGGGGCTCCGAGTTTCTTGCCGTTGAGGTCGGCCGGCTTCTGGATACCGGACTTCTTCAGCGCCATCACCGAAGCCGGCGTGTTGTTGTAGACCATCATCACCGCGACCGGCTTGTTGGCCGCGTCGGGGTTGTTGGCGTGGAATTCCATCAGTGCCGCCAGGTCGGCGAATCCCATGTCATAGGTGCCCGCCGCAACCCGGGTCACGGCACCGCCGGACCCGTTGCCGGCGTCGACGCTGACATCGAGCTTGGCATCCTTGAAGTAGCCCTTGGCAACAGGTGTCAGGAACAGGGCCGACGGGCCTTCGAAGCGCCAGTCCAGAATGAACTTGATCGGGGTGGTCTGGGCCTGGGCCAGGCCGCAGGCGGCTGCCAGCACCAGGGCCGGCGCAAAACGGGAAGCGAGGGTCTTGAGCATGGGGGTCGTTGTCGGTTGGGTTTCAGAATGGCGATCGGATCCTGTCGATGCTCCCTGCAAGAAGGGTGCCAGCCCAGGACCGGATCGCCGCGGCGGATGCCGCCATTATCACGGTCGCCGCCGGCCCGGGTGGCCTGCCGTCGACCGGCGGTCGTGCCGCCACGGGCCGGACCGGTGCCAGCGCCATGTGTGTGGAGGTTGGATGAAAACCGTATAAACTATATAAATCTTTTATTCGGAGTTCCACCAGCATGGCTTCCACCACCCGCAAGTCCGCCGCCAAGGCGCCCACCAAGAACCCTTCCAGGACCGCTGTTGCCGCCCCCGCAGCGGCTGCGCCTGCGGCGACGCCGCCTGCCGCAGGCCCGCAGACCGAGGCCTCCGCGCAGGCGCCGGCCACCGGCGCCAAGGCTGCCGCCCCTCGTCCCGTGAAGGCGCCGATCGCCAGGTCGCCCAAGCCTGCCGGCAAAAAGGCAGGATCGGCCAAGCCGGTGAAGGTACCCAAAGCCGTGACCGTGGCCAAGCCTCCGAAGGCCGCCAAGGGCGCGAAGCCGGTCAAGGAAGAGAAGGTCAAGAAGGCCAAGCTGGTCCGCGACAGCTTCACGATCCCGAAGCCCGAATACATGGTGCTGGAGCAGCTCAAGCAGCGCGCGACGCAGCTGGGTGCGCCGATCAAGAAGAGCGAACTGCTGCGTGCCGGCATCAAGGCGCTGGCCGCCATGGACAGCGTCGACTACCTCGCCGCGCTGGCAGCGGTGCCGGCCATCAAGACCGGTCGTCCCGCCAAGGCCTGAGCCGCGCCCGGCAGCGCCGTCGGTTTGCCCCGGCGGCGTTACAGCATTTCAGGCGATTGCACCGCAGCGACCACGGTCTGCTGGTGGCCGTCGCGCTCGCGCGTGCGCAACCACCAGACCATGCCCTTGCGCACCGGGCAGGCCAGATGCTCGAACGGCAGCAGCCGCGCGATGGTCTCGCCCAGTGTCGGCTGGTGCCCGACAATCAGTACGGCGGTCTTGGCATTCGGCCACTGGGCGACCTCCAGCAACTGGTCGCTGGACATGTCCGGACCCAGTTCCGGTCGGATCTTGTACTTGCGCCCCAGGGCCAGCGCCGTCTGTTCGCAGCGGCGCGCCGGGCTGCTGAGGATGCGGGTGCCTTCGGGCAGCTGGCGATCCAGCCAGCCGGCCACCCGGGCAGCCTGTTTGACGCCCCGGGGTGTCAGCACCCGGTCCATGTCATCGATGCGTTCGTCGCCGTCTTCGGCGTCGGCATGTCGCCACAATATCAAGTCCATTCGATCTCCTTGCGTGAGGACGCCGCGTAACGTGCCATCAGGGCGTCCTGCATTCCGGGGCCCCCTTCTGCTGTGCGCTGGTAATGGCCATCTGCTGACAGCAGCCAGGCATCCCGTTGATCGTGCAGAGCGGCCACCAGGCATTCGTCGATGATGCGCTGGCGAAGTTGCGGATCCGTGATGGGCCAGGCGATTTCGATCCGGCGCAGCATGTTGCGGTTCATCCAGTCGGCGCTGGACAGGTACAGCTGCTCCTTGCCGTCGGCGCGGAAGTAGTACACGCGCGAATGCTCCAGAAAGCGGCCGATGATGGAACGCACCCGGATGTTGTCGGTACGGCCCGGCAATTCCGGCGGCAACATGCAGGCGCCGCGCACGATCAGGTCGATCTGTGCGCCTTTCCGGCCAGCCCGTACCAGTGCCGTCATCAGCGCCTCGTCGGTCAGGGCGTTCATCTTGAGCACGATGCGGGCGTCCTGGCCGCGGGCAGCCGCCTCGCCGACCGCGTCGATGCGGGCGATGAACCTGCGCTGCATGTGAAACGGTGCGACCCAGACATGGTGCAAACGGGGCAGCCGGCTCTGGCTGGCCAGGTGCAGGAACACATGCTCGACATCCGAGGTCAGCTGCGGGTCGGCGGTCAGATGGCCGATGTCGGTATACAGCGCGGAGGTACGCACGTTGTAGTTGCCGGTCGAGAGATGGGCATACCGTACCAGCTTGCGGCCTTCGCGCCGGGTGATCAGCAGCATCTTGGCATGGGTCTTGAGCCCGACCACGCCGTAGAGGACCTGTGCGCCGACGGATTCCAGCCGCTCGGCCCAGTTGATGTTGGCCTCCTCGTCGAAGCGGGCCTTGAGTTCGACCACGGCCGTGACTTCCTTGCCCCGTCGCACGGCCTCGCACAGCAGGTTCATCAGCAAGGGGTCGGGACCGGAGCGGTAGATGGTCTGCTTGATCGCCAGCACATCAGGATCGTCGATGGCCTGGCGCAGGAATTCCGCCACCAGGCTGAAGCTCTCGTAAGGGTGGTGCAACAGGATGTCGCCGTGGCGCAGCCGCTCGAACACCGACTGGTTGCGCAGCGCCTGCGCCGTGTCACTTGCGACATAGGGCGTGAACTGCAGCAGGGGCGCGTCGACCAGTGCGATGAGTTGCTGCAGCCGCACCAGGTTCACCGGGCCCTGCACGCGGTACAGCGCCTGCGGCGGCAGATTGAACTGCTTCAGCAGGAAGTCGGCCAGGGTGTCGGAACAGGCGGCAGCCACCTCCAGCCGGACCGCCTGGCCGAAATGGCGCTGTTGCAGGCCCAGACGCATGGCGGTGCGCAGGTTGCGCACCTCGTCTTCGTCCACCGCCAGGTCGGAATGGCGGGTCACGCGGAATTGCGAGAACTGGCCCACATCACGGCCCGGAAACAGGCTTTGCAAATGGGCCCGGATGACGCTGGACAGGGACACAAATGCGGCCCTGCCGTTGGCAACGGAATCCGGCATGCGGATCAGGCGCGGCAGCACCCGGGGCACCTTGACGATGGCGATCTCGTTCTCGCGCCCGAAGGCATCCTTGCCGCCCAGCCGCACGATGAAATTCAGCGTCTTGTTGGCCACTTGCGGGAACGGGTGCGACGGGTCCAGGCTGACCGGAATCAGCAGCGGACGCACTTCGCGCTCGAAATACTGGTGCACCCAGCGTGTCTGCGCCGGTGTGCGGTCGCTGAAGCCGATGATGTCGATCCCTTCGCGTCCGAAGGCCGGCATGAAGGCGTCGTTGTACAAGGCATATTGCCGGTCGACCAGGGTGTGGGCCGCCAGCGCCAGCGCCTCGAAGGACTGCGTGGTGTACACCCCCTTGCGCACGCCGTTCTGCCAGGCCTGCAGGTGCTCCGCCATGCGGACTTCGAAGAACTCGTCGAGGTTGGACGAGACGATGCACAGGTAGCGCAGCCGCTCCAGCAGCGGAACGTCCGGCCGGTGGGCCCAGTCGAGCACCCGTTCGTTGAACGCCAGGATGCTGTGGTCGCGATCGAGAAACGGGACCGGTCGGCCGGTCGGAATGGTGCTGAGCGGGGCCTGGGATGTCATGGGCAATAGGCTCGCAAATCTGTCAATTATTTGGCGTAATGATGACATCTGCGTGACATGGCCGGTCAACAGGTCATCGCGGCCCCGGGCTGCAAGCCCGCAACAGGCCCGGTGCCGGCGTCACGCGCTGACGCTTTCGGCCTGGTTCAGCGCCACGGGATGTGCCGGCATGTGCGCGTCCCAGTGCACCAGCTCCAGCCGTCCATCGCAGTGTTCGACGAGGGCGGTGCGGCTTTCGACCCAGTCGCCATCGTTGCAATACAGGATGCCGTCGATGCTGCGCATTTCGGCGCGGTGGATGTGTCCGCACACGACACCGTCATGGCCCCGCTTGCGGGCTTCGGCGGCGACGGCCTTCTCGAAATCGGTCACGTAGGCCAGCGCCTTCTTGACCTTGTGCTTGAGGTAGGCCGACAAGGACCAGTAGGGCAGGCCCAGGCGCCCGCGCAGGCGGTTCAGATGCCGGTTCATGCGCAGTGTCAGCTCGTACAGGTTGTCGCCGACGATGGCCAGCCAGCGCGCGCACTGCACGACACCGTCGAAAGCGTCACCGTGTACCACCCACAGGCGCTGTCCTCTGGCCGTCACGTGCACGGCCTCGAGTGCGACCTCGATGCCGCCGAAATGGTGGCCGGCGAACTGGCGCGCGAATTCGTCGTGGTTTCCGGGCACGAAGACCACGCGGCAGCCCTTGCGTGCCTTGCGCATCACCTTTTGCACCACGTCGTTGTGCGACTGCGGCCAGAACCATTTGCGACGCAGTTGCCAACCGTCGACGATGTCGCCGGCCAGGTACAGGTATTCGCTCGGATAGGACTTCAGGAACTCGAGCAGCGGCTCGGCCTGGCAACCGGCGGTTCCCAGGTGCAGGTCGGAAATGAACACGGCGCGGTAGCGCGCCCGGCGCGGGCCTTGCGCATCCTCGGAGTCGTCGGCGAAGCTGTCGCGCCAGGCTCCGATGGCGTCGAAGGCCATGCGCATCACATTCCCAGGAAGTGGTTGCGGTAGCGCGCCGGCAGGTCGGTGATGCGCAGCATCATCGGCAGATCCGCAGTGTTGAAGTCCGGGTCCCAGGCCGGCGGGCCCAGCACCTTGGCGCCGAGCCGGAGATAGGCCCGGATCAGCGCCGGTGCTGCCACGTCCAGATCACCGTCGAGGTCGTCGACCGGCAGCGGCAGCCGCGGCCGCACCTGATAGGCGATCGAGGCCAGATGGTGCGGGCGCAGCTGCTTCCAGATGCTGGCCGCCGCATGGCCGCCGCCGATCAGGCCATGCGCGCCGCTGTGCTGCATCGGAATGCTGGCGCAACCGATCATGGTGTCCAGCCGGTTGTCGACCATGAAGCCGGCCAGGGCGCCCCACAGCGCCATGATGACGCGGCCCTGGCGGTGGTCGGGGTGCACGCAGCTGCGGCCGATCTCGACCATGTTGTCGCGCAGGCTGCGCAGCCGGGTCAGGTCGAATTCGGTGTCGCTGTAGGTGCTGCCGATGCGCCGGGCCTGGGCCGGTGTGAGCACGCGGTAGGTACCCAGGACCTCGCGGCTATCGCGGTCGCGTACCAGCAGGTGCTCGCAGAAGTCGTCGAAGATGTCGATATCGTGGCCAGGGATGCGTGTCTGCAGCCGCGCGCCCATCTCCTCGGAGAAGACCGCGAAGCGCAGGCGCTGGGCCTGTCGCACCTCATCCTGGTTGCGGGCCCACACCACCTCGATCGGATCGGCGTCCGTACGGATGCCGTGGGAGTCGGCGCCTGACGGCAGGCGGCCATTGTGCGCGTTTGCGTCGGGCTGGGCCGATGCTGCGCTGCGTTGTGCGTGTTCTTCTTTCATGCCGCCAGTGTCCAGCCGCCGGGTGACGACCGTGTGGCACTTGCATGTCTCTTTTGTGACGACCGCCGATGGCGGGCCGGCTGCTCAGCGCAGACCGTGACGACCGAGCTTGTGGGCCAGTTCGACCGCCGAGTCGACCGCCATCTTCTCGAAGATGTTGGCGCGGTGGAATTCGACCGTGCGCTGGGTGATGCCCAGGTGGTCGGCAATGGTCTTGTTGTAGTGGCCCAGGATGAGTTCGTCCAGGACTTCGAGTTCGCGCGGGCTCAGGCTGGCCAGCGCCTGGCGCAGCCGCTGCTGGTCCGCCGATGCATCGACCAGCGACTGCGCCGCCGCCAGCGCCTGTTCGACCTTGTCCACCAGCACATTGTTCTGGAATGGCTTCTCCAGAAAGTCCCAGGCGCCGTTCTTGACGGCGGTGACGGCCATGCTGACGTCGCCATGCCCGGTCAGGAACAGCACCGGCCATGGGCAGCCCAGTGCCTTGAGCTTCTCGAACGTGGCCAGGCCCGACATCGGCGCCATGCGGATGTCGAGCAGCACGACCGCGTGCCCCCACAGCGGCGGTCGTGCCTGCGCCATGGCCAGGAAGACGTCCCCGCCTTCCCAGGCCGAGACCTGGTGGCCACGCGAGTCGAACAGCCAGCACAGGGCGTCCCGAAAATCGGGATCATCGTCGACAACATGGATCTGCGCGCTCATGCTTGTGCTTCCATCAGGCTGGCAGGGGAGGCTGGTGGTGGCACGCTGTCGGCGCCGGTCAGGGCCAGCCACAGCGTGAAGCAGGCGCCGCCCAGCACAGCGTCGCGCGTCAGCTCTATGCGTCCGTGGTGGGCCTCGACCACCGAACGGCAGATGGCCAGGCCCATGCCCATGCCCGCGCCGTCCTCTCGGGCACTGTAGAACGCGGTGAACACCTGGTCGGCCTGGTCCGCAGGAACGCCCGGTCCGCTGTCGGCCACGGCGATGCCGGCCATGGACGGCAGCATCGGCATCGTGATCCGGATGCGCGCCGGCGTGGTGCCCAGGGTCGCCCAGTGCTGGGCATTGGCGAGCAGGTTCAGCAGCGCGTGTTCAAGCAGCAAGGCGTCGGCCTCGATCCAGACCGGGGCGTCGGCCAGCGCCAGCTCGATCTGCACCTCGGGCGAACGCGGCCACTGGCGCAGGATCTGCTGGACCAGGGCCACCAGATCGACCTGCTGGCGCGACAATTCGCGGCGCCGCGCAAAGGCATTGACGCGCTGGATGATGCGGCCCGACTTTTCAGCCAGCTGCTCCATGCGACCGGTCACCGCCGCGGCCTCTTCCAGCGAGATCTGGCCGGCCAGCAGCCGGTTGCGCAGCCCGGTGGCAAAGCCGCTGAGGGCACCCAGCGGCTGGTTCAGTTCATGGGCCAGCGTGGAGGCGACCTCGCCGATGGCCACCAGCCGGCCGGACGCCTCCAGCCGCTCCTGCTGGCGTTTGGCCATGCGTTCGGCCTGCTTGCGCTCGCTGATGTCGAGCACCGAACTCATCCAGCCCAGCTGTTGCCCCTGCGGTCCGGTCAGTGGCGCTTCGTGCACCAGCACGTCGACCGGATGGCCGTCGCGGTGCTGGAACTGCAGCTCGACGCCGGCATGCTCCGCGGTACGGGCCATCAGCCGCTCGGTCACCGGTTGCGGGTTTTCTGCCAGTCCTTTGGACCAATAGGGCAGCGGTGGCGAGCGACCCACGAGTTCCTGCGCCTCGAAACCGACGATGCGGCAGAAGGCCTGGTTCACATACAGGATGCGTCCCTGCAGGTCCCAGGCGCGCAGGCCGACCGTCAGCGAGTTTTCCATCGCCCGGCGCAAGGCCACCTGCGACTGCAGCATGGACTCGACGCGCTGGCGCTTGACGAAGTCGCGCCGCAGGGCGAACAGGCTGGCCAGCATGCCGAGCAGGAACAGCAGCGCGACGCCGAAGAACGCGCGCGGCACGCTGGCCGGGCGTGTTCCCAACGGGGTGACCCGGATCGACAGGTCGGTGCCGGCCAGGTTCAGTTGCGAGCGGTAGCTGATGGCCTCGGGCGATGGGGCCGGACGGTCCTGCTGGTTGTCCATCAGCTGCAATTGGTGGGCCTGGCGGAACCAGGTCGGAACCAGCCGTTCAATGGCCGTGGTCAGCGAAATGGCCGCCAGATAGTTGCCGACGAACTCGCCGCGCTCGAATGCCGGCACGGCCAGCCAGACCACGTCGTCCTCGCTGCCGTCGGGTTTGCGCATCGGCCCGGCATAGCTGGGTCGGCGCAGGTTCTGCGCGATGTCGCGCATCGCGGCCAGGGCGGCTGCATTCTCCGGATGGGCAAGGCCATCGGTCGCCAGACGGGCCAGGTCGCCGAGCAGCACCTGCGGGCCTTGCGCATCGAGCCAACCCCGGGCCAGGATCACGTCCGGCTCCGACCACAGCAGGCCTCCATGGATCTGCTGTGGTGTGGCACTGCGGTCCTCGGTGTCGCGCAGCCTGCGCGCCTGCGAGCGCAGGTCGTCCTCCAGGCGGCGGAAATGGAACGCAATG
The DNA here is from genome assembly GCA_024235935.1 of Rhodoferax sp. Taxonomy (GTDB): domain Bacteria; phylum Pseudomonadota; class Gammaproteobacteria; order Burkholderiales; family Burkholderiaceae_C; genus CAISIP01. The sequence goes on along the minus strand of JACKLL010000004.1, from coordinate 73,384 downwards.
CTTTGCTCCAGCCACTGAGCGTCCGCCATGTTCTGGCGTGCCTCTTCCTCGGATTCGAAATTCTGCAGGTACAGCCCCAGGGCCACCACGGATGCGACCAGCAGGGCCAGGAAGCCGAGCAGCCATAATTGCGCGCGCAGATTGCGGCCCGGCTGCGACGCGTCGGCGCTGGCCAGGGTGGCAAAGTCGAACGCGGGTTCGCCGGATACGGGTTTCATGGGAGTGCAGTTTGCAGCAATGGCCTCTAGGATAACGAGCATGTGGCGTGCATACCGTGACGGGTGGAGCAACGTGGCGGCTTGCGCGCTGCTGGCATGCCTGCTGCTGGCGCCGCTAGCGCTGCGGGCCGACGTGCTGATCCGGTTTTCCCACGTGGTGGCGCGCGATACGCCCAAGGGCCTGGCGGTGGAACGCTTCAAGCGGCTGGTCGAGCAGCGCTCCGGCGGGCGCATCCGGGTCACGGTATATCCGGCGGCTCGCCTGTACAACGACCTGGACGAGATGGAGGCGCTGCGACTGGGTGCGGTCGAGATGCTGGCGCCGTCGCTGTCCAAGTTCGGGCCTATCGGCTTCCCCGAATTCGAGCTGTTCGACCTGCCGTTTCTGTTTGAACGCATCACCGATGTGCATCGCATCACACAGGGCGATGTCGGACGGCGGCTGCTGGCATCGCTGTCGCGCCAGGGCCTGGTCGGACTGGGTTTCTTCGACAACGGCTTCAAGCAGATGAGTGCCAACCGGCCGCTGCGTGCGCCGGCCGACTTCCAGGGCCTGCGCATGCGGGTCCAGGCCTCGCGGGTCATCGCTGCGCAGTTCAGGGCCCTGGGTGCGCGACCGGTCGTGCTGGCCTTCAGCGAGACCCGCCACGCGCTGGCCGCAGGTGTCGTCGATGGCACCGAGAACCCGGTGTCGAATTTCTGGACCCAGCGCATGAACGAGGTGCAGACCGACCTGAGCCTGACCCAGCATGCCTACCTCGGCTATGCCGTGGTCGCCAACCAGCGTTTCTGGGACAGCCTGTTGCCGGCTGACCGGGCCGTGGTGACGCAGGCGATGCAGGAGGCGCTGGCCTACGGCAATGCGATTGCCGATGCCGAGAACGAACGCGCCCTGCAGGACTTGCGCGCGGCCGGTACGACCCGGATCCATGTGTTGTCGCCAGCCCAGCGTGCCGAATTGCGTGCGACCGTGCAGCCGGTCTATGACCAGCTGTCCACGCGCATTGGCGCGCAGTGGATACGCGATGTGCAGCAAACGCTCTCCCGTTGAAGCTTGCGCCAGGCTGGCGTCTAGGGTTAACCCTACTGTTGAACGCCACAGTTGGCAGGTGGCACGGCAAAACCTATCGTAAGGGCATCCCACAGGATTCCACAACTTGCATAGGAGACAGCAATGAAACTCAAGATGATTCTGGCCGCCACGCTGATGGCAATGGGCCTGGGCGCACATGCGCAACAACCCCTGGTGATCAAGCTCAGCCACGTCGTGGCCGACGCCACCCCCAAGGGCCAGGCCTCGATCAAGTTCAAGGAACTGGCCGAGAAGGCACTGCCGGGCAAGGTCCAGGTGCAGGTGTTCCCGAACAGCCAGCTGTTCGGTGACGGCAAGGAAATGGAAGCACTGGCGCTGGGCGACGTGCAGATCATCATCCCGTCGCTGGCCAAGTTCGGCAAATACACCCCCAAGCTGCAGATCTTCGATCTGCCCTTCCTGTTCGACGACCTGGCCGCGGTGGACCGCTTCCAGGCCAGCAAGGAAGGGCAGGCCCTGCTCAAGTCGATGGAGAAGAAGAACATCATCGGCCTGGGCTACCTGCACAATGGCATGAAGCAGCTCTCGGCCAACAAGGCGCTGAACACGCCAGCCGACGCCAAGGGCCTGAAGTTCCGCATCCAGAGCTCGGACGTGCTGGAAGAGCAGTTCAAGGCGGTCGGCGGCAATCCGCAGAAGCTGGCGTTTTCCGAGGTCTACCAGGCGCTGCAGACCGGTGTGGTCGACGGTACGGAGAATCCGTGGTCGAACATCTACAGCAAGAAATTCCATGAAGTGCAAGGCTTCATCATGGACAGCAACCACGGCATCCTGGACTACATGGTCATCACCAACGCGAAGTGGTGGAACGGCCTGGCTCCGGACGTGCGCAAGGCACTGGACGGCGCGATGCAGGAAGCCATCAAGTACGGCAACAAGATCGCCGAAGAAGAAGGCAATGACTACCGGGCCAAGGTGATCGCCGACAACAAGGCCAAGGTCCTGCCGATGAGCAAGGAAAACCTGATGGCCTGGCGCACCGCGATGAAGCCGGTATGGAAGAAGTTCGAAGGCGAAATCGGCGCTGACCTGATCAAGGCCGCCGAGAAGGCCAACAAGTAAGCAGGTCCTTGCGCTGTTTGCGCAGGTCGTATTGCACCCCGGCTAGCCCGGGGTTTTTCTTGGAACCATCATGAAAATACTGGACTACCTGGAAGAGTGGATCATCTCGCTGATGCTGTTCGCCATGACGGCGCTCGCTTTCATGCAGGTGGTCCGGCGTTATGTGTTCAATACCGGGTTCTCGTGGAACCTGGAGCTGACGGGCGTGTTCTTCGCCGTCATGATCTTTGTCGGTATCTCGTACGGCGTGCGGGTCGGCTCGCACATCGGCGTCGATGCGCTGGTGAACCTGCTGTCGCCGCCCAGGCGGCGCCTGGTGTCGATGCTGGCAGTGGCGCTGTGCATGGTGTATGTCGGCTTCATCCTCTACGGCTCCGGCATCTACGTCAGCAAGATGCGCGAAGTGGGGGTCGAGCTCGACGACCTGCCGATCGAACGCTGGAAGGTGCTGATCGTCATGCCGATCGGCTACGCGCTCGTCGGTCTTCGCTTCTTTCAGATTTTCTACAACCTGGCCACCGGCAAGACCGACAGCCTGCATCTGGCCGATGAGGCCGCCGATGCGATGAAGCTCAAGCAGAAGGAGTCGGACCAATGAATACCGCCGTACTGTTCATCTGCATGTTCCTGTTCATGGCCATCGGCATCCCGGTGGCGATCAGCCTGGGCCTGGCCAGTTTGCTGACCATCGCGTTCTTCTCGCAGGACTCGATCGCGTCGATGTCGATCAAGCTGTTCGAGACCAGCGAACACTACACGCTGATGGCGATCCCGTTCTTCGTGCTGGCCGGCAACCTGATGTCCACTGGCGGCGTGGCCAAGCGCATGGTGCGCTTCGCGATTGCCGCGGTCGGTCATCTGCGCGGCGGCCTGGCGATTGCGTCGATCCTGGCCTGCATGCTGTTTGCCGCGGTATCCGGATCGAGCCCGGCCACGGTGGTGGCGATCGGCTCCATCGTCATCGCCGGCATGGTCAAGAACGGCTACACCAAGGAGTTCGCCGCCGGCGTGATCTGCAATGCCGGTACGCTGGGCATCCTGATTCCGCCGTCGATCGTCATGGTGGTGTATGCCGCGGTGACCGAAGTCTCGGTGGGCCGCATGTTCATGGCGGGCGTCATTCCCGGCATCATGCTGGGCCTGATGCTCATGGTCGCCGTGTGGTGGCGCGCCGGCAAGTTGCAGATCACACCGCCGCCCAAGGCCAGTGGCAGGGAAGTCTTCCAGGCGTTCCGCGATTCCATGTGGGGGCTGGCGCTGCTGGTCATCATCATGGGCGGCATCTATGGTGGCGTGTTCACACCGACCGAGGCGGCCGCAGTGTCGGCGGTGTATGCCCTCGTGGTGGCGGTATGGGTCTACCGCGACCTGCGCATCCGCGACCTGCCCGAGGTGTTCCTGGAGTCTGCCAAGACCACGGTGATGATCATGTTCATCGTCGCCAATGCCTTGCTGTTCGCCCATGTGCTCACGACCGAGCGCATTCCGCAGGCGATCGCCGAGCAGATCCTGGCGGTCGGCATGTCGCCATGGATGTTCCTGCTGGTGGTCAACATCATCCTGCTGATCGCCGGCAACTTCATGGAGCCCACCGGCATCATCCTGATCCTGGCGCCGATCCTGTTCCCGATCGCGATCAAGCTGGGCATCGACCCGATCCACCTGGGCGTGATCATGGTCGTGAACATGGAGATCGGCATGGTGACGCCGCCGGTGGGGTTGAACCTGTTCGTCACCAGCGGCGTGACCGGCATGAACCTGGTGCAGGTCACCCGGGCCGCGCTGCCGTGGCTGATGGTGCTGCTGGTGTTCCTGGTGCTGGTGACCTACATTCCGGAAATCAGTCTGGCCTTGCCGAACGCGATGTTCGGAGCGCAATAGGTTTGGCCTTGTCTGCGCTCTGACCTGCGGGCCGGAGCGGCAGACGTCCTGCTTGCGGCCGCAAGCAGGGCTGCAGAAGACAGGCGCACTTTGCGACGCTCACCTGAGGCTGCAATGAACCCTGCAGGCGATAGCGCAGTGGCGACCAAGCCTACATGGCGACGAAAACACCGGCTTCTCCGAGTTGCTGGTAATCCTTAAGAAACCACCATTGTTCAAGCACGGCGGCAGCGCCGCCGATGTGCAGCCAGAGGTTCGCGCCAATGATCAGTCGGTTGGCGGGCGTGCCCCGATAGAAGCGGATGGCCAGTGCTATTGCCGCTATGGCCGCGCAAACTTGAGCGCGAAGACAAGACGTTCGTCCGTTGGCTATCCGCTGCCGACAGCCACGGCCGCGAATGGCGCGAGCGCAAGGACGCCGAGCAGGTATTGCAGGGCGGCGAGCGCAAGACGCTTCACTGTGGGGCCTGAGGGGTCAGGCATCACCGCACAGGAGGCTGAAGGCCAGCTACAAGAGCTGCTTGCATGTCTTGTGGGAGGCTGGCGACGCCTTTGATTACTCCAGGCCCACCACTACGCCACTGAACGGCGAACGTTCTTGGCCCCGGCCTACCCGGGATGAATTCGGACACATCAAGTACCACTTCGGTTCCGCCCTCAACAAGCGCTAGAGACGCTCCAATCTTTACGGTGGGACCGAGCTCTCGGACACCGACCAAGACAACTTTCTCGTAATGCTTTGTCGCGGCAGCGGCGGTGGTTTGAGCAGATTCCTCTGATGTCTGTGGCAACCGCTCGAGTGAAGCAGATTTGAAGCATCCCGATGTCTCGAAGAATTGCCTTAGTCCATCGGCTGCCGCAGCTTCCCGGGCGAGAACATCCTTCTGGTCCGCTCGCCACCGCGGACTCCAAAGTATCAGCGCGGTCGCCGATACTGCGCAGACAGGTTCCTGCGGTGAAGGGCTGAGTGTCGCGGTGGTGGTTGAGGCGCAGCCGCCAACTGCTAGCAGGAGAGCGGCAAGTAGAGAAACGTGGGGGCGGGACATAGGTAGTTTGTGATGCCTGACGAATGAGAGGGACTTCCCCTCCCCGAGCGTACCCCGCAATTGCGCGGTACGGCAACAAGGTGCCACGATGGGAAGCTTGAACTCTCATCAACTCACTCGTTACATGGAAGGGGAAGTCTCATGGCTATTGTTACCTTTGGAATCGATCTCGCCAAGAACGTGTTTGCCGTGCATGGCGTGGACGCCACAGGCAAACCGGTGTTGGTTCGTCCTGCTGTAGCCCGCGGCAAGCTTGCCGAAACGATCGCCGCACTAGCGCCGAGCTTCATCGCCGCTGCGCTGGCGACGAAGCTCAAAGCCCATCGACCACCACAGAAATCAATGAACCTTGCAATCTGGATTTCCGCTTTGATGCTGGTACGGCGGTAGGGGACAGGTCACAAGCGCCGTCCCCGCTTCCCCTCGCAATCTGCTTCCGCCCCCGCCTCACACCAACCCACATCGTCCCAAGCTCCCCGCCGGGTCAGACCGTGTCCAGCGGGTCGTCCGGCACGGGTGGGCCTTGCAGCTTGAGCACCAGTTCGAGACGGTTGCGCACGCTGTGAAAGGCCAGGATCGAGGAAATGTACTCCTTGACCGTGTGCTCGGACAGCCCCAGGTCGCGCGCGATCACCTTGTTGGGTGCGCCACGCAACACATGCAGCTGGATTTCGGCCAGCCGGGGTGACAGGCTGCGGGTGTCTGCGTGGCTGCCGACCGGGTCAGCCATCAGGCCGGACAGTGCGGCCGGCAGGTAGATCTGCCCGCGGCGAATGCAGGCAAAGCCTTCGAGCACCATGGCCGGATCGGCCGATTTGGGAATGAAGCCGCGGACCCCGCTGGCAATGGCGGCGCGGATCACCGGCAGGTTGGCCAGTGCCGATATCAGGATGGTGCGCGCTGCAAGCGGTCCATCCCGCAGTTCGTCCAGCAGCGTGCGCCGGGGATCGTCCGGCAGCTGGATGTCCAGGAACACCCAGTCGGGAGGGGTCGGCGCATGCAGTCGCGCGCGCGCCTCGGTGACGCGGTGCACGCACTCGACCCGGGCGCCAGCGGTGTTCGCCATCAGCAGCGCTGCCAGTCCCTGCCCGGTCAGCGGGTGGTCGTCGACGATCAGGATGTTCATGCGGACGCCTCCTCGCGCAGCGCGCTCAAGGGCGCAGGTCCGGTTGCACGCAGCACGGCCGCCATCGTGGAGGCCAAGGCCGCAGCATCCACCGGCTTGTACAGCACGACGTAGCCGGCATCGTCGGCCTCGGCCTGCACCTGCTCGGCCCGCTCGCCGGTCTGCAGCACTCCGATGGCACCGGGAAACACATCCGTCAACGCGTCCAGGATGTCGATGCCATTGCGCGGCCCCGGCATGCGGTAGTCGCACAGGATGCAGTCGGGCCGCCAGTGGCCCTCGGCCAGCGCCTGCAGCTTCTCGTCGTCGACGGCCGACAAGGTGCGCAATTCGACCTCCCAGACTCCCAGGACGGTCTGCATGGCGGCCCGTACCATGGCGTCGTCGTCGATCAGCAGTACCCGGCGTCCGGCCAGGCTGCGCACCACCTGCGCGTCCGCCTGCGGCACCGGTGCGGGTGTCTGTTCGATCGTGCGCCATTGGTCGAACCTGATCCAGAAGCGTGATCCGCGCCCGACGGTCGAGTGCAGATGCATTTCGAGCCCCAGCAGGCGCAGGCACTGGCGGACGATGGCCAGCCCCAGTCCCAGTCCCTTGTTGCGGTCCCGCTCCGGATTGCCGACCTGCACGTACGGCTCGAAAATGCGCTGGTGCTGCGCGGGTTCAATGCCGATGCCGGTATCGTGGACCGCCAGCTCCAGCCGGTGTCCGGGGCGCTGGCGCAGGGTGAGCAGCACGCCGCCGCGCTCGGTATAGCGCACAGCATTGCTCAGCAGATTGCTGATGGTCCGCGCCAGCAGCGCCCGGTCGGTCTGGATGACAGCCGCCCGGACACTGCGTCCGATACGCAGGCGCAGATGCAGGTTCTTCTGGCTGGCCAGCAACTGCAGCCCTTCGACGCACTGCTGCAGCAAGGGCGCCAGCGCCACCGGATGGATACGCGCCTGCTCGGCGCCGCTTTCCAGCCGCGACAGCTCCATCAACTCATTGAACATGGTGCTGATGGCCTGGCCGGCAGATGCGATCTGCGCGATCAGCGCGTCCTGATCCGGGCCACTGGAGCCGGATGGCCCGGACGCGGCCTTGCCCTGGTGATTCTGGCGCAGGGCCTCGACGAACAGCAGCAGCGCATGCACCGGCTGGCGCAGGTCGTGGCTGGCTGCGGCCAGGAACTCGGACTTGTCCCGGTTGGCCTGCTCCGCCTGGGCGGCCGACCGCGCGTTGCGCTCGGCCAGTGCCGCGTTGGCCAGGCGCAGCCGGATCGAATTGACAACCGTCCCGTGGGAGTTGTTGGCCGCGATGCTCAGGATGGACATGTACAGCCAGGTCATGGCGATCATGTAGACGCTGGCCTCGCCAAAGGCATTGGGGATGAAGAAGCTCATGGCCAGGCCGCCGGTCAGGATGCTCAGGAAGAACGCCAGCAGGTCATGGGTTGCATTGCCGGCCACCGAGTAGGCCGCAGTGCCGACGAAGGCACAGCCGATCAGCAGGTCCAGGTGGGGGCTGAAGCCGAACAGCACGCCGACGCTGCCGGCGGACAGTCCGAGCAGGCACATGCAGACGGCATGCCACACGATCCAGCGGCGCAACTGGGTGGGCGGCGTGATTTCCTGGCGCGCCGCTTCGCGCCGGAATGCCCACCACAGCACGAGCGAGCCGACGATGGAAGGAACCGAGACCGCAAGCCAGAAATAGATGCGTTCGTGCGGCACGATGTTCCAGGTCGCCAGCACCATCAGCGTACGCAGCGTGATGGCGCTGATCACGTTGGCCGGCATGTTCCGATGGCCGAGCCGGAACAGTTCGGAGCCGACCTCCGGCTCGTAGCGGATCAACCTGAATGCATGCATGGCACCATTATTCCCGCAGCCGGCAGGCGCTTGCACCCCTACATGGTGGGGCCGGGGCGCGATGGCGGCGGGCGCAGACGGTCAGCCGCGCAGGTGGCAGGCCACCCAGTGGCCGTCGCTGCTTTGCTTCAGCGGTGGCTTTTCGCTGCTGCACAGCGGATGCCGGGCGATCGGGCAGCGGGTATGGAAGTGGCAGCCCCCGGGGGGGTGAATGGGGCTGGGGACATCGCCCTGCAGCATGATGCGCTTGCGCTTGATGGTCGGATCGGGGATCGGCACCGCCGACAGCAGGGCTTCCGTATACGGATGCAGGGGCTGGCTGTACAGATCCCGGGAGGGTGCGATCTCGACGATGCGGCCCAGGTACATCACGGCCACGCGGTTGCTGATGTGCTCCACCACCGACAGGTCGTGCGCAATGAAGACGTAGGTCAGGCCGAATTGCCGCTGCAGGTCTTCGAGCAGGTTGATGACCTGGGCCTGGATCGACACGTCGAGCGCCGACACGGCTTCGTCGCAGACGATCAGCTTGGGGTTCACCGCCAGTGCGCGGGCGATGCCGATTCGCTGGCGCTGTCCGCCGGAGAATTCATGCGGGTAGCGGCGCATATGGTCTGCCGAGAGGCCGACGGTCTCGAGCAGCGAGACGATGCGGTCCTCGTATTCGCGTGCACTCTTCGTGAGCTTGTGGATCGTCAGCGCCTCGCCGACGATGGCGCCTACCGTCATGCGCGGGTTCAGCGAGGCATACGGGTCCTGGAAGATGATCTGCATGTCGCGCGCCAGTGCGCGCAGTTCTTCCTTGCCGGCGCCGGTGACACTTCTTCCCTCGAACGTGACCTCGCCGCTGGTGGGTTCGATCAGGCGCAGGATGCAGCGGCCGGTGGTGCTCTTGCCGCAGCCCGATTCGCCGACCAGGCCCAGCGTCTCGCCGGGCGCGATCTCGAAGCTGACGCCGTCCACCGCATGCACCTTGTCGACGACGCGCCCGAGCAGGCCACCCTTGATCGGGAAGTGCTTGACCAGATTCTCGACCTTGAGCAGCGGTGCGGGAGGGGGCGCCGGCGTCGCCGCGTTCTGGGGGGTCATGCGGCCGCCTCTTCCAGAATGCAGGCCACCTTGTGGCCGGGTGCGACTTCGCGCAGTGGCGGGTTGGCCAGCGTGCATTCGGCACGCGCGAACCTGCAGCGCGCTGCAAAGCGGCAACCGTCTGCCGGCGCGATGAGTTTGGGTACGGTGCCGGCAATGGCCTCGAGCCGCACCTTGTGCGTGGCCGCGGTGTCGATGCGCGGAATCGACCGGATCAGGCCCTGGGTGTAGGGGTGGCGCGGATGCGCAAACAGGTTCTCGACCGAGGCCTCCTCGACCACCTTGCCGGCGTACATGACGACCACCCGTTGCGTGCTCTCGGCCACGACACCCATCGCATGGGTGATCAGCATCACGGCCATGCCGAATTCGGATTTCAGCTCACCCAGCAGGTCCAGGATCTGGGCCTGGATGGTCACATCCAGCGCGGTGGTGGGCTCGTCGGCAATCAGCAGCTTGGGTCGGCAGGCCAGCGCGATGGCGATCATCACACGCTGGCGCATGCCGCCGGAGAACTGGTGCGGATAGTCGCGCACCCGGCGCTCCGGCGTCGGGATGCGTACCAGCTTGAGCATCTCGACCGCCCGGTCCATCGCATCCTTGCGGCTGAGGCCGTCGTGCTCGCGCACCGACTCTGCGATCTGCTCGCCGATGCTGTAGACCGGATTCAGCGAGGTCATCGGCTCCTGGAAGATGATGGCGATTTCCTTGGCGCGGATGCGCCGCATTGCGGCGTTGTCCAGCGGCACCAGGTCGCGCCCCTGCCACAGCACCCGGCCGGCCACGATGCGCCCGGGTGGCATCGGCACCAGCTTGAGGACAGTCATCGCCGTGACCGACTTGCCGCAGCCCGACTCGCCGACCACGCCCAGCGTTTCGCCCGCGTCGATGTGCATATCGACGCCGTCGACCGCATGCAGCCAGCCGTCGTCGGTCTGGAAGTGGGTCTTGAGCCCCTGGATGTCCAGCAGATGCTGCGTCATAGAACCTTGCGCGGATCGAGCGCGTCGCGCAGCCCGTCGCCAATGAAGCTGATGGTCAGCACGGCCAGGAAGATGGCGAGGCCAGGGAACAGCGCCCAGTGCGGGGCGATGTCCAGGTGGTCCTTGCTGTCGAACAGGATGCGGCCCCAGGACGGAATGTCGGGTGGGAAACCCAGTCCGAGAAAGGACAGTGTCGACTCCGCGATGATGGCCGCGGCCACGTCGACGGTGGCCGCCACGATGACCGGGCCCATGGCGTTGGGCATGATGTGGCGCATCACCTGGCGCGGCACCGAGGCACCGAGCGCGCGCGCGGCCTCCACGTATTCCTTCTCGCGCAGCGAGAAGAACTGCGCCCGTACCAGCCGCGCCACCGGCATCCAGCGGAATGCCCCGATGACGACCACGATCAGGATGAAGACGCCGCCTTCAGGTCCGAACACCGACTTGAGGCTGTCGCGGAACAGGTAGATCACCAGCAGCAGCAGCGGCAGCTGCGGCAACGCCAGAAACAGGTCGGTCAGCCACATCAGCGCCGTGTCGACCGGGCCGCGCGAAATGCCGGAGATCGCGCCGACGACGACACCGACGAAGATCGCGATCAGCATGGCCGACAGACCGACCGCCAGCGAGATCCGACCACCATACAGGATGCGCGCAAAGATGTCCTGCCCCAGCGTGTCGGTGCCCATCGGGTGCGCCAGCGACGGCTTGGCCAGCCGCGCGCTGAAGTCGATCTCGTTGATCGGCACCTTCCAGATGTAGGGGCCGAAGATCACCATGAGTGCCATCAGCGCCAGCACCCAGAGGCTGATCACGGCGAGCCGGTGGCGCCGGAAGCGCCGCCAGGCCTCGCGCCACGGCGAGGTGCCTTCGCCGCGCCGCGCCGGGGCGTCAGCGGTAGGTGATGCGGGGGTCGAGGACGCCATACAGCAGGTCGGCAAGCAGGTTGAAGAGGATGACCAGGATCGCCAGCACGAAGGTCACGGCCATGATGACCGGTGTGTCGTTGCGCTGGATGGCGTCGATCAGCAGCGAGCCGATGCCGGGCACGCGGAAGATCTGTTCGGTCACGATGGCGCCGCCGAACACCGCCGGCATCTGCAGCGCCACCAGCGTCACGACCGGAATCAGGCCGTTGCGCACCGCATGCTTGAGCACCACGACCCGCTCGGCCAGGCCCTTGCTGCGGGCGGTGGTGACGTAGTCGAGGCGGATCACGTCGAGCACGGCCGATCGCACGTAGCGCGTCCAGCTCGCACCCTGGAACAGCCCCAGCACCATGACCGGCATGATGGACTGCTTGAGGTGCTCCCACCACCACTGCCAGCCACTGGCCTGGATGTCGGCGCGGTAGACGAAGGGCAGCCAGTCCAGCGTGATCGAGAAAAGCAGGATGAACAGGATGCCGGTGAAGAAGGTCGGCAGCGAGAAGCCGATGAAGGCCAGCGTGTTCGCGACTTGGTCGAACAGCGAATAGGGGCGGGTGGCCGAGTAGATGCCCACCGGCAGCGCGATCGCCAGCGCCACCAGCTGCGACGCACCGATGATGGTCAGCGTGACCGGGACCCGCTGCAGGATCAGCTGGTCGACATCGACCCGGCTGATGAACGAAAAACCCCAGTCTCCCCGCAGCATGGCAGTGAGCCAGTGGAAATAGCGCTGCCAGACCGGGTCGTCCAGCCCGAACTTGGCGCGCAGCATCTCGCGCACCTCGGCCGGTACATTGGGATTGGTGGCCAGTTCCTCGAACGGGTCACCCGGTGCCAGTGCCAGCACAGTGAACAGCACCACGCTGATGCCCAGCAGGCTGGGCACCATCAGCAGCAGGCGCCGCAGAATGTAGGGTCCCACGGACGTTCTTGCGCGTTGGGTGGGTCAGCGTTGGCGGATCAGGTCTCCCGGTACCAGTCCATCAGTTTCCACAGGTCGTTGTCCCAGCCCGACAGCGGGGCATTGAGCTTGAGGTTGGTGCCCGAGGCGCGCGGACGCCACACCACCGGGATGACGGCATGGTCGTTGCAGACCAGGTCGTTCATGCGGATGAACAGCGCCGCCCGCTTGACCGGGTCGAGCTCGTTCTGGGCCTCCCCATAGATCTTGTCGTATTCGGCATTGGTCCAGCGGCAGATATTGCGCCCCTGCCATTTGTTGGCCTTGGCGGATACCTCCGACGAGGTGTACTGGTCCATGAACTGCTCGGCATCCGGCTGCGTCATCGTGGTCGTGTACATCTGCATGTCGCACCAGAACTTGCCGTAGGTGTCGGGATTGGCGACGTCGGACGAGAAGAAGACCGATGCGGTGACCGACTTGAGTTCGAGCTCGACGCCGGCCTTCTGGCAGGCCTGCTTGATGATGGCCTGGGTGCTCTGGCGCGGACCGTTGATCGACGTCTGGAACACGAACTTGAGCTTCTTGCCGCCTTTCTCGCGCACGCCGTCGCTGCCTTTTTTCCAGCCTGCGGCCTCCAGCGTGGCGGCCGCCTTGTCGATGTTGAATTCCCACTTGGTGTTGGGCGAACGGAACCGGGGCGGCGCGTTGAGGAAGTTGCCGGTCGCGATGCCGGCGCGGCCGTAGATGAAGTCCTGCACGCTCTTGCGGTCGATCAGCATCGCCATCGCGCTGCGCACGGCCGGGTCGCTGAAGATCGGGTGCTTGCTCTTGGGGTTGGCGCGCTCGCCGTCGACCTCGGTGTTCGGATCAGCCTGGTTGAGCTGGATGAACTCGATGTTGCCGCCAGCGGTGATCGAGACCTTGCCCTTGCCGCCGGCCTCCATCTTCTTGAGCACCTCGTCCTCGACCTGCAGGTTCCAGGCGTAGTCGTATTCGCCGGTCTGCAGCACCGCGCGGGCGGCCGACGCGGCATCGCCGCCACCCTTCATCTCGATCGCATCGAAATAGGGACGGTTGGGCATGTGGTAACCGGTGTTGATGACCCCGCGCACCATGTCGCCCGGCTTGAAATCGGCGAACTTGTACGGCCCGGTGCCGACCGGCTTGAGGTTGTTGGGCGCATCGCGCGATTTGCCGCCGGCATAGGGGCCGAACAGGTGCTTGGGAATCAGCATGCCGCGGGTACCGACGAAGGCATCGGCCCAGAACGGCGTCGGTTTGCTGAAGATGACCTTGATGGTATGCGAGTCGATCTTCTCGACCACCACATCCTTGTAGCTGCCGATCGATACCGCGGCCGTGGCCGGGTCCTTGGCATACTCCCAGTTGAACATGCAGTCATCTGCGGTGAAGGGGGCGCCGTCATGCCAGGTGACGCCGCGCTTGAGCTTCCAGGTGACGGACTTGCCATCTGCGGCCAGGCCGCCATTTTCGCGCGTCGGGATCTCGGCTGCGAGCACCGGGAACAGGTTGCCATCCGGGTCCCAGGCCGCGAGGGGCTCATAGAAGATGCGCGCACCTTCTTGGTCCTTGGTGCCAACGGCGAAGTGGGGGTTGAGCAGTGTGGCGCCCTGCCACCACAGCAGCTTGAGGGTGCCGCCGCCACCACGCTTGGTCGGCTTGTAGCTGGAGGCCGTTTGTGCCATCGCAATGCCCGAGTGCGAAAGCATCATCGCGGCCATCGGCGCGGTCAGGCCCAGGCCCACCATGTGCTGGATGAAGGACCTGCGCGGCAGGTTTCCATCGCGGACTTCCTCGATCAGACCACGCAATTCGCGTTCTTGCATCTTCATCTCCTGTAGGTGGACTCGCGTGCTCCGGGCTGGTGCACGGGTGGGCCCCGACGGATCATGCTAGCAGCCACACCCTGTTCGGCCATCAGGGTATGCCCGGGTCTGCACGCATGCAATTTCCAGGCCCGTCGATCGGCTACGATGCGGTGCATGTCCACCTCGGGCGCCGCCAGCGATTTATCGGGCGGGGCCGCCTGCCGCCATGAATCCCGACATCCTGATCGTTCACGGACCGCAAGTGCCCGAGACCCCGCTGGTGCTGGACTCGCCCCATTCGGGCCATCGCTTTCCGGCGGACTTCGCTGCCGCAGCCGATACCTGGGCCTTGCGCGACGGGGAAGACTGCTTTGTCGATACGCTGTACATGCCAGCCACCGAACGCGGTGTGCCGCTGCTGGCGGCGCAATTCCCGCGCACCTACCTCGACCCGAACCGGCATGCCGCCGACATCGACCTCGCGCTGCTGCAAGACGGCCATTGGCCCGATGCGCATGTGCCCAGCGGCAAGGAGCGGCTGGGCAAGTCGCTGATCTGGCGCCTGGTCGGTGAAGGGCAGGCGATCTACGACCGCAAGCTGTCGGTCGACGAGGTGCGCGCACGGGTGCGCCGCTACCACCAGCCGTACCACGCGGCCCTGCGGGGGCTGATCGACGCGGCGCATGCCGCCTTCGGGGTCTCGGTGCACCTGAACTGCCACTCGATGAATGCGGTCAGCGGCGCCATCGGCGTGGCGGGCCCCGGTGTGGCGCATGCGGACATCGTGCTCGGCGACCGCGACGGCAGCACCTGCGATCCGGCATTGACGACCTTCGTGCGCGACCTGCTGGCAGGTCGCGGCTACTCGGTCAAGGTCAACGACCCGTTCAAGGGCGTGGAACTGGTGCGCGCCTATTCCGATCCCGCCGCGGGCCGGCACAGCCTGCAGATCGAGGTGAACAAGCGCTTGTACATGGACGAGGTCACGCGCGAGCCGCACGGCGGCTTCGCGCAGTTGCAGGCCGACCTGATGGACCTGGTCGACGCTCTGCGCGGCCGCTACATGCCCGCGGGGGGCTCCCATGGTTGACGGCGTGCCGATCGAACTGCAGGCGCCCGACATCGGGCCGCTGCGCGAGGGCAACCGCGGCGTCGACTATGTGCACGTGTGGGACTCGGGGCAACCGGGGCCGAACGTGATGGTGCAGGCAATCACCCATGGCAACGAGATCTGTGGCGCGATTGCCCTGCGCTGGCTGTGGGACCAGCAGGTGCGGCCGCTGCTCGGAACGCTCACGCTGGCGCTGGGCAATGTGGATGCCTTCGCGCGCTTCGATACCCGCGACCCCCATGCCGCGCGTTTCGTCGACGAGGATCTGAACCGGGTCTGGGATGACGCGCAGGTGCTGGGCGCGCGCGATTCGTCCGAGCTGCGCCGTGCGCGCCAGCTCAGGCCCTTCGTGGATGCGGCCGACTTCCTGCTGGATATTCACTCGATGAGCGAGCCCTGCCGCCCGATCATGGTCTGCGGCACGCGCGACAAGAATGCCGACTTTGCGCGCCAGCTGGGCGTGCCAGCCGATTTGCTGATCGATACGGGCCATCCGGCCGGGCTGCGCATGGTCGAACGCGGTGGATTCGGCGATGCGTCCAGTCCCAGGCGGGCCTTGCTGATGGAGTGTGGGCAGCATTGGGAGCAGGCGGCCGAAGACGTGGCAATCGACACCACGCTGCGATTTCTGGCGGCAACCGGCAGCATCGATGCCGCCTGGGCGCGTGCGCATCTCCGCGTTACTCCGCCAGCGCAGCAGCGGCTGGTGCGGGTGACCGAGGCGGTGGTGGCTCGCTCCATGGATTTCCGCTTCCTGGTTCCGCCGGTGGGCCTGGGCATCGTCGCCCGGGCCGGCACGCCGATCGCGCAGGACGGTAACCATGTCTGGCGCGCACCGTATGACGACACCGTGCTGGTGATGCCGTCGCTGGCCCACCTGCGGCCCGGCAATACGCAGGTGCGGCTGGGCCGATACGACCCGGCATCCTCTACGATCGGGTGATGCAGCAAGCCCCGGCACCGGAACCCATCGACGCGCGCCAGTTCGGCCGGCCGACCCAGGGCTGGAGGCTGCGCATGTACACCATCATCTTCGAAGCCGACACCCGTGCCGGCCGGATGTTCGACCTGTCGCTGATCGGGGTGATCCTGGCCAGCCTGGTCGTGGTCGTTCTCGACAGCATCGCGGCGGTGCACGCGCGCCATGCGACGACCATGCTGGTGCTGGAATGGGTGTTCACACTGCTGTTCACCATCGAATACATCGCGCGCCTGGTCTGTGTGCGCAGGCCGCTGCGCTATGCGCGCAGTGGCTACGGCATCATCGACCTGCTGGCGGTGCTGCCGACCTATGTGGCGCTGCTGGTACCGGGTGTGAACGCGCTGATCGATGTGCGGGTGCTGCGCCTGCTGCGGGTGTTCCGGATCCTGAAGCTGGCCGAGTACGTGGCCGAGTTCGGTGCGCTGGGCCACGCGCTCGCAGCGTCACGGCGCAAGATCCTGGTATTCATGTCCTTCGTGATGCTGGTCGTGATGGTCATGGGGACCCTGATGTATGTGGTGGAGGGGCCGGAGCATGGCTACACCAGCATTCCGGTCGGCGTCTACTGGGCCATCACGACCATGACCACGGTCGGGTTTGGCGACATCACGCCGCAGACCGACCTGGGCCGTGTCATTGCATCGCTGATGATGCTGATCGGCTGGGGTACGCTGGCGGTGCCCACCGGCATCGTCAGCGCCGAGTTCACGGCGCAGCGCATCCACCGCGAACCCACCACCCGGACCTGCCACGAGTGCCTCAGCGAAGGCCACCAGCCCAGTGCGCGGTTTTGCCGCGACTGCGGCGCCGAGCTGCCGCCGTGGCGCAGCGACCGGGTCGCGCAGGCCGTGCCCTCGACCCACGACAACGGTTGACCCAAGGCCCGGCAATATCGCCACCAAAGGGTGTGCCGTGCACCGGGTTTCCCCGGGTGATCTGATCGGGAATAAGTCATACGATATGACATATTGCGATGCCGATGACCGATGCATACTCCCCGACCCCTGCAGCCTGAAGGCATTGCGTTCGATGTGCCGCCGCGCCGTGGTCTGAAGGACCAGCTGGTGGAGGCCATCGGCAGCGACATCATCACGGGCCGTTACCCGCCGGGCGCGCTGTTGCCCAGCGAGGGCGATCTGCTGGCGCGCTTTTCGGTCAGTCGCACGGTTTTGCGCGAGGCGATCACGGTACTGTCGGCCAAGGGGCTGATCGACGTGCGCCAGAAGCGCGGCACCATGGTGCGGCCGAACATGGACTGGAACCAGCTCGATCCTTCGGTCATCCGCTGGTCGGGCGAGCCCGGCGTCGAATGGGCAGGGGGCGATATTTCGGACCGCATCGATCAGCTGGTCGAGGTGCGGTTCATCGTCGAGCCGGCGGCTGCCGCCCTGGCGGCCCGGCGGGCTGCACCGGAAGACATCGAGCGCATGCGTGCCGCCTATGCCGCGATGGAGTCCGCCGGCACCGACGTCCAGGCCTTCATGGCCGCCGACCTGGATTTCCATATCGCCTGCCTGCGGGCCAGCCGCAACGCCTTTCTGTTGCCGATCGCACATGCGATCCGCAGCGCAATGATGACCTCGCTGCAGATGACGGCAAGCGATCCGCATGCCAATTTCCAGGTGTCATTGCCCCTGCACCGGGCCATCCTCGATGCAGTGCTGGCGCGTGACCCCCAGGCGGCTGCGCAGGCAATGAACGCCCATCTGGACGATATTCCCAATCGGCGCAATGGCCATGCCAGCGCCGCCAGACAAGCACAGACCCTGGAGACTGCCAAGTGACGCCTTTCGTCGAATGCGGCACGTCGTCCGCCACCGTGTGCGCGCGCCGGGTCGGCGCGCAGGCGGCGGCACTCGCCGTGGGTGATTGCGCATGAAGATCGTCGACGTTCGCACCCATGTGCTGTCCACGCCGCTGGACGAACCCTTTGCGTTTTCCATGGGCTGGGTGCACCGGCGCAGCGCCGTCATCGTCGAGGTGATCACCGACGACGGCGTCATCGGCTGGGGGGAAACCCTGTGCCATGGCCTGCAGCCGCCGCAGATCGCCGCTGCCATCATCGAACATGCACTCAAACCCATCGTGGTCGGGCAGGACCCGTTCGATGTGGATGTGCTGTGGGAGCGCATGTACAACCTGACCCGTCCGTTCGGCCAGAAGGGTGCGGTTCCGAATGCCATCAGCGGCGTCGACATCGCGATCTGGGACTGCCTGGGCCGGGCGCTGGGCAAACCGGTTCACAAGCTGCTGGGCGGCGCCTATCGCACCGATGTGCAGCCCTATGCGACCGGCTTCTATCGCCGCCAGGGTGGCGTGTATCCAGCCGAAGCCGTCGATGAAGCGCGCCGGCACCTGGACCGCGGCTTCACGGCCATGAAGCTCAAGATCGGCTTTGGCGTCGAGGAGGACATCGCCTATGTGCAGGCGGTGCGCGAGGCCGTCGGTCCCGGGCCAAAGATCATGGTCGATGCCAACCATGCCTACAACGTCGGTGCCGCACGGCGCATTCTCAAGGCGATCGAACCCTGTGGCATCCACTGGTTCGAGGAGCCGATCTCGCCGGAGGACATCGACGGCTACCGCGAGCTGAAGAATCTCACCAGCATCTATCTGGCGGCAGGCGAGAACGAATTCACCAAGATCGGCTTTCGCGAATGGGTGTCCCGGCGCGCCGTCGACATGCTGCAGCCCGACCTGTGCGCCGCCGGCGGGTTCACCGAATGCCGCAAGATCTCCGCGCTGGCGCAGGCCTGGCACATGCCGATCACCCCGCATGTCTGGGGCTCGGGCATCGGGCTGGCAGCGTCGCTGCAATTCATTGCCACCTTGCCGCCGGCACCGCTGGCGCTGAACCCGATCGAGCCCATGCTCGAGTACGACCAGTCGGCCCATCCGTTCCGCCAGGACCTGATTTGCGGCGGAATCACCATGGAAGGCGGCCGGGTGGTGATACCGTCGGGGCCTGGCATCGGTGTCGACGTGGACCGTGACGTGATCGCGCGCTACCGGCAAGCCTGATGCCAGCCAGCCCTGCGAAGAATGGAGGACCGTCGACCACCCCAGCTGAAATGGATTTCCCGAGTTCCGTATTGACGGCGACAATGCCGTCCCCCAAAGCGTATTTCCACTACCCACAATGAGGAGACTTCCCATGAAATTGAAAGCACTGCTGATCGGCCTGTCCCTGGCCGCCGGATTCGTCAGCCTGTCCAGCGCACAGACCGTCATGCGCAACAGCATCTCGATCACCGAGGACTCCCACCAGGGTGTCGGCCTGGTCACGTTCGCCAAGGAAATCGAAAAGCGCACCAACGGGCGCTATGTCATCAAGAACTTCTACTCGGGTGCACTCGGTGGTGAGCGCGAATCGATCGAGTCCGTGCAACTGGGCACGCAGGAACTGACGCTGACCTCCACCGGCCCGGTGCCGAACTTCGTGCCGGAAGCCAAGATCCTGGACATTCCGTTCCTGTTCCGCGACAAAGCCCATGCGCGTGCGGTGCTCGATGGCCCGATCGGCCAGGAGATGCTGAAGAAGTTCGAATCCAAGGGCTTCAAGGCCCTGGGCTGGGCCGAAAACGGCGTGCGCCACATGACCAACAGCAAGCGCTCGGTCGTGATGCCGGACGACCTCAAGGGCCTGAAGATGCGGACCATGGAGAATCCGATCCACATCGCAGCCTACAAGGGCTTCGGCATCGTCCCGACGCCGATGGCATTCCCCGAAGTGTTCACGGCCTTGCAACAGGGCACCGTGGACGGCCAGGAGAACCCCCTGTCGGTGATCATGGCGGCCAAGTTCGACCAGGTGCAGAAATACATCACGCTGACCGGCCACGTGTACTCGCCCGCGATCTGGCTGATGAACAAGGCGGCGTACGACAAGCTCAGCCCGGCGGACAAGCAGGCCTTCCTCGACGCCGCCAAGGAAGGCACCAAGGCCAACCGGGCCCGTGTGGATGCGGACGATGCCAAGGGTGTGGCCGAACTGCGCGCGCGCGGCATGACCGTGACCGAAAGCATCGACAAGGCCAAGTTCGTGGCCGTTCTGGCGCCGGTCTATGCCGACTTCGAGAAGCAGTTCGGCAAGGCTGCGATCGACGCCATCCGCAACTACAAGTAAGCACTGCCATGGCCGCCACTGCCGCCCGCCTGCGCGCGGGCTGGTTTTTCAGCTGCGCCCGCACGGCAGATGGCGGTGACGCATGAAGTTGCTGTTCCTGCGCTTCGAGCGTTTCACCACCGGGCTGGCGATGGTGATCGCCTGCCTGATGATGGTCATCGCCGCCAGCCTGGGTATGTTCCAGATCATCACCCGGTTCATCCTCGAGCAGCCTGCCGAGTGGTCCGAGGTGCTGATCCGTTTCAGCCTGATCTGGATGGTCTTCATGGGCGTTCCCCTGGCGTTTCGCCAGGGTGCCATGGTCAGCGTCGATGTGATCTACCGCTGGAGTCCGGCCCGGCTCAAACGGGTGCTGGACTGGGTGGTCTTCTTCGCCGCACAGGCGCTGGTGCTGGTCATCATCTGGTGGGGCTGGGACTATGCCAACCGCGGCAAGGTCCAGACCGTCATCGGCCTGGAAAGCATCTCGATGTTCTGGGCCTACCTGGCCATGCCGGTCGGGGGCGTGTTCTGCATCATCAGCCTGATCGGTAATCTGCTCGATCCGCAGCACCAGGAACTGGAGACGGCGTTATGAGTTTTGTCATGATCTCGACGATGGCGCTGTGTTTTGCGCTGTCGGTCTCGGTGGCGGTGTCGATCGGTCTGGCTGCCATCATGGGCATGCAGATGAACAATGCCCACATGCTGATCTCGGTCAAGGAGATGTTCAACTCGCTGAACAAGTTCCCGCTGGCCGCGATCCCCTTTTTCATCCTGGCGGGCAACATCATGGAGACTGGCGGCATCTCGCGCCGCCTGGTCGAGTTCGCCAAGAGCGTGGTCGGCGGCGTGCAGGGCGGCCTGCCAATGACCTGTGTGCTGACCTGCATGATCTTCGCGGCCGTGTCGGGCTCCTCGGTGGCGACCACCTTCGCCATCGGTGCGATCCTGATTCCGGCGCTGGTCAAGCATGGCTATCCGACGGCCTATGCGGCGGCGCTCCAGGCCACCAGCGCCGAACTCGGGGTGATCATCCCGCCGTCGATCCCGATGATCCTGTTCGGTGTCGCTGCCGAAGTCTCCATCGGCGAACTGTTCATCGCCGGCTTCGGCCCGGGCATCCTCATCGGCGGCTCGCTGATGCTGTTCGTCTACCTGCATTCCAAGTACAAGGGCTGGGGCAAGAACGACGGCGACGGCCGCATGGGCATCGTCAAGGCGACCTGGCAGGCCGCGTTCGCGCTGGTCATGCCGGTGATCATCCTGGGTGGTATCTACGGCGGCATCTTCACGCCCACCGAGGCCTCGGCCGTGGCCGTGTTCTATGCGCTGATCGTCGGTGGCCTGATCTACCGCGAGATCAGTTGGTCCGATCTGGCCCGCATCCTGAAGAAGTCCGTGCTCTCGAGCGCGGTGATCATGTTCATCATCGCCAACGCCGGATTGTTCGCCTTCCTGATCACCCGCGCCGGCGTGCCCGATGCGATCGGCCACTGGCTCGAACAGGTTCTCAAGACACCGAACATGTTCCTGCTGGGCATCAACGTGGCGCTGTTCCTGATCGGCATGTTCATCGAGACCAGCGCCGCGATCCTGGTGCTGGCCCCGATCCTGGTGCCGGTGGCGGTGCATTTCGGCATCGACCCGATCCACTTCGGCCTGATCATGGTCGTCAATCTGGCGCTGGGCATGATCACCCCGCCGTTTGGCGTGAACCTGTTCGCGGCCTGTACGGTGGCCAAGATATCCCTCGACAGGATCGTCTGGCATCTGATTCCGTTCGTGCTGGTGATCCTGGCCTGCCTGATGGTCATCACCTATGTGCCGGGGCTGTCACTCGGAATCCGCGACCTGGTGTACGGGCGCTGAGGAGTGGGCCCGTCCGCTGGCGCGGCGCCGCATTACGCGACGCAGCGCCCCGGATGGGGACGGCTTCATGGCGGGCTTGCCACTGGCTTGCCACGCAAGCGGCTGAGCAGGGCCACGGTGCCCACCGCCAGGAGGCCAGCGGCCAAGCCGGCCAATGCATTGCCAAGGTTCGACACCACCGGTGCCGCCCAGCCCAGCGGTGCGGCAAAGGCATCCAGGGCGTGACCCACCAGCGGCACGCCATGAACCAGGATGCCGCCACCGACCAGGAACATCGCCGCGGTGCCGACCACCGACAGCGTCTTCATCAACCAGGGAGCTGCCTGCAGGATGGCGTGGCCCAGCCGCACCTTCCAGTGCGCTGTCTGCCGTTCGAGATACAGTCCGGCGTCGTCGAGCTTGACGATGCCGGCCACCAGGCCGTAGACACCGGCAGTGATCAACAGCGAGATGCCGACCAGCACCGCAAGCTGTTGCACGAAACCGGCCTGCGCCACGGTGCCCAGCGTGATGACGATGATTTCCGCCGACAGGATGAAGTCGGTACGGATCGCGCCACGGATCTTGTCCTTCTCGAATGCGACCAGATCCTGCTTCGGGTCGGCCGCGGCGCGCACCAGTTCCTTGCGGTGCGCCGCGTCTTCGTCGGAATGTGCCGCGAGCGCATGCAGCACCTTCTCTGCGCCCTCGTAGCACAGGAACAGGCCACCCACCATGAGCAGTGGCGTGATGGCCCAGGGCGCAACCGCGCTGATCGCCAGTGCAGCCGGCACCAGGATCGCCTTGTTGCGCAAGGACCCCTTGGCCACCGCCCAGACCACGGGCAACTCGCGGTCGGCGCGCACGCCGGTGACCTGCTCGGCGTTGAGCGCCAGGTCGTCGCCCAGCACGCCAGCGGTCTTGCGGGCCGCGATCTGTGTCATGGTCGCCACGTCGTCTGCCGCCGTGATGCCCTGGCGCGCCGCGACCTTGGTCATAAGGGCGACGTCGTCCAGCAGCGTGGCGATGTCGTCGATCAGTGCGAGCAGGCTGCTGGCGGCCATGTTGGGGTGCCTGCGCGGGCCGCTCAGCGCCGCGTCAATGCCACGGCAAGTTCATGCGACAGGCCGGGATGCGGGACCTGCACATACGGCGGGCGCGGCCAGATCCAGTCGCGCTCGGGGAACAGGGCACGCACCGCATTGATGTCGCAGTGGTAGGGCGGCCCCTCGATGCGGCCCTCGGCCGTCGCGGCGGGCCGCACCATCTGCATGAACAGTCCCCACAGCGTGCCGCCAGGACGCAGCCAGCGCTGCAGGTTCTGCGCATAGGGGCTCCAGTGGTCGGGATGCAGCGCGCACAGGCAGGTCTGTTCGTAGATGGCATCGAAACGGGCATCGGGATCGAACTGCAGCACGTCGGCCTGCAGCACCTCGGCGCGCAGGTCTTGCGCGTTCAGCAGCGCGCGGGTGCGTGTGACCGCCGCCTCGGTGTAGTCGAGGCCCGTGACCATGAATCCACGCCGCGCCAGTTCAGCCACTTCCCAGCCGCTGCCGCAGCCCGGCACGGCGATGCGGCAGGGCCTGAGCAGGCCCTGGTCCAGCCAGGCCATCAGCTGGGGACCGGGCGCACCGCGGTCCCAGCCGGTCTGCTGCTTCTCGAAACGTTCCTGCCAGAAGCCCGCCGTGGGTCCGCTCATCGTGGTTGCCGAAGGGTGGGGCGGTACTAGCGCTTGCCGCCGGCGCGGTGTGCCGCGTCGGCCACCGCGAGCGCCGTCATGTTGACGACGCGCCGGACCGTGGCCGACGGGGTGATCACATGTGCCGTTGCCGCTGCGCCGAGCAGGATCGGCCCGACGGTCACGCCATGGCCGCCGGTGATCTTGAGCACGTTGAACAGGATGTTCGCCGCGTCGAGGTTGGGGCAGATCAGGATGTTGGCCTCGCCTTCGAGTTTGCTGTCCATCAGCGCATTGCGCCGGATCGTCGCCGACAGCGCCGCGTCGCCATGCAGTTCGCCGTCGCACTCGACGTCGGGCGCCATGCGGCAGAAGATCTCGTGCGCCTGGCGCATCTTCACGGCCGACCTGCGGTTCGAGCTGCCATAGTTCGAGTGCGACAGGAAGGCCACCTTGGGTGGCAGCCCGAAGCGGCGCACCTCTTCGGCCGCCATCATCGCGATACTGGCGAGTTGCTCGGCGTCCGGGTCCTCGTTGACATGGGTGTCGGCGATGAACAGCGTGCGCTGGTCCAGCATCAGCGCGTTCAGCGTGGCCAGGCCCGGCGCGCCCTTCTGCACGCCGATCACGTCGCGTACATGGTCCAGGTGGTTGTCGAAGCGCCCGACCAGGCCGCACAGCATGGCATCGGCGTCGCCCAGGTGCACCATCAGCGAGGCGATGGTCGTGTTCGAGCGCCGCACCACGGCCTTGGCAGCCTCGACCGATACGCCGCGCCGGCCCATCAGGTGGTGGTAGGCCTCCCAGTACTGGCGAAAGCGCGGGTCGTCCTCGGGATTGACGTTGTCCACGTCGACGCCGAGCCGGATGCGCAGTCCTGCCTTGCGCAGCCGTGCCTCGATCACCGCCGGGCGCCCGATCAGGATCGGTCGGGCCAGCTTCTCGTCGACGGCGACCTGCACGGCGCGCAGCACCCGCTCGTCTTCGCCCTCGGCATAGGCCACGCGCTTGGCTTCGGGTGCGACCACCTTGGCCGCCGCGAACACCGGGCGCATGAACATGCCGGTCTGGTAGACGAAGCGCGAGAGCTGCTGGCGGTAGCCATCCATGTCGGTGATCGGCCGCGTCGCGACGCCGGAGTCGGCCGCGGCCTGGGCCACGGCCGGGGCGATGCGCATGATCAGGCGCGAGTCGAACGGTGTCGGAATCAGGTAGTTGGGGCCGAACAC
Organism: Rhodoferax sp.; assembly: GCA_024235935.1. Taxonomy (GTDB): domain Bacteria; phylum Pseudomonadota; class Gammaproteobacteria; order Burkholderiales; family Burkholderiaceae_C; genus CAISIP01. The sequence goes on along the minus strand of JACKLL010000004.1, from coordinate 48,412 downwards.
CAGCTCCTTACCGGCATAGGCATTGGCCACCTCCTCGCTGATGTCGGCCTTGGCCAGGTCGGCGATCTGGCGCACGCAGGCCAGCTTCATCTCCTCGGTGATCTTGGTCGCGCCGCAGTCGAGCGCGCCGCGGAAGATGTACGGGAAGCACAGCACGTTGTTGACCTGGTTCGGATAGTCCGAGCGGCCGGTGGCGATGATGCAGTCCGGCCGGGCCTCCAGCGCCAGTTCGGGGCGGATCTCCGGCTCCGGATTGGCCAGCGCCAGGATGATGGGGGCCCGTGCCATGGTCTTCACCATGTCCTGCGTCAGCACGCCGGCCGTCGAGCAGCCGAGGAACACGTCGGCGCCGTTCACCACGTCGGCCAGCGTACGGGCATCGGTATCCTGCGCCACGCGCTGCTTGGACTCGTCGAATCCGCCCGGGCGGCCTTTGTAGATCACGCCCTTGGAGTCGCACACATAGACGTTCCGGCGCAGCACACCCAGGCCGACCATCACGTCCAGGCAGGCCAGCGCGGCGGCGCCCGCACCCGAGACCGCCACCTTGACCTCGTCGATCTTCTTGCCCACCAGCTCCAGGCCATTGAGCAGCGCGGCCGATGAAATGATGGCCGTGCCATGCTGGTCGTCGTGGAACACCGGGATGTTCATGCGCTCGCGCAGCTTGCGCTCGATATAGAAGCACTCCGGCGCCTTGATGTCCTCCAGGTTGATGCCGCCCAGCGTGGGTTCCATCGCGGCGATCATGTCGACCAGCTTGTCGGGATCGCGTTCGGCCAGCTCGATGTCGAACACATCGATGCCGGCGAATTTCTTGAACAGGCAGCCCTTGCCTTCCATGACCGGCTTGGCGGCCAGTGGCCCGATATCGCCCAGGCCGAGCACCGCCGTGCCATTGGTGACCACGCCGACCAGGTTGCCGCGCGACGTGTACTCCGCCGCCAGCGACGGGTCGGCCTCGATGTCCAGGCAGGGATAGGCCACACCGGGCGAATACGCCAACGACAGATCGCGCTGGTTGGACAAGGCCTTGGTCGGCGTGACCGCGATCTTGCCGCGGGTCGGGCTGCGGTGGTATTCGCGGGCGGCTTCGCGCAGGGCGTGTTCAGCGGGGGAGAGTTCTTTGCTCATGGTGCGTGGGTTCAGCGTGCGAGTGAGGTAAAGGCGATAGGCTAACCCATCGCGAGCCCTGCGGCTGTCGGTGTTTATGCGGATGGGGCATTGACGCGGGCATCACCCCTGCTTGGCGGGGGCGATCGGCGCTCCCATGGCCACTGGCGTGCGATAGGGGTAAGCTGTAGGCTGCCGGTGGCCTGCCGTGCAGCAAGCGTGGCTGGCCAGGATCTTGACAGGACGATCATGAAGAACGACATCCCCACCCCGCTGGAACTGGCGCTGGCCTTGCAGCGCGAGGCCTATCTGGCCCATCCGGTGCCGACCCGCGACGAGCGCGTGGCGGACCTGCGCACCTTGCAGCGCTTCATTCGGGAAAACAAGGACGCGTTGTGCGATGCCATCAGCGCCGACTACGGCCACCGGTCGCGCCATGAAACCCTGCTGGCCGAGATCTTTCCGGCCATCGACGGCATCGACGACGCCATCCGGCATCTGCGCGGCTGGATGAAGACGCAGCGCCGCTCGGTCGACCTGCGCAACTTCCTGGGTGCGCGCAACCGGGTCATTCCGCAGCCGCTGGGCGTGGTGGGTGTCATCGTGCCGTGGAATTTCCCGGTGAACCTGAGCTTCGTGCCGCTGACCAGCATCTTCGCCGCGGGCAATCGCGCCATGGTCAAGATGAGCGAGAACTCGCGCCACCTGGCGCGGCTGCTGATCGAGCGCATTCCGGCCTACTTCCCGCCCGAGAAGCTGCAGTTCTTCGATGAGACCGGCGGCATCGGCGTGGCCTTCTCGCAGTTGCCGTTCGATCACCTGCTTTTCACCGGCTCGGGACAGACCGGCCGCGCGGTGATGGCCGCTGCGGCGAAGAACCTGTGCCCGGTCACGCTGGAACTGGGCGGCAAGGCACCGGCCATCCTGTGTGCCGACTATCCGCTGCGCCTGGCGGCCGAACGCATCCTGTTCGTGAAGTACCTCAATGCAGGCCAGATCTGCACCTCGGTCGACCATCTGTGGATGCCGCAGGACAAGATCCAGGACTTCGTGCGCGAGGCGGCACAGATCGTTCCCCGGCGCTATCCGTCGCTGGCGTCCAGCGACTACACGTCGATCATCGACCAGACGGCGTTCGATCGGCTGCTGGTCGCGCTGGACGACGCACGCGAGCGCGGTGCGACCCTGGTCCAACTGGTGCCAGGCCCGGCGTTCGACCGTGCCACGCGCAAGATCGCGCCGCACATCGTGCTCGATGCGCCGCCTGAGGCGCTGGTCTGGCAGCGCGAGATTTTTGGCCCCATCCTGCCGATCCGGGGCTACCAGGATCTGGAGACCGTGGTCCATGCCGTCAACGCCGGTCCGCGGCCGCTGGCCATCTATCCGTTCAGCAACGATGCGCAGGTGGTGCAGATGCTGCTGGAGCGGGTGATGTCCGGCGGTGTCACGGTCAATGACGCCTTGTTCCATGTCGGGCAGCATGACCTGCCGTTTGGCGGTGTAGGCCCTTCGGGCATGGGCCACTACCATGGCAAAGAAGGCTTCGAAACCTTCTCCAAGCTGCGCCCGGTTTTCTACCAGGCGCGATTTTCCACGCTCAAGTTCATGATGCCACCCTATGGCAAGTTCGCCAGCAAGATGCTGGCGTTCCTGACGCGCTGAACGAGCGCAAGCCTATTGTGGCCGCTCAGCCCAGCAGGTCGTGCAGGCTGCGTGCCATGACCTTGGTCGCACGGCGCAGGTCTTCGAGCTGCAGGCGTTCGTCGGCACGCTTGGCGTTGGATTCGAGCACGGTGCGCGGGCCGGCGCCGTAGATCACGCCGGGGATGCCGACTTCGCAGAACAGGCGCACGTCGGTGTACAGCGGTGTTCCCAGTGCCGGAATCTTCTCGCCGAAGACCTGTTCGCCGTGCTTCTGCAAGGCCTCGACCAGGGGTTTGTTGCCGGGCAGGGGACGCATCGCGTTGGCCAGCAGCAGCCGACGGATCTCGACCGTCACACCGGGAATCGCATTGGCAGCGTCCTCGATGATGCGGCGCAGCGTCGCTTCGACCTCGACCGGGTTCTCTTCGGGGATCATGCGCCGGTCGAGCTTGAAGCTGGCGCGGCCGGGAACCACATTGGTATTGGTGCCGCCTTCGATGACGCCGACGTTCAGGTAGGGGTGATTGATACCCTCGACCTTGGAAGAGATCGACTTGTAAAGGGCATTCTGCGCGTACAACGGGTTGAGGATCTGCACCGCCGCGTGGATGGCGTCGACACCGGAATCGGGAATCGCCGCATGGGCCATCTTGCCGTGCACCGTGACCTCCATCTGCAGGCAGCCGTTGTGCGCGGTGATGACCTGGTAGCTGAAGCCGGCCGCGATCATCAGATCGGGATGGATGATCTTGTGCTTGAGCAGCCATGCAGGGCCGACCTCGCCGCCGAATTCCTCGTCGTAGGTGAACAGCAGCTCGACACTGCCTTTGGTCGGGCGTGCCACGGCCTCGAGCGCCCGCACCGCGAAGGTGTAGGTGGAGAAATCGCACTTGCTGACCGCCGCCGCGCGGCCGAAGATCGTGCCGTCAACGACTTCGCCGCCGTACGGGTCGTGGGTCCAGCCCTCGCCCGGCGGCACTACGTCGCCGTGGGCATTGAGCAGAATCGTCGGGCCGTCGCCGTACTTGCGCCTTGCCACCAGGTTGGTGACCGACTCCAGGCCGGCTGCCCGGACCTCGGCTTCGGGCACCGGGTGCTTTTCGACCGCGATGCCCATGCCCGCCAGCAGGTCGGCCGTGCAGTCGGCATGCGGCGCGTTGTTGCCCGGTGGCGTGTCGGTGGGCACGCGGATCAGCTGCTGCAAAAAAGTGACCTGTTCGTCGAAATGCTGGTCGATCCAGGCGTCGAGTTGGGTATAGGTGTTCATGGCGGTACGGGTTGAATGGTTTCAGCTGGCAGTGGCAGTTGCATCTGCCGTGCATTGCAGCAGTTGCTGGAAGGCTTCGACGGCCAGTTGCATGTCGTCGCTGGTCGTCGATTCGAGCGGGTTGTGGCTGATGCCGGCGTTCTGGCCGCGCACGAAGAGCATGGCCTGCGGCATCACCTCGTGCAGCTTCATCGCGTCGTGCCCGGCGCCACTGGTCATGGTGTGCAGTGGCACCCCCAGGGCGTCCACCGCCTGTGTCCAGCGTGCCTGCCATGTGGCGTCACTGGGTGCGGCGCTGGCACGCATGGTTTCTTCCAGCGTGAAGCGCAACTGGCGTCGGTCGCAGATTTCCTGCACCGCGGCCAGCACATCGTGGACCATGGCGTCGCGCTGGGCGTCCGACGGCGCGCGCAGGTCCAGCGAGAACTGGCAGCGTCCCGGCACCACGTTGACCGAACCACCGGGCACCAGCAACTGGCCCACGGTGGCGACCGAGTCCGCGTCCTGGCGGGCGCGGCGTTCGACCGCCAGAATCACTTCCGCGGCGCCGGCGGCGGCATCGCTGCGCCGGTCCATGGGCGTGGTGCCGGCGTGGCAGGCCGTACCGATGAACTCGACCACATAGCGCGCGCTGCCGTTGATCGAGGTCACCACGCCCAGGGGCAGATTGCGCTCGGCCAGCACCGGGCCTTGCTCGATATGCACCTCGACAAAACCGAGGTACTGGCCTGGATCGCGCCGCAGTGCGGCAATGCCGTCGACCGACAGGCCCGCGTGTTCCATCGCCTGGCGCATCGTGATGCCATCGGCATCCTTCTGCGCCAGCCATTCGTCGCGGAAATCGCCGATCAAGGCGCCCGAGCCAAGAAAGGTCGCCTTGTAGCGCTGGCCTTCCTCCTCGGCAAAACCGACCACCTCGATGTCGAATGGCAGCCGGGTGGCGCTGCGGTGCAGTTCACGCACGGCCGCCATCGGCACGAAGATGCCGAGCCGGCCGTCATATTTGCCGCCATTGCGCACGGAGTCGTAGTGGCTGCCGGTCATCAGCGTGCGGGCGCCGGGCGCCGATGCGTGGTAGCGGCCGACCACGTTGCCCACCGCGTCGATCTGCACCGTGTCGAATCCGCATTGCAGCATCTGGCCGCGGATCTGCGCGGCGCAGGCGCGGTGGGCGTCGGTCAGGTAGGTGACGGTGAGCTGGCCCTTCTCCGCATAGCCAGGGTCGGAGAAGGCGGCGAGCTGCTCCTGCCAGTCCCAGGCCTGGTTGCCCAGTTCCGGAACCACACCGAACTTGTCGTTCAGCCGCAGCTCGACCACCCGATGGATGTTGCGCAGGTTCTCCTGCAGTTCTACGTCGGGATGGTGGTGTACCCGGCGCTCGAAGGTGGCCAGGATCTCCTGCTTGGACAGGCCGGTGCCGCGCGGCCCGCGCACGGCCAGGATGAACGGAAAGCCGAAGCGTGCCGCGTATTCGGCATTGAGCCGCTCGATCGTCTGCAGTTCCTGCGCCGTGCATTGCGTGAGTCCGGCCGTCTTCTGCTCGTGCGTGGATTCGGTGGTCAGGGTGTTGCTGCGCATCGCTTTGCCGGCGAGTTCCGGGTGGGCCCGGATCAGCCTGAGCTGGGCCTCGCGCCCGGCCGCATGCAGCACCTGGACCATCGCGTGCTTGAGCTGCGCCAGTGAGCGGAAGGGCCGACAGGCCAGCGCCTGTCGCGCGATCCACGGCGAATGCTCGTACAGGCCGTCGAGCATGGCACAGGCCGCATCATGCGGCGCGGCGTTGAGTTGTTCCAGGGTCAGGGGAGGTGCCATGGTGGTGCGGGTTCAACCGGGAAAGGGATGGGTCTTGGTCCAATGGCGCGCGATGTCCAGGCGGCGACAGATCCAGACCTGCTCATGGGACTGTACGTGGTCCAGGAAACGCTGCAAGGCCCGCATGCGCCCGGGCCGACCCAGCAGCCGGCAATGCATGCCGATGCTCAGCATGCGGGGCCGGTCCTCGCCTTGCGGATCGCCTTCGGCATACAGCACGTCGAAGGCATCGCGCAGATAGGTGTAGAAGTCCTCGCCCTGGGCAAAGCCCTGCGCCGACGAGAAACGCATGTCGTTGCTGTCCATCGCGTACGGCACGATCAGCTGTGGCGCCACCGTGCCGTCGCTCTTGCGCACCTGCATCCAGAACGGCAGGTCGTCGCCGTAGTAGTCGCTGTCGTATTCGAAGCCGCCGTAGTCGGCCACCAGGCGGTGGGTGTTGGGGCTGTCGCGCCCGGTGTACCAGCCGCGGGCGCGCTCGCCGGTCAGCTGTTCGATGATCTCCATGCCGATGCGCATGTGCTCGCGCTCGAGGGCCTCGTCCATGGTCTGGTAGTTGATCCAGCGCCAGCCGTGGCAGGCGATCTCGTGGCCGAGTTCCTTGAAGGCGGCGGTCAGTTCGGGATGGCGCTGCAAGGCCATGCTGACGCCGAAGACCGTCAGCGGCAGGCGCCGCCGCTCGAACTCGCGCAGGATACGCCAGACGCCGGCGCGCGAGCCGTATTCGTAGATGCTTTCCATGCTCAGGTGGCGGTCCGGGAAGGCCGCCGGGTTGAACATCTCGGACAGGAACTGCTCCGACGCAGGGTCGCCGTGCAGCACGGCGTTTTCAGCGCCTTCCTCGTAGTTCAGTACGAACTGGACGGCGATGCGGGCGCCGCCCGGCCAGCGGGCGTGGGGCGGGTTGCGGCCGTAGCCGACCAGGTCGCGGGGATAGGGGGCGGTGCTGTCGTAGCAGGGCAGGGTGGAGGTCATGGTTCAGCTCAGGGCCAGGGTGATGTCGTTGCTGGGGACGGGGCGTTCGAAGGTCAGGTCTTGTTCCACATGGGCCAGGTGCTCGGCCATCAGCCTGGCGGCACCGTCGGCGTCGTGTGCGGCCAGCGCCCGCACCAGCTGCACGTGTTCGTCGCTGGAGTGGCGTGCCTCGCGGCTGCTCTGGTACATGAGGGTGATCAGCGCGCAGCGGGCGATGAGCTGTCCCAGCATCTGCGCCAGGACCGCATTGCCCATCAGTTCCGCCATGCGCACATGAAAGTCGCCCAGCAGTTCGGCGCGGCCGCTGGCGTCGTCGCGATCGATGGCGCTTTTCTCCTGGGCGATATGGGCGCGCAAAGCACGGATCTGCGCCGGCGTGCACTGCAGCGCGAAGGCCCGCGCCATTTCGCATTCGAGCATGCGCCGCACGGCGAACACCTGGCGCGCCTCGTCGACCGACGGCGCAGCCACGAATGCGCCACGCGCCGGCTCCAGCGTCACCAGCTGGTGTTGCGACAACTGCAGCAAGGCCTGCCGCACCAGGGTGCGCGAGACGCCGAAATGGTCGGCCAGTTTCTGTTCGGCCAGCTTGCTGCCGGGCAACAGCCGGTGTTCGACAATGGCCCGGGTCAGGGCCTGTACGATCATCGCGGTGGACGAGGATTCCATGCGCGCATGATAGCGTCACGCGCAGAAAGTGTATACACTTTTGTATTTCAGAATGGCGATTCCGGCATGGGTGTCCCGCGAACGGGGCCGCCAGGTCAGCGCCACAGGAGGGCAGCAATGGGATTGAGCACACATGTTCTGGACACCATGAACGGCGTGCCGGCAGCCGGCATGCAGGTGGCCTTGTACACCACGCAGGACGGTGTCGTGACGCTGGTGCGGCGCATCACGCTGAACCAGGACGGCCGCAATCCGGACGGCTTGCTGTACGACAACGCGAGCCTGAAGGCCGGCACCTATCGGCTGGTTTTCGAGGTGGCGCCGTATTTCCGCGCCCGTGGCGTTGCGCTGCCCGACCCGCCATTCCTGGACCAGGTCAGCCTGGACTTCGGCATCGCCGATGTGCAGGCGCACTACCACGTGCCGCTGCTGGTCAGCCCCTGGAGCTATTCGACCTACCGTGGCTCCTGAGCCGGGGCGTTGCCGGATTGCCCGCCTGCCGTGGCGGGTGCAGTTGCCCTTAAAGCTGGCCTTCGGTCAGGGTGTCGAGCTGGAACTGGCCGCTCTTGTCCCACAGCCAGACATCGCTGTAGGTGACCTTGCCCAGGCGCGCCGGAACCGGGTAGGGTGCTGCCGCGCGTACCGTGCGCACGATCTCTGCCATCACCTCGGGCGCGTGTTTCGGTGCACGGCGCCAGTTCATGCCGGTGACCTGCCCCTGGCGGTCGATGTCGACGTCGAGCACGCCGATGGCGTACAGGTGGGGCTGCAACATGCCCTTGTAGATGCGCTGGGCGTTGTGCGCATACAGATGCAGTGCGGCGTCCCGCCGGTAGGCCAGCGCACTGGTGGCATTGGAGACGGCGGGCAACTGGCTGACCGGTGGAATCACCACGGCTGGCGGGACGGTGTCGGCTGGCACACCCGGCGCGGGTATGGCGGGTGCCGGAGCCGGTTGCGGCGTCGGTGTGCGGTACGGCGCTGCGCAGCTGGCGAGCAAGGCGGCGACGCCGGCGTACAGCGCCATCAGGGGCGCGCGGGTGGGCTTGGTCAAGTTCGGCTCCGACAACGGATGGGGATAGCGGTTTTCGAAAGTGGGCGCGAGGCCGCATCGGATGCACCACACTGGCGCATCGCTGCAGGCATACTGTGCCCGATTGTGTCCCATCACGCTGTCCCCGTTTCTGACCTCGCCGGTAACCAATCGTGAAACATGCCGCTATTGCATTTGACCGGCTGGCGCTGGCGCCAGCGGTCTGGGTCACGGTCGCGTCCGCCCAGGGCTCGGTGCCGCGCGATGCCGGCACCTGGATGGCGGTGTTTGCCGATGCGGTGGTCGGCACCATCGGCGGCGGCCATGTCGAGTTCCAGGCCATCGCGCTGGCACGCCGGCGCCTGGCGGGCGAGGCCGGAGAAGGCGATGTCCGGTTTGCGCTGGGCCCCAGCCTCGGCCAGTGCTGCGGCGGCGTCATGGTCCTGCGTTTCGAACGGGTCGATGCGGCATCGGTGCCTGAATTGCGCATACGGCTGGCGCGGCAACACCTGCCGTTGGCGCTGTTCGGTGGCGGCCATGTCGGGCAGGCCCTGGTCGAGGTGCTGGCCCGGCTGCCGTTTGCGGTGCGCTGGATCGACAGCCGCGACAGTGTGTTCCCCGCGCAGCCGCCGGCCAGTGTGGTGTGCGAGCATTCGGCGCCGGTGCAGTCGGCGGTCGATGATCTGGTGCCCGGAAGCCTTGTGCTGATCATGAGCTTCAGCCATGCCGAGGATCTGGACATCGTCCAGGCCTGCCTGCGTCGGCTGCGCCGCGCCGATGACCTGCCCTATGTCGGCCTGATCGGCAGCCGGACCAAGTGGGCGAGCTTTCGCCACCGCCTGCAGGAGCGGGGCTTTGGCGACGATGAACTGGCACGCGTCACCTGCCCGATCGGTATCGGCGGTGTGCCCGGCAAGGAGCCCGAGGTGATCGCCATTGCGGTGGCGGCACAGTTATTGCAGTTTCGGGCGGGTAGCGCGCCGGAGCCCCGGCACGGTGCGTGAGGCTTGAAATGCGCGCAAAGTTGTATACACTCCAAAATCCATGTCGCAGCGGAGCCGGGCCGGTCACAGGTCCGTGTTCGCGACACCTTCCTGCTTACAGCGCCCGCAGTGGTGAGCAGGGTGGCTTGCCGTGCGCTTGCAGCGCCACGCCGCGAAAGACCTGACACATGGAAAGTTATTACCTCGACTGGGCCAATCTCCTTTTGCGGTGGGTCCATGTGATCACCGCGATTGCCTGGATCGGCTCCTCCTTCTATTTCGTCTTTCTCGACAGCTCGCTGGTGCCGCCGGTGTCGAAGGCGCTGAAGGACGCGGGGGTCGGCGGCGAGTTGTGGGCGGTGCACGGTGGTGGCTTCTACAACCCGCAGAAGTACGCGGTAGCCCCCAAGGTCGTGCCCGAGCACCTGCACTGGTTCTATTGGGAGAGTTACAGCACCTGGCTGTCCGGCTTTGCGCTGTTCACCGTCTCTTATCTGTGGAATGCGCGCACCTATCTGATCGACACCTCGCTGATGAACTGGTCCAGCGGCGCCGCCATCGGTGTGGCGATCTCGTTCCTGGTCGTGTTCTACATGGTGTACGACCTGATCTGCCGCGGCTTCGGACAGCGCCGCAATGGCGATGCCATCGTCGGCGCGCTGGTGCTGCTGGTCGTGTGTTTCGCGGCCTGGCTGGCCTGCCACTGGTTCGCAGGCCGCGCAGCCTTTCTGCTGGTGGGCGCGATGATCGCCACCGCCATGAGCGCCAATGTGTTGTTCGTGATCATCCCGGGCCAGCGCACGACGGTGGCCGACCTGCGCGCGGGCCGTCCGGTCAATCCCATCCACGGGCAGCGCGCCAAGCAGCGCAGCGTGCACAACACCTATTTCACGCTGCCGGTGCTGTTCGCGATGCTGAGCAACCACTACAGCTTCACCTACAGCCATGCGTACAACTGGATCGTGCTGATCCTGATGATGTTCGCCGGCGCTGCCATCCGCCAGTTCTTCGTGATGCGCCATGGCTACAAGCTGGGGCGCAACCCGCATCCCTGGCCGTATGCGCTGGTCGGGGTGATCGTCATCCTGGGTGCCGTCGTCTGGATGCGGCCGCCGGCGCAGGCGGCCGCGGCAGCTGCTCCGGCCCCGGCGAGCACGGTACCGGTCGCCTATGCCGAGGTACAGCCGGTGCTGGAGCAGCGCTGCTACATGTGCCATGGGGCCCAGTTGCAGATGAAGAACGTGCGACTGGATTCACCAGCCGCGTTGAAGCAGCATGCCCAGGCGGTATATCAGCAGGTGGTGGTGAGCCGGATCATGCCGATGAACAATGCCACCGGCATCACCGACGCCGAGCGCGCGCTGATCGGGCGCTGGTTCAGCAGTGGTGCCAGCACCGAATAGCCGGGCACACCGGCCCTGGGTGGCGGCCAAAACCCGATCTCCTGTGATGGATCAACGCCGCTGACGCCCAGTGGCGTTACGCTGCCGGTTTTGCCTTCGTACCCGTCTTTTCCAATGGGGCCATGACTGTCATACCAACGCAACTTCGCGCGGCCGATGCCGCGCTGCCCCATTCCGGCGCGGCCATGGAACCGCCGCCGGCCCCGCCTGCGCCGCGCGAAGCGCCGGCCCGCCATCCCTTGCACGAAGACCTGCATGCGCTGGTCACCGGTACGCTGATCGTGGCCCTGGGCGTGGCCATGTTCGGCAAGGCGGGACTGCTGACCGGCGGCACCGCGGGGCTGGCATTTCTGCTGCACTACGCGGTCGGCATCGACTTCGGCTGGGCCTTCTTCCTGGTCAACCTGCCGTTCTACCTGTTCGCCTGGCGCCGCATGGGACGCGACTTCACGCTCAAGACCTTTGCCGCCGTCAGCCTGCTGTCGGTATTCAGCCTGCTGCTGCCGCACGGCATCGGCATCGACTATCTGGCGCCGGGCCTGTCGGCCGTGCTGGGAGGCTCGCTGTGTGGCGTCGGCATGCTGATTCTGTTTCGCCACCGCGCCAGTCTGGGCGGCATGAACGTGCTGGTGCTGTACCTGCAGGAGCGCTTGGGCTGGCGCGCCGGTACGGTGCAGATGGGCATCGACGCCTTGATCGTGCTGGGCGCGCTCTACATTGCCGACCTTCCGCGGGTGGCTTGGTCGGTTGCCGGCGCAGTGGTGCTCAACCTGGTGCTGGCGGTCAACCACCGGCCGGGGCGCTACATGGCGGTCTGAGCAACCGTCTTTGATGTCAAGCGTTGTGAAGCGAATCCTCCCAATGTTTGCCAGATTTGGCGATGGCATTGAGCACCGTGAGCATCTTGCGCATGGCTGCCACCAGTGCGACCTTCTTGAGTTTGCCGGCGGCCAGCAGGCGTTGGTAGAAGGTCTTGAAAACGGGGTTGTGGCGCACGGCCACCAGGGTGGCCATGTACAGCGTTCGCCGCACCTCGGCTCGCCCGCCCCAGATAGAGCGCTGCCCGCGCATCTGGCCGGAGTCGCGGTTGATCGGCGCCACGCCCACCAGCGCGGCGATGCGCCTGCGACACAACGAGCCCAGCTCGGGCAACTCGGCCAGCAGAGTGGCGACGGTGGCCGCACCGATGCCCTTGACGCTGTAGAGGGCCTGGGCCAGCGCGCCGTGATGCGCCTGCACATGGGTCGCGCACTGGCCCTCGATGCCGTCGAGCTGCGTCTTGAGGAACGCGATGGTCTGCTCAATGCTGAGCCTGGCGCTGGCGTGGGACATGCGCAGGCGCTGGCGCTCGCTGGTGAGCATGCCCACGATCTGGCGCCGTCGCAGCACCAGGGCCTGCAGGCCTTGCAGCTCGGCGTCGGCCAGTGGCTTGACGAAGCGCTCGCGCTCGGGATGCTGGTGCAGCACGCGGGCGAAGGCGGCGAGCATGCGCGCATCCAGGCTGTCGGTCTTGGCCAGGGCGCCCATGGCGCGGGCGAAGTCACGCGCCTGGCGCGGATTGACCACGGCAACGGCCAGGCCAACGGCCTGCAGTGCGCAGGCGGCCTCGAATTCGTAGCCGCCGGTGGCCTCCAGCACGATCAGGGCCGGGGCCAGGGCCACCAGCTCGTCGCACAGCGCCTCGATGCCTGCGGTGTCGTTGGTGCGCTGCCAGGAGGCGGTCTGCGTGGAACTGGCTACCTCCAGGGTGTCACGCGAGACGTCGATGCCGATGAAAGTAGCTTCAGACATGTTCTTCCGATCCCATCCTTGTTTATGCGAACTCGAAGATTCCTACAACCGTTCGGGTTACAGGAAGAACGGTCCGACGCACGCGCCCAGAGCTCAGACACGGGCTCGATAGCCCAGAGGCGTAGCGGGCTACGTGCGTCAGTCCGAAACCAGCGCTGCCGGCGAGCAGAGCTGTGGATTTGTGGACGATGCGGCTGCGCCGCACCGGTAGGCTTGCCGTGGACAACGCTGCGCGTTGCCCACCGCGCCCACCTTCGCCCACAAGCTCCACAGCCTTCTACCACCTGCAGTCATCAAGACTGAAAGATACAAGGCGCTCGCTGCCCCTCACGGGCTCAGTCGGCCAGCAGTTCTTCCATGCAGCGCTGGTGCGCGGGTCGCAGCAACTGGGCCACCGGGTGCAGCGCGGTTCCCAGGCCGTTGGCCCGGGCATCCTGCGCCAGCGCCTTGAAGCCCGGCGTGATGTCCCAGCGCTGGGCCGCCAGCCCGAACAGCCGGCAGACCTTGTCGTCGAGCACGGTGGCAAACGCCGTGGACGGCGGAACGGCCAGCGTGATGCCGGCGCGGTCGATCACGCTGAGCGCCACGGTCCATCCGGTGTCATGCAGCATGCCCAGCAGATAGCCATCGAAGGCCGACTGCCCGGACTGCTCGGCCAGGATGCCGGTATGGCGTGCCAGCGCTTCCGAGTGCTCCCACATGCGGGGACCGGCCCGCCCGCTCAAAGGGCCCGGCGAGGCCTGGTAGATCGGCTTGAGCAGTACCCGTGCAATCACGGTCTGCAGGCCCTGCAGGCCGATCAGGTTGATGGCCTGCTCCAGGTCGCTGACGTCGCCCTGGGCGCGGTAATACGGGCTGCTGGCCAGGCGCAGCACTTCGGCCGTGAGAAGCGTGTCCTTGCCGACACGTTCGGCGATCGCCGGCGTGGGCAGATCGGTCTGCCGGACCAGGGCGATCAGTTGCGGAATCAGCGCGGCTGCCCGCGGCAGCAGATTGTCGGGAACGGCTGGCAGCGCCAGCGTGCGGGACAAGGCGTCCAGCGCGGCACGTTCGGCCTCGGACAGCGGCGTGTCGGTCAGCGGCGCACAGTCGAGCAGCCAGGGAAAGGCGGGCAGGGCCTCGGGTTGCAGATCTTCCAACGGCGTCACATCGGTCGGCGACGCATCGATCGGCTCCTGCACGGTTTGCACGCCGGTCGGTTCCTGGCGCCGGGTCGCCGGCGGCGTTGCCGGCGCGCCGGATCGGCCCGAAAACAAGCGGGAGAACCAGCCCATCATGGCTTGCGCGGGGGCGCGTCTGCGTTGGTGGCGGGGTGGCAGCGTGAAATCGGCATGAAACGGGCTTTCGTCGACAGGGGGCCGTTGCGGGTGCTTCACTTTAACCGCTTCGGTTCCTCACGCTGCCAGAACTTGCGCCAAAGTGTTGTGCCGTGTCACCAGGGGCGCCAGTTCGACGGTCTGCAACCGGCCCTGGTGCACGACGACGCGGCCGTTGACCACGGTATAGGCCGCCTGTGGACTGGCACACAACGCCAGCGCACCCACCGGGTCATGCACCGCACCCCCGGCAAAACCGATGGTGTTCAGGTCGAACAAAGCCAGGTCGGCACACATGCCCACCGCCAGGTGGCCGATGTCCTTGCGTCCGAGGACCTGTGCGCCACCGCGGGTCGCCAGTGCCAGCACGTCGCGCGCTGTCATCTCGGCCGGGCCGTGATCGCAGCCGTAGACCGGGCGGCCCTGCGCGTCGCGACCGGGAGGCGCCAGCGCACGGCCGACGCGCGCCAGCAGCATCGCCTGGCGGGCTTCATTGACCATGTGCGCCGCATCGTTGCTGGCGCAGCCGTCGACGCCCAGGCCCACCGGCACACCGGCGTCCAGCATGCGCCGGATCGGCGCGATGCCGCTGGCCAGGCGCATGTTGCTGCACGGGCAATGCGCAACCCCGGTCCGTGTGGCGGCAAACAGCGAGATGCCTTCGTCGTCGAGCTTGACGCAGTGCGCATGCCAGACGTCGTCGCCCAGCCAACCCAGGTCCTGCGCGTATTGCGCGGGCGTGCAGTTGAATTTTTCGCGGCTGTAGGCGATGTCGTGGTCGTTTTCCGCCAGGTGGGTGTGCAGCCGCACGCCGGCGCTGCGGGCCAGGGCCGCCGACTCGCGCATCAGGTCCTGGCTGACGGAGAACGGCGAGCAGGGAGCCAGCGCGATCTGCACCATGGCACCATGGCTGCGGTCGTGGTGGGCTTCGATCAGGCGCTGCGAATCCTTCAGGATGAAGGCTTCGTCCTCGACCACGCTGTCGGGCGGCAGCCCCCCTTGCGACCGGCCCACGCTCATGCTGCCGCGGCAGGCCACGAAGCGCATGCCGATCGCATCGGCAGCTTCGATGCTGTCCTCCAGCCGCACGCCGTTGGGGTAGATGTACAGGTGGTCGCTGCTGGTCGTGCAGCCGCCCAGCAGCAGCTCGGCCATGGCAACCTGGGTCGACACCCGAACCATCTCCGGCGTCAGGCCGCTCCAGATCGGATACAGCCCGCGCAGCCACGCAAACAGCTCGGCGTTCTGCACCGCGGGAATGGCCCGCGTCAGCGACTGGTACATGTGGTGGTGGGTATTGACCAGGCCCGGCGTCACCAGATGGCCGCGCGCATCGATCACCGTATCGGCGCTCTGCGGCAGTTCGCTGGCCGGGCCGATGGCCGCGATGCAGTTGTCCTGCACCAGGATCGATGCGTCGCGCTGCTCCTGTGCAAGGGCCGGCGCGGCGGGATCCAGGGTGGCGATGCAATGCGCATTGCGGATCAGCAGAGTCTGGGTCATGTGTCAGCTTGCCAGGGGCTTCGATGGTGAGGTTCGGGGTTTGGCAGAATCGGCGCATGCATTTCAACGTTCATGCGCCTGGTGGCCATACTATCCCGCAAAACGCGGCCGAGGCCCGGCGTTTGCTCGATCAACTCTATGAAACTGCCGTGATGCGCGCCTTGCCGCTGCATGCGCTGGCGCCCCATCTGCCAAAACCTCCGACGGCCGCCAGCGGCGGGCGCACCGTGGTGGTGGGCGCCGGCAAGGCGGGCGCCGCAATGGCGCAGGCCGTCGAAGCCCTGTGGCCGGCGGACGCGCCGCTCGAGGGCCTGGTCGTCACCCGTTACCACCATGTTCCGCAGCGACCGGCGGGACTGGTCCAGCGCATCGAGGTGGTGGAGGCGGCGCACCCGGTGCCCGACGCTGCCGGTGAGGTGGCCGCGCAACGCATCCTGGCCATGGCGCAGGGGCTGGGGCCGGACGACCTGGTGCTGTGCCTGATCTCCGGCGGTGGGTCGGCGCTGCTGAGCCTGCCGGTGGAGGGGCTCGACCTGGCGGGCAAGCAGCAGGTGAACAAGGCCTTGCTGGCCAGCGGCGCCAGCATTTCCGAGATGAACTGCCTGCGCAAGCACCTCTCGCGCATCAAGGGCGGCCGACTGGCGGCTGCCTGCGCGCCGGCCCGGGTCGTGACCCTGACGATCAGCGACGTGCCGGGCGACGACCCCAGCATCATCGCCAGCGGCCCCACGGTACCCGACGCCAGCACCTGCGCCGATGCGCTGGCCATCGTGCGGCGCTACGGCATCGAGCTGCCGCAGGCGATCGTGCACGCGCTGGAGGCCGGCACCCTGGAGACGCCCAAGCCGGGTGACCCGGTATTCAATGGCCACGAAGTGCACATGATCGCGACACCACAGCAAAGCCTGGAGGCGGCAGCCGATGCCGCGCGTGCGGCTGGCTTGCAGGCCTATATCCTGAGCGACGAGATCGAGGGCGAGTCCCGCGAGGTGGGCAAGGTGCATGCTGCGCTGGCGCGCGCCGTGGCACGCCGGGGCCAGCCGTTTGCACGGCCCTGCGTGATCCTCAGCGGCGGCGAGACCACGGTCACCGTACGTCCGCGTGCCGAAGGTGTGGCCCGCGGCCGCGGTGGCCGGGCCGGCGAGTTCTGCATGGGGCTGGCGCAGGCATTGCAGGGTCAGCCCGGCGTCTATGCGCTCGCCGCTGACACCGACGGCATCGATGGCGTCGAGGACAACGCCGGCGCCTTCGTAGAGCCGCAGACACTGGCGCGCGCGGCGTCCCTGGGCCTGAAGGTCGACGCCCACCTGGACCGCAACGATGCCTACGGCTTCTTCGAGCCGCTGGGCGACCTGGTGTTCACCGGGCCGACCTTCACCAACGTGAACGATTTCCGGGCGATTCTGGTGCTGTAGCCGGGTGCAACGCGGTTTGTCCCAAGTTTGATATTGCTCAAGGTCAAGTCCCCCAATCCGCGGCACATTGGGGCCCATGTTGCCCCACACCCTGCTCAATCTCCCTGCGCGTCGCCAGTCGCTGGAGCCGGGCGCCGTGCTGTTGCGGCGCGGGGTTCGGGAGGATGCGGTGGTGCATGTCGAGTCCGGGCGGGTTGCGCTGGGGCTGATCGACGGTGACGGACTGAGCCATTTGCTGGGCACGGCGGTCGGCCCGGTCTGGCTGGAGGCGACGGCGGCGATCCTGGGCAAGCCTTGTCTGGTCGATGCGGTGGCGGAAACCTCGGTGGTGCTGCGGCGCCTGCCGGTGGCCGATTTCACCGACTGGATGAACAGTCTGCCCGATTCGGCGCAGGTGGTGCTGCGTGATGTCGCGACCGCGCACTGGCAGCAGTCCGAGCTGGCCGTCAGCCGCCTGGCCAAGGATGCCGAGGCGCGCTGCGCCGAATGGCTGTTGCGCCATGCACAGACCAGCCCGCAGGGTTCGCTGGCGGTGATGCTGCAGCAGCGCAAGCGCCTGATCGCGGCGCAGCTGGGCATTGCGCCAGAGACCCTGTCCCGGGTCCTGCGCCATTTGCGCGAGCGCAGCCTGATCAGCGGCTCCGGCCGCGTCGTGAACCTGGTCGATCCGGGCGGCCTGCGCTCACTGGCCGGCGTCTGAGCGCGTACGCCGTGCGGATCCCCATCTAGCGTTCGGGCCAACGTCGCTCGTCCAGTGGGGAGAGCCGTCGTTGCGACCGGTGCCTTGCCGCCTTGCGCCGATCAGGTTCGCTCGGGCAAGGCGTTCAACAGGTTTTCGGCGGTCGCCGGTGCCGTCAGCGCGATCGGCGTGCGGCTGTCTGGCTCGACCGAAGCCGCAGCAGCGCGCAACGCTTCGTAGACGCCGATCGCCAGCATGAACGGCGGCTCGCCCACGGCCTTGGAGCCGAACACGTTGTCTTCGCGGTTCGGCTCGGGCCACAGGTCGACCTTGAAGTGTTCCGGAATGTCGCCGGTGGCCGGGATCTTGTAGGTGCTCGGCGCGTGGGTCGTCAGCAGACCCTTGTCGTTCCAGACCAGTTGCTCGGTCGTGAGCCAGCCCATGCCCTGGATGAAGCCGCCTTCGATCTGACCGATGTCCAGCGCCGGATTGATGGAGCGCCCGACGTCGTGCAGGATGTCGACCTTGAGCAGCCGGTTTTCGCCGGTCAATGTGTCGATGGCCACCTCGCAGCAGGCCGCGCCGTAGGCAAAGTAATAGAACGGGCGACCGGTCAGCGTGGTCTTGTCGTAGTGGATCTTGGGCGTGCGGTAGAAGCCGTCGCTCCACAGCTGGATCCGGTTGGCATAGGCCAGTTTGACCACCTCCTCGAAGCTGCGGGTCGCCGTGGGCGACACCACCTGGCCTGCAGCAAACCGGATGGCGCCGGCGCCGCAGCCGTCGAGTCCGCAGACGAACTGGGCCAGGTTGTCGCGCACATGGCGGGCGGCGAACTGGGCGGCGCGGCCATTGAGGTCGGTGCCGGCCGAGGCGGCCGTGGCCGAGGCGTTCGGGATCTTGCTGGTGTCGCTGGCGGTGGCCAGCACCCGCTCGAAGGGCACGCCGAGTTCGTCGGCCACGACCTGCGCAATCTTGGTGTTCAGGCCTTGCCCCATTTCGGTGCCGCCATGGTTGACCTGCACACTGCCGTCGGTGTACACGTGGACCAGGGCGCCGGCCTGGTTGAACAGCGTGGCGGTGAACGAGATGCCGAACTTCACCGGCGTGAGGGCAATCCCGCGCTTGATGACCGCACTGCCTGCATTCCAGCGCGCGATCTCGACGCGCCGGCGGGCGTAGTCGCTGGTCTGCACCAGCTGCTCGATCAGCGGCTGAAGAATGTTGTCCTCCACCGGCATCTGGTAGTGCGTGACGTTGCGCTCGCCCACGCCATACAGGTTGCGTTGGCGGACCGCCAGCGGGTCCAGCCCGAGCCGGCGTGCGATGTCCCCCATGAGGGTCTCGATCAGGATCACGCCCTGCGGCCCGCCGAAACCGCGGAAGGCGGTATGGCTCTGGGTGTTCGTCTTGCAGCGGTAGGACGCGATCGCCACGTCCTCCAGGAAATACGCGTTGTCGCAGTGGAACACCGCGCGGTCGGCGACCGGGCCGCTGAGGTCGGCGGAGAACCCGCAGTTCGCCAGCATCTGCAGGTCGAGCCCGCACAGGCGCCCGTCGTCGTCGAAGCCCACCGTGTAGCGGTAGGCAAAGGGATGGCGCTTGCCGGTGATCATGAAGTCGTCGTCCCGGTCCAGCCGCAGCTTGACCGGGCGCTGCAGCTTGGCGGCACCGATGGCCGCCCAGACCGCCAGGTGGCCGGCCTGGGTCTCCTTGCCGCCGAAACCGCCGCCCATGCGCCGGCACTCGACCCGTACCGCATGGCTGGCAATGCCCAGCGCATGCGCCACCCAGTGCTGCACCTCGCCCGGGTGCTGGGTGCTGGAGTGCACCACCCACTGGTTCTGCTCCATCGGGATGACATAGGCCACCTGGCCTTCGAGGTAGAAGTGTTCCTGCCCGCCGACCTCCAGCGTGCCTTCGATCGTATGCGGGGCGCGGGCCAGCGCAGCCTGCGCATCGCCGCGGCGCACGAAGACCGGCGGCAGCACGAAGCTCTCGGCCTTCAGTGCCGTGTGCACATCCAGGATGGCCGGCAGCGGGGCGATGTCCAGCTGCACCTTGCGTGCCGCACGCCGTGCCTGCATCACCGAGTCGGCCAGCACCAGGCCCACGACCTGGCCGACATGCTGCACCGTGTCGGTCGCAAAGATCGGCTCATCGGCACCGAACGAGGCCAGCAGGGCATGGCCGGGGATGTCGCGCGCCAGGATCACATCGCGCACGCCGGGCATGGCCAGCGCCGCGCGGGTGTCGACACCGCGCAGCGTGCCGTGGGCAACGGTGGAGAGCACCGGCGCCGCATGCAGCGTGCCGCGCAGTTCGGTGATGTCGTCGATGTAGGTGGCGCCACCGGCGACCTGGGCACCGGCGCTCTCGTGGGGACGCGATACGCCGGCCGCAGCCTGCGGACCGGCGGACGCCCGGGCCGGAACGCGGCGGGCACCTGCCGACCTTGACGGCGGCGGAAGCTTTTCGGGTGCGTTCATGCGGTTTCTCCCTGCACGGAAAAGGAATCCAGGTTGATCGCCTGCTGCCCCTGGCTCTCCAGCCAGAAGCGCTGCAGCAGATTGCCCAGCACCGTGCTGCGGTAGGCGGCACTGGCGCGCATGTCCGAGATCGGCTGGAACTCGGCGCGCAGCGCCTGCGCGGCAGCCCGGGCGAGCTCGGCCGTCCAGTGCTTGCCGACCAGGATTTCCTGTGTCTTGACGGCCCGCACCGGAGTCGCGGCGACGCCGCCCACGCCGATGGAGGCCGCTGTGACGATACCCTCGGCGTCCAGATGCAGAGACAAGGCCAGGCAGATGGCCGAGATGTCATCGTCAAAGCGCTTGGATATCTTGTAGACCCGCAGGAATTCGCCCGCCGCCGGCCGCGGCACCTTGATCCAGGCCAGCAGTTCGTCCGGGGCCATCA
The DNA here is from genome assembly GCA_024235935.1 of Rhodoferax sp. GTDB lineage: Bacteria > Pseudomonadota > Gammaproteobacteria > Burkholderiales > Burkholderiaceae_C > CAISIP01. The sequence goes on along the minus strand of JACKLL010000004.1, from coordinate 27,896 downwards.
CGTTCTTGCGGTAGCCGGTGTACAGGTCCTCCAGCCGCAGCTCGCGGTGGCCACCGTGGCGCATCAGAACCACGTTGGCGCCCAGGGCAATCAGCAGCGGCATGCTGTCGCCGATCGGTGAACCGTTGGCGACGTTGCCGCCCAGCGTGCCGGCATTGCGCACCGGCAGGCCGGCAAAGCGGTTGGCGAACACCTTGAGCTGTGGCCGGTCCTGGACCAGGGCCGCAAAGGCGTCGGTCAGGCTGGCGGCCGCGCCAATGGCGACGTGGTGTGCATAGTGCTCGATGCGGCGCAACTCGGCGGCCCGGGTCACGTCCAGCACCCGGGTGAACTGCCGGTGCATCTTGGTCACCCAAAGCCCCACATCGGTGCAGCCCGCCACGAGCTGGGCATCAGGGTATTCGGCCCGGGCCTGGAGCAAGGCGCTCAGTCCGCGGGGCGCCAGGTAGGCGGGGGCGGCGTTTGCGCGGCGTTCCCGTGCCAGCTGCTTCAACAAGGCCACCAGCGGGGCTTCGTCGATCGGCTGCGCCGGATGTTCGGCCATGGTCTGTGCCGCTTCCAGGATCGGCTTGTAGCCGGTGCAGCGGCACAGGTTGCCCGACAGCTCTTCCTGCGCCAATGCGCGGGTGATGCTGCGGCCCTGCGCCACATGGTTCTGGTACATGCCGAACAGGCTCATGACGAAGCCCGGGGTGCAAAAGCCGCATTGCGAGCCATGGCACTGCACCATGGCCTGCTGGGCCGGGTGCAACTGCCCGTCGGGCCCGGCCAGATCTTCCACGGTCCACAGCGCCATGCCGTCGATGGCATGGGCCAGCCGGATGCAGCTGTTGACGGCGCGGTAGCGCATGCCGCCGTCCTGCAGTTCGCCGAGCACGACGGTGCAGGCGCCACAATCGCCTTCACCGCATCCCTCCTTGGTGCCGGTACAGGCCATGTCTTCGCGCAGGACCTCGAGCAGTGTGCGGTCGGGCGCCACGGCGTCGAGTGTGACGATGGCGCCGCGTCGGATGAATCGAATGGGTTGAGGTTTCATGGTGCGGGGGTGTGGGGCGCGGGCAGGGTCATGGCAGGAAAGGCAGAGGATGGTCGCAATCGGCGTGGCCACGGTGGGGAAGATCCGGCCGGCGACCGGGCGCTGCCGGGGCGCAGGTCATGCCGAACTTAATCCATCGCCACCCGTGTGCCATACACGCTAGCATATGAATGCAATGTTTACGCCAGTATGAGAGAACACGCCATCTTCGACAAGATCGACCTTCATCTGATCAGGGTCCTGCATACCGTGTTGACTGAACGCAGTGTTTCGCGCGCCGCCGTCCGGCTGGGCATGCACCAGCCGGCGGTGAGCGCTTCTCTCAAGCGTTTGCGCGAGTTCGCGCAGGATCCCTTGCTGGTGCGCGCCGGCAGCGGCATGGTGCCGACCGAGGCCGGCATGCGCATGATCGAGCCCAGTGCCAGCATCCTGCGCGGAGCCCAGATGCTGTTTGCCGATGCACGCGGCTTCGATGCCGCAAGCGCCACCCACAGCTTTCGCATCGCTGCCAGCGACTACCTCGACAGCCGGTTCCTGCCGCGGCTGGTGGCGCAGATCAAGAGCCATGCGCCGCTGTGCCACATCGACATCGTGCCGCTGTCAGGCGAGTCCGACTATCGGCTGCATCTGGCCCAGGGCGATGTCGACGTGGTCATCGGCAACTGGAACACGCCGCCGGACGATCTTCACCTGGGTGTGCTGTTCGACGACGAGGTGGTGTCGCTGGTGGCCGATCACCATCCGGCGGTGCGCCGCGGCTGGAGCGCCGAGGAATGGCTGTCGGCCGAACACGTGGCGCCGGGCCAGACCCATCCGGGTGCACGCGGTGTGATCGACGAGCATCTGGAGCGCCTGGGTCTGCAGCGCAACATCACGGCGCGGGTCGCGCATTTCAGCCTGATTCCGGCCATCGTGGCATCAACCTTGCTTGTCCTCACCACCGGGCGTGCCTATTGCGAACGTTTCGTGGGGCGTCTGCCGGTGACCATTCTTTCATGCCCTGTATCCTTTCCGCGCATGCGCTATTACCAGCTCTGGCACGCACGCAGCAACACGTCTGCGGCGGGGAGGTGGCTGCGTGAGCGCATCCGGGTGGTGGCCGCGGACTTGCCGCAGGACCGCGGCAGCGGTTAGTCTCGACCGAACCCGCTGCCCGGCGGTCCGCCCGGGTCTGGACGGGCAAAATCCCGCCAGTCCCGCATAAATTACAAGCGCCACCCGAGACAAGCCGAATGACAAGCCCTCCGCGACTGCAACTGACCGGCATCACCAAGCGGTATCCCGCCGTGGTGGCCAACAACGATGTCTCGCTGACCGTGTTGCCGGGCCAGACCCATGCGGTGCTGGGCGAGAACGGTGCCGGCAAGTCGACGCTGATGAAGATCATCTACGGCTCGGTCAAGCCCGACGCCGGCAGCGTGTCGTTCAACGGCGAGGTGGTGCATATCCGCAATCCGCAGGAAGCGCGGCACATGGGCATCAGCATGGTGTTCCAGCATTTCAGCCTGTTCGACACCATCACGGTGGCGGAAAACGTCTGGCTGGGGCTGGACAAGTCCCTGAGCCTGGATGCGGTGACCCGCGCGATCGTCGCCAAGGCCACCGAATACGGGCTGGACATCGACCCGGCGCGTCCGGTGCATACGCTGAGCGTGGGCGAGATGCAGCGGGTCGAGATCATCCGTGCGCTGCTGACCAATCCCAAGCTGCTGATCCTCGATGAGCCGACCTCGGTGCTGACGCCGCAGGCGGTCGAGAAGCTGTTCGTCGTGCTCAAGAAACTCGCCTCCGAGGGCTGCAGCATCCTGTACATCAGCCACAAGCTGCACGAGATCCGCGAGTTGTGCACCGCCTGCACCGTGCTGCGTGGCGGCGTCGTTACCGGTGTCTGCAATCCGGCCGACGAGTCGAATGCCTCCCTGTCGCGGCTGATGATCGGTGCCGAGCCGCCCGAGCTGCAGCACCGGGCGCAGAAGCCAGGCGCGCCGGTGCTGCAGGTGTCCGGCCTGCGCCTGTCGCGGGAGGATCAGTTCGGCGTCGATCTGGACGGCATCTCGCTGCAGGTCTGTGCCGGTGAGGTGGTCGGCATCGCCGGCGTGTCCGGCAATGGCCAGAAGGAACTGCTCTATGCCCTGTCGGGCGAGGATTGCCGCAGCGCGGCGGGCACCATCCGCATGGACGGTACCGACATGTCGGCGCTGCATCCGGGCGGGCGGCGCAAGCTCGGCCTGCATTTCGTTCCGGAGGAGCGGCTCGGCCGGGGTGCCGTGCCCACGCTGGGGCTGGCGCACAACCTGCTGCTGACCCGCAATGAGGCCTTGTCCGGCGGCATCCACTGGATCAGCCTGGGCAGGCTGCGTGCGCAGGCGGCCGACATCATCCGCCGATTCAACGTCAAGGCCGGCGGCCCCGATGCGGCGGCCCGATCCCTGTCGGGCGGGAACCTGCAGAAGTTCATCGTCGGGCGCGAGATCGATGCCAAGCCGAAGCTGCTGATCGTCTCGCAGCCGACCTGGGGCGTGGACGTGGGTGCGGCGGCGCAGATCCGCGGCGAGATTCTGGAACTGCGTGACCAGGGTTGCGCGGTGCTGGTGGTCAGCGAGGAACTCGACGAGTTGTTCGAACTCGGCGACCGACTGCACGTGATCGCCAAGGGCCGGCTGTCGCCCTCGGTGCCGATGGCCGAGGCCACGATCGAGAAGATCGGCGAGTGGATGAGCGGCTTGTGGGAGGTCGACCATGCTGCGGCTTGAGGCCCGTCCCCAGCCGTCGCAGCTGTGGAGCTACGGTTCGCCGTTGCTGGCGCTGCTGGTCACGGTGCTGATCGGCATCGTCATGTTCATCTCGCTCGGCAAGGACCCGCTGCGGGGCCTGGAGATGTTCTTCTGGCTGCCGATCAACAGCGGCTATGCGATCGGCGAACTGCTGGTCAAGGCAACGCCGCTGCTGATCATCGCGCTCGGCCTGGCGGTCTGTTTCCGCTCCAATGTCTGGAACATCGGTGCCGAAGGGCAGTACATCATCGGAGCGATCTTTGCCGGGGGCGTGGCGCTGATGGCTGACAAGACCAGCAGCGGCTGGATCGTCGTACCGATACTGCTGGCCGGCGTGATCGGCGGCATGGTGTGGGCGGCGATCACCGCCGTGCTGCGCGACCGCTTCAACGCCAACGAGATCCTGGTCAGCCTGATGCTGGTGTACGTGGCGGCACAGGTGCTCAGCTACCTGGTCGGCGGGCCCTGGAAGGACCCGATGGGCTTCAACTTCCCGCAGACCAAGACTTTCGAGGCGGTGACGCGGGTGCCGCGGCTGTTCGATGGTTCGCGCGTGAGCATCGGGGTGATCTTTGCCCTGCTCGGGGTGCTGGGCATGTGGGTGTTCCTGTTCCGCACCCGCGCCGGTTTCGCCCAGCAGGTCGGCGGCCTGGCACCGGCGGCCGCGCGCTATGCCGGCTATTCGTCGCGCCAGGCCTTGTGGACCGCGCTGCTGATCTCCGGTGGTGCTGCCGGTCTGGCAGGCGCGCTCGAGGTTGCCGGTCCTATCGGCCAGCTCACCACCTATCTGCCGGCGGGCTACGGTTTTGCCGCCATCATCGTGGCCTATGTCGGGCGGCTGCACCCGGTGGGCATGGTGTTCTCGGCCTTGCTGATGAGCATGTTCTACATCGGCGGCGAGATGGCGCAGTCGCGGCTCGGACTGACGAAGTCGCTGACCGGCGTGTTCCAGGGGCTGCTGCTGTTCAGCCTGCTGGCCTGCGACACCCTGGTCAATTACCGGCTGCGGCTGGGCCGCTCGGGAGGCCAATGATGGATTCATACGCACTGCTGATCGCCGCCACGCTCAACGCCGGCACCGTGCTGGCCCTGGCGTCGCTGGGGCTGCTGATCAATGAAAAGGTGGGCATCGTCAACCTGGGCGCCGAGGGCATGATGCTGTGCGCGGCGATTGCCGGTTTTGCGACCGTCGTGCACACCGGCAACGACGGGCTGGGCTTCCTGGCCGGCATTGCCGCCGGCGCCGTGCTGGCCGCCATTTTTGGCGTGCTGGTGATCTGGCTCAATACCAACCAGTACGCCACCGGACTGGCGCTGACGCTGTTCGGCGGCGGATTCTCGGCGTTTGTCGGTACCGGCTACGTGCAGGCCCGCATGCCGGAGCGGCCCAGTTTTGCGATTCCGTGGCTGTCCGACATTCCGCTGGTGGGCCCGGCCCTGTTCCGACACCATCCGCTGGTGTATCTCACGGTGCTGTTTGCGCTGGCTCTGATCTGGTTCATGTACCGCACCCGCAGCGGCTTGATCATGCGCAGCGTCGGCGAGAGCCCCGAGTCGGCCCATGCGCTCGGCTATCCGGTGCGCCGCATTCGCCTGCTCGCCGTGGTGGTCGGCGGTGCCATGTGCGGCCTTGCGGGCGCCTACCTGTCGATCATCTACACGCCGCTGTGGGTCGAGGGCATGGTCTCGGGCAAGGGCTGGATCGCACTGGCCCTGACCACGTTTGCCACCTGGCGGCCGGCCCGGGTCCTGATGGGTGCCTACCTGTTCGGTGGCGTCACGATGCTGCAGTTTCACCTGCAGGCGATCGGCGTGCAGGTGCCCAGCCAGTTCCTGACCATGCTGCCGTATCTGGCCACCGTCGTGGTGCTGGCGCTGATCTCCCGCAACCCGCAATGGATCCGCATCAACATGCCGGCATCCATCGGCAAGCCGTTTTATCCCGGATCATGAGTGACAGCCCCTCCGGGGGCCGCATAATTGACCTTTACCTGCAACCCTTCCCATTGAGGATCCCGATGACAGACTTGAAAAAACGTTCCCTGATCCAGCTGGCGGCGATGTCCGCCGTGGCTGCGGTCGCCTTGGTCGGCTGCGGCAAGAAGGAAGAGCCGGCGCCTGCACCCGCACCCGCACCGGTGGCCGCCCCGGAACCCGCCAAACCCGAACCACTGAAGATCGCGTTCGCCTATGTCGGCCCGGTGGGCGACGGTGGCTGGACCTATGCGCACGACCAGGGCCGCAAGGCAGTCGAGAAGGAATTCGGCGACAAGGTGGTCACATCCTTCGTCGAGAACGTGCCCGAGTCGGCCGATGCCGAGCGCGTGATCCGGGACATGGCCAGCCAGGGCAACAAGCTGATCTTCGGCACCACCTTCGGCTACATGGAGCCGATGCTCAAGATCGCGCCGGAATTCAAGGACGTCAAGTTCGAGCATGCCACCGGCTACAAGCAGGCCGAGAACATGCGTACCTACGACAGCCGTACCTATGAAGGCGCCTACATGGCGGGTGTCATCGCCGGCAAGATGACCAAGACCAATACGCTGGGCGTGGTCGCGTCGGCGCCGATTCCCGAGGTGATCCGCAACATCAACAGCTTCACGCTGGGTGCGCAGTCGAGCAATCCGAAGATCAAGACCAAGGTGGTCTGGGTCAACGAGTGGTTCAATCCGCCTGAAGGAGACCGAAGCCGCCACCTCGCTGATCAATGGCGGTGCCGACGTGCTGTTCCAGAACACCGATTCGCCGGCCGTGCTCAAGACGGCACAGGACAGGGCAAGCGCGCCTTCGGCTGGGATTCCGACATGACGGCCTATGGTCCCAAGGCCCACCTGGGCTCGGCCATCATCAACTGGGCGCCGTACTACATCCAGGCCACCAAGGAAGCGCTCGACGGTAGCTGGAAGGGCGGCGGCGGCGTCTGGTGGGGCCACAAGGAAGGCGCCATCGACATGGTGTCCATTGCCGAGGACGTGCCGGCAGAGACCAAGGCCCGTATCGACGAGATCAAGGCGGGCTTGAAAGCCGGAACCTTCTCGATCTGGACCGGCCCGATCGTCGGTCAGGACGGCAAGGAAATCCTGGCCAAGGACGCCGTGGCGGACGACAAGTTCCTCAGCGGCGTGAACTTCTACGTCAAGGGCGTGGAAGGCAAGGTTCCGGGCGCGAAGTAAGCAGTCCGGCTGGCAGGTGCGCATGCGCGCGCCTGCACCCATTGCAGGGCTGCCCCGGGGCAGCCCTTTGTTTTTTCCGGGAGGATTCACCGATGAACGTCAGACCCGTTTCCGCCGACCGTCTGCCGGCCCTTTTGCAGGGCATGCCCAAAGCCGAGCTGCACATGCATATCGAGGGCTCGCTCGAGCCCGAACTCATCTTTCAGCTGGCGCAGCGCAACGGCATGACGCTGGCATATCCGGACGTGGCGTCCTTGCGCCAGGCCTACGTGTTCAGCAAGCTGCAGGACTTCCTGGACATCTACCATACCGGTACCACCGTGCTGCGCACCGAGCAGGACTTCTACGACATGACGCACGCCTACCTGGCGCGCGCCCATGCCGACAACGTGGTCCATGCCGAAATCTTCTTCGACACCCAGACCCATACCGGTCACGGCCTGGACGCACAGGTGGTGGTCAACGGCCTGCACCGTGCCTGTGTCGATGCCCAGGCAGAGTTCGGCATCAGTGCCTCGCTGATCATGTGTTTCCTGCGCCATCTGAGCGAGGCCGAAGCGTTCGAGGCGCTCGAGCAGGTGCTGCCGCTGCGCGAGAAGATCGTCGGCATCGGGCTGGCCTCGAGCGAGCTCGGGCATCCGCCGGAAAAATTTGCCAAGGTGTTCGCGCGTTGCCGCGCGCTGGGATTCCGGCTGGTCGCCCATGCCGGTGAGGAAGGCCCGCCGGCCTACATCTGGAGTGCCCTGGACCAGCTCAAGGTCGAACGCATCGACCATGGCGTGCAAGCCATCCACGATGCGGCACTGATGCAGCGCCTGGCACGCGACAAGATCGCACTGACCGTGTGCCCGCTGTCGAATCTCAAGCTGTGCGTGTTCGATTCCCTGGCGCAGCACAACATCGGTCGCATGCTCGATGCCGGCATCGTGGCCACGGTGAATTCGGACGACCCGGCCTATTTCGGCGGCTACATCAACGAGAACTTCAGGCAGACCTTTGCCGCGCTGGGGCTGTCGGCGCAGCAGGCATGGCAACTGGCGGCCAACAGCTTCAACGCCAGCTTCATCACCGATGCCGAGAAGCGCCGCCATCTCGACCGGCTGGACGCGCACTTCGAGACCTTTCGCTGACCCGCGCCAGCGCCCGCGCAGCCCGCGCTAGAATCGCGCCAAGGCCTGCTGCTCCGGCAGGCCTTGTCATTTGTGTTCGGAGCCATGTAGAGGACCACCATGTACAAAAACCTCGCTGCCGCGTTCGCGGCCGCCTGCTTTTTATCGTCTCCCCTTGTTTCCCCGGCATTCAGCCAGACGGCTCCACCGCCCTTGAAGGTCGGCTTCGTCTACGTCGCGCCACTGACGCCGATGGGCTGGGTCCATCAGCACGATGAGGGCCGAAAGGCCATGCTGGCCGCACTCAACCCGGCCGGTGCTGCCGCGCCCCGCGTCGAGGCCACCGTGGTCGAGAACGTGGCCGAGGGCCCCGACGCCGAACGGGTCATCCACGACCTGGCGCGCCAGGGACACCTGCTGATCTTCACGCCGAGTTTCGGCTACATGGAGCCCACGCTGGCAGTGGCGCGCGCGTTCCCCGGCGTGCGCTTCGAGTCCATCACCGGCTACAAGACCGCGGCCAATGTGGCCGTGGCCAATGCGCGCTACTACGAAGGCCGCTACCTGGCCGGCGTGGCCGCAGGCCGGATGACGCGCAGCAACCTCGCAGGCTATGTGGCGGGCTTTCCGATCCCCGAAGTGCTGCAGGGCCTCAACGCCTTCACGCTGGGCATGCGCTCGGTCAACCCGCAGGCCAGCGTCAAGGTGATCTGGTTGCAGGCCTGGTTCGACCCCTCGCGCGAACGCGATGCAGCGATGACGCTGATGGACCAGGGGGCCGACGTGCTGGCCTTTCACACTGGCTCCAACGCCGTCATGGTTGCGGCGCAGGAGCGTGGCAAGATGGCCGTGGCCTACCACTCCGACATGCGCGCGGTGGCGCCGCAGGCCCAGATCCTGGCGGTGACGCATGAATGGGGCGCGTATTACACGCGCCGCGCGAAAGCGGTCCTCGACGGCAGCTGGACCAGCGGCAATGTCTGGGGGGGCATCCGCGAAGGCATGGTGCGGGTGGGTGACTTCGGACCGCGCGTGCCCCAGGCCGTGCAGGACGAGGTGCTGGCGCGCCAGAAGGACATTGCGGCTGGCCGGCTGCAGCCTTTTCGCGCGTTGACGCAGGCGGTGCTGGATACTGCAGGGCACACGGTCATCGCGGCGGGCCAGAGCCTCAGCGACCCGCAGATCCTGGCGATGGACTACCTGGTGCAGGGGGTTCAGGCGCCCCAGCCGCGGCCCTGAGCGTGGGGCGTATCCGGCCGGTTTCCGGGAGGGCATCCCTGCGAACATCCGCGCGGACGAAGTGCATCGGGCAGTCTTCTTCCCATGCGCCAGGGTGCGCGTTTGCCGGGGAGCGACCCTGCGCAGCGCGCGTCCCGCGCGATGAACAGTATGGCAAGTGGCGTATGCCGACTGGCAGCATTCTTCGGTAAGCTCCATAGCCATGAAAGCCTACCGCGCCGCCATCCTGCGTTTCGATGCGCAACACCAGGCCGTATTCGACAAGGACGGGCTGCTGGTGGTCGGGTCCGACGGGACAGGCACCGAACGGATACTGGCGGTCGGTGCCTACGACAGCCTGATCGAAAATTATGTCCAGGTGCCGCTGGAACACCTCCCCGGGCGGATCATCGCCCCCGGCTTTGTCGATCTGCATGTGCATTTTCCGCAGATCGACGTGATCGGCTCGCCGGCCAGCGGGCTGTTGCCCTGGCTGGAGAACTACACCTTTCCGCAGGAGGCGCGGTTTGCCGACGCTGCGCACAGCGCCGACGCCGCACAGTTCTTCCTGACCGAACTGGTGCGCAACGGCGTGACGACGGCGCTCACCTTCGCCACTTCGCACCCGGCCTCGGTGGAGGCATTCTTCACGGAGGCGGCGCGCCGGCGCATGCGCATGATCTGCGGCAAGGTGCTGCAGGACAGGCATTCGCCCGATGGCGTGCGTGACGACACGGTGCAGGGGCTGGTCGACACCGAGGCGCTCATCCAGCGCTGGCATGGCCGGGGCCGGCTCGGCTACGCGATCACGCCGCGGTTTGCACCCAGCTGCAGCGAGGCGCAGTTGCGCGGCGCCGGTGAACTGGCCGCGCGGTACCCTGACGTCTGGATCCAGTCGCATGTGGCGGAGAACAAGGACGAGATCGCATGGGCCCGCAGCCTGTTTCCGCAGTCCCGTTCCTATCTGTCGGTGTACGACGATTTCGGCCTGCTGCGCGCGCGTGCCATCTATGCCCATTGCATCCACTTCGACGATGACGACCGCGCGCTGATGCGCGATACCGGTGCGGCGGCAGCTGTCAGCCCGACCAGCAACCTGTTCCTGGGCAGTGGCTTCTTCGACTACTCCGGCGCCGACCGGGTCGGTTTTCGCTACGGTCTGGCCAGCGACGTCGGTGGCGGCACCTCGCTGTCGCCGTTTCACACCATGCTGGCGGCGTATTGCGTGGGCCGCGAAGGGCAGACCAAGACCGGGCTGAGCTTGAGCCCGCAGCAGCTGTGGTGGCAGCACACGGCCGGCGCAGCGCAGGCGCTGGGGCTGGGCGGCGTGGTGGGCAACCTGCAGCCGGGCTGCGAGGCCGACTTCATCGTTCTCGATCCCCGCTGTACCGCCCTGATGGCGAGGCGCACCGGACAGGCCGCCAGCCTGGAGGAATTGCTGTTCGCCATGATCGTGCTGGGCGACGACCGGCTGGTGGCGCGTACGGTGATCGCTGGCGCCGGCTGAAGCGCCGGACCTGCGGGGCCTGGCGATATTGCCGGCTGCGCTGGCGGTGTTCCTACAATCGGCGTTTCGATACCGACCAGCCCACCCCCAGCATGACTATCAAGAGCGACAAATGGATCCGCCGCATGGCGGAGACCACCGGCATGATCGAGCCGTTCGAGCCCGGACAGATCCGCGAGCGCGATGGCAACAAGATCATCAGCTATGGCACCAGCAGCTATGGCTACGACATCCGCTGTGCGCCGGAATTCAAGGTGTTCACCAACATCCACAGCACGGTGGTGGACCCGAAGAACTTCGATGCCAAGAGTTTTGTCGACTTTCACGACGACGTCTGCATCATCCCGCCCAACAGCTTCGCGCTGGCGCGCACGCTGGAGTATTTCCGCATTCCGCGCAATGTGCTGACGATCTGCCTGGGCAAGAGCACCTATGCGCGCTGCGGCATCATCGTCAATGTGACGCCGTTCGAACCCGAATGGGAAGGTTACGTGACGCTGGAATTCTCGAACACCACGCCGCTGCCGGCCAAGATCTATGCCGGCGAGGGCTGTGCCCAGGTGCTGTTCTTCGAGAGCGACGAGGCCTGCGAGACCAGTTACAAGGATCGGGGTGGCAAATACCAGGGGCAGCACGGCGTGACCTTGCCACGCGCCTGAGCGCCCGTGGGCGCGGCTCAGGCCGTGGCGCCGGCGGCGAGCTTGACGTCCCGCGTCGTGGCCAGCGCGCTGGCAATGGCAATGCGCAGGCCCTGCTGCATGTCCTGCAACGCCATGGCCGGGGTGCCTGCGCCGCCGAGTGCCGGCAGGTGGATGAAGCCGCCGCGCACGCCGGTCAGCGCACGTCGCCGCTCCAGGTCGTGCATCAGGCCGTAGAACAGGTGGTTGCAGACGAAGGTGCCGGCCGACTGCGAGATTTCGGCCGGCAACCCGGCGGCGCTCAGATCGCGTAGCATGGCCTTGATCGGCAGACTGGAGAAATAGGCCGGTTGGGCGCCGCTGACCACCGGCTTGTCGATCGGCTGTGCACCGGCGTTGTCCGGGATGCGGGCATCGGCGATGTTGATGGCGATGCGTTCGAGCGAAATGGCCTGGCGGTTGCTGGCCTGGCCGACGCAGATGACCAGGGCCGGGTGGTTTTCCCGTACCAGGTTCATCAGCTGTTCGAGCGAGACGTAGAAGACGGTGGGCAGTTCGGCGCAGACGACGGTATGGCCCGCGATCTGTTCGCCTTGCAAGGCCTGGACGGCCTCCCAGCTGGAGTTGAGGGTTTCGCCGCCAAACGGGGCGAAACCGGTCAGCAGGACGGTGGCCCGAGGGGTTGCACGATGGGATACAGGTGCGAGCCGGCCCTGCTGGGCGCTCGGCGCAACGGGTTTTCGTAACATGGCGGCAATGTAACGTGATTTGCTGCGCCAGGGGAGATTTCATGAAATGGGAAGGTAACCGTCAGTCAGAAAACGTCGAGGACCGGCGCAGTACGGGTGGCCGCACCGGTATCCCCGGCGGACGTGGCATCGGCATCGGAACCATCGTGATCGCCCTGGTCGGGGGGTGGATCTTCGGCATCAATCCACTGACCATCCTGGGTGCGCTCAGCGGCGGTGATGCCGTGGTGCAGCAACAACAGGCACCGGCAACCCGCCCGCCGGCGGACGACACCATGGCGCGCTTCGTGTCGACCGTGCTGGCCGATACCGAGGACGTCTGGAAAGACGTGTTCAGCCAGGGTGGTGCGCGCTACCAGGAGCCGCGGCTGGTGCTGTTCCGCGGGTCCACGCCCACGGCCTGCGGTACCGGCCAGGCGGCCATGGGCCCGTTCTACTGCCCGGGCGACCAGAAGGTCTACATCGACCTTGCCTTCTATGAGACGCTGCGCACCCGGCTGGGTGCGCCGGGCGACTTTGCCCAGGCCTACGTCATCGCGCACGAGGTCGGCCACCATGTGCAGAACCTGCTGGGCATCACCGAGAAGATGGAACAGACCCGCGCCCGGGTCAGCCAGGTGCAGTACAACGCGCTGAGCGTGCGGCTCGAACTGCAGGCCGACTGCCTGGCTGGTGTCTGGGCCCACCATGCGCAGCGCTCGCGCCAGATCCTGGAGAACGGCGATGTCGAGGAAGCGATGAATGCCGCAGCCAGGATCGGCGACGACGCGCTGCAGCGCTCCGCCGGGGGGGCCGTGGTGCCGGACAGCTTCACGCATGGCACCAGTGCCCAGCGCCAGCGCTGGTTCGACAACGGGCTGCAGGGCGGCTCGGTCAAGGGCTGCGACACCTTCTCGGCGCGTGCGCTTTAGCGCTTTTGGACGGGCTTTTCCCGATGGGGGGATAATGGCGGCTTGCCCGTACCCCGGGCACCACCCGCCCAGGCGCCCAAAACAGGCCCTCGGGCCCGACACCGCACAGGTATAGATGACCGAACCCGTTACCCCTTCACGCATCGATTCTTTCGCTCAGCTGCAATTGGCAGCCCCCCTGGCAAAGGCCGTTGCCGAACTGGGCTACGAGAGCATGACGCCAATCCAGGCGCAGGCCATTCCGCAGGTGTTGCAGGGGCTGGACGTGATGGGTGCCGCCCAGACCGGCACCGGCAAGACGGCTGCGTTCTCGCTGCCGCTGCTGCAGCGCATGCTGGCGCACGAGAACGCATCCACCTCGCCGGCGCGCCATCCGGTGCGTGCGCTGGTGCTGTTGCCCACGCGCGAACTGGCCGACCAGGTGGCCCAGGCCATCAAGTCCTATGCCAAGTACACGCAGCTGCGTTGTACCGTCGTGTTCGGCGGCATGGACATGAAGCCGCAAACGGCCGAGCTCAAGCGCGGCGTCGAGATCCTGGTGGCCACGCCCGGCCGCCTGCTGGACCATATCGAAGCCAAGAACGCGGTGCTCAACCAGGTCGAGTACGTGGTGCTCGACGAGGCGGACCGCATGCTGGACATCGGCTTCCTGCCCGATCTGCAGCGCATCCTCAGCTATCTGCCCAAGCAGCGCACGACGCTGCTGTTCTCGGCCACCTTCTCGCCCGAGATCAAGCGCCTGGCCGGCAGCTATCTGCAGAATCCGGTGACGATCGAGGTGGCCCGACCCAATGCTGCGGCTTCGACCGTGGAGCAGCATTTCTACAGCGTCGGAGACGAAGACAAGCGCCATGCCCTGCACCAGGTGCTGCGCAGCCGCGGCGTGAAGCAGGCCTTTGTGTTCGTGAACAGCAAGCTCGGTTGCGCCCGCCTGGCACGCTCGCTCGAGCGTGAAGGCCTCAAGACTGCGGCCTTGCACGGCGACAAGAGCCAGGATGAGCGGCTCAAGGCGCTGGAAGCCTTCAAGAAGGGCGAAGTCGACCTGCTGGTATGTACCGATGTGGCCGCCCGCGGACTGGACATCAAGGACGTTCCTGCGGTGTTCAACTTCGACATTCCGTTCAACGCAGAAGATTACATCCACCGCATCGGCCGCACCGGCCGTGCCGGCGCCTCCGGCCTGGCCGTGACCTTCGTCACACGCAGCGACGCGCGCCTGGTGGCGGAACTGGAGAAGCTGGTCAAGGCCAAGCTGGAGATCGAGCCGATCGAGTTCGACGAAGACAGTCCCGACATCCGCCGCCAGGGCCGCATCAACGATGGCCGGCGCATGTACCAGGAACAGGATGGCGGCGCAGAGCCGCGGGGTGCGGGTCGCCCTGCGCGTGCGGATCGCGATGCGCCGCGCCGTGAGCGCCCACCCGCGCGTGACCTGGTGCGTCCGCCGCCGGTGTCGCGCGATCCGTTCTTCGACAAGCCCTACGAGGAACCGGCGGCAGCCAAGGACACGCCCGCATGGGAAGCCGATGCCCCACGGCCGGTGCGCAGCATTTCGGCCAACATCAAGACACGGCGGCGCGTGGCGGCCCTGTTCAAGCCGGAGACGCGGGTCGACGAGACCGAATCGCAGTCCTGAGCGTGCCCCGGCGCCGGGTCAACGACCCGGCCGCTGGGCCTGGGGGCAAGGCACCTGCACCAGTTCGGTCGCAAAGCCCTGTCCCGCGCCGCGCGGCTGCACGCGCACCGCACTGAGCTGACCGCCCCAGACACATCCGGTGTCGAGTGACAGCACGTCATCGCGGCCGAGCCAGCCCAGCGTCGACCAGTGGCCGAACGCCACGGTGACATCCCGGCTCTTGCGGCCGGGTGCATCGAACCAGGGCCAGAAGCCTTCGGGTGCGGCATCCGCACCCTCCTTGGTCGCAAACTCCATCCGGTCGTCGGCGCTGCAAAAGCGCAGCCGGGTCAGCACGTTGACGATGGCCCGCAGACGCGGGATGGCGCTGAGCGTCTCGGACCATTGCAGCGGGGTGTCGGCATACATCTGGTCGAGGAAATCGCCGAAATCCGGTCCCTGCATCAGCTGCCCCACCTCGTCGGCCAGCGCCAGGGTCTTTGCGGCCGTCCAGGACGGAAGAACACCGGCATGCACCATCAGCAGACCCTGGCCGTCGATGCGATCGTGCAGGGCCAGTGGCTGGGCGCGGATCCAGGCCAGCAGGGCTTCCCGGTCCGGCGCCTCCAGAATGGCATTCAGCGTGTCCTTGCGATGGGGCGCGCGTGCGCCATGTGCGACTGCCAGCAGGTGCATGTCGTGGTTGCCCAGCACGCAGCGGGCGGCTCCGCCCAGCTTGATCATGCGGCGCAGCACCGCCAGTGAGTCCGGGCCGCGATTGACGAGATCGCCCAGCAGCACCAGGGTGTCGCGGCTGGGTGAAAAGCCGATGGTGTTCAACAGTCGCTGCAATGCGCCATCGCAGCCTTGTACGTCGCCGATCAGGTAAAGTCCCATGGTGTTGATTTTGATGCCGGATTCATGGATTTCTTGCTGATCGCCCTCTTGACCTTGCTCAACGGGGTTTTTGCAATGTCCGAACTGGCGCTCACGGCCAGCCGCAAGGCACGCCTGACGGGCATGGCCGACGACGGCGACCATGGTGCGGCGGCGGCCCTGGTGCTGCTGGAGAACCCCACCCGTTTCCTGTCGTCGGTGCAGGTCGGCATCACCTCGATCGGGGTTCTGAACGGCATCATCGGTGAGGCTGCCTTCAGCAGCCGGCTGTCCGCCTGGCTGCAGACCTTCCATATCGCCTCCGGCGTGGCCGACATCAGCGCGACCGCACTGGTGGTCACGGTGATCACCTTCACCACCATCGTGTTTGGTGAACTGGTGCCCAAGCGCATCGGGCAGCTGTACCCCGAGCAGGTCTCGCGCGTGATCGCGCGGCCCATGACCTGGGTTGCGCGCATCGCCAAACCCTTCGTCTGGCTGCTGTCGGCCTGCACGCACGCCACGCTCAAGATGCTGCGCATCGACAACGCCGGCAACCGTGCCGTGACCGAGGCCGAGATCAATGCCAGCCTGGAGGAGGGCGTCGATGCCGGCGTCATCGAGGAGCAGGAGCGCCAGATGGTGCAGAACGTCTTTCTGCTCGATGACCGGCCGCTGATCTCGATGATGCTGCCCCGCTCGGACATCAAGTGGCTCGATGCCAGCCAGTCGGCAGGGCAGATCCTGGAGCAGTTGCGCGAAGGCGGTGCCAAGCGCGCCTTCTCCTGGTACCCGGTCTGCCGGGGCTCGCTGGACCATGTCGTGGGCATCATCAGCCTGGGCAAGCTGATCGAACTCGGCGCTGAAGACGAGGGCAGCATTGCCGGGCATGTGCATCCGCCGGTCTTCATCCCGGAGACCTTGTCGGGCATGGAGTTGCTCGAGCAGTTCCGCACCAAGACCGCCCGCATGGTGCTGGTGGTCGACGAATATGGCGACGTGCAGGGGCTGATCACGCCCAACGACGTGCTGGAGGCGATCACCGGCGAGTTGCAACCCTACACGCCGGTCGATGCCTGGGCCACACCGCGCGACGACGGCAGCTGGATGATCGATGGCGCCATGCCGGTGGGCGAGTTCAAGGCGCGGCTGGACATCGATGAACTGCCGGACGAGGCCCGCGGGCGCTACAACACGGTGGCCGGACTGCTGATGGCGGTGTCGGGTAGCCTGCCGGCCATGGGCGACAAGATCGAGTGTGCCGGCTGGATGTTCGAGGTGGTCGGACTCGAGGGACGGCGCATCGACAAGATGCTGGCGACCCGGCTCACGCCCGAGCAGATCGCGCTGTCCGACGACAGCTGAGCATCACAGCCATCCGGCCATGCGGTAGGCGGCGTAACCCAGCCACTCGTGCAAGGCCAGCTGCCACAGGGCCGGGCCGTAGTGCAGCGAGAAGTCGAACCAGGAGTCATGCGCGGTCGTGCGGTAGTCGACCGGCCATGGCGTCACATTCCAGCCGGCGTGGGTGAAGACGCCCATGGCACGCGGCAGATGGAAGGCCGAGGTCAGCAGCAACCAGGGCTGCGTCTTGTCGACACCCGGTATCGATGCGGTCAGCAAGGCGTTCTCGTAGGAGTTGCGCGACACGGATTCATAGCTGACCCGTGACGGGTCTACGCCCATGGCATCGAAGAACACCTTGGCGCGCTGCGCCTCGCTGACCCCTTCACCGGTGATCTTCGCATTGCCGCCGGTGAACAGCAGGCGCAGCTTCGGATGGCTGCGCATCAAGGCCACCGCCTCCGTCATGCGCTCGGCCTGGTCGTTCAGGCCCACCTGCGGATGCGCCTCCCAAAGCTCCGGACTGCTCAGCGCGCCGCCCAGTACGACGATGCCTGCAAAATGCTGCAGCGCCTGTTCCGGTGGCCGGATGTAGCGGGATTCCAGCTCGCGCAACAGCGCCTCGGGCCCGGATGTCCAGCTGCTCAGCAGCAGTGCCAGCAGCGCCGTTGCCGACAGCGTGCGTCCCAGCCGTGCCCGACGCCCGCCCAGCAATACCGCGGCCAGCAGGAGCAGCAGGACCCAGAACAGCGGCTCGATCAGAAAGGCCAGCAGCTTGGAGGCAAGAAACATCGGCCGATCGCGCTCAGCGCGGGTTGCGCCGCGGCACGGGAGCGGCGCGCAGGCGGAATGCGTCCGGCATGCCCGAGCCCAGCAGGGGGCGCAGGTACAGCCGGAACGCATCGGTGACATCGGTGCCGCTGGCGCTGATGAAGGCGTCCTCCATGACCCGCGTTTTGCCGGCCACGTCTGTCAGCGGCAGCAGCGTGTAGTCGACCGAGTAGAAGCCGGTGCGGCGGATCGCCACCGAGCCATCCCGATCGCCCCACATGGCGAACTGCACCGCCTTCTCGCCGACCTCGCGGGCCTCGCGCTGGTCCACGTCCGACACGCAGCCGATGAAGGAGCGCTGCAGATAACCGAAGGTGTCGCCGCGCACCCGCTTGATGCCCAGCTTGCTGCGGATTTCCTCGCACAGCAGGTCGGCCAGCGCGCCGGTGCCCGAGAGCTGCACATTGCCATGGGCATCATGCTCCAGTTCCCTGGCCAGCAGGCTCAGCATGGGCGTGCCCGATGCGTCGTGGATGCCCTCGGATACCGCCACCACGCAGCGGCCGAAGCGCGCGTAGGTGGCCTTGACGTCGGCCAGGAACTGCGCCAGGTCGAAGGTGCGTTCGGGCAGGTAGATCAGATGCGGTCCGTCGTCCTCGAACTTCTTGCCCAGTGCCGATGCGGCCGTCAGAAAGCCGGCATGGCGCCCCATGACCACGCCGACATAGACGCCGGGCAGCGCCGCATTGTCCAGGTTGACGCCGGCAAAGGCCTGCGCGACAAAGCGCGCCGCCGAGGGGAAGCCGGGTGTGTGGTCATTGCCCACGAGGTCGTTGTCGATGGTCTTGGGAATGTGGATGGCGCGCAGCGGATAGCCAGCCTTGTGCGCCTCTTCGCTGACGATGCGCACCGTGTCGGACGAGTCGTTGCCGCCGATGTAGAAGAAGTGCTCGATCTCGTGCGCGCGCAGGACCTCGAAGATGGCGTGGCAGTATTTCGCGTCGGGCTTGTCGCGGGTCGAGCCCAGCGCCGAGGAGGGGGTTGCCGCCACCAGTTCCAGGTTGTGGCTGGTCTCCTGGGTCAGATCGACGAAGTCCTCGTCGACGATGCCCCGCACACCATGGCGCGCGCCATAGACGCGCTCCACGCCGCGATGGCGGCGCGCTTCCAGCGCCACGCCGACCATCGACTGGTTGATGACCGCCGTGGGCCCGCCACCTTGCGCGACCAGTATCTTTCCGGAGCCCATATGTGTCCTCCCGCGTGATGCGTCAAGGCCCCATTGTGCCGACTCGGCGTGGCACCGGGAAGTTGCTGCCGTTTCGGTGGCGCTGCGTGCGACCGCAGCCGGTGGCCGTGGTTCGCCGGGTCGCTTTGGCAGCGGCAGTGCGGCGGGAAATCAGCCCCGGCGTGGACTTGCGCCGCGCTTGGGGCCGAAACGCTCGGGGATACGTGCCTGGAACAGCCGCGTGATGTCGTCCATGCAGGCCCGGGCAGTGGCCTCGCCCTTGGTGGCGGAGAGGGCATTCATCAGTTCGGGACGGGCGTACCAGAGCTGGTCGATGTCGTGGGCAAACAGCAGCTTGCGCTCGATGGTGGTGTGGGTGTCGCCGCCGCCTTGCTCCAGCGTCTGCAGCATGGCCTTGCGGATGACCTCCAGATCATCGCTGGATTCTGCGACGGTTTCGTTGGCCATCCAGCCGAAAAAACTGTTGCGCAAACTTGTCTTGGCCCATCGCATCCCGTGAATCCTCCACCAGCATCTTCAGCCTGATCATGCAGGCAGAACCACACTGCCTCCCGGGGGCTGATCATCCCATCAATCACGCACCAATCCGCCGGGTTGTTGTAACAGACTTCCGGTCGCGCAGGCTGAGCGGTCGGAGTCCATTGCGGCGCCACCCGGGTGGGCCAGGTGCAGGGCGGTGCCCGTGGTGCCGCATGGCTGATGGTAGCCTGCCCTGCGGATGGCGTCCACAGCAGGCAGGTCGCATTGCGCCTCAACGGGTACGGCTGGTTACCAGGATGCAGTCCCGGGATCGGGGGTGCGGTGGGCCGTGCAGACGGCAAAACGGCCGGACCACCGAGGACAGTGATCCGGCCGTTGGCGTGTCGCCATGGCGTGGCTATTCCTCGACGAAAGCTTCCTCGCGCTTCTTGCGCACGGCCGGCAGCAGCACGATCATCAGCAGTGCCGCGGCGATCGCCAGCAGACTGGCCGACAGCCCCCGTGTGAAGAACACGGTCCAGTCGCCACGCGAGAGCAACAGCGCGCGGCGCAGGTTCTCCTCCATCATCGGTCCCAGGATCAGGCCCAGCACCAGCGGTGCGGGCTCGATGCCGAGCTTGATGAACATGTAGCCCAGCACGCCGAACATGCCGACCATCCAGATGTCGAAGGTGTTGTTGTTGGTGGAATACACGCCGATGGCGCAGAACAGCACGATGGCCGGATACAGCCAGCGGTAGGGCACGGTCAGCAGTTTGATCCACAGGCCGATCAGTGGCAGGTTCAGGATCACCAGCATGGCATTGCCGATCCACATCGAGGCGATCAGGCCCCAGAACAGTTCCGGGTTGCTGGTCATGACCTGCGGGCCGGGCTGGATGTTGTGGATGGTCATTGCACCGACCATCAGCGCCATCACCGCGTTGGGCGGAATGCCCAGCGTCAGCAGCGGGATGAAGGAGGTCTGGGACGCCGCGTTGTTCGCGGCCTCGGGACCTGCCACGCCGCGGATGTTGCCGGTGCCGAACGGAACCTCGCCCTGGCGCGCCTTGACCTTCTTCTCGATCGTGTAGGCGGCGAAGGCCGACATGGTCGCGCCGCCACCGGGCAGGATGCCGAGCATCGAGCCGAGAACAGTGCCGCGCAGCACGGCGGGCGCCATGTTGCGGAAATCTTCGCGGGTCGGCATCAGGCTCTTGACGTCTGCCGAAAAGACCTCGCGCTCGCTTTCATGCTTGCCCAGGTTGCTGATGATCTCGCCATAGCCGAAAACCCCCATGGCGATGGCCAGCAGGCTGATGCCGTCGGTCAGTTCGGGGATGTCGAAGCTGTAGCGTGCTACGCCAGAGTTCACGTCGGTGCCGACCAGACCCATCATCAGGCCCAGCAGGATCACGCCAATGGCCTTGAGGATGGAGCCCGAAGCCAGCACGATGGCGCCGATCAGGCCCAGCACCATCAGCGAGAAGTACTCGGCCGGTCCGAACAGGAATGCAACCTCGGTCAGCGGAATCGCAAAGCCTGCCAGCACCAGGGTGCCGACGCAGCCCGCAAAGAACGATCCCAGCCCCGCCGCTGCCAGCGCGGGCCCCGCGCGCCCCTGGCGCGCCATCTGGTAGCCATCGATCACCGTGACGACGGACGACGCCTCTCCCGGCAGATTGACCAGGATGGCCGTGGTGGAGCCGCCGTACTGGGCGCCGTAGTAGATGCCGGCCAGCATGATCAGTGCCGACACAGGCGGCAGCGCATAGGTGGCGGGCAGCAGCATGGCAATCGTTGCCAGCGGGCCGATGCCGGGCAAGACGCCGATCAGCGTGCCCATCAGGCAGCCGATGAATGCATACAGCAGGTTGATCGGCGTGAACGCGACGCCAAAGCCGATCGACAGGTGGGAGATGAGTTCCATGGTGTTGTTCTTCTTTTCGGGTTCAGCCGGTGATGAAGGCCGGCCAGGCCGGGAACTGCAGCTTGAGCAGTGCGATGAACGCGACATAGCTCAGCGCCGCCAGAATGGTGGCCAGGATCAGAACCTCCTTGAAGTCGAACTCCTCGCCGGCCATGGCCGCCACGAAAGTGAGCACATAGATCGCTGCGATCAGCCCCATGTAGGGCAATCCGATGCTGGGAAGTCCGCCCAGCATCACGCCAAACAGCAGATTGGCCAGAATGATGAAGAACAGCGGCTTCCACGCGGCCTTGCCGATCTTGTCACCGTCCTCGGTCTCCACCGTCAGTGCCATGAAGGTCACGACCAGGCCCACGATGGCCAGCAGAATGCCGAGCATCAAGGGGAAGTAGCCAGGGCCCATGCGGGCCGCATCGCCAATCTTGTAGTTGGTGGCGCCCCACGCGAACCCTATTCCGACGGCCATGAACAGCAGGCCGGAATAAAAGTCCTTTTCACTCTTGATGCGCGTGACATGGGTGGTCATGCTGTTGATCGCTCCTTCTTTGTCGGATTGCCGCAGCAGTTGCGCATCCCGGATCAAACATGTTGACGGGCTGCTGGCAGGTGCAGCAATGAGATGGCCACCACGAAAGTGTCAGCCGCGAAGTCCAAAAGCATAACAGCCACGACACATCGGCTGACGCCTTGCAGGGCGTCGATGTCGGCGTTACAAATTTTTCCAACATGGTGCACGCGACCCTAAGTGCCTGCCGTGCAATAGTTTTTTTCGGACGCGGGGTGGTGCTTGCGGGCCCGCTGGCGCTGCCGGATTTGCATGTCTGGATGCGGAATTTGCATCACGCAGAGGTGGCCTGCAAGGTCTGCGACAGTCTCGCGTGCAACGTCGCTGGCGTCAGGGAAGTTCTTGTGTGCTGGCATCGCCAACTGCGGGACTCGAACGCCTGCCCGAGTGGTACACGGTGCGCGCGTGTGAAGCCTGCGGCGTGTCCGCCAGGGCTATGGCATAGACTTGCGGCTGCCTGGCGGGTCGTGCCCGCCGCACCATCGACAAGCAAAAGGAGACTGCACATGGATGACTACAAGGGAAAAGCGATTCTGATCACGGGGGCATCGACCGGAATCGGCGCTGGCGTGGCGCGGGCCTTCGGCGCGCGGGGCGCCACGGTGGCGGTGCACTACAACAGCTCCGAGGACGCTGCCGAGGCCGTGGTCAAGGACATCAAGGCATCCGGCGGCGACGCCTTTGCCGTGCAGGGAGACCTGCGCACCTCAGCCCAGTGTGCCAAGGTGGTGGGCGAGGCGGTCGCGCGCATGGGGCGCATCGACGTACTGGTCAACAATGCCGGAGCGCTGGTGCAGCGCCAGCCGATTGCCGAGCTGACCGATGCCATGCTCGATGACATCCTGGACCTGAATGTGCGCTCGATGATGATGTGCACCAAATATGCGGTGTCCCACATGGCGCCCGGCAGCAGCATCATCAACCTGACCAGCATCGCCGCCAGCAACGGTGGTGGCCCGGGTGCGGCCATGTATGCCGGCTCCAAGGCCTTCGTCACGACCGCGACCAAGGGCCTGGCCAAGGAACTGGTGGGCAAGGGGATCCGCGTCAATGCGGTCTCTCCGGGCGTCATCACGACACCGTTTCACGACAAGTTCTCCACGCCCGAGCAGCTGGAGACCATGCGCAAGACCATTCCGATGGCGCGCCTGGGAACCGTGGACGAATGCGTGGGCGCCTTCCTCTATCTGGCGTCGGAACAGGCGGCCTCGTATGTCACCGGGCAGGTGATCGAGGTGAACGGCGGCCAGTACATGCCGTGATCCGTCTGCCGGCCTCTGCCGGCGACCGATCAGCTGCGCGACGGGCTCGCCTCGGCACCACCCTCGCGCACGCTCATCGCACAGATTTTCTGGCACAGCAGCCGGCGAAAGGCTCCTGCGCTGTCCTGCGCATTGCCGATCGCGCGCGTGTTGCGCACCAGCGGATGGTCGTGGGAGTTGGCCACCAGCGGCACCTTGGCGCTGTAGATGCGCGCCGCACCCGGAACAATGCCCAGCCGTGGTCCCAGCGCCTCGGCGACTTCGGGGGCGATTTCCGGGCTCAGGCAGATCACATGGGCCAGGCCGCGCACGGCGGTCGCCAGTCCGCGTGGATCGACGCCGTAAAAGCGTGTTTGCGGCCGGTTGGCCAGCGCGATGACCGGCAGGCTGCGTTCACGCGAAGACACATGGGCCAGGAAACCTTGCAACTGCTTCTCGTCAGAGACCTCGCGCGGCTCGCCCAGCACGGCGAACGGGCCGTCGTCGAGTTCCATGCGTTCGACCCAGCTGCCCAGCAGCCGCGGCGGGGCCACGACCAGCGGCGCGTCGGCCACGTCGGTGCACGAGGTCTGCAGCCGCAACACATCGCTGTCGCCGTCGTCGGCCACCTCGACCTGGGTCATCCAGGTGCGCACACCATTCTTTTCGTCGAACGCCACGGCCAGCGACCAGCTGGAGTTGTCCGCCGCACTGGACATGACGATCTGCTGTCCGGGGACTGCATGCGCGAACTGGTGCCGCTCCATCTGGTCGCGCGAAGGCACCAGCTTGGGCCACTTGGCCGCCACCCATTGCCAGGCCAGCTCGCGTGCGCGCCGGCGATTGGCATCGGAATGGCGGTGGCTGTGCAGCGAGACGCGCACCACATTGCGGATGGCGGCGTTGTTGTCGCGCGGCGAACGGATGCCATTGCGGACGGAAGGAAGAGCCATGAGAGAGAGGATTTCGCGGTGAATTTCTGAACGGGAACCAATGCGGTGCACCAGCCGTGGATGCTCTGGGGGGATGCAAGGATCGCGCCACTTACCATGGGTGGCGGCGCTCGATTATGGGGCAGCGGCGTGAATCTGGCATGGCGTGTCTTTCGCGGGGCCTGCGCATGCGCTCCCTCCACACAAATCGCCACACCGGTATCTTTCGATGAATCGCCAGGATCGGGATGGGTCGCAAGCCTCCCCGGCATAGGCCGATACGCGGGTCCATCCTAGAATGGACCGACCCCGCCCTTCAGAGGCGCGGGCACTTAGACGGAGACAACAGGTGAGTCCATGGTGACTGCAAGAACGGTTTGCGCCAAGACGCCCAAGGGCCAGGAAGAGGTCGAGCGCCGCGCGCATGGGCTGTCGCCCAGGCTGCGCCAGATGCTGATCATGATGGACGGGCGGCGCGACGTGGTGGCGTTGCAGGCGGTGTTCCCGCCCGAACTGGTGCCGGGTCTGGTGCAGCAACTGATCGACGGTGGCTTCGTCACTGCGCAGGAGCATGCGCCAGCGGCATCCCCTGTGACGGCGACTGCGCCGCGTGCGGCGCCGCCCAGCGCACCGGCGCCGCTGGCCGGTGTCGCGGCCGGCGAGGAAGATCCGTTCGAGCTGGGGCAGACCTTCATGATCAACCTGGCCCGGCGGATCCTCGGTATTGCCGGCGACGGCATCGTCGCCAAGCTGCGGCAGGCGCAGGACATCGACGGTCTGCGTGCCTTGTACCTCGAATGGCGCAGTACCATCAAGCAGGCGCCGGACGGCTTGCTGCGGCTGAAGGAGCTGGAGAAGAAGCTCAGCAAGGTGCTGGGCGAGTTGCCGACGGCTGGCTCCTGATTGCCACGACAATCGCGGCTTTCGCCTGGTTGCCTGTGCAAGCACCTCCCGTGGCCGCCGTAGCCACCCCATTGCCGGATCGAATGCCGTGAACCCTGTTGCCGAATCGCCGCCCCTGCCCGTGTTGACGGCCATCGAAGCCCGTGTGCTGGGTACGCTGATGGAGAAGGCCCGCACGGTTCCCGACAGCTACCCGCTGACGCTGAGCGTCCTGCTGGCGGGCTGCAACCAGAAGACCAGCCGCGAACCTTTGATGAACCTCGACGAGGCGCAGGTGCTCACGGCGCTGGACAACCTGAAGTCGCGCGACCTGGTGCGCGAGTCCAGCGGCGGGCGTGCCGCCCGTTTTTCGCACAATTTCCAGCGCGGCATCGGTGTCTACGAGCAGGCGGCGGTGCTGCTGGGCATGCTGCTGCTGCGCGGGCCGCAGACGGCGGGTGAACTGCGGCTCAACACCGAACGCTGGTACCCGTTTGCCGATATTTCCTCGGTGGACGGTTTCCTGGACGAGTTGCAGGAGCGTTCAGCCGAAAAGGGCGGACCGCTGGTGGTCAAGCTGCCCCGCGCGCCGGGTGCACGGGAGCAGCGCTGGGCGCATCTGCTGTGCGGCCCGGTGGCGGACGTCGGGCATCCGGTGGACGGGGCCCGCCATGCGCCGGATGGCAGTCTTGCACAGCGGGTGGCGCAACTGGAAGGCGAGGTGGTCATGTTGCGCAAGACCATCGCCAGCCTGTGCGCAGAACTCGGTGTGGCCGACCCGTTTCCCGCCGATGCCGCACCAGAACGTTCGCTTTGACCAGGCTTGTCCAGGTGCGCCCCTGGCCAACTGACCGGTCGGGGCGTACATGGATGGCAAACTGGAGGCCGCCTGGGCCACGCTGCCAGGGGCGACCGCGACGTCGCTTCAGCCCTTGCCGGGCGCGCGCGGACCGAGAAAGAACCACAGCACCAGGCCCAGCAATGGCAGCAGGGCCACGGCCACGATCCAGATCAGCTTCTTTTCATTCGACGCGCTGCTCTGGAAGATGTTGATGATGGCCCAGATGTCACCGATCAGCACCAGCGCGCCAAACACGCCGCCGTATCCCATATTCATCATGGCTGTGCGCCCTCGTGTGGTGCCCGGCGGATTGCACGGGTTCGGTCACTGTAGCGCATGGGGCCGCCAGTGGCCTTGTCGGCCTCCGAATCCAAGTACCATAGGGTAGACCCTGCCCCTGCGCAGATCGGACACTCCCATGGCATCGCATCCTCCCTTGAAATCGAATCCGCAACCCGCCAAGGCGGCAGCACCTGCCCGCAAGCTTCGTTTCGGCCGCCTGCTCGCCATCTGCCTGCTGGCCATCCTGTTCTGCGGCTGGCTGGTCTGGTTTGCGATGACCTACCTGCCCGATTGCTGCGGCCCGTGATGCGAGGCATTGGAAGACCGTGATGTTCTGGCACCTGATCACGCGGCTGGGCGAAGTCCAGATCCTGCTGCCTGCTGCGATGCTGGCGGCATGGGTGCTGGTCGCGCGGCGCGACAGCCGGCGCACGGCCGGGGTATGGCTGTGCTGCCTGGGTATGGCCATCGCGCTGACGCTGGCCAGCAAACTGGCCTTCATCGGCTGGGGGCTGGGCCTGCCAGCCTTCAATTTCAGCGGTGTGTCCGGTCATGCCATGATGTCTGCGGCCTTGTATCCGGTGCTGCTGGCGACGCTGGTGCCGGCCCGCTCTGCCGCCGGGCGCTGGGCCGCATTCGGCTTCGGCGTCGTGCTGGCGATTCTGGTCGGTGTGTCACGCGTGCATGTCGGTGCGCACTCCTGGTCGGAGGTCATCGCCGGGTTGGCGGTGGGTGGCGCAGTCACGGCATTGGTACTGGCGGCCCAGGGATTGCCGCGCGGGCTCCCGCGCTTGTCGATGGCCGCCAGCGTGGCCGTGCCGCTGGCCATCGCGGTGTGGCTGACGCTGATGCCGGCCTTCGGCCCCGCGTTCAATTCCCATTCGGTGGTGACACACTGGTCACTGCGCCTGTCGGGTCGGCCCGCGCCGTATACGCGCAGCGAGATGCTTCGGGAATATCGGCAGCGTGCGGCGCAGGAGGCAGGTTCGGCCTGAGCTGCACGCTGGTTCGGCGACGGCTCAACAACTGCTCAGACCGGATCCCAGTCGTAGACCTGCGCCAGGTGCTGCACCGGCACGAAGCTGCCCCGCAGTGCCGGTATGGCATGGTCGGCGATCGTGTCCGGGGTCCAGCCTTCCGACCGGTGCACCGACCGCGATGCGCCCATCTGGTGGTACAGAAATATCTCGTTGCCACGGACGTAGAAGACCTGCCCGTTGACCTCTGCGGCACTGTCGCTGCACAGATAGGCGACCAGCGGCGCTATCTTTGCCGGTGCCAGCCGCGTACGCATCATTTCGCTGCGTGCGGCCTGCTCGGGCGTATCGACCGGAATGGCGCCGATCATGCGGCTCCATGCGGCTGGCGCCACGCAGTTCGAGCGCACGCCGTAGCGTGCCATGTCCAGTGCGATCGACTTGGACAAGGCCACCATGCCCAGCTTGGCGGCCGAGTAGTTGGCCTGGCCGACATTGCCTATCAGTCCGGAGTTGGAGGTCATGTGCACATAGGCACCGCCGTTCTGCTCCCGGAAATGCGTCGCCGCAGCGCGGGCCACATAGAAGGAGCCGGACAGGTGGACGCGGATCACCGAATCCCATTCGTCCGGGCTCATCTTGTGGAACATGCGGTCGCGCAGGATGCCGGCATTGTTGACCACCGCATCGATGCGACCGAAGTGGTCCAGCGCACAGCTGACGATGCGCTGCGCCGCGTTCCACTCCGACACGCTGTCGGTATTGGCAACGGCCTTGCCGCCCGCAGCCGTGATTTCGTCTGCCACCTTCTGCG